>CAVUXA010000006.1:0-669541 GCA_963745375.1 uncultured Solirubrobacteraceae bacterium | reverse complement strand
TCGACAGCCTGCCCGCGGGGGGGCTGGCGGAGAAGCTGCGCACGGCCGCCCGCGAGGGCGGCCCGCTGCGCGTGAAGCTAGGCATCGACCCGACCGCGCCCGACATCCATCTGGGACACGCGGTCGTGCTGACCAAGCTTCGCCAGTTCCAGGACGCGGGCCATCGCGTGGTGCTGATCATCGGCGACTACACAGCCCGCGTGGGCGACCCCTCTGGTCGCTCGGAGCTTCGCCCGATGCTGTCCCCGGAGAAGATCGAGGCCAACGCAGCCACCTTCCAGCGCCAGGCGCTGAGGATCCTCGACGGCGACCCGGAGCTGTTGGAGGTCCGGCGCAACGGCGAGTGGCTGGACATGCCGATGGCCGACCTGCTGGCGCTGGTGGCCACCACCACGGCCGCCCAACTGCTCGAGCGCGACGACTTCGCCAAGCGGATCGCGGCCGGCACCTCGATCTCGATGCTCGAGCTGCTCTACCCGCTGCTGCAGGGCTATGACTCGGTGGCCGTGCGCGCGGACGTGGAGCTGGGGGGGACCGACCAGCAGTTCAACCTGCTGCTGGGACGCGACATCCAGCGCGCCTACGGCCAACCCGGGCAGGCGATCATGACCATGCCGATCCTCGTCGGCACCGAAGGCGCGCGCAAGATGTCCAAGTCGCTAGGCAACCAGATTGGCATCACAGACGCGCCCGAGGAGATGTACGGCAAGACGATGGCGATCCCCGACGCGGCGATGGAGGAGTACTACCGGCTGCTCGTGGCGCCGCGCCTGGGCGCGGGCGCAGCGGCGTGGCGCGAGCTGTCGGCGCGCGATGCCAAGCGGGCGCTCGCGCGCGAGCTGGTCACGTGGCTGCACGGTGCCGAGGACGCTGCCGCGGCAGAGGCGCATTTCGATCGGGTGTTCGTCGCGCGCCAGGCGCCTGAGGAGATCGCGGAGGCCACTGTCCAGGTGGCCGACGGTGTGGTCCACCTGCCGGGGGTAATCGCGCAGGAGTTCGGGATCTCGCGCTCTGAGGCGCGGCGACTGATCGACCAGGGCGGCGTAGTCCTAGGCGAGCAGTCCCTGACGGCCGGCGAGCACGACGTGGCCGCAGAGCGGGCCGACGGGCAGGTGCTCAAGGTGGGGCGTAGGCGCTTCCGGCGCCTACGCGCTGGCTGAGCCGCTTGTGCTGCGAAGCGCGACGCGCTATACTCCTTCGTCGGCCCGCAGGCGCCCCTGGGCGCTGGGTCGGATCGGTCTCCTCAGAAGGAAACCCTTTGGTTGAGGCTCGGCGGTCTTTGAAAACTCAACAGCATGCGCATCTGCGATCGCAACTCGCGATCGTGGTGTGCGTCCAGGTTCGACCCGCCAGCGGGAGCGACCGATCGTAGATCGGCCAGCGCGTCCGGTGGCGGACAAAGAGTCAAGTAGAGCAGTACCCCGTCATGGTTCGGGGCCCACGTGTATAGGGCTTCGAACAGCTCCGACCGCCCGCGACCTCGGTTGCGCAAGCGGCAGGGGCGAATCCATGACAGCTTTTCGTGAAGTTCTTCACGGAGAGTTTGATCCTGGCTCAGGACGAACGCTGGCGGCGTGCTTAACACATGCAAGTGGAGCGACGAACCAGGGCTTGCCCTGGGGCAAAGCCGCGAACGGGTGAGTAACACGTGGGTCACCTGCCTCGATGACCGGGACAACCCGAGGAAACTCGGGCTAATACCGGATGTGCCCGCAAGGGGAAAGGAAGCTTCGGCCTCCGCATCGAGATGGGCCCGCGGCCCATTAGCTTGTTGGTGAGGTAACGGCTCACCAAGGCTCCGATGGGTAGCTGGTCTGAGAGGACGATCAGCCACACTGGGACTGAGACACGGCCCAGACTCCTACGGGAGGCAGCAGTGGGGAATCTTGCGCAATGCGCGAAAGCGTGACGCAGCAACGCCGCGTGGGGGAAGAAGGCTTTCGGGTTGTAAACCCCTTTCAGTTGGGACGAAGCTTCGGCGGTAAATAGCCGCCTGGAGTGACGGTACCTTCACAAGAAGCACCGGCTAACTACGTGCCAGCAGCCGCGGTAATACGTAGGGTGCGAGCGTTGTCCGGAATTATTGGGCGTAAAGAGCGTGTAGGCGGCCTCGTTAGTCCGCTGTGAAAGTCCAGGGCTCAACCCTGGAATGCCGGTGGATACTGCGAGGCTAGAGTCCGGAAGGGGCGAGTGGAATTCCTGGTGTAGCGGTGAAATGCGCAGATATCAGGAGGAACACCAATGGCGAAGGCAGCTCGCTGGGACGTGACTGACGCTGAGACGCGAAAGCGTGGGGAGCAAACAGGATTAGATACCCTGGTAGTCCACGCTGTAAACGATGGCAACTAGATGTGGGGGGTGTCGACTCCCCCCGTGTCGAAGCTAACGCATTAAGTTGCCCGCCTGGGGAGTACGGCCGCAAGGCTAAAACTCAAAGGAATTGACGGGGGCCCGCACAAGCAGCGGAGCATGTGGTTTAATTCGACGCGACGCGAAGAACCTTACCTGGGCTTGACATGTGGGTGACCGGTGTGGAAACACATCTTCCCTTCGGGGCACCTTCACAGGTGGTGCATGGCTGTCGTCAGCTCGTGTCGTGAGATGTTGGGTTAAGTCCCGCAACGAGCGCAACCCCCGTCGCATGTTGCCAGCATTTAGTTGGGGACTCATGCGAGACTGCCGGTGACAAACCGGAGGAAGGTGGGGATGACGTCAAGTCATCATGCCCCTTATGTCCAGGGCTACACACGTGCTACATTGGCGCATACAGAGGGTTGCGATACCGCGAGGTGGAGCGAATCCCTTAAAGTGCGTCTCGGTTCGGATTGCAGGCTGAAATTCGCCTGCATGAAGGCGGAGTTGCTAGTAATCGCGGATCAGCACTGCCGCGGTGAATACGTTCCCGGGCCTTGTACACACCGCCCGTCACACCATGGGAGTGAGCAACACCCGAAGCCGGTGGCCTAACCCGCAAGGGAGGGAGCCGTCGAAGGTGGGGCTCGTGACTGGGGTGAAGTCGTAACAAGGTAGCCGTAGCGGAAGCTGCGGCTGGATCACCTCCTTTCTAGGGAGCACCTAGCGGTGCCCCGATCCAGGGTCTGTCCTCGTGACAGGCCCATGCGGTCGCCGAGCCCGCCTGTGCCCAGTAATGGGTACTGGGTTGAGGCTCTGCGATGTCAAAGCGGGATCGGGCCTAGCATGTCGACCGAGCCTGGCTGGATGGCCTTTGGCCGCTGAGCCCCCTTGCTACTTGGGGAGTTCCGTGGCGGGATGCCGCAAAACGACCCCAGCATGCTGTTGAGTTTTGAGAGACCGGCGCCGCTCGCGCCAGGTGCAGTCGCGACATCAAGTCGCGCCCGCACATGCCTGGCACGGGCCGCGTACACGCCTCTCCACGGTCCTTGAAAACTGCACAGAAGCCACATCAGCCGCCATCGATAAGCGGCGGCTGAAAACGGGTATCACCGGGCCCTGCAAGACCTCGCGTGCCCAGAAATGGGTATCGGGTCTAGTTGGGCCAGATCACCGTCAAGATAGTAAGGGCGCATGGTGGATGCCTTGGCACCAAGAGTCGATGAAGGGCGTGAACGGCTGCGATAAGCCACGGTTAGGCGCTGAATAGCCTTTGACCCGTGGATGCCCGAATGGGGAAACCCAGCGCTGGTAATGCGGCGTTATCCCCGGTTGAACACATAGACCGGGCGAAGACAAGCGGGGGAAGTGAAACATCTCAGTACCCCGAGGAAAGAAAATCAACCGAGACTCCCTGAGTAGTGGCGAGCGAAAGGGGATCAGCCCAAACCTGGCAGATGTAAGCGGACATGCGTTGTCTGCCGGGGGTTGTAGGGCGTTTGTTCCGAGTCGTGTCCGGCTCGGCAGGAGTTACAAAATCATGTGGTAGTCGAAGCGTGTGGAACCGCGCACCATAGAGGGCAATCGTCCCGTAGACGAAACTGCATGATCTTCTGTCAGACGTTCCTGAGTAAGTCCGCACCCGTGAAACGCGGACTGAACCTGGGGGGACCACCCTCCAAGGCTAAGTACTCCTTGGTGACCGATAGCGGACTAGTACCGTGAGGGAAAGGTGAAAAGTACCCCGGAAGGGGAGTGAAATAGTACCTGAAACCGCGCGCCTACAAGCGGTGGGAGCAGGCTTGTCCTGTGACCGCGTGCTTTTTGCATAACGAGCCGGCGAGTTACTCGTCTGCGGCAAGGTTAAGCGATGAGCGGAGCCGTAGCGAAAGCGAGTCCTAATAGGGCGACATAGTCGTAGGCGGTATACCCGAAACTGAGCGAGCTACCCATGGGCAGGCTGAAGCGGGGGTAAGACCTCGTGGAGGGCCGAACCGACCTAGGTTGAAAACTGGGCGGATGACCTGTGGGTCGGAGTGAAAGGCTAATCAAGCTCAGTGATATCTGGTTCTCTCCGAAATATATTTAGGTATAGCCTCGGATAAATTGCGTATTGGCCGTAGAGCACTGTTTGGACTAGGGGCCCTACCAGGTTACCGACTTCATGCAAACTCCGAAGACCAATTACGTTTACTCCGGGAGTCAGTTGCTGGGGGATAAACTTCAGCGTCAAAAGGGAAACAGCCCAGACCGCCAGCTAAGGTCCCTAAGTACTAGCTAAGTGGGAAACGATGTTCGAGTGCATAGACAACCAGGAGGTTGGCTTAGAGGCAGCCACCCTTGAAAGAGTGCGTAACAGCTCACTGGTCAAGTGTTCGAGCGCGGACAATTCAACGGGGCTCAAGCTAGTCACCGAAGCTGCGGGTGCGTGAGATCTTCGGATCGATCGCGCGGTAGGAGAGCGTTCCCATGCCAGTAAAGCGGCGGCGTAAGCCAGCCGTGGAGGCGTGGGAAGTGAGAATGCCGGCATTAGTAACGAAAGAGGGGTGAGAATCCCCTCCACCGATTGCCCAAGGATTCCTGAGTAAAGTTCGTCTGCTCAGGGTTAGTCGGGACCTAAGGCGAGGCCGAAAGGCGTAGTCGATGGCCAACAGGTTGATATTCCTGTACCACGTCGCTTCCGTTTGACCAATGGGGGGACGAGGAAGGCTAAGGGAACCCAGGCGATGGTCGTCCTGGGGTAAGCATGTAGGGGTGGCCCTTGTTAAATGCGGGGCCGCATAACCTGAGGTGCGATGCCAGCTGGCGTTAAGCCGGCGAGTCCCCGACGCCATACCTCCAAGAAAATCCTCTAGGGAGGAAGCGCGTGCCCGTACCAAAACCGACACAGGTGGGCAAGTAGAGAATACTAAGGTGATCGAGATAACCCTCGTTAAGGAACTCGGCAAAATCGCCCCGTAACTTCGGGATAAGGGGCGCCCCAGTAGGGTGAAGCTCTTCGCGAGTGGAGCCTGAGAGGGCCGCAGTGAATTGGCTGAAGCGACTGTTTACCAAAAACACAGGTCTCTGCTAAGTCGAAAGACGACGTATAGGGGCTGACGCCTGCCCGGTGCCGGAAGGTTACGTGGAGTTGTCAGGACTTCGGTTCGAAGCAGCGAAGCTAAGCCCCGGTAAACGGCGGCCGTAACTATCAGTTGACCGAGGTAGTTGTAAAACTTGGCTATATGCTGGAATATCCGAGTATCTCGCACTACGAGTTCCGTCCTAAATGGGCGGTACCGTGAAAATGTGTCGGGTGCGGACAATCAGCAGGAAAGACCCATCGTTCAGTCGATCCAGGACGGTCGACCGCGCAAGCGGTGTCCGGATCGGCGTTCAAGGCGCTGGGAATCCTCAGAGACTATACGCCGAGTCCACCCTCGAGACCGAGGGTGGGATGAGATAGTCCGCTCTCATGGGCGACCATGAGAGTCGGCCAGAAATGTGCCGACCGCTCGGACAGAAGGTGTCCGGGTCGTAACAGTAGGAACGGTCCTAAGGTAGCGAAATTCCTTGTCGGGTAAGCACCAACACTTGCCCCGCCGTCTCGTGAGAGGCGGTCGAGAACCGGCTCATATCGGGGAAACCCTCCCTACCAATGTGGTAGCGGGCAATCCCGAGGGAAGTCCTAGTGACCCCCTAACGACTGATCCGAAAGGAGAGGCGTGTCACGCTCCGGAGAGTCCGGAAATCTATGTGACGCGCAATACGCCGGCCCTCATCGCAAGACAAGGCGCCTATGGAATGGTTGTACCGCTGGATCCCTGGTTTGTCACAGGTCTCACGGAGGGCGAGGGATGCTTTTGCGTCTCACTCGCCGTTCGAGCGAAGCTGCGAACTGGTCTCGAGGTGAGACCGTCGTTCTCGCTCTCGTTGAATGAGAGGGACCTAGGACTGCTGGAAGATCTGCAAGCGTTCTTCGCTTGTGGCTGGATCCGGGAGTCGAAGGGAGATCGCACCTGCAAGTACGAGGCGCGTTCGATCGGAGATCTCACCGGAGTGATCCTGCCGCACTTCGAACGTTTCCCCTTGCGGGGATGCAAGGCGAGAAGCTGTGCAGGCTTCTCGCGAGTATGCGAGATGATCGAGCAAGGAGATCATCTGCAGCGCGACGGTTTGCGAGAGATCGTTGGAATCGCCTACCAGATGAACCTGGGAAAGCGGCGCCACTCACAGACCACACTCCTAAAGGTGCTTGATGAGGTGAAGGGATAGTCTGCGCTCTCGGATAACGAGAGATTACGTGAAGTTCCGACCTGCACGAATGGCGTAACGACTTCAGCGCTGTCTCAACGAGGAGCTCGGTGAAATTGCAGTCTCGGTGAAGATGCCGAGTACCCGCGGCTAGACGGAAAGACCCCGTGAACCTTTACTACAACTTGGTATTGGAGTTCGGTGCATTTCGCTCAGGATAGGTGGGAGGCTTTGAAGCGCTGGTTGCGGCCGGCGTGGAGCCAACCTTGAGATACCACCCTTGGTGTATTGGATTTCTAACAGCGCGCCGTGAATCCGGGCGCTGGACAGTTCCAGGCGGGTAGTTTGACTGGGGCGGTCGCCTCCCAAAATGTAACGGAGGCGCACAAAGGTTCCCTCAACACGGTCGGAAATCGTGTGTAGAGCGTAAAGGTAGCAAGGGAGCTTGACTGCGAGACTGACAAGTCGAGCAGGTGCGAAAGCAGGTCTTAGTGATCCGGCGGTAGCAAGTGGAAGTGCCGTCGCTCAACGGATAAAAGGTACTCCGGGGATAACAGGCTTATCGGGCCCAAGAGTCCACATCGACGGCCCGGTTTGGCACCTCGATGTCGGCTCGTCGCATCCTGGGGGTGGAGTTGCTCCCAAGGGTTGGGCTGTTCGCCCATTAAAGCGGTACGCGAGCTGGGTTCAGAACGTCGTGAGACAGTTCGGTCCCTATCTGCCGTGGGCGTTGGAGAGTTGAGAGGATTTGTCCCTAGTACGAGAGGACCGGGATGAACGCACCTCTGGTGTATCTGTTGTCCTGCCAAGGGCATAGCAGGCTAGCTACGTGTGGATCGGATAACCGCTGAAAGCATCTAAGCGGGAAGCCGGCCTCAAGATGAGCTCTCCCATCCCCTAGAGGGAGTAAGACCCCTGGTAGACCACCAGGTTGATAGGCCGGATCTGGAAGGACGGCAACGTCTGAAGGAGACCGGTACTAATGGGTCGAGGGCTTGACGGATTTTTTTGATCCCCGTAAAGGGGAGTGATACTCGCTGTGGCGCTGTGCAGTTTTGAAGGACCGGGAGGGCGTGGTCTCTCGCCTTTTTCCGGTGGCTTTAGCGAGGGGGAAACACCTCTTCCCATTCCGAACAGAGCAGTTAAGCCCCTCAGCGCCGATGGTACTTGGCTCGCAAGGGCCTGGGAGAGTAGGACGCCGCCGGTTTTTTTCTCGAGCACGGGCCGCCACTGTGGCGGCCCGTCGCCGATCAGTCGTCGCAGGTAGCGCCGGCCGGCTTGCGCGAGCATCCCGCGGGCTTTGCTCGCTGTTGCTGCGCTTTCGCGGGCGCATGGTTGTCGCGTCCGATGGGGGAGAGGCACAGTTGTTCCTGCGCCCGCGGCTGGCCGTGCCTGCGACACGCAAGCCGCTGCGCGATCGCCCGATTGCGCAGCTGCGCCCGATGCGGATGCTCTGGTTCGTCCCGCTGGTCCTGGTCGACCTCCCAGTCGACGTCGTAGTCGTCCTCGAGCAACAGGAACGAGCGGGCGAGGCGAGCCGCATCGAGCGCGCGCTGCGCAATGGTTGATGTTCGCGTTGACGGGAACATGTGTTCGCAAGCTACGGGGGAGCTCGGACGGAACCGACACGAACGTGTGTACGTGGGCGACATGCTGGCGAGAATCCGCTTTGCAGAGCCGATCAGAGTGGCGTGATTCTGCAACGCCCATTGCAGGCCCAGGGCGATCCCGGCGCGCGGCTGCGCGTGCGCGGACGCTGCAGGTCGCGTGTCGCAGCCGATGCAGGTCCACGGCGGCGCGGCTCGAAACTGACGACTCAGATGGCTGTTACGCTTGCCAGGCGCCAGACCGGTGGACCCATTGTGGGCCGGCGACGCCCAAAGCTCATGGAGAAGTTCGTCATCGAAGGCGGCGCGCCCCTGTCCGGCACGATGGTGCCGGCGGGCAACAAGAACGGGGCACTGCCGATCCTCGCGTCCAGCCTGCTCACCGACGAGGAGGTGCTGGTACGCAACGTGCCGCGTATCCGCGACGTGGAGGCGATGCTCGACATCCTGCGCGCGATCGGCGTGCAGATCAGCTGGCGCGGCGCCAACGAAGTCGCCCTCTGCGCTGCGCGCGTACACGAGGTGGAGATCGAGCGCGAGCTCGCCGAGCTGATCAGGGCGTCGTTCCTGCTTGCCGGTCCGCTGCTCGCGCGCTTTCACCGCGCGGTCATGCCGCCGCCCGGCGGCGACGTGATCGGCCGCCGGCGCCTGGACCCGCACCTCGACGCCTTTCGCGCGATGGGCGCAACCGTCCACTGCGACGGCGTGATCGAGCTCAATGCGCCTCGCGGCCTGCGCTCGACGGATGTGTTCATGGACGAGCCGTCCGTGATGGCAACCGAGAACGTGCTCATGGCCGCAGCGCTCACCGCCGGCACCACCGTCATCGGAAACGCAGCATGCGAGCCCCACGTGCAGGACCTCGCGCGCATGCTCGTAAAGATGGGCGCCGACATTCAGGGCATCGGGTCGAACCTGATCACCGTCAACGGCGCCGAGCGCCTGCATGGCTGCGAGCACGACGTTGCGCCCGACCACATCGAGATCGGCAGTTTCATGGCGCTCGCCGGAGTCACCGGCGGGGAGCTGCGCATCAAGGACACCGTCCCGGGCGACCTGCGAATGATCCGCCTGGTGTTCGAGCGCCTGGGCCTGCGCTCTGAACTGGACGGCGTCGACGTGGTCGTGCCTGGCGGGCAGAAGCTCGTCGCGCAGGCCGACGTGGGCGACTACAAGAGCAAGGTCCAGGATGGTCCTTGGCCGGCGTTCCCCGCCGACCTGACCTCGATTGCGGTCGCCCTGGCCACGCAGGCCGAGGGCTCGATCCTCGTGCACGAGTGGATGTTCGAGAACCGGCTGATCTTCACCGACAAGCTGATCCTGATGGGCGCAGACATCGTCATGTGCGACCCGCACAGGGCAATCGTGACCGGGCCGCGCAGGCTGCGGGGCGAGCGGGTGGAGTCACCCGACATCCGTGCTGGGATGGCCATGCTGCTGGCCGCGTTGTGCGCCGACGGTCGCAGCGAGATCGGCAACATCCGCCAGATCGACCGTGGCTATGAGCGCATAGACGAGCGCCTGCGCGATCTCGGCGCGCACATCGAGCGCGTGGCCACCGAGCCCGTCCACGCCTGACTGCCAGCGTCGCGGGGCCTAACCTCCCCGTGGCCCCGTAATCTCGGGTCTTCAATGATCCACCCGATTCCCAGCGGCACGCGTGACGTGCTCCCCGACGAGACGCGCGAGGTGCGCGCCATAACCGACACGCTGCGCGGCGTGTTCGAGCGCCACGGCTATGGCGAGGTCTACACGCCTGCGCTCGAGTACGAGTCCGTGCTCGCGCGCGCCGACATGGCCGAAGCGCGGCCCGCCTATCGCGTGTTCGATGAGTCCGGCGCGGTGCTCGTGCTGCGCTCGGACATGACCGTGCCGATCGCGCGCGTAGTCGCCACGCGCTACACGACCAGCGAGCCACCGCTGCGCTTCTGCTACTTCGCCCACTGCTACCGCGGTGTGCGTCCCCAGCGCGGCCAGCCGCGCGAGCTGCTGCAGGCGGGCATCGAGCTGGTCGGCTCGCCCGCGCCGCAGGGAACGGTCGAGGCGCTCACAGTGCTCTGCCACTCCCTCGACGCGACCGGCCTGAAGGACTACCGCATCGGCCTTGGCGACGCGTCGCTGTTCCCTGCCCTGATGGCCAGCGTCGGGGTGCCCCAGGAAGCCCGACGCGGTCTGCTCGAGGCGCTTGTCGTGCGCGACTTCGTCGGCCTGGAGGGTGCCCTGGAACGGTCGGGCCTGCCCGACGATGCCGCCGCGCTGTTGCTGTCCGTGCCCCAGCGCCGCGGCGGCCCCGAGGTCCTCGCTGACCTGCCCGCACTCGCCGAGGACGCGGTCACGGGACTGCGCGCCGTGCACGAGAACCTCGAGCCAAGCGTGGCCGAGCGGGTGATCTTCGACCTGGGCCTAGTGCGCAACATCGGCTACTACACCGGAGCGGTGTTCGAGGTGTACGACCCCGAGCTCGGCTCTCCTATCGGCGGTGGTGGTCGCTATGACGAGCTGCTCGGGCGCTTCGGGCGCAGCCTGCCCGCGGTCGGCTTCGCGCTGGGCGTCGATCGTCTGCACATCGCGCTCGCCGGAGAGGAGCGCGGCACAGGAGCGCTGCTCGCCCGCGGCGGCGGCTCAGCGCTCGACGGGCTGACGCCAGATGACGGCGAGCCGGCCAGGGCGGGTGATCTGGCCTCGTGAGCGCGGTCAACGGTCTCGTCATCGCGGTTCCGCGCGGAGCGCTGTTCGACGGCACCGTCGATCTGCTCGCAGGCCTTGGCCTGGACACGGCCGAGCTGCGCTCCAACGACCGCAAGCTGCTGTTCGAGGACATCGGCGTGATCACCATGCGTCCATCCGATGTGCCCACATACGTCGAGGCGGGCGCAGCCGACCTCGGCGTGACCGGCAAGGACGTGCTGCTCGAGCAGGCCGCGCAGCGGCCCGGCGAGGGCGGGCGCGAGGTGTATGAGCTGCTCGACCTCGGCTACGGGCGCTGCACGATGGTGCTCGCCAGCAAGGCCGGGCCCGACCCGGCGCGCGAGGCGCTGCGGCGCTTGGGCGTAATGCGTGTGGCCACCAAGTACCCGCGCATCGCCGCACGCCACATGGAGGAGACCGGCAGGCAGGCAGAGATCGTCGAGGTCAAGGGCTCGGTCGAGCTCGCGCCGCTGACCGGCGTGGTCGAGGCGATCGTCGACCTGACGGCCACCGGCACCACCCTGCGCGAGAACAATCTGGTCATCCGCGAGGAAATCGTCGTATGCACCGCCCGGCTGATCGCAAACCCGGTCGCGCACAAGCTCAAGGCCAGGCAGATCGACGAGCTGCTCGCGCGGCTGCGCGAGCACTCTGGCGCGTCGCCAGCGGTTGGCGTGGACGCGCTCGGACCCGCTGTGCCCGGCGGGGACTGAAGGCATGCGCCTGGAGCGCCTGAGCGCGCAGGACCTCGCCGGTCTCGGCGGCGCAGCAGGCGCTGCCGCCCACATGCGCGCTCTGATCCCCGACGGCGAGTCGGTGGCCGGGCAGGTCCGCGAGATCGTCGAGCGGGTGCGCAACGAGGGCGACGCCGCGGTAATCAACTACACGCGCCGCTTCGACACCGCCGGCGGTGAGCCGCGTCCTCTGCGAGTGCCCGCCGAGGAGCTCGACGAGGCGATCAAGAGCCTGCCGCTCGAGCTCGTCGCCGGCCTGCAGGTTGCGATCGCCAACGTCGCGCTGGTGGCCGACGCGGGCGTGGGCGCCGACGTGCCAGTGGACCTTCCCCAGGGCCAGCGGATCGTCCTGCGCGAGGTGCCCGTCGCGTCCGCCGCCGTGTACGTGCCCGGTGGCCGTGCGGCCTACCCGAGCACGGTGGTGATGGGTGTAGTGATGGCCCGCTCCGCGGGCGTCGTGGAGGTTGCGGTGTGCGCGCCACCGGGCGTGGACGGCCAGATCGACCCGGTGATACTGGGCACGTGCCGCCTGTGCGGAGTCGAGCGCGTGTACCGCATGGGCGGTGCGCACGCGATCGCCGCGCTGGCCTACGGCACCGACACCGTCGAGCGCGTGGACGTGATCGTGGGCCCCGGCAACCTCTATGTCCAGGAGGCAAAGCACCAGCTGTCGGCGACCGTCGGGATCGACGGCTTCGCCGGCCCCAGCGACCTGCTGGTCGTGCTCGGCGCCCAGGCTGGCGAGCGTGACGTGAGGCTGGCCGCGCTGGACATGCTCGCCCAGGCAGAGCACGGTGAGGGCAGCCTTGTGGCCGCCTGCTCGCCATCGGGCGCAGTCTGCGACGCGCTGGCCGGAGCACTGGAGGAGATGGTGCTCGAACGTCCCACCGTCGGCGAGGCGGCCTTTGCGATCGCACACGTGCCCAGCGCCCGCGAGGCGGCCGTGCTTGCCAACGCGTTCGCGCCCGAGCACCTGCAGCTGATCGGAGCAGACGTGGAGACGCTGGCGCCGATCATTCGTACGGCCGGCTGCTTGTTCATGGGAGCCGACAGCGCGACCGCCTTCGGCGACTACGTCGCTGGCTCAAACCACGTCCTGCCCACGGCCGGCGCCGCCCGCTTCGCCTCCACGCTGTCGCCGCGTCACTTTCGCCGCAGGATGGCCGAAGTGCGCATCGGCGCTGCTGCCGAAAGGCTGGCCAAGGCCGGCGCGCCGATCGCACGTGCGGAGGGCTTTGAGGTGCACGCGGAATCGATGGAGGCGCGCGTGCGCGAGAATGACGGCTCATGAGCTCCGCCAACAACACAACTGAGAGGGCCGATCGCAGGACGGCCACGGTCGAGCGCACCACCGGCGAGACCGATGTGCGCCTGGAGCTGATCCTGGAAGGCACGGGTGTGGGCAAGCGCGAAACGGGCGTTGGCTTCCTCGACCACATGCTCGATCTACTCGCGCGCCACGGCCGTATCGACCTGCAGGTGGACGTCAAAGGCGATCTGCAGACCGGCGCTCACCACACCGCCGAGGACACCGCGATCGTGCTCGGACAGGCGCTTGACGCGGCGCTGGGCGACCGTGCGGGGATAGCCCGCTACGGCTCGGCGACCGTGCCGATGGACGAGGCGCGGGCCAGCTGCGCGATCGACATCTCCGGGCGCCCGTTCACGCTCTTCGAAGCCGAGCTGCCGCCCGGCTCCACCGGCGGCTTCGAGCACGAGCTGACCGAGGAGTTCTTCCGCGCGCTCGCAAATGCGGCCAGGCTAACGTTGCACCTGCGCGTGGAGGCGCGGCAGCAACGCCCACCACATGATCGAGGCCGCCTTCAAGGCCTTCGCGCGGGCGCTGCGCCAGGCGGTCGCGATCGACCCGACCGAGACCGGTGTGCCAAGCACCAAGGGTACGCTGACAGCATGAGCCGGCCGACGAACTTCGTGATACGGCGTCCTCCCTCCCTCGTGTACCGAAGCCGGGAGACACTCGCTCCGCTCGCATCCCCGTTTCGGCCAGCACACTTCGGTCGGTGCGTCCTTGTCTCACTCGTCCCTCGACCGGCTCATCGTCGTGGTTGTGTCGCCGAGGCAATTTCATGAGCGTCGAGATTGCAGTGGTGGACTACGGCATGGGCAACCGTCGATCGGTCGAGAAGGCGCTCGAGCACGTTGGCGTCCGCGCAAGCGTCAGTAGCGACCCCGAGCGGCTGCGCAAGGCGGCCGGGCTGGTCGTGCCGGGCGTGGGCGCGTTCCCTCGCGCGATGCAGCGCCTGCAAGAGCTGGGCCTGGACGAACTGCTGCGCGAGCGCGTCCAGGCGGGAACGCCGGTGCTGGGCATCTGCCTGGGCATGCAGTTGGCCTTCGACTCGTCCACCGAGCTGGGCGGCGCGGCTGGCCTTGGCATCATCGACGGCGAGGTGCGCGCGCTGGCTGCCGGGTCGCTCAAGCTTCCGCACATCGGCTGGAACGAGGTCAGCTTCAGCAAACCCGACTCGCCGTTGATCGCGCAGCTGCCCCAGCGCTGCGCCTTCTACCACGTGCACTCCTTCGCTCCCGTGCCATCTGATGAGGGCGACATCCTGGGCACGGCCGAGTACGGCAGCCCGTTCGTCACGGCGGTGCAGCGCGGCTCCTTCTACGGCGTCCAGTTTCACCCCGAGAAGTCGTCCGCGGCCGGGCTGTGCCTGCTGGCGGATTTCGCGCGCATCTGCATCGCTGCGGCGGCGCCGGTCGCGCGGTGAGGCTGTATCCCGCCATCGACATCCTCGGCGGTAACGCCGTACGGCTTGTCAAGGGCGACTTTGACGCCAAGAAGGTGTATGACGAGGATCCTTTGTCGGCCGCGCGCGGTTGGGTGACGGCGGGCGCGGAGTACCTGCACGTGGTCGACCTGGACGGCGCCAAGTGCGGGGAGCCGGTCAACGTCGAGCAACTGCGTCGGATCGCCGGCGAGCTCGACACGCCAGTTCAATACGGCGGCGGCCTGCGCTCCGCAGACGCCGTCGAGCGGGCCCTCGCCGCGGGCGCCGCGCGGGTGATCCTCGGCACGGTCGCCATGTCGGATCCGTCGGTGCTGCGCGAGTGCCTGGAGGCACATGGTCCCGAGCGGATCCTCGTCGGTGTGGACGTTCGCGGGGGGGATGTCGTGACGCACGGGTGGCTGCAGGGCACCGATGTGACGGCCCGCGCTGCGTTCGACGCGCTGCGCGCGAAAGGCGTGCGCAACTTCGTGTTCACGAACGTCGACCACGACGGGATGCTCGACGGCGCCAACCGCGACGAGGTCGCATGGGTTGCGCAGGCGGCCGAGGGCGGCAGCGTGATCTTCTCGGGCGGCATCGGCAGCCGCAAGGACCTGCAGGCGCTCGCGGAGCTGCGCCGGGAGCTGGCGTTGGACGCCCTCGACGGCGTGATCGTGGGCACGGCCCTGTACGAGAAGCGCTTCACCGTCGCCGAGGCCAAGGCGGCCCTCGCCGGTTGAGCCGCCACGCGGACGCTACCGTTGACCGGTGCACTACAAGCGTGTGATCCCCTGTCTGGACGTGGATCGCGGACGTGTGGTCAAGGGCGTTGAATTCGTCGACATCCGTGACGCGGGCGATCCGGTGGAGCTGGCCGCCCACTACGACCGCGAGGGTGCCGACGAGGTGGTCTTCCTGGACATCACCGCCACCCACGAAAAGCGCGACACGATCGCCAGGCTGGCGCGCAGCACGGCCGACGAGGTGTTCGTGCCGTTCACCATCGGCGGGGGCATCCGCTCGGTCGCAGACGCCCAGGCCGTGCTGGACGCGGGCGCGGACAAGGTGTCGGTCAACTCCGCCGCGCTGGAACGCCCCGAGCTGCTGGACGAGCTGGCCGAGGTCTTTGGCGCGCAATGCGTGGTGCTGGCGATCGACGCCAAGGCCCGGCGGGCCACAGACGAGTCTCCCTCGCAGCACAGCGCGTATGACCATGGCGATACACCGGCGCCGAACGGAGACGACACAACCACGGACGCCGCGACGGCCTGGGAGGCCTACCTGGCGGGCGGGCGCACTGCCACGGGCCGCGACGTGGTCGCGTGGGCACGCGAGGCCGTGCAGCGTGGCGCAGGGGAGATCCTGCTGACCAGCATGGACCGTGACGGCACCAGCGACGGCTATGACCTGGAGCTCACTCGCGCGGTCAGCGACGCTGTGGGCGTGCCCGTGATCGCATCAGGCGGCGCTGGTGAGCTGGAGCATCTCGTCCAGGCGCTGCAGGCGGGCGCCGACGCGGTCCTGTGCGCGTCCATCTTCCATTACGGGCGGTACACGGTCGCCGAGGCCAAGGCCCACCTGGCGGCGGCGGGCATCGCGGTACGTCAGAGCGGATGAGCCCGCCCGCGGGCAACGCGGGTGACGCGAGCGATCGAGCGCCCGCTACGCCAGCGCTCATCGGCGAGCGCGTGCTCGACGCGCTTGGCGATCACCCGGGAGGACCCCAGCTGTTGACGCTGGCCGGCCGGCGCGAGGACGTCGCGCTGGTCGGTGGCGCCGTGCGCGACCTGCTGCTGGGGCGCACACCCAGGGAGCTCGACGTGGTGGTCGCATCGGGCGCCGCCGACTTCGCGCGGGAGTTCGCGGCGAACCTCGCGTCGGCGGACTCGGGCGCCTGCGCGATCACGCCCCCCCAAACCACGGTGCACGAGCGCTTCGGCACGGCCCTGGTCGCATGGGCGCACGGGCGTGTGGACATCGCCCAGCGGCGCGCCGAGTCCTACCCGGCGCCGGGAGCGCTGCCAGAGATACGGCCTGGAACGGTTGAGGACGACCTGCGCCGCCGCGACTTCACGGTCAACGCGATCGCCGTGTCGTTGGGGGGCTCGCGCCGGGGCGAGACCGCTACGGCCGCGCATGCCCTGGAGGATCTCGCCGCTGGACGTCTGCGCGTGTTGCACGAGCGCAGCTTCGTCGATGACCCCACGCGCCTGTTGCGGCTGGCCCGCTACAGTGCCCGCCTGGGCTTTGTGCCCGAGCGGCGCACGAGCGAGCTGGCAGCCGATGCGCTTGCCGGTGGCGCGCTGGCCACGGTGTCCGGCGCGCGCGTAGGCGCCGAGCTGCGCCTGGCGCTCGGCGAAGAGGATCCCGTGGCGGCGCTGTCGCGGATGAGCTCGCTCGGTGTGCTCGCGGCCGTGCACCCGGGGCTGTGCCTGTCCGAGCAGGTCGCGCGCAGGGCCCTCGCGCTGCTGCCCGCGGATGGGCGGCCCGACCTGCTGTTGATGGCCTCGCTTCTGCTGGCGCTGTCGATGGACCCTGACCAGGATGCCGAGGCGGAGATCCACGAACTGCTCGATCGGCTGGAGTTCACCGCGCCGGACCGCGAACGGGTGATGCGCAGCGCGCTCGTCGCTCCGTCGCTGGTCGAGGAGATGGTCGTCGCCGCCAGGCCCTCGCAGCTGCACGAAGCGCTGTTCGCACACACGCTGGAGGCGGTCGCGCTCGGCGGCGCGCTCGGCGACGAGAGCACCACCGCCTGCGGCGGCGAGGCCATGCAGTGGTTTGACCGGCTGCGCCACGTGCGCCTGCTGATCACCGGTGACGATCTGATCGCCGCCGGCATTCCCGCTGGCCCGCAGATCGGGCAGCGTCTGGCGACCGCGCTGGCGCGCAAGCTCGACGGCGAGCTCTCCGACGGACGCGAGGCCGAGCTGGCGGCCGCCCTGGAGGAGGCCGGCGAATGACACGCACAGACCAGGCTGCGATCGGCCGCTCGCCGGTCGGCCAGAGATTCGAGCTTCCCGGCGCAGGCCGCGCGCTGTTCACCGAGCGCGCTCACGGCAACATGTCGAGCGTCGGCGGGGAGCACTCCGAGCTTGCCGCCGATGCGCGCGAGAGGCTGCGCGCCATGATCGGGGCGCGGCAGCTGGTGCGCGGATATCAGGCGCACGGGAGTACCGTGCGACGGGTCACGTCGGTCTCTGGCGGTGCGCAACCGCGGGCGAGCATGGGCGCGCACAGCACTGGCGGTGAGGAAGGCGCCCAGGGCAGCGACGACCGCATGGCCGCGCCCGAGGCCGACGGCCAGGCGACGGCGCTTACAGGCGTGGCAACGATGGTGCTCAGTGCGGACTGCCTGCCCGTAGCGCTCGGCTGCGAGGGTGCGGTGGCGATGGTGCACGCCGGCTGGCGCGGGCTGGCCACGGGCGTGCTCGAGGAGGGCGTGCGGGCGGTGGCCGAGCTCGGCGACGGGGGCGAGATCGTCGCGATTGTCGGCCCGTGCGCGGGAGGCTGCTGCTATGAGGTCGGACCGGAGGTGCACGACGTCTTCGGCGGCGCCCACCGCGACGGCCCGCGCATCGACCTGCGCGCGATCGCGCACGACAGGCTGCTGGCGGCGGGCGTGGCGCAAGTGCACCACCAACGCGCATGCACGATCTGCGATGAGCGCTTCTTCTCGCACCGGCGCGAAGGCGCGCGCGCGGGCCGCCAGGCGGGGGTTGCATGGTTGAGCTGATCGCCGGGCTGCGCGCGGAGGTTATCCACGCGAACCTCGCGCGCGTCCGCCAGGAGATCGGCCAAGCGCTCGCCCGGTCTGCGCTGGATCGCGACGGCGATGTTGTAGAGGTGCTGGCGGCCACCAAGTACGTGTCCGTCGAGGACCTGCCGATCCTCGCCCAGGCAGGCGTGCGCCTGGTGGGCGAGAACCGTGCGCAGGACCTGCAGGAGAAGGTCGCCGCATACGGGTCGCTGTTCGAGTGGGACTTCATTGGCCAGCTGCAGAGCAGGCGGGTGCGCATGATCGTGCCCCACGTGCGGCTCATCCACTCGGTGGCCTCCGAGTCGGCGCTGCGCGAGCTCGACCGTCACCGCGCGCACGCGCGAGCGGGCCTGCGCATCCTGATCGAGGTCAACATCGCGGGCGAGCAGGGCAAGGCGGGCGTGGCCCCCGACGATCTCGACGCGTTCATCGCGCGTGCGCCTGTGCCGGTGGCCGGGTTGATGACGATGCCCCCGCAGGCGAACGACCCACAGGACAGCCGCCGCTGGTTCGCGGCGCTGCGCGCGCTCGCGCGCGAGCGCGATCTCGAGCACCTGTCGATGGGCACCTCCCAGGACTACCTGGTCGCGGTCGAGGAGGGCGCCACGATCGTGCGAATCGGCACGAATCTCTATCATCCGGCCGACGAGCGCCCGCCGACAGGCGTCAATTACTAGCATCAGCAGGGAAATCGGCTCGCCGGGCGAACCCGTACTTGGACCTCCCCACAGTCGGTCGTCCATCTTCACTAACTTCCAGCTATGGCCTTTCGCGACTCCTGGCACAGCGCCCTCGTCTACTTCGGCCTCGCCGAGGAGTACCAGGACGACTACGAGGAGGAGGCGCCGCCCGAGGCCGAGATAGAGGATCGCTATCGCGAGCGGCCCAACGTCCGCCGCCTGCGCCGCCGCCGCGACGAGTTCGACGACATCTTCGCCGACGAGGACGCCACTTCTGAGGCCGCCGGTGGACGTGGACGCGGGCGGCCGACCACAGTGCTCAAGCCGGTCGGCGGTCGCGGCAACGGGGACGTGCGCGTGCACCTGGTCGTGCCCAAGTCCTTCAACGACGCCCAGCAGATCGCCGACAGGTTCAAGGACTCGGTCCCCGTGATCCTCAACCTGCAAAGCTCGGACACCGACCTGTCAAAGCGGCTGATCGACTTCGCCTCAGGTCTCACCTACGCGCTGGACGGCGGCATGCAGCGGATCGCCGACAAGGTGTTCATGCTCACGCCGCGAAACGTCGAGATCTCCGCCGAGGAGCGCGCACGCCTGATCGAGAAGGGCTTCTTTAACCAGAGCTAGCGCACTCGCGCTCTGCCGTGCGAGATTCAAGCCTCGCAAGGACGCAGGGAGCGTGGCGTGCTTCTTTGCACGCGAGCGAGCGAGGACACAGCGAGGCGCCGGATATCGTGCGGCAGATGAAGATAGGTCTGATCGGTTGCGGCAACATGGCTCGCGCGTTGGCTCGCGGATGGGGCCTGCCGCTGCTGTGCGCCGACCCAATCGACGAGCGCGCAAAAAGCCTCGCTGCCGAGGTCGGCGGGGAGGCGCTCGCAACCAACGCGGAGGTTGCCGAACGGGCCGATCTGGTGGTTCTCTGCCACAAGCCCGCGCAGCTGCAGGCGGTCGCAGAGGAAGTCGCGCCCCACGCGCGGGCGGTCGCGTCGATCCTCGCTGCCACGCCTCTACAGGCGCTGCGCGACGCCTACCCCGCCCGGCCGGTGTACCGCTTCATCCCCTCGCTGCCAGTCGAAGTGCGCCAAGGGGCCGTCGTGCAGGCGGCCGCAAACGGCGCGGGCGGTATAGGTGACGGCCAGGATCCTGCGCTCGACGCTGCCGTCAGCGAGCTGTTTGCACAGCTGGGCACGCTGGTCGTGCTCAATGATGCGCTGGTGGACGTGGCCATGGGCCTGATGTCGTGCGCGCCCGCCTACGTCGCGCTCGTCGCCGAGGCGCAGATCGACGCGGGCGTGCGCCGGGGCATCCCGGCCGCCCAGGGCGCTGAGCTGGTCGTGCAGACGCTCGCCGGCACCGCCGAGTTGCTGCGCCAGCGCGGCTACGACACGGTTGCTGTGCGGCGCGAGGTCAGCTCGCCGGGAGGGCTCACCGCGCGAGGGGTCGACGCGCTCGAGCGCGGCGGGCTGCGCGCAGCGTTCAGCGACGCGCTCGACGCGGTCTTGGTCGGCGCGACCGGGTCGTCGCCGAACGGCCCAGTCGAGCCCGCTCAGGCTCGCCGATGATCCTTGCAAGTGCCCGCACCGACGTCGCCGACTTCCTGTCGACGCTGATCTACGTGTACACGCTGCTGATCATCGCCTACATCGTCACCAACCTGCTGTTTTCGGTCGGCCTGCGCATTCCCTACTCGCGAACCAGCGACAGCATCCTCGGGTTCCTACGCGACATCTGCGAGCCCTTCTTGCGCATCTTCCGGCGTGTGATCCCTGCGTTTGGCGGGATCGACTTCAGCCCGATTCTCGCGATCTTCACCCTGCAGATCATCAACAGCGTGGTCGTGGGCGGCATCATCCACGGTTGAGCGCCGGATGAATCGACTGTACCCCGCCTCACCGATCTTCTCCGCCAGGCGCCCGGCGCGCGGCGGGCGCCTGCAGCGCGAGAGCTCGCCGCGCGCCTGGCTGCTGGCGCTGCTGGTGCTCGCCGCGGTGGTCGCGCTCGACCAGCTGACCAAGCACCTGGTCGATCATTCGATCGTGCCCGGCGAAGAACGCAAGCTGCTGCCGGGTATCCAACTCGTGCACACGAGCAACCACGGGGTCGCCTTCGGCCTGCTGCCCAAAGACCAGCTCGCGGTGACGGTCCTGATCGGCCTGGCGCTGCTTGCGCTGTTGGTCTACTTCGCCACGCACGCCACCCAGCGCCTGATCTGGCTGCCAACCGGCATGCTGCTGGGCGGGGCGGTGGGAAACGTCGTCGACCGTCTGCGCGAGGGCGCGGTGACCGACTTCATCAAGCTGCCGCTCGGCTGGCCCCCGTTCAACCTGGCCGACGCGTCGATCACGCTGGGCATCCTGCTGCTGTTCCTCGCCATCGAGAGCTCGCGTCACCTGCGGGCATGATCGCCGGGGCTAGCACGATCTCAGGCGCGCCCTTCACGATCGCATTCCAGGACGAGCACCTGCTCGTCATTGACAAGGGCCCAGACCTGGTGGTGCATCCCGCGCGCGGACACCGCGAGGACACGCTCGCGCAACTGCTCGCGCAACTGCTCGACGACGACGCCGGCGCCCAGGGCGGGCATGATGCCGATCGAACGGGCATCGTCCATCGCCTGGACCGCCGCACCTCGGGCCTGCTCGTGGTGGCGCGCAGCGACGAGGCGCACCGCAGGCTGCAGGCCGCCCTGGCGGCCAGGCAGATCGAACGCGAGTACCTGGCGCTGGTCGAGGGTCGCCCGCCGGCGCGCTCGGGGACGATCGAGGCGCCAATCGGGCGCGACCCTCGCATGCGCACGCGTATGGCCGTCGGCGGCGCGGGCGCACGCGAGGCGCGCACGCACTTCACGCTAGAGCGCGCGCTCGCGGGCGTATCGCTGCTGCGCCTGCACCTGGACACCGGGCGCACCCACCAGATCCGCGTCCACCTGCGCGCGATCGGCCATCCGGTGGCCGGCGATCCCGAATACGGCAGCGCAGGCCTGCTCGGCCTCGAACGCCAGTTCCTGCACTCTGCGCGCCTGGCCTTCGACCATCCGCTCGGTGGCCCGCGCGTGGAGGTCAGCTCGCCGCTGCCCGCCGACCTCCAGAGCGCGCTGGAGCGGGCTGAACGGCTATCCTGACGGACAAAGTCAGATCCTCGACCCGCGCGGTCAACGGATCGCGGCCCTGCCCGAGGACGAGCGACGGTCGCCGCCCCCGGGTCCGCTCCACCCGCGCGGAACTGCAAATACATACAAGGGAGTAGCTCGTGGCCGACGTAGGCATCGCGGAGCTGCTGGAGGCCGGCGTTCACTTCGGCCACCAGACGCGCCGCTGGAATCCAAAGATGCGCCGCTTCATCCATGGTGAGCGCGGCGGCATCTACATCATCGACCTGCTCAAGACCTCCGCCGCGCTGACCCAGGCCCAGGAGTTCGCCAGTGCGCTCGCCCACCGCGGCGGCACGGTCCTGTTCGTGGGCACCAAGAAGCAGGCGCGCGACACGATCCGTGACGTCGCCGAATCAGCCGACATGCCGTTCGTCAACCACCGCTGGCTGGGCGGGCTGCTGACCAATTTTCAGACGATCAACCAGCGGATCCGCCGGCTCCACGATCTCGAACGCTATGAGACCGAGGGGCAGCTGGCGCTGCTGCCCACGCGCGAGCGCATGGCCGCACAGGCCGACCTAGCGAAGCTGAGGGCCAACCTCGGTGGCGTCAAGCACATGCAGCGGGTGCCCGACGCGATGTTCGTGATCGACCTGAAAACCGAGGCTATCGCGGTCAAAGAGGCCCAGCGGCTGCGCATCCCGATCATCGGCCTGGTCGACACTAACTGCGACCCCGACGGGATCGACTTCGTGATCCCCGGCAATGACGACGCGATTCGCTCGTGCGCTCTGATCACCCAGGCAATCGGCCAGGTCGTCTCGGAGGGGCGCTCGATCTTCCGCCGCGAGGAGGAACGCGCGCGCAAGGAAGCCGAAGAGAAAGCACGCATCGAGGCCGAGGCGCGCGCCAAGCGCGAAGCCGAGGAACAGGCCCAACGCGAGGCCGAGGAACAAGCCCGCAAAGAGGCCGAGGAACAGGCCGCAAGGGAGGCCGCCGCGCGGGCCGCCGCACAAGCCCAGGCCCAGGCGCAGGCGGCTCCGGCCGCACCCGCCCAGGCTCAAGCTGCGCAAGAGTCCCCGCAGACGCAGTCCGAGCCCCCCGAGGCCGCTCCCACGGCTGCTGTTTCGGAGCCCGCTCCAGCAGCCGTGCCGGCTGCGGAGACCGAGCCAGAGCCTGCCCAGACGGTGCCCGCTCAGGAGACGGCAGCGGAGCAGGCCCCGAGCGCCGACCAGCCCAAGCCGGCGGCACAGGAGGCGCCCGAGACTGCCGAGCCAGAGCCGGCGGCGCCAGACACGCCGAGCGCAGCCGAGGGCGAGCCGGCTGATAGCGCCAGCCCAGCAGAGCTGGAGATCGCACAGACTGATGAGCAGCCGGCAGCGCAGGAGCCGGCGCAGGCTGGCGACGCACAGGACACTGACCAGGCAACAGCGGAGACGAGCGCATCATGAACACGGTTGAGATCGCAGCCAAGGACGTAAAGGCCCTGCGCGAGCGCACGGGCGCGGGGATGATGGACTGCAAGAAAGCCCTCACTGAGGCGCAGGGCGACGTTGACAAGGCGATCGAGATCCTGCGCGTCAAGCAGGGCAAGAAGATCCAGGATCTCGGCGAGCGGGCCGCAACCGAGGGAACCGTGCAGGCCTACGTGCACGCCGGCTCCAAGGTCGGCGTGCTGATCGAGGTCGACTGCAACACCGACTTCGTGGCCAAGAACGACGACTTCGTGTCCTTTGCCCGCGAGGTCGCGATGCAGATCGCGGCCACTCCCACCGTCAAATACGTCAGCCGCGAGGAAGTCCCGTCCGATCAGCGCGACGCCGAGGCGCGCATCTATGAGCAGGAAGCGGCCGACAAGCCCGAGAACGTGCGCGAGAAAATCGTGTCGGGCAAGCTGGACTCGTGGCTGGCCACGATCGTGCTGCTCGAGCAGGAGATGCACAACCCCAAGTTCGACGGCAAGACCGTCCAGCAGTTGCGCGACGAGCTCACCGCGACCACCGGCGAGAACGTCGTCATACGCCGCTTCGCCCGCTTCGCAATAGGCCAATAGGCCCGGGGACCGTGAGGGGATAGGCTCTGCCCGGCGTGGCCCCTGCCTTCAAACGCATCCTCCTGAAGCTCTCCGGCGAGGCGCTGATGGGGGATCTCGATTACGGGACCGACCCGGAGCGCGTGGTCGCGGTCGCGCGACAGGTGACCGCGGTGCGCGACCAGGGGGTGCAGGTGGCGATCGTGGTCGGCGCGGGCAACATTTACCGCGGGATGAAGGGCGCGGCCGCGGGCATGGATCGGGCGACCGCCGACTACATGGGCATGCTGGCGACCGTCTTGAACGCGTTGCCGCTGCAGGACGCCCTGGAGAAGATGGGCACCGACACGCGGGTGCTGTCCGCGTTGGGTGTCGCCGAGGTGGCCGAGCCCTACATCCGCCGGCGCGCCATGCGCCACCTGGAGAAGGGTCGCGTGGTGATCTTCGCGGCCGGCACCGGCAACCCGTTCTTCACCACCGACACCGCCGCCGCGCTGCGCGCCGCGGAGGTCCACGCGGAGATCATCCTGATGGCCAAGAACGGCGTCGAAGGCGTCTACAGCGCCGACCCGGCGCTTGACCCCAACGCCGAGTTCATCCCGCAGATCACACACATGGAGGCCATCGAGCGGCGCCTGCGCGTGATGGACTCGACCGCGCTGGCGCTGTGCATGGAGAACGGCATGCCGCTGAACGTCTTCAACATGGACGACGACAGCGCGCTCGCGCGGATAATCTCAGGCGAGCGCGTGGGTACGCTCGTGTCCACGGCCCAAGGAGAGAACGATGGCGGCTGACAACCTGATCGACGAACTGCTCCAGGACGCGGCCGAGCGCATGGTCAAGTCGGTCGAGTCCGCCCAGCAGGAGTTCTCGACCGTGCGCACCGGTCGCGCCAGCCCATCGCTGCTCGATCGCGTGCTGGTCGACTACTACGGCGCGTCCACGCCCCTGAACCAGCTCGCAACCATCTCCGTGCCCGAAGCGCGGCTGATCACCGTCCAGCCCTACGACAAGTCCTCGATCAAGGCAATCGAGAAGGCCATCAACGAGTCAGACGTCGGCCTCAACCCGTCCAACGACGGCAACGTCATCCGCCTGGTCGTGCCCGAACTGACCGAAGAGCGTCGCCGCGAGCTGGTCAAGGTGGTGCGCAACCTCGCCGAGGAGGGTCGCGTTGCGATCCGCAACGTCCGTCGCGACACGATGCAACATCTGCGCGAGCTGAAGTCCGAGGGAGAGGCATCCTCCGACGACGAGCACCGCGCGGAGGTCGAGCTGCAGAAGCTGACCGATGGGCGAGTCGGCGACCTCGACGGCGCGCTGAAGGCCAAGGAAGAGGAGATCCTCGCAGTCTGATGGCCGCCGCCGGGGAACCGTCGTCGCCGATCGATCGAGACTCGGGCGACCCGGCGGCCGACGGCCCGAGTACCCGAGGCCCGGCCGCCACAGCTCGATACGTGGCGATCATCACCGACGGCAACGGGCGCTGGGCGCGTGCGCGCGACCTGCCGGTCAACGACGGCCACAGCGCCGGCGCAGACACCGTCAAGGCGCGTCTGCGCGACGCAGTCGACCTGGGCATCCGCGAGTTGACCGTGTACTCATTCTCGACCGAGAACTGGTCGCGCCCGGCCGACGAGGTGCAGGGACTGATGGACATGTTCTCTCGCAGGATCGCCGACGAAACGCCCGAGCTGCACGAGGAAGGAGTGCGCATGCGCTTCATCGGTCGCCGCGAGGGTGTCGGCGAGCAGCTGCGCGAGCAGATGAGCTGGGCCGAAGCGCTGACCGACGGCAACCAGCGCATCACGCTGTTCGTGGCCTTCAATTATGGCGGGCGCGCTGAGATCCTCGATGCTGCCCGCCGCTTTGCAGCCAAGAGGGTGGCGCAGTCGGCCGAAGGCCGACCAGCCGGGCCCCTCGCTTTTCAATCTGACGAGGATGAGTTTCGCGCCTGCCTGTACGCGCCCGAGATGCACGACCCCGACCTGATCATCCGTACCAGCGGCGAGCGGCGCCTGTCCAACTACCTGCTGTGGCAGTCCGCCTACTCAGAGCTCGTCTTCCGCGAGGAGCTGTGGCCGGACTTCACGCGCGAGGCGCTCGAGCAGTCGCTGGCCGAGTACGCCGAGCGCAGGCGCCGCTTCGGCGGGCGCTGACGGCCGGCTGATGTCAAGCGGGCCCCACACTCCGCACGGCCGTCGGACCCCCGTCACAAGCGAACGTCCGTCGCGGCGCTCGGCGCGCAGCCCGGCCGGACGCGCCGTCCGTCGACGTGGCCCGGCTGCGCAGCGACGCGAAGACGGCTCGGAGCTGGGTGCGCGCATCCTCGCCGCCGTGCCCGCGATCGCGGTCGCGCTGTTCTTGGTGATCGAGGGGGGACTGGTGTTCGCGCTGGGGATGTTCGTGCTCGGCTGCGTGTGCATGCACGAGCTGTATTCCATGTACGCGCGCGCGCACCCGGTGCGCCTGGCGGGCTTCCTCGCGCTTGTCGGCCTGCTCGCAGCCGCGCTCTACGGCGCCCAGTACCAGGTGCTGCTGGCGGCCGTGGCCGCGCTGCCGCTGCTGTTTGCACTCACCGTGCTCGCGCCTGCGCCGAGCGTCGGCGGGATGGCGGTGACGCTGCTGGGGATCTACTGGATCGGCTTTGCGCTTGCGCACGCCGTGATGCTGCGCGGCCTGCCACACGGGCTGGGAATCGTCATCGACGTGGCCGTCGGCACATTCCTCGGTGACACCGGCGCATACGTGGGCGGGCGCCTGTTCGGCCGCCGGCCGCTCGCGCCCGGCATCTCGCCCAACAAGA
This sequence comes from uncultured Solirubrobacteraceae bacterium, assembly GCA_963745375.1. Classification (GTDB taxonomy): domain Bacteria; phylum Actinomycetota; class Thermoleophilia; order Solirubrobacterales; family Solirubrobacteraceae; genus Palsa-744. The sequence goes on along the minus strand of CAVUXA010000006.1, from coordinate 642,820 downwards.
CCGTCGAGGGTCTCGTGATCGGGATCTTCTGCGCCATCCTTGGCGTGTGGATCGCCGGGCGCTATCAGGAATGGCTGCCCGGCACGCACGCGCTCGTGCTCGGCCTCGGTGTGGGCCTGGCAGCGCCCGTGGGGGACCTGTTCGAGTCGTTCGTCAAGCGCGAGGCCGCCGTCAAGGACTCCGGCGGCCTGTTCGGCCCGCACGGCGGCGCGCTGGACCGCCTCGACGCGATCCTGTTCGCGGCCGTCGTCGGCTTCTACATCTGGTCGGCATACGTTTGAACAGCCGGCTCTCTCCAGGTGGTCGGCACACGTGTGAACAGCCGGTTGCCAAGCCGTGTCCAGCCGGTTGCAAACTCGTATCCAGATGGTTGCCCGGCTGGACAGCCACGTTCGCCAGGCTATAGCGTGATTTGACAGGTCGCGTCGGGGCGGGACAGTGACGTCCGGCAGACACGCTGCTGGCCCACGAGGCTGGACAGCAGCGTGTTGCAGGGTGTACCGTTGACAAGGACGGAGAGGGACGTCGATGAGGGGAGAGGTTCGTGCGGCGACTACCACGCGGTGCGGTGCTTGTGCTGCTGTTGGGCGCGTCGCTGTTCGCCGCCTACGCCTCCAGCGCCTCCGCGCTGCTCTTGCACCTCAGGAATGGCAGGTCGCTCAGCTATGAGGCGCTGCGCGGCGCCTCGCCGGCTGTCTTTGGACCGCTCGACGCGTCCTTCGCAAACGTCGAATACAACGGCGGCCCGATCATGGCGTCCAACACTAACTACGCCTTTTATTGGGACCCTGCCGGAGCGCCCGCCTACCCGGCCGAATACCAGTCCGGCGTAGACCAGTACTTCGAGGACCTCGAAGCTGACAGCGGCGGGCAGGAAAACGTCGACTCGGTCTCCGCACAGTACAACGACGCCGCCGGGCAATTCGCCAGCTATACCTCGCATTTCGGCGGGGCCATCATCGACGAAGATCCCTACCCTGCCAACGGCTGCAAGCGGGCTGCGATCTGCCTGACAGACGCCCAATTGCGGTCCGAGCTGCACAGCTATCTGGCCGCCCACGCACTGCCCGAGGATCTCACCCACGATTACTACCTGCTGACCCCGCCCGGCGTGGAAAGCTGCTTTGAAGCGTCCGGCGCGCAGTGCTCGGCCGGGACCGAAACGGCCGCGTTCTGTGCCTACCACAGCGACGTCGAACTAGCCCCCAACGTGATCGTCTATGCCGACGACCCGTTCGTGACCGGCAACGAAGGTTGCGACGACGGCAACCATCCCAACGGCAAACCGTCTGACGGTGTGATCGAGGGCGGCCTCGTGCACGAGCACGAGGAGTCGATCACCGATCCCGAGCCCAACAGCGGCTGGCTGGACCTCGAAAACGAACAGGAGGTCGCAGACAAATGTCGTGGGGGCGGTGAAGCTAACGAGTTCGGCACACCGCTGGGCAGCGCACCCAACGGCGCCAAGTACAACCAGGTCATCGACGGGCACCTCTACTGGTATCAGCAGATGTGGAGCAACCAAGGTCAGCGCTGCCTCCAGCGTCTGGCCTTCAGCGGTGAAGAGCCGACCGCCACCTTCACGAGCGCCCAAGGGGCCGGCTACGAACTGAGCTTTGATGCCAGCGGCTCGACCGCCCCTGGCGGGGTGGCCGGCTATGACTGGCAGTTCAACGGCGGGCCCGTGCCCATCACCCCCACCGAGACCACCACGCCGACCGTCGCCCACACGTTCCCCGCTCCCGGCACCTATCTGGTCGCGCTGACCGTTTACGCGCCCGATGGCACGAGCATCGGCACCGCCCGCAGCGTCACCGTCAGGGAACCCGTCGGACCCCCACCCAGCGTCACCAAGCTCGCTCCCAAGAGCGGACCGTCCGCGGGCGGTACGAGCGTGACGATCACCGGCAAGCACTTCAGCGAAGTCAGCGCGGTGCGCTTCGGCGCGACCGCCGCGGCCACTTTCACCGTCAACTCGTCCGGCATGATCACAGCCGTCTCGCCCGCGGGCACCAGTGGCGCGGTCGACGTCACCGTGACCACCAGCGCGGGCACCAGCGCGCTCACCGCTGGCGACCGTTTCACGGTCGGCGCGCCCACCGTCACCGGCGTCAGCCCCCGCTCGGGGCCCAAGACAGGCAGCAGCGAGGTGACAATCACTGGCAGCGGCTTTGCCCTGGGCACCATCACCATCTTGAAGTTCGGCGCGCACGTGGGCACCGGCGTCGAATGCTCGTCGAGCAGGTCCTGCACCGTTGACTCTCCGGCGGCCACCAAAGCGGGCAAGGTCAATGTGATCGCCACCGTTGGCAAGGCGCACAGCCCCAAGAACGTCCCCGCCGACCAGTTCACCTACATGTAGCGACGTATCATCGGCACATGCCCACGCGCAAGCGGCTGCTGATCCTCGGTTCGACCGGCTCGATCGGCACGCAGGCGCTCGACGTATGCGCCGCCAGCCAGGAGCTGGAGCTGGTCGGCCTGTCGGCCGAGAGCTCGTGGGAGACCCTGGTCGAGCAGGCCCGCGCCCTGGGCGTCGATCGGGTGGCGCTCGCCGACGCGGACGCCGCCGCGCGGGCGTCGGAGGCGTGGACGGACGGGCAGGTGCTGGGCGGGGCCGAGGGGCTCGTGCGACTCGTCGTCGAGTCTGGCGCAGATCTGGTGCTCAACGCCCTCGTGGGCTCCGCCGGGCTCGGGCCGACCGTGGCAACGCTCGGCGAGGGCATCGACCTGGCGCTCGCCAACAAGGAGTCGCTGGTCGTCGGCGGCGAGCTCGTCACCGCGCTGGCCGAGGCCACCGGCGCGAGGATCGTGCCCGTCGACTCCGAGCACACCGCGCTTCACCAGCTACTGTCCGGCCAACCCCCCGGAGCGGTGCAGCGCCTGACGATCACCGCCAGCGGCGGGCCCTTCCGCGGACGCGCGCGCGAGGACCTGCAGGATGTGACCGTCGAGCAGGCGCTCGCCCATCCCACCTGGGCGATGGGCGGCAAGATCACGATCGACTCGGCCACGCTGATGAACAAGGGCCTGGAGGTAATGGAGGCCCACCACCTGTTCGGCACGCCCTACGACAGCATCGACGTGGTCGTGCATCCGCAATCGCTCGTCCATGGGCTCGTGCAGCTGGCAGACGGGGCCATGCTCGCCCATCTCGGGCCGCCCGACATGCGCATCGCGATCTCCTACGCGCTGCACGGCGGCGAAAGCGCGCCGCTGGCGATCGCGCCGCTGCAGCTCGCCTCGGTGGGCGAGCTGACCTTCGAGGCGGTCGACCTCGACGCCTTCCCCTGCCTGCGCCTGGCCGGCCAGGCCGCGCGCGAGGGCGGCACCGCGCCGTGTGTGCTCAATGCCGCCAACGAGATCGCCGTCCACGCCTTCCTCGCCGGGCGTCTGCGTTTCCTGGAGATCTCCGCGGTGATCGACAGCACATTGTCCGAGCTTGGCTCAGAGCCGGTGCGCTCCTTCGATTCGCTGTATGAAGCCGACCGGCAGGCCCGCGCGCTCGCCGGACGAGCCGTCGCCGCGCTCTGCTGAGCTACCTACACTGAGACCATGAGCTGGGCGCTGACCATCCTCGGCATCGTGCTGCTGATCGTGCTGCACGAGCTTGGGCACTTCGCCGCGGCCAAGGCGGTGGGCATGCGCGTGGAGCGCTTCTCGCTGTTCTTCCCGCCCACGCTGTTGCGTGTGCGCAGGGGCGAGACCGAGTATGCGATCGGCGCCATCCCCGCTGGCGGCTACGTGAAGATCACCGGCATGAGCCCCGAAGAAGTCGGCGATCTCGACCCTGAGGTCGCCAGGCGCGCCTACTACAACCAGAAGCCGTGGAAGCGGATCGTCGTGATCCTCGCCGGTCCCGCCGTCAACATTCTCATCGCGTTCTTGCTGTTCTGGGCGATCCTGTTCAGCGGCAGCATCCAGGGTGCCATCTCACTCGGGAACCTCGACCCGTCGGTGCAAACGCTCGTGACCAACGCCTCCGTGCTGGAGGTCGAACGCGCACGGCCGGCCGCTCAGGTGCTGCGACCGGGCGACCGCATCCTCACAGTAGATGGACAGCGCGCCACGGTCACCTCCGCCAGGCAGCTGATCGCAGCCCACCGCTGTGCCGGCAAGCTGATCGACGGCTGCCGTGCCATCAGCCCGGTCGTGCTGACCATCGAACGCTCCGGTCACGTGATCCGGCGCTCTGTCTACCCGCGCTATGACGCAGAAGCACGGCGCATGTTGATCGGCTTTGGCTTCGGTGCCCCCAAGCCATTTGGCGTGTTCGCCGCCGCCGGCGCGTCCGTCAGCGAGATGTGGCACGTGACCACCCAGACGCTCACCGGCTTCTTCCACGCGCTCACCGAATCCAAAGTTCGCCGCCAGATCTCCAGCATCGTCGGCATCACCGCCGACGCCCACGAAACGGTCGTCGCCGGCTCGGGCTTCGCGCTCGTGTTCCTCGGCTTCATCTCGCTGGTGCTTGCCGTGATCAACCTGTTTCCCTTCCTGCCGCTCGACGGCGGGCACATCCTCTGGTCGGTAGCCGAGAAGCTGCGCGGCCGGCGCATCTCGCTGGTGGCCATGTACCGCTACAGCTCGGTCGGGATCGTGCTGCTGCTGTTCCTCGTGATCAACGGCGTCAGCAACGACATCGGCAAGCTGACCGGCTGACGCCTTTTCGATTTTTATGAAGGGCCTGCCGGCCCCGGCGGGCGAACGCACGTCCAGCTCTTGACCAGCGGTCCCATGCGCTCCGGGCGCGCGGGACCGAACAAGTCTTCGAGCTTGCGGCGCCGCAGCAGTGAGATGTCCTCCCAGGCGCCCGCTGCGCCCATGCGCCAATAGCGTCGGCGCAGGCCCACCGGTAGCCAGTGCGCAAACGGCAGCAGCGAGTGCGGCTCGATCGGGAACGTGAACGCGGGCGTCTGCACGAACCAGCCGCGCCCCACGCGGCGAATCTCCGCGGCGAAGTCCGCGCGCCGGGCGGGCGGCACGTGCTCAATTACGCTCGAGCAGTACACCAGGTCGAACTCGTCGTCGGCGAATGGCAGCCCGTCGGCCGCGTCCGCGCGCACGAATGGCCCAGGGTAGTCGGGGCGCTCGACCAGGTCCACGCCCGTTATGTCCATGTCGGGCTCCAGCGCGCGCAGGCCGAGCGCTCCGCAGCCCACATCCAGCACGTGCGCACCGGGCGCGAGGCCGGTCAGCGCAAAGAAGCGCTCGTGCCGGCGAGCGCGCGAGCGGGCGGCCAGGGGGGAGGCGATGCGCGCCAGTGGCCCGCGCGCGGTGGCATAAACGTCTGCTGGTCGGCTCTGACTCTGCTGCACCCTAGAATCAGCCTATGGCCTCCAAGCGCCAGATCCACGTCGGCCCGGTCGCCATCGGCGGTGGCGCGCCCGTAGCCGTGCAGACGATGACCAAGACCGAGACCGCCAACCTCACCGCCACCATGGATCAGATCCGCACCGTCGCCGATGCCGGCGCAGACATCGTACGCGTGGCGGTGCCGCGCGAGCAGGACGCCGAGGCGCTCAAGACGATCGTGGCCGAGTCGCCGATCCCGATCATCGCCGACATCCACTTCAACCACACGCTCGCGCTGAAGGCGATCGAAGCCGGCGCCCACTGTGTCAGGCTGAACCCCGGCAACATCGGCGGCCCCGAGAAGGTCGCCGAGGTGATCGCCCTGGCCAAGCAGCGCGGCACGCCGCTGCGCGTCGGCGTCAACTCCGGCTCGCTGCCCAAGCACCTGCGCCAGCTCGAGTACGACAACCCCGTCGAGGCGCTCGTCACCGCCGCCGTTGAGACCGTGCAGCTGATGGAGAGCCTCGACTTCGACAACTTCAAGGTCTCGATGAAGTCCACCTCCGTGCCCAACACGATCGCCTCCAACCGCATGCTCTCGGACAAGATCCCCTACCCGCTGCACCTCGGCGTCACCGAGGCCGGCACCAAGTGGTCGGGCTCGCTGAAGTCCGCCGTCGGCCTCGGCACGCTGCTCGCCGACGGCATCGGCGACACGATCCGCATCTCGCTGTCCACCTTCCACGCCGAGGAGGAGGTCAAGGTCGCCTGGGAGATCCTCAAGGCCCTCAAGCTGCGCCAGCGCGGCCCCGACCTGATCGCCTGCCCCACCTGCGGGCGCCTGCAGTTCGACATGGACAGCGTCGTCGCCGAGGTCGAGCGGCGCCTGGAAGCCTACGAGGACCCGATCGAGGTGTCCGTGCTCGGCTGCGCCGTCAACGGCATCGGCGAGGCCCGCCACGCCGATTTCGGCATCACCGGCGCCAAAGACATGGGCATGATCTACTCCAAGGGCGAGCCGCTCAAGAAGGTCCCCACGGCGCAGCTTGTCGACGAGCTGTTTAAGGAGATCGACCGCTACTACGCCGCAGGCAAGACCGTCCAGCGCGACGAGGCCGCCGCCGCCGACGCGCGCCAATGGCTCGCCGACAACGAGGACGCAACCGCCATGACGCCCGAGCGCATCGCCGCGCTGGAAGCAGCCGCCGCCCAGGAGGACGTCACGGCGAGCGCCGTGCTCGACTCGATGCTGTCGCCGGCCGTCGCGCTCGACGAGGCCGTATCGCCAGTCGCCGGACGGCGCTTCAGCCGCAACTAGGCTGCCGCGAAGCGCTCTGCCACCTTCGCCCAGTTGACCACGTTCCACCACGCGTCGATGTAGTCGGGGCGGCGGTTCTGGTACTTCAGGTAGTAGGAGTGCTCCCACACGTCCACGCCCAGCAGCGGCGTCTTGCCGTCTGAGATCGGGCAGTCCTGGTTGGCCGAGCCCACCACCGCCAGACTGCCGCCGTCCAGCACCAGCCACGACCAGCCCGAACCGAACTGGTTGACGCCCGTTTCCTTGAGCTTGGCCTGGAAGTCCGAGAAGGAGCCGAACGCTGAGCCGATCGCGTCCGCCAGTGCGCCGTCCGGCTCGCCGCCGCCGTCCGGACTCATGTTCTCCCAGAACAGCGTGTGGTTGTAGTGGCCGCCGCCGTTGTTTTTGACCGGCCCTTTCTTGTCGCCGAGGCTGTCCAGGTTCTTCAGCACGTCCTCGATCGGCTTGTCCGCCCACTCCGTGCCGTCCAGCGCCGCGTTGACCTTGTCCACGTACGCCTGGTGGTGCTTGTCGTGGTGGAATTCCATCGTCGCCTTGTCGATGTGCGGCTCGAGCGCGTCGTAGGCGTAGGGGAGCGGCGGGACGGTGTAGGCCATGGGGGCTCCTTCGGGGTCGGGTCGCAGGGTCGAGGGTCAGCGCTGTTCTATCAAAGGGCGCCGGAGCGCTCGGGGCGCATATGCTCTGATTGTGACAAGCACGCCCGCGCGCCCCTCTCCGCCCAAGCAGGCCGGCGCCAAGGCCAGCCGCCCCGGCCGGCCCGCCGCCGCCACGCGCGAGGACGTCATGGCGCTCGCCACCAGGCGCTTCCTCGCCGGCGAGCGCGTCGACATGCAGGGGATCTCGCGCGAGCTCGGCCTCGCGCGGGCGACCATGCACCGCTGGTTCGGCACACGCGAGGTGCTGCTCGGCGAGGTGCTCGGCGAGATGGCCGAACGTCGCCTGGAGGCGATCAGGCGCGAGGAGCCCACCCAGGGCGCAATCGGGCTGCTCGACACTTTCGAGCGTTTCAACCGCGACCTGGCGGCCACCAGTGGCCTTGGCGTGTGGCTGGCCCAGGAGCAGGAGCGCGCCCTGCGCATCCTCACCTCCAGCGGCGGCAACGTCCAGCCGCGCATCGTCGCCGTCGTGCAGCGCATGATCGAAGAGGAGGTCCAGGCGGGCACGCTCGTTCCCGTGCTCGCACCCGAAACGCTCGCCTTCGCCATCGTGCGCCTGGCCGAGTCTTTCCTCTACAACGACGCGCGCTTCGGCATCCGCGGCGAGATCGAGCGCCTGCGCGAGGTCGAGGCCGCTCTGCTGGGAGTCGCCGATACGTAGGTCGCCTGCGCGCCCCTGTGCAACGTCTGGCCGCGTCGCCGCCCATGCCGCCGACCGCAAGGTCCGTTTGCGACTTTTCCGCTGAAATGTCTACAATTTCGGCAGGGCCGTTGCTCCCCGCCTTGCCTGTCCCCTCTTGCGGGGCGGGGAGCGCGGTCTGTCCTGTCGACCAGGTGGGCCGGTCGTGGCCGGCCAACTGAGGCACTCGGCGCGAGTTGTCTCTACCATCTGGTAGACACAGCGGCGAACGCCGTGGGGGCGGGCCGCACGAGGGACCAAGGAGAGACCATGCATCAAGGAACGAGAGATGGTTCGATCGCTGCTGTGCGCCTGCGCGCGAGACTGCTCGCGATCATCGGCGCCGCAGCGCTGACCGCAGCCATAAGCGGGCTTGCCGCGGCCACTGCCCAAGCAACGGCCAAAACGCCCGCGCGGGTGTGGTTGTGCAACCCCAACAAACCCGCCAACCCGTGCCTGACGAGCGAGGAAACCACGGTTGTGCACACCAGCGGGGAAACCTCGATCGAAAAAGTCAAGAGAGGGGCGAGGCCGATCGACTGCTTCTACGTCTACCCGACCGTCAGCGAACAGCCGACCGAAAACGCCAATCTGGAAATCGAACCGCAGGAGACGCAGGTCGCGATCGACCAGGCGTCGCGCTTCTCCCAGGACTGCAGGATTTTCGCGCCGATGTACCCGCAGATCACGCTCGCCGCGCTCAACAGCGGCAAACCGGTCACGTTCGCAGCCACGGTCGAGGCCTACGAGGGCGTCGCCAACGCATTCGTCGAATACCTGACCAAGTTCAACAAGGGCCGCGGCTTCGTGCTGATCGGACACTCCCAGGGCGCGCTGCTGCTCAAGCAGCTGATCAAAGAAATCATCGACCCCAACCCAGCCCTGCGCAAGCAGCTGGTCTCCGCGGTGCTGCTCGGCGGCAACGTGCTCGTGCCGGAAGGCAAACTCGTGGGCGGCGACTTCCAGAACGTCCCAGCCTGCCAGGCCGCTACCCAGACAGGCTGCGTGATCGCCTACTCGTCGTTCCTCAAAGAACCGCCCGAAGGCTCGTTCTTCGCCCGCGCGCAGAGCCCGCTGCTGGACCCTGGCGCCACCAACGAAGGCATGCAGGTGCTGTGCGTCAACCCGACGCTGCTCAGCCAGAATGGGGGCCCAGGGCCATTGCTGCCCTACGCCTCCACCACGCCCTTCCCGGGCACGCTGGGCTTCTTCCAGGAAGCGCCGACTGGATCCACCCCCTGGGTGGCCTCGCCCGGCGAGTACACCGCGCAGTGCCACAACGAAAATGGCGCCAGCTTCCTGCAGGTCAACCCCGTCGGCACGGCCGTCGACCCGCCTGAATTCGTCAAGGAAGAGCTTGGGCCCGATTGGGGCCTGCACCTGTATGACGTCAACATCGCGCTCGGCAACCTCGTAAAGACGGTCGCCATCCAGTCGCAGGCGTACATGTTCGAAAACTAGGCGCGGCGCCTTTGCGCCAAGCCAGCGCAGCTACACCCGACCCGGCCAGCCCGCACGCTGGCCGGGTCGGCGACGCGTCGTCGCCACGGGGGTATACGCTCCCGCGGCGGCCGCGCGTGCGCTCCCGTGGGGCGGGGGAGATACGTCGGCGCAGCTGACCCCACGACACCGAATCGAACGTGACCCGCCTCTCCGAGTACCTCCTTCCCACCGAGAAGCAGCCGCCGGCCGATGCCGAGGCGCTGTCGCACAAGCTGATGGTCCGTGCCGGGCTGGTGCGCCAGATGGGCGCAGGCATGTGGACGTGGCTGCCCGCCGGCTGGCGCGTGCATCAGCGCGTCGTCGCGATCATCCGCGAGGAGATGGACGCGATCGGCGCCCAGGAGATGCTGATGCCCGTGCTCCAGCCCGCCGAGTTGTGGCGCAAGACCGGGCGCATCGACATCGAGGAGCTGTTCAAGCTGACAGACCGCAAGGGCTCTGAGCTGGTGCTCGCGATGACCCACGAGGAGGCCGTCACCTTCCACATCGCCCAGACCGTGCGCTCCTATCGCGACCTGCCGCTGATCGTCTACCACTTCCAGGTCAAGGAGCGCGACGAGCCGCGCCCGCGCGCCGGCGTGCTTCGCACGCGCGAGTTCATCATGAAGGACGCCTACAGCTTCGACCGCGACCAGGCCGGCCTGGAGGTGAGCTATGCGCGCCACGTCACCGCCTACGACCGCATGATGGAGCGCACCGGGCTGCGCTTCTATCGCGTCGAGGGCGACGTGGGGATGATGGGGGGGACGGGCGCGCACGAGTACATGGCCCCGTGCGCTGCCGGCGAGGACGAGGTCGTGCTGACCGCATCCGGGTATGCGGCCAACGCCGAGGTCGTGCGCGCTCAGCTCGGCAAAGAGCATCTGCTCGATACAGACACCATCGACGGCGAGCAGATCCAGATCGAGACGGCGATCGAGATCGGCAACATCTTCAAGCTCGGCACCCGTTACTCCGAGCCGCTCGGCGCGCGCTACCTGGACGAGCACGGCGTCGAGCAGCCGATCTGGATGGCTTCCTACGGGATCGGCCCGGCGCGCATCGTGGCCGCCGCCGTCGAGCAGTTCGCCGACGAGCACGGGATCTCCTGGCCACGTGCGCTCGCCCCGTTCGAGGTCCACCTCGTGGGCATCGGCAAGGCCGGCTCGCCCGAGCGCGAGGCCGCCGAGGGCCTGTACGCGACGCTGGTCGCCGGCGGCGTGGACGTTCTTTACGACGACCGCGACGCAGGCCCCGGCGAGAAGTTCGCAGACGCCGAGCTGCTCGGCTGCCCGCTGCGGTTGACCGTCGGGCGGCGAGCGTTGGAGTCCGGGCAGGTCGAGGTCCAGCTGCGCCGTGGGCGCCGCGAGGGTGCGCCGCTTGAGCTGCACGGCGAGGCGCAGCAGCTGCTGGCGGCGCTGGCCGCGCAGCTGTGCGATCTGCCCTGACGGCCGCTGCAAGGACGTCCGCCCGCCCGTTTGCGCAGTCTGCGACGGGGATACTCCTTGTAGTGCCATTTGATACATTTGGGCACGTTTGACTACAATTGCCCGCTCACCAGCGGCACGCGCCGCAAGGGGCTTGCCGCGAGAGCAAGGAGGAGAGATGGATCATCCAATGAGAGGACGTCCGTGTCGCGCGGTCGCCCTGGCTGCGCTGTGCGCAGCGGCGCTGGCGGTCATGGCGGTCATGGCCGCGACGGCGTCCGCTGAAACGACCTGGCTGTGCAAGCCGGCGCTCGCCAGCAACCCGTGCCTGAACAGCGAGGAAACCACCGTCGAGCTGCCCAACGGCAAGAGCCTGATCGAAAAGGCACAACCGGCTAAGAAGCCCCCCGATCGACTGCTTCTACGTGTATCCCACGGTCAGCAGCCAGTTCACGGAGAACGCCAACGAAGAAATCGGCCCCGAAGAGGTCGCCATCGCCGAAAGCCAGGCGTCGCGCTTCTCGCAGGTCTGCAACGTGTATGCCCCCATCTATCCCCAACTGACGATCCCCGCCATCAACACCCCCGGCGGCGTCACAGCGGAAGGGGCCGCCAAGGCCTACATCGGCGTGGCGACCGCCTTCGATGAATACCTCGCCCGCTTCAACAAAGGACGCGGCTTCGAGCTGATCGGCCACTCGCAGGGCTCGGCGATGCTCGAGCAGCTGATCAAAGAACAGGTCGACCCCAACCCCACGCTGCGCAAGCAGCTGGTCGGGGCGGTGATCCTTGGCGGCCAGGTGATCGTGCCCGAAGGCAAGACCGTGGGGGGCTCGTTCAAGAACGTGCCCGGCTGCCAGTTCGCCGCCCAGGTCGGGTGCGTGATCGCGTACTCGAGCTTCCTCAAAGAACCGCCCAACCCGTCGAACTTCGGCCGGCCCGAAAGCCCGCTGGGCGTGCTCGGCGGCGGCGCCGAAGGCGTCGAACACCCGCAGGTGCTGTGCGTCAACCCGGCGCTGCCCGTGCAGGCGCCGCTGGCTGGGCCGGCGCTTTCCTACTACCCGACGCTGAACGCCTACGGGGGCAAATTCCCCGGCCTACTAGGGGCCGTCGTACAGGCGCCCAAAGCATCCACGCCGTGGGTGGCCGCGCCGGCTGAGTACTCGGCCAAGTGCGAAGCCCGCAACGGGGCCAGCTGGCTGCAGCTGAACCTCAACAGCGAAAGCGACTCGCGCGAACGGATCCTCGAAACGCTCGGGCCGCTGTGGGGCACCCACCTGGTCGACGTGAATGTCGCACTGGGCAACCTCGTGCCCGCGGTCGGCCTGCAGGGAGCGGCCTACCTGCTCGCGCACCACTAGCAGCACGTCCGGGTCTCGCCGTCATTCGCGCGGCGAGACCCGGCGCCATATACGCTCGACCGCTCGTGAGACCGCTTCGCCTGCTCGGCCTCGACCGCTCCGGCCCGCCCGCGCCCCAGACGCAGGCCGGCCAGCCGCTGCGGCCGTGGACGATCCCAAACGCGATCGGCTTTGCCCGCCTGGCGCTGCTGCCCGCCTTCCTGGTCGTCGCGTTGAGCAGCTCAGACGGCGTGGGCGCGCCCCAGGCGACTCTGTTCGCGGTGATCGGCTGGGGCGACTACGCCGACGGAATCGCCGCGCGCGTGACCGGCCAATACAGCCGTCTGGGCGCGCTGATGGACCCCGTGACCGACCGCCTGCTGGTGATCAGCGGGGTGGCCGTCACATGGCGCTTTGGCCTGCTGCCGCGCTGGGCGCTCGCGTTGCCGGCCGCCCGCGAGTTGGCGATGCTGGCGCTCGGGCGCTACGGCCTCGGCCGCGGCGTGGAGCTGCGCATCAACTGGCCCGGACGGCTGGCGGTGGCGCCGGTGATGGGCTCGTTCTTCTTCGCCATGGCCGGCCTGGGCGGCCTTGGCGAAGCTCTGCTGTACGTCGGGCTCGCGCTGGCGCTGGTCGCGAGCGTGTTGTATGCACGCTCGTGGCTTGCCTAACTGCGCGCCAAGCCCAAGCCCTGACTGTCCGTTCAGCCCTCAAGCTCAACCTGACCTTTTGGTCTATACTGCGCCACCTGGCTGGCTGGCGCCGGCGCTTAGCGCGTCGTGTTCCTCCAGCGCAAGCACGCGAGAGGAGAAGCAGCCAACTATGGACGAGACGTTTCCCGACCTCGGTGCGCTGACCGACGTCGAACTCAAAGACGTGATCCGCCAGCTCACCGAGGAGGAGACCGAGATCTCCTACCGGCGGCGCATCTTGCACGGCAAGATCGACATCCTGCGCGCCGAGCTGGTCAACCGCCTGCGCAACAAGCACGAGGGCGGCGAGATCTCGATCACGGGCGAGGACGTACAGCGCCTGACCGACATCCTCGCGGGAGGATCCGCGGGCGACCCGCAGCCCGACGCCTCGGCGTGAGCTGTCGCGCGACTGGCTGATGGCCGTGCACTGCACCGAGTGCGGTTTCGTCAACAGCGAGGGCGCCAACTACTGCCAGCGCTGTGGCGCGCTGCTCGCGCGCGACGACCCTGCAGGCGCCGGGGCGGGTGGGGATTCGATTACCGCGACGTATGTGATTGACGACCAGACCGGCGAGCTCGTGCCGGTGGAGCTCGGGCAGGTCACCGCGCACGGGCCAGCGCTGGTCATCCGCGCGGGCGGAGGGCGTGTGGGCGAGAGCTTTGCCGTTGAGGGCGAGCGCATGAGCATCGGACGGCGCCCGGACTCGGCGATCTTCCTCGATGACGTGACCGTCTCCCGCGACCACGCGCTGCTGATCAACCGCGGCGACCAGTGGCACCTGGACGACTGCGGCTCGCTCAACGGCACCTACGTTAACCGCACGCGGATCGACTCCCAGCGCCTAGACGACGGCGACGAGGTGCAGATCGGCAAGTACAAGCTCACCTTCCACGCCCGCTGATGGCAGCCCAGGCGACACCTGCGGACGCCCCGCCGCCCGCCCAGCTGGACCTCGGGCCGGCCGACCAGGAGCTGGCCGAGGCGGCCGAGCTGGCCAAGCGCAAGAAGTCGCTGACGATCGGCGCGGTGTGCAAGGCGCTCGCCCAGGAGTTCCCCGACGTGTCGATCTCCAAGATCCGCTACCTGGAGGATCAGAAGCTGCTCACGCCGCGACGGACCCCCGGCGGCTACCGCCTCTACACGCAGGGCGATGTGGCGCGCCTGCGCACGATCCTGCGCATGCAGCGCGACGAGTTCCTGCCCCTACGGGTGATCCGCCAGGAGCTTGCCGCAGGGCGCTCAGGCGATGCCCCGCCGGCGCCTGGACGCCCGGCGCGGGAGGGCATGCGCACGTGGCGGGCGAGCATGAGCGTGGGCCAGGGCGCGGGCGCGCTGTACTCGCTCGACGACGTGCTCGAGGAGACCAAGGCCGAGGCAGGGCTGGTGCGCGAGCTGGAAGAGTACGGCGTGGTCAAGGGCGAGATGCGCGGCGGCGTACGCTACTTCGACGAGACCGAGCGCGAGATCGTCGCCGCGGTGGCCGAGCTCGCGCGCTACGGCGTGGGCGGGCGCAACCTGCGCGTCTTTCGCTCCTCGGCCGATCGCGAGGCCAACCTGCTCCAGCAGATCCTCGCGCCGGCCCTGCGCTCGCGCAACCCACAGCGGCGCAAGGAGGCGGTCGAGGCGCTGGAGAACCTCGCCGCGGTGGCCACCCATCTCAAGCATCTCTTGCTCATCCGAGACCTGCGCAAGATCGTCAGGTGAGCGACGGTCCGGACCTGCGCGCGCTGGTCCGCGAGATCCCGGACTTTCCCAAGCCGGACATTGGCTTCAAGGACATCACGCCGCTGCTCGCCGACTCGCGCGCGCTGGCAGCGGCGGTGCGGGGGCTGGGCGAGTACGCGCGGCCGCTTGGCGTGGACTGCGTGGTGGCGGCCGAGGCGCGCGGCTTTCTGCTCGGGCCAGCGCTCGCGCTGGAGCTCGGCGCGGGCTTCGTGCTGGCGCGCAAGCCCGGCAAGTTGCCGTATGAGACGGTCAGCGCTGAATATGAGCTGGAGTACGGCGCGGGGCAGTTGGAGCTGCACACCGATGCGGTGGCGGCGGGCAGGCGGGTGCTCGTGCACGACGACCTGCTGGCGACGGGCGGCACGGCGGTGGCGCTGTGCGAGCTGGTCGAGCAGCTCGGCGGCGAGGTCGTGGGCTGCGGCTTTCTGATCGAGCTGGCCTTCCTGGGAGGCCGCGTGCGGCTGGCGCCGCACGACGTGCACGCGCTGCTCACCTACGATTCCTAGGTGACGACGGCGAGTGCCAGCCGCGTGATCGCGGCGCCGGTGGAGTCCCTGTGGGACCTGATCGGCGACCCGCATCACCTGCCGCGCTGGTGGCCGCGCGTGGAGCGCGTGGAGGACGTCCACGACGGCGCGTTTACCGAGGTGATGAAAACGAAGAAGGGCAAGGTGGTGCGCGCCGACTTCCAGCTGCTCGACGCCGACGAGGCTGCGCGGACGCTGCGCTGGGAGCAGCGGGTGCAGGGCACGCCCTTCGAGCAGGTGCTGTCATCCTCGCTGACCGAGGTGCGACTGCAGGACGTCGCAGGCGAGGGCGCCACGCGGGTGACGATCGAGCTGCGCCAACAGCTGCGACGCCGGCAGTCAAACGCGCTGGTCACCGGCCTGGCCCCGCGGCTGGGGTCATTCATGGTGCGCCGCGCGGCGCATTCCACGATCGAGCAGGCACTCGACGGCCTGGCGCGGATCAGTGGCTGACGGGTCGATGCGCTGGTGGGGCTGGGGCGACGCTGCCCATGCCCCCACGCTGGGTGCGCGCGAGCTCGCGTTCCTGGCCGACACGATCGGGCTCGCGCCGACGCCCCGGCCCCCGGTGGCGCTCGGACGGGTGCGGCTGGCGCCGAGCGCGCTGCCCGCGGGGGTGCTCGATCGGCTGCGCGCGATCGTGGGATCGGGCGGCGTACGCGACGACCATGCAGAACGCGTGGCGCATGCGGCCGGCAAGGGCTACCCGGATCTGGTGCGCATGCGCGCGGGCGAGCCCCAGGGGGCGCCCGATGCGGTGGTGCGCCCGACTGGGCACGACCAGGTGCGCGCGGTTCTCGAGCTGTGCGGGCAGGCATCGCTTGCGGTGGTGCCGTTCGGGGGCGGCACCAGCGTGGTGGGTGGCGTTGCGCCGCTGCGCGGCGAGCACGGCGCGGCGATCGCGCTGGACATGGGCGCGATGGGCGCGGTGCTCGCGCTGGACCGCCGCTCGCATACCGTCAAGGTGCAGGCAGGCATGCGGGCGGCGGCGTTGGAGCGCCATCTGGCCGCTCGCGGCCTGACCCTGGGGCACTTCCCGCAGTCGTTCGAGTACGTGTCGCTGGGCGGCTGCGCGGCCACGCGCTCGGCCGGGCAGGCTTCGACGGGCTATGGGGCGATCGACAAGATGGTGCTCGGCCTGCGCTTGGCAGCGCCCGCGGACGACATCGAGCTGGCGGCCGTGCCGGCCAGCGCGGCAGGGCCCTCGCTGCGCCAGCTGCTGGTCGGCTCGGAGGGCACGCTTGGGGTCATCTCAGAGCTGTACCTGCGCGTGCGCCGCGCGCCGGTGCAGCGCGTCTATGAGGGCATCTTCTTTGAGGCCTTCGCGGCGGGCGCGGAGTGGCTGCGTGAGCTGGCCTGCCAGCACGCGCTGCCGGATGTGGCGCGCCTGTCAGACGAGCCCGAGACTGCGCTGTCGCTGGCGCTGGCGGGCGCGGGCGGCGTCAAGGGACGGCTGGGGCGCGCGTATGTCAACGCGCGCGGCTATCGCGGGGGCTGCCTAGCGATCGTGGGCGTGGAGGGCACAAGCGAGGACGTCGCCTTCCGGCGCGAGCGCGCGCTGTCGCTGGCGCGCCGCTTCGGCGGGCTGCCGGTGGGGCGCTCGCCCGGGCAGGCGTGGCTGCGCGCGCGCTACTCGGCGCCCTACCTGCGCGACGAGTTGCTCACGCGCGGGGTGATGGTGGAGACGCTCAAGACGGCTGCCCAGTGGTCGGGCCTGCATGAGCTGCATCGTGAGGTGTCCGCTGCGATCGGCCAGGCGCTGTACGCATGGGGCACGCCCGGCCTGGTGATGTGTCACCTGTCGCATGTGTACGAGAGCGGCGCGTCGCTGTACTTCACGTTCCTGGCGCGCCAGCGCGAGGGTGATGAGATCGGCCAGTGGCGCGCGGTCAAGGACGCGGCTAGTGAGGCGATCCTGACGAACGGCGCCACGATCACCCACCACCACGCGGTGGGCGTCGATCACGCGCGTTTTATGGAGCGCGAGGTCGGCAGGGGCGGCCTGGCGGCGCTGCGCGCGCTCAAGGCCCAGCTTGACCCCGCGGGCATCATGAACCCGGGCAAGCTGCTGGGCTGACTCAGCCGCTGCCAAGGCTGAACGGCCCGCGCAAGACGACCAGCCCCGGGTGGGTGGGGTGGTCGCTGGTCTCGCGCGTGAGCAGGACTTCTTTGAATTCGCCCGCGTTGGCGGGCAGCGACGCGGCGCCTTCCAGGCGCTGGTTGGTGCCAACGGGCGGGCTCTTGCTGAGGGGCAGCGCGCTGGTGTGGCTGTTGTACAGCCAGATCGCGTAGTAGAAGCCGTGCGAGGGCGCGAGGTGCTCGGCGGCGATCACGAACGCGAGCTTGCCGCTTTCCGAGACGACCTCCAGCGCGCCGATGCTCCTGCTTTTCGGGTCGGGCGAATGCAGGGCCACGCGCTCGGTCACGTTGGGCCCGCCCGTGCTGGTCGTCTTGGTAGTGCTCGTGGATGTGCTGGCGGTCTTCTTGGGATGCGAGCTACCACCGCTGTTGGTCAGCAGGATGACGGCGACGGCGATCACCACGACGATCGCTACGAGCAGCAGCGCGCCGCCCAGCCGCGAGCTCGGCAGCGAGCCCGATGGCGTCCCGGCCACCCGCCCGGCGAGGCCGGTGTCGCCACCCTGCCCCCGCCCGAACGCCTGCGCGCCGGCGCCGGCCGGAGCGGTGGCGGGCCCGGCGGGTCCGGCGGGGACGTCTGGTAGCGCGCCGTCGGCCAGCTGCGTGAGCTCGGCGGAGATAGCCAGCGCCCATGCGCGACCGGGTTCAGAGCCCGCCAGGAAGGTGCGCGTGGCCAGGCGCTCGGCGACGCTCTCCTGGCCGAGCAGGTAGTCGCCGATTTCCTGGCGGCGCTCGGCGGTCAGCTCGCGCGCGTGGCGCGGTGAGAGCACGGCCAGGGCGGCGTGGGCGCGGGCGCGCACGGCGGACTCGGGGATGGCCAGCATGGCTGCCACCTCGGCATACCTCTTGCGCTGGCGCAGCAGGAGCGACAGCGCTGCGCGCTGGTCTGGTGGCAGCTCGTCCAATCGACTCATCGTGTGTGTGTCAGCCGCCTGCCAGGCGGTGGGTGAAAGCCCACAACGGCGATCGCCCGGCACGGCTGTAGCGCGTGATCCTAAGCTATCGTGGCGGCGGAATGCCGATCCCGAGCGCCGAGCAGATCAACGCGGTGCTGCAGGGCTTCGATCGCCTGTATGGATTGCGCATGCTGGAGTGCTCGGAGGAGCATGCGCGCGCGGAGGTGGATGTGCGCCCGGAGATCTGCCAGCCTTACGGGCTGGTCCACGGCGGCATGTACGCGTCGATCGCGGAGTCGATGACCTCGCTGGTGACGGGGATGAGCGTGCTCCAGCAGGGCGAGCTGGCGATGGGGCTGTCCAACAACACCAGCTTTCTGCGCCCGATCACCGAGGGCGTGGTGCACGCGCACGCCACGCGCCTGCACCGCGGCCGCACGACGTGGGTGTGGGACGTGCGCTTCAGCGATGACGCCGACCGCACGTGCGCGCTGACGCGGATGACGATCGCGGTACGCCCGCAGCGAACCTAGGCGCAGGTCGCCCGCCTGCCAGGCGCCTGTTGCAGACGGCTAGGGCAGCGGGCGCGGCGCGCTGGGCAACTGCAGCGGCAGGGGCTTGGTGATGAAGTCGGTGGTGGGCAGCGCGGGCGCGAGCGGCGATTCGGGCGCGGCGCTGCGGTTGATCGGCACGGCCGTGCGGGCGGCCGCCAGGGCCAGGCGTGCGTTGTTGGCGTAGATGTCGACGACGACTGGCCCGGTGGCGAAGGCGACCGTGCGCCCGCCGCGCGAGAAGACGGCGGTGACGCCGCGCAGCGCCACGCTGGAGTGTGAGGCTGCGCGGCCCGGTAGGAAGCTGTTGTTGGGTGAAGTGATCACGCTGAGCGGCACGACGCAGGTGGCCTGGCCGCCTTCTACGCAGTTGCCGTACTTGATCCGGTAGGCGCCGCCGGGATCGTGGGCGGCTTCGCTGACGGCGAGCCCGTCGAAGGAGCCTCCCAGCCAGTAGACGGGGTAGGGCGAGATGATCAGGCTCTCGAGGTTGTTGTGGGGGATCGGCTGGGTCTGCAGAGTGTCGCCGCAGGCACCCAGCGAAAGCGCGCACAGGCAGGCGAGGATCGCGAGGGCAATGCGCACGTGGGCGCACATTAATGGGATCCCACCCACCACCCCGCCCACCACGCTGCCGCCGTGGCGGTTCCCTATCCGCGATAGCGGTTGGTGATGGGCATGCGCCGGTCGCGCCCGAATGCGCGGGCGGTGATCTTGATGCCGGGGGGCGCTTGGCGGCGCTTGTACTCGGCGAGGTCTACGAGCCGGATGGTGCGCTCGACGTCGTGCTCGGGCAGTCCCGCGGCGATCAGCTGCTCGCGGCTTTGGTCGAGCTCGATGTAGCCGTGCAGGATGCGGTCGAGCAGCTCATAGGCCGGCAGCGAGTCCTCGTCGCGCTGGTCGTGCCTGAGCTCTGCGGAGGGGGCACGGGCGATGATGGTGTGGGGGATGGGGCTTTGCACCTCCGGTGCTCCGCCTGGCGGCGGCTGCGCGGAGGCGCTGTCGCCGGGCTGATTGCGCCACTGCTGGCGTGCTCCGGCAGCGCCGGCGGGCGAGTTGCGCCACTCGCATAGGCGATAGACGAGCGTCTTTGGCACGTCCTTGATCACGGCGAAGCCTCCGGCGAGGTCTCCGTAGAGGGTGGTGTAGCCGACGGACATCTCGGACTTGTTGCCGGTGGCGAGCACGAGCCAGCCGAACTTGTTGGACAGGGCCATGAGCAGGTTGCCGCGTATGCGCGCCTGCAGGTTCTCCTCGGTCAGGTCGCCCGGCAGGCCGGCAAAGCGCTCGCGCAAGAGCTCCTGGTAGGCGTCCATGGCGGACTCGATCGGCAGCTCGATGGCGTCCACGCCGAGCGCGCGGGCGAGCGCACGCGCGTCGTTCTGGGTCGCGGCAGAGGAATACGGCGAGGGCATGATCGTGGCGCTGACGCGCTGGGCGCCGAGCGCGTCGACGGCCAGGCAGGCGACGAGCGCGGAGTCGATCCCGCCGGACAACCCGAGCACGACGTGTCCGAAGCCGTTCTTCTGCACGTAGTCGCGCAGCCCGAGCGTCAGCGCGGCGTAGACCTCGGCCTCAGCGGGCGCGAGCAGCTCGGCCATGGCTTGGCCGGTGGGAGGCGCGGGGGTGGCGTGGCTGACGGCTGGCAGCGCGGGCAGGACGATCGCTTGTCCCGCCGAGCGCCGCGCGGCGGGGCGCTGGCTGGGGTCGCGCAAGCGCGCTGCGGCGGCGGCGTCGAGGTCGACGTCGCATACGAGCAGCTCCTCCTGGAACTGGGCGGCGCGCGCGATCATGGCGCCGGTGTGGTCGAGCACGCAGGAGTGCCCGTCGAAGACGAGCTCGTCCTGGCCGCCGACCAGGCCGCAGAAGGCGACGCAGGCGATGTTGTCGCGGGCGCGCTGGGCGAACATGCGCTCGCGCTCTGCGCCCTTGCCGGCGTGGTAGGGCGAGGCGGAGATGTTGGCGATCAGCGTGGCGCCGGCGAGCGCCTCCTCGCTGGCGGGCGGCCCGGGCTCCCAGATGTCCTCGCACACGGTCACACCGATTCGCTGTGAGCCGACGTCGATGACCGCGGCCCCGGGCCCGACCTGGAAGTAGCGCTGCTCGTCAAAGACGCCGTAGTTGGGCAGGTAGACCTTGCGGTAGATGGCGTGGACTGAGCGGTCGGCGAGCACGGCGGCGGCGTTGTAGACGTCCTCGGCGCGCTCGGGGAAGCCGACGATCGCGACCAGCCCGCGGGCGTCTGCCGCCACCTCTCTCAGCGCGGCTGCGGAGTCTGCGAGGAAGTGCTCCTTGAGCAGCAGGTCCTCGGGCGGATAGCCGGTCAGGGCGAGCTCGGGAAACAGCACGAGGTCGGCCTGTGCATCGCGCGCCGCGCGCATGCCCTCGCGGATGCGCTGCGCGTTGCCGGCGATGTCGCCGACGGTGGCGTTCATCTGGCAGAGGGCCAGTCTCATGGGCGCGACATATAGAGCATCGCGGCTGCGGCCGACGTGGGATGCCTTGCGCGGTTGCCGCTTACGTGCGTCGGTCAGCCCGTGTTGGCGGGCTTGCGACCCGCGCGTTTGGCTCCCGCCGCTGCGCCCACGGCGGGAGCGCCGTTGCTCCGTGCCGAGGCGACTTTGCGCGGTTTGCGCGGCCGAGGCGGCGCCACGCCCGCTACGCGCGCGAGCGACGCGATCGCCCACTTGAGGTCGCCGGCGATCGCCTCCAGGTCGGGCAGCGCGTCGTAGTCGCCCAGTAGGCCGAAGCCGAGATGGCCGTCGTAGCTCATCACGGCGATGCCGAGCGCCTGGCGCTGGGCGAGCGGGACGACGGGGTAGAGGACCTGTAGGCGGCGCCCGAGCAGGTACAGCGGGAACTGGGGGCCGGGCACGTTGGTGACCACCAGGTTGAAGAAAGGCTGGCGCGCCTGCAGGCGGGCGGCCTGGCTGAGGATCGTGGGCGGGGCGAAGCCGGCGAGGTTGGTGAGCACCTGTGCGCCGACCGCCTGGCCGGACTTCTTCAGGTCCTCCATCGCGGCGGCGATCTTGTGCAGGCACTCGGCCGGGTTCTCCACACCGACCGGAAGGGGAGCCCACATGGCGGCGACCTGGTTGCCCAGCGCGCCGCGCTGGGCGGTGGTGCGCACGGACACGGGCACCATGGCCTTGAGCACCAGGCCCTCGGTGTCGGTGTCGTGGCGGCGCAGCCAGCGCCCGAGGGCAAGGCTGACGGAAGCCAGCACCACGTCGTTGAGGGTGCCGCCGAGGGAGTCCTTGATCGCCTTGAAGCTGGCGAGGTCGGCGTCCAGGAACGTGTAGCGGCGGTGCGGGCCGATGTCGACGTTGAACGGGCTCGGCGGCGCCGGCGCGGTGATCCCCGTGAGCGTCGTCGCCCCCACGTTGGTCAGGCCGGACTTCAGCTGCGAGAAGGCTTTGCGCGGGCCGCGCAGCAGCGCGCGACCGCCGCGCAGCATCTCGGCGGGGACGGTCGAGCGCTCGAGCAGAGCCTCGCCGAGCAGCTTTGCCGGGCCGGGCAGCGGCTTGGCGCTCCACGTCGGCGACGGCGCGGTCGGCGCGGGCTCGCGCGCGGTGTCGAACAGCACGGTCGTGATGTCCACGCCGGAGATGCCGTCCACGAGCGCGTGGTGGGTCTTGGCGATCAACGCGAAGCGCCCGCCGGACATGCTCTGCACCAGCCAGATCTCCCACAGTGGCTTGGAGCGGTCCAGGCGCTGGGAGAACAGGCGCCCGGCCAGGCGCTTGAGCGCGGCGTCGTCGGCCGGCTTGGGCAGGGCGGTGTGGCGGATGTGGTAGGCGGGATTGAAATGCGGGTCGTCGGCCCACACCGGGCGCCCCTGGTCCAGCGGCACGAACGCGAGGCGCTGGCGGTAGCGCGGCACCAGGTGCAGGCGGCTGAGCACGTGGTCAATGAGCTCCTGGGGCGTTGGCGCCTGACCCTCGAAGACCATCACCGACGCGACGTGCATGTGCGCGGTGGAGTGTTCCTCCAGATGCAGGAAGGTGGAGTCGAGCGCGGTTAGGCGGTCGGGGTTGGCCATCCGTGTCGATTCTGCCTGTTGTGGGGTCCCACGTCAACGACCACCGTCGAACACCCTGTCAACCTGGCCTGTGACGGGCAGACATCACGTCTAACGAGCTCAGCTGCGGCGCCGGGTGGGCTACTCAGGTCCCCCGGCCGATTCTCCGCGCACGTCAGACAGCGCCGCGCGCTCGGCCAGGCGAAGCAGCCCGATCAGCCCATGTGTGCGCACATCGGCGCCGTGGCGCACCGCCACCGACGAGCCGTGCGGGCCGAGGACCTCGACGATGGTGCACACGTCGCCGATCTGACAATCGTCGCCGAAGCGTCCTTCAAGGGCCTCCATCTGTTCTGCGACGACCTGGCCAATCTTGCTTGCGTCAAGTGCCATCTGAAAGTCCTCCTGGCGATTTGGATGGGAGCGAGCTCAGACAATGATGGCCCGTTCAGGCCAGCCCGGATTCCTGGATCAGCTGTGCCGCCTGCTGGTCGTTGCCGAGTGCCTGGGGCGCGAGCGCGGCGGGAGCGATCGCGGCCAGCGGCGTCAGCTGGGGGTTGGGCGCGATGCCCGGCCTGGTCGGGTATTCGAGGTCATCTCCGCGGGCGAGGATCCGCTGGGCGGTTTCGCTGAGCAGGAAGCGCACGAGCTGCTGAGCCTGCGCGGGGTACTTGCTGGTCTTGAGCACGGCCGCGCCGGAGATGTTCTCCAGCGAGCCCACGTTGTGGTCGGGGAAGAAATACAGAGCGCTGTGCATCGCTTGGGCTCCGACCTCCAGGCGCAGGCGATACCAGTAGTAGTGGTTGATAATGCCCGTGGCGATGTCGCCACGGTTGACGGCGGCGACGACCGACTCGTCTGACTGGTAGATCTGGGCGTTGCGCTTCAGGCCCGCTAGCCAGCTGACGGCGGCCTGCTTGCCGTAGGTGGCCGCGATCGCGCCGACGAGCGGCACGAAGTCCGAGTCGGTGGGGGCGATCGCGACCTTGCCCTTCCAGGCGGGCCGGCCCAGTTCGAGCAGGGACTTGGGCAGCTGCCTGGCGGGCACGAGCGCGGGGTCGTAGGCCAGGGCGCTGATGCGCAGGGCGATCCCGGCCCAGCGACCGCTCGAGGACTGATACCGAGACGGGACCTGGGCGAGTGTCTCTGATTGCAGCTTGGCGAGCAGGCCGTGCTGTTCGAGGTCGATCAGCTCGGGGCTGTTCTCGGTCAGGTACACGTCGGCGGGCGTGGCGCTGCCCTCCTGCAGCAGCTGGTCGGCGAGCACGATGCCGTCGTTGGTGCGCACGCTGACGGGGATGTGCGTCTGCTTTTCAAAGGCGGCGACCAGTTCGGCGGTCACCTGTGGATGCTGGCCGTTGTAGAGCAGCAGCGAACTGCCCCCGGCGCCGGCGCAGCCGGCGAGTCCGAGGGACAGCGCCAGCGCTACGAGCGCGCAGAGCAGGCGTCGACCACGCCGGCCAGGCGTTCTGCCGAGCCGGCTCACGTTGCGTCGGTCTGCAGGTCGCCGGCGAGCGGGCGGGCGACCTGGCCGAGCGGCTCCAAACGCGGATCGGCTTGGCCAGGGAAGACGACGACTGGGCCGGCGACGGCGAGCTCGACCTCTTCACCGGGCGCGGGCGCGCGCTGATCGGAGGTCCTCGCCTTGACGACCGTCCGCGCGGGCCCGCCGACTGAGAGCGTTACCACGGTGTCGGGCCCGTAGTAGACGTGGTCGAGCACGGTGGCTGTGACTGTCTGCCCGTCTGTTGCGTCTGCATCCAAGGTTGGCGACATGTGGATCTGCTCGGGGCGTATGAGCACCTCGACGGGGCCGTCCGGCCCGGGGCCGACCACGGCCAGGCGACCGAGCGCGCAGTCGACGCCGCCCGGGTCGGCTTGACCGGCCAGCAGGTTGGCTTCGCCGACGAACCGCGCGATGTCGGCGTCGACGGGAGCGCGGTAGAGGGTGCCGGGCGTGGCCCGTTGGGCCAGGCGACCTTCGCGCAACACGGCCACCTCGTGGCCCATCGACAGCGCCTCGGCCTGGTCGTGTGTGACCAGCAGAGCCGTCGCGCCCTCCTCGCGCAGGGCGTGCAGCACCGCTTCGCGCGTCTCGCTCCGCAGCGCGGCATCGAGGCCGGAGAAGGGCTCGTCGAGCAGGACGATGCGTGGATGCGGGGCGAGCGCCCGCGCGAGCGCGACGCGCCGCTGCTCGCCGCCGGAGAGCTCGTGTGCGGGGCGCTCGGCGTAGCTCTCATCCAGGCCGACCAGCTCGAGTGCCTCGCCGATCCTGGCCCCCCGCTTGCGCTGCGAGCGCGCCAGCCCGAAGCCGACGTTCTCGCCGGCGCTCAGGTGGGGAAACAGGGCGCCTTCCTGGGCGACGTAGCCGATCGCCCGCTTGTCGGAGGACAGGTGGACCCGCCCGGCGTGGGCGACCGTGTCGCCGCCGACGGTCACTCTTCCGGCGTCGGCCTCGACGAAGCCTACGATCACGCGCAGCAGCGTGGTCTTGCCACTGCCGGACGCGCCGAGGATCGCGGTCAACGTCCCCGCGGGCACCTCCAGGTCGACGTCTGTGAGCACGGCGCGCCCGCGGTAGGACTTGGCGATGCCCTCGCAGCGAAGCTCGGCCATGTTCACGCGCTCCCGAGCGCCCTGACCCTGCCGAAGCGGCTCATCAGCACGAAGGCGGCGAGCATCGACAGGGCGACCAGCACGGCGGCGAACGGCGCGGCTGCGGCAAACGCCACGGTCGAGCTGTTGGCCTGGAACTCGGTTCCGAGCGTGTACAGGCCGGGCGGCAGCAGCACCTGCGCGGTGCCCAGGTCGCCGAGCACGAACGCGAACACCAGGACGCCGGCCGCCGCCATGCCCGGGCGCGACAGCGGCGCGGTGACGCGCGCGAACGCTCCCAGGCGTCCCACGCCGAGCGAGCGCGCGGAGTCCTCCAAGGCGGGCTCAATCTGGCCGAAGGTGGCGCGCATGGCGACGACGGCGAAGGGCACGAACAACATCGCCTCGGCGAGCACAAGCAGCACGATGCTGTTGTACAGGCCGGGCGCGTAGTGGCTTGCGGCATACGCGAGCGCGATCGCGGCGACCAGGTCGGGCAGCGCGAAGGACAGGTAGGTGGAGCGCTCCAGGACGGTGGCCAGCCGGCCTTTGTGGCGGACGACGAGCAGGGCGATGGGCAACGCGAAGACGAGCGCGAGCAGCGCGCCGCCGATGCCCAGGCCGACCGACGTGAGCGTGGCGGGACCCAGATAGCGCTCGTTGGCGGAGGCGCCTTCCAGGCCGGCGTGGCTGCTCTGCGTAAACCAGTAGACGAGCGTGCCGACTGGGATGCCCACGCTGATCGCGGCACCGGCGGCAAAGCCGGCCAGCACGGGCAGCTTGGCGCGGCCGAGCGGATAGCGCGTGACGGGCCGCCGCGCGCCGTGGCTGACGCGGGTGTAGTTGGCCCCGCCGCGCAGGCGCGACTCGGCGAACAGCAGCACGACGCAGATCACGATCGACAGCAGCGACAGCGCGGCGGCGCCGGACGCGCTGAAGCTGAGCTCGTACTGCGCGTAGATGTGCACGGTGAACGTCTGGTACTTCAGGGCGACAAAGGCGTCGAACTCGACGAGCGTGTCGAGCACGACGAGCAACATGCCGCCGAGCAGCGCGGGGCGCAGCTGGGGGAGGATCACGCGAAAGAAGGTCTGGCGCGTGTTGAGCCCGAGCGAGCGCGCGGTCTCCTCCAGCGCGGGGTCCATCCCGCGCAGGGCCACGGCTGCGAGCAGGAAGACGATCGGGTAGTAGGAGAAGGCGATGATGCCGGCGGCGCCGAGGAAGCCCTGGCTGAGACTGCCAAGCGACGCCCACGCATAGCTGGTCACGAACAGCGGCATGGTCAACGGCGCGACGGCAAGCAGCGTCCACAGCCCGCGGGCGGGCAGGCGCGTGCGCTCGATGAACCAAGCAGAGGCGGCGCCGATCAGGCCGGCCAGCGGCGCAGCCACGACGGCGACGAGAACCGAGTGCAGCAGCAGCGTGCGCGGCGAGGATGAGTCGATCGCTTTGAGCGCGGCGGAGACGCCGCCTTCAAGGCCCTGCACGATCGTGATGCCCACCGGCAGCACGACGACGATGGCTACGAGCGCGCAGACGAGCAGCAGGCTGCGCGGCGCGCCGACGAGCCGCCGGCGCGCGTGACGCGGCGCCGGCGGCTGCACCTCATGCGCGGATGCGGTCCTAGAGGTTGCCGTCGCCGTCGCTGGATTCGCCATGGTTGTCGCCGTCCCCGTCACCCGCGTGTTCGCCCTGCGGGATCCCCGAGCTCGAGGATTCGGATTTGCTTTCGGCGGGCGGGGATTTCGTTTCAGCGGGCGTCGATGACGACGTCGTCGAGGAGTTGGAGCTGCCGCAGCCGGCCGCTACGAGCGCGACCAGGGCGAAGCCCAGCGCCAGCCAGCTGCGCGACGACCCGATGGCAGCGCGCGCGTCGAATGATTTCTTGGACATGAGACCTCCGTGGTGGTGTGGATATCAAGCAACGCAACAGCAAGATCGGCCGCCAAACGCCACCGACGAGGATTGATGCGTCTCGATATCAAGACGTCGTCGTGCGCGAAAGCTTCCGCCGCGAGGGTCGGAAGGATATTCGGCGCGGGGGAGTCTCACAGAGGCGAAACCCCCAATTCACGGCCCGAATCACGCGAGGATCGCCGAGACGGCACGACCGGAAGGACGCATCATGAAGGCAGCCCGCAGCACAGGATTCCTATTCGCAGGCGCGGCGTTGGCCGTCGCCGTGAGCGCGTGCGGGAGCAGTGGCAGCACAGCCAGCACGACCACCGCCGCCTCGACCTCCGTCCAGACGTCGACGACCAGCCAGGCCAGCAGCGCCAAGCCGGCGGCCGCGGCGCCGACGGCGCACCTGGCGATCCTGTCACCCCACGCGGGCGGCCACACCGGCTCGACGCTGACCGTCCGCGTCGCCGCGAGCGGCGCGCCGAGCGCAGCTGCCCAGCGCTTCCGCTACGTGCTCGACGGCCGCTTCACGCGTTCGGGGTCATCACACGTGACCTTCCACGAACTCGCGCCGGGGCGCCATCGCCTGGAGGTGGTGATGCTGGGCAGCGCCGATCGTGCGAACACCACATTCACGGTCAACGCGCCGCCACCGGCTCCGGCTCCCGTGCCGGTTGCGACCACGCCGACGCCCACCGAAGCTCCGCACACCGCGCCCGCTCCCGCGCCAACTCCGGCCAGTCAGGCGCCGCACAAAGCGCCTGCGCCGAAACCGGCGCCGCCCGCCGAAAAAGCTCCTGCGCCGCCGGCGAAAACCGCGCCGTCAGGCGCGAGCGAAGGCATCCCGCAGGGGTCGGGCGCGGGCGACGGAGATGGCGACAACAACGGGGAACCAAGTGACGGGGACGGGGATCTCTGAGCGCCGGCGGACGTGCGCTATTTCAGGTAACCCTTGAAGTGGACGAGGCTGTTGGGGCGCTCGCAGTCGTAGATGCCGAGCCGTCGTTCAAGCGCGTCCAGTCGGGCCGCGCCCTGTGTCACCGCGCGTTCGAGGCTGCGGGTTTCGGCGGCCAAGTGGCCCGTGGGACCGTATAGAGCCTGTTCGCGCGCGAGCTGCGCCACCAGTGCGACCTTGAGTGTCTTCATAGAGTGTGCGTCAGACGTCGGCCCCGCACCGCCGGGTTCGACAAAGGCGCTTTCCAGCGCAAGGTCGGTGATTCTGCCGCCCTTCACCGCCCTACGAGGCGGTACCGCACGACGACAGATCGCATTGACGCGAGCCGAGAAGCTGGGCGCAAGCGCGGTAGTGATTCCTCCGCCCGTCCCGCCACATCCACCGATTGCAACCGCAAGGACGCACGCGATCAACGCGACGCATTTTTGTGTTTTCTCCGCGTCAAGGCGCGGACCAGGGCGAGGTCGCCGACGACCATGAGAACAAGGACTACGATGAGGATTACGGCCGTGGACATGCCCTGATTTTCTCACAAGGGCCTCAGAGAGACATGAAGGCGGTAGGTGGATCGATAGTAGCTGCCGGCCGTGGCGTCGCGAGCCTCGCCCTCCACGAACGCCATACCGTGTCGGCGAACCGGGCGCGCGGTGGTATATATGGGCTCACCGTGCGTGCGCCTGCCCCAGGTGATCGCGAGACTCCGAACTACGCTCGGAGGGGCTCGGTTCCGGCGCCGAAGCGCGCGGGATCGTTCGGCCAGGAAAGCCGCGCCGCCCAGATCGCGTGGCTCCAGCGGTCGGTCGGCAACCGAGCGCTCAGCGCGCGGTTGGAGGTTCCGGCGCCCGCCGCGGGCAACCTGCTGATGCGCAAGGGGCGGCTGTCGACGTCATTGGGGAACCTCGAGGCGCTGTGGACCAGCTTCTCGCGGCACAGCGATGAGGTGGAGGAGACGCTGTTCGACGACTTCGCCCCGCTGCTGGCGGACTACACGAAAGCGGCCGGCGTCACGAAAAACCAGGCCAAGTCGTTGCTCAACCCGCTGCTCACCTACGACCCGGACAAGGAGAAAGCGGTGAACGTGGCCGCAGGGCTCGAGGCGTGGTTGACGAGCGCATCGGAGGGCGCCGAGCGCTACTACGGCGAGATGCGCTCCTCGCTGCAGCTGCTTGGGAGCGGCCACGCGACGCTCGACTGGCAGTTCGGCGTCAGCGACATGACGCATCCAGACGCGTTCTCCCCGATCCTCAAGGCCTCGCTCGAGGGGAAGCGGACGAAGTCGACAGCGCCGGCGGCGGTCGACACTCTGATCCGGGAGGCGCGAGCGCAGCAGACGCAGCGCAACGTGGCCCCCGGTAACATCGCGTTCACGCGCTGGCTCGTTGCGATCGAGATCGATGCCGACAACCCGTGGCCGTACACCCTCACGGACCTGAAGCCGCGCAATGTCAGTCCGAGCGAAGTTCCCGCGCTCGTCCGCAACGACCCGACCGGACGCCTGCCACAGCCGCCAGCGGCGCGCATCGCAGCCCGCAACCTGCGGCCGCAGAAGGGGAAGACAACCCTCGCGTTGCCGATGGGCCAGGCGGGCAAGCACGAGCTGTGGGTGGACTGGCTGAAAAGCGGTCTCGGACGGCAGCGGGTCGCAGACATTTGAGAGACGAGCGGCGGCCCAACCGTCCCGCAGGCGCAGCGTCGAACCTGTGGCGCGCGTTCCGCCCTTTAGATGTCACATATATCCCTTGTCAGGGGGTAGATTCTGTGGGATACTCATGGCATGACCTTGATGGGGCTACAGCTACTTGGAATCGTCACCGTGGTGCTCCTTCCGGTGCGCTTCGTCGGCCGATGGCTCCAGAGGAAGGGCGCGAGCATGGAAAGAGGTCGAAAAGATGCCTCCCGTTGACCGCGACAACCCGGTCCGCGCCGACTACTCCGAGTCCTCCTACTCGCTCATGGAGTTCATGCGGGAGTTCTCGAACGATGCCGCGTGCCTTGAGTGGCTCTGGCGCAACCGCTACTCCGAGGACGGCTCGCACGCCGAGTGCCCGAAGTGCGAACGCGAGCGCAAGTTCCACAAGGTCGCCGAACGGCCCGCGTGGGACTGCGACTCCTGCGGCCACCATCTGCACCCGCTCGCCGGGACCATTTTCCACAAGTTGTCCACGTCGCTGCAGCTTTGGTTCTTCGCGATCCATCTGATGACGAGCACTCGCTGCGGAATGTCCGCCAAGCAGCTTGAGCGCGAGCTTGGCGTGACCTACAAGACCGCGTGGCGGATGTTCAACCTCATCCGCAACAAGCTCATGGCACCCGACGACGACCTGCTCTCCGGCGACGTGGAGATCGACGAGACCTCCGTGGACGGACGGCCGCGTACGAAATACAGGATGTCTCGGGACGCCGACGCACGCTCCAAAGCTCAGAAACTCCGGGAACGTAGTAGAGCGACCGTCTTCGCTGCTGTTGAGCGAGGGGGACGCGTCAAGGCCACAGTTCTGCCCTCCCGTCGCGGACCGAGGCTCCACAAGCAAGTCATCGAGTGGGTAGAGCCAACTGCGATCGTCTACACGGACGAGTGGCCGGCGTACAACCAGCTTGGAGG
This sequence comes from uncultured Solirubrobacteraceae bacterium, assembly GCA_963745375.1. Lineage (GTDB taxonomy): Bacteria > Actinomycetota > Thermoleophilia > Solirubrobacterales > Solirubrobacteraceae > Palsa-744. The sequence goes on along the minus strand of CAVUXA010000006.1, from coordinate 612,014 downwards.
GCACTTCGCCGGGCATAGTCGGGTGCGGCATTCGACCGGCGAGTACGTCGTCGGGGCGGCGCACACGAACACCATCGAGGGATTCTTCGGGCATCTCAAGCCGTCGATCCGTGGGACCTACCGGAAGGTCTCCCACCGGTGGCTGCAGGGCTATCTGAACGAGTTCACGTTCCGCTACAACGAGCGGCACTCCCAGCAGGCGATGTTCTACACGCTGCTGCTTCGCGCGGCGAACGGGTAGCTGGTGCGCCACGCACGTCTGGCCACAAGGTGGTTCGCATAGCCTCCGCGGCGGCCACCATTGTCTGGCCTCTGGGCGTGTGGATCATTACCGGCTCGGTGAGTACGCTCGCTGTGATCTATGGCGCTGAGGTATTGCTCGGCCTTATCGCACGCCAGGTCGCACGTTCGTTGGGACTCCCGGCGTGGAGCGCCAGCGAGTCCTACGTCAGTCAGTTGCGGCGTTGGCGGGCGGCGCGTCGGGACCTGTCGGACGGTCCTCCGGCTTCGCTGCCTTCCTGAGATTGCCGAAGAACTCATCACGCTTCGGCATCGGTACGGTTAGACCCGTGGGCGTTTGCTCCGTCTGCTGCTGGTCCTTCTCGTTCTCCGGCATGGTCTTCCAAGGGTAGGCGATGACAGACGAGATTGCGGGCATTGACGCGAAGATCGGGCGCGCAGACGCCCCCAACCTCAGCCACGCCGAGATCACGTCGGTGCTTGAGGGCCTGATCCGCTACATCGAGTGGGACCTTCTGCTCAACTTCCGGCCGCTTTTTGACGCTCGAACGGGTCACAACGCATCCCCGCAGGCGTGATACCCCCCGTGAAGGTACATATGTGACCACCGTCACACTTATAAAGCCACTGTAGAAGCGGTGTAGCGCGTCCGAATGCGGCTCTACGGTCCTCGCCCCAATCCATATTGGCCGGGGCGACAGCACGAACTGCCCCCCGGCCGTGACACAGGAGCGTGAACTCCCATGCCGGAGAACCCTATCCCCGAGCCTCCAGCGACGCGGCTGGAGCGCGTCGAAAAGGAGTTGCTGTACTGCCTCACTGATGATCCGGACGGTCAGCAGGTCTGGACGGTCGCAGACCTGGAGCGCCAGATCGACCACGCAGACGACGCGAGCGTGGCCGTGCGCGGCCTGTACGCGGCAGGACTGTTGCACCAGACCAGCGACGGTTATGTGCTCGCCACACGCGCAGGGATACGCGCGGTGGCGATGATCGGCGCCGTAATCTGACCCCTCGCCTGGGCGTCACGTCGCCCGGTCGGGGCGTGGCGCTCCATCGCGCTACCTCGTCATGCGAGTGGACTGCGTACCCGCTGCTAGCGGAGCACGCTGGTCTACCGCCTTGATCCGGTCCGATAGGTCTTTACAGCGGTCTGTTCGCTCGCCTCGCAGCTTGTGGTCCACATACCAGCAGACGAAGCCGATCCCGATGAACGCGATCACAGCGATCCAGTGGGCGTCGAGAACCCACCTAGCGGGCTTGACGGTCTTACTTTTGGTTCCGTATAGAGCAGCCAGCGATAGGGCCGCCGTCGCCGCGATGCTCCATGACCCGATGTACCACGCGGATAGGTTCTCAAGCGGGTTGCGCGCTACCGCAATAACTTCGGCCGCGAAGCGACGCACCTCAGCCCGTCCCACGGGCACCATCTCCTGCTCCTCGTCCGAGATAAACGCGATCCTCGCACCGGGATGGTAGCTGCCGCTCTGGCTGCTTCCGGCTGATTCGCTGCCCGTGCGATAGACACTCACGGCTCCGGCCCCTCTTTCTCTGGAAGCACGAGACCCGCCGTACTAGCATCGATGTACACGGTGTAGCCGCAGTTGCCGCAGACGACTGGAAGTATCGGTTGTACGCCGACCGTAGCCCAGGTGGTTTGCTCCATGAGGCGAGTCGCGACCCTCCATTCCTTGGCGTCACAAAACGGGCATTTGGCATCCTCGCCCCACTTATCTTTGAGCCACTCGATGGCCTGCTCCGAAAGATCCGGCGAGATCTCTGCGTGCCACCAATCGCGAACGCGCTTCCGCCACTCATCCTCCGAAAGCTCGCGGTCCGCGTGCGGAACACGCTCGACGGCCTCCGCGCTCTCGTCCGGGACTTGCTCCATGGGCGCAGCCTAGTGCTATGGGCGTCTCTCATGCTTGCCGCTCCAATCAGTGGAACTGTCTCTGCTAGTCGAGCTAGCTCAGCAACCCGCGTAAGGCTACTTGACAAACCGACGGATGTCAGGTAGCCTTACAGTATGTCGTCAGCCAATCGCCACGAACCACGTCGCGCCAGGTTGTCCGAATCGACGTACTCGCTCATGGAGTTCATGCGGGAGTTCCCCGACGATGACGCCTGCCTGGAGCATCTGTGGCGCGAGACGTGCTCGCTCGACGGTGAACACGCGGAGTGTCCGAAGTGCGAGCAGGAGCGCGTGTTCCGCAAGTACAAGACCAAGCAGGGCAGACAGTCATGGACCTGCACCGGCTGTGGGCATCACGTCCACCCGACAGCAGGGACGATCTTCCACAAGTCCTCCACATCGCTGCACCTGTGGTTTTACGCGATGTATCTGGTCGCTAGCACTCGCTGTGGCATCTCGGCCAAGAACCTAGAGCGCGCGATCGGTGTCTCCTACCCGACCGCATGGCGGATGCTGAACAAGATCCGCAATGAGGTCATGGTCGATGATGGCGAGCCGCTGACAGGCAAGGTCGAGATAGACGAGACATCGGTGGACGGCAAGCCACGCAAAGCGCACGGCCAAGGCCAGCTTGCTACCGAGTCGAACCGACGCTCTGAGGCGATGAAACTGCGCGAACGTAGTCGAGCCACCGTGTTCGCTGCTGTCGAGCGCGGCGGACGAGTCAAGGCCACGGTCCTGCCGTCGCGTCGTGGCCCCGGCCTGCAAGCCCAAGCAATCGAGTGGATTACGCCCGAGTCGATCGTCTACACCGACGAGTGGCCCGCCTACAACCAGCTACACCGGCACTTCGCGGCTCATAGTCGCGTCCGGCACTCGACCGGCGAGTACGTCATCGGGGACGCCTACACGAACACGATCGAGGGCTGGTTCGGGAACGTCAAGCCGTCGATCCGCGGGACCTACCGGAAGGTGTCGCACAAGTGGCTACAGGGCTATCTGAACGAGTTCGCGTGGCGCTACAACCACCGCGAACAGCGCGAGCCGTCGATGTTTGCGGAGCTGGTCACGCAGGCCACACGGGAAGTCCCGTCGTGAGCGAGCGCAAAGCACTCGAAGCCCTACGCCGAGCAGCCGAACGGCGCGAAGCAGCCGACGACGAGCGCCACGCCGCGTCAGCCGAGCTACGCAAGCGCGTCAAGGACGCCCATGCAGCGGGCGTCAGTCCGACTCGGATTGCTCAGGAGGCTGGCCTGTCTCGGCAGGCCGTTTACGAAGCCCTGCAACCTTCCTGACGACCCCCGCGAAGGCGTCGCGCGACGGGACCGGAACTACCAGCGGTTGACCATCCTTTGTTGGGATCGCCTGGGTAGGCTCCGCGTTGTGATCGTTGTCCGCCATCTGCCTCAACGATAGCGTCGGTCATGGCCCGTAAATGCGTGTTCTGCGGCGAACGGACGGTTTCCAAGGAGCACGTGATTCCGAAATGGGTCGGCCAGGTGCTGCCAAAGGGGCCTAAGCCACGGTGGCGCCATAGGAATCGGGCGCAGGTTTGGGCGACCGATCACCTCGACTTCACCGTCAAGCGGGTCTGTCGCGCATGCAATCACGGGTGGATGGAGCACGACATCGAGGACCCTGCACGTCCGGCCCTTAGCGAGATGATCCAAGGCAAAGGTGGCGTTCTCAGCCCGATTGGCTGCGAGCGTGTGGCCGCTTGGACGCTCAAGACGCACGCGATGGCCCAGTTTCTCCACGACGAGATGCGCCCCATTACCGAGGAACTGCGCGCGTCGCTGTACGAGCGAAAGGTCGCTCCGCCACACAGCCGCGTGTGGCTGGCCGCCTACCAGGGACATCCGACCCACGGCGCGTGGGGCCTAACGAACAACTTGCAGCTAGCGCCGGGGCAGGATGTCAGTCCGGACGAGATTGTGGACGGAGAGATGATGACCCTCTGCATCGGTCATCTCGTACTCCAGAGCTTCAAGTGGTCGAGCCCGCCGACTGATCTCTCCCTCCAGTTCGGGCTGGGGCTTCCAGAGGAATTGGTCCGCTTCCTCCTGCCGATCTGGCCGAAACCGTCTGACGAGCGGGAGTGGCCGCCGGAGTGGACGCTGGATACCCCGGACAGCCTTGCGGCCTTCGCGCAGACGTGGACCAATACAGGCCCACCACCGTCTTAGGGCCGCGTTGCCGTGATCCAGACGAGCGGTCATACCCCACAGAACAGGAGATCCACCATGCCAAACGCCGAGATCGGAATGCGGGTCAGCATCAACCTAGCCGGGATGAACATCGGCGGAGTCCCTTGCGGCGAAGGAGCCATCACGCCCGGCACGATCATCGCCCTAAACCCCGGCAGCCCGAGGCCCGTGACCGTCCGGCTGGACGCGGCTTTCAACGGCGTGACCGATGTTGAGATGGAGGGCAACCGCGTCGACCCGATCTAGCCGGTCAGCACCAGCGCCGCAATGAAAGCAGCCGTCGTCGGGTGTCGTGAGTAGACCGGCTCCGCAATCACGGCAAGTCGTCAAGGACAGCCCCACAACGGTGCCGCACTCGCCGCACCGCACCAGCAGCGGAAAATCCGTAGTTTGGGACGACACGCGCCCACCTCGCTTATACAGTGGCTTGATAAGTGTGACCACCGTCACACAGCCACATCTCAAACCTCCTAACATCCCGAACGATTGTTCGATTGCCGAGTCGCCTCCGTGGATGGGGGCGAACGGGGGACCCATTGCCGGACCGCTTGATTGCGGACCCGGATGGGGCGAATCGGCCGCTGATGCGGCTGTAACGCCCGGCTGACACGCGTCTGGTTCGCGTGCAGGCCGGTCTGTGAGCCCGACAGCTAACCCCGTAGGCAGACCGCAAGGAGGTTCACATCCCCATCAATGCCCCCGCTACGCCTGTGCTGACGGCGCAGGCACCGCCCCCTGCTGCGCTCGTATCGGCGCTGGCGGCGAGCACGCCACCGCCAACGCCCGTCCACACGGGCTTTCAGGTGCGCAGGTTCCGGCTGAACGTCCTGCGCGGCGAACGCACGAGCGTGACCGGCAAGCTGCTCGAAGACCGCCACGACGGCGCTCCCGGGCGGATCGTCTCGCTGCAGGCCCTGATCGGCCGCCGCTGGCGAACGGTCACGCGCACGCACACCCGCGCGGGCGGGCGCTTCCGGCTGAGCTACACGCCGAGCCGGCTGGGCAGCGAGGTGGTGCGGCTGCGCTTCGCCGCCGCGCCGGACCTGCTCGGCTCACACCACAGGCTGGGTCGGCTGAACGTGTATCGCCTGGCGGAGGCGTCGTGGTATGGGGGAGGGGGCAGCCTCGCGTGCGGTGGCTGGCTGAGCAGCTCGACGATGGGCGTGGCCAACAAGACGCTGCCGTGCGGCACGCTGGTCACGCTGCGCTACGGCGAGCGCTCGGTGCGGGTGCCGGTGATCGACCGCGGGCCGTACGTGGAAGGCCGCGAATTCGACCTCACCGAAGCGACCAAGCAGGCGCTCGGCTTTGGCGGCACGGGCGAGGTGTGGAGCACCGGCTGAGCGTCGGCCGACAGCTCTGAATGCGGGCGCGTTCGTGCAGGATGGGCGCGTTCGTGCAGGGGTTGGGTTTCAAGCCGTGCGTCCGTTCAATCACGTGGATGCCAACAGCCCGCAGAGCGCAGCGCACGCACGTTTGGCTTGAAGGCCTCGGCGAGTGGACCTGGCCCAGACAGGGCGGGGCCGCCGCCGAGGTGCTGCCCCCGCCGTGGGTGCCAACGCTGCCGCCGCGCCGCGAGCCGGCCATTGGCGCGCACGCCATTTCCGCGTCCGCGCAGCCGGTCTCCTGGCGACAGGAACGCGCGCGCATGCTGCTCATCGGGGTGCTGCTCAGCGCGCTCGCGTCGGTCTGCGCGGCGCTGGCCCTGCACGGGCAATTGGGACTCGCGCGCGTGGCCGAGCTGTGGCAGGCGCGCTCGCAGGCGCCTGCGCTGCGCACCGTCACGGGCGTGTCGCCCACGCTGTCTCTGCCCACGCTCACCCCGGTCAACGAGGACCCGGCGGGCAGTTCGATCGACACCGCGAGCTACCGTTCGCCCGCGCTGCACGGCGCGGACGGATCCTTCCTCGTGTACCTGCCGGCAGGCTATGCGGCCAGCGTCAGCCACTACCCGGTGCTGTACCTGCTGACGGGCAACACGCAGTCCAACAGCACCTTCCTGCAGCTCGGCCTGCAGGGCGAACTGGACCGCCTGATCGCCCGCCACGCGATCCCGCCGCTGATCGCGGTGATGATCCAGGGCGGCCCGGGGTCCAACAACTGGCGCAACGCTGGGGACCGGCGCTATGAAAGCTATGTCCTGGAAGTCCAGCAGCTGGTCGATCGCATGCTGCCCACGATCCCCGCCCGCGACGCGCGCGCGATCGCTGGCGACTCGATGGGCGGCTACGGCGCGATGAACGCGGCGGTCTCAAACCCCTACCGCTTCGGCGTGGTGGAGAGCTGGATCGGCTTCTTCAACGGCCTGGAAGGCCGGGCGCGCGCCGACCGTGCGATCTTCAAGCGCCTGGGCCTGCGCGCGTTCGTGTACGGCGGCGAATCCGACCACATCGCCAACCCCGCAGAGGACCCGTGGTTCGCTGGCGTTCTGCGCGGCGCGGGAGCGGACGCCCACAGCGCGGTTTATCCCGGCAGCCACAGCCTGGAAACAGTGCAGGCGCATCTTGAAGGCATGCTCGTGTTCGCCGGCCGCGCCCTGACCGAGATGCAGCGCCGTGGCACGCGCTGATCGGCGACGCTCGCGCGCCCGGGCGTCCGGTGCGGGCGCGGCGGGAGCCGGGGCGATCGGCGCGGCCTCGGCCGGTGCATTGGCGTTCGGCGCCCTGGCTGGAGGCGCAGTGGCGATCGGCGCGCTGGCGATCGGACGATTGACCGTTCGTAAAGCGGCCGTTCGATCTTTTGATGTAGGCGACCTTACGGTCGCCAGGTTGCAGGTCGGCGAGCTGTCGATCGACGGCAAGCGCGTATCCGTGCCGCCGTTCGACGCACCGCGCTGACGGGCTGCACTGCCCCAGCCCAGGCGTGTTCGGGGACGATCGCGTCCCCGTCTGCATATGAGAATCCAAACTGGCCAGCCAGCCAGTATTATTTGCGCGGCAGGTTCGTGCGACACGATCCGGGGAGGTCCCAGATGGCGACGGTGGCTGGCAGCGATCTCGACAACGTGCTCGTCGGCGAGCGCGATCAGTGGCTGGAGGGCCCCCCGCACGAGCTGTTCAAGCGGCTGCGCGGCGAGTGCCCCGTGCACTGGACCTCGCGCGTGACCGAATACCCCGAGGAGGCTGGTTACTGGTCGGTGACGACTGCCGACGACATCCAGGCGGTCAGCCGCGACTGGCGCACCTACTCCTCGGAACTGGGAGGGGTGACAGCCGTCTCTGAAGTCTTCCCGCTGGAGCTCACGCGAGCGATGTTCATCGGCATGGACCCGCCCAAGCACGACCGTTTGAAGGCGCTCTTTCAGGCCGGCTTCACACCCAAGCGGATCGCGGCGCACGAGGACGCGATCAGGAAGATCGTGATCGACGTGCTTGACCGCCAGCAAGGCCAGGACATGTGCGACCTGGTCAACGACGTCGCCCAGCCGGCTGTCGCCCGCGTGATTGGCAGCTTCATGGGCATCCCCGAGGAGGACGACGCGGTGTGGGCCAGGCTGATGAACTCGGCGCTGGCAGCAGGCGACGTGGACATCAACCCGGAGGGGATCGACAAGGTGCTCTCCCAGGACATCCCGGAGATCTTCGAGCGCTGCCGGCGGCTGATCGCCGAGCGCCAGGCCAACCCCACCGACGACCTGACCAGCGTGCTCGTGCACGCGGAGGTGGACGGCGAGAAACTGGAGGAGCACGAGATCGTGATGGGCTTCTTCCTGCTGGTAGCGGCCGGCAACGACTCGACCAAGGCGACCTACAGCAGCGGCATGCGCATGCTGATGGAAAACCCCGACCAGCTGCAGCTGCTGCTCGACGATCCGTCGCTGATCCCCGGAGCTGTGGAGGAGTCGCTGCGGATGTTCCCCGCCTTCGCCCACTTCCGCCGCACGGCCACCCACGACACCGAACTGCACGGGCAGCCGATCCGCGAGGGGGAGAAGGTGGTCATGTGGTACGTGTCGTCTAACCGCGACGAGACGCGCTTCAAGGACCCCGACCGCTTTGATGTGACCCGCAAGGAAGAGCACCAGGCGTTTGGCGCGGGCGGCCGCCACTTCTGCCTGGGCACCGCGCTCGCCCGCCTGGAGTTGCGTATCTTGTTTGAAGAGACGCTCAAGCGCTACCCTTCCATGCGCATCGCGGGCACCCCCGTGTATGTGGAATCGCCCTTCTTGAACCAGCTCAAGCTGCTCCCCGTCCGGCTCGCGGCCTAAAACCCGGGCAAGAAAGCCTCGGCCGCGAGCCGGACGCCCTCTCGCAACCGCCGTGTGATCACGCACGACGGCCCTATCACAGCGGGTCTCGCACAGGTCGCGCGTACGATCGAGCGGTGGCAGCTGAGCCCCAACTGCGCACCGAGCGTCTGCTGCTGCGCCGCTGGCGATCGTCCGACCTGAACTCGTTCGCTGCGCTCAACGCTGACCCCGTGGTCATGGAGCACTTCCCCGACACGCTTTCACGCGCACAGAGCGCATCGCTGATCGAGCGCATCGAGCGCTGCTTCGACAAGCACGGCTTCGGCCTGTGGGCTGTCGAGCTGCCGGGCCAGGAACCGCTGATCGGCTTCGTCGGCCTCGCACCGGTCGACATCGACGTCGCGTTTGCGCCGTCGGTCGAGCTCGGCTGGCGCCTGGCGCGCCCCTTCTGGAAACAGGGGCTGGCTAGCGAGGCCGCAGCCGCGGCGATCGACTTCGCCCTCGACCAGCTGGCCCTACGCGAGCTCGTGTCCTACACCGCTGCTTGCAACGTGCGCTCGCGTCAGGTGATGGAGCGGCTGGGCATGTCGCGCGACGCGGCCGGGGACTTCATGCATCCCGACCTGCCCGCCTCCCACCAGCTCGCGCCCCACATCCTCTACCGCATACACGCGTAGCGCTCTATTCGATGCTATGCGCTGCCTCAAGCGCCACCTCGCCCGCAGGTACTATCGGCTGCTCAGCGCCCGATCAAGACACCGTATCGAGCATCAGGTGTACCTTGGCGTTCTCTAAAGAGTGAGCCATTCACCAACCGAAGGCGAACTGTGAGCGCCACACTGCAATTCGACGAGGACGCCTCCCGGCGCATAGAGAGGATCTACACCACGCCCGATGTCATCGAACAGCGCCAAACGATCCTGCGGGCACTCGCGCTCCAGCCCGGCGAGCGCGCGATCGACATCGGCTCGGGTCCTGGTCTACTCGCGTGCGAAATGGCCGTTGCCGTCGGGACCGGCGGGCAGATCTGCGGGGTGGACGTCAGCGAGAACATGCTTGCCCTCGCCAGGGCGCGCAGACCACCAGCTGACAGCGGCCCGATCGAGTACCAAGAAGCTGGCGCGCACACGCTCCCCTATGCGGACGCGAGCTTCGACGTCGCAGTCTGCACACAGGTCTACGAGTACGTCGATGATGTTCCCGCCGCGCTGCTGGAGCTAGGGCGGGTGCTGCGCCCGGAGGCCGGGCGCTCGTGCTTGACACCGACTGGGACTCGATCGTATGGGCTTCGAGCAACAACGAGCGCATGGACCGGGTGCTCGCCGCGTGGGAGGAGCACCTCGTTCACCCTCACCTGCCGCGTACGCTCACACGGCTGCTGCGCGATGCTGGACTGGAAGTCACCGACCGCCAAATCGTGCCGTTGTTCAACGCCGGCTATGACCCCAACACCTACAGCGCCGGAATGCTTGAGCTGATCGCCACGTTCGTAGCCGATCGCAACGGCGTGAGCGAGGCCGAAGCCACAGCATGGGCACAAGACCTAACCGAACTCGGCCCCAACTACTTCCTCAGTCTCAACCGCTACCTTTTCCTGGCGCACAAGCCCACCTGACGACCGGGCAGGTAGCCGTCACCGAGGAGCAGGAGAATCGGGCAAGCGTCTCCGCAGACGCACAGCTCGCTTGCGCTCAGGATGCGGGACACTTCCTCGCAATTTCCGTGCTTCGCTTGACATAGGAGCAACGGCCATGTGCGGGCGCTACACCAACACCGCGGGCGTCGAAGAACTGAACGCCCGCTTCACCGTGCCGATCGCCAATGACGCGGGCACACATCGCTTCAACATCGCGCCCACCGAAGAGGTGCTCGCGATCGTCGCCCCCAAGGGCCAACCCGAAGCGCAGCTGCTGCGCTGGGGGCTGATCCCGCCGTGGGCCAAGGACCTCAAGGGCGGGGCGAAGATGATCAACGCGCGGATGGAGACGGTCGCGACCACTCCCGCCTACCGCGGCCTGATCCCCAAGGGCTCACGGCGCGCGCTGCAGATCGCAGACGGCTACTTTGAGTGGCTCAAGCCCGAGCAGCGCGCCGGCTCAAAGGCGGGGCCGCGCCAGCCGTTCTTCTTCCAGGTCGACGGCGGCATCCCGTTCGCGTTCGCCGCGCTATGGACGCCAGCGAAGGTGGCAGGGGAGTGGATCCACAGCGTCACGCTGCTCACCTGCGACTCCGCCCCCAACCGCGTCGCTGCGGCCATCCACGACCGCATGCCCGTCTACCCTGGCCGACCGCGACGCCCAGCAGGCCTGGCTGGATCCCGCCCTGGATGCCGAGGAAGCGCTCGCTCTATGCGGCGCGCTGCCGGCCGAGCGCATGTCCGCCCGCCCGGCCAACCCCGCCGTCAACAAGGCCGGAAACCTCGACGCCGAGGGACCTGATCTGCTGGTCGCGCCGGGTGGGGGCCAGTAAGGTGCGCAGGGTGAGATGGGTGGCGATCCTCCTGGCGCTGAGCGCGTCACTGGCCGCGGTCCCGGCCGCGGGCGCCTCAGGCGTGAGGACCTGCGGTTACATCCACGTCAGCGTGCCCTACTCCACTCATGGGCAGGCCGACAGATGGCGCGTGTACGTCGACGGCTCGGCCTCCTGTGCGACCGCGGTATCGGTGCTCGACGGGGTCATGCACCTGCGCGCCAGGCGGCACCTCGGCAGCACTGAAGCCGACTCCTACTTCACCTACACAGGCTGGCTGTGCCCGTTTGGCGCGATGGGCGTGCAGACGTGTGAGCTGCCGACGCGACTGCCGGCGCATCCGCCGATCCGAGCGCACGCCCTGGCCAGGAGCTGCGCCGCCTCGCCGGGCTCGCCCGGCGGCTGTCCCGCGCATCTGCCGGCAAGCGACCTCTGACGCTCGCTTCAGCCCTTTCCCGCGCCGGGGGCTTCCCGACTCACAAACCGGCGCCGGCACGGCCCGGGCTCTCGATTGCGTCAGCCTTCGAGCCTGCTGGTCGTCGCGCTCGCGAGATGTTGCTCCAGCTTGCGTGTCACCGGTGCGTCGAGTTTCTCAAAGGTCAGCACCATGTGAGAGCGGCCCTTGCGGACAAGCATGTAGTCGAAGTACGTAATGTAGCTGTCATGTTCTGCCGTGATGGGCACCCGAACCCGATATGCGATGCTCTGTTCGCCATAACGTGGTAGATCCAGCAGTTCGATCTTTGCGGAAGACACCAAGTTCCCGGGATCTCGCAGCCCTGGGCTTCCATCCAGCAAGGCAGCCTTAAGCGCTTCACCAATACACGACGCCGCCCGGCGCCCCGCGAGCATTGAGAACCACGTCTTCGCAGCGGCCAGCGTGGACTCGACGGTCACCGTATTTTCGATATGGACGTAGCCGTCTGGAGCACCTTCTTCCTTATTTTCCACGAATTCGCCAGACCATACGGTGGCCCGGGTCTTGTGCGTGACGGAGGCCACGTTGACGCGCAGGCAGCTCACTGCGGCCGTGTGTAGCAGCGAGTTCACGCCGCTCGCTTCCTCCTGTTCGCCGTTGCGAACGCCGCCCGAATATCCGGACGGAAAGTCCCGTTCCCGCAGCAGAGCGCGTTCGGCCAAAGCGCGGTCCTTGGCGATCACCTGTGGAGACACAGCGGGAGAGCGCGCCGCCCCGGCCGCCATGCCACAGCTCGCGGCGGTAATGCAGAGAGCCAGCGCAACACATACGCCAAGGGCCGACATACGCATCCCACGACTGATCTCGTCGGCAAGCATCAGGAATGGCCGAGCCCCGCTACTCGCCGGTCAGCCAGCGCCTGGGGTTCTCCACGAAGATCGTCTGAAAGGCCGCATCGTCCATGACGCCCATCTCGCGCAGCGCCGGCACGACCTCGTCGAAGACCAGCGTCATCGACCAGTTGCGGATCATGCCGTTGCTTTCCGCCGTTTCTGCGAACTCCGGCGGGAACCAGTCGATGCTTGCACAGAAGTCCTGGGAGATCATCAGGCGCTCTGCGTGCCCGCGGCGCAGCAGCTCGGCCGCGGTCGCGTTGCGCTTGTCGATCGGCAGGTAAACCTCCAATCCGTAGCGATCGAGGCCCACGTACACGCCCTGCTCGAGCAGCCCCTCGATGTAGCCCACGTCCTCGCTGTCGCCGCAGTGGGCGATCTGCACGCGCGCCATGTCCACACCCTCCTCCTTGAAGATCTCCACCTGGCGGGGGCCTGTGGCCACCGCGGGCATCGAGTGCGCCATGATCGGCGTGCCCGTCTTGACGCTCGCGCGCGCGACCGCACGGTGGATCTTCTCCACGTTCTCGGTCACCCCCGCGGCGTCCGCAGCGCACTTCAAGAACGCAGCCTTGATCTCCGTGCCCTGGATGCCGAATTCGATGTCCTCGACGAAGTGGTCGGCCATCGTGTCCACATCGCGGTTGGCGAAGTAGTGGGGGAGATAGTCATAGCTGTAGATGCCCGTGCACGCCACGATCCGCACGTCGGTTTCGTCGGCCACGCGCTTCATAAAGCGCACGTCGCGCCCGCCGAACATCGCCGTCGGATCGACGATCGTCTGCACGCCTTTGTCCTTGGCCGCGTTGACCGTCACCAGCGCAGCATCGAGCTCCAGCTCGTCGTCGTAGCGCCCCGGCCACTGCGCCGCGACGGCCTCGTCGCGAAAGCGCACGTGCTCGTGCACGAGCGTCACCCCGAGCTCGTCCGCCTCGACGGCTCCCTGCACTGTCTGCACTTTTGCCATCTGATCTCCTCGCCCGACCGTTGTTGTCTGTTGTGCCAAGCTCTCGCGCCGGCGCGCGGCCCTAACGCAGCGGCTTGCCCCAATCGGTGTCCTTGCGCAGCTGCGTCTTGAGCAGCTTGCCGCCCGGGTTGCGCGGCAGCGGCTGCTCGCGCACGGCCACGTACTGGGGCACCTTAAAGTCGGCCAGGTGCTCGCGCGTGTAAGCGATCACCGCAGCGACGTCCAGCGCCTGCCCGGCGCTCGGCACGATCACCGCGCCGACCTTCTCGCCCATCATCTCGTCGGGCACTGCCACCACCGCCGCCTCGCCCACGCCGGGCGCGCCCGCAAGCACGTTTTCGACCTCGATCGAATACACGTTCTCGCCACCGCGGTTGATCATGTCCTTGAGGCGGTCCACGATGTACAACAGGCCGTCGTCGTCGACGTGCGCCAGGTCGCCCGTGTGCAGCCAGCCGTCCACGAACGTCTCGGCGGTCGCCTGCGGCTTGTTCCAGTAGCCCGTCACCACGTTGGGGCCGCGCACCAGCAGCTCGCCCACGGCCGTGTCCGGATCGACGTCGTCCAGCGCCAGGTCGACCACCGGCATCGCAAAGCCGACCGAGTCGGCGTGCTGCGCGGCCTCCTCGTGGGGCAAAAACGACGTCAGCGAGGAGGTCTCGGTCAGTCCGAAGCCGTTGCCCACGCGCGCGTTGGGGAAGGCGTCCTTGAGGCGGTGCACGAGGCTCTCGGCGATCGGCGCGCCGCCGTAGGAGACCCATTTCACGCGGCTGACGTCCAGCTGCTCAAAGCTCGGGTGGTGAACGAGCGCGTGGAAGATCGCGGGCACCGACACCAGCTGGTTTACCCCGTGCTCGCCCACCGCCTGGAAGATGCCGTCGAAGTCCAGCGGGCCGGACAGGATCTCCAGGCGGGCGCCGAGCTCCAGTGTGGTGATCAGCTGGCTGTTGCAGCCGGTCACGTGAAACAGCGGCACCGACACCAGGCTGGACATCGACGGCCCGTCGGAGCGGTCGGCGGACAGGCAGCGAAAGGCGTTCTCGCTGTTGGTCAGGAAGTTGGCGTGCGAGGTCATCGCCCCCTTGGGAAAGCCGGTGGTGCCGCTCGTGTAGAAGATCGCCGCGAGGTCGTCGTCAGCGAGGTCCTCGACGACCGTCGGGCGCCCGTCGGGCAGTGACGCAGCGGGCGTGAAGGTGTACACCGCGCCGGAGTCCTGCACCACGTAGGCGACCTCCTGCTCGGTCAAGCGTGTGTTCACCGGCACGACCACCGCTCCCAGCAGCTGCGCGCCGAAGAACGCCAGCACCCAGTCGATGCCGTTGCCCAGACGGATCGCCACGCGGTCGCCGCGGCTGACGCCGTGCTCAGCCAGGCCGCCGGCCACGCGCGCGGCGCGGTCCCACAGCTGACCGTAGCTGATCTCGTTGTCGGCGCCCACCTCCAGCACCGCCGTGGCTCCCGCGTCGCGCTCGACGCTGGCGCGCAGCATGTGCACCAGCGACGCAGGCCGGTCGACGTAGCGCGCCACGCCCGCGCCGTCGCGCTGCACTGCGCAATCGCCAAACGGGTTGCGCCCCCGGGGCAACGGCTCGACCATCGAAGCTCCCTCTCGCTCGCTGTCCACTGCAGCCTATCTCGCCGGACCCCGCTGCTCGAGCTGTCCGGGCGGCAGACCGGTTAGCCTGCATCTGCAGCGATCGCTGCGCGAACCTCGGAGGTTTCACATGCCCGACAAGATGACCCTGTATGTCTGCCACATCGACGACGGCGGTCCGTCGCCGCACGCCTGTCGCCGTGCCCAGCGAGCCCTGCGCGACGCCGGCCACGACTTCGACAAGCAGGTCTTTGGCAAAGGCATCCCCTTCGGCCTGTTCACCAAGGGTCGCAGGCCCGAGCTGAAGGAAATGAGCGGCCAGGAGAAGTTGCCCGTGCTCGCGCTGCCCGACGGCTCTACGGTCAACGGCAGCGCGGCGATCATCGCCTGGGCCCAGGCGAACGCGCCGGCGCGCAGCCCGGAGGTCTCCCAGCACGGAGCGTAGGCGCGAGTCCCACCGGCAGCGCCTCGGCCAGGCGGTCGACCAGTTCCAGCGCCGCTATCCCTTGGAGATGTCCACCATTTCGCACACGACGCACTTGTGCTCGGGGGAGACCCCCTGGCGCTTTTCAGCGACCTCGCCGCTGGCGACGATCGCGCTGTGCAACCCTCATCCAAAGGCCCGCACCCAACAGCAGCACGCCGACGCCGATCCCCCAACGCAGGTCGAAGCCCGTGAAGGGGAGCGCACTTGCTTTGGCGGGGTCTACGCCCGCGTGCGGACCGGGCGGCGGTTCCGGTTCGGTTTCTGGCTTGGCCGCTCCGCTTTCGGTCTGGGCTCTTTCAGGTACATGGTGCGGTTCGACTTCGGGCTTCGCTCCTTCGACCGTTGATTCGGATTGCGACTCCGGTTCGGGTTTCGGCTTCGGCGGTTCGACCTCCGGCTTCGGCTCGCCTTCTGGCTCTGGCGTTTTCGGCGTTGGCGGGGGGGTGGTGTAGCCCGAGGTGGGTTCCGCGGCAGCCGCGACCCCGGGCACAGGGAGTGTCAACGCCAACGTCAGCATCAGCATGGGGAGAGCCAGTCCGCGCAGCACACCGGACGATCCCTTTCCAATCGACTTTACGCTGGCCATTGTTCCGCCCCACCCAGATTGCACAATGTGTCGATACCTTGGCACGATTCTAGCTAGACGGCATCAGCTGCGCATCGCGGATGGCAAGCCGCCAGGCCGAGGAGAGCGCGCGTAGTGTGAGGAGTCCTCACCATTCACCCGGAAACGTCAGCCTTGCGCTCCTGTGGCGTGAGGGCGTGTGTGACACGCTGTTCGGCGATCCGCTCGAGCGACGCGACCGGGCCGGACAGCTCGGTGGACCAGATCGCAGCAGTGGCGTCTTCGTTTGCTGTAACGACCTCTGTGCCGTCGGGATTGAATGCGGCGCCGTAGACGACGCCTTCGTTGCTGCTCAGAACGGTCAGCTGCTTGCCGCTTACAGCGTCCCAGATCCCCACCGCACCGTCCTCGCTCGCGGTGACGACCTCACGACCGTCGGCGCTGAACGCGGCGCTGTAGATCGGTCCTCCATCGTGGCTCAGCACCATCAGTCGCTTGCCGCTTGCCGCATCCCAGATGCGCGCCGTACCGTCCTTACCCGCCGTCACGACCTCCTTGCCGTCGGGGCTGAATCTGGCGCCAAGCACCGCCGCTTCGGAGACGGGCAGCAAGAGCAGCGGCTTGCCGCTCCTCGCGTCCCAGATGGTCGCGGTGCCGTTTTCGCTGGTGGTGACGACCTTCGCGCCGTCGGGGCTGAACGCAGCGCTTTCCACGCTCTCCGTCGAGCTCGGCAGCGCCATCAGCGGCTTGCCGCCGCTCGCACTCCAGATCTGCGCGGTGCCGTCCTTGTCCGCGGTGACCACCTCCGCGCCGTTGGGGCTGAACGCGGCGCTGTTGAGCGCCCCGGCATGGCCTTCCAGCACAGCCACCGGCTTGCCGCTTGCGGTGTCCCAGATGCTCGCGGTGCCGTTCTGGCTTGCGGTCACGACCCGCTTGCCGTCGGGGCTGAACGCGGCAGTGTGGACGGGCCCCTTGCTGCCGCTGAGCACCAGCAGGCGTCTGCCGCTGGCAACATCCCAGATGCTCGCAGAGTGCTCCTGGTTCGCGGTCACGACCCGCTTGCCGTCGGGACTGAACGCAGCGTCGTCGACGATCCCCGCACCGACGGGCAGGACCCTGCGCAGCTCCCGCGGCGAAGCTGCCCAGATCCTCGCCGTGCCGTCCGCGCTCGCGGTCAGCACCTCGCGGCCGGTGGCGCTGAACATCGCCCCGCGGACCGGCCCTTCGTCGCCGCTCAGCACTATCAGCTGCTTGCCGCTTTCGGCATCCCAGATGCTCGCGCTGCCGTTCTGCTGTGCGGTCACGACCTCCCTGCCGTCGGGGCTGAACGCGGCGCCCAGGATGGACCCCTCAGGAGCGTTCAGCACGACCATCTGCTTGCCGCTGACCGCGTCCCAAATCCTCGCCGCGCCGTCCTCTCCGGAGGTCACGACCTCCCTGCCGCTAGGGCTGAAGGCAGCATTTTCGACGCTCCCGCGCGGTACGTACAGCGCCATCAGCTGCTTGCCGCTGGCCGCGTCCCAGATGCTCACCGTGCTGCCTTCGCTTGCGGTCACGATCTCCTTGCCGTTGGGACTGAACTCGGCGCTTTCCACGCGTCCGTGCCCAACGGGCAATACCATCAGCTGCTTGGCGCTGGCCGTGTCCCAGATGCTCGCGGTGCCGTCCTTGCTCGCGCTCACCACCTCCGTGCCCGCGGGGTTGAAGGCAGCGCTGTCGACGGGCCCTGTGTAGCCGTTCAGCTCGCGTAGCTGCTTGGCGCTGGCCGCGTCCCAGATGCGCACGGTGCCGTCCCTGCTCGCGGTCAGCACCTCGCTGCCGTTGGGGCTGAACGCAGCGCTGTTGACGGGCCCTGTGTCGCCTCTGAGCGCCATGAGCGGCTTGCCGCTCGCCGCGTCCCAGACACCGGCCGTGTTGTTTTCGTTCGCGGTCACGATCTCGCTGCCGTTGGGACTGAAGGCCGCGGTGTTGACGGCAGAGCCCACGTGCACGGTCTTCAGTTCCTGTAGGTGGGGGAGCGCTTCGCGCAGCGCCGCCTCAGCCTGGGGGGTGTATTTCAGATGCAGCGCGCGCAGCGCCAGCAGCGTGCTCAGCTCGGGGCGGCCGCTCAGCGACTGCTCGGCGCTGGCAACGAGCTGACTCGATTGCGCCGCCTTCAGGTTGGCCGAGGCATGCTGTTGCGCCAGCAAGGCGACGATCCCGAGCACCACGGCAATCACGAGCAGCACGAGCGCCCCAACCGCAAGCCTTTGGAAGGCGCGCCTGCGCCGTGCCTCGTCTTGCGCGCGCTCCTCCGCCTCGCGCTTCTCGCGCTCCAGACGCTCGCGCTCGCGCGCGGCTTCGGCGCGTTTGCGCTGCTCGAGCGCGCGACGGCGCCAAGCGACGATCGGGCGCGCGAGCACGTCATGGTAGAGCTCGTAGCGATCGTCCGGCTGGCTCTTGCCCGCCGGCGCAGGCAAATGCCGGAGGATGCGCGTGTCTTCGCCCGCGAGCTTCGCTAGCAGGCCCGCGACGCGGTCATAGTCCGTTTCGAGCTGTCCCGCGAGGTCTGACGCCGCGTACACGATCTTGGTTCCCGACGGGGTCACGAGGTAGCGAAATAGCTCGAACGCGGTGTCGTGCTCCTCGCTGGAGAGTGCCGCGAGCGCTCCGTCGAGGTGGGAGCGCATGATCGCTCGCGCGCCTCCAAGCTCCTGCAGCGTCGCGAGCCTCAGAACGCGCGATCCGTGGGCTCGTTCATGGGCCCAGAGGTTCGACATGACCAGCTGCAGATACGGCATCTCGATCTCTTCGCGGTGCGGACCGGCGCCGTTGCCGCTGTCGCTGGTGGCCTGGGCGGACTCGTCGGCGTCCAGCTCGTCGGGGTTCACCTCGTCGAGCACTGTCTCGACGAGCTCGGGCTCGATCGTGATCGGCTCCTCGCCGGGGTGTAGCTGATTGAAGTGCTCGATCGGCTTGACGATCGTCTCGCGAGCGGCGTCACGGTCGAGGTGTTCGAGCTGCAGGTAGTTGCCGTAGACGTTCGCGAGCTTGCCCGCGAACAGGTCCCCGAGCCCGGCATAGGCGTCGTCGCGGATCGCGATCAGGAAGTTCGCGCGCAGCTCGAGGCGGTTAACACACGCGGCCAGCTCGTCGACGAAGCGGCGCTCGGAGGGCTCCTTTGTGCTGTACAGGAAGTAGTCCTCAAACTGGTCGAGGATGATCAAGAGCTCCGCGTCGACCGCCGCCGTGGCTGCCTCGATCGCGGCTCTGAGCCCGTGCCGCGGTAGCTCGACGGGCGCGCCGGGGGAGAGCAGTGACTGCAGGGCGCTCTCGATCGCGTCGATCAGGCCGTCGACGGGGTCATCCCTCCATGCGCCGAACACGACCGGGACATAGTGAGCCGAGCCGCGCTCGGCGAGCTGGTGCTGGGCCAGCTCGCGGCACTGATGCGCGACGCCGGCCCGTAGCAGCGAGCTCTTGCCGACGCCGCTGCGCGCATAGAGAACCGTCAGCCGCGCGGCCCTGAGGTTGGCGATGATCGTCTGACACTCCTCGTCGCGACCGAAGAACCACTCGGCGTCGGCCTCGGTGTAATAGCTTAGGCCGATATACGGGCTGACCGTAGCGGCGGTCGCTGAAACGGTCGAGCCGTTGCCGTCCATGCGCTAGCTGCCGCGCGCACGCCACTTCGACAGGCGCGCGTCGAGCTCGTTGACGTAGTCGTCCGGGGAGCTCGCCAGCAGCTCGACCTGGAACGACTTCCAGGACGCTTTCTCCAGCGCGTCCGGTTCGCGCTCGATCGCCCATGACACGTTCGTCAGCGGACGTCCCTGCCAGGCCCGCTTCAGGAAGACACGTAGGCTCCAGTCCTGCATCGCGTAGCCCAGGAACAGACAGTGGCTCCCGGTCATCTTGTTGAGGATCTGAACCGGAATAACCCTGACTATCTGATCGCTGACGAGGTAGTCGATGTAGTGATCCTCGGTGAGCACATAGCTCTTGTCCCACCTGATCTCGCCCTCGCATCCCTCGGCGGCGCCGTTGATCTTGACGATCACTGTCCGTTCGAGGTGGTCGCGCCGATCGATCGGAAACTGGTTGTAGGTGGCCGTCTCGCTGATCACGCGCGGCTCACCACGCCACGGCACGTGGAGGAACTTCCCCTGGTCGGTGCCGTTCGCGTCGGTTCCACTCGCGAGGAACACGGCCAGATCGTATGGCTCGACCTCCGCGTCGAAGGCATGCTCGAGCGCGGAGTCGTAATTCGTGGTCACGATCAGCTGATAGGTGACCTCAAGACCGAGCTCTTCCAGGCGTTTGGGCAACCGCGCCAGGAACCGGTGCATATCGTTCGGCTCGGGTTGGGGAGTGAGCGCCTCTTCCATTGCTTCGTCGAGGAAAGAGGGCCCTTCGGCCACCGCGACGCGTTGGGCGATCTCGGCGAGGTCGAGCGACTCCGAGCCGACGCCGAACCGTTGCGCAAGGTGCGCCGCGAGCTGCTTTGCGTCGGGAAGCGTTCCACGAACGCCAGCACCCAATACCGGCACGACCGAGCCCTTGAGCATGTTCCTCAACACGGCTTCGTAGTGCGAACCGTCGGGTGCCGGGATCGCCGAGCGCTCGCCGGAGGCAGGGTCGGGGCCCTGCCCGTCCCGGACGCCCGGGCCAGCGGGCCCTGCGGTTCTCACTTTGCCGTCCGGCACGCCATTGCAATCCGGCTCGAGCGCGATCTCCTCCAGCTTCGCGATCAGCCGTGTGGCGTCCTCTTCGAACGACGGTGGGCGCAGCGGCATCGCCTCGATGCCGGCCAGCGCCCTGATCGGTCTCGGGAGCTTGGACGCGTCGGGCATAGTGGCGCGGCTGACGAGAACCGGGATCACTTTGCCGCGCCATCTCCTAAGCGCGAGCTCCAGCTCGAGCGCCACGTAGTCCTCAGGTTGTCCGGCCGTCGCTCGTTCGCGCTCCTTCAGCGTGGCGAGCCAACTGTTTCCGATGAGTGCCAAGAACGCGCTGCCGCGAGCGCCGTGCGCCTTGATCTCGTCCGACCAGTTGGACCCCGGCTCGAGCGTCTTGACGTCGAGGAAGACGCTCTCGGCGCCAAAGTGCGCTTCGAGCCGGTCGTACAACCGCAACGCGGTTTCTTCGCTGTCCTCGTGGCGGTAGTTGATGAACACGTTCAGCGGCGGTGCATCTCGGGCCTCCGCCGAGGCCCGCTCGCCGGCCTGGCCGCTCTGGCTGCCTGTCACCTTGCTGTCCCCCTGACGAAAACGCGATCCTAACCGTTTGCGTGTGATCGTCTCAACCGAATTTCACTCAAAGGCTACCGCATGGCGATTGACCGCTCAGTGACGATCCTCGACTCCCCACCCTGCCTCTTCGAGCGCAGCGGGGAGGTCGCGCACCGCCTCCCTGTCGAACTCCTTGGCTTCTTCGGTCAACTCGGCCCACGGCTTCAGAGACGAGGACACCAGCCGCGTGACCTCGCGCTCGCCGAGCTGCCAGCCGCCGCGCAGGCGCTCGATGTTCCAGCGACCATGCTCGATCTCGGCCAACAGCTCGACTTGCTCCTCGTCGAGCCGCAGGGGCTCGCCCGGCCGGGCGAGCCGTTTGCCGATTGCGGCGAGCTTGTTCGGCATGTCCTCAGCTTGGGAAAGGTTGGAGCGCTGCAGCGCGGGCAGAAGCTGATCCCAGGGCGCCAGCGCCGCGTCGCCGGGCTGCTTGCGGGCGCGGTGCCTGCGCCGGTAGTCGGCGTGCGCGAACCTCGCCACGCTGTCTCGCAGCTCACACGGCAGTTCCTCGGGCGCCGCCGACCAGCGGAAGAACGCGCGCAGCGTCATTGCGTCAGCCGGAAGCTCGAGCACACCGTCGGCGCCGAACGGAAGCACGTCGTCGGGCGCCGCAGTGGCGTCGCCGGCCGGATCGAACCACGCGACGGGAACGCCGAGCGCGCGCGCGAGCAGGATCTCTGCCTGCGCGAGCGGACCGCCCGGGCAGGCCACGACGCGCACGTTCTGCAGGCGGATGCCCGCAGCGATGATGTCCGCCCACATGGCGACCGGCTCGCGCACGCTGAAGTCGCTCGCGCCCGATGTTTCGCGCAGCGTCGGATACAGGCCCGGGTCGCCGAGACCGGCCGGGACGTAGCCGATCGCATGCACGTGAAGCTCGCGCGCGGCCGCGCCGATCAGGCCCGGCAGCCCGACGGCGGTTCCGCCCGACAGGATCACGCCGTCGTAGCGGTTCAGCGCTCGCATGAACATCGGCTGGAGTAGCCTCCGGCTCTCCGCCGTCATCGAGCCGGCCGCGCCGGCAAAGATCGTGACGCGCTCGGCGCCGGCCAGGACATCGTGCGCAGCGTGGGGCATCCCTGCGAGATCGCGCACAGCGTCGGGCGTCGCGGCCAGATCGCGTGCGCCGAGCGCGATCGCACGCAGGCGCAGGATCGTGTCGGAGAGATGCTCGCCGGTCGGGCGTTGAAGGTCTGTCCGCTCGCTCTTGGCGGAGGTGGCGCTCACATGGCGCGCGTACTCGCACCACGCGGTGAACGCAGCCAGCTCGCGCCCGTCGCGGGAGAGCCGCTCGGCCGCGGCGCGCAGGTTCGCGGGGGTCTCAAGCTCCATCGACAGGCTAGCGCGAACCATCGCGCTGATCGGCACGGGCGCCAGCAACGGCCGTGCCAGTGCGCCCTCGCTGGGGACCACGCGCCACATCGGGTCGGTGTGGATGCCGAGGTGCTCGCGCGCGAACAGCTCGGAGGTTGTCGTGCGCGCCACCGGCTCGCCGAGATCGCCCACGAGCGCGCGTGCGAGCCGCTCGCGCGCGGGGACTCGCGCCATCGCCTCGCGATCGCAGGCCAGGTCGTCGATCGCCAGGACCGCGGTGGCCGCGAGCTGCGGATCCCCGGCCGTGCGCTGCCCGAGGCGCTCGTCCAGCACGCTCGCGGGTTGCGTGGTGACACGCGTCATCAGCACGTCAGCGCCGAGCACCCGGCTGAGATCGAGCGACAGCGTTACCCCGTCGAGCTCGCGCTCGCAAGCGACGAACGCGTGTGAGGCGTGGTTGCGCTGCGCCAGCCACGAGGCCTCTGTGACCGAGATCCCATCGACGAGCTCGACGTCCTTCGCCTCGAGCTCGAGCACGTCAGGCTCGGGAAGCCACCGGTGCCTGAGTCGATCCACGCGCGCGTTCGCATCGGGGCCGAACACACCGATGCGTATGGGGGGGTGCGAGGACCCGGACGGCTGCTCGAGCTCGCGCAGGACCCGCACTCGCCAGTGTCGAAGCGCCGCGAGCATGATCGCGTCGAGCAGCGGATGATCGCCCGCCAGCAGCACGTAGGGCGCAGCACCACCGGCGCCCTGCAGCAGCGGGGCGTCCTCGTCGCCGGCCAGCTTGCGCCGCGCACCCTCGAGCAGCGCGTCGGCAGCGATCGCGTTGGGGCTGAACGACGTCACAACTGCCCGTGTGAGCTGCCGGGGGCGCTGCGCACGAGCGAGATCGCCGACAGCCGCCTCCTCGCGCGAGTAGCCCTCCTCTAGGAACCGCGCGAGTGCCGGGTCCTCGATCTGGACTAGCACCTGCAGCCCGTCCTTGAAGGCGCCGAGCGCGAACAACGCGCTGACGATCTGGGAGTTGGTGAAGTCATCACCGGTCATCGCGACCAGCCAGTTAGCTCGCCGGGCGCCGGCGCTCAGGAGCGCATCCGGTTCAACCGCGTTGGCCACCAGTCGCCACTCGTGCCTGCTCGGCGAGCCGCCCATCCCTGGCGCGCCGGCGTCCGCATCGACCAGTACCACGTCGTGCTCACGCGAGAGCTCGCGCGCGAGGCGCGAGCCGTGCACCCCCGCGCCACAGACGATCACGTGGCCTGAAAGCAGGCGACGCGTGACCGCGCGCCGCACGAACCTGCCCGCGAGCGCGAGCAGCGCGCGGACGACCAGCAGCACGGCGAGCACGAACGCCACGACGATCTGCCAGTTGGGTCCGACGTTGGGCCCGCCGCTACCGTCCGCCGGCCCGATTTCCAGCGTGTAAAGCTTGGCCGCGTGGTAGATGCTCTGCAGCAGGGTGAGGTGGACCGGAGACGCCAGTTCCCGGAATCCCCATGTTCCAAGTGCGAGCGTCACCAGGACCAGAGCCGCGAACAGCCACGGCCGTGCGCGGCTGCGGGGCCTGCGGTCCGTCACCAACGCCAGCCACACAAGCAGGCGATTGGGCGGCTGGGGGGCAAGCGGCTCGCACCCAGGTGGAAGATCGCGCAGATTCATGAGCAAAACGCGTGATCAGACTAAGCGCTAAGGACTCGGGCCGGCGCGAAGAACGCCATGCCACGCGGTCGGAACCGGGCCCGCCGTGCGCTTCTCGACATAGCCGTCCAGCACGTCCCAGGGTATGCCCGGGCGGGCGGCTAAAGCCGCAATCGTCAGGCGGTGGCTGAGGCCGCGACGCGGTCGGCGAGGATACTCGCCAGGCGCGCGCGGTGGCGGCTCGCGCCGCCCAGCAGCGCCGAGTCGATCTGCGCGCGCTTGTACAGCCAGTGCACGTCCGCCTCCCACGTGAAGCCGATGCCGCCGTGCGCCTGGATCGCGCTGGTTGTCACCTCGCGCCCGGCGTCTGACGCGGCCGCCTTGGCCATCGCTGCCGCTTCTGCCAGGCCGTCCGGGTTGGCGTCCGCGCTCCACGCCGCCTGCGCCGTGGCCGAACGCGCCCTCTCGGTGTCCAGCAGCATCTGCGCGCAACGGTGCGACACCGCCTGGTAGGCGCCCACAGGCACGCCGAACTGCTTGCGGTCCTTGACGTACTCCACGGTCATCTTGAGCGCCCGCTCGGATACGCCCACGAGCTCCGAACTCACAGCCACCAGCGCGCGGCCAAGGCCCGGGCAGCCGTCATCGAGCGCTTCGCCGGCGTCGCCTGCATTCACTCGCGCCGCCGAGCGCGTCGGGTCGATTGTCTGGATGGGGGTCACCGCGGCCTCGTCGGGTGTGACCAGGCGTCCCGAGCCGTCGTCTTCCACCAGCACGATCACGCCTGCCTCAGCGCCGCTCACCACCAGCTCCGCCGTGCCGTCGGTCGCGCTCGCCAGCGCGCCGATCGTCTCGCCCGACGCCAGGCTCGGCAGCCAGCGCTCGCGCTGCTCAGGGGTGCCCGCCTGCTCGATCACGCACGCCGCCATCGCGCTTGCCAGGAAGGGAACCGGCGCCAGCGAGCGGCCCAGCTCCTCGCACAGGATCGACAGCTCGATCGTGCCCAGGCCCTGACCCCCGTTGTCCTCGGAGATCGCGATGCCCGGCCAGCCCAGCTCGCACAGCTCACGCCACAGCGCCTTGTCGGTGGTGCGCGCCTCCGCATGCTCGCGCACGCGCACAAACGTCGAGCGCTCGGACAGCAGGTCGCGGGCCGTGCGCTGGATGTCGCGCTGGTCGTCTGTCAGGCCGAAGTCCATAACTACGCGACCCCGCCAGCGGAGCCCGAAGGGCGCAGCCCATAAAAACTCATCACGCCGCCACCTTCAGGCGGGGAAGCCCAAGTACACGCTCAGCCACGATGTTCTTGAGCACCTCCGTGGTGCCTCCCTCGATCGTGTTGCCGCGCGCGCGCATCAGCTCATAGCTCCAGCTCGTTCCCGACGTCAGCGCCTCCGGGCCGATCACGTCTGCGGCCAGCTGTGTCGCGCGCTGGTTGGTGTCAGACCACAGCCACTTGACCAGCGAGCCCTCCGGGCCCGGCTGGCCGTAACGCTCCGCGTCGGTCAGGCCCTTCCACGCCAGCAGGCGGATCGTCTCGCAGCGCACATGCAGGTCCGCGATCTTGTCCGCATACAGCGCGTTCTCCAGCAGGCCCTTCTCGCCCGCCGCCGCGATCACGTCATCCAGCAGCTGGCGCAGGCGGATCTGCAGCGCGAAGCCCAGCCCCGCGCGCTCGTTCATCAGCGTCGTCAGCGCCACCTTCCAGCCGTTGCCCACGCCGCCCACCACGTTCGCGTCCGGGATGCGCGCCTCCTCGATGAACAGCTCGTTGAACTCCGCCTCGCCCGTGATCTGGCGCAGCGGGCGGATCTGCACCGCCTTCTGGTCCATGTCCATGAGGAAGTACGTAAGGCCCTTGTGCTTGGCCACCTCCGAGTCCGTGCGCGCCACCAGCATGCACCACTTGGAGTACTGCGCGCCGCTCGTCCACACCTTCTGGCCGGTCACCACCCACTCGTCGCCGTCCTTCACCGCGCGGGTTTTCAAAGACGCCAGGTCCGAGCCGGCGTCCGGCTCCGAGAAACCCTGGCACCAGATCTCCTCGCCAGACAGGATCGGCGCCAGGTAGCGCTCCTTCTGCTCGGGCGTGCCCCACACCATCAGCGTCGGACCGCCCAGCAGCAGGCCCAGCGTGTTCGCCGCAAACGGCACTCGTGCGCGGCCAAGCTCTTCGAAGTAGATCGCCGACTCCGTCTGCGACGCGCCGCGCCCGCCGTACTCCGTCGGCCACGCCGGCGCCGCCCAGCCAGCCTCGTACAGGTGGCGCTGCCAGTCCCGGCGCCACGCGAACTGGGCGTCGTCGCCCGCATCCGCCGGCGGTTTGGCGGGCGGCTGATTGTCCGCAAGCCAAGCGCGCAGCTCGTCGCGGAACGCCGTCTCCTTGTCGCTGAAGGTGAGATCCATACGCCCTCATCCGCAAGCCTACTGCAAGAGAGGCTTGACAAGAGCAGCCACGCTGGGTGCATAGCCGCCGAAGGGCACGATTGCGGGGTCTCGCCACGGTTCGACGCCCGCCGGGACGGGCGCTAGATTCGAGGTATGTCCGAGCCTGAGCCCGGCCTGCGCGTCGCGCATCTGGACGCAGACGCGTTTTACGTCTCCGTGGAGCTGTTGCGCCACCCCGAGCTGCGCGGAAGGCCGGTGGTGGTGGCCGGCAGCGGGCCGCGAGCCGTCGTCACTACCGCCAGCTATGAGGCTCGTCGCTATGGCGTCGGCTCGGCCATGCCTGCGTCGCGCGCGCGGCGGCTATGCCCCGATGCGGTCTTCCTGGCACCCGACTTCACCCACTACCGAGAAACATCCGCGCACATGATCACGATCCTGCGCGCGCACGTCGAGCGCGTGGAGGTCGTGGGGCTTGACGAGGCCTACCTGGATGTCGCCGGCCTGTACTCGCCGCGCACAGCAATGCGCCGCCTGCTCGCCGAGATCGACGCCGAGCTGCACCTCACCTGCTCGGTGGGCATCGGCCCCAACAAGCTCGTCGCCAAGGTCGCCTCCGATGCAGACAAGCCCGCCGGCTTTGTCGTGCTCAGCCGCGAGCAGGCGTGTGAGCGCTTCGCCGACTCCCCGCCAGGCCTCGTACCTGGGATTGGGCCCAAGACCGCCGCGCGGCTGGCCGAGCTCGGCCTGACCACCCTCGCGTCGGTGGGCGCTGCGCCCGAGCGGCTGCTCACCGAGCGCTTCGGGCCCAACCTCGGACGGGAACTCGCCAGGCGGGCGCGCTTCGAACACGACGGCGTGATCGGCGCACCGCGCAAGGTCGTCTCTGAGTCGCGCGAGCGGACCTTCGACAGCGACCTGTCAGACCCCGCGCAGATGCGCGAGCACCTGTCGCTGATGGCCGAGGAGCTGTGCGCCGGCCTCGCCGCCCACGACCGCCGCGGGCGCACTATCGCGATCAAGGTGCGCCTGGACGACTTCACCACCGTCACTCGCGCGCGCACGATCGCACGGCCGACCTGCGACGCGCAGCAGGTCGGCGCGGTCGCGCTTGAGCTGTTGCGCCAGTATGCGCCGCCTCGACCCGTGCGGCTGCTCGGCGTGCGCGTGGCTGGGCTCACTGCGGACGATCGACAGGGTAGTGAGGCCGGCGAACGACCAGGTAGAGCGGCTGGCGAACGACCGACAGCTGCCGACAGGTCAGGCGCGGTCAAGCTACCTGCAGACCAGCTCGCGCTGCCCGTATAGGATCAAGAAGATGACGCTGGTGCGAGTGGGGGACATCGAGCTCGATTACGAGCGCGCCGGCTCCGGTCCGCCGCTGCTGGCGATCATGGGCCGCAGCGGCACCTACTCGCACTGGGACCCATCGTTCCTGGCCGACCTGCGCGGCGACTTCGACGTGATCGTCTATGACCATCGCGGCGTGGGCGCATCGAGCCGCCTGGATGGACCGCTTAGCATCCGCCAGATGGCGCAGGACGCCGCCGGCCTGTTGACCGCGCTCGACGTCGACTCGGCGCACATCCTTGGCATCTCGATGGGCGGCATGATCGCTCAGGAGCTCGCGCTGGCCGAGCCCGAGCGAATACGCACGCTGGCGCTCGGCTGCACCTACTGCGGGGGGCCCGGCAGCAGGCACACCAGCCGCGAGGTCGTCGAACGGGTCGCCCAGGCCATCCAATCAGGCGATCCAGAGCGCGCCATCCGTGCCTCCTGGGAGGCCAACGTGTCCCCCGGCTTCGCCGCCGACGAGGCCGCCTGGCAGCGTTTTCGCGAGATCGGTCTGCGCCGCCGCGTCGCGCTACAGGTCATCGCCGCCCAGACACAGGCATGCATCGAGCACGACACCTCCGCGCGCCTGGGGGAGATCGCGCTGCCCACGCTCGTCGTCCACGGCACAGTCGACCAGGTGCTTCCCGTGGTCAACGGCAAGATGATCGCCGAGCTGATTCCGGACGCCCAGCTCGAGCTGCTCGACGACATCGGCCATCTGTTCTTCTGGGAGCGTCCGCAGCACGCGGCCGATCTCCTGCGCGCGCACGCCGCCGCACATGCCTGACCACCCGGCTGCGCCGCGCTCGCAGACGGTCGAGGATCTGCGCGAGCTGAGCATCGCGGGCGCCGGCGCCGTGACGCTCTCGGGCGAGGAGTCAGGCGATGGCCCCGCGGTAGTGCTGCTGCACGGCCTCACCGCCACCCGCCGCTACGTTGTCATGGGCTCGCGTGCGCTGCAGCGCTCCGGCCATCGCGTGATCTCCTATGACGCACGCGGCCACGGCCGCTCGACACCAGCCGACGGACCGCGCGGCTACGGCTATGAGCTGCTCGCCGCCGACCTGCTCGCAGTGCTCGATGCGGCCGGCGTCCAGCGCGCGCTGCTCGCCGGCGTGTCGATGGGCTCGCACACCGCCGTGCGCTTCGCGCTCGATCACCCCGAGCGGGTGGCCGCGCTGGCGATCATCACCCCGGCCTTTGACCCGACCCTGCAGCGCGCCGACGTCGACATCTCGACGTTGGGACGCGCTCGCGCGCGGGCTGCGCGAGGACGGCGCAGACGGCTTCGTCGCCGCCTATGACCTGCAGCGGCTGCCCGAGTCGCTGCGCAGCACGGTCGAGACCGTGCTGCGCCAGCGTATCGCCGCGCACGAGCACCCCGACGCGGTCGCAGACGCGCTGGAAGGCGTGCCGCGATCGCGCCCGTTCGAACAGATCGAGCAGCTCGCCGCGATCGCCGTCCCCGCGGTCGTCGTCGCCAGCCGCGACGAGGCCGACCCGCTGCACCCCATTGTCGTGGCAGAGCGCTACACGCAGACGATCCCCAGCGCCGAGCTGCGCGTCGAGGATGACGGTCAGGCGCCGCTCGCCTGGCAGGGCGGGCGGATATCGCAGGTGATCGCCGACCTGGGCGTACGCGCGGGACACGCCCCGCTTCCTGCCTGATCCGCCGCGTCGCGCCGCGACTATGCCCAGCGCCCGGGGTCGCGACGCCCGATACGTGATAACGTACGATCGTATGCCGGTACGCGAGTGGGATGGCACGAGCTATGACCGCATCTCCGCAACCATGGAGGCGCTCGGGCTGGATGTCCTGGACCGGCTGACGCTGAACGGCGATGAGCTCGTGCTGGACGCCGGCTGCGGGTCGGGCCGGGTCACCCAGGCGCTGATCGAGCGCCTTCCCCACGGGCGCGTGATCGCCGTAGACGAGTCCGCCTCGATGGTCGACGCCGCGCGCCGACGACTCGGACCGGACGTCGACCTGCGCGTCGCCGACCTGCTCGAGCTCGAGCTCGACGAGCCCGTAGACGCGGTCCTGTCGACCGCCACCTTCCACTGGATCGCCGACCATGACCGGCTGTTCGCGCGCCTGCACAAGGCGCTACATCCCGGAGGACGTCTGGTCGCGCAGTGTGGGGGAGAGGGCAACATCGACATCCTGCGCGGCAAGGCCCGCGAGGTGCTCGCCGAGGAACCCTACGCGCGCCACTTCCTGAACTGGCAGCCGCCGTGGAACTACGCCGCGCCGCAGCCCACCGCCGAGCGCCTGCGCTCGGCCGGCTTCGCCTCGGCAGAGTGCTGGCTGACGCCCGCCCCGCGCACGCCGGACGCGCCACGGGAGTTTCTCTCCACGATCGTGCTCGGCCCGCATGTGCAGCAGCTGCCCGAGGATCTGCGCGAACCGTTCATGGACGACGTGCTCGCGCTCGTCGGCGAGCCGGTGGTCGTCGACTACGTGCGCCTGAACATCGACGCGATCGCGTGAGATGCAGGTCACGGACTGCTTAGCTCCCAGCTATTTACGGCTCAGGCCGTTCAAGTTAGAACGGACCGACTCCTTCCCGGTCTATCGCGACCTCGTCGACAAGCTCGTCTCTGCCTTAACCCACCCCGACAAGACCATCGCGCATGTCATGGCCGTGTGCTCGGCCTACGGGTACTCCGACGTGCAAACGGTCGCGATGATCATGGCGCGCATGGGCCTCGAGGAAAACCACTGCGTGATGATCGACGAGTACGTAGACGCCCTGTTCATCACCTGCACGTCCTTTCTGATCCAGAGCAAGGACGGCCGCGCGGCGATCCTTTGCTATCGCGGAACGCCGCCCACGAGCTTGATCAGCTGGCTCACCGACGCGAACATCGATCCCACGCGCATCAAGATGCCGTCGCCTCTCGACGACTCCCCCGACGGCTGCGTCCACGGTGGCTTCTACCGCAACGTGCGCTCCACGCGCTATGAAATCTTCAACGCGCTCAAACGCGCGATCGACGGCGAGTCGGTCCGGCCGAGTTGCGCGGAGAAACTCGATAACAAGCTGCAGGCGCTGTACATCACGGGCCACAGCCTCGGCGCCGCGAGCGCGTCGATGCTCGCGCTCATGCTCGTCGCCGAGCCAGGTGATCAGAAGCCGATCGTCGACAGGCTCAAGGCGGTCTACACCTTCGGAGGACCGATGCTCGCCAGCCCCGACCTCGCGCGCGACTGCAATCAGGATCCCTTCCTGGGCAAGCGGGTCATCCGCTATGTGTACGCCAACGACGTCGTCCCTCAGCTGCCACCCGCAGCGTCCTATCCGTTCGCGCACTTCGGGACCGGCTACCAGTACACGCGCAAGCCCAGGCGCAAGGGAGATCCCGACTGGCAGCAAAACGACGCGCCGCACAATCAGCTGCGCAGCCTGTGGTCCCTCGCGGCCGCGCCGCTGTCGCTCGTCACCAGCGACATCAAGAAGGCGCGCCGCCTGCGCTTCCGCGCCTCGCTCCAAGACCACCTGCCCCAGCACTACGTAGACGCGCTGACCCCTTTAGACGTACGCAGCGAGTTCGGCGACTGACCGCACACGTCCTTGCGCCCCTGCGCCTGGACCACGCGCCATAGTCAAGCTGCGGCTCACACGCCGCTGGAGACAGGGTCGTCGCCGATCTCCGCGACGTTGAGCAGCGCCGCGTAGCGCCCGCCGTGCTGGAGTAGCTCCTCGTGCGTGCCGCGCTCGACGATGTGCCCGTCGTCCAGCACGAGGATCTGGTCGGCGTCGCGGATGGTCGACAGGCGGTGAGCGATCGCGATCGTGGTGCGCCCGCGCGAGAGCTCGTCCAGCGCCTGTTGCACGGCGCGCTCGGTCTCGGTGTCCAGCGCCGAGGTCGCCTCGTCGAGGACGAGCACGGGCGGGTTGCGCAGCACGGTGCGCGCGATCGCGATGCGCTGCTTCTCGCCACCGGAAAAGCGGTAGCCGCGCTCGCCCACAGGGGTGTCGTAGCCCTCGGGTAGGGAGGAGATCAGCTCGTGGATCTGCGCCGCGCGGGCAGCGTCTTCGATCTGCTCGTCGGTCGCCTCGGGACAGGCGAATCGGAGGTTCTCGCGGATCGACGCGTGGAACAGGTAGGTCTCCTGGGAGACGAGGCCGACAGTGGCCGCAAGCGAGTCGAGCGTCATGTCGCGGATGTCCACGCCGTCGATGCTCACGCGCCCGCGCTGAGCCTCGTACAGACGCGCGACCAGATACGCGAGCGTCGTCTTGCCAGAGCCTGTCTCGCCGACCAGCGCCGTGCGCGTCCCCGCTGGGATCTCGGCGCTGATCTCCTGCAGCGTCCAGGGAGCGTCGGGCGCATAGCGAAACCACACGTCCTGGAGCTCCACGTCCCCGCGCACGCCGCTCAGCGTGCGCGCGCCCGGGCGCTCGACGATGTCGACGGGGAGATCCAGGTACTCGAAGATGCGCCCGAACAGGGCCAGCGAGGTCTGCACTTCAAGGCCCACCGACAGCAGCTGCTGCATCGGGAACAGCAGGCGCGTCTGCAACGTCGTGAACGCCACAACCGTGCCGATCGAAATCAGGTTGTGCCCGTGGGCGATGCTGTAGCCCGCGAACCAGTACACCGCGGCTGGCATGATCGCAAAGCTCATCTGCACCGAGGACATGCGCCAGCGCCCTGCCATGCGCGCGCGCACCTCCAGGTCTGCCAATTCGCTGGACTCCGAGGAGAAGCGATCGACCAGCTCGTGTGAGCGCCCCATCGTCTTGCCGAGCAGGATCCCCGACACCGACAGCGACTCCTCGACCAGCGTCGACATGTCTGCCAGTCGGCCCTGGCGCACCGACTGGATGCGCCTGCGCTCGTTGCCCACGCGGCGCGTCAGCCACACGAAGAACGGCAGCAGGATCAGCGAGAACACCGTCAGCTGCCAGCTCAGCGCGAACATCGCCACGACCGTCGCCGTCACCGTGGCGACTGTCGAGACCGTCGAGGTGGCCGTGCTCGTGACCACGTCGTCGATGCCGCCGATGTCATAGGCGATGCGCGCCTGCACCTCGCCCGAGCGCGTGCGCGTGAAGAACGCCAGCGACATCCGCTGCAGGTGCGCGAACACCGCCGCGCGCAGGTCGTGCATCACGCGCTGGCCGACCTCGTTGGAGATCCACGTCTGGGCAACGCCGATCACGCCGTTGATCACCGCCAGCGCGATCATGCCACCGACCAGCCACGACAGTAGCGTCAGGTCATGTTTGACGATGCCCTTGTCGACTGCTTCGCGCAGCAAAAACGGCGAGGCCACGCTCAGCACCGAGCCGAGCACGATCAGCCCGAGCAGCAGCCCCAGCCGCAGCCGGTAGGGGATGAACAGCCGCGCGATGCGTCGCAGCGAGACGTGTTTGTCAGGGATGTCCTCGGGGCGCGGGCCCGGCTTGGGCGTGTTCGCTCGTCGCGCCCGGCCGCCATCGCCTCCGTGTCCCTGGGCGAAAGGCTGGGCGCTCACCCATTCGACTTTACCGTCGCTCTGCCGACGGCCGGCGACTCAGGCGCACACGTCGCGGTAGTCGCTGACCGGGACGAGCGCCCTCGGCCTCCTGCTGCGAGGGCGTGGCGATCGCGGCGCGCGCTCGGCCTGCACGATGGCGCGTCCGAGCCGATCGAGCAGGTCGACCGCCTGATCCTGGTCGTTGACGTCTGCGAGCTGCACGTCCGATTCGTCCAGGATGGTGCGACGGTCGTTGGTTTGGACGAGGATACGGGCCATGGCTTGCTTCCTTTCGCTGGCGGTGCGTGACTGGGCGCCGGGAGGAGCGGCGCCTGTCGGCGGGGGAGGCTTGAGTGTGCCAAGTCTCGCCCATGCGCCTAAGCGTGCTCGAAAGATGCAGTGAGAATCGCTTCACGGCGCTCCAGCCGCCGGGCCGCACAGTCCCTCGCTGCGCTCGGCTACCCTGCGGAGCGTCGTGAGCAGCACGCCCGCCAATCTCAGCTCGTCGGAGATCAGGGTGCTTGGCTGCCTGCTGGAAAAGCAACGAACGACGCCCGACGCCTATCCGCTGTCGCTGAACGCCCTGCGGCTGGCCTGCAACCAGTCCACCAACCGCGACCCGGTCGTCGACTACGACGACGCGATCATCAGAGACGCGCTGCACCGCCTCGAGCGCCGCGGCCTGATCCGACTGGCGAGCGGCGCCGGCAGCCGCGCCGCCAAGTACCGGCATCTACTCGCCGAAGCGCTGCCGCATGGAGGCGGGCGAGCAGGCGATCATGTGCGTGCTGATGCTGCGCGGGCCGCAGACCCCCGGCGAGCTCAAGCAGCGCACCGAGCGCATGCACGCGTTCGGCGACCTGTCGGGCGTTCACGACACGCTCGAGCGCCTGATCGCGCGAGAGCTCGTTGCGCGGCAGGGACGGCGCCCGGGACACAAGGAGGAGCGCTACGCGCAACTGCTGGCCTCCGCCGAGGACGAGCCCTCCGCGCACGGCCAGGCCATCCGGCCACCTACACCGGCCGAGTCGTACCTGCCCGACGATCCATCCGCGGGCTCCGCTGCAACGATAGGCTCCGGCTCCGGCCCATCCGCAGACCCCGCCTCGGCAGGACGCACCGCTGCTGCAGACGGGCGGGAGGACCTGCGCGAGCGCGTGGCGCGGCTGGAGCGCGAAGTGGCCGAACTGCGCGCTGCTATCCGCCATCCTGTGTCGCTAGCACCCGACCATGATCTACCTGCACCCGATGCTCGCGACCGCCACCGACACCGCCACCGGAGTGGGGATCCCGATCGCGCTCGCCGCCGGGCTGGTGTCGTTTCTGTCTCCCTGCGTGCTGCCGCTCGTCCCCGGCTACCTCTCCACCGTGATCGGGGTCACGCCCGCGGATCTGCGCGAGGGCGCGGGCATCGCGGCGCGTGCTCGTTCCCAGCCTGCTGTTCATCGCGAGCTTCTCGGCGATCTTCATCCTGCTCGGCCTCAGCGCCACCGTGATCGGATCGACGCTGAACACAGCACAAACAGCGCTCGAGCAGGTGGGCGGAGCGATCATCGTCGCGATGGGCGTCATCTTCTTGGCCACGCCGTTCGTCAACGTGCTCAACCGCGAGTGGCACCCCGAGGCGCTGCTGCGCCTCGCCGGGCGGGGCGGCCCGCTGATCGCGGGCGCGGCCTTCGCAATCGCCTGGACGCCGTGTACGAGCATCACGCTCGGCGCGATCCTCACCCAGGCCGCGATCTCCAGCTCGGCCGCGCATGGCTGCGCTGCTGCTGGCCTTCTACTCCGCCGGCCTCGCGATCCCGTTCCTGGCGATCGCGCTCGCGTTCGAGCGGACGACCGAAGCGCTGACGGTCGTCAAGCGCCACTTCCCGATCGTGATCGGCGTCGGCGGGGCGGTCATGATCGCGCTCGGCGTGCTGATCCTCACCGGCGAGTTCACGATGCTCAACGCGAAGGCGAACACCCTGCTGCAGGGCACCGGCCTGGACGTGTCGGGCGTCTGAGCGCCCTCGGCGGCGCCTGGCTCAGGCGCTCGCCGGCGCGCGGGCGTGCCTCGCGCGCCAGGTAGCGCTTTTCCCACGCCTGCTGGTTGCGCTTGGCGTCGAGCACGAACGGCGAGATAGCCGATCGCCTTGACGATCAGCCCGTTGATCGCCGACTCGGGGAAGGGCAGGGGGCGCAGGACGTCGACGAACAGCACGACGCGCGTCTCGTCGGTGTCGTTCCAGACCTCGTGGTTGTAGGTGTCGTCGAAGATCATGCTCTTGCCCTCTTCCCAGTGGCGCACGTCGTCGCCGACGCGGATGCGGCACGCCTGCGCGTCGCTGCGGGCACGATCAGGCCGAGGTGGTAGCGCAGCACGCCCTTGTAGGGGCCGCGGTGGTCGAGGATGTGCTTGCGCGGGGAGAGGATCGAGAACATCGCGGTCGTCATGCCCGGGATCTCGCGCATCAGCGCGGCCGTGCGCGGGCACATCTGACGCCGAGCTTCGCCTGAAGCCGTAGCCGTAGAGGAAGAACGTCTTCCAGCGTCGTCGTCGGTGATCTCGATCTGGTCCTTGGAGATGTCCTGGAAGTTGGGCAGGCCTGCGCGATCGTCCAGCAGCGCGCTCGAGCTCCTCGCGGATCATCCGTCCAGTTGTCCTCGACGTGCCCGACCCAGGGGAAGCGCTCGTGCTCGAAGAACGTCGCGTCGCCGACGAGCGAGCGCTTGCCGATGAAGCGCTCGATCGGCGCCAGGATCCGTTCGCCGAGCGGCGATCGTGAGCTCGACGATCCGCTCCCACGAGAGACTTGTCTGACATGCCGCGTCGCGAACGATCCTAGACCTTCGCCCGGCGACGGGCTTGACCGCCAGGCGCATGCGCCCGGCGGGAACGCACGGGCTCTCCAGTGCGACTACGCGGCCTCGCGCAGAGCCGCCAGCTCTGGAGACTCGGCGAGCTTCTTCAGCGCGCGCTGCTCGAGCTGTGAGGCCCGCTCGGCGGAGAAGCCGAGCCGCTTGCCGATCGCGGTCAGCGTCTGGGGCTCCTCGCGGCCGGTGCCGAAGCGCAAGCGTCAGCACCGTGCGCTCGGTTTCGGGCAGCTGGGAGATCGCACGGTGCACGATGCGCTCGCGCTCGTTGTCCCAGGCGGTCTCCTCGGGCGCCTCGGCGTCCGAGGGCAGCAGGTCGCCGAGCGCGGTGTCGCCGTCCTCGCCGACCTGCTGGTCGAGGCTGACGAGCGCCAGCGCGCTGGTGGCGCACCTCCTCGACCTGCTCGATCGGCAGGCCCGTCTCCTGCGGCGAGCTCCTCGATCGTGGGCTCGCGCCCGAGGCGCACCGACAGCTCGCGCTCGACGCGCCCGACCTTGCGCGAGCGCTGGGCCACGTGGACGGGCAGGCGGATCGTGCGTCCGGAGTTCTCCAGGCCGCGCTGGATCGCCTGGCGGATCCACAGGGTTGCGTAGGTGGAGAAGCGAAAGCCCTTGCGCCAGTCGAACTTCTCGCTGGCGCGGATCAGGCCGAGCATGCCCTCCTGGACGAGGTCGGCCGAGCGGCAGGCCCTGGTTCTGGTAGCGCCGCGCGTTGGAGGCGACGAGGCGCAGGTTGGAGTTGACGAGCAGTTCCTTGGCGTGCAGGTCGCCGCGCTCGATCCGCTTGCGCGAGATCGATCTCCTGGGCGGGCGTGAGCAGCGGGTAGCGGCGCGAGTGCGCGAGCAGCTGGTCGACCGACTCGGGGATGAACGTGTCGGGCGTACTCGACGTCAAGGCGCTCGATCGGGCTGTCGAGCCGCTCGGCGGCGACAACCGTCGCGCCGTCGGCGACGGCCTCCACGTCGGGCTCGGTCGGCCTCGACGGCGATCACTTGATCTGAGCGTGTGCGGTGGTGGATTTGTGCGTGAGTCTGACATGGGCGTCCTTCTAATCCGATGCTTGGAGTCGGAATTATACGCCGAGGTAGTTGTCTTGTCAATCATCGCTGGTTACCAGGTTGGTAAGATGTCGTTCGACGCGCTTTGCGCGCATACCTGCACGCCCGCCAACAAGTGGGTGCCCGCGCAATTAGCATCCCAAACCCGCAGGCGGCGCAAAAAGATCGGCTCGCGTAGGGGATCTTCGACCGATGCCGCCGGACAGGTGAGCCTCACGGGCTAAGCTCGGCGCATGAACGGCGATCTCAGCGGCCAGACCATCGCCATCACCGGCGCCTCGTCGGGCATCGGCGAGGCCACCGCGCTGGCCTGTGCACAAGGCGGCGCGGCCGTCGCCCTGGCCGCCAGGCGCGCCGATCGCATTCAGGCGCTGGCCGAGCGCATCGAGAGCGAGGGCGGCCGCGCGATAGCCGTGCCCACAGACGTCGGCAACGAGGACCAGGCGCGCGCATTCGTGCAGCGTGCGCACGAGGAGCTCGGGCGCCTGGACGTGCTCGTCAACAACGCCGGCGTGATGCTGCTCGGCCCGATCGAGAACGCCCCCACCGACGAGTGGCGCCAGATGATCCACGCCAACGTGTTCGGCGTCCTCTACTGCACTCATGCAGCGCTGCCGATCATGCGCGAGCAGGGCTCCGGCCACATCGTCAACGTCAGCTCCGTAGCCGGGCGCTTCGCCCGCGCCGGCTCGGGCGTCTACAACCTGACCAAGTTCGGCATCGGCGCCTTCTCCGAGTCGCTGCGCCAGGAGGGCGTGGAAAAGGGGGTGCGCGTCACCCTGATCGAGCCGGGCGCCGTGGCGACGGAGCTGCCGGGGCACAACCGGCCGGAGATCCAGCAGATGATCGCGGGTGTCCTCGCCGATGTAGCGCCGCTGGAGTCTGAGGACATCGCAAACGCCATCCTCTACGCAATCGCAGCACCGGCCAACGTGGCCGTAAACGAGGTCCTAATCCGCCCCCGCGGCCAGGTCCGTTAGCTTCGTTCCCCGCCACGGCCGTGGCTCCGCATGACGCATTCCGCCAAGCGGAGGTCGTGTCAGCGGCAGCGGCCCGCGCGAAGCGCCGCCGCTGCCGATGACACGACCGCAGCGTCAGTGCCAGGAGGTTGTCCGCCAGTTATCCGTAGGCGACTCCGGTGCCAGCCACGGCGGCATCGGCAGCGCCAGGCGGTCGGCCAGCGCATTCACATACGGCTCGTAGATGCCCCGCATGCGGGTGAGCCTCTCAGCGATCGTGTCCGGCTCGCTGCCCAGTTCGATTCCCACCTCACGCAGCTTGCCGATCAGCTCGTCCAGATCGGCCGCGGACAGCCGCTCCTGGGGCGGTGGTTTCGGCGTGGCATGAAAGCTGTAGCTGAGATCCGCCACGGCGTGGCGGGCGATCGCGAAGGTGAAGCGCGACGAGTCCACGGTGCCTGCCGGCGCCGCAGCGATCGTGAACGCGCACGCGTCCAGCACGGTGCACATCGCCGCCAGCCAGTTCTGGTTTATGTGCTGGGAGCGGAAGTAGGCCAGCACGGGATAGGCCAGATGGGTCTCCATCAGCTCTGCCACCCAGGTCTCCCAGCTGCCCAGGTAGCGATTGACCGCCGGCCATCCCTCGCGCTCGGCCGAGCGCAGGATCAGGCGCCCGGCGCTCGGCGGCGAGCCAGCGCGGGCGTCCAGCTGCGAAACCGTCGCCTCGCGGCTGGAGAAGGCCTGGTACAGCGACGGCAGGTAGCCGATCACGATCGCCAGCACCGCCAGGCCGCTGCCCGAGTCGATCACCTGTACTGCGCGTGCGAACGTCGTGTGTGCCGCCAGCCCGTAGGGGCCGTTAGTCGTCATCGTCGCGGCAGCGAAATACAGGTCGTCGCCGAAGTTCACCACGCTGCGATGTCCCGCCAGCGCCCCCAGGTGCGAGCCGTCTGCCCACAGCAGGCAGGCATAACCGAGCATCATCATCGTCACCCACAAGACGAGGTTGACCACCACCCCCAGCGGGCCGTAGATGCCGAGCATCGTGTCGCCCGCCTGGAACGGCAGCGCGCGGGCGATCCGCCGCCACGGGCGCCACCCGTAGGCGAATACGGTGCGCACCAGTTTGGGGTCGCGCTTGACGCGCCTGGGCAGCAGGAACGCAACGAAGATCTCCAGCAGCATCGCCACCACCAGCAGGCCGCCGAGCACCCCCACCAGGATTCGCATCGGCTGACCTTAAGGGATGGGCCGCCAGGGCCTATGAGCGGACGTCGCCGCGCGTGGCCGGTGCGGCGATGTCGAGCAGGCCGCCTCCGACGTGATCGACCTGCAGCGTCGTGTGATCGAGCCCGAAGCGCGCGTGCAGCATCGCCTCCATACCCCTGCGCGCCTCATGACAGTCCTGCGCCGCGCCCACCAGCACGTGTGCCGACAGGGCGGGGAAGCCGCTGGTGACCTCCCACACGTGCAGGTCGTGCACCTCCACGACCCCCTGCTGTGCGACCAGTGCCCGGCCGATCGCCTGCGGGTCAAGGCCCTCCGGAGCGGCCTCCAGGAAGATCCGCCCGGATGCCTTCACGAGCGAGCCGCCCGAGCGGATCATCAGCCCCGCGATCAGCATCGACACGATCGGGTCCGCGCGCTGGAAGCCCGTCGCCAGGATCACGCCTGCGGCGACCGCCGTGCCGATGAAGCCGTACAGGTCGGTCAGGATGTGCTGGAAACTGCCCTGTACGTTGAGGCTGCTGCGATCCGCGCGCGACAGTGTCCAGGCGGCCGCCAGGTTGACCAGCACCCCGGCCAGCGCGACCGCCAGCATCAGCCCGCCGTGCACATGCGTCGGCGCGAACAGGCGCCGCACCGCGTCGTAGGCTATGAACGCGGCAAGGATCAGCAGGGTTACGCCGTTGGCTTGCGCCGAGAGGATCTCCACCCGCCGCAGGCCGAACGTCATCGCCCCTTGGGCCGGACGCGCGGCCAGCCGCATGGCCAGCAGCGAGAAGCCGATCGCGCCCGCGTCCGTGAGCATGTGCGCGGCGTCTGACAGCAGCGCCAGCGAGTGCGCGACCACGCCCGCGGCCACCTCCACAGACATGAACGCGACGATCAGGGCGAGGGCGACCGTCAGGGGCGCGCGGCCCGCATCGGTGAGGTTGCCGTGGGAGTGCCCGTGCGGGTGCCCGGCGTGGTGATGGGCCATCGATTCACGATACGCCCGCGGGCGGCCGTCAGCTGCCGTCCGGCGAGGGGGCGATCTCTCCGCGCCCGGCCACCTGCAGGTCGCTCGGTAGGCGATAGCCCGCGCGACGCGCCAGCACTTCCAGGCCCATGCGCCACTGGATAATCGCCGCGCGCTGTTCTGACTGAGTGTCGGGCAGGTCGTCGAGTTCGCCCTCTCGCAGGCCGAGCGTCAGCGCGCTCAGGTAGGAGTCCTCCAGGACGTAGGTGTGCGCGTATGTCGCCTGCAGCGAGCGCAACTTTCCCGACGCCGGTTCGATCGCCGCGATGTCCACCGCATAGGCTGCAAAGAGTCGCTCCAGCGTTCCCATGCGCTGCGCGGCCTGGTGGCCGGACAGCTTGTGCTCGTGGGCGCCCGAGAGGATCGGGTCGGCGCCTTCCAGCAGGCGGTTGACTGCCAGTCGCAGCGGCTCCAGCTGGCGAAGGTAGCCGGCCAGCGCCATCCTCTGTGTCGCCGTCGAAGGTCGCCCAGAGCCGCTGTTCGATCCGCAGCCGCCCGCCGTCATAGCCACGATCACCAGCGCGCTGGCCCTCGCCAGGATGCTCGCGCGCGCTCGGCCCATGGCCGCTGACCATAGTCTCTAGCGGCGATGGCGCGCGCCGGCGACCAGGAGACACTCGAGGGCCGAGGAGAGGCGCTCACCCAGCAGCGCACGACCCTGCTGTCGATCGTCGTCGCCACGGTGCTCGTCGCGAGCAAGCTGGGGGTGGGTTTGGCGACCGGCAGCCTCGCGCTGATCTCCGCTGGGATCGAGTCAAGCGGCGACGTGGTCGCCGCTGCGCTCACGTTCTTCGCCGTGCGTCTGGGCGGGCGCCCGGCCGACCGCGGGCATCCCTACGGCCACCGCCGGGCCGAGAACCTGGCCGCGCTGGGCGAGGCCGCGATCCTGCTCGCCGGCGGCCTGCTGGTGAGCGTCGAAGCGATCCGCCACCTGCTCGCCGGCGCCAGCCCGCCGCAGGTGCGCTGGTACCAGTTCGCGGTGATCGCCTTCGCGGTCGTGCTGGACCTCAGCCGCGCACGTGTGTCGCTGCGCTCGGCACGCCGCTATGACAGCCCCGCGCTCTACTCCAACGCCCTGCACTTCGCCGGTGACATGGCCGGATCAATGGCCGTGCTCGCCGGGCTGCTCGCCGTGAACGCGGGCCTGGCACAGGCCGATTCGGTCGCCGCGCTGGCGGTCGCCGCGATCATCTTCGCTGCAGCGCTGCGGCTGATCGCCCGCAACGCCGACATCCTGATGGACCGCACGCCCGCGCAGGCGCGCGAAGTCGCCGAGCACGCGATCGCCGGGCTGGGCAGCGACATCGAGCTCAGCCGCCTGCGCCTGCGCGAGTCCGCCGGGCGCTACTTCGCCGACGTCGTCGTCGGCGTCGCGCCCGGCCAGGCCGTCGTCGAGGGCCACCAGGCCGCCGACCTGGTCGAGGCCGCCGTCGAGGACGCCCTGCCCGGCAGCGACGTGGTCGTGCACGTCGAGCCCCGCCAGCGCGGCCTGGACCTGCGCGACCGCGTGCTCGCCATCGCCCTCGCCGAGCCATTGGTCAAGGAGGCCCACGACATCACCGTCTTCGAGCAGGACGGGGGGGCGAGCGTCTCGCTGCACCTGAAGTTCCCAGCCGATCTCGATCTGCAGGGCGCCCACGTAGTCGCCGAGCGCGTCGAGCGCGCGATCGGCCAGAGGCCAGACGTGGTCGACGTGCAGACCCACCTGGAGCCGCTGGAGCGCACGCTCGCAGCGCGCCCGGCAGACCGCAGCGCAGACCTGCACGCAGAACGCGAGATCGACCGGCTCGTGCGCGAGCTGACCGGCGCGGCCCCCGATCGCGTGAGGCTTCTGTCGACCGACGCCGGACGCGTGCTGTTCCTCACGCTCAACGTCGGCGGCTCCACGCCGCTGGGCGAGGCCCACCGGCTGGCCGGCGAGCTGGAGGAGCAGTTGCGGGCGCAGCTGCAGGACCTCGCCGACGTGGTCGTGCACACCGAGCCGTAAGACCCTGCGCCGTAAGAAGTTCTGAAGACTTGCCGGGAAGCAATTGACCGCAGGCGGAGTCCTGGAAGGGACGCAGCTTTCAGCTGCTCGATCTCGCCGTCGACCCCAGGAGACCCGTTCAAGTGCCCAAAGTCACGCCAGTCCTGCTCAGCCTCGTCGCGCTCGCCGTCGCCGGCTGTGGCAGCTCGAGCAGCTCCACCACCAGTTCGAGCTCGACCGCTGCCACGACGCAGACGCCCAGGGCCGCGTTCATCGCCCCGCTGACCACCGCCGGCACGCTCGGCTCGACCGTACCGGCCAACGGCGACGTGAACCCCTACGGGCTGGTCATCGTTCCCGCTAGCGTCGGCAAGCTCAGCGCGGGCGACCTGCTCGTCAGCAACTTCAACGACAAGGAAAACAACCAGGGCACGGGCACCACCATCGACCAGCTCACAAGCGCCGGTAAGAGCACGCTGTTCGCCACCGTCAACGCCAAGGCGCTGCCGGGCGCCTGCCCCGGAGGCGTCGGGCTTACCACCGCGCTGAACGTGCTGCCCGGCGGCTATGTGATCGTCGGTAGCCTGCCCACGACCAACGGCAAGTCCGCCACCGCCCAATACGGCTGTCTGATCGTGCTCGACGGCAACGGCCACGTCGTCAAGACGATCGCCAACGCCAACATCCAGGGGCCGTGGGACTCCACCGCCGTCAGCGAAGGTGCCAAGACCACGCTGTTCGTCTCAAACGCGCTCAATGGCGGCGCCGCCAAGGGCATCCACACGATCGACAACTCCACCGTCGTGCGCATCGTCCTTGAATCCGGCGAAGGCCAGGCGCCCAAGGTGGTCAGCGAACAGGTCATCGCCAAGGGCATCCCCTGGGTGGACTCTGCCACGGCGCTGGTGATCGGTCCCACCGGCGTGGGGCTGGCGTCCGACGGCACGCTGTATGTGGCCGACACGCTCGCCAACCGCATCACCGCGATCCCGCAGGCGATGACCCGCACCACGCCCGCGCCCGCCGGAGGCACCACGGTCACCGAAGGCGAGCACCTGAAGGAACCGCTCGGCCTGGTGATCGCGCCCAACGGCGACATCATCACCAGCAACGCCGGCGACGGCAACATCGTCGAGACCAACCCAGACGGCAAGCAGGTGGGCGTGCAGACCGCCGACACCAAGACCGGCGCAGGCTCGCTGTTCGGACTGGCCGTCGCGCCCGGCGGCAACGGCGTCTACTACGTCGACGACGGCGAAAACACGCTGAACCTGTTGCATTGAGGCTTGCATCCCGGAAGGTTGCGCCGGGCGCCGGCGTCTAACGGGTAGCCACAACCACCGAAAAGGAGACTCACATGCCTTCACCTAACCAGCAGCAAGCGCACCCGCGCGGGCGCCGGCGCGCCTCGGTCTTGAAGATGGGCGTGGCCGCGGCGACGCTCGCGTTCGCCGTCTCGTTCGCCGCCATCGCGCTCGCGTCGAGCTCGGTCAGCGTGGACTCCAAGTCCAACTCCAAGCTCGGCCAGCAGATCCTCGTCACCAGCGAAGGACGCACGCTCTACGTGCTGTCCCCCGAGACCAGCCACCACCTACTGTGCACCAGCGCGGAATGCTTGAAATTCTGGCCGCCCCTGACCGTCTCCTCGAGCTCCACCAAGCTCAAGGACGGCTCCGGAGTACACGGCAAACTGTCGCTGCTGCACCGCAGCAACGGCAAGTGGCAGGTCATGGTCAACGGACAGCCCGTGTACCTGTTCTCGTTGGACAAGTCCCCAGGCGAAGTCAAGGGCCAGAACTTCAAGAGCTTTGGCGGCGTCTGGCACGTGCTCAGCAACTCGGGGTCGCCGAGCTCCAAGGCTGCCGGCACGACTAACGCGCCGGCCGCTCCCGCTCCCGCTCCCGCGCCGGCCCCCGAAAAAAGCATGCCTAGCTCCGGCGGCTACGGCTACTAGCTGGACCCCAAGCCTCGCCCCGGCCCGGCGCTAACCCCCCCTGCGCCCGGGCCGGAGGCGAGGGCTGTCTGGCACCGGCCACCCGCGTGAAACGCACGCCGCGGCTGCCACTCCCGCGAGCGACAGCGAGCGACTCTTCTATTAATGATTTGGTGGCGAGCGGCACGCGAATCGGAGCGCAGGCGAACGGACGTCTGGGCAGCGCCGATCGCGACAGATCCGACCGCTACAAGTGGATAGCGCTGTCCAACGTCACGCTGGGCGTGCTGCTGGCCACGCTGGACGGCTCGATCACGCTGATCGCGATGCCCGACATC
Organism: uncultured Solirubrobacteraceae bacterium; assembly: GCA_963745375.1. GTDB lineage: Bacteria > Actinomycetota > Thermoleophilia > Solirubrobacterales > Solirubrobacteraceae > Palsa-744. Next base: position 567,305 of record CAVUXA010000006.1, on the reverse strand, counting down.
TTCCGGGGCATCCACCTCGACCCACTCGTGCCCGCCAACAGCTTCTACCTGCTGTGGATGATCCTCGGCTTCCTCGTCGTCACCAGTGTGCTGATCGTCAGTCTGGGGCGCCTCGGCGACATGTACGGGCGCGTCAAGATGTACAACCTTGGCTTCGTCATCTACACGATCGCCTCGCTGGTACTGACCGTCGACTGGCTGAACGGTCGCGCCGGCGCCACCTACCTGATCGTCTTTCGCATCGTGCAGGGGATCGGCGCGGCGTTCCTGCTGGCCAACTCCGCCGCGATCATCACCGACGCGTTCCCCGCCAACCAGCGTGGGATGGCGCTCGGCATCAACAACATCGTCGGCGTCAGCGGCATGTTCGTGGGCCTGGTGCTGGGCGGGCTACTGGCGCCGATCGACTGGCGCCTGGTGTTCCTCATCTCCGTGCCCGTCGGGCTGGTTGGCACCGTCTGGGCCTACCTCAAGCTCGAGGAGCGCAGCACGCCCAAACGCGCATCCGTCGACTGGTGGGGCAACATCACGTTCGCGCTCGGGCTGGTCCTGATCATGGTGTCCGTCACCTACGGCATCCGCCCCTACGCCAGCCACGCCACCGGTTGGAGCAGCCCGCGCGTGCTCGCCCTGCTCGGCGCCGGGTGCGCCTGCCTGGCCGCCTTCGCCCTGATCGAGCGGCGGGTCGCCGAGCCGATGTTCCGCCTGCCCCTGTTTCGCATCCGCGCCTTCACGTTCGGAACGTTGTCCACGTTCCTGTCGGCCGTCGCGCGGGGCGGGCTGATGTTCATGCTGATCATCTGGCTGCAAGGCATCTGGCTGCCCCTGCACGGCGTCGACTTCGCCGACACGCCCCTGCGGGCCGGCATCTACATGCTGCCGCTCACGCTCGGAATGCTCGTCGCCGGCCCGACCTCCGGCTATCTGTCTGACCGCTTCGGCGCGCGCTGGTTTGCCACCGGCGGGATGCTCGGCTCCGCGCTCAGCTTCTTTTTGCTCAGCCTGCTGCCCACCGACTTCGCCTTCGGGCTGTTCGCGCTCGTGCTCGCCATGATCGGCATCTCGATGGGCATGTTCGCCTCGCCCAACCGCGCCGCCGTCATGAACAGCCTGCCGCCCCAGCACCGCGGCGCCGGAGGCGGCATGAACCAGACCTTCCAGAACTCCGCGCAGGTGCTCTCGATCGGCGTGTTCTTCACGCTGATGATCCTCGGCCTGTCCTCCAACCTGCCGCACACGCTGTCCGCCGGGCTGCAGGCCCACGGCGTGTCCGCCGCCGCTGCCTCAAGCGCCGCGCACACCCCGCCGGTATCCGTACTGTTCGCCGCCTTCCTGGGCTATGACCCAGTCGAACACCTCGTCGGCGCGCACGCGCTCGCCTCGGTCTCGGCCGCCAACCACGCCGCGCTCACCGGGCGCTCGTTCTTCCCGCAGCTGATCTCCGCGCCGTTTCGCACCGGGCTGCACGAGGCGTTCCTGTTCGCCATCCTCGCCTGCCTGGTCGCCGCCGGCGCCTCGCTGCTGCGCGGCGGCAAGTATCAGTACAGCGAGGAGATCATTGTGCCGGCCGAAGCTGAGGACGCGGCCCACGTCGGGCGCATACACACGACCGTCAATCGCGCGAGAGCCCTCGCGCGAGTCACTACGAGAGAGGAGCGCAATGCGAGTTGAGTGGTATGGGCAGTCCGCGTTTTCACTGGACGGCGCCGACGCGTCGGTCGCGATCGATCCCTTCGGCGACATGTCCGCCCTGGCTGCCAGTCGCGGTATGCAGTTCGACTATCCGCAGATCGACGGCGTCAACGCACATCTGCTGCTGGTCACCCACGAGCACATCGACCACAACGGCGTCGATGCGATCGGCGGAGACCCCGCGATCCTGCGCTCCACCGCGGGCAGGCTGGAGTCATTGCTCGGCGAGGTCACAGCGATCGCCTCAGAGCACGACGAGCAGGCCGGCACCGCGCGCGGTCCCAACACGATCTTCGTGTTCGACCTAGACGGGCTGCGCGTCTGCCACTTCGGCGACTTCGGCCAGAGCGCGCTGCGCGACGAGCAGGCCGCCGCAATCGGCGAGATCGACCTGCTGTTCATCCCCGTCGGCGGCGGGCCCACGATCGGGGGTGAGCAGGCCGCCGCGATCGTCGAGCGTCTGGCGCCGCGCTGGGCCGTGCCGATGCACTACCGCACGCCGCGCATCGGCTTCCTGGAAACCGCCGACGACTTCATTGCGCGCAGCGCCCACGTCGAGCGCCTCGACGGCGCCGCCTTCGACACCGGGCAGTTGCCCGACGGCCCAGGGCCGCTGGTGGTCGTCCCGGCGGCTCCTTAGCGGTCGCCGCACGCCAACGCATACGCGACGCAGACGGTGTAGGTTGAGCGCCATGCCCAGGCTCGCGGCATTGACTGTGGCCATCGGCGCGCTCGCGCTGGCCGGCTGTGGCAGCTCCTCATCCAACAGCACGAGCTCCTCGACGCCCACGCCCGCCGCCACGCCGACCACCTCGAGTTCCACCACGAGCTCGACGCCCGCAGCCACGAGCGAAGCGGCGAGCAGCAATCTGATCCTCGCCGCCAACGCGGAAGGCCAGCTCAAATACAACACGACCTCGCTCACCGCCAAGGCCGGCAACGTGTCGATCGACTTCACCAACACGTCGCCACTCGGTCACAACGTGACCATCGAAGCCGCCGGCGGCAAGATCGTCGCCGCGACACCCACATTCCAGGGCGGCTCAAAGACCTTGACCGCAAACCTGAAGCCGGGAACCTACAAGTTCTTCTGCTCCGTGCCCGGCCATCGCATGGCCGGCATGGAAGGCACGCTCACCGTCAAGTAGCGGCCGTCCGCGGCGTCACACGCCACCCGCGATGCTCGAAGTACCACCAGTACGTCCGCGCTCGCGTGCGGCGTCTGCCATCCACGGCCGACCACTCCTCGGTGTCAGCCGTGGACCTCGACGATGTCGCCGAGGGCGAGCATGCCGAAGACCGTGTGGGCGGCTTCGATCGGCAACTCCACGCAGCCGTTTGACTGGGGGAAGCCGTATGACGCGCGCGGGTAGCCGTGGACGGCGTCGCCGCCGTTGAAGTAGTTGACCCAGGGCACGTCCGGGACCGTGTATTTGGTGCCGTCCACGTCCGTGCCGCTCATCGTGGTCGAGACAAAGCGCGAGTAGATCGGGAAGTTGCCCTGGGCGGTTTCGGCACCCGGCACGCCCGTGTTGACCGGGGTGCTGAATACCACGTGGTCGCCACGATGGACGCGAAGGGTCTCGGGCAGCGACTCGGACACGCTCACCCAGGTGTAGGAATGAGGGTCGCGCCGGTAATCCGTCTCGGCAGACAGCACCGACGCCCACGTATCACGGTTGGGTTCGCCGGTCACTTCCAGGCCGTGGTCTGACTGGTAGACGACCAGCGCCCCTTTGGTCGTCTCGTCGAGGTCGCCCATCTGCACTGGCGGCGCGTCGGAGGGGTCGGGGACGAGCGCGCCGCGCGGCGGGCGGTAGGCGGCGATGGCCGCTTCGCGACGCGTCTCGGGTCCCGGCGCAGCGATGTGGGCAAGGTAGCGCGGGTGCAGCTTCGCCGCGAGGTAGCCCAGGTGCGCGAGCGCCTGCTGCAAGCCCGCCAGCGACGGGCAGGCGACGTTCAGTCCGACCGTGTGCCGATGCCCCAGCGGCGCGTGGCCGGCCGAGGTCGTGCGCGCCCACACGGTCAGGGTGTAGCTGGAGCAGGGCTCCAGCGTGGACACGGGCGTGAACACCTCCGAATCCCCGCTGATCGTCCAGGTGCCCGCGACCGCCGGCTGCAGGCTCGGCGGCGGCGAGCCGCTCCACACGGGCGCCGACAGCATGACCGTCAGCGGGTCGGTGCCGTTGGCGATGCTGTGCCCTGGCAGCGCGACCAGGCGCGTGACAGGCAAAGGCGCGGTCGGCGCTGCGCTCGCCGGACGCGAGGCCAGCAGCTGTCCGACCTTGTGGTCGCGGGTGAACAGCACGGCGACACCCGCTGCCAGCACGATCGTCACAGCCAACGCGACCTTCATCGGATAGACACGCCGTCTCATTCGACAGAGGCTAACGGATGCCTGCGGCGGATCTTGCAGGCCAGCGCGCGCCGTCCGAGCCGGGTCTCAGGCTCGAATTCCGGCGCCTCAGGCTCCAATCCAGGCGCCGCCGGAGCGCGACAGGAGGTGTACGGCCAGGCCCACGCCCGCCACCAGCGCGCCGGCCACCGCCAGCGCGGCCGCGACCGACACGTGCAGCGCCAGCAGCCCGCCGACGAGCGCCCCCACGAGCATCGCCGCCACGGCCACGCCGCGACGCCCAAGCTGGGATCCACGCCCGCCGACGATCCCTGCTTCGGAGGCCAGCCCCGTCAGCGTGCGCGTGAGCACGGTCGTGGTCAACTCAGGGACGGCCAGACGCTGAGCCGCAGCGTTCTGGACGCCCATTGCCAGCGCCAGCGCCACGATCAGCCCATAGCGGACGGCCGTGCTGAGCGGTTCGGCCGCTGCAAGCGCCACCACCAGCGCGATCGCGATCAACGTCAGCTGCGCCGCGCTGGAGGCGCGCAGCAGATGCCCGCGATGATCGGGGTTGCGTGTGCCGAGCAAGCCTCCGGCCAGCGCGCCGAGGACGAACGAGCCAAGCGAGATCAGCGAAGCGGCCGCCGACAGGCCGCTCGCGCCCGCCAGCGAGAAGCCCAGGAAGACCACGTTGCCGGTCATGTTCGCCACGAACACGTGGCCCAGGCGCAGGTAGCTGACGGCGTCCACCACGCCCGTCACCAGCGTCAGCGCCAGCATCATCGGCACGAGCGGGCCGTGGCGGTCCCCGGGGGCCGGCCACAGCGTGCGGGCGATGTCCGTCGCAACGCTCACCGTCAGTCCAGGTACCTTACGACCGCCGCCAGCGGGGCGCGCTCGGGCACGCGTTGCTCCTGCACTGGCTGGCCGAGGTAAAGCAGCCCCACCGGCGTCTCGTCGGATCCGAGGCCAAGGATCTCCCGACCCGCCGGTTCGTCGAGCAGCAACACGGTGCGCCAGTAGCCGGCCAGGCCGCGGGCGTGGGCGCCGAGCAGGACCAGGTAGGCGGCCACGGCGCTCGCCAGCAGATCCTCGCGATCTTGGACGGGGTCGCCGCTCATGTGGGCAGTGACCGCAACTAGCGTGGGCGCCCGCGCGAGCTTGACCGCCGAGCCCGGCCGCGCCGTCTCGGCCGCCGTCATCATCCGCTCGCGTGTGCGTTGCCCGAGCACGCGAAAGCGCCAGGGGTTGGTCAGGCGGTGGTTGGGCGCCCAGCTGGCCAGCTCGAACAGTTGCTCCAGCGTCTGCCTCGACAGCGGCTCAGAGCCGAACGCCTTGTGCGTGCGGCGCGTGCGGATAGCCTGCTCGGCGTCCATGGCCCCCAACCCTAGACCCGTTTGAGCCTCGCCGAAGTCGCCGCGATCGCGCTCGCCGGAGCGGCGGCCGGCACGATCAACACGCTCGTTGGCAGCGGGACCCTGATCACCTTCCCGGTGCTGCTCGCCTTCGGCTATGCGCCGGTGACCGCCAACGTGTCCAACACGATCGGCCTCGTGCCGGGCTCGGCATCCGGCGCGATCGGCTACCGGCGCGAGCTCGCCGGACAGGGCGCCCGCGCGCTGCGGTTGGGCTCGATGTCATTGGTGGGCGGGATCACCGGGGCGGTGCTGCTGCTGGTGTTGCCCGCGTCAGCGTTCAAGGCGATCGTGCCGGTGTTCATCGCGGTGGCGCTCGTGCTGACGCTGGCGCAGCCGCGCCTGAGCGCCTGGCTGATCAAGCGCGAAATTGACCTGGAGAGCCGGGCGGGCGCGCTGACGCCGATCGCGGTGTACCTGACCGGCGTCTACGGCGGCTACTTCGGCGCTGCCCAGGGGATCCTGCTGCTGGGCATCCTCGGCGTGACGCTCGCCCAGGACCTGCAGCGCACCAACGCGCTGAAGAACGTCCTGGCGGGCCTGACCAACGGAGTGGCCGGGGTGTACTTCGCGTTCGCCGCGCACGTCGACTGGGGACCTGCGGCGATCATCGCGGGCACCTCGATCGTCGGCGCCCAGCTGGGCGCGCGCTACGGGCGCAGGCTGCCGCCCGACGTGCTGCGTCTGGTGATCGTCGCGGTGGGCATATTTGCGATCGTGCGCCTGCTCGTCTACTGACAGCCGTGTGACCTAGGCCGCGCGCGAGCATTACGTCGATACGCCAAATTCCCACTCACAATCCGCCATCCGACAGTCAGGAGACACGATGAGCAGCGAGGACAAGCAGCGCAAGGCCGACGTGCTGGTCATCTTCGGCATCACCGGAGACCTGGCCAAGAAGATGACCCTGCACTCGCTCTACCGCCTGGAGCAGCGCGGCCTGCTCGACTGCCCGATCGTCGGCGTAGCGGTGGAGGATTGGACGGTCGAGCACCTGCGCGAACACGCGCGCGAAGCGATCTCGGCGACCGGCCAGGCGCTGGACGACAAGGTCTTCGAGCGGCTGGCCGGGCGGCTTTCCTATGTAAGCGGCGACTTCACGGACGCGGGCACCTACAAGCGCGTGGGGGAGGCGATCGCCCAGGCGCGCGATCGCGTGTTCTACCTGGAGATCCCGCCGTCGCTGTTCGCGACGGTCGTCAAGGGCCTGTCCGAAGCGGACGTGCTGGTGGGCGGACGCGTGGTGGTCGAGAAGCCCTTCGGCCACGATTTGGCCTCGGCGCGAACCCTGTCAAGCGAACTGTCGCAGTACCTGCAGGAGTCCCAGCTGTATCGCATCGACCACTTCCTCGGCAAGATGGGCCTGGAAGAGATCCTCTACCTGCGCTTTGCCAACTCGATGCTCGAGCCGGTGTGGAACCGCAACTACCTGGCCTGCGTGCAGATCACGATGGCCGAGAGCTTCGGCGTGGAGGACCGCGGCCACTTCTATGACCCGGTCGGAGCGCTGCGCGACGTGGTGGTCAACCACCTCATGCAGTTCCTGGCGATGGCCGCAATGGAGCCCCCCGCGGGCAACGATCCGGACACGATCAAGGACGCCAAGTTCGCGGTCTTTCGCGCGATCGCCGACGCCGACCCCGCGCAGTACGTGCGCGGGCAGTACGACGGCTACCTGCAGACCGCCGGCGTCGCGCCCGATTCGACCACCGAGACCTATGCGGCGCTGCGCCTGGAGATCGACAACTGGCGTTGGGCGGGCGTGCCGTTCTTCATTCGCACCGGCAAGCACCTGGCGGTGACCCAGACCGAGCTGCGCCTGCTGTTCAAGCATCCGCCGCGGCTGGGCTTCATCTCGCTGACGCACCGGCGCCCAGAGCCCAGCCAGATCGTCGTCAAGATCGATCCCACGACCGGCATCAGGATCATCCTCGACGCCCAGCGCGCCGACAAGTCAGGCCCACAGGCGATCGAGCTGGACATGGAGTTCGCGCAGGAGGGGGGAGAGGGCGCGACACCCTATGAGGTGCTGCTGCACGCCGCGCTCGTCGGCGACAGCACCCACTTCACGCGCGAGGACAGCGTCGAGGCCTGCTGGCGAATCGTGCAGCCACTGCTGGACTCACCCCCGCCCGTGCACCCTTACGCGCAGGGCTCGTGGGGACCGCCGGCGGCCGACGAGCTGCCGGCGCAGTTCGGCGGCTGGCACGGGCCGTGGGTGGCCGACTGACTCAGTGCAGCTGCTCGACGAACGTATAGATCACCATCAGCCCGACCAACACGACGAACACGCGCAGCGCCCACAAGCCGGCCTGCGCACGCGCGCTCAGCGCGGCCCGTGGCACGGGCCGCGAGGTTTCCGCGACGAACTGGTCGCGCTCAAGGTGCATGATCAGCTCGTCCTCGAAGCGCTCCTGCCCCTGCAGGTCGAGCTCGGCGATCGTCTCGCCATGGGTTGTGTGCTCGATCATCGGGTCCACCCGCTCACCCGCCGATCAGGTGGGTTGCCTGCAGGAAGGAGTCGATCCCGTAGGCCGAGCCGCACACAGCGACGAACACGATCACCGCGATGCCGATCACGTTGGTCGAGCGCCTGTTGGCCCACTGGCCCATCAGGCCGCGGTCGTTGGCGAGCATGACCATCAGCACGAGGCTGACGGGCAGCAGCACGGTGGCGAGCACGTTGGCGTTGAGCGCGATCGACAGCAGCGGGGCGCCGGGGATCAAGATGATCGCGGCGGCCACCAGCGCGACGCCCACGTTGGCGCCGTAGAAGACGGCCGCGTTGCGTGGCGAGGTGTTGAAGCTGTGCGAGACGCCCACGCATTCACCGGCGGCGTAGGCGGTGCTGGCGGAGATCGTCAGGATCGCCACCGCGCCGGCCTCGATCAGCCCGAGCGCGAAGACCGTGCCGGCGGCCGAGCCGGCTACGTGGCGCAGCGCCTGCGGAAAGCCGGCGCCGGCGAAGCCCTGGATGCCCGACCCGCCGTGGCCCAGCAGCGCGGCGCCGGCGATCAGCGCGCCGATCCCGAAGACAGAGGCCAGGACGGCGCCCGCGGCGGTGTCATAGCGCCCGTGGGCCACGTCGCGCGGGGTCATGCCCTTGTCGGCGCTGGCGCTCTGCTGGAAGAAGATCATCCACGGCGTGACCGTCGCCCCGATCGTAGAGGCGAGCAGCAGCAGCAGCGTGTTGAAGCCGCCGCCGGGGAACGGCGTGAACGACAGCGCGCCGAGCACCGAGCCGACGTGCGGCTTGACCAGCACGGCGGCGACAAGGAACAGGCCGTTAAAGAGGGCCAGGCCGAGCACAATGCGCTCCCAACGCCAGTAGCGCCCGCCCGACAGCGTGAACGCGACGAGCGCCAGGCCGAGCGCGACAGCAACGCCCGCACCGAGATGAAAGTAGGCCAGGCCGACGCGGATCGCGACGAACTCGGCGACCAGCGTGACGAGGTTGGTCAGCGTGAGGTCGCCCGCGCCGAACCAGCCCCACACGCGCCCGTAGCGCTGCAGCACCAGCTCGCCGTAGCCGCGGTGGGTGACCGCGCCGACACGCATGCACATCTCCTGACAGACGTAGGCCATGGCGAACAGGATCGGGATGAACGGCACGAAGAAGCCCAGGCCATACTGGGCCCCGTCGGCGGCGTAGGCGATCATGCTCGGCCCGTCGTTCTCGCCGAGCATGGCGAGGATGCCCGGGCCGACCAGCAGCCACAGCAGATGCCAGCGCCGGCCTTTGAGGCGGGCGTGGTGCACGCGCGAGCGGTCGTGGGAGCGGGCGGCGTCCTCGTCGGTGATCTGCTGCCCGCCGGCGCCGCCGAGCAACGGGGAGGCGGCCAGCTCGGGGGTGCTCAACGCTGCACCTCGACGCGCATGGCGCCCGCCAGCTGCCCGCCGATCGCGTGCTCGCGCTCGCCGAAGGCCACGAACAGCGGGCCGCCGAAGGGCTGACGGTCGCGCACGGTGAAGCGGTCGCCCGGCGAGATGCCGCGGTCTGCCAGGTAGCGCAGCATCTCCGGGTCTGAGTCTGAGACGCGCACGAAGCGGCCCTCGTCGCCGGGCTGCAGCGTCTCCATCCGCTCGGTCGCGCGCTCCTCCAGCTCGAGCTCGGCGCTGGGGATGGGATCGCCGTGGGGATCGTGGGTGGGGTGACCGAGCTTGGCGGCGATCAGCGCCTCGAGGTCCTCGGAGAGGACGTGCTCGAGCACCTCAGCCTCGTCGTGCACGCGATCCCACGGCATCCCCAGCGCCTCGGCCAGATAGCTCTCCAGCAGGCGGTGGTGGCGGATGACCTCCAGGGCGATGCGCCGGCCGTCTGGCGTCAGGCGCACGCCGCGGTAGGGCAGGTGGGTGATCAAGCCCAGCTCATCAAGGCGCTTGAGCATCGCCGAGACCGAGCCGGGCGTGATGCCCAGGCGCTCGGCCAGCGCGTTGGTGGACACCGGCTGATCGTCGCGCGACTCCAGCGAGAAGATCGCCTTGGCGTAGTCCTCGACGGCGGGTGTGCGAAGCAGATCCTTGGAAGCCACGAAATTAGAATATGGCATGCCAAAAGATTATTCAAGGGGCGTGCTGGACATGCTCGTTCATCGAGCGTTGTGCAACTGGACTTGAGCGCAGCGGCCAGAAGTCAGCTAGCGTGGCGGCGCTTGGCCGCGGACGGCTTGCGATCGACCGACGCGGTCACGCGCTCGGTCAGCTTGGCCACTCGGGTTTCCTCCTGGGCCTTGCTCAGCGCGTCGGCGACGACAGCGGCGGCGAGCGATTCGGTTCTGGCCTTGACCAGCGCTTCGATCAGGCCGGCCTGGGACTTGCCGGGCGTCGCAGCAGCAATCTGGCCCAGCGTCATGCCCGAGCGGCGGTCGCTGCGCAGCTGCGCGAGGCTCAGGCCGAGGTAGACGCGGGCGTTGAACAGCGCCCCGCGGGCGAGCCCGGTGGGGCCGTAGGGGCGCCTAACCTCAGCCGTGACGCGGCTCGTCAGGCTGGCCGCCCTCGCGGCCAGTTGCCTGCGCCTGACGGCCGCGAGCGCTTCGATCAGGCCGGCTTCGGACTTGCCCGGCGTCGCGTCGGCCACCTGGCCGAGCGTCCTTCCCGATTTGAGGTCGGCCCTCAGTTGCGCCGGGGACACGTCCAGGTATCCCGCGGCCCTGGCCAACGCCCCGCTGACCGTGCGTCCATGTGCGCGCCGGGTGTGGTGCGAGGCGCCCAGCGGCCCGTGCCCGGTGGCGGCCATTGCCGCCAGCGCGCCGCCGCCAACGAACACGGCAACCGCGGCGCCTGCGGCCAGGTTTCGCCTTGTGCTGCGGTACATGTCATGAGTGTGGCACAGGGCCGCCGCGCCTCTCGCCGGTTCTCGCAGGCGCTCCTGCGCAGCTGGTGAGCGATAGTCTTCAGACCGTGGCGTTGAGCGATGAGAAGTACATCCTGCTGACGACCTTTCGCCGCGACGGCACGCCGGTGTCCACGCCGGTGTGGGCGGTGGACCTCGGCGAGGATACGATCGGCTTCTGGACCAGCTCGGGCTCGGGCAAGGCCAAGCGGCTCGCGCACACCTCGCGGGTCACCGTTCAGCCGTGCGACGCGCGCGGACGCGTCCGCGACGGGACCACGCCGGTGGACGCGACGGCACGTGTGGTGACCGGCAGCGAGTACGACACGATCCGGGAACGCGTCAAAGCCAAGTACGGCGTCATGACGAAATTCACCAAAGCCCTCGGCACGATCGGCGGTCTGGTGCGCGGCAGGCGCATTCCCTACGGCGACCGCGGCGTGATCGTCACGCCGCAGCCGAGCGGCTGAGCACAGGCCGCGGGGGTGGCAGGCCGCCGGCGGCCTGGGGGTGTGTAGCGCTGCCGGCAACCGTGATTCAGTGGTCTGCCTCGCAAGTTCGCGCGCGTATCCGGTGCGCCGGAGCGAGAGCGAGCGGGGCGCCTGCGGAAAGTGCTGGTCCTCGTCCGTAGCGCAAGTGTCGAGTTCAACCGCCAGCGCGCTGGCCTTGCGCCAGAATGGGGGCGTGTCGCCGGTTCGAGCCGCCCGGTCGGACACTTCTCTATCGCGGAGCCTGCTACCCAACCGGCCTAGATCCTGCGAGGATCAGCGCGGTGACCGTCGCCGAGCTTTGGCGGCGCGGCCAGGTGGGCTGGCCGCGCAGCTTTCCCATCGCGCAGTTCCCGAACCCGCCGCTGCTCCTCGCGTTCGCGGGGTGGGGACTCGCCGCTGTGGCCGGTGACACAACACACGACGTCGGCCACGCGGTCTGCACCATCGGCCTCGGCGTGTGGGCATGGGAGGAGGCGGTAGGCGGGGTCAACTGGTTCCGCCGTCTCGTCGGGGCGGGAGCGCTTGTCTGGATCGTCGCCGGCCTGGCAAGCGAGCTTTGAGGGCCGTCGACCGAGCTTGAGACTCCTACAACCGAATCCGCGCGTCGGCCGACGGGTTTGCGCTTGGCTTTGGCACCGTGCCATCGAACTCGAGCAAGCCGCAAACGCGTGGACAACGACCGTCGAGCTACTTAACGCCCTCACTACGTCGCTGCAACACTCCTAGCTGCCGGAGCCACCGACTGGCGCGGCCCTGCTCGATCAGGAGATCGACATGGGCTTTGACCGCCGGTACCGCAAGCCGGCTGGCGAGCGCGCGAGAGCCTCCGCCCTGGGGCCTGCGGGTAGGCTCTATGGGTGGCGAGAGGCTTGGTTGAACGCGTCGATGGGTGGGCAGGTCAGGGCATCGAGGCCGTGATCGGTGCGCATCATCGCCGCCGGCTACAGCGTGTTGGCCGAATCGATCAGTTGGCTCCGCCGGACAGCCCATCGCTGTGGGCCGCCGGCGATCCGCCGCCGCGCGCGGGGTGCGCGCTTGACGTGTTGGTGGACGGTGGGGAGGCGCTGCCGCGCATCGCCGAGGCGCTCGCCGGTGCCCGCTCGCATGTCCATATCGCCGGGTGGCACATCACCCCTGATTTCGGGCTGACGCGTGATGATCAGGCGACTCGACTGCGCGATCTGCTCGGTGATCTGGCGGAACGAGTCGAGGTCAGGGTGCTGCTGTGGGGGGGAGCGCCACTGCCGGTCTTCACGCCGGCTCGCGCGGCCGTACGCCGCGTGCGCGAGGAGCTCACCCGCGGCACGCGCGTGCAGTGCGCGCTTGATTTCCACGAGCGACCGATGCATTGCCACCACGAGAAGCTGGTGATCGTGGACGGCGAGGTCGCGTTCGTTGGCGGTATCGACCTGACCTCTCTCGGCGGCGATCGATTTGACAGCAGCGATCATTTGATGCGCGGCCGTCTGGGATGGCACGATGCCTCCAGCCGGGTGTGCGGCCCAGCGGTCGCCGATGTCGCGGCGCACTTCGCGGCCCGTTGGCGCGCGGTAACCGGCGAGCAGGTACAGGACACGCCGCCGCCGGCCGCCGCCGGCGACGTGGATCTCCAGGTGGTGAGGACCGTCCCTGAGAAGATCTATGACTTCTTGCCCCAGGGCGACTTTCGCATCGTGGAGGCATACACACGCGCCCTGCGGTCGGCTCGCAAGCTCGTCTATCTCGAGAGCCAGTTTCTTTGGTCGGTACAGGTGGTCGAGATCCTCGCCAGCAAGCTTCGCGAACCTCCCAGCGACGACTTCCGCATCGTCGTGCTGCTGCCCGCAAAGCCGAACAACGGCGCAGACACGACCCGTGGCCAGCTGGGAGTCCTGGCTGGCGCCGACAATGGCGCCGCTCGCTTTCTTGCTACGACGATCTCAGCCCGCAGCGGGGGGCTCACCGGCGCGCTGTACGTTCACGCCAAGATCGGGATCGTCGACGACGCCTGGCTGACGGTTGGGTCGGCCAACCTCAACGAGCACTCGTTCTTCAACGACAGCGAGATGAACGTCGTGACATGCGATCGCACCGTCACTCGCGAGACGCGGCTGCGGCTCTGGGCCGAGCATCTGGAGCGCCCGGCCGAGGAGGTGTCCGGCGAGCCGGTCCGGGTCATCGACGAATTGTGGCGCCCGATCGCCCGCGAGCAGCTCGAGCGCCGAAAGCGCGGCGAGCCCCTAACCCATCGGCTCCAGGAGCTCCCCGGCATCTCGCGCCGCTCAATGGCACTCCTTGGACCCCTTGACAGCCTGCTTGTCGACGGCTGAATCTGGCCGGGGATCGCAATGATCCGCACAAGCGAGTAGAGTCATTGGGGGACGGTCGCTGACCAAGCCGACCAGCCGTCGCTGCCGCTGAGCTTTTGCCGTTGCTGCGACTAGCCGATTTCGATTGACCTCCGCCCGCGTGGATCCCTTCGGGGTTCGCGACCCGCCGGCAGTGCCCGGAAGGGATGGAAGACCAACAGGAGGTTCCTCTCATGTTCAGAGCGAGGCCCGCAGGCTCTGCTTCGGAAGTCGGTACGGATGGGCCGCCCGTCAGAGTGTCGCGCTGGCAGGGCAGGCGTGAAGGTGGCGGCGTGGGAGCGCTCGGGCAAGGCGCGGATTTGCTCGTGCGCGTCGTTCAACTTGTTGTCAGCATCGTCGTGGCGGTCATCGTCGCTGGGATTCTGCTGGTGGTGCTCAAGGCCAATCCGGCCAACAGCATCGTCTCGGAAGTCCACAGCTGGGCACGCTGGCTCGCCGGCCCGTTCGATGGCATGTTCAGCTTCCATAGCGCCAACGACGCTATCGCCGTCAACTGGGGCATCGCCGCGGTCGTCTACCTGTTCGTGGGCGTACTGATCGCGCGGCTAATCGGCGGCACCCGCCGTGAGCGCCCACTTCAGGGCTAGACATGCGCCAGCCAACCCAACTGAGACTCGGGAGGTGACCATGCTCACGCTTCTCCTCATCATCATCGTAATCCTGCTGCTAACCGGCGGTGGATTCGGCTACCGCCGCCGCGGCCGCCGCCTGTAAACCGAGAACGCGAGGATCACGCCTGGGCTGCCCGGCGTGATCGGCCGATCGTCGCCTGTCAGTGTTCCTCGTCGATCTCTTGGCCGCGCTTTTGAAGGAAACTGCCGAACGCGCCAGCCAGTGCGGCGACTACCGTGATCGCCCAGATCTCCATGAAGACATCTAGGATCCGTCCGCCGGCCGAGATCGGATTCTTGATCTGCGAGGAGACGGTCAGCAGCTGAGTCGTCGTCCAGAACACGGCGCTGCCGAATGTCTTGATCTCGGTCTGCTGGGAGTGGCGCTCGAGCAGGAACGCCATGATCGCGCAGAACAAGTCAATACCGACCGTCACCCCGACGATCGTCACAAGATGGTCGCGCAGCCGACGATGCGTGGGTGTTGCCGCGCGAAGAACGTCACGAAACTCACGGGCAGCGGACCCCAGCACTCCAAACGGCATCGGTCAATCGTCACGAACAAGCCGGACGTCTCTACAGTCAGGCGAGCCGCCGTTACCGGGGTCGGCAGCGCCGAGCTGGGACGGGACCCCGCTTGCGCCTCCAACCCTCGAAGCAGACACCTTTAGCCACTGCTCAGATTGGGCCGCCGCCCCTTCTTCGCGGTTGCGAAACTCTCAGCGCGCGTCGCGCTCACTACCGCAGGGGACGATTTCCGAGCACGCCGATTTGAGGATCGGCACACGCTCGCTCGCGCGGGGCGAAGCGGAAGCGCTCCCTTTGCCGCATCTCCGACCTGGTCCTCGCCATGAGCAGGCGCGCGGTCGGCAGCCACGATACGCCCCCTCCGGGCGAGTTCAGGCCCCAACGCGCGTGTGCGTGGTGCTGGTCCTCGGGGAGGCGAAGCTCTGCTTTGAGTTCCCGCGGGCTACTACGGACGCGCGGCCACCGTTGGTGTGATCGGATGACGGCATGGCCAACGGACTAGCCAGCGATGCCGGTCACCAAGAGCCGGCCACCAAGATTGACTTCAAGCGTGAGTCGCGCGAGCTTTACGCGCCGGGGCATGAGCCTTCGCTGGTCGAGGTGCCCGAGCTGGCGTTCGTGATGATTGACGGCCGCGGCGATCCGAATACAGCGCCGGCCTATCGCGAGGCCGTCGAAGCGCTATACGCGGTCGCGTACGCCGCCAAGTTTGCCGTCAAGAGGGCGCCCGACGGGATCGACTTCGGCGTCATGCCGTTGGAGGGGCTGTGGTGGGCTGAGGACATGTCGAGGTTCAGCAGCGAGGATAAGACCGACTGGAGCTGGACGGCGATGATCATGCAACCAGAGCCCGTTACAACGGAGATCGCCGAGGCAGCTCGCCAGCATGCGGCGGCTAAGAAGTCACTCCCCGCGTTGGAGCGTCTGCGGTTCGAGCGGTTCCACGAGGGTCTCGCCGCCCAAGTCCTGCACCTTGGCCCTTATGCGGAGGAGGGGCCGACGATCGCGCGGCTGCACGCGTTCGTCGCTGAGCACGGGTACGTGCCAGCCGGCAAGCACCATGAGATCTACTTGAGCGACCCAGCCCGGTCGGCGCCGGAGAAGCTGAAGACGGTGATTCGCCAGCCGGTCGTGGCGCACTGAACGCCTCACGAATTACGCTCAGTGTCTCGCGTTAGACTTGGCGGAGCCGGCGCGCGAAGGGAGTAGGGTCGTGAACACGACAGCATCCGAGCAAGAGGGGACCGCCAACGAGGAGGCGATTCGGGCGTGGGACGGGCCGCTCTATGAGCGGTTTGTGCGCTTCCGCGAGATCGTCACGACTGGGCTCGGGGCCCATGGCGAGGAGGCGCTGCGGCTGCATCCGCCTGGGCCCGGGGCGAAGGTCCTTGACGTGGGCTGCGGGTTCGGTGACACAACCCAGCGGATCGCTGGCCTCGTAGGTCCGGCCGGCGAGGTCGTTGGTGTCGATGCTGCTCCGAGATTTATCCAGGACGCGATCTGCGAGGCGCGCGAAGCGAGCGTTGCCAACGTGCGGTTCCTCGTTGCTGATGTTCAGGTGGGCCTTGGCGGAGAGGAGCGTTTTGACATGGCCTTCTCGCGCTTTGGGACGATGTTCTTTGCCAGCCCCGTTGCCGCGCTGCGCAATGTCCGCGCGGCGCTCGTACCGGGCGGGAAGCTCGTGATGGTTGTATGGCGGAGGCGAATCGATAACGACTGGCTCTATCGCGCCCAGACGATCGTCGAGGGGATCGTCGCTCGGCCCGAGGAGTACGACGAGCCGACCTGCGGACCCGGACCCTTCTCGATGGCCGATGCCGATACCACAAGCGACATCCTCACCTACGCCGGCTTCAGCGACATCACGCTGCATCGCTACGACTTGCCCATCGTGATCGGGAAGGACCTCAAGGAGGCCCTTGAAATGGTCATGGCGCTCGGCCCCGGCGGCGAGATCCTGCGCCTGGCCGGCGATCGCGCCGCTCACCTGCATGGGCAAGTCGAGACCGCCTTGCGCGAAGGACTCGCTGAGTTCGCCGAAGAGGGAGGCCTACGCGCGCCCGCCTCGACCTGGATCGTCACCGCCAGCGCACCGGACTAGAGCGCCCGCCGCCTCGCAGTCTAAGCAAGCACGCGCGCAAGCGCTCGCCAGCGCGCCTGGCGGTAGCGATAGATGAAGTGCGCGTACAGGGTGACGAAAGGCGTGAGCAGGCCGGCGCGCACCTCGACCGCGTCGGTGTAGCGACATGACGTGGCAGACGTGGGCTGGAAGGTCAGATGGTGGTCCCATGTTGTGACCGGACCGCCGTGCTCGCACGAGACGATCGCCTGCAACCCCATTCGCGCCACCAGGACGGTGTGCCTCCACGCTGGCAGGACGCCAAAGAAGCACAGACGCACGACGATCTGATCGCCCTGGGCGATCGTCTCGGGCAGCGGCGCTGTCGGCAACAGGCGCATCCAAGGCCACAGCACGTGCAACAGCACAGCGGGCTTCTGCGCAAGCTCGCAGGCGCGCTCGGCGGCGATCGGCAGCTCGGTGCTCACGGAAATGGTCATGGGCGTATTATGAGCAATAGCTCATGTTTGTCTACTCGCCTTTCACGCAGGGCTGCGGATGACCCCGGTACGTGCACTTTGGCCCCGCCGCACGCCGGTTCAGGATCGATCGGCGGCGACATTCGAGGCGATAGTCGAGGCTGCTGCTCAGGTTTTCGAGCGACACGGCTACGCGGCAGGCACCACCAACCGCATCGCTCAGCGCGCGGGCGTGTCGATCGGCTCGCTCTACCAGTACTTCCCGAACAAGGACGCGATCCTGGTCGCATTGATCGAACATCACGTCGAGGAGGGCGAAAGCGCGCTCGCGCCGTTGATGGGGCGGCTTGCCGAGCACCCGGCGCCACCGGTCGGAGAGGCGCTGGAGCGCATCGTGCACTCCATGCTCGAGCTGCATCGCAAGCGCCCGACCTTGCATCGCGTGCTCTTCGAGGAGGCGCCGCGGCCGCCGAGGCTGCGCGCTCGACTCGAGGGGATCTTCGAGCTGGCAAGCGCGGCGCTTGCCGACTATCTCGACTCCTGTCCGGAGGTCGCCGTTGCGGACCCGCGCCTGGCGGCAGAGGTGGTCATTCAGTCGATCGAGGCGATCACGCACGGATTGGTGATCCACCCGCGCGCGCAGATCGCCCCCGAGGAATACGCCCGAGAGACCGTCACCATGCTCGAGCGCTACCTGACTCGACCACGCGCCTGACCGTAACCAGATCGCATACTCACCAGACGCGGCCTACGCTCCTCACTGCGTGAAGGCGGCAGCGCGGCCGGTCTGGCTTGCGGCGTGCTCGGGTGCGCTTGCGTGCGCGGGCAGGCGGTGGCGCTCGTACATCTCCTGCACCCAACGAGAGCCGGGCCGATCGGATAGCGGGGCGCGAAAACGTTCGTAGGGCTCGGGCATGCGCTCGATGTCAGACGGCGCGTGGGGGGGAAGGACGAGCGGGTAAAGCAGCGCCGCCGCCGTGAGGTCTGCCACGGTGAAGCGCCCGCCCACCAGGTATTCGTTCTCGCCCAGCTGTGCCTCCAGGTAATCGAGTGCGGCGACGATCTTCTCGCGCGCCTGCTCCGCTGCCTGGGCGTCGCTGGCTCGGTAGCGCAGGCCGGTGAACAGCCGCGTGTAGCGCACGAGCGCTGGGGCGAGCGCCGCGGGCATCCCGGGCACGATGCGCGCGCCCACCTCGGCCAGCAGCTCGGGCTCGCGGCGCAGCTCATAGAAGGCCAGGCGGCGCATGTACGGGCCGAGCTCCTCGTCAAACCACTCCTCCAGCTCAAGCGCGCGACGGCGCGCGCGCGGGTCGCTGGGATAAAGCGCCGGGTCGGGGAAGCGCTGCTCGAGCGCGGCGATGATCGCGGTCGAGTCGGCGATGCGCTGGCCGTCGAGCTCGAAGACCGGCAGCGTGACAGCGCGCCCGCGAGTCAGCCAGTAGACGACCGGCATGTGGGTGCCGGGTGGGGGAGCGCGGCGCACGTGCGCCACAGCCTTGTAGTCGAGCGCCCAGCGCGCCTTCTCGCTGTAGTGCGAGACGGTGATGTGCCAGAGGATCGGTCGGCCGTCGCTTCGCATACTGACTGGTCGGTCGGTACACTAGCACGAATGGCGGGCCAAGCGACGGCAGACAGGGGGCAGGAGCGGCGCGAGCGCCCCGACAGGCGTACCCGCTCGGCGCGCGCCGAGAACGCAGACGCCCGGGCGGCGCTGCTCGCGGCCGCCGCCGAGCTGTTTGCCAAGCGCGGCTACCGTGGCGCGTCGGTCGATGAGATAGCCGAGCGCGCGGGCTATTCAAAGGGCGCGCTGTACTGGCACTTTCAGAGCAAGGACGAGCTGTTCTTCGCGCTGATGGACCAATCCGTGGATGCGCCCACGCGCGAGATGATCGCGCTGCTGCAGGATGCACCGCCCGAGCACGACATGGCGCCCGAGGCCAGCACGCGGCTGGTCGAGCTGGTCAGCGAACAGCGCGACCTGCTGCTGCTCGACCACGAGTACTGGGCGCAGGCCGTCCGCGACCCCGAGCTTCGCAGCCGCTACGCCGCGCGACGCGACGAGCTGAGAGCCGCGCTCGGCGCAGCCCTGCAGGTGCGTCTCGCGCACCTCGGCGCGCCCGCTCTGGAGATGGCCTCAGACCAGATGGCCACGGTCATCATGGGCCTCGCGGCCGGTCTTGCCCAGGAACGCCTGATCGACGCTGACGCCGTGCCCGACGAGCTGCTGGGCAAAACGATCGTGCTGCTCTACCGTGGCCTGCTGGCCAGCGCGGGCGCTCGCCAGCAGGCGGTCGAGGCGCAGGGCGATATTGCGCCGCTCACCGCGCGCGAACGATTGCGCGAGGCGGCATCGTGGAACCTGGTTGCGACCAAGCTGGAGATCGCGGGTGCACAGGCGCGAAAGGCGGGCCATCCAGCGACGCGTTACGTGCCGTCGTGAACGACGCTCCCGAGCGCCCACTGGACCTCCGGGAGCTGTTTCGGGTGCTCGCTGAGCATGACGTGGACTATCTGGTAATCGGTGGGGTTGCCGCGCAGGTGCATGGACGTCGGCGCACAACCAAGGATCTCGACGTCACGCCCGCACCAGATCCAGAGAACTTCAAGCGGCTGGCCGCTGCGCTGGTGGCTCTCGACGCGCACCCCGTCGAGCTGGGGCCAGGTTCGCCGACACCGACCGCAGAACAGCTTAGTGTTGCTCCAGTCGTCCCCCCACTCACCACTCGACATGGGGAGTTGCACATCTTGAACGAGGTTCCCGGTGCAACCGCGTATGCCGCGATGCGCACACGCGCGTTGACGACCGACCTCGATGGGATCACCCTGAAAATCGTCGGTGTGGACGACCTCATTCGGATGAAGCAGACGGCCGGGAGACCAAGTGACGTCGAGGACATCGAGGCCCTGACGACGGTTGCACGACGTGAGGCAGGCAACGTCGATCCGGCCAAGCACGACAGCTGAAGCAGACTCTTCAGAGCAGCCCTTTTCAGATGTCGGCTGTTGACGGCTCGCAGCGCAGGGCCTGGAGTGCCCGTCGAGCCCTAGGCCCCGCGGCGACCCGCGGCGATGAGTTCTGCGCCGCAGATAGGTCTGGGGTATGAGCACATCCGCTTACGAATCACACCGCGACTGCAAGGAGACGATCATGGGCAAGATCCTGGTACATGAGTTCATCACGCTGGATGGTGTCATCGAGACACCGACCTGGACGATGGACTATCCGTTCGATCCGAGCATGGGGGAGACCATCGGCGCAATCATGGGATCGTGCGAGGCGCTGCTGTTGGGACGCAACACTTTCGAGATGTTCGCCCCCGCGTGGTCGACCCGGACCGCCGAGGAGGACCCCGGGGCGCCGTTTATGAACGAGTCGCCGAAGTACGTCGTGTCAGCGACTCTGCAGAGCGCCCAGTGGAACAACTCGACGATCATCGGCCCGTATCAAGCGGACGCGATCCGTGAGCTCAAGGACCGGATCGATGGCAACCTCTACGTCAGTGGCAGCGCCACCCTCGTCAGAGCGATGCTCGCCGACGGTTTGGTGGACGAGCTGCACTTGTTCGTCTTCCCGTTGGCGCTGGGCGCCGGTCTGCGCTTGTTCGTCGAGGGCGGACCCACGACCACGTTCACTCTTGCCCACACGGATGCATACGACAGCGGGGTTGTGCATCTTGCCTACCGGCCGGCCGATTAGCACGAGCTGCTCCGCGCGTCTTGAGCCTTACCGACGCGGGCGGAGCCACACACTACTTCTACAACGGACTGAACGAGCTCGAATCGATGTACGAGCCGGGAGGAAGCTGCGGAAAAGAACCTTCCAAATGCACCATCATGGTTCACGACAACGACGGGTCGCTCACCAAGACTACCTATCCGTCAGGGGCGAGTATGAGATACAAACGTGACCCCACCACCGGCCGGATTCTGGTCGCTGATGCGACCGCATCGATGAATTGTACGGAGCAACGGTCGCGTCAGGCGCATAGACTGACTGCATGGCGCTCCCGCCCGGACCGTCCGCCCCCGCCGTCGTCAACACGATGCGCTTCATGCGCAGACCGCTCGACATGCTGGCGCAATGGCAGGCGCGCTATGGCGACGCGTTTACGGTGCGCTTCAGCGGCTTCGGCACCGGCGTCTACATCGTCGACCCAGACGCGATCCGCGACCTCTTCACGGGCGACCAGTCCGACCTGCGCGCAGGCGAGGCCAACTCGTTCATGGAACCGATACTCGGGGCGAGCTCGGTGCTCGTCCTCGACGGGGCTCAGCACCTGCGCCAGCGAAAGCTCCTGTTGCCGCCGTTTCAGGGCTCGCGCGTGGCCGCCTTTCGCGAGGTGATCCGCGGGGTGGCCGAGCGCGAGATCGCGGGCTGGCACAGTGGCACCCAGCTCGTGCTGCGCGAGCGCATGCGGACGCTGACCTTCGAGGTGATCTGTCGGGCGGTGTTCGGCGTCACGCAGCCGGAGCTCGTAGAGCGGCTGCGCAAGCGACTGGTCGCGGTGATCGACAGCAGCCCGATCTTCATGATCGCGCCGCCCGCCCGCGCCGACCTCGGGCGCTTCAGCCCGGGTGGGGTGTTCGCGCGGCGCATGCGCGCCGCCGACGCGGTGCTGTATGAGGAAATCGAGCGCCGCCGCCATGAGCCCGACCTCGAGGAGCGCTCTGATGTGCTCTCGCTGCTGTTGTGCGCCCGCGACGAGCAGGGCGAGGCGATGAGTGACTCCGAGCTGCGCGATGAGCTGTTCACGATGCTTGGCGCCGGGCACGAGACGACTGCGACCGCGCTGGCGTTCGCGTTTGAGCTGCTGTTGCGCAACCCCACCGTGCTCGCCCGTCTGCGAGAGGAGCTGGAAGTGGGGGAGGACGACGCCTATCTGGACGCCGTGGTCAAGGAGACGCTGCGCCTGCGCCCGGTGATCGACGCGGCCGAGCGCACCCTGACGGTGCCGCGCACGGTCGCCGGTTGGGAGCTGCCGGCTGGGGTGAAGGTGTATCCGGCGATTGCGCTCGTACATCTGCGCGAGGACCTGTACCCACGCGCGCACGAGTTCCGCCCAGAGCGGTTCGTGCAGGATGGGGCCGAGTCATACTCGTGGTTGCCCTTCGGCGGCGGTATCCGGCGCTGCATCGGTGCTGCGCTCGCGCACGCTGAGATCGCCGAGGTGCTGCGTGTCGCGATACCGCGGGTCGAGCTTCGACCGCTGCGCGATCAGCCCGACCCGATCATCATGCGCGGGATCACGTTGGCGCCCAAGCACGGCGTGCCAGTCGCAGTCGAGCGGGTCTTGCCGGCGAATCGGCCAGTGGCCGCAGCGCTGGCTCAGTAGCAGCGGGTCGGCGCTTCTCCTTGTTATGTCGGGTCGGAAGGGCGCTCGCGGGGCGGCTATGACCCCGGCGCGGCGTTGTACTCCTCGTCGGTGACGTGCTCACCCCATGAGACGGGGCTGCCCGTCTCGTCGACCTCCTGCATAGCGATGTGTGTCATCAACCGGTCGGGGGCGGCGCCGTGCCAGTGATCCTCGCCCGGCTCGAAGTACACGCGGTCACCGGGCCGGATGACCTCGATCGGGCCGCCGCGGCGCTGGCAGCGGCCAAGGCCCTCGGTGACGTAGATGGTCTGTCCGAAGGGGTGGGTATGCCATGCCGTGCGGGCACCGGGGGTGAAGTGGACGCTGGCTGCCTGCACACGGGACGGCTCGGATGCTGTGGCCACGGTGTCGATGTAGACGGTGCCGGTGAACCAGTCGCTGGGGCCGGTCGCCGTCTGCAGGGAGTTTCTGGTGATCTGCATGTCGAGATCGTATGCGAGCGGCCGCAGCTCAGCGATGATCGGGGATACAGTTGGGCGCGTGTTTGAAAACGTGCTTGTCCCCGTCGATGGGTCAGACGACGCCGAGCAGGCGCGCCTGCAGGCGGTGGATCTAGCCAGGGCCGAGCACGCACGCATCACTCTGTTTACGGCCGTACAGCCGCCTCCGCCCACCATCTACACAAGCGCAAGTTCCGCTGCTCTGGCGACGACGTTCACGCAGGACGCGCGAGCGGAAGCCGAGACGATCCTGCGTAGCGCCGCCGAGCGAATGCCCGAGGACGTATCGGCCAGCACGGTGCTAAGCAGCGAGCCGCCGCGACCGGCCGTGATCAAGCAGATCGAGGAGGGGCATCACGATCTGGTTGTGATGGGGTCTCGCGGGCTTGGCGAGCTGGGTTCGGTGCTGCTGGGCAGCGTCAGTCACTACGTCCTCCACCACAGTCCCGTCCCGGTGCTGATTGTGCACGGCGCACCGAGCGTGTCGGCGCGCCGTCAGTGATGGCCTCCTCGGGTCCGCGGCCGGTGGGCGGTCGCTGGGCGGTGCTCGCCCTCCTGGGTGTTGCGCAGCTGATGGTCGTACTCGATGCAACGATTGTGAACATCGCGCTGCCATCGGCGCAGCGAGCGCTCGGGTTCTCCACCGACAGCCGCCAGTGGGTCGTCACCGCCTACGCCCTTGCGTTCGGAAGCCTCTTGCTGCTGGGCGGCAAGCTCGGCGATCTATTCGGGCGCAAGTGGACGTTCGTCGCGGGCCTCGTCGGGTTTGCGATTGCGTCCGCGATCGGGGGGTTGGCTCAGTCCTTCGGGATGCTGGTAGCAGCGCGGGCTCTGCAAGGCGCGTTCGGTGCGCTGCTCGCGCCATCGGCGCTGTCATTGCTGACGGTCACATTCGCCGGCTCGCCCGATCGAGCCAAGGCGTTCGGCATCTTCGGCGCGATCGCCGGCGGCGGCGCGTCGGTCGGGCTGATCCTCGGCGGAGTGCTTACGCAAACGCTGTCGTGGAGGTGGTGTTTGTATGTGAACCTCCTGATCGCGCTACCGACCGTTCTTGTGGCGCTCAGGCTGTTGCAGAATCATCCACCTGATGGACGGCCCCATATCGATATCCCAGGCGTACTACTCGCCTGCGGGGGTCTATTTGCGCTCGTTTACGGATTCTCCAACGCTGAGACGCACTCGTGGACAACCCCGCTGACGATCATCGCGCTTGGCGCGAGTGTGACCTTGCTCGCCGCGTTCGTCATGGTCGAGCGGCGCAGGAAAGATCCCCTGCTGCCGCTGCACATCATCATGGATCGTGCACGCGGGGGTGCCTACCTGTCGATCGCGCTGGCAGGTGCAGGTGTGTTTGCGGTGTTCCTCTTCTTGACCTACTACCT
This sequence comes from uncultured Solirubrobacteraceae bacterium, assembly GCA_963745375.1. Taxonomy (GTDB): domain Bacteria; phylum Actinomycetota; class Thermoleophilia; order Solirubrobacterales; family Solirubrobacteraceae; genus Palsa-744. Next base: position 542,815 of record CAVUXA010000006.1, on the reverse strand, counting down.
GCAGCAGAACCTTGGCTTCTCTCCTGTCAAGACGGGGCTGTCCTTTCTGCCATTGACAGCCGTGCTCGTCCTCACCTCGACGACGGTCCAGACCAAGGTTCTCTACCGCACGGGAGCTAGGCCGTTGGTCTCGACGGGTATGGCTCTCGGGGTGATCGCGATGCTCCTGCTGACTCGGCTCGCTCCCAATGCCAGCTACGCGAGCCATGTCCTGCCCTCGCTGCTCGTCATCGGCCTCGGCATGGGATGCATCTTCGCGCCAGCCTTCAGCACGGCGACGCTGGGAGTCGATGGATCCGAGGCGGGCGTCGCCTCTGCGATGGTGAACACCTCCCAGCAGGTGGGTGGGTCCGTCGGCACGGCGCTACTGAGCACCCTTTTCGCCAGCTCGGCGGCCGCCTTTGCAAGCAGCCACATCGGCGCACCCGGGCTGCAAAACGCAGCGGCGATCCACGGTTACACCACAGCATTCGCGTGGGCAGCCGGCATCTTCGGGTTGGGCCTGCTGCTTGCACTGCTGATCCTGCCGGCGGTTCACGCGCGAAAGCCCACGCGACAACCACAGGAGCCTGTTTACGACGGGGCGGTAGCGGCCACGAGTGGCGCAGTGCCAGCGGTCCCCGTCCTGGTCACCGGGCCGTGCTGTCACTTCGGTATGGCGGCGGCGGGGGATGTCATCGCCCGTGCACGCGCCCGCGTGGACACGACCGTGTAAGCATCGACGCTGAGTCGATCCTTGCCGCGCGTGAGGCAGAGCGGCGGTGAGCGCCCGCATCGTCTGTGATGCCTCAGCACTGGTTGCGTTAGCCAATCCGCTCCGCCAGCTCGACGATGATCCCCTCAGGGCCGCGGACATAGCAGAGTCTGTAGCGGTCCTGGTAGCGCCCCAGCTCGCCGACGAGCTCTGCGCCGCGGGCTCGCAGGCGAGCAAGGACGGAGTCGATGTCCTCGACGGCGAACGCGACGTGGCGAATGCCCGAGGCGTTCGCCGGCGCGCGCTGGTAGCCGCCGTCGGTCGACGGCGTGTGAAACTTCGTCAGCTCGAAGTCGTCCGTGCCCGTCTGGTGTCTGCAGCATGGCGATCTGCGCTCGGACGCCCTCGAGCCCGACGACGCGGTCCACCCAATCGCCCTCGACCGGCGCCTCGCCTTGCAGCTCGAGTCCGAGCTCAATGAAGAACGCCACCGCGTCCGCGAGGTCGTCAACGACTATGCCCACGTGGTCCATGCGCCGGATCGCCATGTGTTCGATGGTAGGCATACGACGGAGCCATGCGACGCCGCACGGAGTTGCGGCGTCTCGCCGATGTGAAACGCCTCTACGGTGCCGCTCGATTTGCGAAGCTGCGGTGCGTGATCGTGCTCGAGCAGCGCTGCCGCCAGACGCTCGAGGGGAGCTGGACCGTCGGCGAGCGCCATGGCGTGCCGTTTGCCTACACGCGCCCGAGCCCCGGACGCTACCGCTGGCAGTGGTATTGGGATTCTTGCTTCGCGGCGATCGCGTGGCGGCATTTTGACCCGGGGCGGTCTCGCGCGGAGCTTGAAACATTGCTCGCGGCAGCACGGCCGGATGGGTTTATCGGTCACACGATCTTCTGGGAGCACCCGGTCAGCGGCCCGCGTGAGCTGTTCTACAACGTGATCCATACCGACGACCCGATGACCGCGACGATCGAGCCGCCGGCGCTGGCGTTTGCTTGGAGGGTTGCGGTCGGCGACCCGGCGCTCGAGCCGCGGATCGTCGCCCACCGCGCCACGATCAGCGCCGAGCGCGACCTGGAGGGCGATGGGTTGCTGTGGATCCTCCAGCCCGATGAGTCCGGTTTGGACGCATCGCCTCAATTCGACCCGATTTGGCGCCATCGGGCGCAGGGGCTGCCTGCTTTGTCGAGCTGGTGCATCGCAACCGAGAGCGCGGGTTTCGAATCGACGCGGTGCGCGCCGACGGCGACCCGGTCGTCTGTGAGGTGCTGCCCAACGTGATCAACGAGCTCTCACGGCTGGCGCTCGGGCTGCCCTCGATCACGCCGGCACTGATCGCCCGCCTGTATGACGAGCCGAGCGGGATGTTCCTACCGGTGGCGATACCGGCCGTCACGGAGCGGATCCCGTTGACCTGGACGGCGCTCGCTCCACTTGCGCTGCCCGACCTGCCTGAGCAGATCGGTCACCGCCTGATGGAGTGTCTGCTCGACGAGCGCCACTTCTGGACAGCGGCCGCCCCGCCTTCGGTCTCGCTGGATGAGCCATCGTTCTCGCTGCGCGAACACTTTGACGGCCTGCGGCGCTACTGGCGCGGACCGACCTGGGTGAACGCCGCTTGGCTCGTGTGGCGGGGGATGGTGCGTCTCGGCTATGAGCAACAGGCCGCTACGCTCGCCCGTGGGATCACCGAGACGGTTGCGCGCGCGGGGCTGCGCGAGTTCTATGACCCGCACGACGGGCGCGGCATGGGCGCCGAGGACTTCGCCTGGTCGGCGCTTGCTCTCGAGCTGCTCGACCCAAGCAACGCGAGCGCGGGTCTACCCCCAGGCAAGGGGTGATCGTGGAGAGCTCGGCGCCGGCCGCCTCAGACCCGTTCGTACAGGAGCACCACGCGCGCCGTGCGCTGAGCAACGCCAGGCGTCATCTACTGGGGTCCGCTGCGAAGCTCGCCGGGTATCTGGCGGTCGCCTACGTGGTCCTGAAGCTGATTCCCGCGCTGAGGCAGGCGCTGGGCAGCCTCGAGCGCATGTCCTGGGAGTGGGTGCTTGGGGCGATCGCGCTCGAGGTGCTCTCCGAGCTCGGGTTTGTCGCTGCGTGGCGCGCGATCATCGATCCGCAGAAGCTGCTCGCGCGCGACGGCCGGGGACGGCGAGTGGACGACGATGTCGCCTGGACACAGCTCGCGGGCGGGCTTCTCCTCCCTGGTGGGGCGTGGGGGGGTGTGGGAGTCGGAGCGTTCATCCTGCACCGCTTCGGAATGCCCAACAAGCTGATCGCAGAGCGCGAGTTCAACCTCAGCTTTCTCAACACCGCTGTCGACGCGCTCGCGCTGATCGTTGTCGGTGTCGGGCTCGCGATCGGCATCATCGCCGGCGAGCACCATCTCCTGCTTACGGTGCTGCCCGCCGCCCTTGCGGCGACAGGGATTGCGGTCGCCTTGCTGATCGTCCGCCGCGCCTGCAGCCACGTCGCGCGGCTGCAGGCCAAACACCCCAAGGTCGCGAGCGCGATCACCACGCTCGCGGACGCCGTGGACGACACGAAGCGGCTTCTGCTTCACCGTGGCGCCTGGACGAGCGTGCTGGGTGTGCTGGCCTACTTCGGCCTCGACGTCCTGGTCTTGTGGACCGCGTTCCTCGCGATTTACACCAACCCCGCCCCGGGGATCGCCGTTGTGGTGATGGCCTACATCATCGGTGCACTGGGCGGATCGATTCCACTGCCGGCCAGCGCCGGGACGGTCGGCGGCATAGGAGGGATGCTGATCCTCTATGGGGTCGGCCACAACGCGGCAATCGCCGCCGTGCTGCTCCACCAAGCCATCGGCCTGCTGGTACCGCTTGCCGGCGGCGGGATCGCCTACGCGATCCTTCGACGTCGCTTTGGGCTGATGACCCGCCGCGCCTCGATCGGTGCCTGCTTAGGTGCGGGGCTGGCGCCGTGCCATTACCAGGCAGGCGATTGCGCTAGAGCGGATCGGCCGTCCGAGCCGCTGGTGGAAGGCTTGGTTTTCGGCGACGAGAGCGTGGCGCTGTCGGGGTGACAGTCTTGCCCAGAACGACATGGTGCCCAGCAGAGCGTTGAGCTCGTCAGCGGTGTGCTCCAGCTGCGTCGGCACTGCGACGACGTGCGCGTCATCAAAGAGGTCTGTTGCATACCCGCGCGCGATCTCATAGCCCCCCAGCCACGCCCACACCTCCGAGAGGTTCTCGCGCCGGGCCGCAACGCCGGCGAGGGTGCCGGCGAGGTCTCGGTAGGTAGGCCAATCGGCGGCAAGTTCGGGTGCGATCGTCGTCATGGCGCCACGCAGCGCCTGCTGATCGTCGGCGTTGCGGGGATCGTCGAGCCCGAAGTATGAGACCAGAGCAAGGCTCCCATCGTCCACAAGCGCGTCGGCCGCCTTGCGCCAGCTCACATCCGGATCGATCCAGTGGATCGCCGACGCGGAGAACACAGCCGAGTACTGGGCATGCGGCAGCGAGGCGTCCTCCAGGCGCGCGTTGACGAACTGCACATCGCCGACGCCGTTGCACTGATCGCGAGCCCGCGCGATCAGTTGCTGGCCTGGCTCCACGGCTGTCACTCGCAGCCCGCGGGCCAGCAGGCTGCGAGTGAGTTGTCCCGTGCCGCAGCCGATCTCGAGCACCGCGGTGCCGGGGGCGATGCCCTCGCACGCCCGGTCGACGAGTACGTCCGGGTAGGTCGGGCGATGACGGTTATAGTCCTCGGCGATCTCATCGAAGACGCGTCCGTAGCTGCGGGCGTCCGGTTGGCGCGGCATGGCTTCACGGTAGATGAGGGCAGGGACGGCCGGACGGCGACCAGGGGAGAGGGGGAGCTGGCTCGAAGCCGGGCGCGGAAGTGCTCCGCCGCGGGTTTGGCTCAGCTCTGCAAGACTGGCTCTGGATGGATGAGTGGGATCTGAAAGGCCTCGCTTGGAGACCGCATCACCCGGAGATCCTCTGCTCGACTGAGCAGGGACGCGCGATCGTGCTTGATCTTCCGGCGGGCGAGATGCTTCAGGATCACCAGGTTCACGAGGGGGCCTGGATCACCGTTATCGACGGTGAGGTGAGGATCACCAGCCACGCCGGTCAGACGATCGATGCCGAGCCCGGGAGGCTGGTGCAATTCGCGCCTCAGGAGCGTCACGAGGTCAAAGCCCTCGCAGACTCACGCATTCTCCTGCTGCTTACTCCATGGCCCGGCCCCGGCCATCCGGGATCGATGACTCTGAAGGAAAAGACCGACGTGCGCGACCGCGCCGCCGAGCGCGCCAGCTGAGAGGCTTGAGCCGACGGCGCTACTCGGCCTCGCCGAGGACCTTGATCAGGACCTGCAGGAGGCGCTCGGTGGTGTCCCCGTCTTGGGATCCGTGGTGCGGGTTGAACTCGGTCACAGTGAGTGCGCACACACGGTCATCGCGGAGCAGCGCGCTCAGTATCTCACCGCATGCCTTCAGCGATGGGGCGATGCCGCGATCCGTGTTCTCCGCCAGCGGCGCGTCGAGGAAGTCGACGAGGTCGACGTCGAAGTGGACGGCCAAACTGTCGCAGGCGGCGAGCGGAGAGAGGGCCGTTCGGGCGCTGCTTAGCGGATCAGAGGCGGTGCTCCGCACGTCGACCACGGGCAACGCGCGGTCGGCGATCACCTCAGCCTCAAAGTCCGTGTGCGGGCCGAGACCGAGGAAGCTGATCTGCCCGGCGCTCAGCATCGGACGCTGACCGGCGAGCGCAGCGAGTCCATCGACGGCGCCATCGATGTCGAGCATGTGCGCCACCCCCATCCAGTCCAGGGCGCCGTCGACCGTGCTGCCGGGCACGTTGAGATCAGCGTGCCGATCGACGTAGATGAGGCCCAGCCGCGCGCTGCGGTCCAGGAGTGCGGCCACGGTGCCGACACCAACGGTGCAATCTCCTCCGAGGACCAGGATCGTGTCCCCGGCTGGAGCTGATCGGACCAGCGAGGCGACTTGGTTGGCGCGATCGATGACCGCGCCGGCGTTCGCGGCCCGCGGGTTCTCGGGGTCCGGCCGCCATCGAAATGGGCTCGCTTGCCCGCCAATATGCACTGTGACGCCCACTGCTTCCAGCCTCTCGCGCAGGCCCGCGTCGAGCAGCGCGCGTGGACCGTCCTCCTGACCGGGGGCATACGCGCCGGCGCTCGTCGGGGCCTCTATGAGCGTGACCGTCCTCATCAGCACATCATCTCCCAAACTGCAGGCCGTTCAGATGGTGGATCACGTCTGGGCCTTGAAGGAGATCGCGGGCTACTCGACTAGGCTGCGGAGTCGTGCTCCTCGCCAGCTATGCGGGTCATCTCATTGTCGGCCTTGTACTCCTCGGGAGCCTACTGGGCCTGGCGACAATCGCGCGATGAAGGGCAAGTGGGTTTTCTTCGCGTTGGGCTGGTTCAACGGCATCTTCTGGATCGTCGGAGCGTTGCGGATTGCAAAGCCATGGTCGCGCTGGGCGAAGAACCGTTATGGCGAGCGGGAGATGGCGATAGCTGAACGGCGGTTCTCCCGCTAACCGACCTGGAGGACGAGATGTCACGCCCACACACGCAGATCAACCTGGCCAATGTCGAGGACGCGGCGCCGGCGGGCGGCTTCGGAGATCGATGGGAGGCCCGCGTGGCCCGCGTGGATCTCGAGGCCGAGCAGACGGGGGTGACGCACTTTCGCCTCCGACCTGGGAAACGTTCGCCGTTCGCGCATCGGCACGTGCGCGCTGAGGAGGTGTACGTCATTCTCGCCGGCAGTGGCCGTGTAAAGCTCGATAACGAGATCGCCGATGTCCGGATGCTTGACGCGATTCGGATTGCGCCCGAGGTCGTTCGCGCCTTTGAGGCAGGCCCAGATGGTCTTGAGTTTCTTGTGTTCGGTCCACATTACGAAGCCGACGGTGAGCAAGTGGACGACGCGTGGGTTGAATGAGAAAACAACTCCTTGAGAGCGACCACGACGAGGTCAACGAAGCGCTTCTCGGCTTCCTCGCACCACAGATACCCTCAAGTCCACCGTCTGACAGAGGAGAAATCCATGGAGTTCCTGGTTGAGTTCGTGGTCAACGTTCCGGACGGGGCTCCGGCGAGCGAGGTCGAGGCCCGTAACAGCGCCGAGGCATCAGCCGCGGCAAGGCTGGTGGACGAAGGGCATCTTCTCCGGCTCTGGAAGCCTCCCGCGGCGCCCGGCGAGACCAAGACCCTCGGCCTGTACCGCGCTAACAGCAAAGCGCAGCTCGCCGATCTACTCGGCGCTCTCCCCCTCTACGACTGGATGAAGATCACGGTCACCCAGCTCGAGCCCCATCCCAACGATCCGGTACCCGAGGCGACGGTCGTCGCAGCCGCTAGGAGCCATCAATGAGCAACGATCACCTTCCCGAGCCTCGCCTAACCCAGGTCTACCGCCTGGAGGCGACCCTCGGAGCACCGCTGGATCTCGGCGAGGTCGCGAAGGGCCACCGGCGGATCGTGCCTCAGACGGGCGGGACATTCACCGGTCCTGAGCTCAACGGCAAGCTGCTCCCGGGCGCCAGCGCCGACTGGCAGATCGTCCTGCCCGACGGCACCGCACTCGGCGACATCCGCTACACCCTGCAGACCGACACCGGCGAGTTGCTCTACGTCCAATCACGCAGTGTGCGCCACGGCAGCGCCGAGGCCCTCGCACGTCTCGCGCGCGGTGAGGATGTCGACGCCAGCGAGTACACTTTCCGCACCTCAACCCAGATCGAAAGCGCAGCTCCTCGACTCGACTGGCTGAACAAGGGCATCTTCATCAGCGTCGGCGGCCGCCAAGCCGACAGCGTGATCTACGAGACCTACCTCGTCGAGTGACTTGGGAACTGCGCCCGGCATCGCGCACCCAAGGCCGACAGAAGCGACGGGTAGTGCATCAGATGCACTACCAAACGCTCGATAATGCATGTTATGTCAACTGACAGGGAAATCTGGTAGCCATTGTTCCTTGCCCCAATACCGCCCGGCATGTAAGACGACGTTACGGGGAGCGGCTGGCGAGGCCTTTGAGCGCTGCGTGCAGGCCGCGGGTTGTGAGCACGGCCGGGTGGATCCCTCGTGCGAGCTCGCGCAGCTCCGCGGTCGCCTCGTTCAGCTCGTGGAGTGATTCGTCGAGGAGCTCCGCCGCCCCTTGTCGGTCGTGCTCGATGCGTTCTCTTACCATTCGTAGGTCGATGCCGAGGGCCATGAGTCGCTGCTGGGCGCCATCGTGGAGGTCCCGCTCGAGTCGGCGCCTTTGCTCATAGCCGGCCTGCACGATGCGTGAGCGTGAGGCCCGAAGCTCGGCAACCTTCGCCCGTAGTTCGGCGTCCAACCGTTCGTTTCTGAGCGTCAGCCCGGCGGCGGCGCCCGCTGTCTGCACCAGTTCGCGTTCCTCCGCGAGGCCCGGGCTGTGCACGATCGCAGCGATTCGTTCGCCCTCGTGCTCGATGGTGGTGGAGACCTTGCCCGCCGGCGCGGAATCGACCCGAACCGCCTGACCGTCGGCGTCCACGTAGGCGTCCTGGTCCGGTACCCAATAGGCGAGCTCCAAGGTCGGGTCTCCAAGCGCGTCCGCGAGCGCATCGCGCAACGCTCCACGGCCACCACCCTCACCGAGCTGGGCCAAGAGCTCGCTGATCGCGTCGGCTTCGCTGAACCGGGATCGCAGGAGGCCCACCAAGAACGCAAACGGTAGGCAGGCGATGGACGCGAACAAAGCCAACGTCTGCGCGTCAGAAATGTCACTCGACAGGCCGGCCTGTTCGACGATGAGGGCGGCCATCAGCAGCAGAAACGTGAGCCCGCCGACGGCGACGATCGGGGCGAACACCCTCGCTCGCCCTGGGGTGCCGCTTCGCCAGCGTCGATAGAGGACCGCGACCACGGCACCCAGCAACGCGATCGAGATGTCTAGTTGCGCCGCTTCGAGTACCTTGGCAGCCTCGGAGTGTCCGATCAGCAGCGGGTTACTGGGACAGTGGGCGCAGCCCGCCTTTGAGTCGGTGAACAGGAACACTCCAAGCTGCACCACCGTCGTGTTGACGTAGGCGATGGTGACCAGGAGACGGTCCAGCCGGGTTTCGAGCCTCCCCGAGGGAAACGACAGCAGCAGGTGGATGAGCACCGCGTAGATCAGCACCTCCCCGACCGAGGCGATCGCGAACACGACGCTGTCGTTGGAAAAGGCCAACCCCTTCAGCAAGCCGCTGAGGCCGACCGCGACCATGAGCGGACCGATGTTGCCGGCCGACCGCTGCTTCCAAACCCATAGCCCGACTCCCACGAACCCCCAGCCGGTGGCCAGGAACAAGCCGGCGAACGCGCCCCGGTGAACGCGGTGCTCCCCGGTGAGCATGACCACGAAAGCGGCGATGCCCATCAGCAACGCCAAGCCGGCGAGACCGATCAGGGTGCGTCGCGGTGCGGTCAGCGGATGAGTAAAGAGATCGCCTCCGCGCTCAGCTCGCTCTTGGCGACGAACCCGCGCGCGCCACTGGCGCCTACCGCCTCGTCAAGGTCGGTGAAGTCATGGCTCGAGACAAGCACTATCTGCGGGCTAGCGCCGTTCGCATCGAGTAGTCGCCGCGTAACCTCGAAGCCGTCGATGTCGGGTAGGTGCACGTCGAGTAGCACAACCTCTGGGTTCAGCTTCTCCACGGCAGCCACCGCGCCGTCACCGTTGTCGAGCTCCCCAACAACGTCGTAGCCGTTGGCTTCGAGCATGCGCCTCGCGCTGGCGCGGAAGCTGGGGTGATCATCCACGATCAGGACAGTCTCTCTCATGAGGGCTGATTGTCGCGCAGCGCCGCGCTTGGTTCCATACGGCTGGCCGCCCCGAGCTGGCGGCAAACCGACGTATCCCGGGCCGCTACCCGACGTCACAGACGCCTGCCAGGCCCCCTGGTTTCTTCCTCGCTGAACGGAGAGCTTGTCGTCATGTCCGAAGTCCAGCCCAAAGGAGGATGGAGCATGACCGCCACGACCGCTAGCAGCACCACGAGCACCGCGCACGAGCCCACAAGCGCCGCACGAGGCGCCGCCGGACGGGACGAATCGACCAGACGCTTCGGTCGCGGCCGGATCACCGGCCTGACCCTGATCGCCGTCCTCACGCTCGGGCTCGTCTACCTCCACTTCGCCGGCAGTTCTACGGCCGTCTCCGTGCCTGCCGGCGCGCATGCAGGCCAGCTGACGCTCAAGAACTGTACCTACAACACCGAAAAGGGCGCCTACGCCGCCGACTGCGGAACGCTCGTGGTGCCCGAGAACCGCGCCGACCCGCACTCGCGGCTGATCGCGCTGCCGGTCATCCGGATCCGTGCGCATTCGGCACACCCGGGCGCCCCGATCTTCCGCCTGGAAGGCGGCCCCGGCGTCACGAACATGAAGTTCGCAGACGCCAGTCGGTTCACCGCCAACCACGACGTCGTCCTCGTCGGCTACCGCGGCGTCGACGGCTCCGTCCGGCTCAACTGCCCGGAGGTCGAGTCGGCCCTCGAGCACTCCGCCGACTTCCTCGGCCAGGAGTCCCTCGATGCCTACTCGAACGCGTTGCGCTCGTGCGCGAAGCGGCTCGAGGCAAACGGCGTCGATCTCGCCGGCTACACACTCCCCCAACGGGTCGACGACCTCGAGGCGGCACGGATAGCCCTCGGCTACCGCCAGATCGACCTGTTGAGCGAAAGCGCGGGCACCCGCACCGCGATGATCTACTCCTGGCGCTACCCGACCGCCATCCACCGTTCGGTGATGATCGGCGTCAACCCACCCGGCAACTTCATCTGGTACCCGAAGACGACGGACGAACAGATCGCCCGCTACGCCAGCCTCTGTGCGCAAGACGCGACGTGCCACAAGCGCACCGGCGATCTCGCCGCGTCGCTGGAGCGGACCGTCGCGCACATGCCGAACCGCTGGTTGTTCTTTCCGATCAGGAAGGGCAACGCACAGATCGCCAGCTTCTTCGGACTCATGGAGACGACGGAAAAGGCCTCGCCGCTCTCCGGACCGATGACCCTGGACGCCTGGCTCTCGGCCGCCCACGGTGACTCGAGCGGGCTCTGGTTCGAGTCGTTCGTTGCCCAGCTCGTTTTCCCGGAAGTGTTTGTCTGGGGCGACGTCGCAGCTGTCGGAATGGCTGACAACCAAGCTGCCGAGCGTTACTCCTCGTCAAGCGAACACGACCGCCCCTCGATTATCGGCAACCCCGGAACGGAATTCCTCTTCGGCGGCGGAGGCCTCCTGCACGCATGGCCGGCCAACCCGACCGACAACGAATACACCCATGTCCAGACATCGAACGTGCAGACGCTCCTGATCGGCGGCAGTCTCGACTTCGCCACCCCGCCCCAGAACGCGACCAAGGAGCTCCTCCCCTACCTGCCCAACGGCCACCAGGTCATCCTCGCCAACTTCGGCCACACAACCTCCTTCTGGAGCGAACAGACCACGGCGAGCACGCACCTGATTAACACCTACTTCGACACAGGCAAGGTCGACGACTCGCTTTACAAACCTCAAGCGGTTCAACTCACGCCCGACTCAACACAGACCGGACCCGCCAAGGCCATCGCCGGCGTGATGATCGGCTTCGGACTCCTCATGATCCTGTCACTGCTACTGATGTGGCGCCGGGCGCACAAGCGCGGCGGCTTCGGGCGCAAGGCGAGCGCGATACTGCGCTCCGTCTACCTGCTGGTGCTCGGTCTCGGCGGATGGTTCATCGGCCTGATCATCGTGCTGGTGGCTTTGCCGACAGTGCCCCTCGACAGCGAGCTCATGGCTGTTCTCTCCATCGGCACGCCGATCGGCCTCGGCACCTACTGGGCCTGGGTCAACCGCGACCGGCCGGCCAGGGCCACGACGATCGGCATCTGGGTCGCGCTGACGGGCGCCCTCGTCGGCGCGCTGCTGGGGTTCAACGCAACAGCCGGGCTCATGGCGGTCATCACCACGATCGTCGGAGCAGCGTGCCGGTGCGAACCTCGGCCTGATCGCCCTCGACGTCGCACGAATCGGCGAGCGGCCGGAGACCGTTCCGCCCATCGCCACCGGTGTCGACAGCGAGCCGACGCCGCAGGCCGAGCCAGCGCCCATCGCCATTCCAGCGGTCCAACACTGACCCCCGGAGTCCGTTCGCGCAGAGCATGTGGCGGTGTGCTGGTTGCCGCCACATGCTCTGCTGACGTACGTGCGCGCTCGATGGTCTGAACGACGTCATCAAGTTAGGGTGGATCCGGCGTGACCTACGCTGCCGACCCGCGTGTTGACGCCTACATCTATGCCCTGCCCAATTGGCAGCAAGCCATCTGCCGCGAGGTTCGCGATCTCGTCCACGCGGCCGACCACGCGGTTGCCGAAACGATGATCGGCCGGCCCGCGTGCTCTCGATGATATAGGTGCATCATGGACGGCACGATAATGGACGGCGCAAATGCGTCTTTGCCAGGCTTGACTCTCGCGCCTCAGAGCTCGCATAGCCACAGCTCATCGATGCCGGGGCGTGTGAAGCCGTAAATGGTGGGTTCGCCGAGGAGGAATCGGGAATGGCACGTGTTGCGCTGGATAAGAGGTCACTACCCGCCGATCCTTGCTACCGAAGGAAATCTTCTGGCGATCGGAGCGCAGCTATCGCTCGCGACGATGCGCGTCATGATCCTCGACTCGCAACTGGCCGGATGGTCGCGCGGTTCGACACCCAGGACGGGTATCTGGCCTTCGCCTCGCCTCGCCGCCTGCTGCTCTCAGTACCGCTTCCTCTCCCGCCCGAAAAGGACCGAGATCCCCTCCCGCTCGACGCGGAGACCGAATCGAGACGACAAGCGCGCCGCTGTCACAGAACGAAGTGACTTGCGAGCGCCGCGAATACCACGAACCAAGTGCGCCCTTCCTCGCAATCTTCGACCTCCAACGCAGCGAACGGTTCGAGCCAGCGCCTCCGTCCGCGCACCTAGCACCACCGCCCGGTCCATGCCCACCGAAGCCCACGGAGTGAGCCTCGTTAGGCCTGCGCACTCGACCGGACCTCGAGCTCAGCTGAGGTGGTCGCGCTCGTGGCTGCGAGCAGGTCGTCGGCGCGCCGACGAGCCTCCCGGCCAACGAGCCTTCCGAAGCTGTTCCGTCGCGCCGCTACCACGCCGTACAGCAGCGCGGTAGTCCGAGGCAGGCTGTGAGCCAGTCGACCCAACACCCGCGTTGGCCCCAGCACGCTCAGCACGTCCGCGGCGGCGGCACCGCCCGAGCGGCGGCAGCCGTCGTCGCGCACCACATGAGCCCAACGAAGACGTTCGCTCGGGACGACGTCTATCAGCAGCTCACACCCGAGCGGGGACTGAATCGGCACCGTCACGAGCACGTGGCGACGGTCGCGCTTGACGGCCCAAGCCATCGCCCAGCGACAAAAGCCACAGTCTGTGTCGTACAAAACGATCACGAGCCCCTGCAAGCCAAGCAGTCAAACGGTCACGCTCGCCCAACGATCAGGCGCCGTCACCCAGCGCCCCCCGCGGCGGCAGCTTGACAATCCCGATGAAGAAATCGTCGATCTGGCGAACGATGTCTTTGAAGTGCTCGAAGTCCAGCGGCTTGGTGATGAAGGCGTTGGCGTGGTGCTGGTAGGAGCGCAGCACGTTATCCTCGGATTTGGAGGTCGTGAGCACCACCACCGGGATCGTCGACAGCTCTGGGTCGCCCTTGATATCCGCGAGCACCTCCGCGCCGCTCTTGCGCGGCAGGTTGAGATCGAGCAACACCAGGTCGGGCCGCTCGACGCCCTCGTATGCGCCCTCGCCGCGCACGAATTCCATCGCCTGGACGCCGTCGCTGACGATCGACAGCGTGTTGCCGACCTTGTGTTCGGCCAGCGCGTCGCGAATCAGCATCACGTCGCCGGGATCGTCCTCGACAAGCAGGATCGAGGCCAGCTCGGCTTTCATCGCGCGCCGTCCGCTTGGGGGATGTGCCGATGGGAGTCGTCCATGGGGAGGGTCAGCCGGAAGCAGGCCCCCGGGGAGTATGCGGGATCGAGCCAGATCCGGCCGCCGTGGTGTTCCACGATCTTGCGACACAGCGCCAGGCCGATGCCGGTTCCGTCATAGGCGTCGCGTGTGTGCAGGCGCTGGAAGATCTGAAAGACCCGCTCGGCGTACTCGTGATCGATCCCGATGCCGTTGTCAGCGACCGACAGCTCCCACTCCCCCGTCCCCGCCCTGCACTCGATACGCACGACGGGCGCCTGCGAGCCACGGAACTTGACCGCGTTGGCGAGCAGGTTCTGAAACAACGAGACCAGCAACGAGCGCTCGCCGCGCACCACCGGCAGCGGATCGACCACGAGCCTTGCCCCTGCCCCCTCGAGCTCGCTCGCCAGCGATCGCTTCGCCCTGTCCAGCGCCTCGCTCAACGCGACGGTCTCGCTCGGCTCTCCCCCCCGCCCCACTCGTGAAAGCGACAGCAGCGCGTTGATCAGCGCCTGCATCCGCCTGGCGCCGTCGACTGCGAACTCGATGTACTGCTGTGCACGCTCGTCCAGGCTTTCGCCGTAGCGCAGCTGCAGCGCCTGGCAGAAGCTCGCCACCTTGCGCAGCGGCTCCTGCAGATCGTGGGAGGCCACGTAGGCGAACTGCTTGAGCTCGGCGTTGGAGCGGCGCAGGTCCTCCGCCTGGCTGGCCAGCTGGACGTGGGCGTCGCTGACCAGTGCAAGCTCGCGCACGATGCGCTCTCTCATCGCGTCGATCTCCGCGCCCATCTCCGCCATCTCCCTCGGCCCGGGATGGACCGTCAGCGGCACCGTGAACTCTCCGCTGGCCACCCGTTTGGCCTCCGCGCCGAGCCTGGCCAGCGGCGCGATGATCATCCGGCGCAGGAACACGCCCGCGCCGAGCAGGCTGCCCAGGATGAGCACGCCGGCCGCGATCAGCACGCCCTGCAACAGGTTGGCTGCCGAGCTCAGTTGGCTGCGCGTGGCCACGTCCTCGCGGTTGAGCTCGCTCTGCACGCTCGTCAGTGGGCGCCTGACGGCGTCGAACAGGCGCTTGCCTTGCAGGCTTGCTGCAACCGAGAGACGGTGCATCTTGGCCACGTCGGCAAGCGCGGGAATCACATACTGGGCTCTCCAGGTGCTGATGCGTTGGCGCAACTGCGTCAACTGGCGCGCCACCCTCGGTCCCGTCGCGCCCGCACGCGCGCGCAAGTCCGCGAAGGCGCTCGCTTCAGTTGCCAACCCCTGGCGATACGGTTCCAGGAAGCTCGGCTGTTGGGCGATCGCGTAGCCGCGCAGGCCCGTCTCCTCGTTGACAAGGCCGTTTTCGAGCTGGATCGCCGATCGCAGCGACGGACCGATCTCGTTGAGCAGCAGGTCGCGTCGGTCTGACAAGCGGCCGTTGGCGACCAGCGCGAGGCCGATGCCGATCACGGCGAAAGCAAGTAGCACCCCGATTGTTATCGACAGCGACTGCCCCACGCGCAGGCCGGCGAGTCGGCGCGGCCGGCTGGGGCCCATGCGGTCGGCGTCGCTCACGGCCCGATCGTGGAGACCTGACGCGGACCGATCAGGATCATCGCCACATCGTCTACCAGGGGCCCGCCGTTGAGCTCCTCCGCGCTAGCCACGAGCTCGTCCAGCAGCGCGTTGGGATCCTCGCGCCAGCCCGCCCGGCCCCGGATCCGCTCGGCGACCAGTCGGTGCAGCCCAGCCTCACCCAGCCGCTCAGAGCCGGCGCCCACGCGGCCCTCGATGATCCCGTCGGTGTACAGCAGCAGCGCCCATTCGCCGGGGAGATCGAACACGCGCTCCGACCAGCTCGCAGCGCCCACGCCGATCGCCGCGTCGCCCACCGAGTCATCGAAGCTCGACACCTCGTCGCCGGCGATCACGATCGGCGCCGGATGGCCGGCTCGGATCACCCTGGCGGTCGCGGTTGCCGGCAGGATCTCCAGGGTGCATAGCGTCGCGAACAGGCTCGGGAGGTGCCTTTCGTGCTCGAGGATCTCCTGCAGGATCGGGATCGTCTCGGCTAGACCATCGCAGGCGAGCGCCAGCGCGCGCCAGGCGCTACGCAGGCACGCCCCGATCGCCGCCTCGTCCGCGCCATGGCCGCACACGTCGCCCACGAGCAGCCGCAGCTTGCCGTCGGGCGTGGCAACCGCGTCATAGAAATCGCCGCCCAACAGGGCCCGGCGACGACCGGGCCGGTAGCACGACGCCACCCACGTGCCCGAGCCGGAGATCATCGGCGTGGGCGTCAAGCCGCGTTCAAGGCGCGCCGCCTCCTGCGTCTGGGCCTGGGCGAGCATCAGTGCACGCTCTGTCTCGTCAGCCCGCCGGCGGCCGATCGCATAGCGGATCGCGCGAGCGAGGACGCCGCCGTCGACCTTGCCCTTGACCAGATAGTCCTGTGCTCCCGCGCTCACTGCAGCCACGCCCGCCGCCTCGTCGTCGAGGCCGGTCAGCACGATCAGAGGTATCGAAGGCGAGCGCGAGCGCACCTTCTGCACCGCGCGCAGCCCACTCGCGTCAGGGAGTTGCAGATCCAGCAGCACGCAATCGATTCCCGCGTCCAGCATCGGCAGCGCCTCGGCCAGCGTACGGGCGAACACCAGCCTGCCGCCAGGCAGGGACTGCTTGAGCTGATCGGCCACAAGCAGCGCGTCGCCCTCGTCATCCTCGACCAACAGCAACGCCGTGGCATCCTCGGCCGCTTCGCCAGCGCCGGTCGGGAGATGCGTCGCTGCGCTCACCTCCTCCCTACTCTATAGCGCGGCAGGCGTCCGGCGGGACCTCCGTACCGGGCACAAACGCGAGCGAGAGAGGGATGCGATGGCAGACAAGCTCTACACAGCCAAGGCGCACGTCACAGGGGGACGCGCCGAGGGGCATGGGCGCAGCAGCGACGGCGCGCTGGAGGTCGACCTGCGGCTGCCCGCAGAGATGGGCGGCGCCGGCGGCGGCACCAACCCCGAGCAGCTGTTCGCGGTCGGCTATGCCGCCTGCTTCGAGGGCGCGCTGGGCGTGGTGGCGCGCCGCGCCAAGGCCGAGACGGGCGACGCGGCGATCGACTCGCAGGTCTCCCTCTCCCCCGACGGCCACGGCGGCTTTCAGCTGTCGGTCGGGCTTGACGTGACGCTGCCAGCGATCGAGGACCCCGCCACGGCCGTCGAGCTGGTCCGCGCCGCACACCAGGTCTGCCCGTACTCAAACGCCACACGCGGGAACATCGAGGTGCTGCTCACCGCCAACGGCGCGCCGGTTGACTGAGAACCAGGAGGCCTCGACATCCCTTGTGGGCGCGCGCATGCGCGAGGTCTATCGACCGAACGTGCGCACCAGCTCGCGTGCCTGCCCGCCAAGACCGTCGATCAGCTCGCGAACCTGCTCGAGCCCGGCGCGCAGCTGCTCGTCGCCGACCTCGACGGGCAGCATCGAATCCTGCAGCGTGGCGAGCAGCCCGTTGGCGTTTGCAACCGCCGACACGGCGCTGTCGATGAAGCCCTTCACACCATGCGCCGGCGCCCCGGCCACCGACGGCTCGAACGTGCGTGCCGGCAGGCCGTTGCGTGCCGCGAATTCTGTGTACGTGCGCCGGGCGCGCCCGTAGGCCAGCTGCACGGGGCGAAACAACGCCTGCTCGAGACGCTCTGCGGTGCTCTCGTCGAGCAGCTCGTATGCCTCGCTCAGCGACGCGAGCGCCGTCCCCAGGCCCTCGGTCGCCTCGGCGAGTGACTTCGAGCAGCTGCTTCTGGCCCTCGGCGGTGGTGTATGGCACCGACTGAGGGTAGTCGGCCGGCCGGCGCATCGCGCCAGAGCCATCCGGCCCTAGGACTTCCGATCCCCAGCCGGTCCGCTCAATCGAGCGCGTATACGAGCGATACCTGAGCGCTCAACGTGCATGTCGATACAGCAGCCGTCTTGGCAGACGGATGACGCGCCTTGCGGTGCTTGCTTTTGACCTTGTGACTCGACGGAGTAGCCGGGGGCGCCGCCGCAGCCGCGCGCTCGGGCAGGACCGTGGATCCTGACGAGCCGAAGTCCGGCTGTTCGCCTTCGTACCCGGTGTACGTGGATTCTTCGCCGCGACATTCGATCGACCCACCACCCTCGGTGACGTTCTGCACGACGCCGAGCGTCGCGCCCACCTTCCCAGCCAGGAATTCCGCCTTGTTCTGGCCGTCGGACACCGCCGCCGCCATCGCCTGACGGTAATCGGCCGTCGCGCTCGCCGCGCTCGAACCCTGGGCGAGCGGGGCGGTTCCCACGCCCTGCACGCTCACGGTGCGCACAGGCGGACTCGCTGGCACGGGAGTAGCGACGGTGGTCGTCGTGGGAGCGGGAGCTTCCGCGGAGGCAACTCCGAGCATGCTCGCCGCCAAGAGCGCCAGCGCCGCAGCGACGATGGCTGTGATCACGATCCTCATCCAGCTCTACCACCACTCTAGCGGGCAGGCAGCACAAGGCCGGGCGTCCCCTCATGAGGGCAGCGTGCGCAGCGCGACCGGTCCTCAGTCGCAGCTCTCCGCCAGCTCGCGAGCGCGCGCCAGTACCGCGTCGATCATCGCCTCGGTGAGCCTGCCCGTAAACGTGTTCTGCTGGCTGGGGTGGTAGCAACCGAGCAGCGTGTAGCGCTCGCCCACCAGCTCGGCAGCGTGCCCGAAGCGCGGACGCGGACGCGGCACGGGCACGGCGGGATCGGCGAGCTCGGCGACCAGCCGCAGCGCGGCGTCCCAAGCAAAGGCGCCCAGGCACAGCAGCACGCGCGCGTTCTCGAGCAGACCCGCCTCGCGCACCGCCCAGGGCAAGCACGCGTCGCGCTCGGCCGGCGTCGGCCGGTTGGCCGGCGGTGCGCAGCGCACCGCGGCGGTGATCCACGCGTCGCTTAGGCGCAGGCCGTCGTCGCGGTCACGCGACAGCGGCTGGTTGGCGTAGCCCGCACGAAACAGCGCCGCATACAGGAAGTCCCCCGAGCGATCGCCCGTGAACATGCGCCCGGTGCGGTTGGCCCCGTGCGCCGCCGGCGCGAGCCCCAGCACGAGCAGCCGCGCGGCCGGGTCGCCAAAGCCCGCCAGCGGGCGCCCCCAGTAGCGCTGCGAGGCGAACGCCGCGCGACGCTCGCGCGCGACACGCTCGCGCCATTGCACCAGGCGCGGGCAGCGCCTGCAGCCTGCGATCTGCTCGGCCAGCCCCTCCAGCGCTTTGGCGTTTTGCGATTGCACAGCGCAGTAGTAGCATCGCTGGCGAGATGCCTCTGTGGGTGTGGATCTTGCTGCTGCTCACGCTGATCAAGCTGCCGATCGCCGCTCTCATGCTGTGGATCCCCTTTCGCGACGACGAGGCCATGCGCGCGCCCGACGCCTCTGACTCCTCCGAAGAGGACGGCGGCTCGCACGCGCTGCCCGGCGGCCCGCTGAACCCCCATCCGCGCGCACCCTTCCCGCGCCGGCCTCGGCGCGGCCCCCAGCACGGCTCGCCCGCTCCCTCGCCGCGTCGCGTCCGCACCCCTGTGCGCAGCACGCGCCGGGTGAGCGTCTCGCACTAGCGCGCCAGCTCACTCACACGCGCCCGCTTCCTGACAGCCGCTTACTGACAGCGGCGGGTCGCCCAGCTAGCGGCGGTTGCGTTTGCGCTGCTGGCGCGCCGCCTTGGCTTTGGCACGGCGCCTGCTCACCCTCAGCGCGGTGTCGCGCGCCACGGTGGCCTCGGCCAGCTCGACGTCGCCCGCGGGGGCCACCCTGCGCACGTCGCGCATGATCACGAACACGATCCCCAGCAGCAGCACCGCGCCGGCGCCGATCGCCAGGAAGACCGTCGAGGAGTTGTTCTTCGTTTCTTCTGTGGTCGTCGTTGGGGTGGTTTTCGCTGCAGTGGTTGTCGCTTCCGGTTCGCTTTTTGTCAGTTCGCCGAGCGCGTTGCCACCTGACAGTTCCGCGGAGATCGCAACCGGCGCCCCGATCGCGCCGAGCGAGCCCAGCAGCAAGAGAGTCACGCAGGCAAAGCGCACGATCGCGCTGCGGCCATGAGACGCCAGACGCACAGTGAACACGCGCCGAGGATACCGCCTGACCATCTCTGCAGGGAAACGCGCCGCTCGGCGAGCGCCCCCGCAGCGGCCCAGCCGGATGGCCCACGAGCCGCCCGGGCGCACGCCTCCCGCGAGGAGCCCGCCTGAGCCATAGAATTGCCGACGATGGCCCCCAAACAACGCCAGGTCCGGATCGAGCAGCGCGGCGCGTTCGAGGCCATCCAGGCGCTCGAGCAGCGCTCCGACGAGGAGCTCGAGGCCGAGACCAAGTACAAGTCCGCCGCGCTGGCCATCCTCGGCGGGCGTGCCGCCGAGCGCTTTGACGCAGAGGCCGCCCGCGGCTACTTCCAGCGTGCGATCGCAGCCGCGCGGCCCCAGGAGCGGATGCAGTTGCGGCGCATGGCCGACGCGTCGATGGCGCTGGCCGAACGCCGCGCGGGCGACCTCAAGGACGCCGTCGAGCGCCTCGGGCAGGCCCCGCCCAGTGGCCGCCAGCTGTTCGCGCTGCGCGCGATGGGCCTGCTCATCCCCCCCGGATCGGCGGGTGTGCTGGCGCGCATCCGCGGCGTCCTTTTGATCATCGCCCTGATCATCGCGCTGCTCGCCGTCGGCCTCGGGCTCGTGGAGCTCGTGGCGCTGCCGTTCGGCGGCCTTGGCCTCGCGCCGGGGATCCTGCTGGGGCTGTTCCTGGTTATCGCGGTGCTGGCCGTGATCGCGGCAATCGGGCGGCGGCGGCGCGACCGGGCCCGGACGGCCGCGCGCAGTGGCTCCTCCTGACCGCCGCACGCTGGCGGGCAGGGTGGGCGGGCCTTCATAGACTGCGGTCGGCTTGACTGACGCGCCCGTCTGCCTGATCGTCAACCCGGCCGCCGGCGGGGGCAGGGCCGCTCGGCTCGCGCCGATAGCCCTGGAGGCACTGCGGGCGCACGGGCTGATCGTCAGCCGCGCCGACACGCGCGACCTGGGCCATGCCCGCGAGCTCGCCGTGCAGGCGGCCGGGCGCGGCGAGACGGTCGTGGCGCTCGGCGGCGATGGCCTGATCGGCGTGCTCGCCGACGCGCTGCGCCACGTGCCCGGGGCGCTGCTGGGCGTCATCCCGGGCGGTCGTGGCAACGACCTGGCGCGGGTGCTGTCGATACCCGACGAGCCACGGGCGGCCGCCGCGATCGTCGCCCAGGGACGCGCTCGCCCGGTCGACCTCGGGCTCGTGGAGCCCCGTGACGGCAACGGAGCCGGCGCCGGACAGGCGTTCATCGGCATCGCCTCGGTGGGCTTCGACAGCGAAGCCAACCGGATCGCCAACGAAGCTCCGTCGTGGCTGGGAGGCCTGGTCTACGCATACGGGGCGCTGCGGGCGCTGATCGCGTGGAGGCCCGCGCGCTTTGAGCTGGAGCTCGAACCGCCGGGAGAGCGCCACGTCTTCTCGGCCTACACGGTCGGCGCTGCCAACTCCAAGACCTACGGTGGGGGCATGCGCGCGGCCCCCGGCGCGATGCTCGACGACGGTCTGCTCGAGGTGGTGGTGCTCGAGAACGTAAACAAGCTGGCGTTCCTGACGCGGATCTTCCCCAAGGTGTTCAAGGGCACGCACGTACACGAGCCCCACGTACACGTCTTTCGCGCACGCGAGATCGCCCTCGCCGCAGACCGTCCGTTTGCGATGTATGCGGACGGCGATCCGATCGGGCAACTGCCTGTACGCGTGCGGGCGCTGGCGGGAGCGATCACGATGCTGTTGCCGACACAGGACGGCCCCGATTCGGCCTTTACGGCGGACGCGTAATGGCAGGCGTGGCCGCCCCCAAGCTCGCGCTCGCACGCGCAGTGGGCGCGCTGTCGCGCCTGCGCGGCGGCGGCGCCACGAGCGCGCCGGGCAAGGCGCTGATGCGTCTGGACCCGCACGCGATCGGCGCGCTCGGCGCACGTCTCTCGCGCGGCAGCGCGCTCGTGTCTGCGACCAACGGCAAGACGACCACCGCCGCGATGGCCGCCCAGATATTCCAGCAGGCGGGCGTTTCGCTGGTGCACAACCAGGCGGGCGCCAACATGGCAGGCGGGATCGCAACCACGCTGCTGGACGCCGCCCGCCCGCGCGGGCGCATGGCCGGCGAGCTGGGTCTGTTCGAGGTCGACGAGCTGTGGCTGGCGACGCTCGCTGCCCAGCTGCATCCCCGCGCGATCGTGCTTGCAAACCTGTTTCGCGATCAGCTCGACCGCTACGGCGAGCTGGAGACGATCGCCGACAGCTGGGCGCGCGTGCTCGGCGAAGGCGAAGCGCAGCTGGTCCTCAATGCCGACGACCCGCTCGTGGCCGACCTCGGCCGCGAGCACGCCGGCGCGCTGTACTTCGGCGTGCAAGACGATTCGCTGGCGCTGTCGGGCCTGTCCCACGCGGCCGACGCCAAGCACTGCCGCAATTGCGGTGCGCCCTACCACTTCGACGCGGTTTACCTCGGCCACCTCGGGCACTACCACTGCCCCAGTTGCAACCAGGCGCGCCCGGCGCCCGCGGTGACCGCTACGCGGGTGAGCCTGCAAGGAGTGCACGCTGCCGCGTTCGACCTGAGCACGCCCGCCGGCGAGGCCCACGTGTCGCTGGCCCTGCCCGGCCTGTACAACGTCTACAACGCGCTCGCCGCCGCCGCGCTGGCGACCGCGCTCGACGTGCCACTGCAGCACATCGTGTCCGGCCTGCAGGCCGCCAGGCCAGCGTTCGGGCGGGCTGAGACGGTCAGCCTGTCGCTGTCGGGCGCATCGGGACGTTCTTACGCCACAGCCGATTCGACCGCCGTCGCGGATGGCGGCGCGACTGCGGACCGGCGCGAGCTGCGCATCATGCTCGTCAAGAACCCGGCGGGCGCCAACGAGGTGCTGCGCACGCTCGCGCTGGAGCCCGGCGAGCACGACCTGCTGGGGGTCTTGAACGATCGCATCGCCGACGGGCGCGACGTGTCCTGGATCTGGGACGCCGACTTCGAGCTGCTCGCCGGACGGGTCAGGCTGGCGACGTGTGCCGGCACCCGTGCTGCCGACCTGGCCACACGCCTGAAGTACGCGGGCGTGTCCGCTGACCGCATCCACGTGCAGCCCCAGCTGCACGCAGCGCTGCGCCAGGCGGCTGCCGACCGCCCCGACGAAAGCGCGCCGCTGTATGCGCTGCCGACATACACCGCGATGCTCTCCTTGCGCGAGCTGCTCGTGGCGCGCGGGGAGGCCGCCAGCGCATGGTCCTGACGTCCTCACGCGAGCACGGCGGCGATCCCCAGCGGACGACCGGCGTCGCGCGCGAGGTCATCTGGCATGACCTGGAGTGCGGCAGCTACCGTGCCGACCTGCCGCTGTGGCGCGAGCTCGCCCAGTCGCGCTCCGGCGCGATCCTGGACGTCGGCGCGGGCACGGGCAGGGTCGCACTGTACCTCGCGCGCGCGGGCCATCGCGTAACCGCGCTGGAGCGCGACCCGATCCTCCTTGGCGCGCTCGCCCAACGCGCCCAGAGCATGACCGTGCGCGCGCTCGTGGGCGACGCACGCGCCTTCCAGCTGCGCCGCCGCGACTTCGCGCTGTGCATCGTGGCGATGCAGACCGTCCAGCTGCTGGGCGGCCCGGCAGGACGCGCCGCCTTCCTGGCGCAGGCGCAGGCGCACCTGCGTGCGGGCGGGCTGCTGGCGTGCGCGATCGTCTGCGACCTCGACCCCTTCGACTGCGCCGCCGGCGACGCGCCGCCCAGTCCAGAGACGGTCACGCTGGACGGGAGGACGTACATCAGCAGCGCCACACGCGTGCACGTGCGCCGGCGCGTTATCCGTATCGAGCGCGAGCGGCGGGTGATCCCCGCAGGACAATCAGTCGACTCGCCGCACGCGCCATGTGAGACCGACGTGGTGGAGCTCGATCGCGTGACCGCTGGCGCGTTGGAGGATGAGGGACGGGCGGCGGGTTTCAGCCCACAGCCAACCCGTGCGATCGCGCCCACGCGCGACCACGTGGGCAGCACGATGGTGATCCTGCGTGCCTGAGCCCGGCGCGCCAGGCGTCCCCCCCGCTGGCCGAGCCGGCGTCGCGCCACAGCTCGCGCTGCGGGTGTGCGCGCTGTACCCGGACCTGATGAACATCTACGCCGATCGCGGCAACCTGATCGTG
This sequence comes from uncultured Solirubrobacteraceae bacterium, assembly GCA_963745375.1. Taxonomy (GTDB): domain Bacteria; phylum Actinomycetota; class Thermoleophilia; order Solirubrobacterales; family Solirubrobacteraceae; genus Palsa-744. The sequence continues at coordinate 518,952 of CAVUXA010000006.1, read as the reverse complement.
CTCGAGCGTCGCTGCGCCTGGCGGGGGATCGACTTCACGCTCTCCGCCAGCGGCCTCGGCGAGCCGCTGGACGGCACCTCGCACGACCTGTTCTACATCGGCGGCGGCCAGGATCGCGACCAGCGTCTGTGTGCCCAGGACCTGCTCGAGACCAAGCGCGCGGGGCTGGCGGCGGCGGCTGCGCGCGGGGCTGTGGTGCTTGGCGTGTGCGGCGGCTACCAGCTGCTCGGGCACTCCTACACCCTTGGCGATGAGGAGATCCCTGGTGTGGGCCTGCTCGACGTGCGCACCGTGCGCGAGGACGCGCCACGCCTGATCGGCAACGTCGCGATCGAGGTCACGCTCGACGGCGATGCGGACGGCACGCGCGTGCTGGCCGGGTTCGAGAACCACGGCGGGCGCACATACCTGGGCGCAGGCCAGCAGCCGCTGGGGCGCGTGCTGAAGGGGTTTGGCAACGACGGGCACAGCGGCCTGGAGGGCGCGCGCACCGCCAACACGATCGGCACCTACCTGCACGGCCCGCTGCTGCCCAAGAACGTTTGGTTCGCCGACTGGCTGATCGCCCGCGCGCTGGGCATCGCCGCGGGCGAGCTCGCGCCCCTGCACGACGAGCTCGAGCGCGAGACGCATCTGGACGCCCGCCACGCCGCGGGCGTCTGAGACCGCGGCTGCCACGATCGTCCGCAAACTCGGCAGTCGCGCGCCAGCGCCAGATCGCTGCGCCACATACGATCGCGTGATGGAGCTGTGCGACTACCAACGGCGTTCCCGCGTCACCGCCGAGTACCCGCGCGAAGCTTGGCTGGCCTACCCGGCGCTGGGCCTGGCGGGCGAGGCGGGCGAGGTGGCCGAGCACGCCAAGAAGGCCATCCGCGACGACCGCGGCGAGATCAGCGACGAGCGCCGTGCGGCGATGGCCAAGGAGCTGGGCGACGTGCTCTGGTACGTCGCCCAGCTTGCCACCGAGCTCGACCTCGACCTCGACGACGTCGCCCAGGCCAATCTCGACAAGCTGCTCTCGCGTCAGCGCAGGGGCGTGCTGTCGGGCAGCGGCGACGATCGCTGAGCACCGGCCCGCGCGCGGGCGCCAACAAGACGGCGAGCGCTGAAAGCAGGCGCTCACGTGCTAAGCATGACTCGTGAAGACAGAGCTACCGGACGTCAGGCAGGTGAGCCCCGACGAGCTCGCGGTCCCCGACGAGCTCAGTCGTCGCAAGCTGCGCTCGCGCCTGCTGGTGGCCTGCGCGATATTGCTCGCGGTCGTCGCCGTCGTCACCCTGCTGCCCGGCCTCGGCAGCCTGCGCTCGCGACTTGCGCACACCAAGCCCGCATGGGTGGCGCTCGGAGTGGCGCTCAAGCTGCTGTCGGGCGTGGGCTATGTGGCGGTCTTTCGGATGATCTTCTGCAGGCGCATGAGCTGGCGCGTGAGTACGCAGGTGGGCATGTCCGAGCTGGGCGCCAACGCCCTGTTCCCCACCGGCGGCGCCGGCGGGCTGGCACTGGGGGCGTGGGCGCTGCGCCGCGGCGGCATGCAGACCCGCGAGATCGCCCGCCGCACCGTCGCGTTCTTTTTGTTGACCAGCGTGCCCAACGTGCTGGGTGTGATCCTGATCGGCTTCGCGCTCGCGCTCGGCGTCCTGGCGGGCGAGCGCAACCTGCTGCTGACCGCCCTTCCCGCCGCCATCGCGATCGCGGCCGTCGCCGCCACGCTGATCGCCGGGCGTCTGGCCGGCCGCCGGGGCGAGCGCCTGCATCGTCACAGCGAACCCTCCAAGTGGGTGCGTGCCCAGCGCGAAGTGCTCAAAGCGCTCGCCGAGGGCGTTCAGGAGTCGCTCGTGCGCCTGCGCGAGGGCAACGCGATCCTGATCGCCGGTCTGCTCGCCTACCTGGTCTTCGACGTGCTGATCCTGTGGGCCGGCTTTCGCGCCCTGGGCGCCGCGCCGCCGATCGCGATCCTCGCGCTCGCCTACCTAATCGGCGAGCTCGGTGGCCTGATCCCCGTCCCGGGAGGTATCGGCGGCGTCGACGCCGGCCTGCTCGGCACGCTCGTGCTCTACCACGTCTCCATCACCGAGGCCGCCGGCGCGGTGCTGATCTACCGTGCCATCGCGCTGTGGGTCCCCGCGCTCGTCGGCAGCGCCGCGTTCGTCGCCCTGCGCCGCACCCTGCGCGACGAGGCCGAGCAGGTCGCCGTGTGCGCGCCGCAGACCGAGATGGAGATCATCGGCGTCGGCCGCGCCGTCGTGCACATCGAGCGCTGACGCCCTTCAGCTGCCTTCCAGCGCGAACCTGGCGAAGCGCTCGGCCAGACGGGCGGGCACGAGCGCGTGCACGCGCACGCCCTCAGCGGTGTCCTCGCGGGTGACCTCGCCCGCCAGCTCGTGCAGCTCAGCCAGGCTGGTGCCGTCGGCGTAGGGCACCAACAGATCGAGCGCACGCAGCGTGTGGGCCAGCTCGCGCTCGATGCGCCCGCCAAGATCATCAAGACCCTCCCCACTTGCCCCGCTCACCAGCACCGCCTCGGGATGGGCAAAGCGCAGCTCGTCGCGCGCCTGCTCGTCGAGCAGGTCGATCTTGTTCAACACCAGCAGCCGCGGCCGCTCGCCCGCGCCGATCTCCTCCAGGGTCTGCTCGACGGCCTGCTTCATGACCTCGCGCTGGGCCGGTGGCGCGGAGGCGTCCAGCACGTGCACGAGCAGCTCCGCCCGGCGCGTCTCCTCCAGCGTGGCCGCAAACGCGTCCACCAGCTGGTGGGGCAGCTTGCTGATGAAGCCGACCGTGTCTGTCAGCAGGTACGGGCGCCCGCCCAGGCGCAGCGTTCGGGTGGTCGGGTCCAGGGTGTGGAACAGGCGGTCGCGCACGCCCACCTCCGAGCCCGTGAGCGCGTTGAGCAGCGTCGACTTGCCCGCGTTGGTGTAGCCCACCAGAGCCACCGTCGGCAGCGCCGCGCGCTCGCGCTCGGCGCGCTGCACCGCGCGCGTGCCCTTGACGTGCTCTAGGCGCCTGCGCAGCGTCGCGATGCGGTTACGCGCCAAGCGCCGGTCGGTCTCGATCTGCGTCTCGCCCGGGCCCCTCGTGCCGATGCCGCCGCCCAAGCGCTCCAGGTGGCTCCACAGGCCGCGCATGCGCGCCATGTTGTACTCCAGCTGGGCCAGCTCGACCTGCAGCTTGCCCTCCGCGCTACCCGCGTGCGAGGCAAAAATGTCGAGGATCACAGTCGTGCGATCCACCACCGGCAGGCCCAGCGCCTCCTCCAGGTTTCGCTCCTGGCGCGCCGTCAGCTCATCGTCGCAGGCGATCACGTTCGCGTCGCACGACTTCGCCGCGGCCTTCGCCTCGACCACCTTGCCAGGGCCCAGATAGCTGTTGGGATGCGGCTGCTCGCGCTGTTGGACCATCTCCCCCACCACCGCCACGCCCGCCGTGCGCAGCAGCTCACCCAGCTCGGACAGATCGTCGCCGACGGGCAACGCCGCGATGCAGAAGGCGCGTTGGCGCGCGCGTGGTGCTGTCGCTTGCATCCCTCCAGTCTAGGCCGAGGACTCAAGCGCGCCCAGGCGTTCCACCGCCTCGATCAGTCGCTCGTCGGGGGTTGTCAGCGAGATGCGAAACCAGCCCTCTCCGGCCGGCCCGTAGGCGGCGCCCGGTGTGAGCACCACGCCGGTGCGCTCGAGCACGTGCTCGCAGTAGTCGGCGGAGCTGGCAAAGCCCTCGGGCACGGGCGCCCACACGTAGATCGTGCTGTGCGGCGGGCGCACGTGCACGCCGATCTTGCGCAGCGCCTCGCACACCAGGTCGCGTCTGCGCCGGTACAGCTCGTTCATCGACGCCACCTCCGCGTCCGCGTCCGGCGACAGCGCAGCGATGCCCGCCAGCTGCACCGCCTCGAACATGCCCGAGTCGATGTTCGTCTTCAGCTGCCAGAAGGTGTGCAGCGCCTGGCTGTTTCCCACCACCGCCGCGCAGCGCCAGCCGGTCATGTTGTAGCCCTTGGACAGCGAGAACACCTCCACGCCCACGTCCTTGGCCCCGGGCGTGGCCAGGAACGACGGCGCGCTGTAGCCGTCGAACACGATCTCTGAGTAGGCGTTGTCGTGCACCACCAGGATGTCGTTCTCGTGCGCGAACGCCACCACCTGCTCGAAGAAGCCCTCCGGCGCGATCGCCCCCGTCGGGTTGTTGGGGTAGCCCAGGAACATCAGCTTGGCCTTGGCCACCACGTCCGCGTCGATCGCGTCGAGGTTGGGGGTAAAGCCGCGCTCGGGGTCGAGCGCCATCAGCACCGGCTCGGCGCCCGCAAGCCACGGGCCGGCCGTGTAGACGGGGTAGCCTGGGTCGGCCGCCAGCGCGTAGTCGCCCGGGTCTAGGAACGCCAGGTTGAGGTTGAAGATCGCCTCCTTGGCACCCAGCGCCGGGATCACCTCGCTGTCGGGATCAAGCGTCACATCAAAGCGCCGCTCATAGAAGTCGCGCACCGCGCCACGGAAGTCCTCGCGACCGCGGTTGGTCGGATAGCTGTGCGTTTCGGGCTCGGTCACCGCCTCCTGCATCGCCTCCACGATCAGCGGCGGCGTCGGACGGTCCGGGTCGCCGATGCCCAGGCTGATCACGTCCACACCCGCCGCGCGCTTGTCTGCGATCTTGCGCTCCAGCTGGGCGAACACATACGGCGGGATGCGCTCCAGGCGCTTAGACGGTCGCATTGCTCTCACTCGGTCGTACCATGCAGCTCCTTTTCGAACTCCTCGCTGAGGCGGCCCGCGAACACGGGCCGCGCCCAGCCTGTCAGGTTGACGCGCAGGTCGTCTGCCACCTGCACCTCCAACTCGCCGCCGTCGAGCAGCACGGTTATCTGCGACGGCCATCGGTGCATTGCTTTGCGCGACATCGGTTTCTCCGCTGTTCGTTCGAGCGTATATGCACACGCCGCCCCACTGGCCCCTGTGCCCGACGACAGCGTCTCCCCCACGCCGCGCTCGAAGATCCGCGCGCGGATACGCGTCGATGGGCGATCTTGGCCGGGACGGTCGTCAGCGACCTGCGTGTACCACGACACGTTCGTGCGGTTGGGGAATTGGGGGTGGCCTTCAATGTGTGGCCCGATCGCCGGCAGGTCCAGTGCGGCTAGCTCGGCGAGCGAGTCGACGTGGATCGCACACTGCGGGTTGCCGATCGACACGTGGCGAAAGCGCCAGGTGCGCCCCGCGGCGCTCACCTCGCCAAGCCCGTCCTCGGGACCACCGGGGAAGTCGTCGGAGCGCAGGCTCGCGCAGCCCATGTCCACCGTGCACGTGTCCGGGCCGGTGATCGTCGGTCGGATCTCGCCCGCGACGGTGTGGATCGAGAAGCTGTCGCGGTCAGTCCAGCCACGCGTGCGCAGGTACAGGATCGCCTCGCGCGCGCCGTTGCCCGACAGCTCCGCCTCCGAGCCATCCGGGTTGAAGATGCGCAGGTCGGCCACATGCTCGGGGTTGGCCGGCGGCGAGAGCAGCAGGACGCCGTCGGCGTATACGCCGAAGTGGCCCTCGCACAGCCTGCGAATGCGCGCGGGCGTGAGCTCGAACGGGAGCCTGTCGCGCTCCACGATCAGATAGTCGTTGCCGAGCGCCTGCCACTTCTCGAAGGCCATTGTCATGGGGCGCCGGAGTCTAGGTCAGGCGCCGCGGCCAGGATCTCGCGCGCAACCGAATCCGCGGCGCGGCCGGTCACGTCGATCGTCTGCACGCCCGCCAGCTTGCGCATCCACGTGAGTTGGCGCTTGGCGTAGTTGCGCGTGCGCCGCTTCATCGCCTCCACGTCGCCGGCAAGCAGCTCGTCGAAGCCTAGCGCCTTGCGCGCGGTCTGTGATGCGCCGGCCGCGTGTGCGCGGCGGACCTCCTCCCCGACGCCCGCCGCGACCATCGCGTCCACGCGTGCATCGATCGCGCGCATACAGCGCCTCGCGCTCCATCGTCAGCCCGACCAGCAGCGTCAGGTGGCGCATCTCCTCGCTCCACAGCTGCGAAGGGCCGTCGGGGGGTCCAGCTCGCCGGCCTCCAACAGCTCCAGCGCGCGCACCACCCGCTGGCGGTCGTTCGGGTCGATCTCCTGCGCCGCCCACGGCGCGCGCGCGGCCAGCCGCGCGTGCAGCGCCTGCGCGCCATGGCGCTCGAGCTCGACGATCCAGCGCTCGCGCACGCCCTCGGCCGGCGGCGGTCGCAGGCTCAGCTCGGTCAGCGCCGCGCGCAGGTACAGGCCGGTGCCGCCCACCACGATCGGCCGCCTGCCCGCCGCCAGCAGCTCGTCGATCTGCGCGTGGGCCAGCTGCGCGTACTGGCCCGCGCTGAACGTCGCGTCGACCGGCAAGAAGGAGATCAGCCGGTGCTCCAGGCGCGCCTGCTCGGCCGGCGAAGCGACGCCCGTGAGCAGTCTCCAGACCGGCGTAGACCTGCAGGGCGTCCGCCGACACAGCCACCGGATCCCGCCCCTGCGCGCGCAGCAGCTCGGCCAGCGACACCGCCACCGCGGTCTTGCCCACGCCCGTCGGTCCGAACAACGCGATCACCTGCATCTGCGGATAGGCTCACAGCTTGTGCGGATCGCCGGCGCCACAGTGCTGCTCACAGGCGCCACAGGCGGGATCGGACAGGCGATCGCGCGCTTGGTGGCGGCCCGCGGCGGCCAACTGATCCTGACCGGCCGGCGGGTCGAGGCGCTCGATGCGCTCGCCGGCGAGCTCGGCGCGCGCGCGCTGGCCGTCGATCTCAGCGACCGTGTACAGATCGAGCGCCTGATCGACGACGCCGGCGCCGTGGACCTCCTGATCGCCAACGCCGCGTTGCCCGGCTCTGGACGTATCGAGACCTTCAGCATCGAGGAGCTCGACCGCGCGCTGGAGGTCAACCTGCGCGCTCCAATCGTGCTCGCCCATGCGCTGCTGCCCGGCATGCTCGCGCGCCGCAACGGCCACCTGCTGTTCATGTCCTCGCTATCCGGCAAGTCAGCCACCACCGGCAGCGCTGTCTACAGCGCCACCAAGTTTGGCCTGCGCGGCTTCGCCGCCGGGCTGCGCGCCGACCTTCACGCCAGCGGCGTGGGCGTGTCCACCGTGTTTCCCGGCTTCATCCGCGACGCCGGCATGTTCGCCGACTCCGGGGTGCGCCTGCCGCCGGGCGTCGGCACGCGCTCACCCGAAGACGTCGCGTGCGCGGTCGTCGAGGCGATCGAGCGACAACCGCGCTGAGGTCGATGTGGCGCCGCTATCGCTGCGCGCCGGCGCGGCCGTGGCCGGCCTCGCCCCCGAGCTTGCCATGAACGTCGCGCGGCGAATGGGCTCGGATGCGATCTCCCGCAAGTTCGCGGCCGCACAGCGCGACAAGCGCTGATCAGAACAGGCTCTCCTGCCGAGCATCGGCGAGCGGATCAAAGTCCTGTCGAGCGGTCGCCGCCCGCTCGTCATCCGCCGCCGGGCTGGTGCGCCAGAACGCGCCGGGCGTACCGCCACGGCGAACCAGCCGCGACAAGCGCCTGCGTTCCTCTACCGGCGCGTAGGCGCCGCGCCGGTAGAGCTGCTCGTAGCGGGCCACGAGGTCCGGCCGATGGGCGTGCAGCCAGCCCATGAACACCTGGCGCACCTCGCCGCGCAGGTGCAGCGTCGCCCCGCCTACGCTCGTCGCGCCCGCCTCGGCCGCCGCGTCCAGCAGCGGCTCGACCTGCTCGGGCGCGTCGTTGATGCCCGGCATCAGCGGCGCGATCAGCACCCCCGTCGGAATCCCCGCGCGGTTGAGCTCTGCCACCGCCTCCAATCGTGCGCGGGGATTGGGAGTGTGAGGCTCGGTCGCTCGCCACGCCTTCTCGTCGAGCGTGGGGATCGACAGACACGCGCTGAACGTCGTGCGCTTGGCGATCTCTAGCATCAGCGACAGGTCGCGCAACAGCAGCGGCGACTTGGTCAAGACCGAGCACGGGTTGCCGGCTCCGTCAGCGGCGTCGCGCAGCGCCTCCCAGATGCCGTGCATGAGCCCGTAGCGCCCCTCTACCCATTGGTAGGGGTCCGTATTGGTCCCCAGCGCCACGTGCTCGCCCTTCCACGACGGGCGCGCGAGCTCCGCGCGCAGCACCTCCGGGGCGTTGACCTTGACGACGATCTCGCGCTCGAAGTCGCGGCCGGCGTCGAAGTCCAGGTACTTGTGGGTGGGACGGGCAAAGCAATAGGCGCAGGCATGGCTGCAACCCCTGTACGGGTTGATCGTCCAGCGAAACGGCATGCGCGACCTCTCCGGCACGCGGTTGAGCACTGAGCGCGCCCGCACCTCATAGAAGCGCGTCTCGAGCGCCTCTGGCGCTTGAAAGCGCCGCACGATCGCCTCGTCGCGATAGCCCGGCAGACGATGCTGCTCCTCGCCGTCCAACGTCAGGTTGCCCCAGCGCACGAACATATGTTCGCATGCATACCGGCCTTACACAACCCCTACGAACGTCTGCCCATGCGCTTAGCGTCGGCGCGCAGGATGGATCTCATCATCCATCCACCCCACGGAGGTCCATTCCGATGAAAATCTCAAGAATGCTCGGCGCGACGATGGTCGCTGGAGCCCTGGCCACTGGCGGCGCGGCCGCAGGTATCGCCGGTGCGGCGGCGGCGCCCGCCACGACCACGGGCACCACCAATTCAGACAGTACGACGTCAGCTACAGGATCGAGCTCGTCGAGCAACGGCTCGGGCACGTCGACCGGCTCGACATCCACCACGCCGACCACGCCCACCAGCCCGAGCAAAGCGCCCAGCCCATCGCAGAAATCGGGCTCTCCCGAAAAACACCCGTGCCCCAATATGGGCTCGGGCTCGAGTTCGGGCTCTGGCGGCAGCGCCGGCAGCGCATATGCCGGACCTGGGTCGAGTGGCGGCCCGGGCGTCAGCTACCAGTAGCCGCCGGCTGGCCGGCCGCGTGTGGGCCGAGCGCATGCTCGAATCACACGCGTGCCGGTCGGCGTCACCGGCGGCGATCTGGTGAGCCCGCAAGCCAGATTCGAGGGCGCCCGGGGAGCTGAAAACGTCTGTCCATGGTGCCAAGGACCCGTAACAGTCCACGTCGGACGCGTCGAGGCATTCGATGTGCAGGGAAACTCTCTACAGCTCCCGGCCCAAGCGGCCCGCCGTACCGTCGCCGACGGTCGCGACGGCGGACCTCCCGATGACCTGACCGAGCCGACCGAGCCGAGCACATCCTGGCTGTGCCGCGACGATCTCGACCGCGACCGCATGCTCGATATGGAGGAGCGCGTGCGGCCAGTCAGACAACGGGCGTTTCTGATCATCGCGCTCGCGCTGGTTGCGACCGGTCCGTGGCTGGGTTGGTGGCCGGTGCTGTTCTTGATCCCCGGCTCGCTGGCCTTCGCTGCAGCCGACAAGTTGATGCCGCGGATGGCGCGGCCGGAGTACATGATGTTCACCTCTTGGGTGGGCAGCGGGTGTGTAATCGCGGGCGCGGTCGCGCTCAACGGAGGCCCCACCGTGCCGACGCTGTCGTGGCTTGCGATCCCGATCATCACGTTGAGCTCGCGCTTTTCGATGCGCGGCGTGGTGGCGGGCGTGGCGATCAACATCGTGCTCGTGCTCATGGTTGCGTTCGGCGTAAACGCGCACTCGGTCATCGATAATCCGACGCTCGTCATTGCCCCGATGGCGCTGATCCTGTGCGTGGCCGTCCTGTCGACCCCGCTGATGCGCTCTGACATCCAGCACCGCAGCGACGCCGTCGTCGACCAGCTCACCGGCATGCTCAACCGCAAGGCCCTCGACACACGCGTCGTCGAGCTCGCCCAGCAGTCGGAGGTGACCGGCGAGCCGATCGGCGTGATCGTCGGCGATCTCGACCACTTCAAGTTGATCAACGACACCCATGGCCATGCCGTCGGCGACGTTGTCCTCAAGGAGGTCGCCTATCTGCTGCGCAAGCAGCTGCGGGCGTTCGACTTGGCCTACCGCATCGGCGGCGAGGAGTTCCTGATCCTCCTGCCTGGATCAGACATCGACCGCTCGAGGGATCTCGCCGAGCGGCTGCGCGAGGCCGTGTCCGCGGAGCGCGTGGCCGGCGATATCTCGATCACGATGAGCCTTGGCGTGAGCGCGTCGAACCCCAGCCAAAGGTTTTCCTACGACACCGTCTTCGCGCAGGCCGACGGGGCGCTGTATGAGGCCAAGCGCAATGGCCGCGATCAGGTCCAGGTCGCGCGCCCGGAAGCGGTCCTTGTGCTTGCCTGACACAGTGACCTGCCGAGCCTGGTCGCACACCAGCGGGCGCAGCCGGCCGAGCACGACGACGCTTACAGCTCGATCACGCTGCGGATGCCGTCCTGAGCCTCCATCAGCTCAAAGCCGCGGTTGACGTCGTCCAAGGCGATGCGGTGGGAAATGAATGGGTCAACATCGATTTCGCCGTCCAGGTAGCGGCGTACGAGCGCAGGCACGTCATCGCGCCCCTTCAGCCCGCCGAAGGACGAGCCGCACACGCGCCGCCCGGTGATCAGCAGGCGCGGTACGACGTCCAGTGTCTCCCCACGCCCGGCTACCCCGCACACCGTGCACAGGCCCCACCCCATGCGCGCGGCCTCAAGGGCCTGGCGCATCACAGCCACGCTGCCGGTCGCCTCGAACGTGTAGTCCGCGCCGAAGCCATCCGTCATGTCGACGATCTGCTGCACGGCATCCTCGCCGCCCACCATCACGTCAGTGGCACCCTGGCCGCGCGCGAGCTCCAGGCGCTCGGGCGCCAGGTCCACGCAGATGATCCGCTCGGCGCCCTGCAGGCGACAGCCCGCAACCGCGCCCAGGCCAACCATGCCCGCGCCGAACACCACGCACGTCGAACCCGCCGTGACGGCGGCTGTCTTCATCGCCGCGCCCAGCCCAGTCGACAGACCGCACGCGAACAGGCATGCGCGATCCAGCGGCGCCTCGGGGTCGATCCGCGCGAGGGCGATCTCGGGCATCACCGTGTACTGCGCGAACGTGGACGTGCCCATGAAATGGCGCAGCGGCTGGCCCTCGCGTGACAGGCGGGTGGTGCCGTCGGGCAGGTAGCCGAGGTTCTGCTGGTCGCGTATCGCCAGGCAGAGGTTGGTCCGCGGGCTGGCGCAGTGCACGCACTCGCCGCACTGGGGCGAGAACAGCGTCACAACATGGTCGCCCTCGCGCACCAGCGATACGCCCTCCCCACAGCGCTCGACAACGCCCGCACCCTCGTGTCCCAGCACCGTGGGCGCATAGCCGGAGGGATCGACCCCGGAGGCGGTGTACATGTCGGTGTGACATACGCCGCACGCGACCAAGCGCACAAGCACCTCGCCCGGCCCAGGGTCCGCCAGCTCGACCTCCTGCACGACGAGCGGCTTGGCGAACTCCTCGAGCACGGCCGCACGCATTTTCATCGGCCGTACGCGCTTTCGCTCATGCCGATACGCGCATCAGCAGTCGCTCCTCGCCGGTGAGCGTCTGGCTGGTCGCAGAGAAGACTTCGATGTTGGTCAGCTCACCCGGTGCTGCAAGGCCGCTGAAGTTGACCGCCTTGTTGTGGCGCGTGCGTCCGCGCAGGCGCTCGGGGTCGGTGCGCGAGGGTCCTTCCACGAGCACCTCCACGGTGCGGCCCACGAAGCGCTGCGCTCGCTCGCGCGCCTTTTCCTGAACGAGGTCCACCAACCGTTGCATCCGCTCCACCTTGACCGGATGCGCCACCAAGCCGTCGGCGATCGTCGCAGCCTCTGTGCCGCGACGCGGCGAGAAGATGAACGTGAATGCGCTGTCATAGCCGACCTGCTCGACCACTTCCAAGGTCTCCTGGAAGTCCTGCTCGGTCTCCCCCGGGAACCCGACGATGATGTCGGTCGTCAGCGCCGCGTCGGGCACGTGCTCGCGGATCATCGCCACGCGATCCAGGTAGCGCTCGCGATCGTAGGTGCGGCGCATCGCCTTGAGGATGCGGCTCGACCCCGACTGCAGCGGCAGGTGGATGTGCTCGCAAACGCTCGCCAGCTGCGCGTGCGCGCGGATCACGTCCTCGCGCATGTCCTTCGGGTGGGGGCTGGTGTAGCGGATGCGATCGAGGCCGTCGATGGCATCCAGGCGTCTCAGCAGCCCCGCGAAGCTCTCGCGTTGCGGGCGCTCGTCCACGCGAGGACGAGCCGTCGGGAGATCGCGCCCGTAGGAGTTGACGTTCTGTCCAAGCAGCGTTACCTCGCGCACACCGTCGGCCACCATCGCGCGAACCTCCGCCTCGAGCTCGTCGGGCGGGCGGCTGACCTCGCGCCCGCGCGTGGATGGCACGATGCAGTACGAGCACGCGCAGTTGCAGCCCACGCTGATCTGCACCCAGCCCTGGAACGGGCGCTCACGCCGGGAGGGCAGATGACCCGTGAAGCCCTCGAACTCGAAGTATCCCTGCGCGGTCAGCGAGTCGCTGGTCAGGAACTCCGCCAGCTTGTGCACCTGGCCGGGGCCGAACGCCACGTCCACGAACGAGAAGCGCTCGAACACCTCCTCCTTGACCGACTGCGCCCAACAGCCGCCCACGCCCACCACGCGCTCTGGGCGCTCACGCTTCAATCTCTTGGCCTCCCCCAGATGCGCGATGAAACGGTTGTCGGCCGACTCGCGGATCGAGCACGTGTTGAAGAGGATCAGGTCCGCCTCGCAGCGCTCGCTCGCCTCTGAGTAGCCAAGCGACTCCAGCATCCCCTTCATGCGCTCGGAGTCGTGCTCGTTCATTTGGCAGCCGAACGTGGTCAGGTGGTAGCGCTTCATGATGGCCACCGCCCGCCGCTACGCTGCGGCCGCGACACCAGCAGGGACATAGTGCTCGAAGTTCAACTCCGTAGGCGCCGAGCGGCCCTGTTCCTCCTCAGCACACGCCAGCGCAAACCTGGCCGCCTCCTCGGCATGGGCGGCATCGTAGGTATCGGTGCCCCCGGTCAGTCCCGGGATGTCCGGTGAGTCGAAGCTCCAGCCATAGCCCGGCGCGTGATGATGCAGGATGCGGATGGTGTCCATGGTGCCTCTCAGAGTAGACGCAGGGCCTCGTCTTCGGCAAGTCCCACATGACGGACGAGCACACGCCGCACCTCACTTGGCGCAAGCGTTCGTCCGTCATGAAAAGCCCAGGTCAATGGTGGGCATCCTTCGGCCTGAAGGCGGCGATGCGAGCCCGACTGGCGGGTAACGGAGTAGTTCAGCGGATCAGAGCACAGGACGCGCAGAAGCCGCGCTGCCTTCAGAGATGGGAACTGGGCCACACAGGCACGGTACGTCTCGCTTGGGACGCAACGCGCGGCCGCTTGCTATACCGCTAGGCGGCGACTACCGCCGGTTCGCTGGCAATCGGCCGCGTCTTGCGCTCGCGCGGCGCCGGGGTCTCCTGCGGCTCAGTCGACGGCGTCGACCCGGTTGTGTCCCGGTCGATCGGCGTCACCAGGTCGCGGCCTATGCCCAACGCCTTGTAGATCTTCTCTTCGATCTCCTTGGCCACCGCCGGGTTCTCGTCGAGGTAGGCCTTGGCGTTGCCGCGTCCCTGGCCGAGGCGGTCGTTGCCGTAGGAGAAGAACGAGCCCGACTTGGACACGATGTTGTGCTCCAGGCCCAGGTCGATCAGACAGCCCGCCGTGGAGATGCCTTTGCCGAACTCGATGTCGAACTCGGCCTGGCGGAACGGCGCGGCCACCTTGTTCTTGACCACCTTCACGCGCACGCGGTTGCCGACCGCCTCCGTGCCGTCCTTGAGCGTCTCTATGCGCCGGATGTCCAGGCGTTGGGAGGCGTAGAACTTCAGCGCGCGACCACCCGGCTGGGTCTCTGGTGAGCCGAACATCACGCCCACCTTTTCGCGGATCTGGTTGGTGAGGATGCACAGCGTCTGGGTGCGGTTGAGATTGCCCGCGAGCTTGCGCATCGCCTGGGACATCATGCGCGCCTGCGAGCCCACCGTCTGGTCTCCCATCTGCCCCTTGAGCTCTACCCGGGGAGTCAGCGCGGCCACCGAGTCGATCGCCACCACGTCCACTGCGCCTGAGCGCACGAGCATGTCCGCGATCTCCAGCGCCTGCTCTCCGTAGTCGGGCTGGGAGACGAGCAGCTCGTCGATGTCGACTCCGATCTCCTTGGCATAGAGGGGGTCCATCGCGTGCTCGGCGTCGATGAACGCGCACACCCCGCCGAGTTTCTGCGCCTCCGCGAGCACGTGGTAGATCATCGTCGTCTTGCCCGAGGACTCCGGGCCGAAGACCTCGACGATACGTCCGCGCGGGACGCCGCCGATGCCGAGCGCAAGGTCGAGCGAGAGCGCCCCCGTGGGGATTGCATCGCAGCGCACCTGCGCGCCCTCGTCGCCCATGCGCATGACACTGCCCTTGCCAAACTCGCGCTCGATCTGCGTGAGCGCACCCTGAAGCGCGGCGTCGCGCGCCTTGGCTGCCTTCTCCTGGTCGGTCACGGGCATGTCTGCGCCTCCTACGTTCGAGATGAAGCAAGCAAGCTAGACCACGGTCCGGATGGAACAGCTGTTCGTACCGTGTCTCAGCTTTTGTCCAGAAACCGTCCACCTGCTCCTGCGGACACAGAACTCCGACGATGACTGATACGTCTCGCGCTACGCCCACGACGCTCAGGAGATCCCCTTGCCCGCAAGCTCGTCCATCCGCCCGTCCTCCCTGCTCGCCCTCGCGCTTGCACTGGTGGCGCTGGTGGCGCTGCCCGCGAGAACGCTGGCGCAGACGCATAAGGTCGGCTGCGGGCCCCAGGCGAGCACGACCGCCCAACACAGGCATGGTGCCCCGGTGTGTGTGCCGAGCAAGCACTCGGCGACCGCCAAGAAAGACGCCAAGAGCAAGTCCAAGGCGTCGTCCAAGGGTCGCCGGCATGGCCACGCTCGCCGTGTCAGGCGACACGCTCGTCGGCGTAGGACCGGCAAGCAAGGCTCGGCCACCACGAGAAGCCTGGCAGTGCCCGTCTGTGAAGACGGCACCGCGCCAACCTCCGCCGCCAGCGGCTCCTTCGCCTGCGACGACGGCTCCGAACCGGAATGCGAAAGCGGGGCCACCCCGGTCCTCGCCAAGGGCGGCTCGACGCTGCTGTGCGTCGCCACGGTCAGCGCCGGGCGCGAATCGGGCTCCGCGCTGGACTGCCAAGACGGCAGCCTCCCGATCGTGGGCGCGGACGGCTCCTACATCTGCGACGACGGCTCTGAACCGGAATGCGAAGAAGGCAGCGACCCTGTCCTCTCCAGCGACGGATCGACGATCGTCTGTCAGGTCGCTTCAGGCAGCGAAGTCGAAGGCTGAAGGCCCGAGGCCGTGTCGTAGACGCGGGCGCAAGCCGCCGATTCGGCGAGCTGGCAAGTCGCCAGCGCCTCGTACTCGGCGCCGGTGGGCGCAAGCCGGGAGCGGTACAGAGCGAGCACGTCGGGTGTGAAGCTCAGCCGCGGCGTGGCCGGCAGCAGGTCGTGCGCGCCGGCCATCATGTCGCGTACGCGTGCCACGGTGACGTGGGCCCTGAAGCGTCGCCGCTCCGGCTCCCAACCGCTTGCGCCGGCGAGCGCATCGACGAGCGACCGCTGCAGGCGGTCAAGGCGCCCGTCGCGGTCGTCGATCTCGACTGCCAGCGAGCGCGGACGCCTGGGCGGCAGCCACAGCGGCGCCCCCACCGACAGCTCGCCCACTGGCTCGGCGCAGGCAGCCAACGTGCCTGATAGCGCGTCGATCTCGGTCACCGGACGGTTGCCCAAAAAGCACAGCGTCAGGTGCAGCGAGCGCGCCTCCAGCACGCGCATCGGCCGTCCGGCGTGTCGCGCGGTCGGCTGTGCGCCCGATCCGCTGGCCACCGAGCGCGCCCACGCAGCGAGCTCCTCGCACACCTCCTGCGGCGGGTCGAGCGCTACGAACAGGCGGGCTGTGGCACCGCGGGACATCCCTGTCACGATGCTAGCGCCAGGCTCGTCGCGCGTTGCACATACGACGACGATCAGGACCTCCGGCCGGCCGCCGTGGGCGCGAGATTGCTCGTCAGGCCCCGCTGAGCGCCCTGCGGATCAGGTGCATCGCGACGGTGGTGGCGCGCTCACGCACGTCGGCGCGCCCGCCGGGCAGGTTGACAGAGCGCGTCAGGGGCTCCTGGCCGTCGACGGACACGGTCAGCCACACCAGGCCCACGGGCTTCTCATCGCTGCCGCCGCCCGGGCCGGCCACGCCGGTGATCCCCACGCCGACATCCGCGCCCAGGCGCGCGCGCGCGCCGGCGGCCAACGCTCCCGAGACCTCGCCCGACACCGCGCCGTGACGCTCTATCAGGTCAAGCGGCACGCCGGCCTGACTTGTCTTGGCCTCGTTGGAGTAGGCCACGATGCCGCCGAGCACGTAGTCGGATGCGCCCGGCAGATCGGTCAGGCGGGCGGCCAGCAGACCGCCGGTGCACGACTCGGCTGTGGCGATCGTCCGCCGCGCGTTTGATTTGACGGGTGGGTGGGATCCCATCAAAAGCGCCGCGACCTGCTCGTCGACAGTGCTGCCATCCTCTGAGAACAGGGTGTCGCGGTGGCGCTGCTTGACCATTCGCTCGAACGCCTCATAGGCGTCCTCCACGTCGGGCTCATAGCGGGTGACGACCTCGATCTCGCCGCGTTTGAGGCAGGTCGTGACCTCCAGGCGGCCCAGCTCCACCCCCTCGCGCTCAGCCTCGCGCAGCGTCTGGGCGATCTCCGACTCCGGGATGCCGAACAGGCGCAAGGTGCGGCGGCGATAGACGGTCGCGCCCGCCAGCGCATCGCTCAACGCGCCGTTCGCCAACGCCCGTTCGAACATCGGCCGCAGCTCGCGAGGTGGTCCGGGCAGGACGACCACCGTGGGTCCTTCAGTGGATCGCCCGCCATCGGTGGCCGGCGTCACGACCAGGCCGGGCGCAGTGCCGACGGGCTCCAGCACCGTCGCCCCCTGCGGGACGGTCGCCTGCTTGCGGTTGGCCTCGTCGATCGCCGCCGGATCGATGTCAGGGAAGCGTTTGAGTAGCGGTGCCACGATCGTTGCTATCCGCTGTCTCAGCGCGTCGTCGAGCACCATCGGACGGCCCTGGAAGGAGCCCACGACCTCTGCCGTGAGGTCGTCCGCGGTCGGCCCCAGGCCGCCGCTTGTTAGCACCACGGTCATCCCCTGTGCGGCCATGAAGCGAAGCGCCGCGTCCATGTCTTGGGGACGGTCGCCCACGATCGTCGTGTAGCCCACGTCCACCCCCAGATCGGCCAAGCGTTCGGACAGCCACGGCCCGTTGCGGTCGGTCACCCTGCCTGTGAGCACCTCGGTACCGGTCACCACGATGCCCGCGCGGGCCGCAGCGCCTCGCTGGCTGGTCGCTGCCGGCGGGCTGCGTTCGCCGGCGCTCGGGGGCGGTGCGCTCACTGGCAGGTGGGCAGTTCGCTCAGCGCCAGCGACCGACGGCCGCGCGCCTTGGTCAGCGAATAGCCGATCGCCTGGCTGGACGGCGCGACGGTTCGCGGCCTGCCGTCCACGTACATCGTCACTGCGCTGTTGCCCAGCGTGATCTCAAAGCGCTTGGCGTGGTAGGTGGGCGTGCTTTCGCCCGCCGCAAGCTCGGTGCCGGGGATCAGCTTGCGTCCGCCGTCACCGATCAAGCACACATACACCAGCGAGCTGGCCTTCAGTGACAGCGCGACGATATCCGCGGAGGCGCTTCCAGCCGCCGGCGCGCTGTGGTGGGCGGTCCCCGTTCCATGCCTCGAGCGGGCTGTGGTGGAGACCGCGCTCGTGGTCGGAGTGGTTGTGCCCGACCCGCCACCTCCCGCAATCAGCAGGACGACCAGCGCCACGATCACCACGCCGATCACGCCGACGGCGATCAGAAACCCACGCGATGAGCTCTGCTCGGAGCCTGGGCGCCCTGCCGTGCGGGCGCGCCCCGGGCGCGCGGGGCCGGACGAGCGCGGGCGCCCGGGACGATGGGGCGTGGAGACGATCGGCTCCAGCGGGGACTCGCCCGGGCCCTCGTGATTGAGCCGATACTCCTCGACGAGGGACTTGGCGTCGAGGCCCAGCGCCTGGGCGTAGGTGCGCAGAAAGCTCTTGACGAACGTGGGACCCGGCAGCAGCCCCCACTCTTCGTTCTCCAGCGCGCGCAGGTACTTGGCCCGGATCTTGGTCTGGGCCTCGATCTCGGACACGTCGATGTGCGCGCGCATGCGCGCCTCGCGCAGCGTTGCTCCGATCTCCGGCACGTGCGGGAGGTTAATCGCTTATTGCGGGCGCGGCGGGCTCGGCGGGAACAACCGCTTGCGTGGGTCGGGCTTCCAAGCTAGCCAGCACGCGCGGAAGGTCGGCCTCGGTGATCAGCACCTGGCGGGGCTTTGAGCCCTCATAGCCGGAGATCACGCCGCGGCGCTCGAGCATGTCGATCATGCGTCCCGCGCGCGTGTAGCCCAAGCGCAGGCGGCGCTGGAGCATCGACGTGGACGCGGTCTGCATTTCTGCGACGAGGCGGATCGCGTCGGTCAGCAGCGGGTCCTCGTCGGGGTCAAACTCATCGGGAGCGCCCTCAGGCGTCTCGGGCTCGACCTCCTCGAGCAGCTCCTCGCGCAGCTCGGGCTCGCCCTGACGCCGCCACAGGTCGGTCAGTTTGGCGATCTGCGGCTCGTCGATGTAGGCGCCCTGGATGCGCTGCAGGCGCGAGCTTCCCACGGGGCTGAACAGCATGTCGCCCTGGCCCAGCAGCGACTCTGCGCCGTTCTGGTCGAGGATCACGCGCGAGTCCGTCTGCGAGGACACCGCGAAGGCAATACGCGACGGCACGTTGGCCTTGATCATGCCCGTGATCACATCCACTCGCGGACTCTGCGTGGCGAGCACCAGATGGATGCCCACCGCGCGCGCCTTCTGGGCCAGGCGGATGATCGAGTCCTCCACGTCCGCCGGCGCCACCATCATCAGATCGGCAAGCTCGTCGATCACGCACAGGATGTAGGGCAGCGGCGCTTCGCCGCGCTTGGCGCGGGCCGCGTTGAGCTCGACCAGGCCGCGCGTGCGCGCCAACGACATGATCCCGTAGCGCTGCTCCATCTCTTTGACGAGGTTCTGCAGCGCGTTGGCGGCCATCCGCGGGCTGGTGATCACGGGCGTGAGCAGGTGCGGGATCGACTCATAGTGGTTGAGCTCCACCTGCTTGGGATCGACCAACACCAGGCGCACCTCGTGCGGTGTCGCGCGCAGCAGCACGCTCGAGAGCATCGCGTTGATCGCGCCCGACTTGCCCGCGCCGGTCGTGCCCGCCACGAGGATGTGGGGCATCTTGGCCAGGTCCGCACCGATCGCCTTGCCGGCCACGTCCTTGCCCAGCCACACCGTCAGCGGCGACCAATCCTTCGGCGGATCCTGGAAGACGTCGCCCAGCTTGACGATCCGCCGCTTGGCGTTGGGCACCTCAACGCCGACCGCCTGCTTGCCCGGAATCGGCGCGAGTATGCGGATGTCGGTGGCGGCCAGGGCGTAGGCGAGGTCATCCTTGAGCTGGGCCACCTTGGCGACCTTCGTGCCCGGCGCCAGACGCAGCTCATAACGGGTGATGTGCGGCCCGGCCACCGTGCCGATCACCTTGGCCTCCACGCCGAAGTGCCCCAGCGCCTCCACCAGGCTCGCCGCGATGCGCTCCTGCCCTGCGGTGTCCGGGCGTGTCTGCTCATTGGTCGAGCGGCTCAGCAGCCTGCGCGCGTCCGGCAGTTCCCAGACGAAGTCCGGATCGTCGGTCACCGCGCCGCGTAGCCTGCCCTGAGGGGTCAGGAGGTGGGCGGGGTCCGAATCCGCTCGCGCCACGCCCGACAGCTGCTCATCCTCGCCACCGCCCTCCTGCGACTCCTCGTCGTCGGGCGTGCCCGAGTCGACCGCGTCGCGACCCGCCCGGCGATCGTCCTCGATCGCCTCATCATCATTTTCGTCGTCCTCTGCGTCCCATACGCGCGAGGGCGCCTCCACGTGAGTGGCACGCACGATCAGCTCGTCGGGCGCCGGCTCGGGGGGACCCGCGATGGGCAGCCGGGCCGCGACCTCGTCGCCATCGATCTCGACGAAGGGCTCGCGGGCAGTGCCCTTCCGGCGCGAGGCGGGCTCGCGCTCGCCCAGCCGGCGCACCATCCTGCTGGTGTCGACCAGCCCGCTGCCCGTCGCTCGGATCACGCTCGCCAGCGACGCGCCCGTCAGCAGGATCACGCCGGTGAGCATCAGGAAGACCACCAGGATGTCCACGCCCACGTCCTGGAAGAGACGATGGGCCAGCTGGTAGATCGCCTCGCCGACCACGCCACCGTGAGACTGCAGGTGAGCAGAGCTCCACGCGCCCGTCGGCAACGACCCCGTCCCTGCCGGCAACGCCCCCGTCGTGCCCCTGCCCGTCGCCCCGCGTTCGCCCGAGCTCACGCCGAGCGTGCCCGCCGCCAGCGCCAGCGTGACCGAGGCGAACACGCACAGCGCGCCCGCGCGCAGAGGTCGCAGCGCCGGGAGCACCGGACGCAGCAGCAGCGCGCCGCCGCCGATCGCGAGCGCCACCGGCGCCAGCGCGCGCGCCCTGCCAAGCGTCCAGCCGAGCGCGACCGCCAGCGCGTGGCCAGCGCCGCCGCCAGCCGACGTGCCCGCCGAGCCGTACAGCACAAAGCCCATGAACACGCCCAGCGCGATGAGCGCCAGGCCCAGCACATCGCGCTGGCGCTGGTCGAGCACCGGCAGGCGCGGCAGCCCGCGCCCCAGCAGCGACGCCATGCTCAGCGGCGCTCGCCTCCTGCGCCGCCCGCGCTGTCGCGCGCGGGCCGAAGTGGGTTTGCCGGACGATCCTCGACCGGTCGGGGCGCGCCTGCGCGTAGTGGGCATCCCGCGCAACTTCGACGTCAGTCGGCCAGACCCTGCCTACCTCGCTCCCTCCGGGCGGCCTTGGCCGTGGCCGATGCGTCCCGTTACAGGGTTCGTATAACCATGGCTATCGGCGTGTCCTTTGGGCAACTTCTCGCGCGCTTACCCTCGCTTTACAGCATCCCCTATACATAAAGATCATGAACAACGATTTTTCCCGCGCACCACGCGTCCTGGTGGTCGAGGACGACGAGGACATCGCCCAGGCCCTGCAGCGCTCGCTGCGCATGGAGGGATATGAGGTGCGCACCGCCGCCGACGGCGAACAGGCGCTCGAACAGGGCCGCGCGTTCGCCCCCGACCTGGTGATCCTCGACCTCGGCCTGCCCAAGCTCGACGGCGTCGAGGTCGCGCGGTCGCTGCGCGCTGACGACGACGTGCCGATCCTGATCCTCACCGCGCGCGACGCCCTGGAGTCGCGCGTGGAGGGCCTCGACGCGGGAGCCGACGACTATCTGGTCAAGCCGTTCGAGCGCCAGGAGCTGCTCGCGCGCCTGCGCGCCCTGCTGCGGAGGCGCCCGCCGCGCGGCTCGGCGCCGCTGCGCGTGGGCGACCTGTCGCTGAACGTGGACACGCACGAGGTGGCTAGGGGCGAGCGCACGATCGACCTAACCCAGCGCGAGTTCGAGCTGCTCGAGTACCTGATGCGCAACGAGCGCATCGTCATTTCTCGCCAGCGCCTGCTCGACGAGGTGTGGGGCTATGACCCGTTCTCGACCACCAACACGATCGAGGTGTTCGTCTCGAACGTGCGCCGCAAGCTCGAGGCCGACGGCGAGCCGCGCCTGCTGCACACGATCAGGGGAGCCGGCTACGTCCTTCGAGCGTAGGGAGCGCAGGCCGCTGGGCGCCGCCTGGGGCGCGGGATCGTCGCGGCTGTCGGCGAGCTTTGACCGCCTGCCCATCCGCTTGCGCCTGGCCGGCGTATCGGCGCTGCTGACGTTCGTGATCCTGTGCGCCTTCGCTGTGGCGATCGGCTCGCTGACGGTGGAGCGAGTCCGCTCGGACTTCAACCGCGAGGTGCTCGACACTGCCAACCAGCTGCCCTCCGAGCTGAAGATCACCGTCTACCCGTTCGAAGTCAAGACGCCGCTGAGCGACTTCGCCTCCAAGGCCAACCACTCGGTCATCAGGATCCTCACGCTCGGCGGCGCCGTGATCGCGCAGTCGCCTGCAAAGGCGCCGTCGCTTGGCCCGCCCGAGGCAGGCGTGGTGACGATCCACAACTACCGCGTGCTCAGCCGACGCGTATTCGTGTTGGGCGCAGACGGCGAACCGGTCGGACAGCTGATCATCCAGTACGGGCGCGAAGTATCCGAGACTGAGGCCACGGTCAAGCGCGTCGAGCTGTTCCTGCTGCTCGGCGTGCTCGCCGGCAGCGGCCTGGCCCTGCTGGCGGGCATGGCGATCGCGCGCAGGGCGATGGCGCCGATCGCCACGCTGACCAGCACCGCGGCCGAGATCGCCCGCACCCGCGACCCGTCGCGCAGCGTCCCCGTGCCGCCAGCCGACGACGAGGTTGCAGAGCTCGCGCGCACCGTCGGGGGCATGTTGCGCGAGCTCGACGCCGCGCGCGCCGAAACCGAGTCCACATTGGCCCGCCAGCGCCGCTTCGTGGCCGACGCCTCACACGAGCTGCGCACACCGCTGACTAGCGTGCTGGCCAACCTCGAGCTGCTGGCCGAGTCCCTGGACGGCGACGAGGGCGCCGCTGCCCGCTCTGCCTTGCGCTCCTCCCAGCGGATGCGCCGGCTGGTCGCCGACCTGCTGTTGCTCGCGCGTACCGACGCCGGGCGCGTAGTCAAGCGCGAGCGCTGCGACCTGGCACAGGTCGTCGTCGAGGCCGCCGCCGAGCTTGGCCCGGTCAGCGGCGCGCACGAGATCGCCCTGGACGCGCAGCCCGCCGTTGTCGAGGCCTCCGGCGACGAGCTGCATCGCCTGGCGATCAACCTGATCGAGAACGCGCTGCGTCACACGCCGCCGGGGACCGAGGTCCGCGTATCCACGGCCACGCTGCCCGACGGATTCGCCGAGCTGGTGGTCGCCGACAACGGCCCCGGGGTCCCCCCTGAGATCGCGCCCACCCTGTTCGAGCGCTTCGTCCGCGGGGCCGGAGATCGCGGCGGCTCCTTTGGCCTGGGCCTGGCGATCGTGCGCGCGGTCGCCGAGTCCCACGGGGGCAGCGTCACCCTTGAGCCCGCCGTCGGGGATAGCGGAGCGCGCTTCGTCGTGCGCCTGCCCGCGTTGCAGGTGCCCACACCGACCGTCATGCACAGCGCCGTCTAGGGCCGACGTCCTAGACCTCGACGACGACCGGCAGGACCATCGGTCGGCGCTTGAGACGGTCGTAGACTAGCTTCGCCAGGTCGTCGTGCAGCACCTGCTGGAGCAGGTCGACCTCGCGGATTTCCTCCTCGGCCGAGCGGCGCAGAGAATCGTCGACCGTGGCGCGGATCTCCTCCAGTAGCTCATCGGCCTGATCGAGGAAGGGCACGCCGCGGAAGATCACCTCGGGATCGGCCACCGAGCTTCCATCCTGCTCGGCAATCGTGACCACCACGATGAAGATGCCGTCCGCGGAGAGCATGCGGCGGTCGCGCAGCGCCACGTCGGCCATGTCGCCGATCTCCACCCCGTCCACGAAGATCATGCCCGACTGCTCGTGCGCGCCAAAGCGCGCGCCGCGCTCGTCGATGTCCAGCGGCAGCCCGTTGTCGCCCTGGAAGATGTCGCGCGGCTCGATGCCCACCGCCTCGGCCAGCGCCGCGTGCAGTCGCAGACGCTTGAAGTCGCCGTGGAAGGGCATCACGAAACGAGGCTTGACCAAGTTGAGCATCAGCTTGACCTCCTCCGCGTAGCCATGCCCGGATGCGTGCACGGGGGCGTCGCGTGGAGTGATCACGTCGCAGCCGATGTGGTAGAGGCGGTCGATCGTCTCGTTGACCGCGCGCTCGTTGCCCGGAATCGGCGTGGCCGAGAAGACCACCGTGTCGCCACCCTTGAGCTCCACCTGGGGATGGTCGCGGTAGGCCATCCGCCGCAGCGCCGACAGGGGCTCACCCTGCGAGCCGGTCGAGATGATCACCACCCGCTCGTCGGGGAAGTCGCCGATCTCCCGCGGTCCCACGATCAGCCCGTCGGGCACCTCGATGTGCCCGAGCGTGCGTCCGATGCCCACGTTCTTGCGCATCGAGCGCCCCACCAGCGCGACCTTTCGATCGAGCGCGTAGGCCGCGTCGACGACCTGCTGGACACGGTGGATGTTCGAGGCGAAGCTCGTCACCACGATGCGCCCCTGACAGCGGGCGAACACCTCCTCCAGGTGTGGGCCCACGACCGACTCCGACGGTGAGAAACCGTCGCGATCCACATTGGTCGAGTCCCCGCACAGCAAAAGGACACCCTCGCGCCCGAGCTCGGCCAGGCGCGAGACGTCCGCGGGCGGGCCGTCCACGGGCGTCTGGTCGAACTTGTAGTCGCCAGTGATCAGCACGACCCCCAGGTCGGTGCCCAGCGCGACAGCGCTGGAGTCGGGGATCGAGTGGGTCATATGCACGAGCTCCAGCGAGAAGGGCCCGAGCTCGAGGGTGTCGCCGGAGTCCACCTCGTTGAGCTCCACGTCGCGCAGCTTGTGCTCGTCGAGCTTGGAGCGCGCCATCGCGAGCGTCAACGGCCCGCCGTACACCGCCGGCAGATGGCTGTCGCCGAGCTCGCGCAGCACCCACGGCAGCGCGCCCAGATGGTCCTCGTGCCCGTGGGTGATCACGATCGCCTCGATGTCGCGGGCGCGCTCGCGCAGGTAGGAGAAGTCGGGCAGCACCAGGTCGATGCCGACCATCTCGGGCGTGGGGAAGCGCAGACCCACGTCGACCACGACGATGCGACCGTCGTACTCGACGACGGTCATGTTCTTGCCAATCTCCCCCAGCCCGCCGAGGGGCAGGACGCGCAGCTTGCCGGCCGATCTGCGATCGGTCACGCGGGAGTGCGGGTGAGCAACCCGTGACGTTCGAGCATCGCGCGCACGATCTCGGTCTCTTCGGGGGTGGCCTCGACCATCGGCAGCCGCACGCCGCCGACGTCGTGGCCAAGCATGTTCAGCGCGGCCTTTGTGCAGGTCGGGCTGGACGTGAGGAACAGGGTCTCGTAAACGTCTTGCAGCGACGCGTCGATCTCGGCGCGGTGCTCGGGCTCGTCGACCATTCTGCGCATCTCGTTTCCGACGATGTGGCTGGCCACGCAGACCCCGCCCGCTCCGCCGATGTCCAGCGTGCGCGCGAATGAGGTGTCGTCGCCCGCGTACACGGCCAGGCCGTCGATCAGCTGCAGCTCGGCCGCGTGGGCCTGCTTGACCCCTTCGATCCCGTCGATCTGCGCGAGCTCGGCCAGCAGGTCAGGGCCAATGTTGGTGCCCGTGCGGCTGGGGATGTTGTAGAGCAGGATCGGCTTGTCGGTCGCGGCTGCGACCGCTTCGTAGTGGCGCTTGAGGCCGAGCGGACTGGGCCGGTTGTAATAGGGGGTGACCGAGATGATCGCGTCGGGGCCCAGCTCGCTCGCGCGTTCTGTCAGGTCGACCGCGTGTCGCGTGTCGTTGGTGCCCGTCCCGGCCACGATCGTCTTGCCCGGCGGGCGCTCTGCGATCGCCAGCTCGATCAGCCTCAACTGCTCTTCGTCACTGAGCGTGGCCGCCTCTCCGGTCGTCGCGGCCACCACGAAGCCGTCCGAGCCGTTGTCGGCGAGATGGCGCATAAGCGCCACGAACGACTCCTCGTTGATCTCGCCTTCCGTGTCGAAGGGCGTGACGATCGCCGTCAGAATCGTGCCCAGGTCCCTCATCGTCTGCAGTATCTCACGCGCGTGGCCATTTCATAATCGCTGCTCGATCGCTGATCCGGGCTAGGACTCGCCAAACAGCAGGCTCTCCAGGCCCACGGTCGGCGAGTGCTCCAACGAGCCCACCCGGCGCACCGCCAGCAGCACGCCCGGCATGAACGACTCGCGGGAGATCGTGTCGTGACGGATGGTCAGCGTCTGTGCGAGATCGCCGAGGATCACCTCCTGGTGGGCGACCAGCCCGGGTAGGCGCACCGAGTGGATCGGCGGCGATTCGCCGCCGCTGGCCTGCGCCATTAGCTGAGCGGTGCGTGCAGCGGTGCCGCTGGGCGCGTCGAGCTTCGCATCGTGGTGGAGCTCGACGATCTCCGCCTTGGCCATGTGCCGGGCGGCCTCGGCGGCGAAGCGCATCATCAACACCGCGCCGATCGCGAAGTTGGGCGCGATCAGCACGTTCGCGCCGCCGGCCTGCTCGAGCGGCCCAGGGTCAAAGCCGGTGGTGCCGATCACCACGTGCACACCCGCGCCCAAGCACAGCAGCGCGTTCTCCAGCGCCGTGTCCGGCTGCGTGAAGTCGACGACGACCTCGGGGTCTGTGTCGGCGAGCATATCTGCCACGGAGACACCAAGCAGCGGATCTGCGCGCCCCACCAGCTCCATGTCCTGCGCGCCTTCGACCGCGGCGCAGACGGTCTGGCCCATCCGCCCAGCGGCGCCGGCAACGCCCACCCTGATCATCACGGCGCTCCGTCGGCGCCGGGCGGCAGTGCCGCTTCGCCGACGGCGCCCGCCGCGACCAGTCCGCCCAGTGGCTCGATCGCGTCGTTGAAGCTGTCCTCGTCGGGACCCACACCCACGATCGACAGGTGCTCGAGCGCAGAACAGCTCGCCCGCCAGCTCACGCAGCTGCTCGACGCCGACCGCGTCGATGCGCTCGATAATCTCCTCGACCGACAGGATTGGCAGGCCGTTGAGCAGCGATGCGCCCAGACGACTCATGCGCGCGCCGGTCGACTCGAGCGCGAGCACCATGCGGCCCTTGAGGTTCTCGCGCGAGCGGATCAGCTCCTGCTCGCTGGCCGGATCCTCGACGCAGCGCTCAAGCTCTGTGGCCAGGACCTCCAGCGCCGAGCGCAGGTTGTCCGGGCGCGTGCCCACATAGATGCCAACTTCCCCCATCGACGCGTACAGGTTCGAGAAGCAGAACACCGAGTAGGCCAGCCCCCTGCGCTCTCGCACCTCCTGGAATAGCCGCGAGGATGAGGTCCCTCCCAGCACGCCTTCGAGCACGCGCAGGGCAAAGCGGCGCTCGTCGTCGCGGGCCAGCCCAGGGCCTCCCAGGCAGACGTGGTACTGCTCGGTGTCTTTGGCGAGAAAGCGCACGCGCCGCTGCAGCTGCGCCGCTGCGAGCTGGTCGGCTTGGGCGGATACTGCGCCCGTCGCGGCCGACACGCCGGACTCCGGCGAGACCCCCCCTCCCCGCGCCTGCTCTGGGCCTCGCGAGCCATCGCCACTAGCGCGTCGTGCTCGACCGAGCCGGCCGCCGCGATCACGATGTTGTGGGGGTCGTAGTGGGTGGCGTGATAGTCGCCCAGTTGCTCGCGTGTGGCGGCCGCGATCACCTCTCTGGTGCCGATCACGGGCCTGCCCAACGGGTGCGAGCCGAAGATCGCGTGGCCGAGCACGTCGAAGACCCGGTCCTGGGGGTCGTCTTCGTACATCGCGATCTCCTCCAGCACCACCTCGCGCTCGGCCTGGAGCTCGCCGAAACGCGGGCGCCAGACCATGTCTGCCATGACGTCAAAGGCGTCGTCGAGATGCCTGTCGATCACGCGGCTGTACAGCGAGGTGGACTCCTTGTCGGTGCCCGCGTTGATCTCCGCGCCCATCGCGTCGAAGATCTGGTCGATCTCCTCCGAGCCGTAGAGCTCGGTGCCGCGGAAGAGCATGTGCTCGAGCAGGTGCGAGATGCCGGCCTCGCTGTCGCGCTCGCCCGCAGAGCCCACGCCGATCCAGAAGCCGAGCGCCACCGAGCGCACGCTGGGCAAGCGCTCGGTGACCACCCTCAGGCCGTGATCAAGCGTAGTTGTCTGATGCTCGGCCGGCAAGCGCGCCGCTCGGCGTCAGTCGCGGTCGCGACCGTGGCGCGGACGCCCCGAGCCGCGATCGCCGCCACGGCGCGGGCGGTCCGAGCGCTCGCGCCCGTTGCTGGACGGCCTGCGATCGCCTCCGCCCGGGCGGGATCCCGATCCCCCCCCGCCGACCTGCGCGAGCTCTTCGACGGTCTTGCCGGCGACGTCGGGGTCGTGGGCCAGGCGCAGGCCGATGCGTCCGCGCTCGCGGTCGACCTCGACCACGCGCACGTTGACCTCGTCGCCCCTGTTGAGCACGTCCTCGACCGTCTCCACGCGCTCGCCGGGCGAGACGTTTGAGATGTGCAGCAGGCCGTCTGTGCCCTTGGCGAGCTCGATGAAAGCGCCGAACGTCGTCGTCTTGACCACTTTGCCGACGTACTCGTCGCCGACCTCTACCTCCTTCATCATCATCCGCACGCGCTCCACGAGCGCGTCGCCGAGCTCGCCGTTGGCCGAGTAGATCAGCACCTGCCCGTCGTCGTTGACGTCGATCTGCGATTCGAACTCCTCGGAGAGGCCGCGGATCGTTTCGCCGCCCTTGCCGATCAGCAGGCCGATCTGAGACGGATCGATCTGGATCGTCTGGATGCGCGGTGCGAACTGCGACAGCTGCTCGCGCGGCGTCTTGATCACGTCGGCCATCTTTCCGAGGATGAACGTGCGCGCCTCTTTGGCCTGCGCGAGCGCGTCGCGCAGGATGTCGAACGTGACGCCCGTGATCTTTATGTCCATCTGCAGCGCGGTGATGCCGCGCTCGGTGCCGGCGACCTTGAAGTCCATGTCGCCGAGGTGGTCCTCGACGCCGGCGATGTCGGTCAGCACGATGTAGTCGTCGCCCTCTTTGATCAGACCCATCGCGATTCCCGCAACCGGGCGTTTGATCGGCACCCCGGCGTCCATCAGCGACAGCGACGAGCCGCACACCGAGGCCATCGAGGATGAGCCGTTGGACTCGAGGATGTCCGAGACCACGCGGATCGAGTAGGGGAACTCCTCGATCGAAGGCACCATCGGCGCGAGCGCGCGCTCGGCCAGCGCGCCGTGGCCGATGTCCCGGCGCTTAACGCCACCCATGCGCCCCGCCTCCCCGACCGAGAACGGCGGGAAGTTGTAGTGGTGCCAATAGTACTTTTTGGTTTCCAGGCCGAGCGTGTCGATGCGCATCTCCTCCTTGAGCGTGCCCATCGCTACGACGCTCAGCGCCTGCGTCTGACCGCGCGTGAACAGCGCCGAACCATGCGTCCTGGGGGTGACGCCGACTTCGATCGAGATGTCGCGGATCTCGTTCTCCGAACGTCCGTCGGGGCGCTTCTTGTGTATGGCGATGCGCTCGCGGATGATCGACTTCTCGAGCTTGTCGAACGCCAGCTGGGCGGCGGCGCGGCGCTCCTTGGCTGCCACCAGCTGCTCGTCGGAGGCGCCGTCGGGCGCGCTCGCGCCGTACTGCTCGAGGATCGCCGCCTCGACGGCCTTGGTCGCGTCCTGGCGCTCGAGCTTATCCTCGACCTGCGTGGCCGCGTCCAGCGCCGCGCCGTGCGAGGCGCGGATCTGCTCGAGCAGCTGCGGGTCGACCTGGATCGGCGCGAAGACTTTCTTCTGCTTGCCCACTTTGGCGGCCAGATCGCGTTGCAGCTCGCACAGCTTCTTGATCGCCGCGTGGGCGATGTCCAGCGCGTCGAGGATCTCGGCCTCGGGTATCTCGTTGGCGCCCGCCTCGACCATCAGGATCGCCTCTTCGGTGCCCGCCACAATCAGGTCGAGCTCAGAGGGCTGCTCGGCGTCTGCGAGCAGGTCCGGCTCGGGCGGGTTGACCACGAAGTTGCCGTCGATCTTGCCGATGCGCACCGCACCCACGGGCGTGGGCAGCGGGATGTCGGAGATCATCAGCGCCGCGGAAGCGCCGTTCATCGCGAGGATGTCATACGGGTGGACCTGGTCGATCGACAGCGGGATCGCCACCAGCTGCGTGTCATAGCGCCAGTCCTTGGGGAACAGCGGCCGGATCGGGCGGTCGATCATGCGCGCGGTCAGCGTGCCCTTCTCGCCCGGGCGCCCCTCGCGCTTGAAGAACGAGCCGGGGATTTTCCCGGCGGCGTACATGCGCTCCTCGACGTCCACCGTCAAGGGCATGAAGTCTGTGTCGCGGATCCCTCCCGCGACGGCGGTGCAGAGCACCATCGTGTCGCCCTGACGGACGACCACTGCGCCGGAGGCCTGCTTGGCCATCCTGCCGGTCTCGAACGAGATATCGCTGCCAGCAATCTCCACGGAGACCCGGGTAACGGCGTCACTACTCATATTCACTGCCTTCCTGTCCCGCCCGTCGGTCGGCGGACCTGTTCTTTTTTTCTCTTTTCCGAACGCAGGGAGCTTAGCGAAGTGCGCCCGGGTGACCGGCGTCGGGCATCGCTTAGCGCGATCGGCTATACGGCGGCTGCGGCGAGGCCCTCGCGCAGAAGCTCCACCGGCGGCAGCTCGCCGGGCGAGGGTGCTTCATAGCTCCAGCCCACGACCCCGTCGGGGCCGGTGATGACAAGCGCGCGCTGGGGAAAGCCGCCGGGGTGAAGGACGCCGAAGGCACTGCAGGCGACGCCCTTGGGCTCGAAGTCAGACAGCTGCTCGCTGCCCACGCCCAACTTGTCCTTGAACGCGCTCTGCGCCCAGGTGGAGTCGCAGGAGACGCCATACAGCGCATCGCCACGGCCCTCCAGCTCGCCGCGCAGCTCCTCATACAGCTGCAGCTGGTCGGTGCAGACGGGGCTGAAGGCGAACGGGTAGAAGACCAGCACGCTCATGCGGCCCTGCAGGTCGGACTCGGTGAAGCTCTCGCCGTCGCCGCGCGCGAGCTTGAAGCTCGGCGCGGGTGTCCCGGGCGCGATCACGGCCATCGGACTTACTTGCGCAGGCCGAGTTCTTTGATCAGCGCCCGGTAGCCCTCGAGGTCGTGGCGCTGCAGGTAGTCCAGGAAGCGGCGGCGGCGCCCGACGAGCATCAGCAGCCCGCGACGCGAGTGATGGTCTTTGCCCTGCTCGCGCAGATGATCGGTGAGGTGGTTGATACGCTCGGTCAGCAGCGCGATCTGGACCTTGGTGTTGCCGGTGTCCTGCTCGCCCGAGCCGAACTTCGCGGCGATCTCGCGCTTGCGCTCGCTGGTTATCGCAGCCATGGCTGGGCACCGTAGCAGACGTTTGGGCGCGACTCAGGCGGAGCCGGTGTGCGCTGCGACCAGGTCGCGAGTGCGCTGCACGTCGCGATGCATCTGCTCGATCA
Source organism: uncultured Solirubrobacteraceae bacterium (assembly GCA_963745375.1). Lineage (GTDB taxonomy): Bacteria > Actinomycetota > Thermoleophilia > Solirubrobacterales > Solirubrobacteraceae > Palsa-744. Next base: position 487,792 of record CAVUXA010000006.1, on the reverse strand, counting down.
GCGTGTCGGCGCTGTCAAAACGCCGCTCGCCGCGCAAACGCGCGAGGAAATCCAGGCGCAGCGTGCTGGCGTACAGATCGCCGTCGAAGTCCAGGATGTAGGCCTCGATCAGCTCGGCGCGCCCGGTGTCAAAGGTGGGCCGCACGCCGATGCTGACGGCCGCTGGAAGCGGCGCTGGCAGCGAGGACGGGCCGCTGGCCAGGCACGCGTAGACGCCGTGGCCGGGGCACACGAGCGCCTCGTCGGGTATGAGGTTGGCGGTCGGAAAGCCCAGTTTGCGCCCGCGCTCGTCGCCGTGTACGACCTCGCCCTGCAGTTGAAACGGCGCGCCCAGCAGCCGCTGTGCCTCGGCCACCTCGCCGGCGAGCACGAGGCCGCGGATGTGGCTGGAGGAGACGACCTCGCCGTCGATTTCCAGCAGCGGGTGCACGGACGTGGTGAAGCGCCCATCGGCGCGCAGCAGCTGCGGGTCGCCCTGCGCCTTGTGGCCGAAGCGGAAGTTCTCGCCGATCGACACCCGGCTTGCGCCGAGCGCGTCCACGAGCACCTCGTCGACAAACTCTTGGGCGGAGCGCGCAGCGAAGGCGGCGTCGAAGGAGATCACGATCAGCTCGGCCACGCCCAGCGAGGCGATCAGCTCGCTCTTGCGTGCGTGCGTGGTCAGCAGCTTGGGCGTGTGCTGGGGCGCGACCACGGACACCGGGTGCGGCTCGAACGTGAGCACGCTGTCAGAGCCTGCGATCACCTCGCGGTGACCCAGGTGCACGCCGTCGAAGGTGCCCACCGCGACGCTGCGCTTGCGTCCGCGCTCCACGTCGGGCAGGCGAGTGACCTTCACGGGCGAACAGCGTATTTGGACTGCGCCTCGAGCGCCTCTGCGAGCGCGATCAACGGCGGGTCCTCCCAACGCTTGCCACGCGGCGGCGGCACGACCGCGTCGCGCACGTCGAACGGGCCGATCGCCGTGCGCCTGAGCTCCACGCAGTAGGCGTCGCCCAGGTCGGCGATCAACGAGCGCACGTAGGTGCCGGAGCCGCATTCGATCTCATAGCCCGCGCGCGGAAGCTCCCCGGCGCCCTGCGCGACCGCGTTGCTGGGCTCGCGCCAGCGCTGCTCGAAGCGGTGGACGGTCACGATCCGCTCGGGCATCTGGAAGCTCTCGCCACGGCGCGCGCGCTTGTAGGCACGCTCGCCGCCGACCTTCACGGCCGAGTGCATCGGCGGACGCTGGCGCACCTCGCCCGTGGGCAGCAGCGGCGGATCCGCCGGCAGGCGCCCGGTCACCCTTATCTCTCCCTCGGGGTCGCCGGTGCTGGAGATCGCGCCGAGGCGGGCGACCGTCTCATAACGCTTGGGCAGGGCCATCAGCGCTCGCTGGGCCTTGGTGGCGCGCCCGACAAGCACCAGCAGCAACCCGGTTGCGAACGGGTCCAGGGTGCCGGCGTGCCCGGTGCGCACGCCACCCAGCGAACGCCGCACGGCGGCGACGACGTCGTGGGAGCTCAGCCCGGCCGGCTTGTCGATCAGCAGGACCCCGTCGTCCATCGCGTGCTCTGAGAACGTGTTCTGACGTGCGTCGGCGTCCGGGCGACCCGACTCAGGCGACGGTCGCGGCAGCATGCCCGCTGGATGGGGACCCGTGCAGCTGCGCAGCGATCGCCTCACGCAGGAACGCGATCAGCTCCTCGGGCGCCAGCGTGGTCGAGAAGCCGGCCGCGCGACGGTGACCTCCGCCGCCCTGGGCGCGCGCGATGATCGACACGTCGACATCGTCGTCGGTGGCGCGCAGAGAAACTTTGTGCTGTCCCTTGCGCGCCCCGCTGCTGCGCTCGCGCACGAGCACCGCCACCTTGGTCCCTGCCAGCGCGCGCAGCTGGTCGATGATCCCCTCCGACTGGCTCTCCTGCGCGTCGGCCTGCTCGAAGTCGGCGCAGCTGAGCGCCGCTAGCGTCAGCTCGCCGGCGTCATAGCGCTGCACCTGCCCGAGCGCCAGCGCGAGCAGCGCGAGCTTGCTGGCGGGAACTCCCTCGTACAGCTGACGATAGACCCCGGTCACGTCGACGCCCGCTTCGATCAGCTCGGCGGCCATCACGTGCGCGCGCGCCCCCGTGTTCTCGTACATGAAGCGACCTGTGTCTGTGATCAACCCGATGTACAGCGCCTCGGCGACGGCAGGGGTAGGACGAACGCCCAGCCCGTGCATCAGGTCCCACACGATTTCGGCGGTGCACGAGGCGTCGGGAACGACGTAGTCGATCGTGCCAAAGCGCGTGTTGTCGTGGTGGTGGTCGATGTTGAGCAGGTGAGCGCCGTCGCGCAGGACGCTCGCGGAGTTGCGGTCGATGTTGCCGCAGTCCAGAAACACGACCGTCCGCTGGGCGACGTCCGCGGGCGGCTCGGAGATCAGCCCGCGCAGCGCCAGCGCCTGGTACTCCTGCGGCAGCGGCAGGTCGTCGGGCGAAATGAACATCGCCGCGTCCTTGCCCAGCGCGCTGAGCAGCCCCTGCATGCCCACCAGCGAGCCCAGCGCGTCGCCGTCGGGGTTCTCGTGGGCGGCCAATACGAACCGTTTGTCGGCGTGAATCCGTTCGAGCACCTGCTCGCGCGCGGACGCATTGTCGGCTACGTGGCTCACGATCCACCATCCCGCTCGCCCACCGGGGACTGCGCGATCAGCTCGTCCACGCGCATAGCGCGATCGGTCGTCTCGTCATAGATGAACTCGAGCGTGGGCGTGCGCTTGAGGCGCAGCTCGCCGGCGAGGCGTCCCTGCAGGTAGCCGTGCGCGCTGCGCAGGCCGGCCAGGCTCGCCTCGCGCTCGTCGAGAGTTGAGGCCCCGCCGTCGGCGCCGAGGACGCTCACGTACACGCGAGCATGGCGTAGGTCTGCGCTGGTCCTGACATCGGTCACGGTTACGAATCCCACCCGGGGGTCCTTCAGATCGCCTGCCACAACATCGCCGATCACCTGGCGAACCGCCTCGTCGACCCGACGCATGCGTCCGCTGGTCATCCTACCCCTCCAATTCCGCGTGGGGACTCCTGTCCCTGCCTTACGGCTCCTGACACGCGTTCAGGATGAAAGCTCTCGCTCCACTTGCTTTGTCTCATAGGTCTCCAACACGTCCCCCTCGCGCAGGTCCTGAAAGTTGGTGAGCACGATGCCGCACTCGAAGCCGCTGGAGACCTCGCGCACGTCCTCGTTGAAGCGGCGCAGGCTGTCGATGGTCGTGTCGAAGATGACCGTGCCCTCGCGCACCACGCGCACGCGCGCGCCGCGCGTGACTTTGCCCTCGGTCACGAACGAGCCGGCGATGGTGCCGATGCGTGACGCTTTGAACAGCTGGCGCACCTCGGCCTGGCCGAGCGTGCTCTCCACCTCGGCGGGCTCGAGCATGCCCTGCATGGCGGCGCGCAGCTCCTCGATCGCGCGGTATATGACCGAGTAGGAGCGGATCTCCACGCCCTCGCGCTCAGCGATGTGGCGGGCGTCTCCGACCGGGCGCACGTTGAAGGCCAGGATCACGCCCTCGGAGGCGGCGGCGAGCATCACGTCGGACTCGTTGATCCCGCCGACGCCGCGGTGGATGATGTTGACCTTGACCTCCTGCTGAGGCAGCTTTGCGATCTCGTCCTCGATCGCCTCCAGCGACCCCGCCACGTCGGCCTTGACGACCAGGCCGAGCTCCTTGACGGTGCCCTCCTGGGCGAGCTTGAAGACGTCCTCGAGCGACACCTTGCGCCCGGAGCGGCGCGCGAGCGCCTCTGTCTTTAGACGGTTGGCGCGCTCGCCGGCGAGCTGGCGCGCGCGGCGCTCGTTCTCGACCACGCGCACGAGCTCGCCCGCCTCGGGCACGCCGTCGAAGCCGAGCACCTCGACCGGCTGGCCGGGCGTCGCGCGCTTGAGCTTGTTGCCGGTGAAGTCGTGCATCGCGCGCACGCGCCCGAAGTGCGCGCCGGCGACCAGCGCGTCGCCGACCCGCAGCGTGCCGCGCTGGATTAGCACGGTCACCACGGGCCCGCGGCCGGGGTCGAGCTTTGACTCGATGACTGTGCCCGAGGCCTCGGCCCCGCTGTTGGCCTTCAGCTCCTCGAGGTCGGTGACCACCTGAATCGTGTCCAGCAGGGTGTCCAGCCCGTCGTGGGTCTTGGCGCTGACGTCGACGAACTCGATCTCCCCTCCCCACTCGGCCGGCTGCAGGCCGTGCTGGGTCATCTCGGTGCGCACTCGCTCGGGCTGGGCGCCCTCCTTGTCGATCTTGTTGACCGCCACCACGATCGGCACTTCGGCGGCCTTGGCGTGGTCGATCGCCTCCTCGGTCTGGGGCTTTACGCCGTCGTCGGCCGCGACCACGATCACGGCCAGGTCCGTCACGCGCGCGCCGCGGGCGCGCATTGCGGTGAACGCCTCGTGGCCGGGCGTGTCCAGGAAGGTGATCTCCTTGCCGGCGTGATGAACCTGGTAGGCGCCGATGTGCTGGGTGATGCCGCCCGCCTCGCCGGCCACCACCTCGGTTTCGCGGATGGCATCAAGCAGCGAGGTCTTGCCGTGATCTACATGGCCCATGATCGTGACCACGGGGGGACGTTCGATCATGTCCTCGTCGGCGTCTTCGAAGACAGGCTCGACCTCGACGTCGTCGGCTGCGTGGACGATCTCGATCTGCTTGTCGAACTCGTCGGCCAGCACCTGGATGGCGTCGTCGGAGAGCGTCTGGGTGAGCGTGGCCATCTCGCCGAGCGACATCAGCTTCTTGATCACTTCGGGCACGGCCACACCCAGATACTCGGCGACGTCCTTGACGGTCGAGCCGGAGTTGACGCGGATCAGGTCGGTGGCCTCCAGCGCGGCGGTGTCGATCGGCGCGATCGTCTCGTCATAGGTTCCGCGCCGGCGTCGTCCGCGGCGGGGACGACGCTGGGGCTGGTTGGCCGGTCCGCCCTGCTGGCGGCGTGAGGCCTGGGAGTCGATCACCACGCGGCGGCGTCCGCCCGGCCCGACATCGCCGGGCGTGCGCTCGCCGGTGCGCGAGTCGCGCGTGGGGCGCACGCGCTCGCCCCCCGGAGGCGCGGAGCCGGTGGCGTTCGACGGGCTCGTGGCCGGCGGCGCGGGTGTCGCCGTCGCAGAAGCGGCCGGTGGCGGCGGCGCGGTGGCCGCAGCGGAGGCGCTGGGTGCGGGCGGGGTTGCCGAGCGCGCGGGGGCGCTTGCTGTGGCGGTGGCAGGCCGCTCGGAGCCGGCCGGCGATTGTGTCGTGGCGGGCGCAGCGGTCGTGGCGGGTGCGCGCGCTGGCTCGGCGACGACGGGAGCGCCGTTCGAGCTCGCCGACGCAGAGCCGCCCACGCCGAGCGCGGTCAGCGCAGCGGCCTCGTCGACCGACGACGCGGCTGCCTTGGCCTCCACGCCGGCGGCGTGGAGCTTGGCGAGCAGCTCCTTGCTGGAGAGCCCGTGCTCCTTGGCGATTTCGTGTACGCGCTTCTTGCTCATCGACTCATGGATTCTACGAGCTTGGGGTCGACGGTCACAGCGCAGCGCAGCGCGCGCGCGATCGCGCCGCGGCGCATGGCCTGCTCGACACACGCCTGGTTGGGGCTTTGGGGATCGGCTCCCCGGCACAGGTAGGCGCCGCGTCCGGGCATCGTCCCGTCGAGATCGGCAAGCGCGCGGCGCGGATGTTCCTCGCGCCCGCCCGCGAGCGCCACGCGCATCAGCTCCGGCTTGGGTGCGACCCGGCCACAGCCAACACAGCGGCGCCGGGGTACGTGACCCGCTATGTCGCGCGCTCCTCGGCGGTCTCGACGGGCGCTGCGACTTCGGCGGGCAACGACGCTGGCTCGGGCGACTGAGCGGAGGCGGCCAGATCGCCGACGTTGTCGCTGTCGATGTTGGCAAGCGCCTGGTGGCTTTCCAGACCGCAGTAGCGCGAGTTGGGCAACGACGCGTTGGGGCAGCGCCGGCCGTTGGAGAGGATCGCGGCGCAGCGTCCCTGCACCTCCTCCTCCTCGTAGCCGTGCTCGGCCTCCTCGGCGGCGAACTCTGTCTCTGAGCGGATGTCCACGCGCCAGCCGGTCAGGCGTGCGGCCAGCCGCGCGTTCTGGCCCTCGCGCCCGATCGCCAGCGACAGCTGGTCGTCGGGCACGATCACGGTTGCCTGCTTGGCCTCGTCGTCGACGAGCACCTCACGCACGCGCGCGGGCGACAGCGCCTTGGCGACGAAGCGGGCGGGCTCGTCGTTGAAGGGGATGATGTCGATCTTCTCGCCGCGCAGCTCGGAGACGACCATGCGCACGCGCGAGCCGCGTGGGCCGACGCAGGCGCCGACGGGGTCCACCCCGTCGGTGTGGGAGATGACGGCGATCTTGGAGCGATAGCCCGGCTCGCGCGCCACGTTTGCGATCTCGACGAGGCCGTCGGCGATCTCGGGGACCTCCAGCTCGAACAGCTTCTTGATCAGCTCGGGGTCGCGTCGGGAGACGATGATGGCCGGCCCCTTGGTCGACGGCGAGACCTCCTTGATGACCGCCTTGATGCGCTGGGAGTGGTCGTAGCGCTCGCCCTCGACCTGCTCTGACTTGGGCAGCAGCGCCTCGACGCGTTCGCGCAGCTGTACGAGCGTGTAGCGCGAGTCCGACTGCTGCACGATGCCAGTGATCAGCTCGCCCACGCGGTCGCGGTACTCCTCGAACATCATGTCGCGCTCGGCCTCGCGGATGCGCTGCAGGATGACCTGCTTGGCGGTCTGCGCGGCGATCCGCCCGAAGTCGTCGGGGGTGACGTCAGCCTCGTCGATCTGGTCGCGGTATTCGGCGAACTTCTTGGGGTCGATTTCCGGTTCCTCGGGTTCGCGCATCTCGCCGGTCTCGGGGTCGATCGTGGTTTCCTCGTCGATCGTCTCGACGATCAGGTGCGCCTCCAGGCGCTCGGGGATTTTCAGTTCGATGACCCTGAAGTCGGCCGTCTCGCGGTCCATCTCCACGCGCGCGTACTTGGCCGAGCCGGGCTGCTTCTTGTAGGCGGACAGCAGGGCGTCCTCGAGCGCGAGCATCAGCTTCTCGGGCTCGATCCCCTTCTCGCGCGCAAGCGCGTTCATCGCTTCGAGGATTTCGCGTGACATGGCTGGCTACTCCCCGATCAGGTTCGAACGACGGATCTCCGAGTAGGGGATCGCGATGACGCCGCCGTTGGCGGCCAGCGTGACCTCCTCCTCCGATGCCCCCACCAGCTCTCCCGTGAAGCTCTGCGCCATCCGTGGGCTAGACGCGCGTTGACCGTCGTCGGCCTGCACGAGCGGGCGCGGGTGGCGCGTGCGTACGCGGGCGCGACGCCCGACGAAGCGGCGGAAGTGGGCGGGCTTGGTCAGCGGACGCTCCGAGCCGGGCGAGGAGACCTCCAGCGAGTAGCGCTCGCGCAGATCGTTGAGCAGAAGGGTGACCCGCTCGCACATCGCCAGCGTGACGCCGTCGGGGTGGTCGATGAACACGCGCAAGCAGCGCCCGCCGAGGACCTCGGCTAGCAGCACCTCGATGTCGGGCTCGCTCTGGGCCAAGCGCCTCTCGATATCTGTCTGCAGAGCACTCATCGTCCTTCTCTCATTCTGGGTCCTTACGCAAAAAAAGCGGGCGGGCGCCCACTCTCGGTACTGCTGCCGCCGCCTGCTGGCCGATCTGCGATCGGCGGCACGAAAGCTGTCGATCGAGCATAGCATCGGCGTGACCTGCCACAGTCGGGTCCTCAGGCACAGTCGGGTCCTCAGGCCCGCTCGGCGTCGCGGCGGGCGCGGTCGCGGTAGACGCGGTAGTCCTTGCGCTCGGGCGCCAGCGAGCAGGCCAGCGCCAGGGGCTTGCATGCCTCTCGGTGGCGCCCCAGCTGCTGCATCGCACGGCCCAGGCAGAAGAGGGCATAGTCGTTGGTGGGCGCGTTGGCGGCGACCGCCTGGAACTCGGCGATCGCGCCTTCGTAGTGCTGCGCGTGAAACAGGGCGCGGCCGAGCGCCTCGCGGATCGAGGCCTTGTCGGGCTCCAGGTCGCGGGCCTTGCTGAGCGGCACGATCGCCGCCTGATGATCGCCATGGTCGAGCAGCTCGCAGCCGCGTTGATAGAGGTCATAGACACTCTCCATCGCCACGATGTTAACGGCCCCTGCGCAGGCTTTCGACGGCGTCCAGGACCGCCTCGGCGACCTGTGCCTTGCCGGCGCGGGGCACGTGTGTGTGCGTGGCCGCGCCCCCGTTGGGGTCGGCGGCGAGGATGGTCACCTCGTTGGCATCCACATCGAAGCCGATGTCGCTGCGGGAGATGTCGTTGACGACGACCGCGTCGAGGCCCTTGGCGGCGAGCTTGTCGCGCCCATGGTCGACCGCACCGTTGCCGTGCTCGGCGGCGAACCCGACGACCGTCTGGTCGGCGCGGCGCTTTGCGGACAGGCCAGCGAGCACGTCGGGCGTGGGCTCGAGCACGAGCTCCAGGTGCCCGCGCCCCGTCTTCTTGATCTTGCCGCCGACGGGCGCCGACGGCGCGAAGTCGGCCACGGCGGCGGCCATCAACAGCACGTCGCAGGCGGGAAACTCCTGCTCGCAGGCGCGTTGCAGCTCGGCAGCGCTGCCGACCGTCAGCCAGCGCACGCCCGCGGGCTGCGCGAGCGAGACGTTGGCTGCGATCACGGTGACGTCCGCGCCGCGGTCGGCGGCGGCCTGCGCCAGCGCCAAGCCCATGCGCCCGGAGGATCTGTTGCCGAGGTACCTGACGCTGTCGAGCGGCTCGCGCGTACCACCGGCGGTGACGAGCACCTTGACGCTGCGCCAGCTTGCGCGCGACGTGGACGAGCCCTGTTCGTTGGCGCCCTCGCCGACCGTGGCGAGCGCGTCCTCGCAGGCTGCGAGTAGCTGCGCGGGCTCGGCCAGGCGTCCCACCCCTTCCTCTCCCTTGGACGCCAGGCGCCCGACCCCGGGCTCGACGATGCGCACGCCGCGCTCTGCGAGCGTGCGCAGGTTGGCCTGCGTGGCGGGGTGCTCGTACATGCGGTCGTTCATGGCGGGCGCGACGAGCAGCGGGCAGGTGACGGCGAGTGCGCAGCTGCAGAGCAGGTTGTCGGCGATGCCGGCTGCGAGCTTGGCGATCGTGTTGGCGCTCGCCGGCGCGATCAGGTACAGATCGGCGTTGGCGACGAGCTCCAGATGGCTGAGCGGCTCGTGATTGGGAAGCGGATCGCCAGGGAAGGCTCCGCGCGCGGGGTCGCGCTCGAACTCGCTGACGAGCACGGGCGCGCCGGTGAGCGCGGCGAAGGACGCCTCGCCAACAAAGCGCCTGCTCGTCGGGGTCTGCACGACGCGCACCGCGTGGCCCGCCGCGGTGGCCAGCCGCACGAGCTCAAGCGCCTTGTATGCGGCGATGCCGCCGCTGACGCCGAGCAGGATGCGGGACATGATCCCCAGTTTTTAGAGTGATGGCCGGCTACTGGCAAGCCCTGGCGCGCGCCTTGCGCGCCGGAGTCGGCTTACCTGTAGTGGTACTTCATCTTCCCCGCGGCTACCTCCTCGAGGGCGATCGTGAGGTAGTTTTTGGACGCCGTTTCGATCATCGGCGGGGGGAACTCGTCGAAGGTGCCCTCGCCGAGGTTGTGGTAGTAGCTGTTGATCTGGCGCGCGCGCTTGGCGGCGACGATCACGCCGGCGTAATTGGAGTCGACCTGCTCGAGCAGTCGGTCGATGCGGGGGGAGATCACGTTGTCGCTTGCCCTTTCGTGGTTGAGCCTTCCAGTCTAGTGCGCGCTGTCAGTCGAGCTCGGCGGACACGATCTCGGTGAGGCGGTCGAGCGCGTCGTCGAGGCGGTCGTTGACGACCACGTGGCCGAACTCGGGCTGGGCGGTGAGCTCCTTCTCGGCGACCTGCAGGCGCCGCTCGACCTCGGCGGCGTCGTCGGTGCCGCGCGCGATCAGCCGCGTGCGCAGCGCGGCCAGCGAGGGCGGCGCGACAAACACCTGCACGGCCTCGGGCATCGCGGCGCGCACCTGGCGGGCGCCCTGGACCTCGATCTCGAGCACGACGGGCACGCCGGCGTGCACGCGATCCTCGAGCTCTGATCGCAGCGTGCCGTAGCTGCGTCCGGCGTAGTCGGCGTGCTCGACGAAGTCGCCTGCGGCGACGCGGCGATCGAACTCGTCCCGCGTGAGGAAGTGGTAATGGACCCCGTCGACCTCGCCGGGCCGGGGGGCGCGGGTGGTGGCCGACACCGACAGCTCGAGCCGAGCCCGCCCACCCAGACGCTCCATCAGTCCGCGAATGAGCGTCCCCTTGCCGACCCCCGAAGGCCCCGTTATGACGAACACGCGCGCCATCGCCCGCACCCTAATGAGGGACTCGGCGGGAACGGGAGCGAAGCCGGGGGCACCGCTGGCGCAGCCTGGAGTCGGCCGGCTCAGTGGTGGAGGAGGGAGATGAGCTCGGAGCGCTGGCGCTCCGACAGGCCGCCGATGGTCTTGCTGGGTGCGATGCGGCAGTGGGCGAGGATCTTGTTGACCTTGACGCGGCCGTACTTGGGCACGGCGAGCAGCATGTCGAAGACCTTGGCCGTCTCGACGTACTCGGGCGGTTCGAGCAGCAGCGAGTGGATGGAGCGCCGGCCGGACTTGAGGTCGCGCTTGAGCTGAGCCCGCTGGATGCGGATCTGGTTGGCTCTGGCGAGAGCGTCCATCCTCTGGTTGAGGGATCGCTCGGGTGTGGTCGAGGTGTTTGAGGACGTGGTGCCGGTCGCCGTGACCATGGGCGGCGAGTCTACACACCGACGGCTGGTGAGCAAAGCCAAAGCGACGAATTCACCTATATCTCAACCTGAGCTATAGGAACGTCGAGGCTCCTGGACGGTGTCCCGGCCTGTTTGCAGGGGTTTTTCGGCTGTTTGCACTAGATGGTTGAATCACCGTCTATCAGCTTGATGCCAGGCCCTGCGCGATCCGCCGCCCGGCCTCGGGATCGCGAAAGCTCTCGGTGCCGACCGCAACGAGCGTGGCGCCCACGTCGATCAGGTCACGCGCGTGGGCTGTGCTCTGCACGCCGCCCATGCCGATCACTGGCACGCTCACGCGTTCTGCGACGGCGGCCACCTGGGCCAGCGCGACCGAGCGGATGGCTGGGCCGGACAGGCCTCCGCTGCCGCCACCCAGCCAGCGTTCGCCGCCGCCCTCCACCGATCCGTCAGCCGCGCGCGAGCGCGCGCCGGGCGCGAGCGCCATGGCGCGCAGCGTGTTGATCAGCGAGACGGCATCTGCGCCACCGTCCTGGGCGGCGCGCGCGCAGGCGGCCACGTCGGCGGTGTTGGGTGTGAGCTTTACGATCAGCGGCTTGCTCGTGTGGCTGCGCACGGCGCCAAGCACCTGTTGGAGGCTGCGGGGATCGGCGCCGATGTCCAGGCCGGTCTTGACGTTGGGGCAGGACACGTTGAGCTCGATCGCGGCGATCTGCTCGTGCTCGTCGCAGGCGTCCAGCAGGTTGGAGATCTCCTGCGCGCTGGAGCCCATCACGTTGGTCATCAGCGGCACGCCGCGCCCGGGCCGACCGGGGGCGGATACGCCGATCCCCAGCTGCGCCAGCGCGGGCAGGTCCTCGGACAGGTAGCGGTCGAGGCCCTTGTTGGGCAGCCCGATCGAGTTGATCAGCCCGGCCGGGGCCTCCCACAGGCGCGGCGGCGGGTTGCCCTGGCGCGGCGCGAGCGTGATTGTCTTGGACACGTAGGCGGCGAAGGGGAAGCGCTCGCGCAGCTGCTCGCCGAACACCTGGCCGGCGGCGATCGCGTCGAAGGTGCCAGAGCCGTTGATAATCGGGTGGGCGAGCTCCAGGCCGCAGAACGAGACGCTCATGCGGGCGACCCAGCGTGCGCATCCACGTGCTCCAGTTCGGCTGCGTCGATGACGGGCCCGTCGAGGCACACGCGCAAATAGCCGCCGCCGCGCTTGGGCACCACACAGCCGTAGCAGGCGCCAAAGCCGCAGGCCATGCCGGCCTCGAGCGCGAGCTGCGCGGGTGTGGCGGTGCGCTCGCACAGCGCCCTGACGCCCTCGAGCATGCCGGCGGGCCCGCATGCATAGACGACCGCGTCTGCATCGCGCGCGAGGTCGGCTTCGAGCAGCTCGGTGACCCGGCCGTGGTGGCCGGTGGAGCCATCGTCGGTGGCTACGCGGGCGCCGTCGAGCAGGGCGGCGCCGTGGGCATGGTCGAGGTCGCGAAAGCCGAGCAGCACGGTGGTGGTGACCGCCAGCCGGTCCTGCAGGATGGCAAGCGGCGCGATGCCGGCGCCGCCGCCGACGAGGATCGCGCGGCGACCGTCGGGCGGCGCGGTGAAGCCCCGCCCTAGCGGGCCGAGCGCCCACAGCTGCTCGCCGGCGCGCAGTTCGCTCAGCCGCCGCGTGCCCGGACCGACGTCGTCGATCAAGAAGTGGCACTCGCCGTCGACGAGGCGCGCGATCGAGAAGGCGCGCGGCAGGTGGGGCCGCTCGTCTTCGCCTGCGCCCCAGCGCTCGGCGCAGGCGAGCATGGCGAACTGGCCGGGCACGAGATTGGCCCCGCCCAGCCCGCCCAGCGGTCCGTCGGGGTCCCCCTCCGGGGACGAGGCGGCGACGCGCAGCACGTGGTAGGGGCCAAGGCGCTGCATGCCGGTGACCTGCAGCAGCCGCCGGGCGAAGGGGGCGCTGGCGGCGGTCCAGGCGCTCACGCCACCCCGGCCCCGTCGGGGTGGGCCGACGGTCGCCCGGCGTCTCGATCGCTGTCATGCGCGGCGTCCTGCTCGGCTGGGACATGCCCTGCGCTGCGGGCACCGTGGAGCTCCTGCAGGCACAAGACCTCGACTCCGCCCACCCCGCCTTCGCGCTGGGAGCGCGAGATGGCGCGCGCGGCGGAGACGGCGGCGGCGAGCGTTGTCAGACAGGGGATACCGTGGCCGACGGCCGCGCGGCGGATTTCGCGCCCGTCGGCGCGCGCGCCGACGCCTGTGGGGGTGTTGATGACGAGGTCGACGTCGCCGCGCTCGATCCAGTCGAGCACGTGCGGGGAGCCTTCGCCAACCTTGTTGAGCACCTGCACGGGCACGCCGCTGCGTTCGATCGCGGCGGCGGTCCCGCGCGTGGCGAGGATGGCAAAGCCGCTCTCGTGCAGGATCTGGGCGACGCCGCAGACGCCGTCCTTGTCGGCGTCGGTGACCGTGAGAAAGGCGGCGCCGGAGCTGGGCAGCGGCACACCGGCGGCGGCCTGCGCCTTGGCGAAGGCGGTGGGGAAGTCGCGGGCGATACCCATGACCTCGCCGGTGGAGCGCATCTCGGGGCCGAGCAGGGCGTCGGAGCCGTCGAAGCGATCGAACGGCAGCACGGCCTCCTTGACGCTGACGTGGTCGCCGAAGCCCAGACCCTGGTTGTCTGACGGCAGGTCCAGGGCGGCGATCGACTCGCCGAGCATGATCCGGCAGGCGAGCTTGGCGAGCGCCAGCCCGACGGCCTTGGACACGAACGGCACGGTGCGCGATGCGCGCGGATTGGCCTCGATCACGTACAGCTCGCCGTGGTGCACTGCGTACTGGACGTTGAGCAGCCCGACCACGCCGATGGCCAGGGCGATGTCGCGCGTGGCCTGGCGCACCTGTTCGAGCATGCTCGGCCCAAGCGAGTGCGGCGGCAGCACGCAGGCGCTGTCGCCGGAGTGCACGCCGGCCTCCTCGACGTGCTGCATGATCCCGCCGACCCACACATCTGTGCCGTCGCACAGGGCGTCCACATCGAGCTCGATGGCGTGCTCGAGAAACCGATCGAGAAAAATTGATGGACGGGGACGGGTCGCGTCGTGGCCGAGCCCCGCGCCGAGCACCTCGCGGCGCAGGTAGTCGGCGAGGCCGTCGTGCGCGTAGACGATCTCCATGGCGCGGCCGCCGAGCACATAGGAGGGGCGCACGATCAGCGGGAAGCCGACCACGTCGGCGCACTTGAGCGCCTGCTGCAGCGAGCCGGCGGTGGCATACGGAGGCGCCTTGTAGCCGAGGTCGGCGAGCAGCGCGCCGAAGCGGGCGCGGTCCTCGGCCAGGTCGATCGCGTCGACGCTGGTGCCCAGCAGGGGCACGCCCGCAGCGACCAGGCCGGCGGCGAGCTTCAGCGGCGTCTGCCCACCGAACTGGACAATCACGCCCAGGGGCTTCTCCACCTCCACGACAGCGAGGACGTCCTCGAGCGTGAGCGGCTCGAAGTACAGCCGGTCGGAGGTGTCGTAGTCGGTGGACACCGTCTCGGGGTTGCAGTTGACCATGACCGCGTCGCGGCCGGACTCGCGCACGGTCATGGCGGCGTGCACGCAGCAGTAGTCGAACTCGATGCCCTGGCCGATGCGGTTTGGCCCGGAGCCGAGGATGACGACCGACTCGCGATCCCCGCGGCGAACCTCGCTGGCCGTCAGTCGCGCGCCGCGCGCCGGTAGGGAGTCGTCGGACGCCGGATCGCCGGCGCTCGCTGGCAGGCCGCTGGCGGCGGTGACCGGGCCGCGCTCCCAGCCCGAGTAGTAGTAGGGGGTGCGCGCGGGGAACTCGGCGGCGCACGTGTCGACCGAGCGAAACGCGCGCTGGCCGGCAAACGGCGCGTCGGGATCGAGCGCGAGCTCGCGCAGCTCGGCCAGGAACCACGGGTCGATGCGCGTGCGCTCGTGCACGGCCTCGATCGGCGTGCCGCGGGCGAACAGCTCGAGGATCGCCTCGTAGCGGTCGGCGGCGGGCGTGGCCAGGCCGTCCAGCAGCTCCTGCTCGCCGCTCCCGCTCAGCGAGGGCGGCTTGTCGAGCTCGCGCGAGCGCAGCGCCTTGGCGAACGCCTGCTGGAAGGTGCGCCCGATCGCCATCGCCTCCCCCACCGACTTCATGTGCGTTGTCAGCGTGGCGTCCGAGCCGGGGAACTTCTCGAAGGCAAAGCGCGGCCACTTGACCACGACATAGTCGATCGTGGGCTCAAAGCAGGCGGGGGTGACGCCAGTGATGTCGTTGTCGATCTCGTCCAGGCGGTAGCCGACGGCTAGGCGCGCGGCGATCTTGGCGATGGGAAAGCCGGTGGCCTTGGACGCGAGCGCGGACGAGCGCGACACGCGCGGGTTCATCTCGATGACGAGGATCTCGTCAGTGTCGGGGTTGACCGCGAACTGCACGTTGGAACCCCCGGTCTCCACGCCGACCGCGCGGATCACCGCGATCGCCTGGTCGCGCAGCTGCTGGTAGAGGCGGTCTGACAGCGTCTGCTGGGGTGCGACCGTGACCGAGTCTCCCGTGTGCACACCCATCGGGTCGACGTTCTCGATCGAGCAGACGATCACGACGTTGTCGGCGCTGTCGCGCATCACCTCCAGCTCGAACTCGCCCCAGCCGATGACCGACTCGTCGAGCAGCACCTGGCCAATCGGCGAGACCTCCAGGCCGTGGGCGACGATCCGCTCGAACTCGGCCTCGTCGCGGGCGATGCCGCCGCCGCGCCCGCCGAGCGTGAAGGCGGGGCGCACGACCACTGGCAGCCCCAGCGAGCCCTTCTGGCCATGTGCGCCCGTGAGCGCGGCACGCGCCTCGGCCAGGCTCGTGACGATCTCGCTGCGGGGCATGCGCAGCCCGGCCTTGGCCATCGCCTCCCTGAACAGGTCGCGGTCCTCGGCACAGGCGATCGCGTCGTAGTTGGCGCCGATGAGCTCCACGCCGAAGCGCTCCAGCGTGCCGTCGTCGGCGAGCGCCTTTGACAAATTCAATGCGGTCTGGCCGCCGAGCGTGCCCAGCAGCGCGTCGGGGCGCTCGCGCTCGATCACCTGCGCGACAGGCCCGGGCAGCAGCGGCTCGATGTAGGTCGCGTCGGCGAACTCGGGGTCGGTCATGATCGTGGCCGGGTTGGAGTTGACCAGCACCACCTCATAGCCCTCCTCGCGCAGCACCTTGCAGGCCTGCACGCCGGAGTAGTCGAACTCGGCCGCCTGGCCGATCACGATCGGCCCCGACCCGAGGATCAGGATCTTGTGGAGGTCGTCGCGCCGGGGCATCAGGCAGCCTCCTCGATGCGTGCAAGGAAGCGGTCGAATAGGTACAGGCTGTCGTGCGGGCCGGGGCCCGCCTCGGGGTGATACTGGACGGTCCCGCCGGGCACGTCGAGCAGCTCCAGGCCCTCGACGGTGCGGTCATACAGGTTGACGTGCGACAGCGCGGCGGCGCCGAAGTCGGTCTCCCAGCGGACCGGCTCGTCGGCGTCGATCGTGCGCGCCCCCCCAGGCCCGACGGCGGCAAAGCCATGGTTCTGCGAGGTGATCTCCACGCGGCCGGTCTGCAGGTCCTTGACCGGGTGGTTGGCGCCGTGATGCCCGAAGGGCAGCTTGAACGTGTCCAGGCCGACCGCCCGGCAGAGCAGCTGGTGGCCCAGGCAGATGCCCCACACGGGCTTGACTCCGACGATCTCGCGCACGACATCGACCACGTAGGACAGCGCGGCGGGGTCGCCGGGGCCGTTGGACAGAAAGACCGCGTCGGGGTCGTCAGCGAGCAGCTCCTGCGCGGAGCTCGTGCACGGATGCAGCGTCACGCGCGCGCCGCGAGCGACCAGCTCGCGCACCATCGACGCCTTGATGCCGGTGTCGATCACCGAGATGCGCGGGCCACGGCCGTCCTCGCCGTGGCTGCTGGCCCGCTCGGGCGTGACCACCCGGGCGAGGTCCGCGCCGGCCATCGGCGGCTCGGCGTCGATCAGCTCGCGCGCCTGCGCTTCGGTGATCGAGGCGGGAAACACGCCCCCGCGCATCGAGCCGGCCTGGCGGATGTGCATGACCAGCGCGCGCGTGTCCACGCCGGTGATGCCCGCCACGCCGCAGTCGGCCAGCCAGTCCAGCCAGCCGCGCTCGGCGCTGGGCGCATCCTCGCGGTTGCAGGCCTGGCGCATGATCGCCGCACGCGCCCACGGCCGCTGTGACTCCATCGCCTGCGAGCTCGCGCCGTAGTTGCCGATGTGCGGATAGGTGAACGCGATCAGCTGGCCGGCGAAGGAGGGGTCGGTCATCGACTCCTGATAGCCCGACATACCGGTCGTGAAGACGATCTCCCCCACCGCGTGGCCGTCAGCGGCACATGCCTCCCCGTCAAAGCGCGTGCCGTCCTCCAGCAGTACATAGGCCGTCGCGTCGCTCATCGCGTGCAAGCCTCCCGGCGTCGCGTGTGGGGGCGACTCGGGCGGGTCACTTGATGAGCGCTTGGACGGCCTTGAACTCCGGCGTGCCGGCGCGCTCGAGCAGCTCGAACAGCGCGGACTCGACGGTGGTGACGACCGCTCCGGCGCGCACCATCCGCTCCAGGCCGCACTCGTAGTCGATGTCGTGGCGTGAGCCGACCGCGTCGGCGGGCACGTGGACCTCGATGCCGCCGGCGAGCAGATCGTGGACGGTCTGGCTGACGCATACGTGCGCCTCGATCCCGCACACGATCGCCTGCTGGCGCCCGTGCTTACCGATCTGGGACCGGTCAAAGCCGTCGGCGCGCGCAGCCGAAAAGACGCTCTTCTCGATCGTGGGCTCGTCGCGCAGGCCGACCTCGGGCGCGGTGTGGCCGAGCCCTTTGGGGTACTGCTCGCTGACGAGCGCGGGCAGCTCCAGGATGCGCGCGGCCTCGACGAGCTTCGCGCAGGCGCTGGCCACGCCGGCGAAGGACGCGTACGGGCGAAAGCCCTCCTGCACGTCGACCACGACCAGCGCGGCGCGGTCGCGTTGCAGCAGACCCATCAGGCGCCCACCAGCGCCAGCTCGCGCTCGCTGCGGTACGCGAGCGCGCCGGCGGACAGCGTCAGCAGCACGCGCCCGCGCAGGGCTCGCCCGGCAAAGCAGCAGTTGGCCGAGCGACTCTGCCAGCCGTGCTCGCCGGCGACCCACTCTGCGTCCAGGTCGATCAGCGCCAGGTCGGCGGGGGCGCCGACCTCGATCACCGGCGTGGCCAGCTCGAACAGCGCCGCGCCAGCCGTCATCCGCTCGACCAGCAGCGCGAGGTCGATCACGCCTGGCAACACCAGGCCGGTGTACAGGGCCGAGAAGGCGGTCTCCAGGCCGGTCGTGCCCATCGGAGCCTGCTCGAAGGGGACCTCCTTCTCGTCGCGGGCATGCGGCGCGTGGTCGGTGGCCACGCAGTCGATCGTGCCGGCACGCAGGGCCTCGATCAGCGCGCGGCGGTCGGCGTCGGTGGTCAGTGGCGGGTGCATCTTCATGCGCGTGTCCATGCCGCGCAGGTCCTCCTCGGTCAGCAACAGGTGGTGGGGCGTGACCTCGGCGCTGACCTGGTAGCCGCGCGCCTTGGCAGCGGCGACGGCGTCGACGGACGCGGCACAGCTGAGGTGCTGGAAGTGCACGCGCGCGTCCTCGTAGCCGGCCAGGGCAGCGTCGCGGGCGACCATCGTTGACTCGGCGACAGTGGGGATGCCGGCGATGCCCAGCGCGACGCTGACCGCGCCCTCGTTCATGGCGCCGCCGTGCGACAGCGTGGGGTCCTCCTCGTGCAGGGCGAGCACGCCGCCGCACAGGCGCTGGTACTGCAGCGCCTTGCGCAGCATGCCAGCGCTTTGCACGGGCTTGCCGTCGTCGGTGAACCCGAGCGCGCCCTGCTGGCGCAGCTCTGCCATCTCGGTCAGCTGCTCGCCCGCCAGGCCGCGGGTGATCGCGGGCAGGAAGCCGACCGCGACGTGCGCCTCGCGCGCGGCCGCGTCGCGCAGCGAGCGCAGCAGCGGCGCGGAGTCGAGCACCGGATCTGTGTTGGGCATGGCGATCACCGCGGCGAAGCCTCCGGCGGCGGCCGCGCGGGTGCCGCTCTCGATGTCCTCCTTGTGCTCCTGCCCGGGCGTGCGCAGGTGCACGTGGGGGTCGAAGAAGGCGGGCACGAGCATCAGCCGCCCGTCGCCGTCGATCGCATCGGCGCCGGGCTCGGCGGCGAGCGTGGCGGGATGGGCCAGCTCGGTGATCCGCCCGGCGCGCACGCGCACGTCGTGGCGGGTGTCGATGTGGGCGCGCGGATCCAGCACACGCACGTCGCGCAGCAGCAGGTCGGCGGCCGGCGCGGGGCCGGGGCTGAGCGGGTGGACGGGCGTCACGCCAGGCGTCCCCCGGCCACCGTCTGGTGGCGCTGGTCGCCCGCCTCGGCCTCCTGCTCGGCCGGGCCGGCGATCGTGTCGCCCGGGCGGCGCTCGGCGCGCGGACGTCCGGACGTCTGCTGGGGCCTGGCCCCGGCGAGCAGCTCATACAGGACTGCCATGCGCACGACCACCCCGGCCTCGACCTGCGCGGTGATGACCGCCTGCGGCGAGTCGACCACCTCGCCCGACAGCTCCAGACCGCGGTTGACGGGTCCGGGGTGCATGAGTATCTGGTGCGGCTGCAGCCGCTGCGCGTTGATCTGATACCAGCTGGCGTACTCGCGCAGGGAGGGCACCCACACGTCGTTCATGCGCTCGCGCTGCATCCGCAGCGCGTAGACGATGTCGGCGCTTGGGAGCTCGTCGAGCGTGTAGCGCACCTCGCAGCCCAGCTGCTCGATCGAGCGGGGAACCAGCGTGGGCGGCCCGGCAACGGTGACGCTTGCGCCCATGCGCTGGAAGGCGAGGATGTTCGAGTGCGCGACACGCGAGTGAGCTACGTCGCCGACGATCCAGATGGACGCGCCGTCGATGCTGCCCAGGCGCTGGCGCAGCGTGTACACGTCGAGCAGCGCCTGGGTGGGATGCTCGTGCTTTCCGTCGCCCGCGTTGACGATCGCCGCGCTGCACCATTTCGACACCAGCTCCGCGGCGCCCGCCCAAGGCGTGCGCAGGACGATCGCGTCGGGCCGGTGCGCGCTGAGGGTCAGCACGGTGTCCTTCAGCGACTCGCCCTTCTCGACGCTCGAGCCGCTGGCGGCGAAGTTGACCACGTCGGCTGACAGGCGCTTGGCGGCCAGCTCGAAGGAGCTGCGCGTGCGCGTGGACGCCTCGTAGAAGAGGTTGAGGACCATGCGTCCGCGCAGCGCAGGCACCTTCTTGATATCGCGGTGTGACACCTCGGCGAAGCGTTCGGCCTGGGCGACGATCCGCTCGATTGCCTCACGGTCCAAGTCCTCGATCGACAGGAGATGGTTCATGCCCAGGCCTCCAGCTCGGGGTGGGAGACTGGGTCGGCGCCGCTCGAGATTGCTACCTCGTCCACCTCGTCGATCTCGGCCAGGCGCACGTGGACGTGCTCGGCCAGCGACGTGGGCAGGTTCTTGCCGACATAGTCGGGGCGGATGGGCAGCTCGCGGTGGCCGCGGTCGACGAGCACGGCCAACTGCACGCGGTCGGGCCGTCCGTAGGCAAACAGCGCCTCGATGGCAGCGCGCACGGTGCGCCCGGTGAACAGCACGTCGTCGACGATCACGACGGTCAGGCCGGTGACGTCGAAGTCGATGTGCGAGGCGTGCAGCACGGGCGCGTCGGGCCGCGTGGCGACGTCGTCGCGATAGAAGCCGATATCAAGGTCGCCGAGCGGGACGGACGTATCGAGCAAGTCCTCCAGCAAACCATGCAGTCGCCGCGCCAGGAAGGCGCCGCGACGGTGGATCCCGACGAGTGCCGGTGCGGGATAGGGCGAGGAGTCGATCGACGCGGGGATGCCCTCGACGATCTCATGGGCGATGCGCGTGAGCGCCCGACCGACTTCCTCCTCGTGGAGGACGACCTTCTCGTTGCCTTGCATCATTTCCTTCCTGGCCTCGCAGGACCGGGTTAAAGGAGCACGGGCAATGTATCAGGGGGATGCGATGGCCTCGGGCTGGGCCGTGGTAGCGCGCGCGGCCCGCTCGTCTGCTGGGGCCGCCGCTTCGGCCTGGGCGCGTTCGCGCGCCTGGCGCTCTGACCAGCGCACGAGCGTGGCGGGGCCGCGCTCGGGGAAAGGCACCTCGATCGTGTCGAAGTCGCGCAGCGCCTCGGTGGCGGCGAACACCGCGCGCGCCTCGTCGCGCAGCTCGCCGCCCGCATAGCGGCTGGAGACGTGGGTGAGCGCAAGCAGCCGCACCTCTGCGTCGCGGGCGAGCTCTGCGGCCTGGCGCGCGGTGCTGTGCAGCGTCTGGCGGGCGCGCTCGCTCTCGTCCTCGGTGAAGGTGGCCTCGTGCACGAGCACATCGGCCTGATGGGCGGCGATGGCCAGCGCCTGACACGGCGCAGTGTCCCCCGAGATGACCACCTTGCGCCCCTCGCGCTCGGGCCCCATCACCTGCTCGGGCCTGACGCCGGCGACGGTTTCTCCACGCTGCAGGCGGCCGAAGTCGGGGCCGGGCGCGACGCCGAGCTCCTGCGCGAGCTTGGGGTCGAGGTGGCCCGGACGCGGATCCTCCACGAGGGCATAGCCAAAGCACACGTCGCCTTTGTGGCGCACGGGGACGGCTGCGATCAGATAGCCGTCGCGGCGCACGGTCTCGGCGGGCGCGAGCTCGACGATGTCCAGCCTGTAGGGCAGGCGCCCGTAGACGATGCGCATCACGCCCATCAGCTCCTTGCATCCAGGGGGTCCGTATATGGTCAGCGGCTCGCTGCGTTCACGCAGCGCAAAGGACTTGAGCATCCCCGGCAACCCCAGCCAGTGGTCTGCGTGAAAGTGGGTGATGAAGATCGCATCCATGTCCGCCAGCCCGACCGAGCGCAACAGCTGGCGCTGGGTTCCTTCGCCGCAGTCGAACAGCAGCCGGTCCCCGCCGCGGCGCACGAGCACCGCGGGCAGGCCGCGGCGGGGACTGGGCACCGAGCCGGCGGTGCCGGCGAAGAACAGCGACAGGTCCATGCTGGCAACGGTAGCGACGGGGCTGGCGGCGCGACGCGCCGGCGGGCCTGACGCGCGCCGAGCCGCGCGAGTCTACGGCCGCCGTGCCCGTGCGGCGGATCCGATCAGGACGGCGGCCAGGCCGCCCGACCTGGCCGCCGCCGAGCGCACGAGCTTCCCCGAGCGGTGCGCTCGTCTGATCTGATGGAGATGGACGCTCCTCGCGGGGGGCTGGGAGGGCGATGCGCCGCTGGGGAGGACCGTGAGGGTGACGTTCACTCCTGCGTGCGCCGAGCCGATCAGCGCACGCCCTGCAGCGCTCAGCGCGAGGGTGACGTTCGAGGCACGCCCAGGTGCGATGGAGAATGCCGCGGTGCCGAGCGCTGTCATCGCCGGCGCGCGCGCGTCGGTCTTCTCCGATGCGGCGACGGCGCTGTCGGCCGTCAGCTCCAGCGTGCCGCTGCAGATCTGCGTGCCGACGCATGCGAGCCTTACCGATGTGGTCGCGGCCGGCGCGGGTGTGCGCTCGGTGAAGCTCGGCCCGTTGCTCGAGCTGCCATTTTCGTCGCTGACGATCACTTCGTAGCGACCTGCCCAGTAGGACGGCGTCTTTGCCGATATTTCGGTGCTTGAGCGCACGCTCACCGACAATGCGCTCTTGCCGATCTTCACGCTTGAGCCGGGGAGGAAGTTGGACCCCTTGATCGTTACCAGCGTGCCACCCGACGTCGGCCCTTCGGCCGGGCTGATGGAGGTGATCGTGGGAACCGGCGGAGCGACATATTTGTACCTCGGGCCACCGCTGGACACCCCGTTTTCGTCGGTCACGATCACTTCGGCGCTGCTGGGCGACTGCGAAGGCGTCACCGCCGTGATTTCAGATTCCGAGCGGACCTTCACAGAGCTCGCCTTGCCACCGATCTTGACGGTGGCCCCGGAGACGAACCCGGAGCCCTTGATCGTGATCGCGGTGCCGCCCCGGGTGGAGCCTTCAGCGGGAGTGACCGAGCTGACGGCTGGCACCGGAGGTGTGACGAACGTGTACTTCGGGCCAGCGCTGGAAACCCCGTTTTCATCTGTGACGATTACTTCATCGCTGCCCGCCGACGCCGACGGTGTGACGGCAGTGATTTCAGATTTCGAGCGCACTTTCACAGAGCTCGCCTTGGTACCGATCTTGACGGTGGCGCCGGAGACAAAGCCGGAGCCCTTGATCGTGACGGCTGCGCCGCCGTGCGTCGAGCCTTCAGCGGGCGAGACGGAGCTGACGGCGGGCACGGGCGGAGCGACGTAGGTGTATTTGGGACCACCGCTTGATGTTCCGTGTTCATCTGTGACGACCACTTCGTCGCTGCCCGCCGACGCCGACGGCGTCACTGCGGTGATTTCGGTTTCGGAGTGGACGGTCACCGAGCTGGCCTTGCTGGCAATCTTGACGGTGGCGCCCTTGACGAACCCGGTGCCCTTGATGACGACCGCGGTGCCTCCCCTGGTCGAGCCTTCGGCGGGTGCGACCGAGGAGACGGTGAGCGGCGGCGGCGGGGGTGTCGAGGACTGTGACAGCACGCCGTCGGGGGTTCCCACGCCGGTGGGGCCGCGATAGCCGGAGCCGCCTGTGCACAGATAGGAGCCGCCGCAGCTGCCGTTTGACCCGGAGGTGACGGCGAAGAACGAGGACGGGTTTCTGTAGAAGGCGGACGCTCCGAGCGAGCGGGTTTCGCTGCCCGACAGCGCCTCGACCGCGGCGATGATCGGCGTGGCGGCGCTGGTGCCGCCGACTGTGTACCAGCCCGCCAGTTTGCCCTCGCCGCTGGTGCCGGAGGTGTCATAGATCGACAGGTCTTCGGCGACGGCTGCGATGTCGTTGGTGGTGCGCTTGGAGCAGCCGCTGTCGGTCTGGTAGGAGGGCTTTGCCTCGAACACGCTGCAGCCGCTGCCCGAGCGCGACCATACGCTCTCAGACCATCCGCGGGAGTTGCTGGCCGCGGTCAGGACGGTGCCGCCGACGGCGATCACGTCGGGAGACGTGGCCGGATAGCTGGGGACGCCGGCGTTGTACTCGTCGTTGTCATAGCCCCAGTCGCCGCTGGCGAAGGCGATCGGGATGCCGGGGTGGTTGAAGTAGGAGTCATACGAGGTCTCCCCCTGGAACTCGAAGCTGGCCCAGCTGTTGCTGACCTCGGTGGCGCCGAGCTTGACGGCCTCGTTCTCCGCGGTCCCGAGGTCGCCCATGCCGGCGGAGTTGGCCTCGACGAGCAGGATGTGGCAGTTGGGGCAGATGGCAGAAACCATGTCCAGGTCCAGCGACTCCTCGACGGGCCAGTCGCCCTCTTCGGCGGTCGGCTGGGGCGGATAGCTCGTGGTGCCGGTCTGGCTGACCTTCTCGAAGCAGCCGCCCGCGGTGGTGCAGGACGGCAGACCGTAGGCGGAGCGGTAGGCGGCGAGGTCGGATTCGGCGGTGGGGTCGTTGTAGGCGTCTACGATCGCGACCGTCTGACCGCCGCCGGCGCTGCTGGCGGGCAGCTTGTAGGCCGACTGCAGTTCGGCGGGCGCGAGCCCGCTGCCGTCGATGCCGCTGGTGGTGGGCGACGCGGTAGCGGCCGATAGCGAATCGAGCTTTGCGCCGGCGGGCTCGATCACCGCCTGGCAGGCCGCCTGACCGGCAGGCGCGGGAGGGCAGGCCGTGTACGGCCGGGAGGTGGAGGGCGTCGTGGACAGGGGCTGTGCAGTTCCTTCGGACGCGAGCGCAGTCGCGGCGCCCGCTGAAACCGATGCGCCGCAGACCACGGCGAGAACCGCAGACCTGCAACGCAAACATCCGATGATTTCCACGATGTCCTCCCTTCCTTGGGTTGATCCCGCATCGATCAGGCGCGCCAAGGCGATGAGACATCACGGCACCTTTTGGACGACGTTGCGATCACCTTTAGGGCGACACGGCCGATCACCTTTGGGACGACATGCCGCTCGTTGGCGCGGACTCGGCGCGGTGCGGGCGGCCGAGTCCGCGCCGGCGGCCACGGCTCGCGCGCAGGGTCCAAGCGGCGGTGGGGAACTGCTGTAGAGTCTGAGAACGCCTGAGTCCGAGGACAGAAGAGTCCTTTTTGCAGGTATTTGGCGCCCGTAGCTCAGTGGATAGAGCGCTCGCCTCCGGAGCGAGAGGTCGGCCGTTCGAATCGGCCCGGGCGCGCTAGCGGAATGCCTGTGGTGGAGCGGGCTTTGGGCTCAGGCGTGCTCATGGCCCATGGCGAGAGGTCGGTCATCTGAGCACCCGTCTGCCACTTTCTGCCTTTTCAGTGATCTGCGCCGAGATATCTCGTATGGTCGCCTAGGTGGCGCTGGACCCGATCATGTCGCTGGCTATCGCACTCGCCGAAGCGCCCGGGAGTTGCGCTTGCCTTCTAGGCGCCGGCGTGTCGGTCGACGCCGATGTGCCTACCGGCTGGGGAATCTTCCAGGATGGACTGCGCCGCCTATACCAGCAGGAAAGCGAGACGACCCGAGCCCCAACCGAAGAGGAACTCGCTGCGTGGCTCAAGGAGAGGGACTACGACATCCTGGGCTACTCATCACTGCTCGATTTGATCACGCCTGACCCTGCCATCCGGCGGCAGATGCTGGCCGGTTACTTCGATGGGGTTGACCCCGGCCCGGCGCACGAGCTGCTCGCAGAGCTCGCGGCGACGGGGATCATCAACGTGTTCATCACGACGAATTTCGACCGACTCTTGGAGCAGGCACTCCGCGCCCGTGGGATCGAGCCCGTCGTGGTCTCCGATGAGGCGACACTCAAAGCTGCACCGAAGCGCGAGCACGCCGGCGTGTTCATCGTCAAGGCCCACGGCGACTACATGCAGGAGACGATCCGCAACACCCCGTCGGAGCTTGCCGAACTCGATCCGGAGCTAGCCGCGGAACTCCAGCGGATCGCCGACAACTATGGAGTGCTCGTGATCGGCTGGTCCGGTCGGGACGCCGCTCTCGCTGAGATCCTTCGCAAACGCAACTCCCGGTACGGCATGTGGTGGCTGTCGATCACAGACCCGCCCGAGGACGAGACGCAAGCGCTCATCGAGACCATTGGTTCGAGGACGATCGTACGTGCCGGCGCCGCTGAGTTCCTCGCTGAGCTTAAGCGCCGCCTTGACGTGCACGCCGAGTACGAGACCGGTGACGACCCCGGGACCGTCCACGACGAGATATTCGCCCTTGTCAAACACGGAGACGCGGTTGCAGTCGATGAGATGCTTCGACGGGAGCGGTATGCGTTCGAGTCGACGGTCGAGACGGTCATCGTCGCGCACGCCCAAGATGGAAGCGAGGCTGCGATTAGGGACGGGTGGAGCAAGGTCGGACCGGCGACCGACAGGCGGATTGGTTCGCTCGTCCCGCTCGCGCTACACCGCCCCGATCTGTTCGGGAGGGAGATCGGCGGCATGGTTACGTGGGCGAGCAGCGCCCGGCCGCGGAATGGTCTGGTCGCGTGGTTGGAGTCATGGCAGTTTCCGTTCTGGATCATCGGCATGACAATCGGGAGCCTCGCGGTGCGATTGGAACGATTCGGCCCGCTGCGCTCGATCGTTTCGGAGAGCTGGATGGACCCGAACGGCTACAAGACCCCATTTCTCTATAGCACCGGTGAACTCGGCCAGAAGGTCGCGAACATATACGCCCCGACGCCAAGCCCTGGAGGCTCGGTGTTCCCCGAGTGGCAGTGGCTCATTACCGAACTTCCGAAGAAGGAGTGGCTTGCCGCTCGCTACCCCGAATGGCTCCGCCGAGATCGCGAGCCACGTACGTCTTTCGTTGAGTTCGCCCTTCTGCTCAATATCGGACTGGGGATCTTTCACGAGCGTCCCCTTGTCGGCTGGTGGACGATCGACCAATCGACGGCGAAGCAGTTCGCGCAAAGACTTCACCGGGACGCTCGCCTGCGCCTTGCGGTCGCCGACGGGCTTGGCCTCGACCTTTCGACGTTCGACGAGAAGGGACCAGAGGTACTCGAAAACAGCCACGCGTTGCAGGGCGGATTCCTGACTGATGTCACGGAGACTGCGAACGCGCTGAAGACAGGCGCGGCGTGGTAGCTCGTCAGGCTGATCGCCGGAGTGATCGTCTGCCGGGTCTTCTCCCTTTCGGGCCGTCTACGAGCGCACGTTCCCGACACAGTCATGGCCGAACTGAAGCGCCGTGCCGAACGTGACGGCGTCCCCGTTGCGCGCATTGCCGCCGAGCGAATACCTCAACCGCCCTCGAACCATGGAAGCAGCGACGACATCGCAACGCGGCTGCCGCCGATAATCGAGGACGGCAACCTCGATACCGACCAGCACGCCCCTTGGATCGAACCAGTCATGGGAGACGTGGAGTGGCGTAGGCGGATGTGGGGCTCGATCGTCGCTCTGTATGGCCGCTACCCCCTCGCCCTCGCGTACCTCAAAGAGGGCTGGTGGAATAACTCGTCCCACGTCGAGACGCTATGCGCGTTGGTCGTGTGGCGGGACTGGATCGACGTGGCAGCGGACGACTCGCGGCACGAGCTCGCATTTCAGGCGCAGCTCGTCGATTTCAGCCTGTTGCTACGCCAGGAAGGCGGAGGCGTCACGACTGCGTGGAAGCCCGGAGCGCTACCGGTGAAGTGGACCGAGTACGAGCCACTCCGAGCCCCCCGTGCGTCAGCCTACGCAGGCTGACACACCGCGTGGATGGCTGGCTCGGCGTCCTGGCTCGTCGCAGCGTCTGTATCAGATCCGTGTTTACCGCTCATCTCCGCATGAAGTGACGAAAGCTCGTCGAGCATCGCGGTGAGCTGCTCCGGCGAGTGCGAACCAGGATGGAGCTCCAAGGGCTCGTGGTGAGCCTTCGGAGACGCCTTCCGCATCGCGGCATCGACCCTCTGGGCAATTTGCGGCGTCCACTTGACTCCGTGCAGTTGGCGCACGCGGACGTGTGAGCTGAAGCGCCGCACCGTCCCGTTCAGCACGGTGTCCTCGATGACCTGGTCGTAGGCTTTTCGCAGGTCGTTGACCCACCGGCCGGCCTCCTGCTCGTAGACCGGGTCCTGCTGCTCGTGTTTGGGTGTGAGCTCGAAGCGCAAGCGATGCTGCAGCATACGGATCTGCTTCGCCGGGCCGAGCATCTTGGTCGGTAGCTCCCCAGCGATCATGCCGACCCGATGGAAAGCGCGCTCCAGCGTCTGCCCGTGTAGCGAGACGCCAGCCTCGTCCGCCGCCTCTTGGAGCAGGTAGACGAAGGTCATGTCGTGCGTGAAGACCACTACCTGCCGGCGTTTGGACTCGGCGACGAGGCGTTCTGCAAGATAGGCGCGCCGGGCGTGATCCAGTGAGGAGACTGGATCGTCGAGGATGATTGCGCTGCGCTCGTCGCTGACGGCCACTTCGGCAAGAAAGAACGCCAATGAGAGGGCACGCTGCTCTCCCTCGCTCAGGACGTTGCTGATCCTCTCTCCGCACGGTTCCTTGAACTTCAAATGGATGACCGTCTCCCCCTTGCTCGCCTGTCCGGTGATTTCGATCCTGCTGGCCACAGGGTCGAGTTCACGCACCTCATCCTCGACAGCTTTTCGTAGCCTGTCGGTGATCGCGACCTCCTGAAGCTCACGGAGCTTGATGCTGATGCGCTGGGTGTTGAGCTTGGCGATCGTGGCGTCGATGTGCGCGATCGCGTGTATGCCCGCGATGTATTTCTCGATTTGCTCACGTGCCTGCACGAACGCGACACGCGCCTGCAGGTCAGCGAGTTCGCTCATCACCTTGCGCTGAGTGTCCTCGTCACGCAGGCTCGCGTGCCCCTGGGCGACTGCTTCCTGCTCGTCGGCGTAGCTTCGCAGCGCTTCGAGTGTGATGGTTGCCTCGTCGCGATGCTCCTTGCCCGCCGCCGCCTTCGCCGCCGCCAGACGCGCGTCGAGTGTCGCCAGCCCTTCGCTGGCAAGGCTGATGAGATGCTCGGGCGCTCCGCGCATCTCGGCATGAACCGCAGTTGTGATCGGATTCAGGTCGGGGAGCGCTTTCAGCTTCGCCTCGATCTGGTCTCCAAGATCGGTCGCCTTCTGGCGCAAGTCGCTGGTGACGAACTCCTTGAAGCGTCCCAAGCGCTCCCGCGCAGATGCATCGATGTCCTGCTGGCAGAGGGGGCACGCAGCATCTTGGCCTGGGTCGGGAAAGGTCGTGTCGGCCGCCTCGGCGAAGCGTTCTGCGGCGTGCCACATCTCCCGCCACGGGCCTCGGCCGGTACCCTCAAAGCGTTGGTCTGCAAACGCTCGGTCCGCGAGCGCGCGCTCGCCGGCGTTGACATCGTCGAGCCGTCTCCGGAGGTCGGCGAGCTCCGTGAACTCCTTGGTGCTCAGCTGAGTGTCGGCATTGGCCAGGCGCTGGGCAGCGGAGCGCACGTTCGTTGCCAGCGTTCTCGCAGCGGCCTCAAGCTGACGGCTTTGATCGGTGCGAATGGCAGCGGCAGCAAGCTCTAGCTGTTCGAGCCGGGTCCGCTCTGTGGGTGTGAGGTCGATTAGCGCGATCAGCGCCGCGAGGTCAGAGTTCGCTTCGATCTCCGCGAGCGTCTTGCCAGCGGGCGTTTTGATCTCGATCTCAGGCAACGTGGGCAACGCGTCGCGGCGTTGCTGAGCTCGCTCGCGCAGAACTCCAACGAGGTCGTCTTGCGTCTGCGACAGCGCGCGAAGGACGCGCAGGGAGCGCGGTACGTGCTCGATCACATTCGGCTTTGTGAGGAAGATCCGCGCTCGGGAGGCGTCGAACGCGGCCATCGCCGAGAGCGCATGGTCGGAGTCTGCAGCGAGATCGACCGAGACGGGGCGGTCCGTCCCATCGACAGCGATGTCAAAGTGGGCGGTCTGCGCCCCCGTTGCGGCGCCCGGATCGAAGACGTCGCGGAGGATCTCCTCCGGTTCCCCAGAGCGGGTTACTCGCCGGATGAGTCGGCCATAGCCGCTCTTGCCGGAGCCGGTATCACCGAATACTGCGTTCAGGCCACCTACCAGCTTGAGTTCTTGTCCCGGCGCCAGACAGTTGATGTTGGTCAGGTCGCGGATCGCGCGAAGCTCGACCTGTCCGTGCTCGCCTTCATCGGCCGGGAGGTCCTTGAGCTCAAGCGGAACCGGCTGGGGAGCGTCGGGCGTCTCGGCGAGTATGTGCATCACTTGGCGACGTCCGGCATCGTCAAGCGATCCAGCGACGGCCCTTCGCAGCAGGTCGCGCTGCCAGAGAGGTAGCTCCTTGGACCACTCGTAGATTCGCTTCTGGAGCAGCAAGCGCTCAATTTTGGCAGGCATATCGGCAGCGAGCCCAGCGCTAACCGATAGGTGGCTGCTGTCCTCTCGCTACTCCAGCTCAGTCGGCCCCACCACGAAGCCCAGTCGAGCCGTCCCACGCCGCATCCGCGCGTCGAGCGTGACGAGCTGGCACGCAAGTAGCCGCGCCAGAGCGACGTAGTTCGCGTCATAGGTCTTCGCCCAGCCCAGCTCGTCGGCGACCTTCCACGCCTCGCGCGCGAGGCCGTCCGGCTCTCGGCGGCGCACCGGCGCCGACAGCACTCGATCGAGCACGGACTCGGCCTGCTCGCGGCGCAGCTCGCCCCGCCAGACCACGGCGTGCAGTGACGATACGGCCTCGATCCACATGAGCGGCGGAGCTACCAATTCGAACCGGCGAAAGCGCTCGAACCCAACCGGGTTCGCCGCAGCCGCCGCCACGACACTTGCATCGATGACGAGCTTCAACGCCCGAGTCGCGACAGTGCCACAGCCGCGACCCAGTTCGGCGCGGGCGTGCCATCCTCCAAGGTCTGCCACTCCGGCGGCAGCGGCAGCATCGGATACATCTCGTCGCGCACCTCATCGAGAGCACCGGGATCGATCAAGCGCTGACCGTGGGTCGTCTCAGCCGGCAAGCGACCCTCTCGTATCCAGCGGCGCACGGTCCCGGGACTCCTCCCGACCCGCTGCGCCGCCTCAGCAACCGTAAGCATGCATCGATCCTACGCCCACGACCCGACGAAGCCGCTTGGTAGGCACCGTCGGCGCTCGGCCAGCAGCACCGCGAAAAGGCAGTCCTACCACTATCGCCCACAACTTAGGCCGGTCAGGACAAAGCCACCCGCGCCCGCACCATCCCGCAATCCCAGTCCCCATGCGGGATTGCGCTCCCAGTTCCCCCTCCCGCGCCCCGCCTCCGGAGCGAGAGGTCGGCCGTTCGAATCGGCCCGGGCGCGTGGTCAGATGATGACTCTACGCCGCGGTGTCCGAGGTCGGGGCCGCGTCATCGTGGACTCAGTTCGCAGCCTCGATTGACTCGCGGAGCAATGCGGCGGGTAGAAGTGCCTCAAAGGGCTCGCCTGTGTCGAAGTAGCTCGAGTGGGTGCTCTTGATCGTCTCTAGCGAGTCGGCGCTGAGCAACACCACGTCGAGGTCCCTGCTGTCCCATGTCGCCCGCTCGATGTGTGCGTACGCGTGCTGCGCCGCGTCGTAGTCAGTCCCGAACTCGCTGACCTCGGCACGGCGGACCCTGATGTTGTAGATGACGAGGAAATGCTTGATGTCAGCGGAACTCATTGGCTGCCACTGGAGTTGAGCGCGAGGGTCATGACGTCAGTTCTGCCCCATAGGATCGTAAGAGTGATCGATACGCAGACAACTGTATGAGCCCTAGCAAGGCCCGGCCCTCTCGTTCTGTGATCAGGAGATGGCAAATCGCCGTGTACGAGACCGCCGACGGGAAACACCCGGCGCTCGAATTCCTCGGCGGGGCGAAGATCCCGGATCAGCCGCGCCGTGAGTTGCTCCTGACCGCTCTTGCGGTTGTGCAAGTGGGACCTTTGGAGTTCCCGACAGGCACCAAGCGGTGGCGACTGATGCGCAAGCCATCCAGGAAGGGCGACGTGGACATGAGCGGCATCTTCGAGGCGCGCGACGAGCACAACCGAGTCCTCTACCGGCTGTTCTGCCTCCTCGATCGCAACGCACCGGCCCACGAGCCAGCCGTTGTGCTTCTAGGCGGTGGGAGCAAGCCCGATCGTACCGTGATGCCGCAACGCGTCTACAAGATGATCGACGGCTACCGCGATGACTATCTGGCGACCCGCCGCGTCGCGGAGCTCAAGACGTGGCCGGCTTGGTGGCCGCAGCCTCGCAATTGAGGCCAGCGTATCTCGCGTAGCTTTCATGCTACGCTTGGCGGGACTCCAAAGGAGATGACGATGAAGCAGACCGATCAGAGTGCCGTCTTCGCTGACTTCCTCAGCAAGACCTACACGACCGAGGCGGAGCGCACCTCCTTCGACCGCGACCTCGCAAAGCTCGTCGCTTCCGCGAAGCTCCTCAAGCAGCTGGAGGACATCCGCGAGGCCAAGCAGATGACGAAGGCCGAGGTAGCGCGACGGCTCGGCGTCAAGCGACCCGTGGTTTCCCGCCTGCTCGCCGGCAAGGGCACCGTCCCAAACCTGGGAACAATCGCGGACGTCGCCGAGGCCCTCGACGTCTACGTCGACGTGCGCATCAAGCCCCAGCCTCGCAACGGCAAACGCCACGCGGCCATCGAGGTCCACGAGACCGCTGCCTGATCGCCGAGGGCCGTGAAAGTGCCGGCCTGGATTAAGGTGATTCCCGAAACGACTCGAGCAAGCCCAGCCGAACTTGCGGCCCCGGATCAGACCTTCTTCATCGCGTGCGCGAGGAGGACCGCCGCGCGCGAGCAGGGATCCGAGATCTTCTTGAACGTCAGCGACGATCCCGACAGCTTGAAGTCATAGACGCCGGCGGCCGTACATTTTCCCGGGCCGTGGAGGGTGATCTTCGATCCGGAGATCGTGTAAGTGCCGTGGCCGATGAGGTTGTATGGAGCGTGCAGCGTGAAGTGCCCCGGCGAGAAGGTGATCTCGTAGGTGCCGTCGAGCGACCCGGCCGTATTGACAGTCGTCTTGTAGGTGCCCGACAGCCCACTCGATGCCATGGCGAGCGCCGCGGACGCTGCTGCGAGGACGAGTGCGAGCGCCGTGGCGCGGCGGATTTGCTTCATCGCTGTGCTCCCTTCATATCGGTGGGGGACGCTGACTCTCGTCAGTCCGTTTGTGCGCCCGGTGACCTGCAGGGTACTGCGGCAGCGACCCACTCGCCGTTCTCGGCCGGCGCTTGCGTGATCGTCCTGCCCCAGCCAGCGGGACTGGCATGGCCCGGCCATAGTGCCCCCACCACGCGATCGCGCGTTTCGGCCGGGTCGATCACAGCGTCGATCGCGCCTGCTGCAAGCGCCGCCTCGGGCGAGAGGCTCTCTTCGGCGTAGCGACGCGCGAGCCGGTCGCGAAGATGCACGTTCGGGACCCCCCGCAAACGCCGCCCATGGATGATCTCGACGGCCGCCTGCGGGCTCATGATCCCGATCTCGGCCTGCGGCCAGCAGAACGACGCATCCGCGCCGAGATCCTTGCAGTTCATCGTGATGAACGCGCCCCCAAACGCCTTGCGCACGATCACCGTGACCCGGCGGGTGCTGGCGGAGGCGAACGCCCGCACCAGTTGAGCCCCGTGGCCGATCACGCCAGCCGCCTCCTGGCGACTCCCGGGCATGAACCCAGGCGTGTCAACGAGCACGAGCAGGGGAATGTTGAAGGCATTGCAGGTCTGGATGAACTTCGTGCCCTTCTGCGAAGCCTCGACATCGATGATGCCGCCGCGGTGGCGGGCCTGGTTGGCGACGATGGCCACGGCATGTCCATCGAGGCGGGCGAATCCGACGACCATGTTGCGCGCCCAGCGCTCAGAGACCTCCTGGAAACGACCTGCGTCGACCAGGCTCCTGATCAGGTCGCGAACGTCGTAGTAGCTGCGGCTGCTCGCCGGCAGGACAGCGGCCGGGTCCTCGCCTGTGGGGGGCTCGCACGATACGACAGGCGGATGCTCGGACGCGTTCTGGGGCATATAGCCCAGCAGCTCGCGCAGCATCCCGATCGCGCTGTGGTCGTCGGGCGCGACGAAGTCGCAGACGCCACTGCGGGCGTGCACCCTGGTGCCACCCAGAGCGGCGGTCGACACCTCCTCGCCGAGCGCGCGCTTGACGATGCGGGGACCGGTCAGGAACATCGACGCCTTCTCGGTCATCATCACGAAATCTGTGAGCGCCGGCGAGTAGCACCCGCCGCCCGCCGAAACACCCGTGATCACCGATATCTGCGGCGAGCGCCCCGACAGCGCCACGTTCTCGTAGAAGATTCGCCCGAAGCCGCCCAGCGCTGCGGCGCCCTCCTGCAGGCGCGCCCCCGCCGACTCGAGGAAGCCGACTAGCGGGACTCCCGCCTGGCGGCTGTGACGCAGCGCGCGAACGATCACCTCGGCCTCACCCACACCGACCGATCCGGCGGCGATCGAGGAGTCCTGGGCATAGCAGACGATCGGGCGCCCCCCCACGCGTCCCCACGCCGCCTGCACCCCGACGTCGGGGTCGTCCGGCAGGGATGCCGGCTCGAGCGGCTCCAAGCTGCGCGGGTCGCACAGCCACTCCAGCCGTTGCTGTGGCAAAGGGCGATCCACTTGGGAAGTAAAGGACAACACGACTGAGGAAGGGCGCCCCCCGCGCGAACAGTGAAGTGGCTGACAGCTGCTTCCCCGACCCGGGCTGACGGCCGCTGCAAAGCGGACCGTCCGGCATCCGTACCGAGGGTGGCCGAGTAGGCTAGTGGCACTCACGATGCACGGTCAATGATGTTTGCACCTTTGGGCAAGGTTGCCTTCAGACGCTTGACCGGTCTTTGTGAGTGGCTCAAAGTCAGCGCAAAGTCCGCGGGCATCAAATCCTCTTCACGGAACGGAGAGGGCTCACCCGCGAAAGGGGCACAACTCTTGTTCCAATTCATCACGTTGTGTCCAACGGGCACGCCGGATGCCGGGATTCCGATCGCCGGTAGCCGCGCGGGCGCGCTTGGCGTCATCAGCCTCGAGTTCGACCCGAACGCCGGGCTTGAGCAGCTGCGCAGGCTGTGCGCGCTGGGGCACGGGGGGCGCGGCGCGCTCGTCGACACAGAGCCGCTCCTTGAGCTCGTCCTCGGCGCATCGCTGGACGGCCTGGACACGATCGTGCTCGCGAACATGCCCGTCGATCGGCTGAGCGCGCTGGTCGCGCGGGTCCATGGCGCCGGGATGCAGGCATATGTCGTCGCCACGCGGCTGGAGCAGGCCCTCGCTGCGCAGACTGCGAAGGCGGACGGGGTGATCGCCAAGGGCCACGAGGCGGGTGGCTGGATCGGCGAGGAAGGCTCATTCGTACTGTCGCAGAGGCTGATCGGGGCTGTACAAACGCCCGTGTTCGTACACGGCGGCATCGGGCTGCACACGGTCGGCGCCGCTTATGTCGCAGGCGCCGCCGGCGCGGTGCTCGACGCCCAGCTGCTGCTGGCCCGTGAGTCGCCCATACCCGCGAGCCTGCGTGCCACGTTGTCGGGATTCGACGGCAGCCAGACGGCGACGCTCGGAGCGCAGCTTGGCGCACCGTTTCGTGCCCACAGCCGCCCGGGCCTGAAAGGCTTGGAGCGCCTGCGCGACGCAGAGGCGCAGCTCGCGCCCGGCCCCGCAGCGCCGGATGAGTGGCGTGCGGCCGTCAGGCAGCATGTCGCCGGCCAAGACCCGGACGTGGCCGGGGTGCTCCCGCTCGGACAGGACGCCGCATTCGCCGCCGATCTGGCCCAGCGGTTCGGCAACGTCGCCGGCATCGTCGACGGCCTGCGCCGCGCGATCGCCGACACCTGCGCCGCGCTTGGGCGAGGCAACCCGTTGGCGGAGGGCGCGGGGGTCGCGCAGTCCCATCGCACTCGCTATCCGCTCGTGCAGGGTCCGATGACGCGGGTGAGCGACCGCGCCGAGTTCGCGGCCGCCGTGGCGCAGGGCGGCGCGCTCCCGTTCCTCGCGCTCGCCCTGATGCGTGGCCCCGACGCAGACGTCCTGCTCGCGCGTAGCGCCGAGCTCATCGGCGAGCAGCCATGGGGCGTGGGGGTGCTCGGCTTCGTTCCCGCCGAGCTGCGCGCCGAGCAGCTGGAGGTCGTGCGCAGGCACAGACCGCCGTTTGCGCTGATCGCCGGCGGGCGCCCCGACCAGGCGCGCGAACTGGAAGCCGACGGGATCGCTACCTACCTGCATGTCCCCTCACCGCAACTGCTGCGGCTCTACCTCAAAGACGGCGCCCGCCGATTCGTGTTCGAGGGACGCGAGTGCGGCGGACACGTCGGGCCACGCACCAGCTTCGTCCTGTGGGACACGATGCTGCGTGTCCTGCTCGAGGAGCTGCCGGGCGACGCCTGCGACTGCGACGTGCTGCTCGCCGGCGGCATCCACGACGCCAAGTCGGCGGCGATGGCCGCGGCGGCTGGCGCGGTGGCTGCCGAGCGCGGAGCCCGCATCGGAGCGCTGATGGGAACCTCCTATCTGTTCACCCGCGAGGCGACCGAGTGCGGGGCCATCACGCCGCTGTTCCAGCAGGCCGCGCTGGCAGCCGTGGATACCGCTCTGCTGGAGAGCGGTCCCGGTCACGCCACACGCTGTCTGCCCTCGCCCTTCGTCGAGCAGTTCGCGGCCGAGCGGCTGCGTCTGCGTGCCGCCGGCGTGGACGCAGAGGAGCTTCGCGGCCGCCTGGAGCAGCTGAACATAGGACGCCTGCGGATCGCCGCAAAGGGTGTCGATCGGGCGCCCTCGGGCGAGGAGCGGCCGCAGGCCGCCGAGCCGGCCCGCGACGACACCCCCTCCCCGCACCCGTCCTCGCAGCTGGTCGCGGTCGACGCCGACGCGCAATGGGAGCAGGGCATGTACATGATCGGCCAGATCGCTGCGTTGCGCGATGCGGTTACAACGGTCGCCGACCTGCACCGCGACGTCTCGCAGGGCAGCACCGAGCTGCTGGCGGGCCTGTCGGCGCCCGAGCCGGCGGCCGACCCCCCCGCGCCGCCGCCCGCGGACGTGGCGATCGTGGGCCTCGGCTGCATCCTGCCGGGCGCGCCCGACGTGGCGACGCTGTGGGCGAACATCGTCGACAAGGTCGATGCGATCAGCGAGGTGCCGCCCGAGCGCTGGGACTGGCGCCGGATGTATGACCCGGACCCGAGCGCGCGCGACAAGGTGTACTCGCGCTGGGGCGGGTTCATCGACCCCGTACCGTTGGATCCGATGGCGCTCGGGCTGCCGCCCAAGTCGCTGGAGTCGATCGAGCCCTTCCAGCTGCTGGCCCTGCTGTGCGCGCAGAAAGCCCTCAAGGACGCCGGCTATGCCACGCGACCATTTGACCGGGAGCGAACCTCGGTGATCCTCGGCGCTGGCGGCGGGGGCGCGGACACGTCGGTCGGCTACACGGTCCGCTCGGCGCTGCCCTCGCTGCTGGGCGACGCTCACCCACAGCTGCAAGAGCAGCTGTTCGAGCACCTGCCCGAGTGGACCGAGGACAGCTTTGCCGGCATCCTGATGAACGTGGCCGCCGGGCGGATCGCCAACCGGCTGGACTTCGGCGGCACCAACTACACCGTCGACGCGGCCTGCGCCTCGTCGCTCAGCGCGATCGGCCTCGCCGCGCGCGAGCTGCAGATGGGAACCAGCGACATGGTCCTCGCCGGCGGCGTCGACGCGATCCAGAACCCCTTCGCCTATCTCTGCTTTGCCAAGACGCACGCGCTGTCGCCCACCGGCCACT
The DNA here is from genome assembly GCA_963745375.1 of uncultured Solirubrobacteraceae bacterium. Lineage (GTDB taxonomy): Bacteria > Actinomycetota > Thermoleophilia > Solirubrobacterales > Solirubrobacteraceae > Palsa-744. Next base: position 450,336 of record CAVUXA010000006.1, on the reverse strand, counting down.
GCCGTCCCTTTGACGCAGCGGCCGACGGGATCGCGATCAGCGAGGGCTTCGCCACGATCGTGCTCAAGCGCCTGGCCGATGCCGAGCGCGACGGCGACCGCATCTACGCGGTCATCCGCGGTGTCGGCGCGGCCAGCGACGGGCGCGACCGCAGCCTCACGGCGCCGCGGCCCGAGGGTCAGATGCGAGCGCTGCGCCGCGCCTACGCGCAGGCACGCGTCTCGCCCGAGACCGTCACATTGGTGGAGGCACACGGCACCGGCACCGTCGCCGGCGACGGTGCCGAGATCAAGGCGCTCAGCACCGTCTTTCGCGAACACTCAGAGCAGCGCCAATGGTGCGCCGTCGGCTCGGTGAAGTCGATGATCGGGCACACCAAGGCCACGGCCGGCGTTGCCGGGGTAGTCAAGGCGGCGCTGGCGCTGCATCACCGTGTGCTCCCGCCCACGATCGGCGTGAGCGAGCCCAACCCCAAGGCCGACTTCCCCGACAGCCCCTTCTACGTCAACAGCGAGACGCGCCCCTGGCTGGCGAGCACCGAGGGGCATCCCCGCCGCGCTGGGGTGAGTGCGTTTGGCTTCGGCGGAACCGACTTTCACATCGTGCTCGAGGAGTACGACGGCGCCTACCTCCAAGACCAGGACACCGCGGTGCCTCGCTGGCCCGGCGAGCTGCTGCTGTGGCACGGCTCCAGGGCCGAGGTGATGGCCGCGCTGGACGCGTTCGCGGCGAAGCTCACCAAGGAAGATCTGCAGCTCGACATCCTGGCCCATGAGCACGCGCTCGCAACCGCCAAGCGCCGGCCCGTAGGACCGACACTTGCGCTCGTCGCGACGTCGCTCGAGGACCTGCGCGCCAAGCTCACGCGCGCTGGCGAGCTGCTCGCCTCCGGGCAGACGCGGGCGCATGACCGCGACGGGATCTACTGGTCTGAGCAACCGCTGAGCGCCGAGGGCAGCGTCGCGTTCCTGTTCCCCGGGCAGGGCTCACAGACCCTGGACATGGGACGCGAGCTGGCGATGGCCTTCCCGCAGGCACGCGAGCAGCTGGAGCTCGCCGACCGGGTGCTGGCCGGTCTGTATGAGCGGCCCCTTAGCAGCTACGTGTTCCCACCGCCCTCGTTCACCCCAGAGGAGCGGCGCCATCGCCAGGCCGAGCTGACCGACACGCACGTCGCCCAGGCCGCGATCGGCGCGAGCGAGCTGGCCTACGTGCACGTGTTGGCGGCGCTGGGCATAGAGCCGGCCATGACGGCGGGACACAGCTACGGTGAGTTCGCTGCGCTGGCGGCCGCCGGCGGCATCGACGCCGAACAGCTGCTGCTGATCTCAGAGGCGCGCGGACGCTTTATGAAGGAGGCGGCAAAGGCCGAGGCTGGGGCGATGGTCGCAGTCGACGCGCCACCGGACGCGCTCACGCAACTGCTCGAGGGTGGTGGCGTCGTCACCGCCAATCTCAACTCCCCGCGCCAGACGGTTCTGTCAGGCCCGCGCGAGCACGTCGAGGCGGCTGAGGAATGGTGCCGTGCGCGCGACATCGGCGCGCGCATGCTCCCGGTCGCGTGCGCATTTCACTCCCCTCACGTCGCCGGTGCCCAGCAACGGCTCGCGCAGCTGCTGCAAGACACGACGTTGACGGCGCCGACCATCCCGATCTACTCCAACACCACCGGCGACGTGCACACCGACCAGCCCGCTGCAATCGCGCAGGTGCTGTCCGAGCATCTGACCCGCCCGGTCGAGTTCGTCCGCGAGATAGAGGCGATGTATCGCGACGGCGCGCGCGTATTCGTCGAGGTTGGACCGCGGTCGGTGCTCACCGGGCTCGTTCCGCAGATCCTCGGCGAGCGCGAGCACATCGCCGTCTCAGCCGACCGATCGGGCCGCTCGGGTCTGCTATCGCTACTGCACTGCCTTGGCGCGCTCGCCGCCGAGGGTGTGCCTGTGAACGTGCAGCGCCTGTTCTGCGGTCGTGCAGAGCTTGACGATCAGCCTGGCAACGGCCGCGCTGAGCCCCGGCCGGGCCCTGCCTGGCTGGTCGACGGCGGCCGTGCCTGGCCCGCCGGGACGCCCCGCGTGCCGGCGACGCCGATCCCCGTAACCGATACCAAGGAGCAGACAACAATGATCACGACGAGCACGAACGGCGACGGGGCGCTCGCGCCCGCCGCCACGCAGGAGCAGAGGCTGACGCTGGCCGATCTGCAGCCGGACCGGTCCCCCCCGTCCGCGAACGAGATCCTTGCGCCGCCGCCCAGCGCCGGTGAGATCTCCGGATCGCCGCTTGCGGGCGACCGCGTGGCAGACGTGGTCCTGCGCCATCAGCAGGTGATGCAGCAGTTCTTGGAGACGCAGCGCAGCGTGATGCTTGGCTATCTCGGGGCCGCCCAGGGCGCACCGGCGGCCCGGCCCGGAGTCGCGATACCACGACGTGCCGTGCCCGCGCTGCCCGTGGCGCCTGCGCGGGCGGCCACCCCGCCGGCCGTGCCGGCGGGCGCCGCCCCGGCGCCCGCTGCGCCCGCGCCGACGCCCGCCCAGCCAGTGTCAGTGCCAGCGCCTGCCCAGCCGCAAGCTGCAGCCGCTGCGCCCGTGCCTGTCCCCACGCCCGAGGCCGCCGCGCCTGCGTCAACGCAACCCGCGAACGGGACGACGACGCTGACGCCCGCGGAAATCGAGGAGCGGCTGCTCGCGCTCGTGAGCGATCGGACCGGCTATCCCGCGGACATGCTGGGACTGGACGCCGACCTTGAGGGCGACCTCGGGATCGACTCGATCAAGCGCGTGGAGATCGCGGGCACGTTCACACAGAGCCTTCCAGAGGCCGATCGTGGCGCGATCGACATCGAGGAGCTGACCGCGAGCAAGACATTGCGGGCGGTGATCGACACGCTGGTGGCGGCGATCACGGGTCCCGCGTCGGATGCTGGCGCGGCGCCGCCGGGCGCGCAAGATGTCCTGGAGGAACAACGCCCTTTTAAACAAGGACCGGCCGAGCATGAGCGCATCGGCCGGTTCGTCGTGCACGCAGCGAGCGCTCCAACGATCACGACCACCGCGGGACTCGCCGCCGCCGGCGCCGTGGTCATCGTCGACGACGAGCGCGGCGTTGGCGAGGCGCTGGCCACCGCGTTGACCGATCAGGGCCATCACGTCGTGCGGCTGGCGCGCGACGCCCAACCGCAGGACGCCCAGCAGGCCGCGCAGTTCGCAGCGCAGATCCGCGACGACCACGGAGGGGCAAAGGCGCTCGTCCACCTCGCCGCGCTGGGCGATCCGCAGCCGCAGTACGGCGGCCTGGCGGGCCTGCTGGTGTTGGCGCAGGCGCTGCGCGAGGACCTCGAGGCGGCGGCCACGGAGGGCGGCGCGGTGGTCCTCGGCGCGACGCGACTGGGCGGCGCGTTCGGCGTCGGCGGGACCTCGGTCTCCGGCGCGGCGACCCAGGGGGCGCTGCACGGCTTTCTCAAGACGCTGGCCCAGGAGTGGCCGACCGTGCGCGTCAAGTCCGTCGACCTGTCTGACACGTCCCCGGCGCAGACGGCCGAGCAGCTGCTGGCCGAGCTGACGGCCGCCGATGGCCTGGTGGAGGTTGGCTACCGCGATCGCGAGCGGACCCAGCTCGCGCTGGCGCCTGCGCCGCTTGCCGATCGCCCCGCCGGCGGGATCCTCGACGGCGACTGTGTGCTGCTCGTGACCGGCGGCGCGCGCGGCATCACGGCGCGCGTCGCGCTGATGCTGGCCGAGCGCTATCGCCCGACGCTGGTGCTGGTGGGTCGCACCGAGCTGCAGGCGGAGAGCCCAGAGACCGCCGCCCTTGGCGAGCTTGCGCAGCTGCGCCAGGCGATGATCGAGGCGCGCAAGCGCGAGCACAGGGAGCTGACCCCCGCGCTCGTCGAGCAGGACTGCCAGCGCATCCTGCAAGCACGCGAGGTGCGCGAGAACCTCGAGCGCCTGCGCCAGACGGGAGCCCGCGTCGAGTACATCGTCTGCGACGTGTCCGATCGAGATGCGTTCGCGGGCCTGATCGACTCCGTGTACGAGCGCCACGGCCGCATTGACGGGGCGGTGCACGGCGCCGGCGTGATCGAGGACAAGTTGATCCGCGACAAGCAGCCCGACTCGCTGGCGCGGGTGATGTCGACCAAGGCAGCCGCCGCGCAGACCCTCGCGCAGCAGTTGCGCCCGGATGGTCTGCGCTTCCTCGTCCTGTTTAGCTCGGTGTCCGGACGGTTCGGCAATCGCGGGCAGGCCGATTACGCAGCGGCGAGCGAGGTCCTGGGCAAGCTCGCGCACGAGCTCGACAGCCGCTGGCCGGGGCGGGTGGTGTCGGTCGACTGGGGGCCGTGGCGCACAGCCGGCATGGTCTCCCCCCTGCTCGAGCAGGAGTTCGCCCGCCGCGGCGTGGCGCTGATCGGGCTCGACCAAGGCGCTGGCATGCTCGAGGACGAGCTGACGCGTGGGCGCAAGGGCGAGACGGAGGTGGTGATTGGGGCGGCAACCGGGCTTGCCGGCGCCGACGGCGACCCCTCCGCAACCGCCGATCCCGCGACCGCCGTCCCCGCCGATCCGGCTGGTGCTGGCGCGCTGGCGCTGATCGCCGGCGCGAGCGAGATCGTCCGCCTCGCCGGCGACCACACGCAGGGCCAGGACACCACGCGCGCGCTGTACACGCTCGACCTGCAACGCGACCGCTATCTCGACGACCACCGTATCGACGGCCGGCCGGTGCTTCCGTTCGCAGCCGCGATGGAGCTGATGGCGGAGGTCGCCGCCGCGGCGACGCCCGGGCGCGCCCTTGCGGGGCTGCGAGACATCCGCCTGCTTGACGGGATCGCCCTGGAGGACGACCAGCCGCTGAGCGTGCGCATCGACGCCGCGCCGCGCGCGGGCGGCGAGGAGGTCGACGTGACGATCAACCCGCTAGACGGTGGTCGCTCTCACTACCGCGCACTGGTGGAACTGCACGATCCAGCCGAGCCGCACGAGGCCGTTGGCCACTACACGCCGCGCTTCGCCCGCGGGCGGACGGACACCGCGGCCCACCCTGCTCCGACGGCCATCGCAGACCTCAAGCCGTTCCCGATCCCGATCGAGGACGCCTACCGCGACCTGCTGTTCCACGGCCCGCTGTTCCAGGGGATCATGGCGATCGACGGGATGGACGAGCGGGGAGCCTCGGCGCTGCTGCGCCCGTCGCGACCGGGACTTTGCGTGGCCGGCGCCGACGAGCTGAGCTGGCTGCTCGATCCCGTGCTGCTCGACAGCGCCCTGCAGATCCAGGTCCTGTGGGCGCGCCTGCAGTGGGACGTGACGCTGCTGCCTGCCGGGATCGGCGGCTACGCGCGGCTGGCCGCCCCTGGAGAGGGTGAGCTGGTGCGCCACGAGCTGCGCATCCGTCCCGCCAGCAACGCGCCCCTGTGCCACGCCGACCACTGGTTCTACGGGTCCGACGGGTGCCTGCTGGCGCTGCTTGAAGACGTCGTCGGGGTGGGCACGCAGACGCTCAACCGGCTGGCGGGAGCACGACCGTGACGACGCCTGCGGGCGCCGAGCGCAGGGACGGGGTCGCCATCGTCGGCATGGCCTGCCTGTTTCCCGGCGCCCGCAACCTCGACGCCTACTGGCAGAACATCCTCGGGAAGGTTGACGCGACCTCTGACCCGCCCCCGGAGGCATGGGACCCCGACGTGTACTACGACCCGGAGTTCAACGACGAAGACCGCACGTATTGCAAGCGGGGCGGATACCTCGGCTCGATGGCCCGCTTCGACCCGCTGGAACACGGCATCCCGCCGGTGGCCGTGGGTGGCGAGCCCGACCAGTGGCTGGCTTTGCAGATCGCCCGCGATGCGCTGGCGGACGCCGGCCTGAGCGAGCTGCCGCAGGAGATCCGGGAGCGCACAGCGATCGTGCTCGGCAAGGGGACCTACCTGAACGGCGGCAACGCAGTGGCGGTCCAGCGCGGCCTGGTCATCGGCCAGACGCTTGACCTGCTGCGCCAGCTGGAACCCGAGCGTCCCGAGGACGAGCTCGAGCGGCTGCGCGTGGAGCTGCAGGCGGTGCTGCCGCCGCTGGGGCCGGAAACGGTGCCAGGGCTGATCCCCAACATCATCGTCGGGCGGATCGCCAACCGGCTGGACCTGATGGGTCCCGCCTATACCGTCGACGCCGCCTGCGCCTCCTCGCTGGTGGCGGTCCAGCACGCCGTCCGCGACCTGCTCGCCGGCGATTGCGATCTCGCGCTGGCCGGCGGCTCGCAGGTGTGGATGCCGGTCGCCACGTTGAACCTGTTCTGCCGGCTCGGCGCACTGTCGCGCCATCAGCAGCTGCGCGCCTTCGACAAGGACGCCGACGGCACGCTGCTGGGCGAGGGCATCGGCGCGGTCGTGCTCAAGCGCGCCGATGACGCCGTTCGCGACGGCGATCGTGTGTATGCGGTCATCCGCGGGGTGGGCGTCGCCAGCGACGGACGCGGGATGAGCGTGATGGCGCCACGGGTGGAGGGCGAGGTGCTGGCGCTGCAACGCGCCTATTCCGCGGCCGGCGTATCCACCGACAGCATCGGGCTGGTGGAGGCCCACGGCACGGGAACGCCCGTCGGCGACGTCACCGAGGTGCAGGCCCTGACGCAGGTGTTCGGACAGCGCGACGGCTTGCTGCCACGGGTCGCCCTGGGGACGGTCAAGTCGATGATCGGCCACACGATTCCCGCGGCCGGCGTGGCCGCCCTGATCAAGACCGCGCTGGCGCTGCACCATCAGGTGCTGCCGCCCACGCTCGGCTGCGAGCAGCCCAACCCGGAGCTCGGCCTGGAGCGCACTCCGTTCTACATCAATACCGAGACGCGACCGTGGATCCACGGTGGCGCCGCGCCACGACGCGCCGGCATCAACGCGTTCGGCTTTGGCGGCATCAACGCCCATGCGGTACTCGAGGAGTGGGACGGCGTCGCCAGCTCCCGCCATCGGCCGCCGTGGGACAGCGAGGTGTGCATCCTCGAGGGCGACTCCCAAGAGGCGCTCGCCGACGCAGCCGGCGAGCTGGCGGCGGTGCTGCAGAGCGGCACGGAGCCCGCGCTGGCCGACCTTGCGCTGACGCTCGGTCGTGAACTCGGCACCAGCGACAACCCGCGCCGTCTGGCGATCGTGGCATCCTCGACCGAGGACCTTCACAAGAAGCTCGGCCAGGCGATCGAGCGGCTGACCGACCCCGACTGCCGGCGGATCAAGACCACCTCCGGCATCTACTTCGAGGCCGAGCCGCTCGGCCGCGAGGGCAAGCTCGTGTTCGTGTTCCCCGGGGAGGGCGCGCAATACCCGAACATGCTCGCCGACCTGTGCCTGCAGTTCAGCGAGGCCCGCGCCGCGTTCGACCGGGTCGACCGGCTCTATGCCGAGCACCCGCGCGGCCATCTGCTGAGCGACTGGGTCTATCCGGCCCCCGCCTTCAGCGACGAGGAGCGCCAACGCACCGAGGCGCGCCTGATGGAGCTCGACATCGCCGTCGAGGCCGTGCTAACGGCCAACGCCGCCGTGCACGGGGTGATCAGCCGCTTGGTGCCCCGCTACGACGCGATGCTCGGCCACAGCACGGGCGAGCACTCCGCGGCGATGGCCGTGGGCGCCCTGGACGTCGAGACCGATGAGCGGCTGGCGGCCTTCTGCCACGGCCTGTATGCCTCCTACGCCGACGCCGCCGAGCGCCACGACGTGCCCGCAGCGGTGTTGCTGGCGATCGGTGGCGATGCCGAGACCGCCAACCGGATCGCCGGCGAAGCGGGCGGCGAGCTGTTCTTGGCAATGGACAACTGTCCCCACCAGGCCGTGCTCGTGGGCGAGGCCGGCGCGGTCGCACGGGCGCGCGAGATCGCGGTCGCTGCGGGGCTGATGTGCGAGGAGCTGCCCTACGACCGCGCCGTACACACGCCGCTGTTCGCGCCCTTCGCCGAGGACCTGCGCGCCACCTTCGCGCGCCTGCCCGTGCGCACCGCCAGCACGCCACTGTGGTCGTGCACGACCGCCGCACCCTACCCCGACGACCCCGAGGCGATCCGCGAGCTGCTGGTAGAGCACTGGACCCGTCCGGTGCGCTTCCGCGAGACGATCGAGGCGCTCTATGACGACGGGGCGCGGGTGTTCGTCGAGGTGGGCCCGCGCGGGAACATGACCTCGTTTATGGAGGACATCCTGCGCGGGCGCCCGGCCTGCGCGGTGGCATCCGATCTGCGTCGTCGCTCGGGCACGGCGCAGCTGAACCATCTCGTCGGCAGGCTGGCCGTCCACGACGTCGAGCTAGACCTCGACTACCTGTTCGCCCAGCGCCGCGCGCAGCCGGTCGACTGGCGCCAGCCCGCAGCGCCGCAGGACCGCGCCGGGCGCCTGACCGTTGCGCTGTCGACGACGTGGCCAACCCTGCGTCTCTCAGACGAGGCCCTCGAGCGGGTGCACCCGAGCGGCACCGCCGCCGCGACCAACGGCGCCTCCGCCCCCGCGCCCGCACCGATGTCCGCGCCGCCTGCAGCCAACGGCAACGGGTCCATGCCGGTCTTCGCGCCGGCGCCCGCGGCCCCGGCCCCAGCCGGCAACGGCTCCAACGGCCACCACGCGACGGCGCCGATAGCGATCGCGACCGTAACCCCGCAACCACAGCCGATCTCGCTGCCCGCCCCGGCCGTGCTGCCCGTGCGGGCGGCTGTGCCTGCGCCGGGGGCGATCGCGACGCTCGAAGGCGACGCGGCAGCTGTGCTCGATGGCTTCATGGGGACCATGGAAGAGTTCTTGATCGCCAACGAGGAAGTGATGAGCGCGTATCTCGGGGGTAGCACAGCGCTCCAGGGCGAGCGCAGACAGCGTCCGCTCGTCGGGACGATCGTTGTCTTCGAGCCGGAGATCGAGCTCGTGGCACGGCGGGTGGTAGATCCCCTCGAGGACCGCTATCTGCTCGACCACACGCTCGGCCGCGACGTCTCGCACACTGATCCGGGTCTGCACGCACTCCCGCTGATGCCGCTGGCGATGAGCATCGAGATCCTCGCTGAGGCCGCGTCGTGCCTGCTGCCGGACAGGGTGCTCACGGGATTGCGCGACTTGCACGCCCACCGCTGGCTTGCCTTTGGCGAGTCGCGCCAGACGCTCGAGGTGAGCGCCCGCCGGCTCGCCGGCGAGGGCGGCTGCGAGCGCGTGCAGGTGCAACTTCGCGCCCTCGACGACAACGGAGCCCCGGGTGACCCTATCGTCGAGGCGACGATGCTGCTCGCAGACGACTTCCCGGTGGCGCCCGCACCTGCTGCGGTCGCGCTGCATGACGGCAGGCCATCGCGCTGGCAGCCGGGACAGCTGTACGAGGAGGCGATGTTCCATCAGCCCCTGTGGCGAGGTGTCGCCAGTGTGGACCTGGTCGCCCCAACAGGCGCGCACGCGCAGCTGGAGGTGCTCCCGCGACGGGGCCTCCTGGCCGGCGATCCCGAGCCCGACTTCGTGCTCGACCCGGTGGTGCTCGACTCCGCCGGCCAGGTGGTCGGCTTCTGGGCGGCCGACATGCTCGAGCAGGCGCGGGTCGTGTTCCCTTTCCGGCTGGCGGCCATGGACCTGTATGGCCCCACGCCGCCCGAGGGCGAACGGCTGTCGTGTCTGGTGGCGATCACGCTGGCCAGCGAGCACGTGGTCCGCTCGGACATCGACGTGCTGGACGGCGACGGCAGCTGCTGGATGCGCCTGAGCGGCTGGGAGGACAAGCGCTTTGCCGTCCCCGAGCGCTTCGCGCCGCTGGCACGCCCAACCAGGCTGACGGCGCTGTCGACACCGTGGCTGGCGCCGCTGCAGCCCTACCCCGACCAGGCCGTCGCCTGCCGGCGCCTGGACGCGCGCCTGGTCGCCGATCGCGCCCTGTGGAAGCCCGTGTGGGCGTGCCGCGTGCTGGGTCGCCGCGAGCGCGAGCTGTTCGCCGCGCTCGCGCTGCCCGAGACCAGGCAGCTGGAATGGCTGGCCGCGCGCACCGCGGCCAAGGAGTGCGTCGCCGAGCTCGTGCGTGGCGCCTACGGTCTGGAGCTTGCGCACGCGGACATCGAGATTCTGCCCGACGAACGCGGCGCGCCCGTCGTCGTCTGCCCCGCGCTGGACGGGCTGGGCGCCGCGCCGGCGGTCTCGCTTACGCACGCGCACGGCCAGGCGGCCGCGCTCGCAGCGTTCGCGCCTGCAGGCGCCGGCGTAGGCATCGACGTCGAGCGGCTCGTCTCGCGACCGCAGGGGTTCCTGGAGGCAGCACTGACCGAGACCGAGCGGCGCCTGCTCGAGCCGCTTGGCGCGGACGCCGCCGAGGAGTGGCTGCTGCGCATGTGGTGCGCGCGAGAGGCCGCCGGCAAGGCGCTCGGCACGGGTCTCGGCGGCGGCTTTGCTGCACCGCGCGTGTCCGCGCTCGACGTGAGCCGAGAGGCGCTGCTTGTCGATGCGGCTGGCCGCCAGCTGGTGGCCTGGACGCACCGCGAACAAGAGCTGGTGGTCGCGACCACCCTCGATCCGGGTCCGGGAAGCGAGACGCCACGATGACGACGATCGATCCGCAGGTCCTGCAGGCGATCCTCGCGCTGCTCGAGGAGGCGCAGGGCGACTGGGAGTACACTGGCGAGATCGGCGCGGACACGTTCTTCGTCGCCGACCTCGGCCTGGAGTCGCTGGAGATCGTGGTCCTCTCGACGATGGTCCAGCAGCAGTTCGGGAAGCTGCCGTTTCCGCAGTTCTTCGAGGAGATCGGGCAGCGCCCGGTCGACCAGCGCGACCTGACCGTCGCGGATGTCGCGATGTTCGTGTGCGAACACCGCCAACCGACGACCCAACTGGAGGTGTGACCATGGGACCAACGCTGCTGATCGGCTTGGACGGAGCGACGTTCACCGTGCTGGACCCATACATGGAGCGTGGAGTCATGCCGTTTTTGGCCGAGTTGTCGGCGCGCGGCACGCGCGCGGTGCTGCGCTCGATCATGCCGCCGCTGACGCCGCCCGCCTGGACGTCGCTGGTCACCGGCAAGCATCCCGGCCAGCACGGCATCTTCGACTTCTTCCAAAAGGAAGAGCCGGGCAGCGTTTACTTCTCCTTCGCCAGCTCCCAGGAGGTCCGATCCGCCACGATCTGGACGCTGGCCAGCGAACAGGACCGGCGCATCATCTCGCTGAACTTCCCGCTGATGTTCCCGCCGCCGCCCGTGGAGGGCGCGGTCGTGCCCGGGGGGATGATGCCGTGGCGCCAGCTGCGCCTCGGCTGCCACCCGCCCGGGCTGTTCGAGCGCCTGCAGCAGATCCCGGACTTCAACCCACGCGAGATGCTCGACATGGAGCTCAAGATCAAGGCCATCGACGGGTGCCCCGACGATGAGTTCGCGGACTTCGTCGAGCTTCACATCCGCCGCGAGCAGCATTGGGCAGACGTCCTGCGCTACCTGATGGAGTCCGATCCAGCTGACCTGATGGCGGTGATGTTCGACGGCGTCGACAAGCTCCAGCACCTGTGCTGGCGGTTCATCGATCCCGCCTGCCACCCTGAGAATCCGAGCGCGTGGGAGCAGGACATGATCGCCCTGTGCGATCGCTACTTCAAGTCGCTCGACACGCTGATCGCCGGGATCGTGCAGGCCGCGGGACCCGAGGCGACCGTGGTGCTCGCATCCGACCACGGCTTCGGGCCGACCCGCGACGTGTTTCACGTCAACTCGTGGCTGGAGCAAAACGGATACCTGGCGTGGGCCGACAGCCAGAACGGTGAGGTTCGCGGTGACACCGAGGTCGGGTTCGCCGAGATGACCCGCCACGTGCACGCGCTGGACTGGACGCGCACGGTCGCCTATGCGGCGACGCCGTCGAGCCAGGGCATCCATATCGTCGACCGTCTGCCCGGCGGCGAGGAGCCAATGCCTGACGCAGTACGGGCGAAACTCACCCAGGACATCGCCGCCAAGCTGCGCGAGGTGCGTCGCCCCCACGACGACGCTGCGCTGGTCGAGGAGGTGTGGACCCGGGAGCAGGCGTTCTCGGGTCCCTTCGAACAGCTGGGCCCCGATCTCTCGCTGGTGCTCGCAGACGGCGGCACGATGTCGATCCTGCCTTCAGAGACCGTCGTCGCGCGTCGCCCGGAGCCTCGCGGCCACCACAGGTGGGAGGGCATCTTCCTGGCAGCCGGCCCCGGCATCCGCGCCGGCGCGTCGGTGGACGAGCTGTCGATCGTCGACGTGGCACCGCTGCTCCTGCACCAGCTGGGCCTGGGGGCGCCCGAGGACATGGCCGGAAGCGTGCCGGAGGCGATCTTCGAGCCCGCCGAGCTGCAGCGGCGACCCGCGCGGCGCGTCCCGGCAGCGGCGCCCGCGCTCGTATCGAGCCCCGCGGCCAAGGTCGAGCTCGACCCCGAGGAGCAGGCCGCCGTGATGGAGCGGCTGCGCGCCCTGGGGTATGTGGAATGAGCAGCGAGAGACACAGCTGATGCCCAAGGCGACCCTTCCCAGCGGCATCCGCATCCACTATCAGCAGGTCGGCACGGGGCCCGACCTGGTGATGGTCCACGGCCTCACCGGCAACCTGGCCGTCTGGCATCTGCGGATCGTGCCCGAGCTGTCTGAGCGCTTTCGGATCCTCACCTACGATCTGCGCGGCCACGGCCTCAGCGACACGCCTGCATCCGGCTACACGCCCGACGATATGGCCGACGACCTACTGGCGCTGCTCGACGAGCTGGAGATCGAGCGGCCGCTGATCGCCGGCCACAGCTACGGAGCCGATATCGCCCTCTACCACGCACTGCGCCAGCCCGATCGCGTCCGCGAGGTGATCGCGATCGAGGCGGCGCTTCCGGCGCTGGAGGACAGCCGCCGTGACGAGGACTGGGTCGGCTGGTCTTATTGGGCGCGGGCGTTGGATGAAGCCGGCCACCCGGTTCCGGCTGACAAGCGCTCGGACCTGCGCTATATGATCAGAGCGACGATCGACCTGCCCAAGCAGTGGGGGCCGCTGAAGGGGCTGCCGCGCAACCCCAAGCCGCTGCTGCGGCTGGTCGACGAGACGACCTTGCCGCAGGACTACCGGCAGGTCGGCACGCTGACGCTCGAGCGGATCGGTTCGATTCACACGCCGGTCGTGCTCATGTACACCGAGCGCTCAGCTTTCATGCCCACGTTCGAGTACCTCAACGACCACCTGCCAAACGCGCAAGCCGTCCTGCTGCCGAGCACGGAATGGGGTCACTTCGGACCGATGGAGCAACCGGAGCTGGTCGCGCAGCACATCGCGGCGCGTCTGGCGACGACTGAATCAGTCGAGATCGCGAGGGGCTGATGCTCGCAGCCGAAAAGGGCAGGCCCGGTCGACCGGGTGATGCGGTGATCGTCACCGGCGCCGGCACGGGCATCGGCCTGGAGACGGGGTTGCACCTGGCCGGGCAGGGCTTTCGCACGTACGCGACGGTACGCAACCCGGCCCAGCGCGAGGGGCTTTTGCAGGCTGCCTCCGAGCGCGGCGTCGAGCTCGAGGTCCTAGCCATGGATCTGACAGACCGCGCCAGCATTGCCGCTGCGATCGCCACCGTGGTGGGCGCCGCGGGTGCCATCTTCGGCCTGGTCAACAACGCCGGCATCGGTTTGCGCGGTTGTACCGAGGACTGCTCGGATGAGGAGATCCGGCTGCTGTTCGAGACCAACGTGCTGGGCACGATCGCGGTCACCAGGTCGGTCATCCCGCACATGCGCGAGGCGCGCTGCGGGCGGATCGTGACCGTAACGTCGGTGGGTGGGCGCGTTCCCGGCTTCGGCGTCACCATGTACTGCGCGAGCAAGTTCGCCCAGGAGGGGTTCGGCGAGGGACTGGCGCAGGAGCTGGCGCCGTTCGGTATCCAGTCGGTGATCGTCGAGCCGGGAATCATCAAGACGACTCGCTGGTCAAGCTACCGCGGCACCGCGGCGCGTGCGGAGGATCCCAGCAGCCCCTACCACGGGCTGTTCTCCGCGAGCGAGGCGATCGCGGACAGGATCGTCGAGCGCTCGCCCACGCGCCCCGAGCACGTCGCCCAGGCGATCGGGACCGCGTTGACCGCCAAGCAGCCGCGGATGCGCTACGTGGTCGGGCGCGGCGCCTCGGTCGTGATCGCGCTGCGGCGATACATGCCCCAGAGCCTGTTCGAGCGCCTCTACTTCGGCGGGCACATTCGCCGGCTGGAGCGCCGGGTCAAGGACGGCGAGCCAGCGACAACCACGGGGCCGGACTGATGAGCCGCCGCATCCTGATCACGCTGTGGCCGTTTACCGGCCACCTGCTGCCGCAGCTGAGCATCGCGATCGCGCTGCGTGAGCGCGGCCACGAGGTCGCCTTCTACAGCGGCGAGGCCGTCCGCGCGACCATCGAGCAGGAGGGCTTCGAGCTGTTCGCCTTCGACCGTGTCGAGGAGGAGCGCGCCTTCACCAGCATGCGCGCGGTCGACACCGGCAACCGGCGAGCCCGTCCCGGCGGCGGCCGGCTGCTGCCGATCCTGCGCGACTGGCTGGTCGAGACGATCCCCGACCAGGTCGCCGACCTGCGTGATGTGCTCGCGCGCTGGCGCCCGGACGCGATCGCCACGGACCTGTCGCTGTGGGGACCGATCGTCGTGCTGTGGGAGGCCGAGCGGATCCCCGTGGCGCTGTCCTCGACCTTCATGGGGCCGCTGATCCCCGGGCCGGATGCGCCCGCGTTCGGCTTCGGCCTGCGCCCCCCCACATCCCCATGGGGCCGGCTGGGAGCGGGCGCGCTGACGCGCCTGACCGAGCTCGTCGCCACCAGCATGCGCCGGCGCGTGGACGAGCTGCGCGTGCAGCACGGGCTGGCGCCGATGGGCGAATCGGTCAACAGGTACACGGCTCGCCTGCCGTTGTATCTCGTTGGCAGTATCCCCGAGCTCGACTACGACCGCCACGACCTGCCCGCCAGCGTGCACTACGTCGGCAACTGCATCCTGTACCCAGACGGAGTCGGCACCGCTCAGTGGCTCGACAAGATCCCCACGCAGCGCCCATGGGTGCACGTAACCGAGAGCACACTGGCATACGGCGATCCGTTCCTGCTGCGCACGGCGATCGAGGCGCTCGCCGACGAGCCCGTGGAGCTGATCCTCACGACCGGTCAGCAGCGCGACGCGTCCGTGCTCGGCCGCGGCGCGACCGCGTCGAACGTGCACATCGCTCCCTGGCTCAGCCACGGCGAGCTGCTACCGCGCTGCTCGGCGCTGGTGACCGTCGGCGGCAAGGCCACGATCCTCGGCGCGGCCGAGGCCGGCGTGCCGATGGTGCTCGTGCCGACCACTTGGGACAAGCCGGACAACGCGCGCCGCGTCACCGAGACCGGAGCCGGCATCCGCCTGGCGCCACGCCGTCTGAGCGCCGAGAAGCTGCGCGCTGCGGTGCGCGAGGTGCTCGACCAACCCGCCTACCGCGACGCTGCGCAGCGGCTTGCCGGGAAGCTGGCAGCCGCGCCGGGACCGCCGCGCGCTGCTGAGCTGCTCGAGCAGCTGGCGTCTGTCGGCAGCACCCCCAAGCAGCCGGCGCTCGTCGATCGGGGATCGGCATGAGCGTGCTCGAAGCCGCCGACTTTGTCGAGACACGCGCCGATCCCTTCGCGGTCGCTGCGCCGGGGACGATTCCGCGTCGGCCACGGCTGCTGTCATACGTCGGGCGTTGGGGCCGCGCGCGGCGATGGCTGCCGGCCGATGCGTTGCGAGTATGTGACCTCGGATGCGCGTTTGGCTATGGCTCGGCGGCGGTCATCGCGCGGGGGCCCGAGGGGCGTGTAATCGTCGGGGTCGAGCGTGATCCGCAGCTCCTGGCGCAGGCGCGGCGCTCCTTCCCCTGGCTGCCGATGATCGACGCCGATGTCGGTGCGCTGCCGATTGAGGACAGCTGCGCAGACGCGGTGTTGCTGCTGGATGTGATCGAGCACGTAGCCGAACCTGAGCGAGCGCTCGCGGAGGCCTATCGAGTGCTGCGGCCCGGCGGGACCATCATCGTCAGCGTCCCCCACCGGGGGCCGACCAGGGCGCTCGACTCCGTGAACATCTACACGGCGCTGCGCCGTCGCCGCCCGTCCTGGCCCGCGCTCGAGGGCATGGTCGCGACCGAGGATGACCAGCACCGCCACTTCACCGTCGCAGAGATCAGTGCGCTGCTCAGCCCGGGTTTCGCGGTCGACCAAGTCTCCCGCACCGGATTGGGCCTGCAGGAGATCGTCAACCTCGGCATCGTGCTGCTTCAGGAGCCGCTCGGCGCTCCGCGTGCGGCCAAGATCCTGATGCCGCTTCACCTGCTCGTCTATATCGCAGACGACATGATCCCGACAGGCAAATTTGCTTACCACCTCGCCGTGCGCGCGCACAGTAAGAAGCAGGGAGGCGAGCTGTGAGCACCCGCATCCTCTTTTGCTGCTGGCCGTTTGAGGGCCATGTGTTTCCACAGTTGAGCATGGCGCTGGCGCTGCGCGAGCGGGGCAACGAGGTGGCGTTCTACACCGGCCGCAGACTCCAGGAGACGATCGAGGGCGAGGGGATTCGGGTCTTCCCGTTCGCGCAGATCGAGCCGGCCTGGCTGGCGGTGCAGGAGCGCGAGCGAGAGGTCGGAGGTCGCCGCCAGTCCCAGCGCGTTCAATACCAGGCGTTTCGCCAGTGGCTCGTCGAGACGATTCCCAGCCAGGTCGAGGACCTGCGCTCGATCATCGCCGAGTGGAAAGCCGACGTGATCGTCACCGACGCCTCGATGTGGGGCACCAGCTTGGTCGTACACGAGGCGGTGCCGATTCCCGTGGCGCTCGCCTCGCCGCTGATCACGGCCGTGATCCCGGGCCCGGACGCACCGCCACCCGGCTCAGGGCTTGAGCCGGCGCACAACGCCCGTGGGCGCGCGCGCGCGTGGGCGATCGGCCGCGCGACCCAACTGCTGGGACGCGGACTGCGACGCCGCCTAGACGAGCTGCGCGCCGGCTACGGACTTGCGCCGATGGGCTGTGGCGTCGAACGAGTTCTGCGGACGACTGCCGCTGTACATGGTGCTCAGCGTGGCCGAGCTCGACTTCAATCGCAACGATCTACCGCCGAGCGTGCACTACGTCGGCGCGTGCACCTGGCACCCGCCGGAGCCGCCGGGAACGAGCGCATGGCTCGATCAGCTTCCCTGCGACCGGCCGTGGGTGCACGTAACTGAGGGCACGTCGCACTATCAGGACCCCTTCGTGCTGCGCGCCGCCGTCCAGGGACTCGCCGGGGCGCCGCTGGAGGCGATCATCACGCACGGGCGCGACCGCCGGCCCGAGGAGCTGGGCCTGAGCTCAACCGCGCCCAACGTGCACCTGGCGCCGTGGCTGAGCCATGACGCGCTGCTGCCCCGCTGTGAGGCGCTCGTGACGACCGGCGGAGCCGGTTCGGTGATGGCCGGGCTGCGCGCGGGGGTGCCGCTGGTGCTCGTGCCGACCACCTGGGACAAGCCGGACAACGCCCGCCGCGTGGCGGCCGCGGGGGCGGGCGTGATCCTGGCGCCGCGCCGCTGCACGCCCGCCAGCCTGCGCGAAGCAATCGAGCGCGTGCTCGCGCAGCCGAGCTACCGAGAAGCGGCACAGCATTGTGCGGCGCTGCTAGCAAAGGCGCCCGGACCATCCGGGGCAGCAGAGTTGATCGAAGCCCTCGCGCCCAGCCAAGACGATGAGACGGGGGCAGGAGCAGGTCGCCCAGAAGTCGAAAGGACCCTGTCATGAAGCCTGCTCGAGCGCTAACGACCTCGTTCCTCGCGCTGCTGGTGATCGCCGCGCCGCTCGCGCTCAGCGGCGGCACCACCGCAGCGGTGTCGACCAGTGGGCATGGGGTCCGCGTGATCGCCCAAAACGGCTTCGGCGAACGCGACAACTCATATGCCTGGTCGATGGGTTGGTTCAAACACAAGCTGTACGTAGGAACCGGACGCGACGTGCTGTGCGTCGAAGACCAGACGACCCAGTACTACGACAAGAATCTCAACTACTACGTGACCAACCCGCAGGAGAACGTGCACTGCCCGGCAGACCCATACGACATGGATCTCCGCGCCGAGATCTGGCAGTACACGCCCACGACGGCCACCTGGAGGATGGTCTATCGCTCCCCCGACACCGAGCGAAACCCGAAGGAGCCGAGCAAGCGGGTCGCCAGCGACATCGGCTTTCGCGGCATGGTCGAGTACACCGACCCCCAGGGCAGGCACGCGCTGTACGCCGCCGGCCTGAGCGCCGACGAGTACCTGCCGGAGCTGCTCAAGAGCCACCCGCCCCGGATCCTGCGCAGCTACGACGGCGTGCACTGGCAGGCGCTGAAATTGCCCAGCGTGATCGTCAACTTCCCCAACGGCAGCGTGCGCCCGATGGGCTTTCGCTCGCTGGTCGTGTGGAAGCAGCGCCTGTTCGTGACAGCGACGCCGGACCTGACAGGAGACGGATCGCTGTTCGAAATCACCAACCCGTGGTCTGCGCATCCCGGCCTCATACAGGTCAGCCCGCCGAACCTGGACATCTTCGAGGTGGCGACGTTCGACGGCAAGCTGTACGTGGGCTGCGGCAGCCCCAGGACGGGCTATTCGGTGTGGGAGACCAGCGGTCAGGGCCAGGAAGTCGGCGAACTGTATGCGCCGTATCCGTTCGTGTTCAAGCAGGTGGTCAGCGGGGGCGCGGGGCGCGGCCCGCTCATCACCTCGGTTGTCTCGATGAAGGCTTATCGCAACGCGCTGTACGTCGGCGCCAGCGGCTGGTACAACAAGAGCACGAACCCGCGCTCCGAGCTGATCCGCATCCAAGCGGACGGCAAGTGGCAGCTTGTGGTCGGCGCCCCGCGCAAGCTGGAAAACGGCCAGATGACCTACCCGATCAGCGGCCTGGAAGACGGCTTCGGCAGCCTCTTCAACGCCCATTTCTGGCGCATGACCGTGGCGGACGGCGGCCTGTACCTCGGCACCAACACGTGGGGGTACCTGCTCAAAGCGGCCAAAGGGTACGGGTTCCTCGGTGATTTCCTGGCGGGCGCGTCGGGCTATCAGCTGTGGGACACATGCGACGGCGAAGACTGGTACCCGGTGACCCGCGACGCATTCGGCCACAGCGAATTCGACTTCGGCGCGCGTACGCTCCAGCCGGCCGGCCCCAACGGCGAAGAACTGTACGTCGGCAGCGCCAACCACTCACAGGGCACGTCGATAATCGATGACCGGGAACCGGCCTGCTCGTCGCTGGTCAATGCCCCGAGAACGGCCGGGGCGCCGGCCGCGCCGGCCGCGCTGATCGCCGATGCTGTGCACAAGGGGACGCTGTTGTCCTGGAAGCCGTCCCCGTCGGCAGTCCGCTACGAGGTGCTAGCCGCGCCAGAAATCACGGCGACGGTCTACCTGAAGGCGCCGCCGACGCTGCCAAACGGCTACCAGCTCGAAGGCGCGATGCCGACCGTGACCGAACCGGAAGCCCCAGGCAGCGTGCCGGTCACGCTGTCGTTGACGGGCGCGTTCGAACCGGTCGCCACGACGACCAACTCCTACTTCGTCCACCCATCCGGCCATTTCGTCTACCAGGTGGTCGCTGAGAACGCGACCGGCAAGACATCGGGCCCCTCGAATGTCCAGGTCGTCCCCGCACCGGAGCCTCCGGCCACCTTCGGCGCACTCCAGCAGGCGCTCGGGCGGCCGGTCGCAACCTCTGCGCGGACTGGATCCGGGTCGCCCCTGCAGCGACTGGTCGATGCCGGACAAGCGGCGTGGAATCGGGGCGATCGCTCGGCAGCTTTGCTCGACGTCAAGCGTCTGCAGGCGGTCGCCGGACCGAGCGACGAACGTTCCATGCTTGCCGAGCGTCTCGAACGAGCGCTCGAGTACGCCAACGTGGCGGGTGAACCGTGACCGGTACTTCGCGCAGCCCCACCAGGGGAATCGCCAAAATGGCTAAGAAGGAGGCAACTGTAATGTCGATCCGAATTGCTCTGGCCGGGCTGCTCGTGGCGGGCGCCACGGCGATCTTCCCGGGCGTGGCGGCGGCCACGATCGCACCGAGCCTGTCGCTCAATCAGGGCGCTGGCACGGCAGCGGGCTCCAGCCCAGCAACCGAGTTTGACATTGACATCACGCCACTGAGCGGAGTGGTCGGACAGGCCCTGAGCGAAGTGAACGGCGACTCGGTCAGGAATCTGACGGTCGCGTTCCCCAAAGGGCTCCTGATCAACCTCGACATGGCAGGCGGCGCGTGTGTGGTGGCCAGCACACCGAGCCCAGCATGCCAGATAGGCAGCGGCGTCATCAACGGGCCCGGCGGCAAGGCGTTGAACATGTACCTCGTCGCGCCGCCAAAGCCGTCTGACGTGGCCGGCGTGGAGACAACCATCGAAGGCGGCTCGACGGTCATCGGAGATCTGGCGCTGGGGACATCGCCGGAAGTTGGCTTTGACCTCTCCTACAGCAACCTTTCACCCGGCATCACCGAGATCCAGTTCACTCTGAGCGGACCGCGGCTGCCGACGAGCTGCAGCCCGACCGAGAACGTCACGGTGGGAGTGTCCTCTTGGCAAGGTTCCTCAGGAGTAGCGAGCGCGCCGCTGACCGTGACCGGCTGCAACTCGCTGCCCTATGCTCCGGCGGCCGCCGTGACCGTTACCAAGGAATCGCCGCAGAGCACCAACGCGGTGGTGGTGACGACCTTCACCCAAGGCCCCGGCCAGTCGGCCAGCAGCGCGATCGAGTTCGGGATCCCGACAGGCCTGAAGGTGAACAAAGTCCTCCAGCCGTGCTTCACGGAAAAGCCGTGCACCGTCGGCACCGTGGCAGCAGAATCTCCGCTGCTGCCCTCCCCGGCGCTGGCCCATGGCACGCTGACGCTTGGCGACTCGATCAGCAGCACCGGTTCGGGCGAAGTGACCCAGCTGAGCGCGCCGGTCGCCGGGGTGACGCTGACGATGTCCTTCCCTCCCCCCTACGCGTTCTCCGTTTCCGCTCCGGTCAGCTTCACCGAACACACGATCTCGTTCGTGGGTATGCCCGACATCCCGCTGAGCTCCCTGAGCCTGACGTTCACCGGGCCGCCGGGCGGGCCTGCGTTCGCGACGTCGTGCGAAAAAGGCACGATCGCGACCACGTTCACGCCACAGGACGGAAATCCCGTCAGCAAGGTGACCGGGCCGGTCACCAACGTCGGCTGCCCCGCCCCAGCGCCGGCGGTCGCCAAGACGGCCGGCAGTCCGACGGCCTCGGGGTCTCTGACAGAGCTGGCGAGCGGCAGGCCCAAGCTCCAGCTGCGAGCGACCCACGGCGCCAACGCCCCCAACATTGCATCGATGTCGATCGCGCTGCCCGCGGGCGTCGACTTCAAGGGCGCGGCGCTGGTCAAGCATCGTGTGTGCAACGGCGCCAGTTGCCAGACCAGCGTCTCGGTCAAGGGTCTTTCGCTGTCGGGCGCCAACGTGCGCAGCGCCCACATCCAGGGCGGCAAGCTCGTGATCTCATTCAAGCGCGCCGCGGCCAGCGTGTCGCTTACGGCCCGCGGGCCCCTGTTGACAGAGAGCAGAGCACTCAGGTTCAAGGCCAGGCAACAGACAGCCAGCGCGCTCGTCGCACGCTTGCGGATAACCGATGCCAGCGGCAGCTCCACCGTTGTGAGCGTGGTGTGAGCGAGGTCAGGCCTGTGCGAGCGGTGGCGAGCGCGGCGCTGCGCGCCGCGCCGCAGCTCGCTCCTGGCGCCAAGCAGATGCTGTGGCGCTCGGTCTATGAGGTCATCAGCCTCGGCCGAGGCCAAGCCGGACCGACTCTGCTCAACTACGGCTACGCGCCACTGGACTCCTCCGCTGCCGAGGCCGTGCGCGCCGAGGGACAAGACGACAGCTTCGGGTTGCAGCTGTATGCCATGGTCGCAGGCGCCGCCGAGCTGTCTGGCAAGGATGTACTGGAGGTGGGCTGCGGCCGAGGCGGCGGTGCGGCGTTCGTGTTCGAGCGCTTCGGTCTGCGCTCGATGACCGGCCTGGACCTGGCACGTCAGGCAATCGAGCGCTGTCGCGCACGCTACGCGCGGCCCGGCCTCGAGTTCGTCGCCGGCAACGCTGAGCGGCTGCCTTTCCCCGACGCCGCGTTCGACGCGGTCCTCAGCGTGGAGTCGACACACTGCTACGGCGACCCGCCGAGCTTCCTGCGCGAGGCGCACCGGGTGCTGCGGCCCGGCGGCCTGCTGCTGCTGGCCGACCTTCGCTCAACCGAGCCCACGCAGGACGGGGTGTTTGCCCGCGAAGACGTGGCCCGTCTGCACGAGCAGCTGGCCGACGCTGGCTTTCGCACGCTGGCCGAGGAGGACATCACTCCCAACGTGATCCGCGCACTGGAGCTCGACACGCCGATAAGGCGGGCGCAGATCGAGCGTCGGGTGCCCCAGCTCCTGCGCCGGCAAGTGCTCCGCTTCGCGGCCGTCGAAGGCAGCCCGGTGTATCGGGCGTTCGCCGAGCGTGAGTTGACCTACCTGCGCTTCGTGCTGGAAAGGGCCTAGCGCCAGCCGCTCAGCGCGAGCGTCCAGTGTCCTTGGAGGACGCTAGAGGGAGTGCGCAACCTCGGCCAGGACCTGCCCGCGCATCCCGTCATCCGCTGGCAGACCGGCCTGGGCGAGTATCGTCGGCGCGATGTCGTAGATCGTCATGTCCTCGCGCCGCTGCGCGCGCACGCCGGGACCCGAGACAATGCATAGCCCGTTGCGGTCGTGGTTGGCGTCGTCGGGTCCGGTGTCGTTGTCATAGGTCCAGTGGCGACCATGGCCGAGGCTGCCGTTGCTGCGCCAGCCGAGATCGCCAAAGTAGACGATCAGGTCAGGCGGGATCCCTCGCTGCTCGCGCCACAGCTCCTGTGGTCGGAAGGTTCGTGTGCCGATCGACTCGCCATCCGGGCCCGGCAGCCGCTGCAGGCGATCTGCGAGCTCGTCGAGCAGTTGCTCGTACTCGTCGGGCGAGACGATGCCCTGCGGCTCACGTCCGGCGACGTTCAGGCACAGCCGGCAGTAGTAGCCGCCCTCCCCCCACGCCCGGGTCTTGCTCCAGTCGACATGCGCATCAGCGAACGCAGTCGGTCCCTGGGGCGGCTGCTCGAGCACGAGATAGCCCTCCTGAGCGAGCCATTCGTTGACGCAGATCGCCCCTTGCATGGGTCGAGCTCCGTGATCAGATACGACGAGCACCGTGGTGTCGTCGTCAAAGCGCTCGAGCAGGTCGCCGATCTCTTCGTCGAGGTAGATGTAGTAGTTGCGGATCGCGTCGCGGTAGCGGTGCTCGGGCTCGTGGCGCGGATGCTCAGGATCGAGGAAGCGCCAGAAGGCGTGGTGCATGCGGTCGAGGCCGATCTCGACCATCATGAAGAAGTCCCACGGCCTGGTGTCGAGCAGGTGCCGGCAGACGGTGAAGTGCTGCTCGGTCATCTCATAGATCTCCGCGAGGATCCGGTCGCGGTCGTCGCTGCGATAGTTGCGCACGTCCACCCGGTAGGAACCGACGATCGACTCGATCTCAGCTCGCAGGGCGGCCGGATAGGTGTACGGATCCTTGCGAGGGTCCGCGGTCAAAAAGCACGACACCAGCTCGCCGTTGACCGGGACCGGCGGGGAGGTCTGCGGCACGCCGACCACGACCACGTGCTTGCCGGCACGCGAGAAGTGCTCCCACAGCCGATCGACCTGCACGGCGCTCGAAGTCGGCAACTGAAAGCGAGGTGTAGTCGTGCTTGCTGCGGTTGCGAAAGCCGTAAATGCCAAGCTCGCCGGGATCGCGGCCCGTCATCATGCAACTCCAGGCTGGCACCGTGATCGGTGGGTCGACGCTGCGAAGCGGTCCCCAGGTGCCAGCGGCCATCAACCGGCTCAGGTTCGGCAGCTGCTCTCGCCAGCGATCAAACACGAGCCGGGGCTCCGCGCAGTCCAGTCCGATGACCGCCACCCTGCCGCTCATGGCGCCCATGGATACGACTCAGATCACCCCTTGCCGGGCGGCGGACGCGACAGCGTGGGCGCGGGTGCGGCAGCCCAGCTTGACCAGCAGGTCGCGCACGATGTTCTTGACGGTGCGCTCGGAGTAGCTCAGCTGCTCGGCGATCCCCCGTGTGCTCTCGCCGTCGGCGAGCATCCTCAGCACGTCATGCTCTCGGTCGGTCAGCTGCGGCTGACCGGGATCGGGATCGGCGCCTTCGATTTCGGGGAGCAGCTGGCGCAGGAGAAGCTCCGGGGAGATCGAGCCGCCGCCGCGGGCGGCCGCTCGAACGCACGACACCAGACGCGTGGGTGGCAGCGCTCGCACTATCAGCACGGCCGTCACCTCGCCACCGTCGGACTGCCACGGCTGATCGGCCGGCGGGTTGTGAACGGAACGCATCAGGCGCACGTCGCAGCGGCGCGCCGGCGCGTCGGGCGCGTCGATCCCGGCAGCATCAAGCTCGACGACGAGCGTTGGCACGCTGGCGCCTTCACCGGTCAACGTGGGACTTCCGTCGGCAGACAGCCGAGCCGCTTGCACACATCCCCCTCAGACATCGTCCATGGTCTGGCGAGGGCGGTCCGAGCAAACGGGGCCGATCCCTCCTTATGACCTCAGTGGATACCATGGCCCGGCGGAAGTGTCAAGGAAAGCGTCCGCGCGATCAGCTCGAGTTCGTGACCGCGAGATCGTCCTTTGCCGGCGCGGCCACCCAGCGCAAATACAGAGCGCATGCCCCCAGCCCGACCGCGAAGATCGCCATCCGCGCCAGTCGCGAGGCACCCAGGAACGCGGCGGTTGAGACGCTGAGCGCCAGAGTGACCTGAGCAGTCGCGTCGGCGAGCAGCGTGACGCCGATGATGGCCGTGAGCACGATCGTCTGCCGGCGCGAGGCCCGGCCGCCGAGAACGCGGGTGAGTCGCTCCGTTCGCGGCCAGGCGCGAGCGAGCCAGTCCATGGCGGCGGGCAGCAACGGCCGTCCCACCAGCAGCGAGCCCAGGCAGGCGGTCCCAAGCGAGCCGGTGACCACGGCGCGCCTGAGCTTGAGCGGCAGCACGCTGCCTCCCGCGGCGACCGAGACCAGAACCGCTACCAGCAGCACGATCGCCGCGATCAGCGCGATTGGGTCCACACGACGCTTGCGCAGCCCGATCGCAAGCACCCAGGCGACCGGAATCGCCTCGGTGATCGCCAGCGCCGCGAGGGCGCTGTGCAGCGCATTTGACAGGACCACATATGTGGCAACCGGGATCAGGACGCCTGCCGCCAGACGCAGCTTTTGCCAGCGGGAGTACCTCGCACCGGCACTGCCGATGCGTCGGGCACCGCGACGCGCAGTTTCGACCGCTACCACCGCGTATACGCTACCGCGATGCAGTCTGGCTCGCTTGCGCGGCCGCTGCCCGATCGTCCTCGCGCGAGCGCGGACGGAAGGACGAAAGACAGATCTACAGATTGGAGGCAGCAAGTGTCCATGTACCAGTGCTTTGTCAAGGAGGGGTTGGTCTCCAGCTCGGTTCGTAACGAGCTGGCCAAGGAGATCACGCAGATCCACTGTCAGGCCACGGGTGTGCCACCGGCGTTCGTGCGGGCGATGTTCATCGAGCTGCCTTACGGCACGTCGTTCACTGCCGGCGAGCCGTCGGAGGCGTCTGTCATCAACGGCAAAATCCGAGCCGGACGCCCGCTGGAGACCCGTCAGCAGATGATTGCCGAACTTGCGGAGATGTGGAAAAGACTTACGGGCCAGTCCGAACATGAGCTCGTGATCGCGCTCGAGGAGCTGGCATCCGACACCATCCTGGAGGAGGGCCTGATCATGCCCAACCCAGGCGAAGAGACCGATTGGTTCATCCGCAACCACCAGCATCTCGCCGCGCTCGGGGTGGTCTAGTCCGTCGCGCTGCCCTCCCGCATAGCGTCGCTCGCAGGTCTGTGTGTCCAGGCCACGGGCATTCGGTCAAGGCAGGTCGTAAGCCGCCGATAGGCTCGCAAGAAGCGCATCAGATCACCGTATGTTCTCGACCTTGCGCTCTCTTGCCCTGCTCCCGACAGGAGTCCGTGCATGCTGCGCAAGTCGCTCCCGATCTCTTTGGCCTCGCTCGCCCTCGCGGCCGGAGTCAACGGTTCCTCAGGACTTCAGCTCGCCCGCGCCGTCCGCGCGGGCGCTCCTGCTCGTACCCCCGCGCACACAGCACACGCTCGCCGGGGCACAAAGCACACGCGCAAGCCAGCTGAGCACACGCGCAAGCGCACCCAGCTATGCGCGCGGGGCAAGGCAGCGCCACATGAACCCACCGCGCGCTGTGCGAAATCACCGTCCAGGAGACCGACGAAGCGCGCAACCCCACCGAGCCCAAGCGTGCCGGTGTCAGCGCAGCGTGAAAGCGCCGCCGAACCAACGCAAGGCTCCAGCACCGCCACCAGCTCGCAACCGGCGCCCGCCGCCTCGCGACCGGCGCCCACCAGCACAGACCCCACGGTCGCCACCGTCACCCCCTGGAAGACGCACGCGGCGCCGGTCGCCTGGGCAAACGGGCGTATCTACTACAACCAGCGCGAAGAATCGGGGCTCTACAATGGCTGGGCTGCCAACCCCGATGGCAGCGATGCGGTGTGTGTGACCTGCGCTGGCGTCTATCCGAGCGCCACCCAGCATGGCATCTCTGATGCAACGCCAAACGGGCAGTACCTGTTGGCGACCGTCGAGCGGGCCAGCCATCCGCCGATCTCAGACGGCCTGCTAGAGGCAGCGCCTGGCGACGGCGCGTTCAACGATCTGTGGCTGCAGAGCTCAGACGGGTCCCATGCCTGGCAACTGACCAATGAGAAAGCGAGTGGGACCTCTGCGTTGATCTGGGCGCGATTCGACTCCACCGGGACGCGGGTGGTCTGGAGCGAACAGTGGCAGTGGGGTGTTCCGTTCGGTGGCTGGCGGATGCATGTCGCCGAAATCACATGGTCTGGCGGTGTGCCATCGCTCACCAATGAGGACACGCTGCAAACGACCGGAATACTCGAGCCCTACGGATTCACGCCCGACGGATCGCATGTCCTGTTCGCGGCCGACGTTCTTGCCGGGACGTCGTGGGACGATTTGCAGATCATGACCACGCCCGCCAATCTGTCCGGCACGGCGGTCCGTCTTTCGCCCGAAGATGCCTCGGACAAGGGGTATTTCAGCAACTACAACGAGTTCGCCTTCACGATGCCCGAAAGCGGGCGGATCATCTTCGCCCGCAGCGTCGGCGCCTACTTCGAATCGATGGAGTACTGGACGATGAACCCCGACGGCAGCGATCCCAAGCAGCTAACGTGGCTGAGCGTGCCGTGGTCGAGCCAATACCACGGATACCCTTCGTTGGCGGGAGGTCTCGCGTTCGACCCAACCAATCCCAAGCGCTTTGTGACGAGCATCGAGACTGATTACCGCGGCGACTACAAGTCGCTCATGATCACGCTCAACTGAGCGCCTTTGCGCGCGGCGCTTTCACCCGCCCCCACACACGGACCTAGGGCTGCTGCCGTCCGAATCCTAGGGCGCCACCGACAAGTTGAGCTTGCCGGTGTTGTTGGCGAATTCCGTTTCCTTGACCACGTGGCCCGGGTTGACTTCGGCGACGCTGTGGAAGAACAAACCCGCCTTCGGATATGTGTAGGAGAACGGGATTTCCCGCAATTCCCCAGGACCCAGCGGAGCGGTTTCCTCTGCCAACGTCTGCAGCGTGGGCAGACCAAAGATCGTGCTTGGCGTCCACGCGGTGACGAACGGAGAAGACGCGGTGTTTCCGAGGTTCTCCACCGTCACGGTGACGGTCGCGGGCGATCCCGCAGTCGGCTTGGCGGGATTGATGCTCACGCCGAGCACCGCCAAGTCGACGGTCGGCGCCGGGATTTCAAGTTCCGTCGGGGCGGTCTTTTCCGTCGCGAACAGCTCTTCGATCTGATGGGTGCTGTCGGCCATCACAAGGCCTTTGTAAATACCCGCGGTCGCGAACACGTTGACGAAGGTCAGCGTCGTGGATTCGCCTTCCGCAAGGCCTTCCACCTGCTGTGCCTCAACGGCCTGGGACGGTCCGGGCTGCCACGCCACGACGAACGGGCCGGCAGCCGTGTTGCCGTTGTTTTCGACGGTTACTTCGATCGTCGATGGCGAGCCCGCCAACGCGGGGTGGCTTTCGATCTTGCCGATCCTGAGGTTGGCAAGCGGCGCCTCGACCACCTTTTCGAGTTTGGCGGTCGCAGAGGGCGCGCCGCCCGGCCCACTCGCGAGGACAGTCGTCGTCACGGACCCCGTGAGCGTGTACACGAATTCGAGCTGAACGGTCGTGGTTTCGCCGGGCTCGAGACCACCGGCCACTGCCTGCGACAGCGGCACCGCGAACGCCAAGGGCGTCCACTGGACCGTAAACGGGCCCGCCGCGATGTTGCCCGTGTTCTCGACGGTGATCGTCGCGATCGCCGGGCGTCCCTGGACGATCGCGTCCGTCGGATCCAGCGGCGAGGGCGCGATCGTAAAGTTCGTGATGGCCAAGCTGACGTTCGCCGGCACCACCGTCAGGGCTCTCAGCGCCGTGTCATTGAGGTAGTTGGTCTCGGACACTTCGCGCCCCGGATTGACCCGCAGCGCCGCCAGGAATTCGCCCGCCTTGGGGAAGGCGTAGGGCATCTCGACGACCGTGGATTCGCCCGCACCAAGGCCACTGATCGATTCCGACGCTGCCGTCGCCGACAGGAGCGAGAGCTTGAAGGCAGCCACGAAGGTGCCGGCAGCGCACGTTCCCGCGTTGGTGATCTTCGCTTCGATCTGCGCCGGCTGCCCCGAGATGAGCTGCGTCTGCGAGGGGTCCGTCGGCTTGATCGTCAGTTTCGAGACCCGCAGGTCCGCGCACGGTTTGGCCGCCGCGCTGGCGCCGTCGGCGAACGCTCCTGCGCACATCATCGCGCACGCACACGCGAGCAAGAGCCGGATGGCCACCGGCTGCCGCGCCGGCTTCTCACCAGGAGCCCCCTCCCGGACGCCGACCGACCTTGCGTAGAGCCCGCCCCTGGTCATTTGCAGATCAGTTTGATTTTGCATTTTTCGACTTCAACTTCGGCGGTGGCTTCGTGGATGCCCGCCGGTGTCTTGAAGACCTGTTCTTTCGGGTCCAGCAGGGCGGTCAGCTGGTATTTGCCGCTCGCGAGGTACACGATGCCTTTGAAATGCAGGGTTCTGCTTTCCCCTTCGTTGAGTCCGGGGACGACCTGGGTCTGCGCTTTGCCCCCCACCTTCGGAGTGAGTTCGACCGCGAACGGCCCGGTCGCGAGGTGCGATCTGTCTATCACGGTGACCTGCGCTTCGACTTTCGTGTTGAGGGCCACGATCCCCGACGGCGGCAGGATGCTGATCGTCGGGCTGGTGAATTCGAGTTCCACCGGCTGGGGCGCCACGGTCACGGCGAGAACGGCCTCGTTGTTGTTGAAGTTCGTTTCTTTGAGGATGTGACCTGGGTTGACTTCGGCAACGGACAGGAAATTGCCCGGTTGCGGATACGTGAAGGGGAAGGTGATCGAGCGCGATTCGCCCGGCATCAAGGGCGTGGATTCTTCATGCACGATCGTTTTGAGGCTCGGCACGCTGACCTTCTTCGCATCGGGGTTCCACGCCGTCACGAAGGCCGGCGAGGGCAGGTTGCCGAGGTTTTCTACGGTCATCGTGACGGTCGCCGGCTTCTGCTGGGTCGGTTCCGCCGGGCTGATTTCCAGGCCCGTGACCGTCAGGTCGACGGTCGGTTCCGGAACAACGAGCTTCGTCGTGGCCGTCTTTTCCGTCGTGAACAGCTCTTCGAGTTCCGACTTGCTATCGGCGATCACGAGCCCTTCGTAGGTCCCAGCCTTCACGTAGACATCGGAGAACGCGAGCGTCCGCGATTCGCCTTCCCCGAGGCTCGCGACCTGCTGCACCTGCGCGGTCTGAAGCTTTCCCGGCTGCCATTCGACGACGAAGTGGCCTGCCCCCGCGTTGCCATCGTTTTCGATCGTCACTTCGAGCGAAGACGGGCTACCGGCGAAGTTCGGATGCGCCGTCACGCTGCTGATCCTGATGTTCGCAAGCGGCGCCTCGACGGTGCGTACGAGCGTGGAGCTGGCAAATGGCGTGAAGTGGCCGGGCGCCGTCACGACGGCCTTAGCGGTCACGAGCCCCGTTTTCGTGTACGTGTATTCCAGTTCGACGGTTTCGCTTGCGCCGGGGAGCAAACCGCTCGACAATGGCACCGAGAGAGGTTTGGCGAGGCTCAACGGCGTCCATTGGACTTCAGCGGGCCCAGCCGCGACGTTGCCAGTGTTTTCCACGGTGATCGTGGCCCGCGCCGGGCGACCCTGGACGATCGCTTCCGTGGGGTCAGGCGGATTCGGGGTGATCGTGTACCCCTTGATCGCGAAGCTGACCTTCGCCGGCACGACCGTGATCGACTCGGCTCTGATGTCGTTCAAGAAGTTGGTCTCGGCGACTTCGTGCGCGGGATTGACGTCGGCGACGACGTTGAAGTTCCCCGCCGTTGGGAAGTTGTAGTCCAGAACCAAGAACTGAAATTCGCCCGCGTTAAGACCGGTCAGTGCCTGGGCCGCGACGGTGGGCCCCGACGGGGACAGCTTGAACTGGGTCACGAACCCGTCCGCCGCACAGCTGCCCGCGTTTTCGACCAGGATCAAGACTTCCGCCGGCTGCCCGGAGATGAGTTGCGTCTGGGACGGATCGGTCGGCACGACCGCCATGAACGGGATCTTCAGGTCGGCGCACGGCGGTGCGGCGGCTGACGCCTGGCCGGCGAGCAGCGCGTTGCCCAGAATGAGCGCCGCACACGCGACTGCGACGCGGGCCGCCCTCCGCGGCGTACATGTGCGCCCCCTGTTCATTCGCCGGTCCCCCCGCTTTCGCGTTCCAGCGCTTCCCTTTCCGCCTGGGCTTCTTCTTCGGCGATCTGGCTGTCCACTTCTTGCATCGTGAGCACGGCTTCCGCTTCGGCGGCGGCAGCGTTGGCGCGTTCGACGGCTTCCGCTTGCGCCGCCGCCCGTTCGGCCGCTTCCCTTTCCGTCGCTTCGTGTTCGGCGGCTTCCCGGTCTGCAGTGGCCTGTTTTTCTTCCAGGGTCCCTTCCGGTTCCGTTCCTTCCGCGGCCCCCTGCAGCGCCATGGCGGCCCGCGCCGCACCGCCGCTCGTCTTCGCTGCCCCGCGCACGGCATGCGCGGGATTCATCTGCGCAAACGCCGGGCCAGCGTGTCCCTGCAGCGTCAGGGTGAAGAATGCCTGGTAGCACTCCTGCGGTTTTTCGTTCCCGCTGGGCTGGCGGCAGCCGGTGCCCGCGACGAACTGAGAGAACGGATTGACCGGCAGTTCCACGTATTCCTTGCGGCTCTTCGTCACGCTCGCAATGCCCGGGCTTGCCCCGGTGACGAATTCAATGGTCTTTTTGCCGATCTTTTCCTTGTGGACTGTGTACGCTTCCGTGTGCACAGACGCCATCAGCGGCGTCGTTTCTTTGAGGTGCACTTCTGTCTGCATCCCCGCGTTGAACGTTTCGTTTGCACCGCTGAAGCTGTGCTGTGACTGTGGGCACAGTTTTTCGGGTCCAGGCGCCGGCGCCTCGTTGTGGATCACCTTGAAGATCTGTTCTTTCTTGGAGGTTTCCCGCTTGTAAAAGCATTCCACCGGGTGGCCCGCAGTTGAAGGTTCGTATGCGAACAGGTCCATGAACCACGAGTGGTTCGGGAATGCGAACGTCGTTTCGATTTTCGGCACTTCCACCTTGATCGCCGCAGTCTTTTCATCGACCGTGACGGTACGCGTCTCTTCGATCGGGTTGACACCGTTGACCTTCTTGTCGACGGCTTTGAACGGGTCGAGGATCGCCGTCATGGTGTAGCTCCCCGGCTTGAAGTACTTGACGTTGAACGGCACCGCCTTGGCTTCGAACGCGTTCAGGCCGGCAATGAACTGGGTCTGCTTGAAGCCGCCCGCCTGGCTCTGGAACTGGACGGCGAAGGCCGGGGTCTTGACCGGCGAGTTGTTGAAGACATCGACGGTCGCCGTCGCCGCTTCGTTGGGGAACAGCACGCCGTGCAGGTTGAATTCGGGCGAGCTCACTTCGATGCCCGAGCTGAAGTTCAGATCGATCGGTTCGACCGTGACCGTACGCGTCTCTTCGATCGGTTTGAAGCCGGTGGCCGTCTTGTCGACCGCTTCGGTCGGGTCGAGGATAGCCGTCATGGTGTATTCGCCTGGTTTGGTGTAGGTCACCTTGAACGTCTCGAGCCTCGATTCGCCGGGGTTCAGCCCTTCGATGAACCTGGTCGTCTTGAAGCCGCCCGTCTGGCTCTGGAACTGGACCTCGAACGGACCCGTCGCGATCGGACCGAAGTTCTCGACCGTGAAGCTCGCCGTGGCTTCTTCGCCCGGGAAGAGCTTGCCGCCGTCGACGATGAAGTTGGCGGAGCTCACTTCGATGCCCGTGCTGAAGTTGAGATTGATCGGGAGCGGTTCCACGGGGACTTCAACGAACTTCGAGTTGTTGGCGTAGTTCGATTCTTTCACTGCACGCCGCGGATTTACTTCGGCCACGGCGCGGTAGTTCCCCGGCTTGGCGTACGTGAACAGGAACTCGATCGTGCGTTCTTCTCCAGGTTCCAGCGAAGCGGTTTCTTCGGTCACGGCGGTCGTTCCCGAGCCGCTGATGCCCAGGGAGTTCGGGTTGAACGCGGTCACGAACGAGGGCGACGCGATGTTGCCAAGGTTCTTCACCCTCACGAACGCAACCGTCGGCGTCTCCTGGACCACCGAACCGCCCGCCACGGCTTCGACGCTGAGGCCCGTCACAGTGAGGTCGACCGTGCCTTCCGGGATGACGAGCAGGGTCTTGGCCGTCTTTTCCGTCGTGAACAGCTCTTTGATCAGTTTGGTGGGGTCCAGCGTGATGAGGCCTTCATACGTCCCCGGTTTGGGGTAGACGTACGTGAAGGTGAGGATCGTCTTGGCGCCTTCGCCGAGCCCGTTGACCTGTTGGGACTGCGTGGTCTGGCCGGGACCGGGCGACCACTGCACGATGAACTGCCCGGCGGCAGCGTTGCCGTTGTTTTCAATTTCGACCTGCTGCGTCGACGGATCGGTGGCGAAGTTGGCGTTCGGTGGCAGGACCTTGACGATCCTGAGGTTCGCAAGCGGGGGCTCGATCACGGTTTCCAGTGTCCTCGTCACGAGCGGCATGAGATGGCCCGCGTTGGTCACTCCGGCCGTCCCGGTCGCCGTGCCGTGGAACTTGTAGGTGTACGCGAGCTGCACCGTTTCAGTCTTGCCGGGTTCGAGTCCGGCCGCGACGGAGTGGGTCACGGTTGCGGCGAACGTGAATGGAGTCCACTGGACGTTGAGGGGTCCGGCGGCCACGTTGCCGGCGTTCTCCACCGTGATCGTCGCTATAGCCGGGCGGCCTTCGACGACCGCGTTGGTCGGGTCCGAGGATGCGACACTGAAGCCGGTGATCACGAGCTTTACGTTCGCCTGCACGACCGTGATCGCCTTCAGGGCGATGTCGTTGGCGTAGTTGGTCTCCGGGACTTCGCGTTTGGGGTTCAGCTGCACCTCGGTCTCGAAGTTGCCGGCTTTGGGGAAGCTGTATGGGAGCGTGATGCTCGTCGACGCGCCGGCACCCAGACCAGCGATCGAGCTGGACACGACCACGAACGAGTTCGGGGCCGTCATGAAGCGGACCACGAAGCCGCCCGCCGCGCAGCTGCCGGCGTTCTTCACACCGACTTCGATCCCCGCCGGCTGGCCCGAGATCAGCTGGGTCTGCGACGGATCGGTCGGCTTGATCACGACGCCGGTGATCTGCAGGTCCGCGCACGGCGGGGGCGTCACGGCAGCAGCCTCGCCCGCGCCCAGCGCCATCGACACAAGCATGCACGCACATGCGAGCAAGAACCCAACCAGCGTGCGACGCTGAAAATGCATTTCCCCCCACGAATCGATCGTTGGCAGCCGCCTTCCGGTGCGGCGTTGGCGGTACTCTTACCAGGACTGCTGAGCCAAGTCAAGCTTTGCTGAGCTAAATCAACGTTTGTGAAGATTTGGCGAGCTACGCGGCCACTTGACGCGTGCGGCGCCGATCCGGTAGGGTGCGCCGCGCACCCTTGGATGAGGGTGGCTGTGATCGATCGATACAGGGGGTAATGCGATGCGGCGGCTGGTGGTTGCTTTGTTGGCGTCTGTGACGGTCAGCTTGGCGCTTGTGGCTGCACCGACCCAGGCGGCAGCGCCGGCGAAAACGTACCTGCTGTCGCTCGAAACCACAGGACCCGGCAAATTCGCTCCCTACGGGCTGATGCAGGTCCAGCCGCTGGCGACCAACAACGGCACCTGGGACCTCGCGAGTCGCGGCATCAGCGGCGGCTACACGACGTCCGGGTCGACGACGAGGTTCTACTGCACGACTACGCCGCCCCCCCTGGCCTTCTGCCAATTCGAAGCCACGCGGGGCTTCTTCATCGCCTACCGCGGCAGCTACACGCTCTGGAGCTTCGAAGGCACGCTGCTTCAAGGCAAGTTCGAGATGACGGCGCGCCTGTAGCGTCCAACACAGACGAACCCGAGCTGCGAGAACGCGTGATTGAAGAACACTGGCCTTGCCGGAAGGCCGCACGCGAGTCGGCGCGGCACCCCTGCAGGCCCCGTAAAGACCCCGAGCCCCAGCCCAGATGACTTCAGCGAGAACAAGATCGCGCCTGCTGTGTGGGATCACCGTGATGGCGGCCTGCGCCGCGGCTCAACTGTCCCAGGGATCGGCAGCAGTCGGGGCGACTGGCGACCGCGTTGCACACGCTGCCGGTGGCCCGATGCTTCGCGCGCCGTCTGCGGCACAGCGCTCGCTCGATCAGACGAGCCAGGCGGGCATCGCTCAGGCCTTCGCCTTCAACTGGTCGGGCTACGCGCAGAGCGCCGAAGGCGCAACCTTCTACGCGGTGACAGATACATGGACCGTGCCCACGGTCGACACCTCGCTGCCCGGTATCCAGTTCTCGTCTGACTGGGTGGGGATCGGCGGGTTCTCCGACCAAACCCTTGTCCAAGCGGGTACGCAGGCCGACAACATCGACGGCCTCGCTTACTACAACGCCT
Source organism: uncultured Solirubrobacteraceae bacterium (assembly GCA_963745375.1). GTDB lineage: Bacteria > Actinomycetota > Thermoleophilia > Solirubrobacterales > Solirubrobacteraceae > Palsa-744. Next base: position 415,209 of record CAVUXA010000006.1, on the reverse strand, counting down.
GGACTGAGATCCTGCCCGCCTCAGAGCGCCCACTGGCGCTCGCCATCCATCCTGGCGACACGATCACGACGACGGTGCAGCAGAATTTCCCCGGCATCTGGCGGATGACGGTGCAAGACGACACGACCAAGACAAAAGCGGTTCGGATCGCCTTCTACGGCGGCTCCAGCCATGCCAGCGTGGAGGCGATCCATGAGCGTCCCACCGTCTTGGGGGGCCTGGCCACCCTGGCGAAGACGCCGAATGTGACGTTCGATCCCGGCGAGTACAGCACCGCGTATAAGGGAACGCCGAGCTACACCCCTCTGCTCAGCACGGCGGCGGGCGCGACCCTGAACCAGGTGTTCATGGTCAACAGCGCGGCCACCGAAATCATCGCCGCCCCGTCGTTGCCCGACGCCGACAACGACGGCTTTAGCGTGGCCTTCGGCTCTGCCTCGCCTTCCCCGCCGGCGAGCTGATCAGTGCCAATCTCCTGCGCGGCGACCGTAGGCCCCTCGGACCCCTTGCCTTGCGGCCTTGCTCGGAGTCCGCCTCACGCAAGCGCCCTCCTCGAGGGTCCGTGCTAGATTCTTGCGCCAGCTAGCGTCTCTGGTCTCGGGCAGGCCAGGAGGCGAGGGGGTCGAGCCAGGAGGGCCGAGTGCGTCGTTTCATGCTCCTGCTAGTCGCCGCTGCGGCAGTGGCGGGCTTGACGCGTGGAACGGCGGACGTCGCACAGGCCGCCTCCTGTCCGTGGATAAACGCCGCTCAGTCACCTTCGGTTCGAGCGGGCGAACTGCTAGCGGCAATGTCATTGGCCAACAAGATCAGCATGGTCACGGGCGGTGTTCGCTTTCGCGGCGAAAATCCCAACATCGGGTCTCCGGCGTACACCGCCGCGATCCCCTCCCTGTGCGTGCCGGCGCTCGTGATGAACGACGGAAGCAACGGCATCGGGGATGAGCAGAAGCTGACGACGGCCTTCCCGGACACCGTCTCCCTGGCCGCGACCTGGGAACCACAGCTGGCGCAGCAGTATGGCCAGGTGCTCGGAGGTGAGGCGTTTGCCAAGGGAGTCAACGTGCTTCTCGCGCCGGGAGTCGACATCGCCCGCAATCCGCTGGGCGGTCGCAACTTCGAATACCTGGGGGAGGATCCGTTCCTGACGGGCCAACTCGCCGCGGCAATGGTCGGCGGCATCCAATCTCGCGACGTGATCTCAACGGTGAAGCACTTCGCGCTCGACGACCAGGAGACCAACCGCAACACCGACTCCTCAGACGCCTCCGAACGCACCATGCAGGAGATCGACCTACCGGCATTTGACGTGGCTACACACGCCGGCGCGGGCGCCGTGATGTGCGCCTACAACCGGATCAACAGTGTGTACGCCTGCGAAAACCCGTATACGCTCGAACAGGTGCTCGACGACCAGTTCGCCTTCACCGGCTTCGCGATGTCGGATTGGCACGCCACTCATTCCACCGCGCCCTCGGCCGATACCGGCTTGGACCTGGAGATGCCAGCGGGGGAAAAATACTACGGCGCGGCGCTCCAAGCCGCGGTGACCAAAGGGCAGGTATCGGAAGCGACGCTCAACGGCATGGTCTATCGCATCCTGTACTCGATGTTCCGCGTGGGCCTGTTCGACAACGTGCCAAACGAGGGCCAGCAGGCAGCGGCGACGACCGCCACGCATGCGGAAAGCATCGCCACCGCCACACAGATCGCAGAGAACGGGACGGTCCTGCTCAAGAACGCCAACGCCGTGCTACCTCTTGGGAGCACTCCTGGAAAGCGGATCGCGGTGTTCGGCCCTGCCGCCGGCGGCTTCGGCGCTGCGCTCGCCTCGCAAGGATATGGAAGCGGTCACGTTCCGGTGCTGTGGTACCAGCCCGGCATCGTCCCACCCTTCCAGGCGATAGCTGCTCGCGCGGCTCGCGCCGGCGACACGGCGACGTACTCTGAAGGCTACAACCTCCAAGAAGCCTCAGCGCAGGCCGCCAGCGCGAGCGTGGCCGTCGTGTTCGTCAACGACGTGGAGACCGAGGGTGCCGACAGGCCCAGCCTCGAAGCACAAATGGGGACCTGCTCCTTTGTATTGCCATTCCTCATGCCCAACTCGTGCATCTACTTCGGCCCCAATCAGAACACGCTTGTGTCGGCGGTCGCCGCGGCGAACCCGCACACAATCGTCGTGGTGCAAAGCGGCGATCCGATCGCGATGCCGTGGCTCGAACAGGTGCAGGGAGTTGTCGAGAACTGGTACCCGGGGCAGGTGGACGGCAACTCGATCGCGCCGATTCTGTTCGGCGACGTCGATCCGTCGGGCAAGCTCCCGATCACGTTCCCGGTGCGCCTTTCAGAAGACTCGCTGCAGAGCGCTGCTCAGTATCCGGGCGTCATCGAGCCGGGCGATTCGGTGGGTCCGCACTCGCTTTACAGCGAAGAACTGCTCGTGGGATACAGGTGGTATGACGCCAAGGGGATCACGCCGCTATTTCCGTTCGGGTTCGGCCTGTCCTACACCACCTTTGCGTTTTCTGGCCTGTCGGTGACTTCCAGCGACGATGGCGCAGTGGCAACCTTCACGCTGGCGAACACCGGTTCGCGCCCCGGAGCCGACACGGCGCAGGTATACGTTGGGATGCCCGCGTCGACTGGTGAGCCGCCAAGGCAGCTGAAGGGATTTTCCAAGCTGTCGCTCGAACCGGGGCAGTCGCAAACGGTGTCGATACCCCTGAGCGCGACCTCGTTCGCTCATTGGGAAACCAGCAGTCGCCAATGGGTTGTCAGCGGCGGCAGCTACCAGATCTATGTGGGAGACAGCTCGCGCAACCTGCCGCTCCACGCGTCATTGGAACTCCCGTCGAGTGAACTGGGAGCCGGGGTGTATTGACGCCTGTCCGGTTCGGTGGTGGGCCTCGCCGGGTCGATCGGCTGGGGCTGACCTCATGTCCGGGCGTGTCGTCGCCGCCAAACCACCTGCGCGCCGGCGCCCGGTGCGAGCGTCGTGCCTCGTCTGCTGATCGTCTCGTCGCGACGCCATGGGCGCCGGCGTGGCATGGTCGGCTCGAGCTCGCTGAGGATCGTGCGAACGATCAGCTTCACCTCGTGCTGGGCGAATGAGGCACCTATGCAGCGGCGGATGCCGCCGCCGAAGGGGATCCACGAGAACGTCTCGGGGGCGTTCTCCAGGAAGCGCTCGGGACGGAAGGCGTCGGGATCCTCATACGCTCGGGCGTTTCGGTTGGTCAGGTAGATCGACACCAGCACGCGTGTGCCCGCGGGCAGGTCCCATGAGCCTACGCGCAGCTGGTCGATGAGCACGCGGCCAGCGCGCGGCACCACGGGCCTGACCCGCAGCGTCTCGTTGATGACCGCTGTCAGGTAGCGATCGTCCTCACCCTCGTCGATCTCGGCGATCAGCCGAGCGAGCTTGTCCGGATGCCTGACCAGGCGCTCGAACACCCACGCGATGGACGTCGCTGTGGTGTCGTGGCCGGCTACCAGCAAAGTCACCAGCTCATCGCGCAGTTCAGCGTCACTCATCGCCTCGCCGTCCTCGTCGCGCGCGAGGAGCAACAGCGACAGGATGTCCGAGCGCTCGGCCAGGTCGGCGCTCTCGCGGCGACTCGCGATCTCGGCGAGGATCAGCGCGTCGAGTCGGCTCAGGGCTTGCGCGAAGGGACCTGTCGTGGGAGGCGCCATCGCCATTGCGCGAGCGCGAAATGAGGCGCGTAGCAACGCGAACGCGCTCGGCGACACGAGCAGAGCCTCGATCGTCTCGCGCAGATCGCTCATGCGGTCTGCCTCCACCCCAAAGACCGCGCGTAGGATCACCTCCAGCGTGATCGCTCGCGAGCGCGGCTCCACGCTCATCTGCTCGCCCATCGGCCAGCTCGCCATCTCGCGCCGGGTCGCTTGCAAGATCACCTGCTCGTAGTCGCGCATGCGCTCCCCGTGAAACGGCGGCAGCAACAGCTTGCGCTGGCGCATGTGCTCGGGCCCGGTGAGCACGATGATCGAATTGGGGCCCATCACGGCGGCCACTGGGGACTCCGCACCCCCCGACAGGGCGACCCCCGCGGTGAAGAGCGTCTTGACCTCGTCGGGATCGCTGACGATGACCACGCGAACGCCGCTCGGAGCGAACGTCAGCGTGAACGTATCCCCCAGCCGCGACGCGCACGTGCGCATCAGCCATGCGGGGGCGAGCGCCCACAGGAGCGTCTGAGCGATCGCCGGCGCGCGCGGCCCCGGCGGCAGCATGCTCGCCCTGGTTGCGCCATTGGTCGGCGCGACGGTCTCCTGACCCCCCGGAGCTTCAGCCACCATGCGCACTAGATACTAGCTACCGCCGGCCGTCCACGCTAGCGTTCGACCAGCGCCACCAGCACTCCCACCACGGCCGGGTCGAACTGACTACCTGAGTTGGCCTTCAACTCGGCCACCGCCGCCGATGCGGGCAGCGCTTTTCGATAGGGCCGCGTGGTGGTCATCGCGTTGAACGTGTCACAGCAGGACACGATGCGCGCAGCCAGGGGGATCCGCTCTGCACGCAGCCCGTCGGGGTAGCCGCCGCCGTCCCAGCGCTCGTGATGAGAGCGCACGCTCTCGCCCACCTCGCGCATGAAGCCGCCGACCCGCGCGAGCATCCGCTGACCCTCAACAGTGTGGGTCTTGATGATCTCCCACTCCTGCTCATCCAGTGCGCCCGGCTTGTTGACGATCTCCTTGGGCACCGCGATCTTGCCGATGTCGTGCAGCAACGCGGTGAACTCCACAAGGCGCTGCTCGTCCGCACCCAGCCCCATCTCGCGCGCCACAGCCAGCGCCAGGCGCACGACGTCCTTGCAATGTTCTCCCGTGTAGCTGTCGTCCGCCTCGACCACGTCACCCAGCAACAGCGCCGTGCCGCGATACGCACTGTTGAGCTCGATCAGCTGCTGCATGCGGGCATGGCGCTCCAAGGACAGCCAGCGCAGGACGCCGAACAGCGGCCCGACCAGCAGCACCACCCACGCGTGGGTCATCGCTGCCAGCGCCACCACCAGGCCAAGCGGCGCCAGCGCCAGGTCGATCAGGTACACCTGACAGACCTCGCCGGCGAGCTCTGCGATCGAGATCCCGCCGCGCAGGCGTTCGCGCGTCGCGTTCGCGCAGAAGTCACACGCGAATTGCGCGCCTAGTGCCAGCACCAGCACCCCCCAACGCCCGTCCGGGCTGTGATCGTGTGCCACCAGCAACACCAGCGCGGGCCCCACCGCAAACCAGCTGTTGGCTGGCACCGTCAGGATGCGGCTGAGCGGCACGCGCCCGGCGGCGATCGCCGGCACCATGGCCAGCGCCAGCGACAGAGCCACCAGCAACGGCACCAGCGCGACAGGCAGCGCGAAGAGCATCGGCACGAACACCGCCTGCGTGGGCACTGTGAATCCCGCGCCGATGTCAAAGCGAACGCCGCCGATCGCCGCGACCACGATCACATACAGCAGCGCGACCGCCGGCGAAAGCCCGTGTCCGCCTCCGCCCGCGAGCACCAGCGCCAGCGCAGCCAGCAAGAAGCCGCTCGCAACCAGCAGCTCCGCGCGGCGCTCGGCGTCGACCAGCGGCTGCTTGCGCCCGGCGAAAGAAGCGCCCAGGCGCTCTGACTCGATGTATGAGTGCGCAGACATCGCTACCTGCTGCACCTATCGTCAGCAACTGCTCCGCGATCAAACAAACGCGACGATTTACGCGCATCCGCAGCCTCAGATTCACCTATCCGGAACTATTGGCCGCTCGGCGGGCGATTCGCTCGGACGTTCGTCGAGGCCGCTTGTGTCGCCCGGGCCGCTGCGCGATCGTGGCCAACTGACCAGATCACCAAACGCTGAAAAGGGCAAACTCGCCGCGAGGCGGGGACGCAAAGCCAGAGGTCTCCAGACAGTGAGACGGCTCAGCCGCCAGTACAACGCTTGGAGGCGCTTGTGTTCTCGCACCTGTCACTTTTCGATTCTTGCCCGCTGCTCAGACCGTTGCGTCGGCGGGCATGCTCGCTGGGCGTTGCCTGCGCAGCTGCCGGCCTGAGCGTCGCCGCCCTTCCCGCCGCACCCGCGCAGGCAGCGCTCATCAGCACCGGCACATGCAATGAAGCAGCACTGTCGCAACCGTTTGCCGCCTGGGGCGACACCAACCTGTACGAGCTGGTTCCCGGCGCCAACTTTGAGGGCTCGCTCGCCGGCTGGACGTTGAGCGGCAGCGCCCAGCGTGTCTCAGGGAGCGAGCCCTTCGGCGCCACGGGCTCCGTGGGCGCCTACTCGCTGTCTTTGCCCGGTGGAAGCTCCGCCCAAACACCGTTTACGTGCGTCAACGCCAGCTACCCGAGCTTTCGCTTCTTCGCCCGCAACGAAAGTCTCATCTCGACCGTGCTCGTGCAGGTCGTCTACAAGACCGCGCTCGGGACGGTGGTACTGCCACTGGGAACGGTCGCACTGAGCGCCCAGTGGCAGCCGACGCTGCCGATGCTCACCGGCTCGGTGCTCGGCGGCGCGCTGTCGGGAGGCACCGGTGAGGTAGCGCTGCGCTTCACCGCGCTCACCGGCAGCTCGCGCATCGACGACGTGTTCATCGACCCGCGCATGCGCTGACGCTTGCGCGGGTGAAGCTCACATGCTCGAGTAGCCCAGTAGCGCGTAGGTCTGCAGCGCGGCGTCGACTTCGCCCTCCGCGACCGCGACCTTCGCCTGAGCGGCTTGTGCCTGGGTCGAGTTTGCGGCGCTGAGCGCAGACGCGAGTTCCTGGTAGGCGCTGTGTGCAGCCAGCAGGGAGCTCGCTAGCGTGGCCTGGGCCGCGCTGGCCGACTGCGGCGGTTCGAGCGTCCCGATCGACGCGGCCGTGCTCGCAAATCGCTTGGCGAGCGAGCTTGCCAGGCTAGCCACCTCGCCAGCTGAGTTGCGCGCGTGCATCTGCTCTCGAAGCGTCAGTCGCTGTCGGTCGAGCAGACCTAGTTGCCTGGCCAGCTGGGCTGCGTAGGCGCCATTTGGGCTCAGCGCATACAGCGACTGTCCGGGCACGGTTATCTGTGCGACGATCTGTTCGCACTGGCGCAGGAATGGCGACGATTGCACGTTCGCGTAGCAGGCCAGCGCGGTCGGCCCTTCCACAGCGCTGGGGATCACGTAAAGCTCAAGCGCCCGGTCATAGCCGGCGAGATGCAGTTGGCGATACCTGTAGGCCTGTGCGTTGGCGAGGTCAACCACTTCGGTGTGCGCCAGCCCGTGCATGACGCTAACAAACGCAGCCGGCAACAGACCGGGCGCACCGGCCGGCAGGCGTCCACTGAGCAGGCCCGCCTCACCCGCGCGCCCGCCCGGGGCCAGTGTGAGCGAATCGGCGATCGCAAGACCGGGTATCGACGGGGCGGCGCTCGCGGGCCGCCAAGTGGATGGGTATTCGAGCAGAGTGCCTGCTCCCGCAGCGATCTGCGGCTTGCTCGCCGGCGCGCTCGACGTCGCGCGGTTGCCGAGCAGAAAGCCCGCGAGCGCCAGCCCGATGGCAAAGATCACCAGACCCGGGACGATGCTGTCAGCCGCGCGGCGCATGCTCGTCAGCCCGAGCTTTCATACGTGACGGCCACGCTTGCGCGAGGGCGCCTGGCGGGGTGCGACGAGGGCGCCGGCGCAGACGTCGCGGGGGCTGTCGCCCGCGTGGGTGACGAGCTCGAGGCGACGCGCTGCTGCGAGCCTGGCGGAGCGGACGACGCGACCGGTCCGCTCCCCACCGCTGGGGCCGACGCCTGCAGCGATAGCCCGGGTTCGCCCGCTTGCCCGCCTTCGCTCGGGGCCGCCGCGCGGCGGGTTCGTGCGGGCACGCGCGACGGAAGCACAACGGCAACTTCGATCGCGGGAGCTTCGCGCAGATGAGATGGGATCGCGCTTGAGATCGAGGCCGACGCGACGCTTGGCAACGTCGCTTCCCGCGCAGTCCCAGCGGGGCTGGCCAATCGTCCGATCGCAAAGAACGCGCAGAACACCGCCACGCACAGCGCGCCCGCGAGGATCAGCCCGCGACGGCTTACAGCCGGGTCCGGCGCAGGGGAATCGAACCGCGCGCCGCGCATCACACGGGGCAGACGATTGGCGCTGTCCCCGTCGGGCTCAGGCACGTGTCCACGCGCACCGGCAACTTGGCGCGACGGATGCTAAAGCGTGTGTACTTGCCGATCTGTCCCGGCTCGGAGACCCTGACCTGAAGGCTCGCCCCGGCTCGCAGGGCACGATCGAATCGCCGAAAGACGATCAGCACGACGCCTCCCGTCCTGTGCCTGGTTCGCGTTGACGTCGCGACCTCGTCGCGCGCCGCCGCCGGACAGCCGCGCCCCTGACAAGTCACTGTGACTGTCGCGCCCACCGGCGCCTGCACCGACAGCAGGCTGACTTGGACGCGAAGCGCAGTCACCGTGTCGGCGATCCGTACGACCGGAAACGGCGCCATCAGCTTGGGAGGGGCAGCGCTCACGGCGATCGTCCTGGTAGCCACACTCGACAGGCCGTGCGCGTCGGTGATGCGCAGGCGCACCACGTGTGCCCCCGGCGCGGCAAACGAGGTGCTCAGCGCCGAGCCTGCCGCGCTGAATGTGCCCGCGCCAGTCAGATCCCAGGCAAAGCCGGTGATGGCACTGTCGGGATCGGTCGACGTGGACGCCACCACAACGCGTTCGCCCGTGCGCGGGTTGGCCGGAAACCACTGAAAGGACGCGGTCGGCACGGAGGGCGCTGATGCCGACGATGTTGTCGACGTTGTCGACGAGGATGTGGCCGTGAGCGCCGCGGCGGGTGAGGTCTGTGGTGAGCCGGCCGCAACCGGAGCGCTGATCGCAAAGGTCACCGTGCTCGTGCCTACATTGCCGAGTTCATCGCTCTGTGACACCTGCGCGGTGTAGATGCCGTCCGCCAGCTGCGGGCCTGCTGAGCCAGTGGTCCATGCACCCCCGACCGGAGTGACATCCAGCGGCGGCGCGACCGGGTTGCCGGAAACCGAGCTGCCTGAGTAGATCGCCAGGGCGACCGATTGGCGGTCGCCCTTGGCCTGTCCGGCCGTGCCGCTGAACGTCGGCCTGGACACCGTCAGGATCGCGTTGTCGGCGGGCGCAGCTATGACAATGGGCGGCGGGGTCACGTTGACAGTGAAGGTGACGGTCGGGCTCTTACCCGTATGCATGAAGGAGCTGGCCTGTTCGGCAAGCGCCGTGTACTGCCCGGATTTCAGCGCAATCCCCAGAGCGACCGTCCACGTCGCTTCTGAGGGCAGCGGTAGCAGCTTGACGGGCACCGGCAACACCGTCGAGCTCTGCACCGGCGAGCCCGTGGCGCTCGCGCCCGTATAGATCCTCAGCGTGACGGTGTCCAGGATGTCGTTGGTCATGCCCGTGAACGTGGGCGTCTGCTGATTGGTCGAGCTCCCGCTGAACGTATGCCAGATCGTGATGTTTGGCCCAGCCGCTAGCGCGACTGCGCCACTGCCCAGCGAGAGCACGAGCAGCACTGCTGGGACAGCAGCGACCGTGCGCAAAGCAACTCTTGTGGCCTTCATCGAAATGCCTCTCCAAACCATGTCGTGTCAGGTCATCAGCATGTGCCCGGCCGACGCCCCCCGTCGGCCGGGCACATGCGCAACGACCCACATGCGTACGCGCTTCCGTGCGGCGAACTCGCATGCGTGGTCGAGCCTCTGCGCGAGCCCGCGCTGGCCCGCTCCTGGGGGGCACATCCACACTTCCGTCGCGGGGCGGCGCACGCCGGCGCGGTCACGCAACGCTCTGAACGCCAAGCCCTCCGCCGTGAGGAATGTGAATGCACGATCGCCCTCCATGTCGTGTTCACTGGCGGCCGGGCTGTCTCATAGAGACCCTGACTTTGCGCCCTCGCCTCGCGACGAGTTTGCCTTTTTCAGTGCTGGCTTTGAATTCCTGGAGAAAGTCTAAGCACAGGTGAGTGCGTGTGCAACCGATTGGAGGATCTGCGCATCAAATTGGACGGATGTTCTAGTCGCGCGATCCCAGCCCCAGCCGTCAGATGACTGCCCTCCCCCCTTGGCGGGCTGGGGGCGCGGGTCAGATCTCGAGATAGCGCAACACGACGCGACCCAGCACGATCACATCGCCGCTGTGCAGCTCGGCCTGCGTGACACGACGCCCGTTGACGAGCGTGCCGTTGGAGCTGCGGTCGTCGAGGATGCGTGCGCCCGAAGGGCGCGAGACGAGGATCGCATGGCGGCGCGACACCGAGCTCTCGTCCAGACGCAGCCCGGCGCTCAGACCGCGCCCGATGTGCAGCGCGTCCTTGCCCAGCGGGATCAGCAGCGTCTCGCGCGGGCCTTGGACCTCGATGTAGCGTCCAGGGACCGACTGGTCGGTCGGTCGTGCCCGGTGGCGCACGCGCTCGTCCAGGCAGGCGATCGGATCGAACCGCTCGGTCATCCCGTCGGCGGCTGGGGAGCGAATGAGCGTGGGTGCTGTCATACAGGGAGCAAACCCCATGCTACTGAGCCCAACCTGAACCGCTGCTAAGAAAAGCCGAAATTGGCTGCGAGAAAGCCCGAAATTGGGCGTGATTACGTGCGCGCGCGGGGGGTCTTGCCGCTACGACCCATCCGCTTGGAGCTCCACCAGCCCCACCCACCGACGGCCAGCACCGGCACGACGTACATCATCGACGTGTACCAGTGCATCAGGCAGGCCAGCGGCATCACGAACGCAGAATCTATCACGCCCGTCACCAGGCCTCCTTGGCTGGCCCCGGCCCCGACGCACCGCCACCGCCGGCCGCGGCCATGCGCGAGCGCCGGCGACGCACGAACAGCACGAACAGCAGCCCTGCCACGACGATGAGCGCGCCGATCACGATCGCCGCGGTCGGCGTCTTGGAGCTCTCGGGCGTCCACAACAGCTGCCCTTCGATCTCGCCCTTGCGCGCGCTGACGGCGATCGGTACCTGCCAGTCGAAGATCAGCGTCAGCTTGCTCTTGTCCTTGACCTGCGGGGGGGTCACCGGGGACATCCAGTGGATGCGGTGGTCGTGCCATTCGAACTGGCCGGTGCGATCGACCACCTCCCACTTGGGCGGGGCGCTCGCGTTGGCCACCGGCGGCACGGTGACGTCGCCATAGAAGTTCGTGTTCAGATAGGTCGCCGGCGAGCGCACGTTCTGCTCAGCGGTGCCGTTGGCCAGCACGCGCGCGTAGGGCTCGCCGGAATAGCCGAAGATCGTGACCGTCTGACCCGTGTGGTTGGTCAGCAGCATGCGATCTGCGAACTCCAGGACCTGCAGGCCCAGCCCCGCCACGTCGGGCGTGACCTTGGTTATGTTCGAGCGATACTGGTAGTTGCTGCCCTGGTCGTTGATCGGGTTGGCGCTCTCGGCGGGCGCGGACACGCTCGACGTCCCCGCCACTGGTGCATCGGCGGCTCCCATCGCGCTCGCGCACGCGCCCGGCGCGAGGATGGCTGCGCTCAGCAGGGCGATGATCAGACCGCGGCGCATGCCCGGCCAACCGTAGCGCAGGCCCTACGCTGCGGCGCCGGCTGCTCTCTCTCAGAACGCGTTTGAGAAGTGGACGTGCGCGAATGGCGAGTGCACGACCAAGCGATCCAAGGACGCAGAGAGCCGGAATAGTGGGGCTATTTCGGCGACCGAGGACGCCGGAGCGCGCTGTGTCGGGCGCCGCCAGGTGCGTACGGACGCTTCTCAAACACGTTCTCACGTACCCACCGAGGACAAGAGCCACAATCCGAAGCTCGTGAACGCGACCATCACGGCGAGCATCCAGTACTGGCTGCGCACCGCCTCTTCGGGGTCTGAGTAGCGGACCAGCGCGCGGTCGTGCGCGAGCGCCAGTCCGCCCACGTGGCCACTGACCAGCGCGGCGACCTGCACATACCAGATGCCCGCATAGGAGATGACGTGGTAGTCGATCTGAAAGCCGCTCGTGCCGAACAGGTTGGCGCCGTTGCCCAGTGGGTCGGAGATTAGGTAGCCGATCGCCTGGCTTTGCCACAGCAGCAGCGAGAAGTAGTGCGCCACCACATAGGCAAAGCCGATCGGCACGAGTGTGTGCGCGAACGTGCGCGTCAGCTGGTGGATGTCATAGCGGTCGCTGACGCTGTGCACGCCGATGATGCCGATGCGGTAGACAGCCGCCACGAGCGCCAGGCAGAAGAGCAGCCCCACCGAGTAGGCGAGCTCCAGCGACGGGGTCTGGTGCAAGCCGAGGTCTGAGAACAGGCTCTGCAGGTGGGGCTCGTTGGTGCGCCAGATGCCGCCGTTGCTGAAGCCGTCGAAGGTGGTGGTGCCGATCAGCGTGCAGATCAGCGCGACGGTGCCCGCGCGGATCTGCAGCGAGGTGATCCCGCTGAGCGGCCGGCGCAGGTAGACCCAGCCGTCGTCGCAGCGCACCAGCGCAGAGAGCTTTGACACCAGGCTGAAGTAGGCGCCGAAGCCGTCGGCCTGTCCCCCCCACTCCTCCACGCCGAACAGCGCCATGCCTACAACCATCACCAGGAAGTAGCCCAGCGAAAGCGCCGCCAGCAGCGACGGGCGGTCGCGTTCGACATAGATCAGCTCCAGCCAGGCAAAGCCGACGATGCCGGCCACCGCAGGCCACATCCCCAGCCATTGCGGGTAGCGCAGCGGCGGCGAGACGTGCCTGTCGCGGCGCACTAGGCGCACGAGCGCCCACGTGACCCGGGCGCAGGTGCGCCACGGCGAGAATGCCTCAAAGACATCGCCGAAGGCCACGCTCGCGACCGGCATCCCCACCCAGAAGACGACGTAGATGAAGGTCACCGAGAAGTTGGCCTGGGTGACCTGCGCGCCGTCGAAGCCGCTGTAGATGACCAGCGCAAACAGCCCCACACCGACCAGCGCGGCCAGCCAGTCGAGCGGGGGTGCAAGCCTGAACAGCCGGCGCAGGTGCTGCTCTTGCAGCTGGGGCTTAGTCCACATCGTCGACAGCGCCACGAAGGACACGACCAGCACGATCGCGGCCGCCCAGCTGAACAGCCAAACGGGGATCGGCAAGTCGGCCTTGCCCACGATCCCGTGTGCCTGGGCGTCGGCCGGCAGCGCGAGCGCCGCGACGCCGATGCCGATGCCGCCGAGCAGCGACGGCAAAAGACGGCGGCGCGGGAGCTCCATAGGGGCTGTCAGTGTATGGAAGCGCTCACGCGAGCCTCGCCGCTTGTCCATGGCTGGCGTACCCTGGGTTTTGATGCTCGCCCTGCCACTCGCGCTGTCCACAGACGCCTCTGCGGCGCTGCAGCTGGGGCCGCTGGCGATCCTGGGCCTGCTCTATGCGCGGCGCGTGCGCACGCTCGCGCTTGACGGCCATCCGGTGGCGGGCTGGCGCCAGGCGTGCTTCTACGCGGGCTTCGTGGTGATCGGCGCAGCGCTCACGTCGCTCGGCGCCGCCAGCCAAGACCTCCTGTACGTGCACATGATCGAGCACCTGCTGCTCGGCGACATCGCCGCGCTGCTGATCGTGCTCGGGCTCACCGGGCCGCTGATCGCGCCGATCCTCCGCATCCGTTTGTTCGATCGCCTGCGCGCGCTGTCGCACCCAGCGGTCGCATTTCCGTTGTGGACGATCGACCTGTTCGCCTGGCATCTGCCGGTCTTCTACCAGGCGGCCCTGCGCCACTCGGGCATCCACGCGCTCGAGCACGCCATGTTCCTCGGCTTCGGCATCAACATGTGGATGTGCCTGTTCGGGCCGCTGCCGACCCCCAGCTGGTTCGCCAACCTGGGCAAGCTCGTCTACATCGTGGCTGTCCGCCTCGCCGGCACCGTCCTGGGCAACATCTTCCTGTGGTCGGGCACCGTCTTCTACCCGTTCTACATCACCGGCGATGCCAAATTCCACATCTCCCCGATCGCCGACCAGAACATCGCGGGGGCGATCATGATGGTCGAGGAGTCCTTCCTCACGCTCGCCCTTTTCTGCTGGCTGTTCCTGCGCACCGCACGCGAGAGCGAGGAACGCCAGGAGCTGCTCGACTACGCCAGCAGCCACGACCTGCCACTCAGCGAGGCGCGCGCCGCGCGGGCGGTCGCCGCCGGGCGCGGCTCTGATTTGCGCAAACGGCTGCAGGATGGAGCCGCCAGAACGCAGCAGAGCCTAGATGAGGCGAAGCGCCGCTAGGCTCAGCTGCCGCTCGCGCAACCCTGACGCTGGGTAGACGTCCAGCGCCACACGCGACAAGCCGGCGGTTACCTGCGCGAGCTAGATGTGCGACGATTGTTCGGTGCAGACGGGGGGTCTTCTCCTGCGAGGGGTCGCGACAGGTGTACTGCTGGCGGTCTTGCTCGTTGTCGGCTTGGCGGCGCCCCGAACGTCCTTCGCGGCCCGTGCGTCGACGGCGACGTTCACCGCCGCGGGTAGCGCCGAACAGGTCTACGCGACAGGACTCGCCCCACTTGCGCGCGCGTCGCTGCTCTCGCCGTCGGGAGTTACGCTGGCCACCCAGACGGCCGACTCGCTTGGTGGCTTGCTGTTTCGCGGGGTGGCTCCGGGCACGGGCTACCAGGTGCGGCTGGCGGCGAATGGCACGGAGTCGGGTTCGATCACGGTGCACTCGGCTGCGGCGGCGCCGTGGGATCCCAGCATCTACGACCAGTCGATCCCCGACCAGGGCTACGGATATCTGACCACTCGCGACGGAACCGAGCTCGCGATTGACGTGCGCCCACCACTCACCGCCGGCTCCAAGCCTCCCTATCCGACGCTAGTCGAGTACTCGGGCTATGGGTATGCCAATCCGGCTGCGCCGGAACACGGCATGGCGCTGATCGCCCAGCTGATGGGGTTTGCGGTCGTTGATGTGAACATGCGCGGAACGGGCTGCTCGGGCGGTGCGTTTGATTCGGGCGAGCCGCTGCAGAACCTCGATGGCTATGACGTGATCGAGACGATCGCGCATCAGCCATGGGTTCTCTCCAACAAGGTGGGAATGATCGGGATCTCATGGGGCGCGGAGACCGACCTGTTCACCGCACAACTCGATCCACCTGACCTCGAGGCGGTCGCGCCGCTGTCGGTGAGTGCGGCAATAGGCACGAGCTATTACGACGGCGGGATTCTCAACACTGGCTCGGCGATGCCGTCGGCCTCGGCCATACAGCACGATGTCGAACCGGCCGGCCCGATTAGCGGCGAGCAGTGGGCGTATCAGCAGATCCTGAAAGGCGACCAGACGTGCAAGGCCAGCCAGGTTCTGCACGGAGAGGCGACCAACTGGCTGACCAAGACACGCGCCGATGCGTATTACAACCCGACGGTGGAGGATCCGCTCGATCCGGTCACGTTCGTCAACAAAATCACGGCGCCGACATTCCTGGCCTGCCAGTGGGAGGACGAGCTGACCGGGGGCTACTGTCCCGATCTGGTCCAGCACTTCACCGCTACTGATCTCAAGTGGTTCACGTTCACCAACGGGGCGCACGTCGACTCGATCGATCCGTACACGTTCGACCGTTGGTATGACTTCCTGGAGTTGTTCGTCGCCCACCAGGCACCGATCGTTCGCCAGGCGGCGATCCATGCGGCAGCCCCGCTCATGTATTGGATCACGATGGGCGTCAACAACTCCGTGACGTTGCCGCCCGATCCGATCCAGCTTGAACCGACGTACGAATCTGCGTTGGCCGCGTTCGAGGCGCTCCCAGCGGTCCGGGTGCTGTTTGAAAATGGTGCCGGCCCCTCGCCGACCGGAAGCATGACTCCTGGCGATCCCTATCCCAGGTTCGAACAGTCGTTCTCGTCCTTGCCGATCCCCGGTACGGTTGCGGGTTATTGGTACCTCGGTCCCGGCGGGACGCTCAGCGACCAGCCGCCGTCGACAGAAGGCGTCGACTCCTACACCTCCAACCCCAGCGCGCTGCCGCTGATCGATTATTCGAAAATCACGTTGACCGGAGGGCTGTGGGCCACCGCGTCTGCGTGGCACTGGAACTGGCAGCAGTATCCGGCCGGTAGCGCCGTGTCCTACGTGTCGGCGCCGCTGACTGCGGACACCACTGTGATCGGCGGGGGCGCCGTCCACCTGTGGGTCGAGTCGTCCACTCCGGACGTCGACTTTCAGGCGACGGTCAGCGAGGTGCGTCCCGACGGCAACGAGACGTTCGTCCAGAACGGGTGGATCCGCGCAAGCGAGCGTAAGCTCGCCACGACCTCGGAAAACATGTTCGACCAGCAGCCCACGCTGCTCCAGCCGATCCCGACGTTCCTGCAGTCTGATGTGCAACCGATGCCCGCGAACCAGTTCGTCCCGGTGGTCATCCCTCTCTACTTCGAGGGGCACGTGTATCGCACGGGCTCGCGCATCAGGCTGACGATCGCCGCGCCGAACGGCACCCAGCCCGTGTGGTCGTTCAGCCAGACCGAGCCCTCGTCGGGCACCGCGGCGGAGTCGATCGCCTTCTCACCCAGCACTCCCTCTAGCCTGATTCTTCCGATAGTCCCGGGTGTCGCCGTTCCCACGGGCTTGCCACCGTGCGCGAGCCTGCGCAACGAGCCATGCCGGCCGTTCGTGGCGATCGCCAACTCCGGCAGCTGATCGGGAGCCTCGGCCCGCTCAGCGACGCTCTAGCCGCCCGCGACCGCGGGCAGGATCGTCATCTCGGTGCCATCGGCGACGGGTGTGGCCAGGCCGTCCAGGAAGCGGATGTCTTCGCCGGCCACGTACACGTTGACGAAGCGCCGCAGCGAGCCGTCGTCATCGGCGATCCGCACGCGCAGCTCCTCGAAGCGCTCGAACAGGCCGTCGAGCACCTCCTGCACGGTCGCTCCGTCGACCTGCGCCTCGGCCTCTCCGCCGGCGACCGGTCGCAGCTGCGTGGGGATCTTGACGAGCACCGACATCAGACGGTGAGGGGCTCGGGAACACCCGCCTGAAAAGACTCGACGCTCGGCTCGATCGTGTGGGTCTCGAAGGTGCCGCGCACCGCGTCTAGCGTCTTTAGGCCCTCGCCGGTGATCACCAGCACGACGCGCTCGTCCGGGTCGATGTCTCCGCGCGCGGCCAGCTTGGCGAGCACCGCGGTGGTCACGCCGCCTGCCGTCTCGGTGAATACGCCGGTCGTCTCTGCCAGCAGCTTGATGCCTGCCCGGATCTCCTCGTCGCTGACCGCGTCCACCGAGCCGCCTGTGCGACGGGCCAGATCGAGCGCGTAGGGCCCGTCGGCGGGGTTGCCGATCGCGAGCGACTTGGCGATCGTGCTCGGCTTGACCGGTCGGCAGACGTCGTGACCGGCGGCGAACGCGCTCGCGACCGGCGAGCAGCCCTGTGCTTGGGCGCCGTTCATGCGAGGAGGCGTGCCCTCTATCAGCCCCAGCTCGCCCCACTCCTCAAAGCCCCTGGCGATCTTCGTGAACAGGGATCCGGACGCGATCGGCACGACGCAGCGGTCGGGCAGCTCCCAGCCGAGCTGCTCGGCGATCTCGAACGCCAGCGTCTTGGAGCCCTCGGCGTAGTAGGGGCGCATGTTGATGTTCACGAACGCCCAGTCGCGTTCGGCGCACAGCTCGGTGCACAGGCGGTTGACGTCGTCGTAGTTGCCCTTGACGCCCACCAGGTTGGTCCCGTACACGCCCGTCGCGAGGACCTTCTGCTCCTCCAGGTCGGCCGGGATGAAGACGTAGGAGTCCAGGCCCAGCGCCGCCCCGTGGGCGGCCACCGAGTTGGCGAGGTTGCCCGTGGAGGCGCACGCGATCGTCTGAAAGCCCAGCTCGCGCGCCCGCGTGACCGCCACCGACACGACACGGTCCTTGAAGGAATGGGTCGGGTTGGCGGCGTCGTTCTTGACCCACACCTCGCGCAGGCCCAGCCGCGCGGCCAGCCTGTCGGCGCGGATCAGCGGCGTGCAGCCGGCCGGTAGACCGACGCGCGAGGCCAGCCGACCGGACGGGCCGGGCGGGCCGCCTGCGAGGGGCAGGAAGTCGGCGTAACGCCAGATGTTCTGCGGACCGCCCTGGATGCGCCGGCGCAGCTCGCCGACGTCATGTCCCAGGCGCGTGTGGTCATAAGCGACCTGCAACGGCCCGAAGCACTGCTCGCAGACGTACAGGGCCTCCAGCGGGTACTGGGCCTTGCACTCCTTGCACTCCAGATGACTGACAGCCATGAGGGCTCCTTCGCTCTAGTCTTCGCCGTGTCACTCGGTGTGGCGAAGAGCACGAAGCCCGCCACACATCTCTCTGGAATTGGCACCTTCCCGCTGTGACGTCGCGGTGGTTGCCGGGGTTTCGTCGGGCCAGTCCCTCCACCCCTCTGGATGTGTCCAGCTATGTTGCAACGAAAGTCTAGCAAGGTTATCGGCAGCAGCATCGGCCGATCATTAGCTCCACGCCGCTGACGTGGCCGGTAACGCGCACGCACAGGCGGTGTAGGGCCTTGCGATGAGCATCGTAACGCACAGCCAGGATGTCGCGACCGAGCGATCGCCGACCGACGAGCGCGAGCGCCATGGCCGGATCGTCACCGACGAGCGGCGACATGCACAAGCGCCAGAGGACTTCCAGCCGATCGCCACCGCGAGCAAGCGGCGCATGCTGATCATCGTCAATCCCTACGCCACGACCGTCTCTGACCGGCTGCGCCACCTCGTCGTCTACGCGCTGCAGGGCCGCTTCGAGGTCGACGCGGTGGACACCGAGGCCCGCGGCCACGCCACCGAGATCTGCCGCGAGGCCGCGCACGAGGGCTATGACGTGGTTGTCGCCTTCGGCGGCGACGGCACCGTCAACGAAGCGGCCAACGGTTTGCGCGGCTCGGCCACCCCGCTGTGCTGCCTGCCGGGCGGCTCGGCCAACGTGTTCGCCAAGATGCTGGGCATTCCCGGCGAGATCGTCGACGCGACCGAGCATCTGCTGGCGATGGCCGACGACTGGCATCCGCGCAAGGTCGACCTGGGCGTCGTCAACGGCCGCTGCTTCACGTTCAACTCGGGCCTGGGGCTGGATGCGAGCGTCGTCGAGAGGGTCGACGCCAACCCGCGCATGAAGGCGCGTCTGGGGCCTTACTTCTTCACCTGGATCGCCATCAGCACCCTCCTGCGCCGCTACCTGCTCAGACCTCCACGCCTGCAGGTCGAGGCCGGCGACCGCGGCGAGACGCTCGACGGCGTCACTGCGATCGTGCAGAACGGCTCGCCGTTCACCTACTTCCAGAACCGCCCGATCGAAATCGCCGACGGCGCAGCGCTGGACTCGGGCGTGCTCGTCGGCGGCGTGCTGCACCGCGCAACGCCGTTGTCGATGCCGGGCATCGCCTGGCGCTCGATCTCACCGCGCGCGCGTGTGGCCAACCATCGACAGGTGACGGGGCTTGCGCAGATGACCGAGCTGACCGTGCGCAGCGCAGACGGCCGCCCGCTGCCGCTGCAGGTCGACGGCGACTACCTGGGCCAGGTGCAGGAGGCGCGCTACTCGATCCTGCCCGATGCGCTGACCGTCGTCTCCTGACGCACCGCGCCCAGAACGTGTTTGAGAAGTGGACGTGCGCGAATGGCGAGTGCACGATCAAGCGATCCAAGGACGCAGGGAGCCGGAATAGTGGGGCTATTTCGGCGACCGAGGACGCCGGAGCGCGCCGCGTCGGGCGCCGCCAGGTGCGTGCGGACGCTTCTCAAACACGTTCTCAAACGCGACCGGCACGCCCGCCGCAGGTGCCGGGAAGGCAGGCCGAAGATGCCTACGAATCGTTAGCGCGGGCTGAGCACGACCCGACAGCCCGCGTGGGGAATCACCACCACGCTGCGCCAACGCGCGTGCTCGACATGCTTGGCGGCCGGGAGCACGCTCATGGTCGACAACACGGTCCGCAGCACTGTTCTCATCTCCAGCGTGGCAAGGTGCAGGCCCGGACAGCGCCTACGGCCACCGCCCCAGGGAAGCCACGCATGTGGCTGCGGCGCTGCTTCCAGGAAGCGCTCCGGTCTGAACACGAACGGGTCGGCGTACACATCCGGGTCATGATGCAGCAGATAGATGGATCCGAGCAGGTGCGCCGGGGGCTGGTAGGTCCAGTCGCCGATCGCGATCGTCTTGTCAACGGCGCGAGGGATCGTAAAGACCAGCACCGGGCGGTGGCGTTGCACCTCGTGAACGGTTGCCGTCAGGTACTCATCCCGTTCTCCCCGCTCGATCTCTTCGACGAGGCGATCGCGCGCCGACGGGGCATGCGCCAGCAGCTGAAATGCCCAGGCGAGCTGCGCGGCCGTGGTCTCGTGACCGGCCAGGATCAGCGACATGATCTCGTCGCGCACCTGCTGAGCCGGCATTGGACGACCAGCCGTGTCACAAGCCCCAAGCAGACCGCTCAGCAGGTCCTCGTGTGCGCACGCGTCTGCATGTTTGCGTTCGTCGATTAGCCCATAGACCAGCTCGTCGGCCTGCTCGCGCCAGCGCAGAAAGCGCCGCCAGAGCAGACGCCCCGGGCCGTGGCGAAGGCTCGGCTCGGGAAAGACCGGGCTATCGGCGATGGCCAGCATCTTCATCAGCACGTCGTGCAACGCCTGCAGACGATCGTCGCAGGCAGCCTGCGAGAACGTAAAGATCTTGCGCAGGATCACCTCGAGGGTCAGTGCCCGCAGACTTGGGTGAAGCGCAAAGGAGGTGTTCTGCGGCCAGGATGCCATGGCCCGCCGGGTGATCGTCTCGACCGTCGCCGCGTGCTGCTCGACCCGATCCTTGCGCAGCAGCGGAACGACGGTTCTGCGCCCGCTCATGTGCTCCTCGCCCTCCTGCAACGTGAACGCACTCGACCCCACGATCGGCTCTATAACAGCGCTACCCCTTCCCGCACACAGAGCATCCGGTGAGGCGGCGAGCAGTGCCTTGACGTCGTCCTTGCTGGAGAGAAACACGAGCGGCGGAAAGCCGACGACCTCGAGCGTGAAGCACGTCCCGTTTCGGGCGCGACAGCGCTCGAACAACCCGAAGGGCCACCGCCACATCAAGTAGGTCTGGACCGATCTAGGCAGCGCAAGCCCTGGAGGCAGCCCAACCCGGGACGCCTGCGGACGCGAGCTCGCGACAACAGAATATGCCATATCAATGACATATCTCGATCTATGGAACCTACAGAGTCAAGCGCGAGCCCCCGACCTTCGACACTTGATCGAATGATCACACCAAGATGCCGCAGGCTAGTGTCGACAATGCCTGGTCGCCGCATCGGCGCCCGACGCGGGCGCGTTCTAGGACACGCCGCCGGGCGTGACCCGGTAGGCGTCGAATACGGACTCTGTGTTGCGCAGACGTGTAACCGCGCTCTTGAGCGCGTGCGTGTCGGCAAGCTCCACCACAAACCGGTTCTTGACCATCGGGCCCATCGACAGACAGCGCGCTTCCAGGATGTTGGCGCCGGACTCCGAGAACGCGCGCGAGAGATCCTCCAGCAGATGGTGGCGGTCCCACGCGTCGATCTGGATTTCCACGACGAAGCCCGTCGACTGGTCGCCTTCCCAAGAGACGTTGGTGAAGCGCTCGGGGCTCTTGCGCAGAGCAGCCGCGTTGGGGCAGTCGTCGCGGTGGATCGTGATGCCCCGCCCCAGGGAGATGTAGCCGAGAATCTCATCGCCGGGCACCGGCCGACAGCACTTGGCCAGACGCAGCATCACATCCTCGACGCCCTCCACCCTGATGCCGTACTGGCCGGAGGACTTGGTCGGCCGCCGCCGCGAGCGCCCCACGTGCAGCAGGTCAGCGGCAGTATCGCCGCCGTCAGCTGCCTCGCCGTGCTTGAGGCGCTGCATAACCTTGTTGACGACCAGCTTGGGGGAAACCTTGGCGGCGCCCAGGGCGATGTAGAAGTCGTCGGCCTTGCGAAAGCCGACCTCGCGGATCACGTCGGCCAGCAGCGCCGAACCGGTGATCTTCTGAGCGGGCAGCCCCTGTTTGCGCAGGTGCTCCTGCAGCAGCTCGCGCCCTGTGTGCTCGGTGTCCTGGCGCGACTCGGCCTTGAACCAAGCCTTGATCTTGTTGCGCGCGCGCGTGGTCTTGACCATCGCCAGCCAGTCGCGCGAGGGGCCGCGCTCGCGCTTGGCGGTGAGGATCTCGACGATGTCTCCAGACTGCAGCTCGTAGTGCAGCGGCACGATTTTTCCGTTGACGCGCGCGCCCACGCAGCGGTGGCCGATCTCGGTGTGCACCTCATAGGCGAAGTCCAGCGGCGTGGCGCCAGCGGCCAGCGACTTGACTTCTCCCTTGGGTGTGAACACGTAGACCTCCTCCTCGAAGAGGTCGGTGCGCAGCGTCTCCATGAACTCGCGTGGGTCTGACAGCTCCTGCTGCCAGTCGAGCATCGATCGCAGCCACTTCAGCTTGGCGTTCTCGCCGGGCGTAGGCGCCTCGTACTGCTCGGGCTTGTATACAAAGTGCGCGGCCACGCCGAACTCGGCCATCTCGTGCATTTCCTGGGTGCGGATCTGGATCTCCAGAGGGCGTCCCTCGGGCCCGATGATGGTCGTGTGCAACGACTGGTACATGTTGAACTTGGGCATCGCGATGAAGTCCTTGAAGCGGCCCGGTAGCGGCTTCCACAGCGAGTGGATCACGCCGACTGTGCCGTAACAGTCCTTGACCGAGTCCACGATCACGCGCATCGCGGTCAGGTCATAGATCTCGTTGAACTCGCGGCCCTTCTTGGTCATCTTCGAGTAGATCGAGTAGAAGTGCTTGGCGCGCCCCGCTATCTGCGCTTGGATGCCGACCTCGGCGAGCTCGCGCTGCAGGTACTCGCCGGCTTCTGAGACATAGCGCTCGCGGTCGTCGCGCTGCTGGGCGACCAGGCCCTTGATCTCCTGGTACTTGCGCGGGTGCAAGGTCGCGAAGGCGAGGTCCTCCAGCTCCCACTTGATTGCGTGGATGCCCAGGCGGTGGGCCAGCGGCGCGTAGATGTCAAGCGTCTCGCGCGCCTTCTCGATCTGCTTGTTCTTTGGCATCGCGTCGATCGTGCGCATGTTGTGCAGACGGTCTGCGAGCTTGATCAGGATGACCCGCACATCGGTGGCCATCGCGACCATCATCTTGCGGTAGTTGTTCGCCTGCGCCTCGTCGCGCGACTGGAAGGTGATGCCGGTCAGCTTGGTCACGCCATCGACGATGCCCGCGATCTCCTCGCCGAAGCGCTCGCGCACCTCCTCGATGGAGGCCGACGTGTCCTCGACCGTGTCGTGCAGCAGCGCCGCGCACAGCGTGTCCGTGTCCAGGCGCATGCCCGCGCAGATGCGCGCCACGCCGACGGGGTGCACGATGAAGTCCTCGCCCGACTTGCGCCGCTGGGCGGCGTGGTGCTCGCACGCGAACACGAACGCGTCTTGGACGCGGGCGCGGTCGATCTGGATGGCCGAGTCGGCCGCATGCTCGGAGACGATCGCGAACAGGTCGCTCAGCAGCCGCCGCTCGGGGGCGCTCAGGGCAGAGGGTGCAGGCGGCGGGGGCGCCGCGGCCGGCGGCTGCTCTGTGTCGACGACCAGGCTTGCGGTGGTGGGGGCGCGGCCGCCAGGCGGCTCAACCTGGTCGTGACCAGGCGGACGCTGCTCGCCGAGGTGCAGCGCGCCGACGCCTGCGCCACCGCCGGGCTCGGTGGCCTGGGCGCTACCTGGATCCTCTGCGCTGACCATGCCATAAGGGTAGGGGACGCGCAAGCCGGATTGAAGGGTGCAACGCTGGTTCTCAGGGCAGGGCAAACAGCACGAGCTCGCCCTGCTGCTCAGTCGCCGGCTCTGCGTCGGGCATGTCCAGCGGCACCGGCAGGGCCGCTGCGGGCTCTGGGGCGGTCTCGTGCGCCCCAGCCACCTCAGCCGGTGCACCGGCCAGGTCGCAATCCGGCGCCTGCAGCGCGGGCTGGGCGCGGCGCAGCACCAGGCGCGGTTCGCTTACGCCGTTGTATTCGTTGACCTCGAGCGTGAACGTGGCCTGGACGGGCACGCCGTCGCGGACCGGCAGGCGCCCGCCGTTGCCAAAGGCCACGGCCCTGGCGCTGGCTCCGCGCGAGCGCACGGTGAAGCGCACGTGCTTGCCTTGGCCCATCGGCGTGGCGTTGACGAACGTGGCCTCGGCGACCAGCAGCGACACGCCGGGATTGCCGCGGCCGAAGGGTGCCAGAGCCTGAAGCTCCTCGGCCAGATCCATGCTGAGCTCATCTCCGTCGACGACCGCGTCGACGCGCTCGACCTCCACCATGTCCGCGCTGTCGAGCGCCTGCCCGGCGTGTGCCACGAACGCGGTCGCGAACTCGTCGATGCGCCCGCGCTCGATCTCCAGCCCGGCGGCAGCGCTGTGGCCGCCATAGCGCAGCAGATGCCCGCTGCATGCGCTGAGCCCGGCGAGCAGGTCAAAGCCCGCGATGCTGCGTCCCGAGCCCTTGCCGGTCTGACCGTCGGGCGCGATCAGCACGACCGGCCGGCGGCTGCGCTCGACCAGGCGCGAGGCCACGATCCCGATCACGCCCGCATGCCAGCCCTCGCCCGCGAGCACATAGGCGGCGCGCGGTCCGAGCGCGTCCATCTGGGCTTCGGCTTCGTAGCGGATGCCGAGCTCGACCTGCCTGCGCTCGCGATTGGCGCGATCGAGCTCATCAGCGATCTGAGCCGCTCGCAGGCGATCCTCGGTCAGGATCAGCTCCAGCCCTGCGTCTGCTCGATACAGGCGCCCGGCTGCGTTCAGGCGCGGCGCGAGCGCGAAGGCGACCGATCTCTCGTCGAGCCTTGCCGGGTCGACGCGAGCGACGGCCATTAGCGCGCGCAGTCCCGGCTTGGCCGTGCTGGCAAGCGCGCGCAGACCGGCGCGCACAAGCGCCCGGTTCTCCCCGAGCAGCGGCACGACGTCTGCGATCGTCGCCAGCGCCACCAGATCGAGCTCGCGCCGCAGCTCGTCTGGGTTGCGGTCTGCTGCCGCGAACAGCGCCTGGGCGAGCTTGTACGCGACGGCGGTGGCACACAAATCGCGACACGGATACCCGCACAGCGCTGGGTGCACGATCGGCGCGCGCGGGAACGCCCCGTCGGCGCGCGCGCTGTGATGGTCGGTGACGACGACGTGCATGCCCAGCGCCCGCGCCACCGCCACCTCTTCGACGGCCGTGATCCCGCAGTCGGCGGTCACGAGCAGCCGCGTGCCGCGCTCGGCCAGCCGCTGAACGGTCTTTACATTCAGCCCGTAGCCGTCGCTTGCGCGGTCGGGCAGGTAGAAGTCGACGTCGCCTCCCAGCTCGCGCAAGGCGCGCACGAGCACCGCGGTCGAGCAGATGCCATCGACGTCATAGTCGCCATGGATCGTGACGCGCGAGCCGCGGCGCAGATGCGCGGATATCGTCTCCACGGCCTCCTCGATGCCCGCGAAGGCCGTGGGCGGATGCTCCTCCTCGGCGCGCAGGAACGCGCGGGCGAGGGCAGGGTCGGCGAGCCCCCGGCGCACGAGCACCTGCGCGAGCGCCGCGCTCACGCCCAGCTCGCTACGCAACGCCTCTACATCGCCAGGCGGGCATACGGGAATCTCAAAGCGGCAGTCGTCCACGCCGGCGAGAGTACGGGCAGGGCGGGACGGAACCGCAAGCGGGGGAGGAACGCGACGGCGCCGCGCCCCTCCCCCAACCGGCTACTTCAGCGACGACGTGGCGTCACAGCACCACCGTGAACGTGCTGCTTTCATCGTCCAGCGCCTGCGCGTCTTTCAGGAACGAGCTGTTGCTGATCGTGAAGCTGCCGGGGTGGTCACCCGGCGCTTTGTCGGATTGCACCTCGACGGCTGCGCCGCCCATGTTTTCGATCGTGTCACCCGAAGCGCTGGAGGTCGGGGCATAGGTCTGCTGTTCGTACTGGAACAGCTCGATCCCGATATTGCCGGGCCCGACGATCGTGTCGCTTTTCACCGACGCATCGCCCTGGTCGAGGGCCACTCCCTCATAGCGATCGGCGCTCATCTCGTCTTGGCTGATCGTCACTTCCGGAGTGTGAGGCTGCGTCGGGTTGGTCGAGACGAAGTAGGCGCCGATGTCGTTTTCCTTGAGCGTGGACGTGATCACCTTCGATCCGTGCGCGGCGCCGTAGAACAGCACGCCAGTAGCTTGAGTTTGCGCAAACGCATTCGAGCCACAGCTTGCGTTGTCACACTCGTTGCCGGAGATCGTCGACGTCTGAATGGTCGCCAGCGCGCCGTTGCTGACCTGGATCCCGTTCTGAGCGGTTTCCGGTGTGGCACCCGCGCCGGTCACGATCGTCGTGCTGATTTTGGCGCTCGATTCTTTCCCATCGATCGTGATGCCGTTCTTCTGATATTCGCCGACGGTGTCGTGGCTGAGGGTCGCTTTCCCGACCTCCACGGGAGTCGTCCAGGCCATGCCGACCTGGATCGCAACGCCGCCCTGGCAGCCGTTGATCGGGAAGGCGCCGCCGCCGTCGACCGACACGTTCGAGGCGACCAGCGTGGCGCCGCCGGCGACGAGGATCCCGTACAGGCTGTCGTCGCACGTATGTTCCGGCCACTTGGGTTCGAACGTCAGCCCGGTGATGCCGACCGTCCCTGCCGTGCAGATCGACACCTCGTCCTGGTCGGGCTGGAAGTCTTCAGTCCCGGGGGCTTTGTCGCAGGGGGTGGTCGAGTTGGCGGGTATCGCTGGCAAAACCACCTTGGCTGAGCCGGCGCCGTCGACCGCGATCAGTTTGAGCGGCTCTTCGATGGTGAGCTGTTCGGTGTAGGTGCCCGGACACACGTGGATGCTGGATCCCGATGTGGCGGCTGTGATGGCCGACTGGATAGTGCTGTAGCCGGGATGCACGCAACTGCTGTGCGGACTCGAGACCGGTGTTGTGCTCGACACCCACAGGCTGGCGGCCGAAGCGCTTGCGGCCGTGGCCAGCAGCGTCGCCGCCGTGCAAACGCTGAGGACGAATGCTCGTTTGGACAAGGTTCCCTCCTCTTTATGTTGCGAAAGAGGGGGCAGTCTACACACATGCCCATTTTTTGGAATATTGCCGAAGATCGGCAGGTTGCGCCCTACCGGCGCGGTGTCTCTAGCTGACGTCTTTAGCCGACGATCTGCGGCCGTTCCCGCGTCGCTGCGATCCTTTCGCGGCGCATGCCCTCGAGATACACGGCGGCCATGCCCAGCAGCGCGCCCGGCACCGCGTAGAGCACCACGCCGATGTCGGTGGCCTTTTCGCCGGGGACCTTCAGCGCCGAGACTTTCACGCCGTAGATGATCAGACCAAGGACGATCGAGCCGATTAGCGAGCCGATCAGCGCGCCGACGATCCCGCCCCAGAAGCGGTCGGGCAGCCAGATCGTGAAGTGCCAGATCGCCAGGCCCATGATGACCCAGCCGAGCATGCCCATTACCTCGACCTCCCGTGCTTTTTATTGCGTGGGCGCCGGCGTTTTTCGCGCGGTTTGGGCGCGTCCTTGAGGACGAGGTCCTCGGGCGTGAGATCCGCCGCGGGATCGCGCTCCCCTTGCGGGGACGATGCGGGAGCGGCGGGCGGCGCCTCGGTGGCCGCGCTGCCCTGAGCCACGCTCGCGCGGCCGCGCCGGCTCAGGGGGCGCTGGCCCGCGGCTCGGCGTCCACCTCGAGGTCGCGCACGAGTTCCTGGAACTCGTCCCTGGAGATCTGGTCGCCCGGCTGCTCGGGGGCGATCAGGCTGCCACGGCGCGTGCGCCTGGGCTTGCGCTCGGGCTCGACGTCCTCGGGCGTGCCTGCCGCGGTGGTGGCGTAGGCGGGCACCTCGCCCAGTTCACGGAAGATGCGCGCCCGCCTGCTCCTGTAGCCGGACTCGCGCTCCTTCCAGTGGGTCAGCACGGGCGACGCGATGAAGATCGAGGAGTAGGCGCCGGAGGCGATGCCGATGATCAGCGCGAAGGCGAAGCTCTTCAGCGTTTCCCGCCGAACAGCAGCAGCGCGGCGACCGGCAGCAGCGTGCAGAAGCTCGTCGCCAGCGAGCGGGTGAGCACCTCGGCCATCGAGCGGTTGACGATCTGCGAGAAGGCGGCGCGCGGCATGCGCGGCACGTTCTCGCGCACACGATCGAACACGATGATCGTGTCATACAGCGAATAGCCGAGGATGGTCAGCAGCGCCGCGACCGTCGCGGTCGTCACTTCCTTGCCGGTGAGGGCATACACCCCCGAGGTGATCAGCAGGTCATGCATCAGCGCGATCAGCACCGGGATCGCGTACTTCCACTCGAAGCGCAGCGCGATGTAGGCCGAGATCACCAGCAGCGAGGCGATGATCGCGATGATCGCGGCGTTGGCGACAGTTTTGCCGAAGGTCGGCCCGATCGACGTCGAGGAGAAGTTCTTGGTGCCGGGGACGTTCTTGCCGTGGCCGAACCTGATGTTCAGGTCTTCCTGGACCTTGTCGAGCGCTTCGGGCTTGAGCGTCTTGGTCGAGATCTGATAGCCCGCGCCGCCGATGCTCGAGTTGGTGAACTTCTGCACCTGTGCATTGGGATAGCCGGCCGCGACCATCGCCGAGGCAACTTCGCCCTCGCCGACGTTCCTGATGAAAGCGGTCTGGATGCGCGTGCCCGACTTGAAGTCGATGCCGAAATTCAGGCCCTTGCCACCGATCGCCAGGGCGCCGACGAGCAGGATCGTGCCCGACAGCGAGAAGAACCACCGCGAGGCGCCCATGAAGTCGAACGTCCAGCCTTTCCCGCGCCGGGCCGCGCCGAGCATCGCAGGGTGAGAGACCGCGCGCGAGCGGCTCATCGTCCCGAGCGCGGCCTGCGTGGCCAGCACGGCGGTAAACAGCGACAGCAGCGTGCCGATGCCGAGCGTCAGCGCGAATCCCTTGACTTCGGCGGTTGCCAGCGCAAACAGGATGAACGCGGTCATGAACGTGACCACGTTGGCGTCCACGATTGCGGCGAACCCGTGCTTGTAGCCGCTGGCGATGCCCGAGATGACCGAGCGACCCCCGCGGATCTCCTCCTTGACGCGCTCGAAGATCACGATGTTGGCGTCGGCGGCGATGCCAATCGTGAGGATCAGCCCGGCGATCCCGGGCAGCGTCAGCGTGACGGGGATCAGCTTGATCAGCGCAAAGAAGTAGGCGCCGTAGATGACCAGGCCGCCGATCGCGATGGCGCCGAGCACACGGTAGAACAGCAGCAGGAACAAGCACACCACGGCGAAGCCCGCGAGCATCGCGATCAGACCCTGGTTGAGCGCGGTTTTGCCCAGCGTGGCCGACACCTGCGAGCGCGAGATCAGCACCAACTTGATCGGCAGCGCGCCCGACTGCAGCTCGTTGGCGAGGTTCTGCGCGGACGTGAGCGTGAAGCCGCCGGAGATCTCCGAGCCGTTGGACGCGTCGATCCCTTCTGGGTATTTGGTGAAGTCGATCGACGGCACGGTGATCAGCTGGCCGTCCAGCGCGACCGCGAAATGCTGCTGGGCGGCTTCCTTAGAGACCCCCGGCAGCTGGGCTTCCTGGCCGCGGTGGGCGATCTTCTTGGTGACCCCTTCGAAGGTTTTCTTGCCCTGGGAGGTGAATCCGAAGTTGACGTTGGGCTGGCCGGTGCCGCCGCCGCCTTCGTCAAAGCCCTGCGCCGGGTTGGTGATGTTCGATCCGGTCAGCACCGGTTCGTCGTTGATCACGTAGAAGCTGTTGGGCGATTCGTTGGTGACCTTGCCGGCGGTGCTTTCCACCGGGCGTGACTGCACAAGCACCGTGCCGGGGTTGACGCGTACCGCCTTGGGCTTTGACCCCTTCGGCGGTTTGTAGTTGTCGGCATACAGGTTCTGTTCTGTTTCGGCGGGAGCACAGATCGGCTTGTTGCCCGAGCACAGCATCTTTTCGTGCGCGGTGTCGATCAGATACCAGCTGCCATAGATGCAGTTGCCCACCTGTTGGGCGGTGCAGCCGGGGCTCCAGGTCGTGTCGGCGCGGCGAAGGATCGCCGGGCGTTTGGCCGCCCGCTGGACGGCGTCGTACTCGAGCAGGCCGGCCGTCACTCCGCCCGCCCCCTGATTGGTCGCGTCGCCGGTGACGGTGCCTTCGGTCGGCGCAGGCTTGCCGTTTGCGCCGATCACGTTTGGCTCCCAGTCATAGAAGTACAGCTGTGCGGTCTTGCCGACCTCGTCCTGGGCGCGCTGGGCGTTGCTCACGTCGGGCAGCTGCACGTCGATTTCTTTTTCGCCCGAGCGCTGGATTTCCGGCGAAGCGACACCCAGTTGGTCGACGCGCTTACGCATGATGTCGATCGCCCGTTCCAGCGATTCGTTGTCGACTTTGGCCTGGGCGGTCGGCTTGCCTTCGTAGACGAGCTCGACGCCGCCCTTGAGGTCCAGGCCAAGGCGCGTCGGCTTGGCCACGATGGCGATCACCGAGGCGGCGATCAGCCCGGCGACCAGGAGCAGGACGAATGTGTTGCGGCGACGGTCGGTCATGGCCTTCCGATCAGACTACTTGTCCGGGGTCAGCACGAGCAACAGCCCGCCGTCGTCGTCGTAGTCGGGGAAGATGTCGGCCTTGGCGCTGGCCGCGTGGTCGCGTTCGCCGGCTACCTGCACGGGCACCTCCAGCGCCCGCACCCCCCACTCCAGGACTTTGGCGACGGGGTCGTCGCCGTTTGCAAAGCTCAGGCCGAGCACCTGCTTGACGGGCTGGCCGATCACCTCCTCCTCCTCCAGGCCGGTGAACGCGAAGGAGTTCTTGCCGCAGCCGACCACGCGGCCCTCGCCGTCGCAGACGAAGAAGGCGGCGTCCGGAGCGGGGTAGTAGTCGTCGAGCAGTTCGAACAAGAAGGCGAAGCCGCACTTCGCACAGCCCTTGCGCTGGCGCGTGAAGCCGATGTTGCGGTCGAGCTCTGAGGTGCGGTGCCCACAGTTGGGGCAGATGAAGGGATGGACGGCCATGATGTCTCCCACAGAGTACGAAAGCCGCGCGGGTAAGGTTGCGCCTAGCTTTAGAACAGCGATGGCCCGCCCTCCGCGGGCGCCTGCAGCCCGAGGTGGGCATAGGCGGCGGGGGTGGCGGCGCGCCCGCGCGGCGTGCGCTTGATCAGGCCCTCCTTGAGCAGGTATGGCTCATACACGTCCTCGATCGTGTCCTGCTCCTCGCCGACGGCCACTGCGAGCGTGGACAGGCCGACGGGCCCGCCGGCGAACTTGGCGCAGATCGCATGCAGGATCTCGCGGTCCAGGCGGTCCAGACCGCGCTCGTCGACCTCGAGCATCTCCAGCGCCGCGCGGGCTGCGTGTGCGGTGACGACCCCCTCCATGCGCACCTCGGCGAAGTCGCGCACGCGCTTGAGCAGGCGGTTGGCCACCCGCGGCGTGCCGCGCGCGCAGGCGGCGATCGCCAGCGCGCCGCCGTCGTCGAGCTCGATCTCCAGGATGCCGGCCGAGCGGCGCACGATGATCGCGAGCTCGGCCTGCGTGTAGGGCTCCAGGCGCGCCTGGATGCCGAAGCGGTCGCGCAGGGGCGTGGTCAACAGGCCGGCTCGGGTGGTAGCGCCGATCAGCGTGAAGGGCGGCAGCTCCAGCGTGACCACGCGCGCGCCGGCGCCCTGCCCGACGGTGATCGGCAGCCTGTGGTCCTCCATGGCCGGATAGAAGGTCTCCTCCAGCGCGCGCGCCAGGCGGTGGATCTCATCGACGAAGAACACGCTGCGCGGCTCCAGCGCTGTGAGGAACGCGGCGATGTCTCCCTTGCGCTCCAGCGCCGGCCCGGCGGTCTGCACGAATGGGACCTCGAGCTCGGCGGCGACGATCTGCGCGAGCGAGGTCTTGCCCAGACCCGGCGGGCCGGCCAGCAGCAGGTGGTCGAGCGCCTCGGCGCGCGCGCCGGCGGCCTCTATCGCCACGGCCAGCTGCTCGCGCAGCGCCCGCTGCCCGACGAAGTCGTCCAGGCGCCGCGGACGCAGCGAGCGGTCGAGCTCGTCGTCTGGCACCAGGTATGGCGTCTGTATGCGCGTGGCGGTCTCGCTCATCGGGTGTTTGCCTTCACGACGGCGTCCGCGCCAGACGCAGCGCCTGGGAGATCAGCTCTTCGGCGCCGAGCTCCTGCGCGCCGTTGTCCTGCACGCCCGCCAGCAGCTCGTCGGCCTCAGCGGGTGCATAGCCCAACTCGACCAGGCCCTCGCGGGCGAGCGAGCGCGGGTGCAACGGCTGCCCGCGACGGGCGACGATCGGCATCCGAGGCGCGATCGCGTCGTGGCCATCGACGCCGACCTTCTCACGCAGCTCGACGATGATCCGCTCGGCCGTGCGCTTGCCGATACCGGGCACCGCCTGAAAGCGGGCCGCATCGCCCGCGGCGAGCGCGCCGAGCAGCTCGTGCACCGGCCCCGCGGAGAGCACCGCCAGGGCGACCTTGGGGCCGACGGCCTGGACCGAGAGCAGCATCAAGAACAGCTCGCGCTCTGACTCCGAGTGAAAGCCGTACAGGGCCAGCGCGTCGTCGCGCACGATCAGGTGGGCATGCAGGCTCACCTGCTCGCCGACGGGGGGCACGTGGCGCAGCGTCTGCGCGGACACCGCGGCGCGATAGCCGACGCTGGCGCACAGGACCACCACGTGGTCGGCGCGGCGCACCGCCACCTCGCCGTGGATCAGCGCGATCACGCGCTCGCCCCGGCACCCTCGCGGGCACACCCAGACGGCGCAGTGCAGGCGATGCCCTGGCCAGCGGCGCGCAGTTGGCGTGGCAGATGGCCACGGCGAGCGCGTCGGCGGCATGGTCGGGCCGTGGCTCGCTCAGCAAGCCCGAGTAGCGTCTTGACCATCCGCGCGACCTGGTCCTTGGGCGCGCGCCCGCTGCCACAGACGGCGCCCTTGACCTGCTGGGGGGTGTAGCCGGCGCAGGGCACGCCGCGCTGGCCGGCGGCCAGCATCGACCGCGCCGCGGGCCTGACCGACGGCGAAGGCTGTGCGCACGTTCTGGCCGAAGTACAGCTCCTCCAGCGCCATCGCGTCCGGCTGGTGCTCGCTCGAGCAGGGCGTCGACGGCGGCGTGGATGTCGGCCAGGCGCCGCTCCGGCGCGAGCTCGGCGCGCGTGGTGATGACGCCCCCGTCCAGAGCGCGACCAGCCGCCCACGTGCGGCGCGCGACGACGCCGTAGCCGGTGTTGGCCAGGCCCGGGTCGATGCCGAGGACGATCACGCCTGGTGATTCTGCGCATGCCTTCGGACGCCTGCCTGTGGATGCCCCTCGACCCGCCCCTGCGCTGCTCGCCCTGCGACGCACACCTCCCCTAGGCTGCAACAGATGCCCGAGCAGCAGATCGACTTCGCCGCGGAGGGCCTGCTGGACGGGCTGCGAGGGCGCCCCGCGCCGAGCGGCTGGCGCTGCTCGAGCATCTGGCGGCAGACGGCGTGCCGCTGGCCGAACTGCGCCGGGCGACGGCCTACGGCACGGTCATGTTCCTGCCCGCGGACCGGGTGATCGTGGGCGACGAGCGCTACACGGCGGCCCAGGTGGCGCAACTAGCAGACATCGACCCGGACTTCCTGGTCACCGCCCGCCGGGCGATCGGCCTGCCGATCCCCGAGCCCGACGAGGCGGCCTTCACCGACGCGGAGCTGGAGTCGGCGCGGCTGATCCACGTGACGCGCGAAGCGGGGATCTCCGACGAGGAAACCTGGAGCTGCTGCGCGTGCTCGGGCGCGGCCTGTCGCAGGCGGCCGAAAGCCTGCGCGCGCTGCCGCTGAAACTGGTCGTCGGCCGGGCATCACGAGAGCACGAGCTGGCCAGCCGCTACGCGCAGGCCAGCGAGGCGCTGTACCCGCTGGTGGATCCGTTGCTCGCGCAACGTGCTGGAGCTGCACCTGCGCCACGCGACCGAGAGCGAGGTGATCAGCGCGATGGAGCGCAGCGGCGGCCAGCTGCCGGGCTCGCGCGAGATCGCGGTGTGCTTCGCGGACCTCGTGGGCTTCACACGCCTGGGCGAGGAAGTGGCGCCGGAGGAGCTCGGGCGCCTGGCCGCGCGCCTGGAAGCGCTGGCCAGCGACGTGGCGCAGCCGCCGGTGCGCCTGGTCAAGACGATCGGCGACGCGGCGATGCTGCCAGCGACCGAGCCCCAGCCGCTGCTGGACGCCGCGCTAGCGCTGCTGGACGCGGCGGACGCCGAGGGCGAGGACTTCCCCCAACTGCGCGCCGGCACGGCGGTCGGCCCGGCGCTGTCGCGCGCGGGCGACTGGTTCGGGCGCCCGGTGAACCTGGCCAGCCGCATCACCCAGGTCGCCCGGCCCGGGAGCCTGCTGGCCGACCGCCAGGTGCGCGAGGCCGTGCGCGAGGCCTACCGTTGGTCCTACGCGGGCGAGCGGCGCCTGCGCGGCGTGCGCGAGCCGGTGTCGCTGTTTCGTGCGCGTCGCCTGGTCGCCTGAGCGCCCGCGCGCCAGGGCGCCCTGTCCGACGCCCACAGGTCGTTGAGCGCGACGGCGTCCTTGTACGTGTCCATGCACTCCCAAAAGCCCTCGTGGCGATGCGCGCGCAGCTGGCCCTCGGCGGCCAGGCGCTCCAGCGGGGCGCGCTCGAGCACGCTGTCGGCGTCCAAGTAGTCCAGGGCGCCGGCATCGAAGCAGAAGAAGCC
The DNA here is from genome assembly GCA_963745375.1 of uncultured Solirubrobacteraceae bacterium. GTDB lineage: Bacteria > Actinomycetota > Thermoleophilia > Solirubrobacterales > Solirubrobacteraceae > Palsa-744. The sequence continues at coordinate 380,653 of CAVUXA010000006.1, read as the reverse complement.
GCCGTTGATCCAGTGCTCGGAGCGGGGCTTCTCGCGAAAGCCGGTCACCCTGCCATCGCCATCCAGGTCGGTGACGCCGAACTGCAGCTCGGGGCGCACGACGGTCATGGTCGCGAGCGCCCCATGCTCGGCGTGGAAGGCGAGCAGCGCGGAGAGGTCGATGTCGGCGAGGCCGTCGGCGTATGTCGGCACAGAAGCGCGCCCCGGCCAGCAGCGGCGCAAGCTGCTCGATTCGCCCCCCTGTCGGGCGTCTCCAGGCCGGTGTCCACGCAGCGCACCTGCACCCCGGCCGGCCAGCGCTCCTGCGCCGACAAAGCGCTCGATCAGGTCGGCCCTTGTAGCCGGTGGCCAGCAGGAAGCGATCGAAGCCCTGCCCGGCGTACAGCTGGATGACGTGCCAGACGATCGGCATGCCGCCGATCTCCACGAGCGGCTTGGGTATCTCGCGGGTGTGCTCCTGCAGGCGCGTGCCGCGCCCGCCACAGAGGATGACTACGGGCGGGCGGGCGGAGCCGTGGGGGGCGGCCAAGAGCTAGCCCGCGACCCGCTCGAGCACGTCGGCGGAGACGTCGAAGTTGGCGTGCACCGCTTCGACGTCGTCGTTGTCTTCGAGCAGGCCGATCAGGCTCATCAGCTTGGCGGCCTGCGCCTCCTCGACGGGTACTACGCTGGAGGGCCGGTAGGCCATCTCGGCGCTGTCCATCTCCACGCCGGCCTCCTCCAGCGCCTTGCGCACGGCTGTGAAGTCGGCGGGCTCGGCGACCACTTCGAAGACGCCCTCGTCGGTGGAGATGTCCTCGGCGCCGGCCTCGACGGCGACCATTAGGTCGTCTTCTGAGTAGCGCGAGGCGTCGATCACGATCGTGCCCTTCTTGTCGAACAGGTAGGCGACCGAGCCGGGCTCGCCGAGGCTGCCGCCGTTCTTGGAGAAGATGTGGCGGACGTCGGCGCTGGTGCGGTTGCGGTTCTCGGTCAGTGTCTCGATGAGGATGGCCACGCCGCCGGGCCCGTAGCCCTCATACAGCACGGCCTCGATCGCGTCGGCCTCGCCCCCCCCGCCGGTGCCCTTGGCGATGGCGCGTTCGATGTTGTCCTTGGGCATGGACGCTTCTTGGCCTTGCGCATGGCGAGATCCAGCGCTGGGTTGCCAGCAGGGTCTCCCCCACCATCACGCGCGGCGACGGTGATCGCGCGGGTGAGCTTGGAGAAGTGGGCGCCGCGGCGCGAGTCGACGATCGCCTTCTTGTGCTTGATGGATGCCCACTTGGAATGCCCTGACATGACGCACAGCTTAGGATGCGGGCCGCGATGACGGCGCTCGACCCCTCCATCTTCAAGGCGTACGACGTCCGCGGCATCTACGGCGAGCAGATCGACGGGGAGATCGCCCAGCGCATCGGCAGGGCGTTCGCGCGCGTGCTGGCGCGCCTGGCGGGCAAGCCGGTGGAACAGCTACGAGTGGGCTTGGGGCGCGACATGCGCATCAGCGCGCCGGAGCTGTCGGCGCGCTATCGCGAGGGACTGCTGGAAACGGGCGTGCACGTGCTCGACGCAGGCCAGGTGGGCAGCGAGATGCTGTATTTCCTGGTCGGCTCGCGCGAGCTGGACGGTGGGCTGATGTGCACCGCGTCGCACAACCCCAAGGCGTACACGGGCGCCAAGCTCGTGCGCGAGGGGGCGATCGCGCTGTCGGGCGACAGCGGCATCCAGGACGTACGTCGCGAGGTCGAAGATGAGATGAGACCGGACGCTGACGCGCCGGCCGGTCGTGCCGAGCGCAGCGCGCCACGGGGCACAGTCGAGGAGGTAGACCTGTATGAGGAGTTCCAGGCGGCTGCCCTGGGCTTCATCGACGCGGACGCGGTCCGTTCGACTCCGCGGCCGTTGAAAGTTGTGGTGGACGGCGGCAACGGGATGGCCGGACCGATGGTTGGCCCGCTGCTGGAGAGCCTGGAGCTGGAGCTGATTGAGACCTACTGGACCCCGGATGGGAACTTCCCCCATCACGAGCCCAACCCACTGTTGCCAGAGAACCGGCAGCTGATCATCGACAAGGTGCGCGAGACGGGCGCGGACCTGGGGATCGCATGGGACGGCGACGCGGACCGCTGCTTTTTCATCGATGACACCGGAGCGTTCGTGGACGGCGACTTCATGACCGCGCTGCTGGCCGAGGCGCTGCTGGCCAAAAGAGCGGACCCGACTCACCCCGAGGCGATCCTGTATGACGTGCGCGCGTCGCGCGCGGTCCCCGACACGGTCAGGCTGGCGGGCGGCACGCCGTATGTCAACCGCGTGGGCCACGCGTTCTTCAAGACGCGCATGCGCGACGAGGGCTCGCTGTTCGGCGGCGAGGTGTCCGGGCACTACTACTTTCGCGACTTCTACTGCGCGGACTCGGGCACGCTGCCGGCGCTGCTGATCCTGGAGAAGCTGTCGCTCGAAGGCGTGGCGCTGTCCAAGCTGCTGGAGCCCTACCACTCCAAGTACTTCATCTCTGGCGAGATCAACTCGCAGGTGGCAGACCAGCAGGCGAAGATGGACGAGATCGCACAGCGCTACGCCGACGCCCGCCAGGAAACCCTGGACGGCATCTCGATCGACTACGACGACTGGCACTTCAACGTGCGCCCGTCGAACACCGAGCCGCTGCTGCGCCTGTGCCTGGAGTCGCTGGTGTCCCACCAGGACATGGAGCGCCGCCGCGACGAGGTTCTTCGAGCTGATCCGCTCGCCCACGCCAACCAGCCCGTGAGCGCCACCGAGCGCGATCGGGAGGCCGAGGCGGAGCGCGAAGCGCTGCTGGCTGCAGCGGAGGTGGGCATCTACCGCCTGGCGATCCCCACCCCGTTCATGGTGGGGCGCGTGAACGCGTACCTGATCGAGGACTCGCCGTTGACGCTGGTGGACTCTGGCCCCAACTCGGCCAAGGCGCTGGACGAGCTCGAGCAGGCGCTGGCGACGCACGGGCATGCGGTGGAGGACATCGAGCTGCTGGTGATCAGCCACCAGCACATCGACCACTTCGGCCTGGCGTCGATCCTCGCGCGGCGCTCGGGCGCAGAAGTTGCGGCGCTCGATCGCGTGGCGCCGTTCCTGGCCAGCTACGGCCAGGAGGCGGAGCTGGACGACCTGTTCGCCGAGCGGCTGATGCTGCGCCATGGGATCCCGCCGGAAGTGGTGACGGTGCTGCGCGCGGTGTCGGCGGGCTTTCGCGCGTGGGGCTCTGCGGTGCAGGTCACCCGCCCGCTGACAGACGGCGGCGAACTCGAGCTACGCGACCGCAAGCTGCGTGTGTTGCACCGCCCGGGCCACAGCCCCTCGGACACCATCTTCTGGGACCAGCGGCGCTCGATTCTGCTGGCTGCAGACCACCTGATCGCACACATCTCGTCCAACCCGCTGCTGGCGCGCCCCCTCGACGCAAGCGCCGAGCACGAGACCTCCCCCACCCCGCGACCGCAAGCGCTGATCACGTACATCGACTCGCTGGAGAAGACGCGGGCGATGGACTTGAAGCTGGTGCTGTCAGGCCACGGGCGCCCGATCACCGACCACGTTGCGCTGATCGACGAACGCTTTCGTCTTCATCGTCGCCGCGCCGAGAAGATCGGCGGTCTGATCGCTGCCCAGCCGCGCACGGCCCACGAGATCGCCCAGGAGCTGTGGGGCAACGTGGCGGTCACCCAGGCCTACCTGACCCTGTCAGAGGTGCTTGGCCACGTGGACCTGCTGTTGCGCGACGGCACGGTGGTCGAGCAGGAGCACGACGGCGTAGTGCGCTTCCAGGCAGCTTGAGCGCGCGTCAAAGCGTGCCGGCGGGCGCCAGCCAGACGCTGTCGAACACCAGGCTGGTGCGCTCGGCGAGGATGTCGTAGTCGCCGTCGTAGTGGAGCACGCCGGCTTCTGCTCGATGGGCGCATGCGGCAATCACGACGTCCGTCGGCGTGAGGCGATGGTGGCCGATCTCTGCAAGCTCGCGCTGCGCCTGCAATGCGATGCGCTCCACCTCGCTTTCGATGGCGACATGGGGGAACCGCTCGAGGCGGCCCATGATCTCCTTCCGGTCTGCGGCCGAACGGGCGGAGTAGCCCGCCTCCAACAGGAACGGCAGGCACACCCCGATCTCGTTGCGCTTGACCAGGCCAGAGATCTCGTCAGCCCGATCCTTTGCGAGCGCTCCTTGCAACAGGCGAGCCCACGCCGAGTTCTCGAGCAGCAGCACGCTACTCGTCGTAGTTGGCGATCAGCCCGAGGCGCTTGACCTCTTCGGCGGCGGCGATATCCGGCTTGGGACCGTCGCCGTCGCGAATCCATTTCGCCACGTCCTCGAGAGCCTGGCGCGTCTGCTCGTTCTCGTCCGGCAGCCGGCGCACCTTCGCGCGCGCCCCCAGGATGACCAGCTCGGCGAAGTCGATTTGATCCCCGTTGAGCCTCGCACGCAGCTCATCGAGCGCCTCCTGCACGAGCGGCGTCTCGGTGATCGTGTGGCGCGGTCTGGTCGTCGGCATCAGCGAAGTGTAGCACCGTGTAGCACCGTGCAGCACCGCTCCCCCGCTCCCCCTCGCCGCTCCGGCGCGCCCCGCCAACTCGCCGCCTCAATCCTCGCGGATGTAGCCAATCTGGTCGGTCGGGATGTAGATGTCGTCGCCCGCGTCGGTGGTCAGCATCACCCAGCCGGGTGGCGCCACGATGACGCCGTTGCCGTGCCGTATGCCGTCCCTGGAGGCGACGATCCGGTTGAGGACTTCATCGACCCCCTCGGAGACGCTGGTCTCCCTTCCGCCCAGCAGGATGCGCGCCATTGAATCTTCCTTTCGTGGTGACATTGGGCGTTGTCCGCTCGCTAGGACAACCCAAGAGACAGCCTCGCAGACTATTCAAAGGGAAAGCCTATCGGCTTAGTGAGCAATGCGACACGACGACACCTCACCCAGCGTCGACCGGTCCGCTCAGACGACCTCGCGCAGCGTGCCGTCGTGCACGCCGTAGACGAACCCGCCGAGCTCGTCGGTCACGGACACGGCTGCTCCTTTGGTCGATGCGGGTCTTGACGGATATAAACATAATAATATCGATGATATAAATGCTCAATACTTCGCCGGTCGCGTGCGATGCTGCAAGAGCGCGATCGCGCAAGCCAGCTGTGCACGTAAGCGACACCCCGCTAATGAACCCACCGACTGTCTCTGATCCACCGATGCCAACCACCGCCCCGGGCTCCCCTTCGGGGCTGCGCGCACATCCGCGATCCGTGTTCTCGTTTCCCGACCCGGTCAACGAGGTCTCCGCGCGGCTGGTCGCGGGCGGCGTGGCGCTGGCGAGCCTGGTCACGATCGTGTTTGCGCAGCCGTGGCTCACAGCGCTGATCGCCTACGGCTTTGTCGCACGCGTCGCCAGCGGCCCCACGCTGAGCCCGCTGGGACAGCTGGTCATGCGGGTGGTCACGCCGCGACTGGGTGTCAGCGAGCGGCCAGTACCGGGCCCGCCCAAGCGCTTTGCGCAGGCGATCGGCGCGGTGCTGTCGGTGTCTGCGGCGCTGCTGGCGCTGGCATTCGGCCTGACCACGGCCGCCTATGTGCTGCTGGCGCTGCTGGTCGTGGCCGCCACGCTGGAGTCGGTGTTCGGACTGTGCCTGGGTTGCAAGGCGTTTGCGGCCCTGATGCGCGCGGGCGCGATACCTCCCGAGGTGTGCGAGCGCTGCAACGACATCGCGGTGGCTGGCCCCCAGGCGCGGATGAGCGGCTGATGCTGTTCAAGCAGATCACCCACGACGACCTCGGCTGCGCGTCCTATCTGATCGGCGACGAGCACGCGGGGATCGCGGCGGTGGTGGACCCGCGCTTTGAGATCGACGAGTACCTCGAGCTCGCCCGCTACCGCGGCGTGAACATTGAGCACGTGCTGGAGACCCACAACCACGCAGACCACGTGTCCGGCCACGGGCGCCTGGTGGCAGCGACGGGGGCGCGCATCCACATCCACCGGGCGGCGCAGCCCAGCTATGACCACAAGCCGTTCGACGACGGCTGGGAGCTTGCGATCGGCTCGCTGCTGATCCGCGCGCTGCACACGCCGGGCCACCGGCCCGAGCACACCGCCTTCTTGTTGATCGACACCAACCGCGGCCCGGAGCCGTGGGCGGTGCTCAGCGGCGACAGCCTGTTCGTGGGCGATGTGGCGCGCACCGACCTGGCGATCGAGAAGTCGGCGGGCGCCGCACAGATCTTCTCGTCGGTGCACGACAGGCTGCTGACCCTGCCCGACGAGTGCGAGCTGTGGCCGGCTCACCTGGGCGGGTCGATGTGCGGGGGCGCGGGCATGGACATGAAGATCTGCTCGACGATCGGCTTCGAGCGCAGGCACAACCCCAGCCTGGCGATCGAGGACGAGCGCGAGTTCGTCGCCCAGGCGCTCGCGCGCCTCGGGCCCCAGCCGCCCAACTTCGAGAGGATCGTGGCGCTCAACAGCGGCCCCCTGGTGACCAGCGGCGTGGAGGTGACGGCGCTGTATCCCCATCAGGTGCAGCTCAAGCGCGAGGAAGGTGCGCTGCTGGTGGACGTCAGGACCGACCTGCAGTTTGACGACGTGCATATCCACGGCTCGGTCTGCATCCCCTCCTTCAGCCCCGGCTTCGGTTCCAAGCTGGCGTGGCTGGCAGATCACGACCAGGAGATCGTGTTGATCGGGCGCGACGACGCCGACGGTCGCCGGGCAGCCAAGCTGGCGCTGGCGGTGGGAGTGCGCCAGATCGCGGGGCTGCTCGCGGGCGGCATGACCAACTGGCGCCAGGAACGCCATCCGGCCGACCACACCGACCGGGTCGCCGCGACCGACCTGCGTGGCTGGCTGGCCAACGAGCCCGACCTGCAGCTGCTGGACGTGCGCGAGCACGGCGAATCGGACGCGGGTCACCTGCCCGGCTCGGTGCTCACCCCCTGGCACGACATCACGGGGATACCCGAGGGCCTTGACCCCACCAAGCCGATCGCGGTGATCTGCGCGGGCGGGGCGCGCGCGGCGACGGCTGCGAGCCTGCTCAAGCGCCACGGCGCGAGCGACGTGATCCACGTGGTCGACGGCGGCGTGGCCGACCTGGCCGCGCAGGGGATGACGCTCGAGTCCGAGCCCGCACCGGTCGTCGAGACGCCCGCGTAGCCACCGCCCGCGGACTGAGAAGCTACTTACGGCGGGCGACGCGCTCGATCTCGGCCAGGTGCTCGACGTTGGCGCGGTCGTCTGACTGGTCGCTGGGCTCGCCGGCGAACCACGCGTCGAGGATCTCGCCCAGCTGCGCCTGCGACGTGGCCCGCAGGCTGAGCGCGAGCACGTTCGCGTCGTTCCAGCGGCGCGCGCCGGCCGCGCTGGCAGCATCGAGGCACAGGGCGGCCCTCACCCCGTCCACCTTGTTGGCGGCGATCGACGCGCCGGTGCCTGTCCAGCAGCACACGATCCCCTGCTCGGCGCGGCCTTCGGCCACATCGCGTGCGGTGGCCTCAGACGCCCACGCCCAGTCCTCGCGCTCACCCGGCGCAAGCGCGCCGTGCACGACCGCCTCATGGCCGCGGCGCTCGAGCTCGACCGCGAGCAGGCCGGCGACGCCGGTCAGCTCGTCCGCGGAGACCGAGATCCACATCAGGAGGTCTCCCCTACCATCGCCAGGAACAGACGATGGAGGCGGTCGTCGTCGCCGAGCTCGGCGTGGAAGGACACCGCCAGCATCCTGCCCTGGCGAGCGGCCACGGGATGGCCTTCGACCTCCCCCAGGATCTCCACGTCGGGCCCATGCTCGGCGACCCACGGCGCGCGGATGAAGATGGCGCGGATCGGGCCGCCGGCGATCCCCCGCACCTCCACGTCGGCCTCGAAGCTCCTGGTCTGGCGCCCGAACGCGTTGCGCTGCGCGCGCATGTCCATCAGCTCCAGGTGATCGCGGTCGAGCATGATCAGCCCCGCGCACGAGCCGAGGATCGGCGTCCCGGCAGCCGCCAGGCCGCGCAGCGGCTCGGCCAGGCCCTCGCGGTCGATTCCCAGCGTCATCGTGGTCGACTCGCCGCCGGGAATTATCAGCCCGTCAAGACCCGCCAGATCGCTCGGCACGCGCACCTCGCGCGTGTTCGCGCCGAGGGCTTGGAGCATCCGCTCGTGCGCCTGGAAGCCGCCCTGTAGCGCCAGCACGCCCACCAGCGGCTTCGTCTGCGCTGCCGGCTGGGCGTCGGCCATCGTCAAGCGACGCGCGTCGCTACCAACCGCGCTGGGCGAGCAGCTGCTCGTCCTCGAGCTTTGAGCTCTCCAGGCTGACCATCGGCGTGCCCAGGCCGCGCGAGGCCTGGGCGACGCGCTCGGGGTCCTGCCAGTGGGTGGTCGCCTCGACGATCGCCCGCGCCCGCACGGGCGGATCCTCGGCCTTGAAGATGCCCGAGCCCACGAACACGCCTTCGGCGCCCAGCGCCATCATCAGCGCGGCGTCGGCCGGCGTGGCGATGCCACCCGCGCAGAACAGCACCACCGGCAGGCGGCCCTCGCGCGCGACGCCGCGGACGATGTCGAGCGGCGCGGCGAGGTCCTTGGCGGCGGTGGCGATCTCGTCGTCGCCGAGCATCGTCAGCCGGCGGATCTCGCCGGTGATCTTGCGCATGTGGCGGACCGCCTCGACGATGTCGCCCGTGCCGGCCTCGCCCTTGGAGCGGATCATCGCTGCGCCCTCGCCGATGCGCCGCAGCGCCTCGCCGAGGTTGGTGGCGCCGCACACGAACGGCACCTTGAAGTCCCACTTGTCGATGTGGTTGGCCTCGTCGGCCGGCGTGAGCACCTCGGACTCGTCCACGTAGTCGACCTCCAGGGCCTCCAGCACGCGAGCCTCCATGAAGTGGCCGATGCGCGCCTTGGCCATCACGGGGATCGTGACCGTCTCCTGGATGCCGGCGATCATCTCCGGGTCGGACATGCGCGCCACGCCGCCATCGCGGCGGATGTCGGCGGGCACGCGCTCCAGGGCCATCACCGCGGCCGCGCCAGCGTCCTCTGCCACCTTGGCCTGCTCGGGCGTGACCACGTCCATGATCACGCCGCCCTTGAGCATCTCGGCCAGGCCGGTCTTGACGCGGAATGTCGCCTCGTCGCGCATGACCTCTAGTTTGACATGCGACCGCACGCTCGCTCGCGCGGGCCCCGCGCGGCTAGCCGCGGTGCGCGGTGAACGTCTCCACGTAGCACTTGTTGACCTTGCCTTTGAGGAACTGCTCGATCGTGCCCGTTACCTTCGAGCCGGACGCCTTGCCGAACACGCGACCCGGGTCGTTGATGCTGACGGCGGCATGCAGCGTGAGCCTCACGTTCTCGCTGAAGCTGCCGCCCCGCCCGATCGAGATCGTCGCAGGAGCCGCTGTCAGCCCCGGCCCACCGCCCTGACCGCACTTGCCGTTGTAGGCGAGGATCGCGACGAAGTGGGTGATCGTCTTCTTGTTGCCAGCAATTGTGAGCGTCACCGGGCCGTCCTCGGACGTAGTGCCGGCGTATTTGCCCGCCTTCGCCGCAGCAAGCGCAAGTGTCGCCCCGAACACGAGCACCGCCGTCACAAGGACCGCAAGGACGCGCCCGGATCGAGCAGGGGTCAGGACGTGAAGAAACCGAGCATTCATGTTCGTTGCACTCCCTTTCGGCGACAGGATCAAGTAACCCTATCCGTCCCCGCAGAGCGACGGACCTCCCCTTTCCCCTCGGCCAAGCGGAGCTCTGAAGACGGCCGGCTCGCCCGCAGCGAAGCTGCCGCGAGACGACGGCTTCAGAGCGCAGCGCTACTTCAGCCGAAACGCCTTGATGCGGTCGTCATACTGCGCCGAGTCCTGCGCGTAGACGCCGTAGGCGAGCGCCTGGATGACGCTCAGCAGCGCCGTGTGCGAGCGCACGTAGGCGGGGCTGTTGGACGAGTAATAGAGCTTGATCTGCGCGAGCTTTGCGACCTCTGAGAGGGTGGCATCGGTGATCGCAGCGGTGCTGGCCTGGCGGTGGCGCGCGAGCTTCATCGCGCGCACGACCAGCGGATGCGGGCGCCCGGCGGACAGCCCGATCACCAGCGTGCCTTCGTCGATCCGCCCCAGCCGCGACAGCGCCTCCTGGGAGGGGCTGGCGACGACGTCCACGCGCAGGTCCAACAGCATCAGCAGGTGGCGCATGTAGCTGGCGAAGAAGGCCATCTGGTCGGTGCCCGCCACGAGCACCTTGCTGGCGCCAACGATCGCCTCGATCAGGGCCTCCACGGAGCGCCTGGAGACCTTGCGCGCGGTGTCCTCCACGTTGAGGTGGTCGGCGGCAAGTGCCGACTCGAACTCGTTCTGGTCCAGCGAGAACAGCGGCGTGGAGCTGGACGCGGCTGCGCCCTCCTTGGCCGCCTTGGCGTTCACGCGCCTGTATTCCTCGCGCGCGGCCGCCTGCAGCTCGGGAAAGCCCTCGAAGCCGAGCGCCTGGGAGAAGCGCACGACGGTCGAGCTCGATGTGTTCGCGCGGCGCGCGAGCTCCTCTGCGGTCTGGAAGGCGGCCTCGTCGAGATGGTCGACGATGTACTGGGCGACGTCCTTCTGCGAGCGCGAGCAGTCCTCGAAGCGTGCCTGGATGTACTTGGACAGGCTCTGGTGTGCCCCGGTGCCGCCGCTCGTGGATCGACCGACCTGCGGAGGCTCGGTCGTTTGCGTCGCTGCTCGCTTCATCGGCGCAGTGTTCGACGTCGCGCCCTCGCAGTCCTCCCCCGCCGGGCCACTACCGTGTGCCCGTGAGGCTGGTCAAGCTGGACAGGGTGACCCACGAGGACTGGCAGCGGATCGTCGCTGGAGAGCGCGAGCCGTTCGGCGGCATTGGCGAAACGCTGGTGTGGCGCGACAAGAGCCATCACGTCGGCGTGCGCGATGACGCGGGGCAGTTGGTGGCCATGGCCGGGCTCGTGCTGGCCGACGTGAGGGTGGCTGACGAGCCGCCGATGCAGGTGGCGGGCATCGGCGGCGTGATCGTCACCAAAGCCGCCCGCGGTCAGGGCCTGGCGCGCACGATGGTCGAACGTTTGCTGGAGATCGCAGTCGAGCTCGGAGCCGAGCGGGCGATGCTGTTCTGCCTGGCAAAGAACATGAGCCTGTACGCCAAGCTCGGCTTCCAGCCGATCGAGCAGACAGTCTCGGCGCAACAGCCCGGGGGCGCGATCGCCGTGCCGATGCGCGCGATGTGGAAGCCGCTCGCCGGCGCAACCGGCTGGCCCGAGGGCCGGGTCGAGCTGCAGGACCAGCCGTTCTGAGCGCGGAGAGACCTTGCGCAACGCCTCGGTTTGTCCATATGAGCGCACCGCCTATGTATCGGCAGCGCCGAGGCTTTATGCAACCTACGCGTGCGCTCTGTCGACTGGCGGGCGCTCTGGGACCGCCGCCTCGCCTACTCCGTAGAGGAACTCTGGCGCAGGATCGAGCCCGTTCGGCCAGACGACCGTGCGTGCCTCGTCATCGACGCGCGCCTTGCGGAAGTACGCGGATCACTGAGCGGCTCGCCCAGCGTGCCGCGAAGCAGAAACGAGCAGTCGACCTCGCGAACGGCGCCGTCGTTGAAGACCGCTCGGAGGCAATAGGCATCAAGCGGTTGCGCATCTGTGACCCGAAGCATGAACGTGATTTTACGGCAGCGGCTCGACCGGAAGCAGCGGCTCGAATGCCTGGGCACGCTCCCAGTTCTACACGAGCTCGTCAGGGTGCAACCGTGCCCACTGGCGTACGAGGCGCAGGTTGCCGTCAAGAAAGCGATCGAATCACAGCTCACCAAACTTCTCGAGTAGCCATCGCCAACTCGAGCATGGCAACAGGGTATTCGCCTCCCCTGGGGCCATACCATAGAGATAAGCAATCGGTATCCACAGGGTTTCGAACCGCCCTCGTGAGATGTAAACCCACGTGACGCGAGCGTGTTTGAACACTCCATTGCGAGTACACATGACTCCCAAGGTCCCAGCGTCCGATGGGTCAGGGTAGATTTCTGTATCTATCTCGCCGTGCTTCGGGTCTCCCGTGAGCGGAATCGCGCTCTGGCTGGCAAATACCGAGTTGGATCCACCACCAAACTGACTGCCGTCGTAGTAGAAGAATGTAGTACCCGGGTCGGCATAGACACGGATCGCCAGCACGCTCGCCACGATCGCTGCGATCGCCATTAGCACGCAAATGCCAAGCTTGCGGCGACGCCCGGCAAACAAAGCTCCAACTACGAACAGAAATGGTGCTATGCCGCTCCAGCGTGCGATGTGTACGTTCGCAAGTAGCGAGATGCCGGTAGCCCCGAGGCCGACCAACCCGATCACCGCAGCGCCGCGGCCACTACCTAGCCGCTCAAGCCAGTCCCAGCCGTCCCTTGACGCTTGTGCGTTCAAGAGAATATCTCTAGCCTGGCTAACAGAGGAGAGAAGCTCCCGCCCAGCCGATGAGCGTGTATCCGCCACTTTGGCAAGTCGATGGTATGCCTGCCAAATCTTGCTCCGCGAAGCACCATCGCCTACACCAAGCCGCCGGCGCGCCTCTCGCTCTTCCATATAGCGAGACTATTGCAGTCGAGCCGTACGCGGAGGATCTCGGCGATGCCGAGCAGCGGCGTGCTTCGGCGCCATGGACAACGCCGCTGAAGGTTCCGCACCTCAGACAGCACTGATGATCAAAGCATCTGCGGGGACGTTTCCCACCTTGGGCTGCGCATCCGCGTGGATGGAGCATCCCCAGTCAAAGAGAGGCTTCGCGTGGAAGGTTCTTGGCGATGAAGTCGTTTATCTCGGCGTTCCAACCGTCGAAGCCGTCGAAACTCCAGCCCTCTTTTTGCGCAAGGTTCCCGACCGCGAGCAGAGCACGCGCAAGTTCTCCGTCTCCGCGAGTGAACAGGACGCCGCGCATCTCGCCGTCACTGACTAGGCGGCCTACGACTGGAGTGACTCGATGGGCGTAAAAGCGCGCGAAGTTGGGGTAGAAATCTCTCCCGCCGATGTCGCCGGAGTCATCGATCGCTACAAGGTTGGCCAAGGCATCGAACTGGGCGAGGCTCGTCAAGATCTCGTCATCGTCCGGTCCAACACCGTCGGAGCGCAGGCATGTGAGCCCTATAACAACGTCACGAGCGAGACTCAGCAGACTGAGCTCGATCGTACGCTCGTCCCGCCGTTCGCGGAGCAGCTGGCCGCGGGACGCCATCGTGAGGCCGTGGCGGAGCCAGTTGCGTTCATAGTCGCTTGCGCCTTGCGGACGCTGGACAACGACGGTGCGCAGGATGTCCCACCGCTCGAGGCGCACCGCTAGCGCACCTAGTCCGAAGATCCGTAGAAGGATGGCGAGCCAGACGCGCGGTGCTTTCTCCTGTGGGCTGAACTGAGTGCTGTATTCGAAACGTTGCGCATCTCCCTCGGCCAGCGGCATGCCGTAGATTCGCGTGAAAATGTCGATCACGTCGTCGACCCACCGTCCCTGATCAAGCGTGAGGAATGTTGCCGCGAGGCACACGAGCTTGTCAAGAAGCTCGCCTAGCGTCGTCTCGATCTCGTCTTGTTCAATAGCCTGACGCCCACGTGCGATTGCGTCGTTGAACATATGCTGCAGGGCGATCGTGTCATCATCACGTATGAGTTCTAGCGCGGCTATGTTGAGAGTGCCGGTCTCCATATCGAAATTCACGGAGCCGAGTGGAGGGCGCCGGCCAAAGCCGGGGGGAGACGACCCTTCGTGTGCCTCGGTCGGGATAGTCACTCCGGCTGCTGGCTCCGCAGGCCCGGGCAAAAGCGCTGGCGCGGCCGGGCCGGGAGAGTTCACGGGCTCAGTCTCCTCTTCGCTACTGTGCGATCGTCGACGTCTCGCTAGCGTGCGGCCAACTTCGTCAGCGAGCTTGTGAACGCCGTCGACCGTATTCCCTGCAAGAAGGCCGGCGATCGTCGGCGCATGTTCAGTCACGATCTCGCGGGTCAGACGATGCCAGATTGGGACGATCACGTTGGACTCACCCTCTACGAGCCTCGCGTAAAGGCCGTCCAGCTCTTGCTGAGGCCACGGCTTCGAAAAGAATGCCTCACTCAAGATCACGACGCCTAGCGTGCTGTGCGCAATGCCTTCTTCGATCTTTCCTCGCAATTTGTCGCCAAGCACGAGCTCATACTCGTCGAACCACACACTGAGACCGCGACTCTGCAGCGCAACGGCAAGTGGACGAGCGACCTCCTCCTTGTCCTCACTCGCATGTGAGATGAACACGTCGCGCATCTCACCTTGGGGGTCGGCTGGCGACTCGTTCACGGGCGCAGGTGGCGGAAAGCCGAACTGGGGAGACAGAGCTAGCTCTCGTACCCGGATGCGCAGGTAGTCGTCGGCCGTCTGCACACTCCAGTAGTTCACGATTTGCTCACTGACCTCCCGACTCCAGTCATCCCCAGGCCCTCCAATTCCGACAGTGCCGCCGTAGAACGGCGCCTCGCGCAGGAAAATCTCGCTGAGTGCTCGCTGTTGCTTCGCGTCGGTAATTCCCACCCGTACGAGATCAGCGCGCGTGATCAAAGGTGTCTCATCGTCTCCCTGATAACGCTCTTGGGCGACCTGCATGAGCGAGACGAAGCCATCGAGCAGGGGGGCACCCGCCGAAGTTAGCCGAAGCCCACACAGGAGCAGCACGATCCTGCCCGGATGATTCTCTACGAAACCCAGCGGTCTCGGCATGTCTCGTAGGATCGAGCTGAGCGGCACAGCTCGACCACCTCGAGCGAGGCTGCGAGTCAGGCCCGTCGTGGTTGGCCAAGCGCCCGTCTTGAGAAACTCGCCGACAATGAGGTCGAGGATCTCCTGACGCTGGCGCGCCCACGCGAGGACAGCCTCGGGCAGGTAGTCGGGTTCGTCGATCACGACCAACATTCTGACGACCCTGCCGGGCGTCGAGAAGGCGCCGATCCTGTCCACTTGCGCTTCCGCGCGCAGGGAGCCGACTCGGCGGGCGCAGCCGAGGCTGCTCCTCTTGACGAGACGGAGCAGGTCCTTGTCACCGCGTGCGGCGCTACTGCGTTTGTGCGTTAGCGGCTACGTAAGGTTCGGGCCAGCGTAGGCATCGGATAGTGCGTCGCACCGAGTCGCCGCCATCTCACGTCGTCCGATGGCGATGAAGCCACACGCGAGACGACGTATGCGATCACAACTCGAACCTGCCGCAGGTTGCGCCTTATGTCCCGCCGGGCACGGCAAGCTCGCCCGCCAACGCCACGAAGTAATCCAACGAGCGGGGGTTCGCCAGCGAGTCCACGCTCGCCGCCTGCTGGGGATCCGCCCCCATCAGGATGCGCTTGACCGGAACCTCCAAAACCTTGCCCGACAGGGTGCGCGGCACCTCCGTTATCTGGTGGATCTCGTTGGGCACGTGGCGTGGCGAGCAGTCCTCGCGGATGCGCCGCTTTATCTGCGCCGTCAACTCGTCGTCTAGCGTCGCGCCGTCGCTCAGCACCACGAACATCACCATTCGCAATTCATCCTCGCCTGGCCTGGCCGGGATGTCCACCACGAGCGCGTCCAGCACCTGCGGCACCGCCGCCGCCGCGCGGTAGATCTCGCTCGTGCCCATGCGCACGCCCTGGCGGTTGATCGTCGAGTCCGAGCGGCCGTAGATCACCGCTCCCCCGCGCGGGGTGATGCGGATCCAGTCGCCGTGGCGCCACACGCCCGGGTACATCGCGAAGTAGCTGTCGCGCAGATGCTGTCCGGGGTGGGCCGGATCGTCATCGCCCCACAAAAACAGCGGCATCGACGGCATCGGCTCGGTTATCACCAGCTCGCCCACCGCGTCGCGCACGCTGTTGCCCTGCTCGTCCCACGCCTCCACCGCGCAGCCCAGCGCGCGGCACTGCAGTTCGCCCTCGTACACCGCAAGGATCGGGTTGCCCGCCACGAACGCCGTGCACACATCCGTGCCGCCGCTCGTCGAGAACAGCCACACGTCCGAGCCCAGCTGGTCATAGATCCACCTGAAGCTCTCCGGCGCAAGCGGCGAGCCCGTCGCGCCCACCGCCCGCAGCGCGCTCAGGTCGCGCCCCTGCCTCGGCACCACGCCCGCCTTCTCCATGCTCGCCACCAGGCCCGCGCTCACGCCCATGCACGTCATCCCCGTGCGCTGCGCCAGGTCCCACAGCACCCCCAGGTCCGGGTGCGCCGGGCTGCCGTCGTACAGCACGATCGCCGCGTCTGACAGCAGGCAGCCAACCAGGAAGTTCCACATCATCCAGCCCGTCGTCGTAAACCAGAACATGCGGTCGCCGTCGCGCAGGTCCAGGTGCAGGCGCTTCTTGCACTGCTCCAGCAGGATCCCGCCGTGGCCCTGCACGATCGCCTTGGGCAGGCCCGTCGTGCCCGACGAGTACAGCACCCATAGGGGGTGGTCGAACGGCACCTGCTCGAAGGCCAGCTCCGAGCCCTCGCCGCGGGCAAGCAGGCCATCCCACGTGAGCACACTGCGCGACCCGTCCCCGCCGAAGGCGGCTTTATCGAAATCATCCGGCGCCAGGTACGGCAACACCACCACGTGCTCCACCGTCGGCAGCTCCGACACGATGCGCCGTACGTTCTCCGCGCGGTCGAAGTCCTTGCCGCCGTGGCGGTAGCCGTCCACCGCCAGCAGCACCTTCGGCTCGATCTGCGCGAAGCGGTCG
Source organism: uncultured Solirubrobacteraceae bacterium (assembly GCA_963745375.1). GTDB lineage: Bacteria > Actinomycetota > Thermoleophilia > Solirubrobacterales > Solirubrobacteraceae > Palsa-744. The sequence goes on along the minus strand of CAVUXA010000006.1, from coordinate 363,975 downwards.
ATCACCGCGCGCGCGCCGAACTCCGGGGCCGCGCTCGACCAAATCGCCCCGATCGACGCCGTCGCTAGCAGCGCCACCAGCGTCTCGGGGATGTTCGGCATGTATGCCACCACGCGGTCGCCGCGCGCCACGCCCAACGAGCGCAACGCGCCCGCCACCGCCGCCACCTGTCCTGACAGCTGCCCCCACGTCAGCTGGGACAGGTCGCGCAGCTCAGATGTGTGCAGCACCGCCACGCGATCGGAATCGCGCCGCGAGCCCGCGCTGCCCGGCAGCAGGCCCTCCACGATGTTCTGCGCGTAGTTCAGCTGCGCGCCCTCAAACCAGCGCGCACCCGGCATCTCGCGCGACGCCAGCACGCGCTCATACCTGCGCGACGCGCGCACGCCGCAGAACTCCCACACCGTCGCCCAGAAATCCTCCAGCTCGTCCACCGACCATTGCCACAGCTGTTCGTAGTCCGTCGGCGACAACCCGGTTGCAAACCGAGCGCCGCGGCGCTCGCCCGCGAAGCGCATGAAGCGCGTCATCTCCGCCTGTTCGCGCTGCCGCTCAGATGGCTCCCACAGTGGAGCCTGGGCATCTGTTCCGGACATGGAGCTATTCTCGCGGTTTGTGGACATCTCCGGGCTGCGCGCCCAGTTCCCCGTGCTCGGGACAGTGGCTTACCTGAACGCTGGAACCGATGGTCCGCTGCCAGACGCCGCCGTGCGCGCCGCTGGGCAGGAGCTGCAACGCGAGTGCGGCAAGGGGCGCGCGCAGGCCCACTTCGAGCGCCGGCGCGAGCTCACCGACGCGCTGCGCAGCGCCTACGCGCGCACACTCAGCTGCCAAACCGCCGATCTCGCGCTCACCACCTGCACCACCGAGGGCATGGCCCAGGTCATCGACGGCCTGCAGCTGCGCAGCGGCGACGAGATCGTCGCCAGCGACGAGGAGCACCCCGGGCTGCTCGGCGCGCTCGGCGCCGCCCAGCAACTGCACGGCGTGGATGTACGCGCGGTGCCACTCGCCGAGGTCGCCCACGCGGTCGGGCCGCGCACGCGCCTGGTCGCCTGCTGCCACGTCGGCTGGATGAGCGGCAGCATCGCCCCCGCCGAGCTCGCCCAGCTGGACATCCCCGTGCTGCTCGACGGCGCCCAGGGCGTCGGCGCCGTACCCGTCGACGTGCACGCGTTGCGCTGCGACGCCTACGCCGGCGCCGGGCAGAAGTGGCTGTGCGGCCCCGACGGCACCGGCATGCTCTACGTCAGCCCCGCCCTGCGCGAGCGCCTCGCCGTCACCAGGCGCGGCTACGGCAACCTGGCCGACCCCGACGCCGGCCTGGATGCCCGTCCGCATGAGGACGCGCGCGCGCTGGACACGCTGTCGCTCAACGCCGAGACCGTCGCCTGCGCGCTCGCCGCCCACGGCGTGCTCGAGTCCGCCGGCTGGCGCGCCGTGCACGAGCGCGCCCGCTCGCTCTCCGCCCGCCTGGCGCAGCTGCTGGCCGAGCGCGGCCGTCCCCCCGCCCCGCGCGGGCCCACCACGCTGGTTTCCTTTCCCAGCGACGACCCGGTCGCCGAGCGCGCACAGCTCGCCGACGTCGGTGTCATCGTGCGTAACATTCCCCAACGGCCCTGGCTGCGCGCCTCCGTAGGCGCATGGAACGACGAGGACGACCTCGACCGCCTGCTGGGAGCCCTCTCGCGATGAGCTCAACGCCGCAGACAGCCACCCCCTCCGCTCCTGCCACCGCCGAATTCGAGCTCCCGTCCCGGCCGGCCAGGGAGCGCAGCGCGCACCTGCCCGTAGTCAAACCTCGCGTGCACCACCTCGCGCTCGTCGGCGTGCTCGCGCTGTCAGCTGTGCTCAACACCCGCCGGCTGTCACAGAACGGCTACGCCAACAACTTCTACTCCGCAGCCGTCAAGTCGATGCTGCACTCCTTCCACAACTTCCTGTTCGTGTCCTTCGACCCCGGCGGGCTGGTCAGCGTCGACAAGCCGCCGCTTGCGCTGTGGGTGCAGGCCGCCAGCGCCAAGCTGTTCGGCTTCTCCCCACTCTCCCTGCTGCTACCCGAGGCGATCATCGGGGTGCTCGCCGTCGCCGTCCTTTATCTCGTGCTCGCCCGCCGCCTCGGCCCGCTGCCCGCGCTCGCCGGCGCGCTCACCCTCGCCGTCTTTCCCTCCTTCGTCGCCGTCTCACGCGAGAACGCCGTCGACCCTCTGCTGATCCTGCTGATGGTGCTCGCCTGCGCCGCCGGCCTGCGCGCCGTCGAAAGTGGGCGCTGGCGCACGCTGCTGCTCAGCGGCCTGCTCGTCGGGCTGGCCTTCAACACCAAGACGCTCGCCGCCTACCTCGTCGTCCCCGGCATCGCGCTCGCCTACATCATCTGCGCGCCCGGCTCGATCGGGCGCCGCACGCTGCAGCTGCTCGCCGCCGGCCTGGTTATGGCGATCGTGTCCTTCTCCTGGATCGCCTTCGTCGAACTCACGCCCGCCTCGCAACGGCCCTTCGTCGGCAGCTCCACCAACAACACCGAGCTCGGCCTCACCTTCGAATACAACGGCTTCGGCCGCGTCCAAGGCGAGTACGGCGGGCCCGGCGGACAGACCACCGTCAAGGCCGGCGCCATCCCCCACGTCGTGCTGCCCCCTCCCCGCCACCGCCCTGGCGCACAGCCCGCCGCCAAGCCCGCCTCCGTCGTCAAGCGCAAACCCGTGCTCGGCCCCAACGGCAAGCCGATCGGGCCCAGCGGCCACGAAATCGCACCCACGCCCTTCGCGCAATCGCCCAAACCGCTGCGTCTGTTCGGCACGGGACTCGGCGACCAGGGCGGCTGGCTGCTGCCATTCGCGTTCTTCGGGCTGATCGCCATGGCGCTCGCCAGGCTCGGCACGTGGTTGTCGCTGGCTCGCTCGCGCCGGCGCACGGCGCAGGCCACCGCCGTCGACACCGCCGCGCGCCAGCGGATCAACCCGCTCGTCGGGCGGCGCGACCCGCGCCTGGCGCTCACGCTGATGCTTGGCGGCTGGTTTGCCACCGAGGCCATCGTGCTGAGCTTCTCCAAGGGCATCGTCCACCCCTACTACGTGTCCGCGCTCGCGCCCGGCGCCGGCGCCATGGTCGGCGCCGGTGTCGCCGCCTTCATCGAGCTCGCCAAGGGCCGGCGCTTTGACTGGCGCCTGCTGCTCGCCCCGTGCGCCGTCGTCGCCACCGTCGCCGTGCAGGTGTCTTTCCTGCACAAAGAGCACTACATGCAGTGGTTCATCCCCCTGCTGATCGCCGGCGCCGGCGTCGGCCTGATCGCCCTGGCCGCCGCCGCGCTGCTGGGCCGTGGACGCCTGGCCGCGCCCGCCGTCGCAGCCACGCTGTGCCTGCTCGCCGTCGCCCCCGCCGCCTTCTCGAGCACCACCTGGGGCGCGCCCACTGAGGGCACCTTCCCCGTCGCCGGCCCCAAATCCAACAACGGCGCAGGCGGCGTCGGCATACCCGCCGCGCACCTGCGCACCTACACCGCGCTGATCGCCTACGTGCGCGCCCACCATCCCGGCAGCCGCTGGGCGATCCTCGCCGACGCCGCCGACACCGCCTCCCCGTTCATCCTGCTCGGGCTGCCCGCCGGCGCGCTCGCCGGCTACAGCGGCGCCGACCCCGCGCTCGACGGGCGCGGACTCGCCCGCTTCGTCGCGCGCCGCGAAGCCCGCTACGTCGTCCTCGGCGGCGCCTTTGCCACGCGCGGCGGCAACAAGGCCACCGCCGCCGTGCTGCGCGCCTGTCGCCAGCTGCCCTTCAGCGCGTGGCACGACCCCAACGTCTCGCGTGCCGGGCTCGTGCTGTTCGACTGCGCCGGTGACGAAGCCGGGCTGCGGGATGAATAGGGGCAGAGATACCGCCCTTTGAGGCCGTCGCCGTCGGCAATGAATAGTTAGACGGTTACTTCGTCGATATCCAGGCCAGTGCAGACGGCGGGGTTGCAGCGGCGCTCGCCTGACGAGTCCAGCTATAGGTCTTCTGCAGGACGGCCCAATCGACCTGAGCCCCCGACGAAAAGCCATCGACGCCGCGTACGTGCGCCCGCGAGACATATGCCGTCGAGTACGCCTTGGAAAGAGCGCTTTCTATCCTACGCGAGCAAAGAAAGAAAATTCGATTTTCTTTCCAAATCGTCTAGAGTTGCAAAGCGCCCTTTCTAAGTCCCTCAATCCATGGACCCAGCTAGCTTCGTCGCCACTACTCCCGGTCGCCTCGTTAGCCACGACGGCAATGTGGCCTTCGTGCCTGTCCCCCTGCCGCCCACGCTGGACTTTACTCCCGAGTTGGTTAGAGACCTAAGCAAGGCCGCCAGTTGCATCGGCCTGCTCGCGGGCACTGGGCGCAACCTCAAGAATCCGGCCCTGCTCATCGGGCCATATCTCCGTCGTGAGGCCGTCCTCAGCTCGCGGATTGAGGGAACGATGAGCACGCTCGCGGATCTATACGAGGACGAGGCAACGGGCAGCGCCAGAGGCGATGTCCGCGAGGTCCGCAACTACCTCACGGCGCACGAATACGGACTCAAAGCCCTCAAGAACCTGCCGCTCTGCCTTCGCCTGCTGCGAGAAGTCCATAAGCGCCTCATGCAAGGGGTCCGTCGTCATGACCGCCATCCCGGGAGGTTCCGCACCTACCAGAACTGGATCGGCCGCGACCCAGGCGCACCGATTGAGGAGGCACGATATGTGCCGCCGCCGGTGCCTGAGATGCAGGCCGCGCTCAGTGACTTCGAGAAGTTCTTGCATGACGAGACGCTGCCGCCGCTTGTTGTCGCTGCGCTTGCCCATTACCAGTTCGAGGCCATCCACCCCTTCGGCGACGGGAACGGACGCATCGGAAGGCTGCTGATATCGCTGCTGCTGCATGAGCGGGGGCTCCTCCCGCAACCGCTGCTCTACATCTCGGCTTATTTTGAGCGAAGTGGAGCCGAGTATTACGATCGTCTGCTTCGTGTCAGCACCCACGGCGACTGGCACGGGTGGCTCACCTACTTCTTGAGGGGCGTAGCGATCCAGGCCCAGGCCGCAGTAGACGATGCGGAGCGCCTTCTCGATCTGCAGGCCCGCTATCACGACCTTCTTTCCGGGGCGCGGGCTCGACAAGCAGCTCACCAGCTCATAGATCAGCTCTTCATGAACCCGTACATCACGGCCCCCCGCGCTGCCAAGGTCTTGAAGGTGTCGGCTCCAACCGCGCGTGCGGCTATTCGAGACCTAGAAGCGCAAGGGATTCTTCGCGAGCTGACCGGCCGCAAATGGGGCCAGCTCTTCCTCGCCGGCGCGATCCTTCAAGCGGCGCGTGGCAGCACAGAAGACGAGTCGGACTGATCGCAAACCGCTTCAGGCCGCCACCGACAGGTCGCGGTGAAACGCGCGCGCGAACAGCTCGCGCTCACGTCCCGCCGCCCACCGCGGAACCGCAGACTCGCCGTCGGTGATCAGGCGCAGCTCGACTGTGCCGTTGTGCAGGGCGATGCTCGTCGCGCGCACCAGCTGGTCGCGTGAACGCTCCAGGTCCTCGGCCAGGCGCAGCAGGACCGCGCAGCGATCCAGGCGCTCGATGTCGCCCGCGCCGAACAGCGCCGCCATCGGCCCCGGCACCGGCATGCCCTTGCGGTGGTAGCGCGCGGCCTGCGCGATGATCGCCGTCTCCACCGGCGCAAAGCCGGGCAGACCGCCGTTGAGAATCAGATAGCGCGAGTGCTTGTGGTGGTCGTCGTAGTCGATCGACATGCCCACGTCGTGCAGCATGCTCGCCGCCCACAGCAGCTCGCGCTCGCGCGCGTCGCCGTCGTGCAGGCCCAGCGCGGCGAGCTCGTCGAACATCTCCAGCGCAAGCGCCGCCACGTGGCGCGTGTGCTCGCCGTCGACCCCGTACTGAGCCGCCATGTTCAGCACGCTCGCGCGGCGCACGTCCGCGAACAGAAGCCCGCCCGCCGGCCCGCCCGCGGACTGGCCCTGAAAGGGTTCCGGCGCGCCCGCGGCCATGCCCGTGATGAAGCGCTCGAAGAACACGCCCTCGCGCAGGCCCGCCTCGGTCGTCTCAAGGCCGTCGAAGCCGCCCACGCGCAGCGCCGCCTCGACCACCAGCGCACCCGCCAGAATCAGGTCCGCGCGCGCCGGCTTGACGCCCGGCACGCTCGCGCGCTCGGCCGCCGGCAGCCCCGCCAGGCGCTCGACCAGCTGCTCTAGGACGTCGCGCTCGATGACCATGCCCTGCACGCCGTTGGACGGCAAGCCGACCGCCCGTTGCGCCGCCGCCGCCAGGTTGCGCGCCGTCCCGCCGATGCCCACCAGGCGACGCTCGCCATCGTCATCGTCAGCGCGCAAGCCCGCGCCCGCAAACCACTCCACGCCAGAAAGCTCGCCGTCCAGGTGCTCGCGCAGCTCCTGCAGCTGCCTGCGCTTGGCCGGACCGTTGGGCGGCAGGAAGCGCTCGCTCATGCGCACCGTCCCCAGCGGCCACGAGCCCGACTCGCGCGCCAGGCGACCTGCCACCCTGACCAGCTGCAGCGAGCCGCCTCCGAGGTCCAGCACACAGCCGTCCGTCAGCGTCGTCGAGTTGACCGCCGCTAGGTACCCGTAGCGGGCCTCCTGCTCGCGGCTGAGCACGCGGATCGGCAGGTGGAAGTGCTCGCGTGCACGCGCCAGGAAGTCCTGGGAGTTGGCCGCATCACGGATCGCGCTGGTAGCCACCGCGTCCACCTCGTCCGCTCCCAGGCCGCCCGCGCGGCAGAAGTGCGCGAACACGTCCAGCGTCACCAGGGCCCGCTGCATCGGCTTCTCACCCAGGCTGTCCGTGCCAGCCATCCCCTCGCCGATGCGCACCGGCTCATAGATCTCGTCCGTGCGCCTCCACGAGCCGTCGCCGGCCATGAACACCACCAGCCGGAAGGAGTTGGAGCCCAGGTCGATGACCGCCAGACGCTCGCCTGGTTTCATGTTAACCAGCGTATTGCCCGCAGCGGAGGGCTCAAATCGGCTGGCGCACGCATACGATCGCGCGGCGACGCCAGGTGGGTCGGCCTCGACCCTCAGCCGCCCGCGACGGCCTTGGCGCGCTTGACCGCATACATCGCCTGGTCTGCCTCTACGAGCGCCTGCTCGGCGCTCTCTGTCTGCTCGTGGATCAGCGCACAGCCGATGCTCGCCGACGGATGGATCACAGCCGCGCCAGCGTCGATCGTGCACGCCGGGATGACGCGCTCCAGGCCCTCTATGACCACCGCCACGCCCTCGGCTTCGATGTGGGGCAGCAGCACCGCGAACTCGTCGCCGCCCAGCCGCGCCACCAGGTCCGATTCGCGCAGGCGCCGGGTCAGCGCCCTCGCGACAGTCTTGAGCGTGTCGTCTCCGACCTTATGGCCGTAGCTGTCGTTTACCTCCTTGAACGCATCCAGGTCGATCACCATCAGCGCCGCCAGCTCGCCGTAGCGGTGTGAGCGGGCCACCTGCAAGCGCAGGTCGTGCTCGAACAACCTGCGGTTGCGCAGGCCCGTTAGCGGATCGTGGTCGGCGAGATAGCGCAGGTGCTCCTCCAGGCGCTTGCGCTCGGAGATGTCCTGCAGCTGGGCGATGTAGTGAAGCGGGGCTCCATCGCGGTCGCGCACCAGCGACATCGACACGATCGCCGACACCACCTCCCCGGCCGCATCGAAGTAGCGCTTCTCGACCTGCAAGGCCGCGATCTCGCCCGCCAGCAGGCGCTCGCGGTCGCGCGCGTCGTTGTTGGCGTCCTCGGGGTGCATGATCCCGTCAAAGCGCTTGCCAATCAGCTCGTCGGCGGTGTAGCCGGTGATCTCGCACAGCGCGCGGTTGACCAGCAGCCAGCGACCCTCCGTGTCGAACAGGCCGGTGCCGATGGGCGCGCGATCGAACACCTGCTCGAAGTCACCTTGCGGGCGGGGCGCAAACGCCTCGGCCCGCTTGCGCGCGCTGATGTCGAGCACGACCGCCACACCGCCCGCCACGCCGTTGCTGTCATGCCCGCCGTTCATGCGCAGCGGCCCCACGTCGACCATCAGGCAGTGTTGCTGCTCGCCGACCCAGATCTCGCGCGAGCGCGTCTCTCCTTCCAGCGCCGATCGAAACAGGGGACCCAGCAGCTCCCACAGCTCGGGCGCGAACGCGTCGCACACGTTCTGGCCCTCGCGGCACGCCGGCGGGTGGCCCAGGCGCTCGATCTCGTGACCCGCCGTCAGCACGAAGCGAAGGTCGCGGTCGAACGCCAGGATCAGCGCCTCCGGAAGCTCGCGCAGCGCCGCCGCGGCCGCGTGATCGACACCGGCCAGCATCGGGTCGTCTACATGCATGCTGCGCCCCGCTGAGACAGACATGCCAAAGCATCGGCCGATCGGCGCGACTACTTGACGGCTGGCAGTCCCAGGGTCAGGGCCGCACGAACGTGTCCGGGTCGGGCCCTATGCGCCTGCCCTGATCCATACCCGCGATCGCCCCCATCTCGCGCTCGTCCAACTCGAAGTCGGACACGTCGAAGTTCTCCTCGATGCGCGCCGGCGTGACCGACTTGGGGATCACCACGTTGCCCACCTGCAGGTGCCAGCGGATCACCACCTGGCCCCGCGTCTTGGCATGGGCCTGTGCGATACCCGCGATCGTCGGGTCCTCCAGCGTCTGGCCCTGCGCCAGCGGGCTCCACGCCTCGGTGACGATGCCCAGCTCCTCGTGTTCTGAGCGCAGCGCGCGCTGCTGCAGGTAAGGATGCAGCTCGATCTGGTTGACCGCCGGCGTCTCGCCCGTCTGAGCGATCACGCGACGCAGGTGTTCGGGCTGGAAGTTGGACACCCCGATCGCCTTGACCATGCCCTCATCGCGCAGCTCGATGAAGGCCTGCCACGTCTCCACATAGCGGTCGAAGGCTGGTACCGGCCAGTGGATCAGGTACAGATCGACGTAGTCGAAGCCGAGCCGCTGCAGGCTTGCGTGCAGCGCGCGCTTGGCCGCCTGGCGGCCCTGGTCGTCGTTGAAGCACTTGGTCGTCACGAACACCTCGCCGCGGTCCAGACCGCTCGCGCGGATCGCCTCGGCCACCTGCGCCTCGTTGCCATAGGCCGCCGCGGTGTCGATGTGGCGATAGCCGCACGCCAGGGCGCAGGCGACCGCCTGTGCGGTGTCCCGCGGGGGCACCTGAAAGACGCCGAAGCCCAGCTGTGGCATCTGTCCGCCGCCAGGCAGCGCGATACGGACGACCTGATCGGTGGAGGTGCTCATGGTGGTGGGGATGCCCGCTTGCGCGGGTGTGCAAACAGGCGAATCGCGGCTCTTGTGTCGAAAGGCCGCTTGCGCGGCTCGCGGACACGGCGATCCCCGCCGAAACCTCCGGCTAGATGAGACATAGACACGCCATTGTTCTGTTGACACTCCTATGTGCCGCGCTCGCCGGCTGTGGGAGCTCGGGCACGCACCCGACCACGCGGGCCGAGGCGTCCGTGCCGGCGTACATCGCCGCCGCCAACGCCATCTGCGTGCGTCAGCTGGCCCAGCTGAACGGGCTGACCCGCCCGCACACCCCCGAACAGGCCATCGGCTACCTGCCGCACGCGGTAGCGATCCTGCACAGCGAGAGCGACAGCCTGGCCGCGCTGCATGTGCCCGCCGGCGGCGCCGGCGGCGCTGAGCTCGACGCCGCGCTGGCCAGCACCCGCGAGCTCGCCAGCACCCTGGCGCGCTTCCTGGGCCGGCTGCGCTCGGGGATGATCGATCTCAGCGACTTCGGGACGGTACAGAGCAGGGGCATCGCGCTGCACGAACAGCTCGACCGGCAATTCCGCCTGGCGGGCCTGACGCGCTGCGCCAGCTAGCGCCAGCCGCTCTTCTGATCGTCACAAACGTTTGCCGCATCTATTGTCACATCTTTCAAGCTAGCTCCGCTGCGGACGACAAACTCATATGCGCCAGCTAGCGCTTAGCGGACTCGTCGTCTCGCTGCTGCTCGGCGGGATCGCGGTGTTCGAGACCAACGAAAGCGTCAGCACGCGGCGCAACGAACAGGATCGCTCGCTGCAGAGCGCCGTCGCCAGCGAGCTCTCGCTCATCTCCGGCGGCGAGCGCCAGACCACGACTGCGCTGTCACTGATGCTCGTCAACCCCGCCGTGCGCCAGGTGCTGACCGATCGGGCGCTGTCGGCAGACGACCGCGCCCAAGACATCGCCGCCACGCGGCTGGCCCTGGCGACGATCCAGCGCTCATCCTTCGTCCCCCTGACGGCGGCCTGCCTCGATGACGGCAGCGCACGCCAGCTCGTGTGCGGGCCGACCGCGAGAGCACCCGTCTTTCCGCTGAGCCTCGGCCGCCAGTTCCTGTCGCTGGCCGGCCACGACCCGCTGGGTGCCGCCAGCGGCGCCTTCCTGTCTCCCGTCAGCGGACAGCTGTCGGTTGCCTTCCTGGCACCGTTTCGCGTGCACGGCCGCGCGCTCGGCCTCGTGCACCTGGACATCAGCATCGCCAAGACCGAGGGACTGAGCCTGATCGTCAACGACACGCCGGGCGTGGATGTCGTGCTAGGCAGCTACGAACGCGGTCGCGTGCTGCTGTATGGCCCCTCCAGCATGGCCACAACCGGCCTCGGCTCGCCCCACGTCCTGCCGGTGCAAGGCGGCTGGCTCGGGCAGCGCCCCCAGTCGACCGTCAACGGGAATCGACGCTCGATGGTCGCCGCGCTGGGGCTGACGATCGGCGGGGCGCGCCAGGTCGTCGCGGTGACCGCCACCGACCGCTCCGCCGACCCCGACTTCCTCAACGCCTGGAGCGCGGCGATGCTGTCCGTCCTGGCCGTCGCGCTGCTGACGCTGATCGGCTCGATCGTCGGGCTGGTCGTATCCAACCGCCGGGTCGTGCGCGAGCTGACAACCGACCCGCTGACCGGCCTGCTCAATCGCCGCGCGCTGATCGACGAGCTGCCGCGGGTATGTCAGCGCGCCAGCGAGGAGCAGCCTGCGTTCCTGTGGTTCTTCGACCTCAACGGCTTCAAGACCTACAACGACTCCTTCGGGCACGTCGCTGGCGATAGCCTGCTTGAGCGCCTAGGGCGCCGACTGCGCGAGGTCGTCGGCGCGCACGGTGCCGTGTACAGGCTCGGGGGAGACGAGTTCTGCGTGCTCATCTCCACCCGCGTCGCAGACCCGCACGCCCTCTTCCTCCAGGCCCGCGAGGCACTCAGCGAACAGGGCGGCGCGTTCACTGTCAGCGCAGCCGCCGGAGCGGTGGAGATCCCCCGCGAAGCCGGCGACCCGACGCAGGCGCTGCGCCTGGCCGACCAGCACATGTACCGCGAGAAGGCGACCAGCCGCGGCGGCGCCGCCGAACTGATCACGTGCGTACTGCATGCCGCGCTCGCCCAGCGCCACCCTGACCTGGGCGAGCACTCAGACGACGTCGCCGGCGACGTCGAGCTGCTCGCGCGCACGATCGGCCTCGACGAGGAAACCATCGACCTGATCATCAAGGCCGGCGACCTGCACGATGTCGGCAAGCTCGGCATTCCCGACGAGATCATCACCAGGCCCGGCCCGCTCAGCGAAAGCGAGTGGACGTTCATGAAGCAGCACACCGTGATGGGCGAGCAGATCATCGCCGCGGCCGGCCCGTCGCTGGCGCGGATCGGCCCGCTCGTGCGCGCAAGCCACGAGCGCTGGGACGGCAAGGGCTACCCAGACGGCCTAACCGGCGAGGAGATCCCGCTGGGGGCACGCATCATCACGATCTGCGACTCCTTTCGCGCGATGCTCGACGAGCGCTCCTACAAGGACGCGATGTCCGTCGAGGATGCCCTGGCGGAGCTGCGTCGCTGCGCCGGCACGCAGTTCGACCCCCACCTGGTCGAGGTGTTCTGCCGGCTGGTCGGCGAACGTGCCGCGCCCGAGTGGCTGCGCAGCTCCAGCGCCGGCTGACGCGCGGGCGACCACGGCGTGCGGCTCGCGCGGTGCGTCGCCAAGCGAGGCGCAATGCCCGCAATCTGCGCGCGCAGCGACTGGTGAACATCTGGTTACCGGCGTGGTGAAGATCTCGTGACGTTGGCCCACGGGCGCAGTCGTAGCTGCTAGAAGGCCCCGGTTCCCAGTCGACGATCGGAGATCCCTTGCGCCGCATAAGTGCCTCATTGCTTGCCCTGCTCGCCTGCCTCGGCGCCGGCGCGACGTCCCTCGTCCTGGCCAGTGGCGCCAGCGCGTCGGGCTCGGGCACCGTCTACACAGCGGAAACGCCGGTCGTCGACACCGTCTCCGGCGGACCGTGGAACACCTCGCAGGGCGACGCCAACGCCGGCAGCCCCTACCCCTTCTCCGACTTGCTCCCCACATTCACGCCAGGGGGCAGCGAAACGACGCTCGGCGGCGTCAGCGAGCCCAACGTGGCCGTCTATCCGGCGGCCTCGGGCTCGGTGCCCTACCCGAGCGGCGTCGCGGGGACCCCCGGGCCGCTGGACGGCTACTGCTCCAGCCTGGGCGCCAACCCCGAGACCGGCTCGCCCGTCTCCCAGCCGGCCGGCACCCCGCTGCCATTCTCGCCCTACTACTTCCCCGACATCGTCCGCAATGCCGACGGGTCACTGACCGGCTATTTCGACTATCGCCCCAAGGACGCCGACGAGACGATCACCGTCGCCAGGTCCACCGACAACGGCAAGACCTGGATCACAGAGGGCGAGGCGCTCGAGCAAAACCAAGGCTACTGTCCCACCGCCGACACCAACGACGACGGCCAGGGCCACCCGTACGTCGGCTCCCTGGGGGGCGGCGCCAAGCTGTACACGCTCAACCGCCCCGCCGGCGACTACGAAGGCGTGGGCCTGCTCGTGCACGACGTCGAACCGTCTGGCGCAGACCCGCTGGCAGGACTGCCGTCCAGCGAATCGGTCGGCATCGACCCGAACACCTACGCCACCGCCGAAGTCGAAGTTCCCACCAGCGGCGGCGTGAGCATCCCCGTCTCGACGCTCGGCAGCGAAAACTCGCCCGAGCACATCGTGGCCGGCCCGTATGAGGATTACAACGCGGCCTCGCCGTCGAAAACGATCGTAACCTGCACCGGCACGAGCACCACCCCGGCCATCGAGCTGACAGGCTGCACGGTAGCCGGGGCCGCGGCCCTCACAGTCAAGGCCAACGACGACCTCGTCCAGGTCATCGCCACGGCCAACCCCGAAGAAATCGGCGGCAAAAAACCCGAAAAAGGGGCCACCTACACCGTCCCAGCCGGGCCCAACAAAGCCAACGGTGAAGGCGGCCTGGAAAAGCTGAGCTTCCTCAACGGCAACTCAGTCGTCTCCCCGCTGACCACCTTCATCCTCAACGAAAACGCGCCCAACCGCGTCTACATCGACGGCGACACCGTGTACTGCGTTCAGGCGAACGCCAACCCCACGACCAAAATCGAGGACTGCACCAACACCAGCGGCTCGCCGCTGACCGTCCATCAGGGCGACGCGATCACCGCCGACCCGATCCTGCCAGCGAACGCCGCCGTGACCACCGGCCTCAAAGCGCCCGACGGCGTCGTCGGCACCCTGCCGAGCTATCCGGGCGCGCCCGCCAAATCGACCGTTGTCCTCTACACCGAAAAGGTCCTCGCCTACTTCATCGTGGGCACGACAGACGGATCGGTAAGCGGCTCGACGTTCACCAAGGGGACCGTCAAACTCCCCGCATCCACGATCACCTATACGCCGTCGGTGCACCCGAGCGAGCCGCTGCCCAGCCCCGGATCCTTCAAAATCTACCTCGGCACCGAAGTCGGCAAACCGATCCAGGAAGTGACGTGCACCGGCTTCACCGCGGCGACCCAGTCGGGCGTGCCCGCCGGCAGCCTCAACCTCACCGGCTGTAGCGGAGGCACGGGCTCGGTCGCCGAAGGCAACTGGATCGGCGGGCCAAACGCGGCCATCGCTCCATTCTCCGCGCTGGAACAGATCGGCGAGGGCAACAACGGCAAATCGAAGGGCCCGGAGAAGCTGTTCGGCAACAACGAGGACCTCACGGTGCTGCGCACGGCCTACACCGAAAACGGCATCAACTTCACCGACCTCGGCCCCATCAGCGGCTCGACGTCCGGCGTCGGCAACAACACCGGTGCATACAACGACATCTCCAACCCCGACCAGCAGACCAGCCCATCGAGCACCAGCCCGACCGACCTAGCGCCGGGCAGCCCCGACACGACAGAGCTTCGCTACATCGGCTCGCGCGGCACGATCGTCACCAACCCCGACGGCAGCTACGGCATGTTCCTGTCCGGATCGTGGGCGACCGACGGCGACAGCGACGCGTTCAACCAGATCTTCTACACATCGTCGACCAACGGCAGGGAATGGTCGGTGCCCAAGGTCGTGCTCAGCACCGACTACACGTTCTCCGCGTCGGCCGCTCAGGACAAGGCCCTGGCAGAAGGCAAGGACGAACCGCTGGGGATCAGCGCCTACTACTCCGGCCGCGCCTACGGCCCCGCGGTCGTACAGAACCCCGACGGGTCGCTGACGATGGTCCTCGCCGGCTACAGGCTGCCCAAGCCGATCACCTCCGCCGGCACCGTGCTCGGAACCAACCCGTCGGCGCGGTACACGATCGGCGCCAAGGACCCGGCGCTGTATCGCAACATCCTGACGATGCGCCTGACCTCGGCCACCGCGCCGGCCGTCGCGACAACCACGTCGGCGAGCTCGTCTGACGAAGGCACCGGCACGGTCGGCGCGCAGGTCACCTACACGGCGACCGTCGCCCCCGTCGCGCCGGGCACGGGCTCGCCTACCGGCACCGTGTCCTTCTCGGACAGCTCGGGGACGATCCCACAATGCTCCGCCCAGCCGCTGAGCCTGTCATCCCCCGACACGGCTGTGTGCACCACCACGCTGCACACAGCCGGCGTCAACGAAGTCACTGCCTCCTACTCGGGCGACTCCAACTACAGCGGATCGTCTGGCTCGTTTAGCGAAACTGTCAACGAAGCGCCCGCGTTCACATCCGTTGACAGCGCCACGTTCACCGAGGGCCAGGCAGGCAGCTTCACGGTGACCGCCACAGGCACACCCGAGCCGACGATCAAAGAGACCGGCACTCTGCCCGAAGGCATCACCTTCGACGAAAGCACCAATATGCTCTCCGGCACGCCGACCCAGGAAGGCAGCTTCCCGATCAAATTCACAGCCCACAACGGAATCGGCACAGACGCCGTCCAGAGCTTCACGCTCACCGTCGACGCAGCGCCCACGATCACCTCAGCGCCGGAAGTGACCTTCACGAAGGGCAGCCAAGGCAGCTTCACCGTCACCTCCACCGGCACGCCGACCCCGTCGGTGACCGAGTCGGGCACGCTTCCGGAAGGCGTGACATTCGACGAAAGCACCGACACGCTCTCCGGCACACCTACTCAGGAAGGCAGCTTCCCGATCAAATTCACGGCCCACAACGGAATCGGCTCAGATGCCGTCCACAGCTTCACGCTCACCGTGGACGCTGCCCCAAGGATCACCTCGGCTGACAACACCACTTTCACCGAGGACAGCGAAGGAAGCTTTACGGTGACCGCCACGGGCACCCCCGCGCCGACGATCAAAGAGACCGGCACACTGCCAGCGGGCGTCAAATTCAACGAAAGCACCGACACGCTCTCCGGCACCCCCACCCAGGAAGGCATCTACACGGTCGCCTTCACGGCGACCAACACCGCCGGCTTTACCACCCAGAGCTTCACCCTCACAGTGGACGCGCCGCCGGTGATCACCTCGGCACCGGAAGCGACCTTCAACGACCACGAATCCAGTACGTTCACCGTCACCGCAACCGGAACGCCCGCCCCGACGATCACCAAGTGGGGCACCCTGCCCGAAGGCGTCAGCTTCGCCGACGGAGTGTTCTCCGGGACGCCCAAGCAGACCGGGAGCTTCCAGATCACCCTCACCGCCGAAAACGGCGTCGGCGCACCCAGCACCCAGCGCTTCACGCTGACGGTGGTCGGCCTGCATGTCACCACCACCACGCTGCCCGAAGCGACGCCCGGCGTGCACTACTCGACACAGCTGACCGCCGCCGGCGGCCTGCTCCCCGACAGCTGGAAAGTGACCAGCGCCACACACCTGCCGACCGGCTTTACGTTGAGCCCCAAAGGTGTGCTGTCGGGCAAACCGACCGCCAAACAGTACCCCCACGGCGGCGAATTCCAGATCAACGTGACCGTCGGTGACGCCACCAAGAAAATCGCCCAGAAAGCCAGCGCAACGCTCAAGCTGACGATCAAGTAGCCGCGCACCCGGGAGCGCGTGGCCAGCTACACCACGCGCTCCTCGCCCGCATACACGTTCACGCGGCCCCGGCGCGCGAAGCCGCACAGCGTCAGGTCGCGCTCGCGCGCCAGCGCCACCGCGAGCGAGGTCGGAGCGCCCACGCCGACGAGTACCGGCGCGCCCGCCACGGCCGCCTTCTGGACGAGCTCGAAGGACAGGCGTCCGCTGACGCACAGCAGCCTTCCCGACAGCGGTAGCAGTCCCTCAACCAGCGCCCAACCGACGACCTTGTCCATCGCGTTGTGGCGCCCGACGTCCTCGCGCATGCACAACAGCTCTCCGCGCTCGTCGAACAGGCCAGTCGCATGCAGGCTCCCGGTGCGCGCGAAGCCCGGCTGCACCAAGCGCTCGGGCAGTCCCGCGAGCAGCGTGCGAGCGACCCGCGGGCCGGGCTTGAGCGGCCCGCAGTGCACCGTCACCTCCTCGATCGCTCCCTTGCCGCACACGCCGCATGAGGACGTCGTGTAGAAGCGCCGCACGGGCAACTCGCGTACCAGCGGCCCGCGCACCTCAATCGTGTTGGCCGCCAGATCGTCGCTCAGCCCGGCTTGCGTCGGGCCGTCGATCAGGCCCTCGCCGTAGAGGAAGCCCAGCGCGAGCTCCTCGTCATTGCCGGGCGTGCGCATGGTCACCGCCATCGACTCGCCGTCGACGCGGATCTCCAGCGGCTCCTCCACCGCGACCGCGTCGCGCTCGCCGTCGCGTTCGAGCACGGTGACCGCGCCCGGGGCGAGGGGCGACGAGGCGTGCGGACCGGACGGACCGGTTGTTCGATCTGCGGACATCTTGGATCGCCATCTGAGCCTAGAGCAGCCGACGCGTATGCGTGCGATCACGTAAGCTGCCTGCATAGGCAATGCCCAGGCAGAGCAAGAATAAGGACATGTCGCTCGGCGAGGCCGCCGCCGCGATCGGCGTGAGCGTGGACACGCTGCGCCGCTGGGCCAATGCCGGCAAGCTGCACACCCATCGCGACGAGCACAACCGCAGGCGCGTATCCGCCACGGAGGTCGCGCGCCTGTCGCGCACCCCGCAGCGACACCGCACGCGCACGAGCGGCTCGGCGCGCAACCGCATGCCGGGAGTGGTGCGCTCCGTAGAGATCGGCGGCGTGATGGCGCTGGTCGAGATCGATGCCGGGCCGTTCCAGCTGACGGCGGCGATCACCCGCGACTCCGTGCAGGAGCTGGGGCTCGCCCCGGGCGTGCCCGCCACCGCGATCGTGAAGGCCACCTCGGTGATGGTCGAACGCGACGGAGCGTCCGTGCGCGGGCGGGCGGCATGAAGGCGGGCGCCGCGCATCCAGCCCTCGCCGTATTGCTGGCGATCGTGGCTGTAGCAGCGAGCGCGTGCGGTTCCAGCAGCAGCTCGACGAGCGCGACCGCTTCCTCCAGCCACAGCGGCACCGTGGCCGTCATCTACGCGGGCTCGCTGGCCAAGCTGATGGAAGACGACATCGGACCGGCCTTCCAGAAGTCGACGGGCTACTCCTTCCAGGGTTTCGGCGGCGGCTCTGGCGAAGACGCCAAGCAGATCAAGGACAAGGTCCGCCAGGTCGACGTGTTCGTGTCGGCCTCTGCGGAAGCCGACCAGACACTGCAGGGCTCGGCCAACGGGAACTGGGTGTCGTGGTACTCGACCTTCGCGACCACGCCGCTCGTGCTCGGCTATGCCCCCAACAGCAGGTTCGCAGGAGAGCTCGCGCACGGCAGGCCCTGGTATGAAGTGATCCTCTCGCCCGGCATCAGGGTGGGGCGCACCGACCCCAAGCTCGACCCCAAGGGCCTGCTGACGGTGCAGGCCCTGCAAGAAGCCGCCAGGAAGCTGGGCAGGCCGGCGCTGAGAACGGCGCAGCGCTCGTTCCCGGTGTTCCCCGAGACGGATCTGGTGGGACGGCTGCAGGCGGGGCAGCTCGACGCCGGCTTCTTCTACGCGATCGAGGCCAACGTCGCGCACATCCCCACGGTCAGCCTCGCGCCGATCGCAAAGACCGCCGCCTATACGGTTACGGTCCTCAACCACCCTCTCCACCAGGCCAGCGCGGAAGCCTTCGTGCGCTACCTGCTCAGCGCCAGCGCCACCTTGACGAGCAGCGGGCTCACCCCGATCTCGCCGAAGCTCAGCGGCCCCGCTGCCTCAGTGCCTGCCGGGCTCGGCAGCGCAGTGGGCGCAGCCACTCCCTGAGCGATGCTCGACCGGGCGCGCAGCCCGCTGCCGTGGCTCGCCGGCCTGCTGGCCCTCTACCTGCTGGCTCCGATCATCGCATTCGTAGTGCGTCTGGGCGGCGGGGTGTCCTCGGCCCCGGGCCTGGGCGCGGCGCTGGCGACTTCGCTACTGACCGCGACCATCTCGGCCGTGGTGATCGCCACGCTCGGCGTCCCGCTGGCCTACCTGCTCGCCCGCGGGCGCGGGCCCGCCGCCCGGCTGGCGCTCGCGCTGGTGGCGCTGCCACTGGCGCTGCCGCCGCTGATGAGCGGCCTGTTGCTGCTCTACGTGGTCGGCCCCTACACGACCGCTGGACGGCTGTTCGGGGGCAACCTGACCGACACCCGCATCGGCATCGTGCTCGCTCAGACGTTCGTGGCGGCGCCCTTTGCGATCGTGGCCGCCCGCGCGGCATTCGCCGCGGTCGACCCCGCGCTAGAGGACATGGCCCGCGCGCTCGGGCACGGACGCGTGGCGCGCTTTTGGCGGGTGGCCGTGCCCGCCGCCGGACCGGGCATCGGCGCCGGGCTAGTGCTCGCGTGGCTGCGCTGCTTCGGCGAGTTCGGCGCGACGGTCATCCTCGCCTACCACCCCTACTCGCTGCCCGTTTTCGCCTTCGTGCAGTTCGGCTCCAGCGGCCTGCCGGCCACGATGCTTCCCGTGGCTGTCGCGCTGGCCGTCGCGCTCGTGTTCCTGCTGGCCAGCGGCATGCACGCGCCCAGACGCCGCGGGCGCAAGGTGGACGCGGCCACCCTCGCCGCCTGGGACCCGCCGGCAGCCGGCGTGGAGCGCTCGCCCGACCCCCTCGACTTCGCGCTGCGCAAGCGCCTGGGCGACTTCTCGCTCGACCTAGCCCACCGCGCAAACAGCCCGCGCCTTGCGCTGCTCGGTCCCTCCGGCGCGGGCAAGACGCTGACGCTGCGCCTGCTCGCCGGCCTCACCGCAAGCGAAGGCGGGCACGTCAACGCGGGCTCACGTGCGTTGCACCTGCTTGCCTGCGAGCGGCGAGAGATCGGCTACGTTCCCCAGCAGTCGGCGCTGCTGCCGCGGCGCACCGTGTGGCGCCAGGTGAACTTCGGCAAGCGCGCGCGACCCCAGCTTGCGGCCTGGTGGCTTGAGCGCCTCGGTCTGGCCGGCCTGGTGGACCGCTATCCCGAGGAACTGTCCGGTGGACAGCAGCGTCGCGTCGCGCTCGCGCGGGCGCTCGCGATCGAGCCGCGCGTGCTGCTGCTCGACGAGCCCTTCACCGGCCTGGATGCACCCGTCCGCGACCGGTTGCGCCGCGACCTGCGCGCGCTGCAGCGCGACAGCGATCTGTGCACGGTCATCGTCACGCACGATCCCGAGGAGGCGGCACTGCTGGCCGAGGAGATCGTTGTCATCGACGGCGGGCGCGCGCTGCAGGCTGGGCCGCGCAGCGAGGTCTTCCGCACGCCGAACTCGGCGCAGGTCGCCGCCCTGCTGGGCATCGCCAACGCGCGGCGCGGGCATGTCGCCGGCCCGGACGCCCTGCGCAGCGCCGGAGTCGAGGTCCGCGCACCGACACGCGAGCTTGCACAGGGACGCGAGATCGTGTGGTGCGTGCGCCCCGAGCGCATCCGCATACAGCAACCCGGCGAGGACGCCGGCGGCTATCAGGCGATCCTGCTCGACGAGGTCGATCTGGGCGCCGTGCGCGAGCTGACCGTAGCCCTCGACGGCGCGTTGGAGCTGACCGTGCGTATCGCCGAGACGGTCACGCTGCAGGTCGGTGCGCCGCTACGCCTGCTGATCGCGCCCGAGGACGTCGCCGTGTGGGCTCAGCCGCCGATGTAGGACATCTCGATCTTCGGGGGCTGGCCGTCGCCGACCCGCAAGTCAACGTTCTCTCCCCCGTCCGCGTGTGCCCGATCGCCGCCATGAGTCGGCGCGGTGGCCTGCGAGCGCTGCGCCGAGTAGCGGTCGGCGCGAGCGCCCCACACCTCGTGCAGGGCCTGCTCGATCTGACCATCGTCGGCGCCGGCGCGCAGCAGCGCGCGCAGGTCATGCCCGCGGCGCGCGAACAGGCACGTGAACAGCTTGCCGTCGGCCGACAGCCGCGCGCGTGTGCATCCGCCGCAGAACGGCTCGCTGACCGAATGGATCAGCCCGATCTCCCCAGCGCCGTCGCAGTAGCGATAGCGCGAGGCCACCTCGCCCGCGACGACGGGGTCGAGCGGCTCCAGCGGCCAGCGCGCCTGCAGCGAGCGCAGGATCTCCTGCGCCGGCACGACCTCCTCCAGGCGCCAGCCGTTGCTGGCGCCCACGTCCATGTACTCGATAAAGCGCAGCGCCACGCCACTGTGGCGAAAGCGCTCGGCCATGTCGACCACGCAGTGGTCGTTGACCCCGCGGCGCACCACCATGTTGACCTTCACCGGGTGCAGGCCTGCGGCGCCAGCCGCGTCGACGCCCGCGAGCACGCGCCGCGCCGACAGGGGCGCATCGCCGATCGCCGCGAGCACGCCGTCGTCGAGGGCGTCCAGGCTGACCGTCACGCGCGCGAGCCCCGCCCGCGCGAGCGCCTGCGCCCTGCCGGCCAACAGCAGCCCGTTGGTGGTCATCGCGATCTCATCGATCCCGCCGATCGACTCGAGCATCGCCACGAGCCGCTCGATGTCGCGCCGCAGCAGCGGCTCGCCACCGGTGAGGCGGATCTTGCGCACGCCCAGCTGCGCGAACACGCGCGCCAGGCGGGCAATCTCCTCGAAGTCGAGGATCTCCGCGCGGGGCAGGAAGCGATAGTCCGCTCCGTAGACCTCGCGCGGCATGCAGTAGCGGCAGCGCAGGTTGCAGCGGTCGGTCACCGAGATACGCAGGTCGCGCAGCGGCCGGTCGAGCGCGTCGAGCACCGTCAGCCCTCCATCCAGCGACGCGCCGTCTGCAGATCCTCGCGAGCGTTGACGCTGAAGCACAGGCGCCGGGGCTCGCCGAATGCCGCCAGCGCCTCCTCGGCGATGACGCGTGGCGCAAGCGCCTGCAGCGTGGTTTGCAGCGAGCATTCGCGGGCGAGCGCGCGTTCGAGCTTGGGCAGGTCCGCCGGGCGGTAGAGCGCCGGAAGCGGCTGCAGGCGGCCGTCGACCTCGGCCACCGCGGCCTGGGCGGGGCTCGAGCACGCTTGCTCGCCGGATCGCCGGAGTCCCGTCTCGCCGCCGGCGCGCGCCAGCCATGCGAGCATGCCGGCGCTGACAAACGGCATGTCGCAGCCGACTGCGATCACGGAAACGCCCGCGTGGCGCAGCGCAGCGACGATCCCGCACAGCGGGTGTCGGGGACTGTCGGGCTCAGAGACGATCCGCTCGCGCAGGGGCGGCAGGCGGCTGGCGCGCTTGGCCACCACGACCGCGTCAAGGCCTGCAGCGCGCGCCGCGCCCAGCGGGTAGGAGATCAACGGCCGCCCGCACAGATCGACCGATGCCTTGGCCGCGCCCATGCGCGTGGCCAGCCCGCCGGCGAGCACGGCGACGAGCGCGCATGTCTGCCCTGCGCTCGGATCGGCGATGGATGGCAGTCTCGCGCTGGCAACGGCGTCGTCCATCGCCCCAGTCTGGCATCCGCAGGTCGTCGTGCACGCCCGCCTCTGACATTCGGCGGTCTTCGTCGATGCGCCGCTCCGGCACTACAGTTGCCGGGCGATGGACGCAAGCGGGCAGATCGAGCTGGATGACGCTGTGCGCATGGTGCTCGACGCGCTCACACCGCTGCCGAGCGAGACGTTCGAGATTGACTCGGCGCTCGGGCGGGTGCTCGCGCAGGACATCGTGGCCGAGCGACCGCTGCCGCCCTTCGACGGCTCGGCGATGGACGGCTTCGCGGTCAGGGCCGCCGACGTCGCCGGCGCGTGCGACGCCGAGCCGGTCGTCCTGCGTCTGGTGGACGAGTCGCGCGCCGGGCGCCCCGCGCAGGCGACGCTCGGCGACGGACAGGCGATCGCGATCTCGACGGGGGCGATCATCCCCGCGGGAGCCGACGCGGTCGTGCGCGTCGAGCGCACGCGCCGCGATGACACCGACGTGCACGTGCTCGAGGCGGTGGCAGCCGGCGAGCAGGTGCGCCGCGCCGGCGAGGACATGCAGGCGGGCACGACCGTGCTGCAGCGCGGCGTGACGCTCGGTCCCGCACAGCTCGGAGTGCTCGCATCGGTTGGACGCGCGCAGGTGCGCTGTGCCCGCGCGCCGCGCGTGTCGCTGCTCGTGACAGGGGACGAGCTGCTCGCGGCCGGCGAGCGGGCACGCCCGGGCGCCATTAGGGACTCCAACTCCTATTCCGTCGGCGCGCTCGCGCGCTGCGCTGGCGCAGAGGTGCTCGCCAGCGAGGTCGTGGGCGACGACGAGCGCGCCACGCGCACGGCGATCGCCGCTGCCGCGCACGACGCCGACACGGTGGTCATCTGCGGAGGCGTGTCGGTGGGCGCACACGACCATGTGCGCGCCAGCCTGCGCGCGCTCGGCGCGACCCAGGCGTTCTGGGGCCTTGCGCTGCGGCCGGGGCACCCGACGTGGTTCGGGACTTTGAACGGCAGGCCCGTGTTCGGCCTGCCGGGTAACCCGGTCTCGGCGATGGTCACGTTCGTGCTGCTCGCCGGTCCCGCGCTGCGCGCGATGCAGGGCGCCCCCCAGGCGCGCGCGCGCTCGACGGCGCGCCTGGACAGCGGCTATGACAAGCCCGCCGGACGCGCGCACGCGCTGCGCTGCCGGCTGAGCGAACGCGAGGACGGCCGGCACGTCGCGCCCACCGGCCCGCAGGGCTCGCATGTCCTCAGCTCGATGCTCGCCGCAGACGCTCTCGCGCTGATCCCCAGCCAGACCACGCGCGTGGCGCCCACAGAGCGCGTGGAGATCGAGCCGCTGGCTCCCTGGATGGGCGGCTGGGCATGAGCGACGAGCCGATGGTCATGAACGTGCGGCTGTTCGCGGTGCTGCGCGAACGCGCGGGCGCCGAGTCTGTACAGCTTCGCCTGCCAGACGGCGCCACCGTGGCGGACGCCCTGCGCTGCCTGGAGCAGGTCGAGGGGCTGGGAGAAGCGCTGTCGCGGCTGCCGGTGGTGATGGCGGTCAACCGCGAATACGCCGATCCGCACACCGAGCTGCGTCGCGACGACGAGCTCGCGCTGATCCCGCCGCTCAGCGGCGGCAGCCAGCCGATCGAGACGCCCGTACACGTGCTGGTGAGCGAGCAGCCGCTGTCGCGCGAGCGGGTGCGAGCGGCCGTGTCCGATCCCGGCGCGGGCGCGATCGTGACGTTCGAGGGCGTCACGCGCGAGGTGGCGCGCCTGGACTACGAGGCGTACGCCGAGATGGCACACGAGCGCATCGAGCAGATCGTGCGCGACTGCGCGCGCACCCACGACCTGCACGCAGCCGCCGCCGAGCACCGCGTGGGCAGCGTGCCGTTGGGCGAGCCGAGCGTGATCGTCGCCGTCTCTGCCGCCCACCGGCCGGCCGCGTTCGCGGCCGCCCGCGAGGCGATCGACCGGATCAAGGCCGAGGCGCCGATCTGGAAGCGCGAGGTGGATGGCGCTGGCGGCAGCAGCGACGCAGACGGCGGATGGGTGGCGGGCACACGGCCACCGATCGACGCACCGGCCACGCCAAGCGCAACCGAGCCTGCCAGCCCCGGTCGGCTTACACACGTCGACCGCAACGGCTCCGCGCGGATGGTCGACGTCGGCCCCAAGCCGCCGAGCGAACGTGTCGCACGGGCGCGAGCGCGCGTGCGCATGTCTGCGCACAGCGCGTTGGCGGTACAGGCCGGCGACGGCCCCAAGGGAGAGGTCTTGGGGGTCGCCAGGATCGCCGGCATCCAGGCCGCCAAGCAGACCGCGCAACTGATCCCTCTCGCGCATCCCCTACCGCTCACCTACGTGGATGTGGGAGCAAGCGTAGATGTTGAGACGGGCATCGTCGAGCTGACCAGCGAGGCGCGAACGATCGCGAGCACGGGTGTGGAGATGGAGGCAATGACCGCCTGCGCAGTGGCAGCCCTGACGGTCTATGACATGGTCAAGGGACTGGAGCGCGGCATCGAGCTCGAGCAGGTGGTGCTGCTGGAGAAGCGCGGCGGGCGCAGCGACTACCGCCGCGAGGGGGACTGAGAAGGTGCGCGCCGTGGCACTCACGATCAGCACCTCCAAGTCCGCCGGCGACGGCGAGGACGAGAGCGGGCCGAGGCTGGAGACGCTCGCGCGCGAGCTGGGAGCAAGCACCGTCGAGCACGACCTGGTGAGCGACGACCGGGGCCTGATCGAACGGCGCCTGCGCCACTGGTGCGACGATGAGCGCTGCGCGCTCGTGTTGACCAGCGGCGGCACGGGCGTCTCGCCCGACGACGTCACCCCCGAGGCCACGCGCGCGGTGCTCGAGCGCGAGATTCCCGGGATCGCCGAGGCGATGCGCCTCGCCTCCCAACCACATACACCTCACTGGATGCTCTCGCGGGCCACCGCGGGCGTGCGCGCAGCGACGCTGATCGTCAACCTGCCCGGCAGCCCGCGGGCGATCACGCAGGTCGGCGAGGCGCTGGCGCCGAGCCTGACGCATGCGCTGGAGCTGATCGCGGGCGCGAACACCGACCACGGCTCCGCAGACCACAACCGCGCCTGATCGTCGGCGCCGCGAGCGCGGCGGTTCGCCGCGGGCGCTGCGGGGTATCGTCACGCCAGTGACCCGCCTGCCATCGCTCACAGACTGGCCGGTGCTGCGCCAGCTGCGTGGTCCAGACCGCCTGGGCCGCGGCGCGGCCGCGCAGTCGCTCACGACGCGTGAGCTTCGCGCGCGCACCGTCGACGCCGACCGCGTGGTCAAGTCCGTATGCCCCTACTGCGCGGTCGGCTGCGCCCAGAACGTGTACGTCAAGGACGGCCGGGCGATCCAGATCGAGGGCAACCCCGACGCGCCACACAGCCGCGGGCGGCTGTGCCCGAAGGGCTCGGCCACACTGCAGCTGACGACTGGCGACGCGCGCGAGCGCCACGTGCTGTATCGCCCGCCCCACGCGAGCGAGTGGCGGCGCCTTGACTTGGAGACGGCGATGGGCATGGTGGCCGAGAAATTCGTGCAGACCCGTGCGGAGGGATGGGAGTGGGAGAACGACGGCAGGCGCACGCGGCGCTCCATGAGCATCGCCGCGCTGGGCGGTGCGACGCTCGACAACGAGGAGAACTACCTCATCAAGAAGTTCCTCACGGCATGCGGAGTGATCCAGATCGAGAACCAGGCGCGCGTGTGCCACTCCTCGACGGTGGTCGGCCTGGGCACTTCCTTCGGCCGTGGCGCCTCCAGCACGCTGCCCGGCGACCTGCAGAACTCCGACCTGATCGTGCTGCAGGGCTCGAACATGGCCGAGGCACATCCGGTCGCCTTCCAGTGGGTGATGGAGGCCAAGGCGCGCGGCGCGACGGTGATCCACGTCGACCCCCACTACAGCCGCACGAGCGCGCTGGTCGACATGTTCGTGCCGCTGCGCGCCGGCAGCGACATCGCCTTCCTCGGCGCAATCATCAACCACGTCCTAACGACCGAATCGGACTTCCGCGAGTACGTGCTCGCCTACACCAACGCCCCCACGATCGTCGGCGAGGAGTTCGCCGACGTCGGCGCCGACGGGCTGTTCTCGGGCTATGACGAGGACAAACGCGGCTATGACCCCTCCAGCTGGCAGTACGAGGACGCGTTCGTGGCCGCCGCGGCCGGGCAGCGCGAGCTTGAGGGAAATGTCGAGGCGCTGCCCGGCGAGGGCCAGGAGCGCGACGCCGACGCCGCGCGCAGGCAGCCGAAATTGGACATGACCCTGCAGCACCCGCGCTGTGTCTGGCAGATCCTCAAGCGCCACTACGCGTCTTACACTCCCGAGACCGTCGAACGCGTGTGCGGCGTGCCCCAGGACGTCTTCGCCAGGGTCTGCGAGCTGTTCGTGGCCAACTCCGGGCGCGAGCGCACGACCGCGTTTGTGCACGGCGTCGGCTGGACCCAGCACACGATCGGCTCGCAGTACATCCGCGCGGCCTCTGTGTTGCAGTTGCTGCTCGGCAACATGGGGCGCCCCGGCGGCGGCGTGATGGCGATGCGCGGGCATGCCTCGATCCAGGGCTCCAGCGACATCCCCACGCTGTTTGACACGCTGCCCGGCTATATCCCGATGCCCCACGCGCAGCGCCACTCAGACCTCGACTCCTTCGTGCGGAGCACGTCCGCGCGCCGCGGCTACTGGGGCAACATGCGCGACTACGCCGTCAGCCTGCTCAAGGCATGGTGGGGAGAGTCGGCAACCGCCGACAACGACTATCGCTTCGACTACCTGCCGCGCCTGACCGCCAGCCACAGCACCTACGACACCGTGATGGAGCAGATCAAGGGCACCGTCAAGGGGTACTTCCTGTTCGGCGAGAACCCCGCCGTCGGATCGGCCAACTCGCGCATGCAGCGCCTGGGGATGTCCAAGCTCGACTGGCTGGTCGTGCGCGACTTCTCGCTGATCGAGTCAGCGACGTGGTGGAAGGACGGGCCGGAGATCGAGTCGGGCGAGATGCGCACGCAGGACATCGCCACGGAGGTCTTCTTCTTCCCCGCCGCCGCGCACATCGAGAAGGACGGCACGTTCACCAACACCCAGCGCATGGTGCAGTTCCACCACAAGGCCCAGGAGCCCGTCGCCGAGCAGCGCAGCGACCTATGGTTCGTCTACCACCTCGCCAAGCGCGTTCGCGAGCTCCTGTCGGACTCGCGCGACGAGCGTGATCGGCCCGTGCTCGAGCTGACCTGGGAGTACCCGACCGAGGGCCAGCACCAGGACCCGGATGCCGAGGCCGTGCTCGCGGAGATCAACGGACGCGACGCCGACGGGAAGATGCTGTCCGGCTACACCGAGCTGAAGGCCGACGGGTCGACCTCGTGCGGCTGCTGGATCTACTGCGGCTGCTACGCCGGCGGCGTCAACCAGACCGCCCGGCGCAAGCCCGCGAGCGAGCAGAACTGGACGGGCAGTGAGTGGGCGTGGGCGTGGCCGGCCAACCGCCGCATTCTCTACAACCGCGCCTCGGCCGACCCGCAAGGCAGGCCCTGGAGCGAGCGCAAGGCGCTCGTCTGGTGGGATGCGCAGAAGGGCGAATGGACCGGGCACGACACGCCCGACTTCCAGGCCGACAAGCCGCCCGACTACCGCCCGCCGCCAGATGCGCGCGGGCCCGCAGCGATCTCTGGCGACACGCCGTTCATCATGCAGGCCGATGGTCGCGGCTGGCTGTTCGCGCCCGCGGGCGTCGCCGACGGCCCGCTGCCCACCCACTACGAGCCGCAGGACTCGCCGGTGGCCAACTCGATGTACCCCGCTCGTCAGCGCAACCCGGCGCGGGAAGTGTATGAGCACGAGAACAATCGCTACCACCCGGACCCCGACGAGCCCGGGGGCGACGTGTTCCCGTTCGTCGTCACCACATATCGCCTGACCGAGCACTTCACCGCGGGCGGCATGAGCCGCTGGACGCCCTACCTGGCCGAGCTGCAGCCCGAGTTCTTCTGCGAGGTATCACCCGAGCTTGCCGCCGAGCGTGGCCTGCAGCACGCCGGCTGGGCGACGCTCGTCAGTGCGCGCGGGGCGATCGAGGCGCGCGTGCTGGTCACCGACCGGATGACCCCGCTGAAAATTGAGGGGCGCACGATCCACCAGATCGGCATGCCCTATCACTGGGGCCCCAACGGCTATGCGAAGGGCGACTCGATGAACGAGTTGTCCTCGATGGCGCTGGATCCCAGCTCGCATATCCAGGAGGTCAAGGCGCTGAGCGTCGACATCCGCCCCGGCCGGCGCCCGCGCGGCGCGGCGCGCCAGGCGCTCGTGCGCGAGTACCGTGAGCGCGCCGGCATCACCGCGCAGACGGGAATGAAGCCGTGAGTGACGTCCAGTTGGTGAATGTCCTGCTCGGCAGCGCCGACCCGGCCGCGAGCTCGGGCTACGGGCGCCACCCGCCGCGCATGGGCTTCTTCACCGATACCTCACTGTGCATCGGTTGCAAGGCGTGCGAGGTCGCCTGCAAGGAGTGGAACCAGGTACCCGAGGACGGCCTCAACTGGACGGGCATGTCCCACGACAACTCCGGCAGCCTGGGCGCGGACACGTGGCGCCACGTCGCCTTCATCGAGCAGCGCGCGCCGATCGGCGCCCACCAGTCCAACTTCCAGCGCGAGGGCGAGAGCTTTCGCTGGCTGATGGCCTCTGACGTGTGCAAGCACTGCACGCACGCAGCCTGCCTGGACGTGTGCCCGACCGGCGCGATCTTTCGCACCGAGTTCGGGACCGTGGTCGTGCAACAGGACGTGTGCAACGGCTGTGGCTACTGCGTGCCCGCCTGCCCCTACGGCGTGCTCGACAAGCGCGAGGACGACGGTCGCATCTTCAAGTGCACGCTCTGCTATGACCGCCTCAGCGCGGGCCAGGAGCCGGCCTGCGCGAAGGCGTGCCCGACCGACTCGATCCAATTCGGCGAGCTCGATGAGCTGCACGAGCGCGCTGCCGGACGCATCGAGCAGCTGCACGAGGCCGGCAGTGACGGAGGCTCGGCTGTACGGGCACGACCCCGACGACGGCGTGGGCGGCGACGGCGCCTTCTTTTTGCTGCTCGACGAGCCCGAGGTCTACGGGCTGCCGCCCGACCCGATCGTCACCACCCGCGATCTGCCGGCGATGTGGCGCAACGTGGCGATCGCCGCCAGCGGGCTGCTGGCCGGCGCAGCGATCGCGTTCGCCGGGAGCAGACGTTGAGCAGCGCGGCGGACGAGCCCGTCGGCGCACGCGACGGTCAACGCCGCCGGCGTGCGCGCGAGCGCCCCGGCTCCTATTACGGAAGGCCGATCATCAAGGCGCCGGTGTGGCAGGAGCGCGACATCGCCGGATACCTGTTCGCCGGAGGGCTGGCCGCGGGCAGCTCGGTCGTGGCCGCCGGCGCCGAGCTGACTGGCCGCGCGCACCTGGCGCGCTCGTGCAAGCTGTGCGCGAGCGCCGCGCTCGGGGTCTCGCTGGCGGCGCTCGTCCACGACCTCGGACGCCCGAAGCGCTTCTTGAACATGCTGCGCGTGTTCAAGCCGACCTCGCCGATGAACATGGGCTCATGGCTGCTCGGTGTGTACGGGCCGCTCAACGGATTCGCCACGGCGAGCGACGTGCTCGGCCTGGCGCCGCGCGGCGGGCGCGCGGCCACTGCCGGCGCGGCGCTGTTCGGGGCGGGCATCTCCTCCTACACGGCCGCGCTGATCGCCAACACCGCGGTGCCGGCCTGGCACGAGGGTCACCGCGAGCTCCCGTTCTTGTTCGCCGGCTCGGCCGCCGCAGCGGGGGCCGGCTTCGGTCTGCTGGCCGCGCCGCTGGCCGAGCGCGAGCCCGCGCGCCGCATGGCGATCGTGGGCGCCGGCGTGGAGCTGCTGTGCGAGCGGCTGCTGGAGCGCCGCCTGGGGATGGTCGCCGAGACCCTGCGCGAGGGCACCGCCGGCAGGCGGATGAGGGCTGCCAAGACCTTGACGGGCGCCGGTGCGTTCGGCGCCGTGACGTTCGCGCCGCGCAGCCGTGTCGCCGCTGCGCTCAGCGGCGCAGCGCTGCTGGCGGGCTCTGCTTTCACGCGCTTTGGCATCTTCGCCGCAGGGATGGCCTCGGCCCAGGACCCAGGTACACGGTCGAGCCACAGCGCCAGCGCATGCACGAGCGCGAGATCGGGTAGTCGATCGTCACCGCCGAACGGCCGCGAAACGACGCGAGCCGGCCGAGCCAGTGAAGCTCGCGCCGGCTGGCGGCTTCGCTGCTGCGGTGGCGTCCTCGAGGCGCCACCGCGCAGGAAGATGTGACCGACTGACTGCTATTCGAGCAGCTTGAGCGTCGCGTTGGGCAGGTGATTGGCCTGCGCCAGGATCGACACGCCGGCCTGCTGGAGAACCTGGTCCTTGGTGAAGTTGGTCATTTCAGTGGCCATGTTCACGTCGGTGATCGCGCTCACAGCCGAAGTCAGGTTCTGGCTGTAAACTTCCAGGTTCGACTGGGTGAACTGAATACGGTTCTGCACCGAACCGAATTCACCAGCAAGCGTCGACACTTTGGCGATCGCTTCGTCGACTTCTTTCAGCGGTTCTTTGCCTTTTTCAAGGACGCCTTTGATTTTTTCGATTTCTTTGTAGAGTTCGACGGCTTTGACGCCGATCGTTTCTTTGTCGTTGGCGCCCACCTGGAACGCGATTTCTTCTTTGCTGTTGAGCAGGCTCACACCGTTGAACTGAGTCGTTTCACCGACACGCTTGATCTCTTCGACCAGCTGTTCGCTCTCCGCGGAGATCGCTTCCTGGTCTTCTTTGGAGGTCGTGCCGTTGGCGTACTCCACACCAAGCTCGCGAACACGCTGAAGCATCGTGTTGATGTTGTTCAGCGCACCCTGCGCCGTCTGCGCAAGAGCAACCGCGTCCTGGATGTTCTGGCCCGCCTGGTTGAGCCCGTTGACCTGGCTCTGCAGACTCTGGCTGATGGCATAGCCGGCAACGTCGTCGGCCGCAGTGTTGACCCGAAGACCCGAGGACAGACGCTGCATCGTGCTCGACAGCATGTTCTCGGTGTTGTTCAGGTTCCTGGCGGAGTTCATCGCCTCCAGGTTGGTGTTGATCGTCAGGGACATGTTTTCATCTCCTTTGAGGTCCCGAGCCGACTCCATGTCGACTCCCGGGCCGTATCGTCAACATCGCCGCAAACTTGAGCCCGATTTTCCTCGGCTAGACGAGTTCGCGAAGGTTGGCGGACGGGTGCGATCCACGCGACGCGGGCTCAGATCCGGCGCAACCGCCGCCGGATCTGAGCCTGTCGGGCATCTGTCAGCCGAGCGTCTACGCGCCGGTCGGCGCTGGTGTGACGCCGTGACCGCTGTGGCGTCCGCTCGAGGCCAGGATCTTCAGCGCCGTGTCGGGGTTGCGCAGCGCGCCGCCGATGGCCAGGATGGCGAAGCCGAACCCGCTGAGCAGCAGCGCGATGCCGACCACGATCCCGAACATCCCGACCTGGGTGGCCATGTAGCTGGTGTTCAGGGCGGTCGACAGCGCGGTCTCCTGGATCCACACGTTACGGGCGGGGTTTTCCTCGGGCTTGCCGTTTGCGCCCTTCAGCGCCTTGGCTTCTTCGTTGGTTCCTTCGCCGGCGGCGCTCGCATAGCGCGGCATCTGTGAGTAGACCTTGCCGCCGGTGGCCTCCAGCGCGTGGATTTTCATGTACTGCGCGAAACAGCGCGCGGTCGATCCGCTTTCCACCTTCTGGTTGGCCGCCGAGCATGTCGGAATCGACAGGGCCGCCGTGTCCAGGCCCGCCTTGGCCGCCTCGGCCTTGATAGCCGTCGGGGTCATGTCGGGGGTGCCCGTGATCTTCTGTTCGGCGAGGCTGTTGCGGACGGTGCTCTGACCGCTGGCGCCCAATACGATCGATGCGACACCGAACGCGACCAGCACGACTGCGGCCACGAGGCCGCCTATCTCAAAAACCGTTCTCCTCATGGCTCCTCCTTCAACGGAATGGACGTTGGTGTCAGTCTCCGCCGAGCCGACGCCCACGCCATCGTGGAAGTCGTGTGAAGCCTCTCGGGGGTTACCCGCGGCAACGCCGCGGCAACGCCACCGCCTCAGGGCCGCACGCCACTCGCCTGGGCGAGCGGGCGCAGCTCCTCAGTGTGCGAAACACTGTTGCGGACCAGCACGCCATCGTCTTGCACCGCGTATGCGCCCATGCGTAGCAGTGGCGGCGAGTACACGTGCAGGGTCACAGCCGGATCTGATTCGGCATGGCGCACGCGATGGATGTCCGCTGAGCTGAAGTGAAAGCTCTCGCCCGCGCGCAGCACGCGAGCGCGCGGCGGCCCGGCGAGCGTCAGGCGCTCCTCCAGCACCGCCCCGCTGACGACCGACACCGCGCCCGCGGAGACGTCGTGGTCGTGAAAGCCCGTGTCCTGGTCGTCCATCCAGCAGATCAGCCACGCGGTCAGGTGATCGTCGCCGAGCAGCTGCTCGTACAGGCGCTGGCTGGCGTCGTGCTTGACGAGGTCTATCCACAGCTCGGGGCGCTCGGCCAGCTCGGCCACGAACGCTTGCAGCTCGCTCGCCGACAGGTCACGCCCGCGCGGGCGTGCAATCGCGTCGGCGCCCGCAAGCGACGGCAGCGAACGCAGGTTAGTCGCGCGCATCGCTCAGACCGCCGAGGTAGTGGTGGCCAGGGCTAGGGCACGGTCGGTCGCGTGGCTTGTCGCATGCCAGTCCAGCTCGCCCGGCATCCCCAGCTCGCCCGGCTCCACCACCGGGCGGTCAGATCCGTACAGCAGCTGCTCGGCGCCGACCGCACGCTCCATCATGCTCACGGCGCTCGGGCCATAGGAGGAGGTCTCGAAGAAGACCAGCGGATCGGGGCCGCCGGCCATGGTCGCGCCGCGCGAGCGCAGCCGCTCGGCGTGCAGCGGCGCGAGGCCGGCTAGCATCGCGAAGATCACACGCAGTTTGGGGTGGCGCGCCCGTCCGGCCGCCTGGAAGGCCAACCACGCGGCCTGCTGGTCGGCCAGGTAGCGCGTCAGCGCGGGCCACCACAGCGGGTCTTGCAACGAGGTCTGCGCCGGGTAGCAGGTCATGCGCAGGCTCGCGCCCATCCCCAGGCCGGGACCGGGATGGACGAACAGCGGCGCGCCGCATGCTTCCAGGCACGCGAGCACGGCGCGCAGGCTCGCAATCGCGTCCACGCTCGCAAGTGCGCCCGCGGGAAGCGACAGCCCGACGCAGCCGCGGCCGAGCACGTCATCGACGTCGTCGGGGTCTGCGCGGTCGAGCGCGATCGCTCCCCACACGCCAAACGGACCGTCCAGCGACAGAGCTCCCTCGTGGTAGGCGTCGATCAGGGCCAGCGCGTGCCTGCGCTGGAGTCCCTCGATTCCGAGCGGACTAGACAGGCACAGCAGCACCCTGTCGATCCCATCCAGGGCAGCGAGCTGTGTGCGGGCATCTGGCGATTCGCCCGCCAGGTCGATCACGTAGGGGCGCTCGCCAGCCAGATACAGAACGGTCAGGCCGTTCTCGCGGCGGACGAACGGAAGCTCGCGACGGATAGCCAGCGCGTCCACGAGCGGCTCGGTCCACAGATGCTGATGTACGTCGGTCCTCATACGAATTCCTCAGTTTGTCACTTAGCTTTATGCAGAATAGCACATCTGCCCCTTCCCGTCCACAGCCAGCGCACGAGCCGCGGCGGAGTGGGTAACGTGAGTGCAAAATGAGCGCAGGTTGGTGGCATCGGCTTGTGACGGTCCGATCGCACGGATCGGTGTCGGTGCCATGAGCGCGGCGGGCGCTGCCTTCTTGCTGGCCAACAGAGGCGGCCACGCCCCGGCGCCCGGGTATGAAACGGTCGTGATCATGGCCCTCATCGCGGCCATGACCGTCGTGTCCGTGCTGATCGCGATCCACCTGCGCAGGCGCCATCGCCGCTTCAAGCCGGTGGCCGACCAGTGGCAAGCCCTGGCCGTGATGGGCGAGCTGTGCCCACACGGCTGGCAGGCCCAGATCACGCTCTACGGATGGGGCGCGCCGGTGCCCGCCGACGCCCCCCAGTCGCGCACGCCGCTGGTGGAACTGGAGTGGAAGCAGTTCGACGAGGAGCCCGGCCGGGTGGTGGTCGCGCGGCGGGTGTGGTCGCCGACAATTGGCCAGGCGCTGGCGTCGATGGTCGAGGACCGCCGCACCGACTTGGCCCTGGAAGAGATCGAGCAGGCGGCCAGCGAGGACGACGGCGTGTGGTGGGGCGACTGACGGGCGGCTAGGAACCGCCCGAGATCACCGGCGTTTGCGCTTCAGACTGGGCGCCGCTCTGTTCACTCGGGGTGGATTCCTCACCTGGTTCTGATTCCTGTCCTGGTTCTTGTTCTTCGCCGGATTGTGGCGCCTGCGAAGGTGGCGTCAGGGTGCTCGACGAGCCTTCGCCGGACCGCTCCGCCAGAGTCGCTGTTTCACCGACGCCACGTTCGCTGGTCGCCTGCGATCGCGAACCGTTTATCGTCTTGCCAGGCACGGCGTTTGCGGCCACGGCAGCAAGCGCTCCTGTGAGCGTCACGCTGGCGGCCACGATCCAGCGTTTGACGAGAGCGAGCCTGCGCAGACCCGCCGCTCTCAGCTGGAATGGATCTTTCGGAGCCATGCCACAGATGCTTGCGCTGAGAGCAAAACCCCAGCTAAGGCCGGGGTGAGACAGCTCTCACGCAAGTCTGCATCCCTGAAAATGGCAGCAGCCTGGCCTTCGAACTGCTCGGCCCGGTCACGTGGCGCCGGAGATATCGCACCAGAGCGCGATGCTCTGATCGCAGCGGGATCGGCATCATTGTGCCGGCATGATCGAGCCCCACTCCCACGCCGCCGAGGAGCGGTCGCCGGCCACGCTCGTCCAGCTCAGCGATCTGCATCTGCGCCCCGGGGCGGAGGGGAACGGACCGGCTGGGCGCTTGGCGCATGCGGTGCGCCAGGTGGCCGCGCTGGCGCCGCGGCCTCACGCCGTGCTCCTGAGCGGCGATCTCGTAGACACGCCGTCGAGTGCCGCTTATGAGTTGGCACACCAGCTGCTCGCTCCGCTGGCGGTTCCCCTGCACGCGATACCCGGCAACCATGACGATCGAGACATGCTGCGCGCCCGCTTCGGCCCCGGCCCGGCGCCCGTCGGCGCGGCCGTGTGCTTCGCGGTGAACTGCGGGCCGCTGCGCCTGGTGGGCTGTGACACCACGCGCCCGGGTTACGAAGCCGGCGCGCTGGGCGAGGAGCAGATGGGCTGGCTGGACGACACGCTAGCCCGCCAGCCCGACACGCCCACGCTGCTCGCGCTGCATCATCCTCCGGTGCTCACAGGCGTGCGCTCGATGGACGCGATCGCGCTGGCTGGCGAGGACCGGGCTGCGCTGGAGGCGCTGCTAGGGGGCCACCCGCAGGTGCGCACGATCACCTGCGGGCACGTGCACACGACGATGACCACCGCCTTCGCCGGGCGCCCGCTGCTCATCTGCCCGAGCACGAACTCAGTCCTGCGCCTGGACCTGCGCGCGGGCGACGACCTGCCCTTCGCGGTGAGCGATCAGCCGCCCGGCTTTGCTGTGCACGCGCTTGTGGATGGGCGTCTGGTCTCGCATGTTCAGCCGCTGGAGCGACTCGACGAAGCGTGATCGCCGGTCACAGGGCGCGCCTCGACATGCGCCAGGGTCAAGGCCTTCCAGCCTGTGTGGCCAGTCGCTCATGGACGGAGCGCACCGCGCTCGACCCCTCGCCGACAGCCGCGGCGACCCGCTTCATCGAGCCGTGGCGAACGTCTCCGGCGGCGAAGACGCCGGGCACGGATGTCTCGAACGGCAGAGCGCCGGATCTACCCCCGATGGGCGCCTCGGGCAGCTGTCGGTCGGTGAGAACAAAGCCGTCTCGATCGAGCAGCACGGTATCCCCCAGCCAAGCGGTCGCCGGACGTGCACCAATGAAGCAGAACAAGCCCGAGCACTCCATGGTCTGTCGCTGGCCTGTCGCGGTGTGACTCAATGTCACCCGCTCGAGGCGATCTTCGCCGATGAGGCGTTGCACTTCGACACCGGTGAGGAGGTCGATTCTCGCGTCGGCCTCGATACGCTCGATCAGATATTGCGACATGCTCTGGGTGAGGTCGTCGCGCCGGATGGCGATCGTGACAAGGCAGTTGTTCTGAGCCAGGTAGATGGCTGCCTGTCCCGCGGAGTTTCCACCTCCGATCACCAATACCGACATCCCATCGCAGACGCGTGCCTCCAGATCCGTTGCCGCGTAGTAGACCCCGGCGCCCTCAAAGCGCTCGAGGCCCTCGACAGCCAAGCGTTGATACAGCGCTCCGGAGGCGACGATCACCGCTCGCGTCGGGATCTCACTGCCGTCGCGCAGGATGACCGCATGGAAGCCGGCCTCGGCTCGCAAGCCCGCCACCTCGCACGGAGCGTTCAGGCGAGCACCGAGTCGCATCGCCTGGACGGCGGCTCTGCCGGTGAGATCTCCGCCGGAGATACCGTTTGGGAATCCCGCGTAGTTCTCGATCCGCGAGCTCGCTCCGGCTTGGCCGCCGATCGTCACCGCGTCGAGGGAGACCGTACGCAGGCCCTCCGACGCTCCATAGACCGCAGCGGCCAGCCCGGCGGGGCCGCTGCCGACCACGACCAGATCGAAGATGTACCCCGGTATCGGGCGGTAGGTCAACCCGAGATGCTCCGCGAATACCGCCGTCGAGGGACGGCGCAGAGTTTGCGTGGCGGTGATCACCGCCGGAATGTCCTGCGCACGCAGCCCCATGCTCGCGAGGAACACCTCGATGTCGTCGGCGTCCTCGACGTCGACCCAGCTGTGAGCGAGATGCGAGTGCTCAGCGAACGTCCGCAGGCTCATCGCCTCGGGTGAGTAACGCGAGCCGACGATGCGAATGGCCTGAGCTCCCTCGCCCGACCGCAGCAACTCACGCCGCGCGACCAGTGCATTGAAGATGGTTTCTGCGAGCGCGGGCCGAACGCTCATCAGCCGGCGGAACTCGGCCTCGGCAATCACGAGCACCCTGCCCGCCACGGTCACCCGGCAGGTCACCGAACGACGCTGCCCGGTCAAAAGATTCAGCTCGCCGACAAAGCCACCCGGTCCGTATGCAGCGATTACGACCGCATCCGCGTCGTCGAAGCGCACCACCTCGGCCTCGCCCTCGAGCAGGACGAACAGGTCGTAGGACGCCTCTCCGGCCTGGAACAGCAACTGTCCGGCACCCGTCGGTTGCTCGTTACCAAACGCGGCGATCTCCGAGAGCTCGGAGGCTCTCAGAACCGGAAAGGCGCTGTCATCTCGAAGGTTAGAGGCGCTCATCATTGCGGCCGCCGTTCAAGTTCGGTCTCGACCTACAGCACGAACGGGATGATCGCGTGCACGCGCGCCTTGTACTCGGGATAGGCGTCGGGAAAGTGCATGCTCATGATCTGCTCCTCTTGCCGGGCCTTCCACCACAGGCCGACGCACAGCGAGATGAACACGGCAAAGCCGACGGCCCGCCCGTAGTTGATCGCGGTGCCCAGCGTCATGACGATCAGGCCGGTGTAGATCGGGTGTCGCGCCAGCGCGTACGGACCGGACTCGATTAGCTCGTGATCCTGCTTGAACGTGACCTCCGCGCTCCAGTTGCGACCCAGTGTGATCCGCGCCCAAACCGTGAAGGCGGCTCCTGCGACAACGATGCAGTCGCTCACAACTCCCAACGCGAGCCTTGTGTGCCAAAGCTGTGACTGTGCGGACACGTGCAGGAGCCGCCCGACGACGACGCATCCGACGAAAGCGATGAGCGCCACCACGCGATAGCCGATGAATCCTTTTCGCTCGATCGTGCGCTTGGTTGTGAAGGCCATGATCAGCCAGTAGGCCAGCCAGGCGACCCAGCAGCACTCGATGAATATCCATGTCGTGGTCATCTCTTGGGGTTGCCGGTGCGCTCAGGGTGGTGGCTGTTTTGCAGACACGCTCTACGCTACCCCTCCGGCAGATCGACCACCAGGAGGTGCGGCGGGTCCCCTGCTATCGGGTGGGCCAGGCACGGAGCCTGAAATCCGCTCCCCAAAGCCAAATCCCGAATGGGCCCGCCTGGACTCGAACCAGGGACCTACCGATTATGAGTCGGCAGCTCTAACCAACTGAGCTACGGGCCCGCCGCGCGCCCGCATCCTGGCGGGCGCGCGCGTCAGAAGCTACCAGCGCTCGCCCCCAGCGCCCATGCCCTCAGGCCTTGACATCCACGTGTCCGGCCTCGACCTTCGCGGCGACACTTGCAACGGCCGACGCGCTGCTGGCCGCCTTCGCGCCCCCGTTGTCGGAGTCTGCGTCGTGATCCGGCGCTCCACGCACCTCGGCGGACTCTGGCCTGCCCAGAGCGTTGATCGCTGTCGCCGCTGCCGTGAGGCCCCCTATTGCACCGATGCTCATGCGCTGCTCCTTGTGGTAGTTGGTCGCAGCCACGTGATCGGGCTCGGTGCGCCTGGCCTTGATTCGCGCGGCGCATTCTCGGCAGACGATGTCCGCCCCCGCCAGCGCGTCGCGGGCGAACGCCGATGTGGCATGCTCCCGCGCGGCCGTGGCGGCGTGCGACGGCGTCTCTTATTGGGCGAGCGACGGAGAGGACGGCAGATGTCAGCAGAGCGTGCAGCGATCGTGACGGGAGCGTCCAGCGGCATCGGGCTGGAGATCGCCCGTGTGCTCGGGCAGGAGGGCTTTGCGATGACCGTGGCAGCGCGCCGTCCGGAGAAGCTCGACGACGCAGCCAAGGGCCTGGCCGACGAGGGCTTTGACGTCCAGGCGGTGGCGGCCAACCTATCCCAGGAGGACGACATCAAGAAGGTCGTCGACGCCCACTCGCAGCGCTTCGGTCGCCTGGACGTGCTGGTCAACAACGCGGGCCTCGGCTTCGCGGCGGGCGTGGGCGACATCACGACCAAGTGGCTGGACATGCAGCTGAACGTCAACCTGCGCTCGATCGTGCTGTTCTACCGCGAATGCCTGCCGCTGCTCGAGCGCGCGGGCTCGGATCACCGCAACGCGCTGGTCGTCAACACGGCCTCGATCGCGGGCAAGCGCGGCGCGCCGGGCAACGCGGTGTACTCGGCCACCAAGCACGCGGTAGTCGGCTGGACCAACTCTATGAACGGCGAGCTGAGCGCGCGGGGGATCAAGTCGACGGCGCTGTGCCCCGCGTGGGTTGATACGCCGATGACGGACTTCGTCAAGGGCGAGGTGCCGGCCGAGGAGATGATCCGCCCGCAGGATGTGGCGGAGTCGGTGCGTTACCTGCTGAAGGTGTCGCCGGCGTGCGTGATCCCGGAGATCATGTTCATCAGGCCGGGGGACTCGATGTAGCGAGGGCGCAGCCGCCGCGCGACGATCTCCCCGCTGGGATCGGCCGCGTCGGGGAGCCTTGGCCTACGCGTGCGCGTGCGCCTGCTGGCGCTGACCAGCCGGCGGTGCTCGCGGATGGCCTCGTCGAGCTCCTGGCCGTTGGCGCTCGTCAGGCTGTCCTGCAGCTGGGAGACGAGGATCGCGACCTCGCGCCTGTTGGCCACGCGCGCCCGGCCCTTTGCGCGCGTGAAGCGGTCCCACGAGCGGGCGAACGCGAGGAAGTCGGTGCGCGCGCCGGCCCTGTGGGCGGCGAGCATCGGGCACATGCCGCCGCGGCCGTCGACGTAGGCGCCGACGATGATGCGCTCGCTGGCCTGGACGCCGGCGAGCATCGCTTCGCGCGTGGCCACGGGCATGCAGTCGATGGCCATGCGCAGGCGCTCTACGTTGCTGTTGGCGCGGGCGCGATTTCGCATAGGCTTTGCCCGCGGCTTTGGCCGTCTGGCCAATGTCCGGCGGTGCGCCCGCAAGCCTAGGTGACGCCTTCGCACCGGGCAACCAATTCCCTGCACTGAAAGGAAACTTGCACATGAAGCTCGGCGTGCACATCGGTTACTGGGGCCTCGGGCTCAGCTCGGACGACCAGCTGAATATTGTCCAGGAGGCCGAGCGACTGGGCTATGACTCGGTGTGGGCGGCGGAGGCGTACGGCTCTGATACGGCCACGGTGCTCGGCTGGCTGGCGGGACAGACCTCCAAGATCCGCCTCGGCTCGGGCATTTTTCAGATGCCGGCGCGCTCGGCGGCGATGACGGCGATGACGGCGGCGACGATCGACCAGCTGTCTGACGGGCGCATGATCTGTGGCATCGGCTCGTCGGGACCGCAGGTGGCGGAGGGCTGGCACGGGCAGCGCTTTGCCAAACAGCTGCAGCGCACGCGCGAGTACGTGGCGGTGGTGCGCATGGCGTTGGCGCGCGAACGCGTGGAGTTCCACGGCGAGACGCTCGATCTGCCGCTGCCGGACGGCCCGGGCAAGGCGTTGAAGCTGACGATCTCGCCGGTGCAGGAGCGCATCCCCATCTACCTGGCGGCGATCGGTCCGAAGAATACGGCGCTTGCGGGCGAGATCGCAGACGGCTGGATCCCCACGCTGTTCAGCCCCGAGCACGTGTCGGAGTTTCGTCC
This sequence comes from uncultured Solirubrobacteraceae bacterium, assembly GCA_963745375.1. Taxonomy (GTDB): domain Bacteria; phylum Actinomycetota; class Thermoleophilia; order Solirubrobacterales; family Solirubrobacteraceae; genus Palsa-744. The sequence continues at coordinate 323,364 of CAVUXA010000006.1, read as the reverse complement.
GGTGCTGGAGGAGGGCGCGCAGCGTTCGGGCAAATCGCTGGACGACTTCGACATCGCGCCGACGGTGAACGTGTTCATCACCGACGACCTGCAGCGGGCGAGGGATGCGATGAGGCCGTTCATAGCCCTGTATGTGGGCGGTATGGGCTCACGCGATCAAAATTTTTATAACCGTGTGGTGCAGCGTTATGGCTTCGCGGACGCTGCGCGCAAGATCCAGGAGCTGTACCTGGATGGCAAGCGCGAGGAGGCGATGGCGGCGATCCCGGACGCGCTGATCGACACGGTGTCGCTGTGTGGCCCGGCCGACGTGGTGCGTGAGCGTCTGGCGGTGTATCGCGACGCGGGCGTGGGCACGCTGGGCGTGACCCCAACTGCGTTCACCGCGCCGGAGCGCCTGGAGCAGCTACGCCTGCTGGCCGAGCTGGCCGCCTGAGCGCAGCGCCACAGAGCCCGCACGGTATGTCGACGCAGGAGTCACGCATGCGTTCGCGCGGGCCGCTGCGTGTGCTACTGGGCGCGTTCGGCGACCCGGGTCACGCCTTTCCGATGATCGCGCTGGGGCGCGCGCTGGCGGCGCGCGGACACGAGGTGACGCTGCAGACGTGGACGCGTTGGCAACGACACATCGAGGCTGAGGGCCTGGCGTTCGCGCCGGCGCCGGAGTACCAGGTGTTCCCCACGGGTCCTGAGCCGCTGGACTTCTATGAGGCGGTGGTGCATGCGACCGCGGACACGGTCCCGCTGGTGCGCGAGCTGGCCCCGGACGTGGTGGTGGCGGACATCCTCACGCTGGCCCCCGCGCTGGCGGCGGAGATCGAGGGCCGGCCGTGCGCGACGCTGATCCCCCATGTCTACCCGGACATGCCGCCGGATTTCCCCATCTACTCGCTCGGCGCCCGCCTGCCGCGCACGGCGGTGGGCCGCGCGCTGTGGCGGCGCGCCCACCCAGCGGTCGAGCGAGGCCTGCAGCGTGGGCGCGGCGAGCTCAACGAAACCCGCGCCCGCCTTGGCCTGCCACCTCTGCAGCATGTGCACGGCGGCATCAGCAGGGAGCTGGCCCTCGTGTGCACGTTCCCTCAGCTGGAGTATCCGCGCGCGTGGCCGGCGAACGTCCATGTGGTCGGCCCGCTTATGTGGGAGCCGCCCGCCGGCGAAGTGGACCTGCCGGGCAGTCGGTCAAATGGCTCAGGGCCGGATGAGCCGCTCGTGCTGGTCGCGCCCTCGACCGCCCAGGACCCAGAGCACAAGTTGCTGCACGCCGCCCTGCGCGCCCTGGCCGATCTGCCCGTGCGCGTGCTGGCGACCTACAACCGCCGCCTTTCACCGCGCCCGCTGCCGGTGCCCGACAACACCCGCGTGGTCGACTGGGTGTCCTACTCGCGCACCATGCCCCTGTGCGACCTGGTCGTCTGCCACGCCGGCCACGGCACGCTCGTGCGCGCACTGTCGAGCGGCTGCGCCGTGGTGGCTTGCCCGGCGGCGGGCGACATGAACGAGAACGCCGCCCGCCTGGACTGGGCCGGCGCCGGTGTGCGCGTCCCGCGGCGCTTCCTCTCGCCGCGCGTGCTGCGCCTGGCCGTGGAGCGGGCGCTGAGTGATAACTCCATCCGCGAGCGCGCCCGGGAACTCGCCGGCTGGGCCGCCTCGCACGATGCGGGCGACACCGCTGCGCGGCTCGTTGAGGGCTTGGCGGTTCGCAAGGCCACCTCTACCTGAAGAAAGCTAGCCTCGCTTGGTGTAAGGCGCGACTATGGAGTCAACCCCAACAACGGAGGTCAGCATGAGCACGATCGACCAGGAGATGGTCGTGGGCCACTTCATCGTTTCAGATGATGTCGAGCGTTCTCGCCGCTTCTACACCGACGTACTTGGCGGCAGGACCGTCATCTCCGGCGAGGCGGGTGACGACGTGACGTACGTCGCGCTAGCCAACAGCTGGATCATCATCAACGTCGGCGGAGGTCCGACCGACGACAAGCCGACCGTCACGCTCGAGACGCCACCCGACCCAGATCGGGTGAGCAGCTTCCTCAACATCCGGGTTGCGGACATCCAAGCTGTGTATGCCGAGTGGAGCGCGCGGGGCGCCCAATTCCTGACGCCACCCAAGCAGCACGAGACCGAGATCCGCTGCTATATCCGCGACCCCGACGGCTACATCATCGAGGTGGGCCAAACGACCCTGGCCAGAGGTTGGCGTCCACCGTCTTGATCACGGTGGGCAGGCTGGTGTCGGTGAACGTCGGTCTCCCGAAGGACGTTTCTTGGCGCGGAAAGACGGTCTTTACGGGCGTCTTCAAGGAGCCCGTAAACGGAGCTCGCCGGGTGGGCAAGCTCAACGTCGAGGGAGACGGACAGGGCGACCTGGCCGGGCACGGTGGCGAGCAACGTGCTGTCTTCGTCTACCAGCTTGAGTCCTACCGCCACTGGGAACACAAGCTCGAGCGCGACGACTTCGTCCACGGGCAGTTCGGCGAGAACTTCACGATCGAAGGGCTCGGCGACGACGAGGTCTGCATCGGCGACCGCTACCGGATCGGCAGCGCGACCTTCGAGGTCACCCAGCCGCGCGTGACCTGTTACCGCGTCGGGATCCGGATGGAAGATCCGCGCATTCCCGCTCTGCTCGTCTCGCACCATCGCCCGGGCTTCTATTTCCGCGTTCTGGAGGAGGGGGAAGTACAAGCCGGCGACGAGATCCTTAAGCTCGCGACGGGCCCCGAGGAAATGACGGTCGCCGAGGCCGATGCGCTGCTCTACCTCCCCGGCCACCCGCGACAGCAACTGCTTCGCGCCCTGCGAATCCCCGCGCTCAGTGCCGGCTGGCAGGCGTCGTTCCGCGCTTTGCTGGATGCAGACGCTGGGCGTGGCAACGCGGGACTGAGTACGGCAGTTCCCCTCCGGCATGGACCGGCTTCCGTCGACTCAAGGTGACGGCCATCGAGCACGAGAGCGACTCGGTCATCTCTGTCCGCTTCGAGGAGCCCGACGGCAAGCCGCTGCCTGCTGCGCGCCCCGGGCAGTACCTCACGCTGCGGATCCAGCCGAACGACGCGGCGAGGCCGCTCCTGCGCAACTACTCGCTGTCGGGGCCGCCCGACGCCGGCTACTACCGCATTGCGGTCAAGCGCGAGCACGACGGCGCCGCGAGCAGTTACTTGCACAGTCGGCTTGCCGGCGGAGACCAGCTCGACGTGGCGGCGCCGCGCGGCACGTTCATTCTCGACGAGTCAGACGATCCGGTGCTCCTGATCAGCGCTGGCATAGGTGCCACTCCCGTGCTGGCGATGCTCAACGCGTTGGCTGAGCAACACTCCGCTCGGCAAATCTGGTGGCTGCACGGCGCACGCTGCGGCCATGAGCACTCGTTCGCGGCAGAGACTCGGGCGCTCCTCGCGAGATGCTCCAACACGTGCGTCCGCGTCTACTACAGCCAGCCAAGCGCCGACGACGTGGAAGGTCGCGACTTCGACAGGGTGGGGCACCTCACCCCGTCGCTACTCCTCGAACTCGAGCCGCCGCGAAACGCGCATGCGTACGTATGCGGCCCGGCAAGGTTCATGAATGAAGTCAGCGCCGCCCTGGCGTCGATCGGCCTCGATGCCTCGCGGATCCACACCGAGCCGTTCGGACCTGAACCAGGTTTGACGCCCGGCATCGCAGCAACACCGACCCGAACCCCGCATCTGCCTTCCGGCCCAAGCGCAGATGGGCCGACAATCCAGTTCGCGCGCAGCAACCTCTCAGTTCCCTGGAACAAGGACTACGGCAGCCTGCTCGAGCTCGCCGAAGCCTGCGACGTGCCGGTCCGCTGGTCGTGCCGGACCGGCGTCTGCCACACCTGCGAGACGACCCTGATTGCCGGCGACCTCGACTACAACCCCGATCCAGTGGAGCCACCGGCCGACGGGAGCGCACTCATCTGTTGCTCACGCCCACACGACGATGTAGTGCTCGATCTATGAGCAGGGTCGTGCTCCTGCTCAACACGGTCCTGATGATGCTCGTGGCGTTCCTGACGTTCGCCACCTCTGTTCTAGGCCCCGCACCGGCCTAGAGCCGTTGTGCGGGCGTTTACTCCGGGGGTGGGACTCGAACCCACAACCAATCGGTTAACGGCCGACTACTCTGCCAATTGAGCTACCCCGGATCGTTCCATCGTGTTACCCCGGAGGGGCAGTCCTACTTTCCAGCGCATCCGCCGGGATGGAAGCCATCCCATCCTCGACCTCAGCGTGGCAATTAGAGCATAGAAGCACGCACTTCTGCGCCTCGACCCGCAGCTTGCCGAGCGCGATGGCGACTCCCCTGGCGTTTATCTCGTGACGCTTCTGTGACGGCTCGACATGGTGGAAGTGCAGCGCCCGCATGTTGCGGTCGTAGCCGCATATGCAGCAGGCGCCGCCCGCCTCCTCGACGAGGATCGTCTTCACCTTCCTGCGCCTCGCCACAACTGCGTCCGATCGACACCGCTTGCAGCGATAGTAGCCACGCCCGGTGAGCCAGAAGTCGGTCTCCCCGTGGCGAGCGCAGCGCATGATCACCGTGGCAAGCCCAGCCTGCTTCGCCGCCCTTGCCTCTCCCAATGGTCGTTTCCCGCGGCTGTTATGCGTCTTCAGGCCATACCGAATCAGCCAATGCCGCACCGTGGCCTTGCTACGGCCGATAGCCGCAGCTATCTCCGCGATCGTCTTACCGGTCTCGACCAGCGCCTCCAAGTCCTCCCTCGCGATGCCTCCCCGCGACACATGCTTGTCGCGGTTCGCCGCCTCCAACCCGTGTTTCTTGATCCAGTAGCTGACCGTCGCTTCGTGCAGGTCGAACCGTCGTCCAATCTCGGCGAGCGACAGTCCCTGCCCCAGCAGATGCTCCAAAGAAGCGCGATCCATGCACTGCATTGTCCTACACGCTTGGGATCAAATGGCCCGCAAATGGCGACAATTCTGTGCCAACTCTGTGTCCTGCACGCCAATCGCCAGATCGCCACGGAGATGACCGGGCGCATCGCTCGTCCATGGGCCCAGCCGGCGACCTGCCCCCAACCGGGCGGCCTACCCCTACCTCCCCCCCGTCCCCTCCATCACCCGCTCGGTAGCCCGGTCGAACTCCAGCTTGACCTCGGCCTTGCGCCTGGCGAGCTCGCCCACCTGGCCGTCCTTCTGCACGCGCGCGCGCTGGATCTGGCGCTCCACGTGCGCTAGCTCCAGCTGCAGGCGCTGGGCCTCGAGCATCGCCGGCCGGGGCTCGTCGCGGCCCGACTGGACGACCAGCTCCGCAAGCAGACCCTTCAGCTCGGGATCGTCGTCCAGCGCGCCAGCCTGCCCGGGCAGGTCTCGCATCGGCTCGCGCAGGTCGCCGTCACGCAGGCGCCTGGCAGCCCGTCGCAGCAGGTCGCTGGCGAAGTGCCCGTCCACGTCAACGTCCGCCAGTGCCTGCGCGCCCTCCTCGGGCGAGGCGATGCACAGCGCAAGAAACGCCCGCTCAGTGTCCGTGCGTCGCGACAGGCCCCCACCGCTGCGCCCGCTCTCGCTCGCCGGCGAGCCCCCTGCATTGCTCCCACCCTGCCCCATCGGCTGCGCTGCGCCTGACCCGCGCGCGCCCGCCCGTCCGCCCGCCCCTGCCGAGCCGCCGCGCGACCCCAGCAGCGTCTCTGCCAGGCTCTCCGGCAGCTCCAGGCGCCCGGACACCAGCCGCGTGAGCTCCATGCGCATGGCGCTCGGCGCGAGCGTGGCGAACACAGGGCGCAGCTCTTCGATCATCCTGTCGCGCCCCTCGGGGCTGGAGTCGTCGCCCTGCGCCAGCACCCGTTCCACGCGAAAGCGCACGAACGGCAGCGCCTGGCCGACCGCCGCCTGCATCGCCTGCACCCCGTCGCGCTGGATCAGCTCAGCCGGGTCCGCGCCCGCCGGCAGGGGCACCACACGCAGCTCAAGCTTGCGTTTGGCCGCAAGGCTTGACGCCCGCAGCATCGCCTCCTGGCCGGCGCTGTCAGCATCCAGCGCCAGCAGCACCGTCTGGGCCATGCGCGACAGCTCGCCCACCTGCTCGCCGGTCAGCGCGGTGCCCATCAGGCCGACCGCGTTGCGCATGCCCGCCTGATGCAGCGCGATCGTGTCCGTGTAGCCCTCGCACACGATCACCTCCCCCGCGCGGGTCGCATGGGCGCGCGCGAGGTCCGCGCCGTACAGGTGGCTGCCCTTGTGGTAGACGTCGTTGTCTGACGTGTTCAGGTACTTCGGCCGCTGCTCGTCGCGCATCGCGCGCGCGCCGAAGCCGAGCACCCGCCCGCGCACGTCCGCCAGCGGGAACATGATCCGCGAGCGGAAGCGGTCGTACGGGCGCCCGTTCTCCTTCGAGCGCTGCGCCAGGCCCGTCGCGTACAGCTCCTGCTCGGAGAACCCGCCCCTGCGCGAGGCCAGCAACACGCGATCCCACGCGCTCGGCGCATACCCCACGCGGAACTCCCGCAGCACCTCCTCTCCCAGGCCCCTGCCCAGCAGGTATTCACGCGCCCGCGCTGCCTCCTCGGACTCCCACAAGTAGCGCTCGTAGTAGGCAGCCGTGCGCTTGAGCAGCTCCAGCAGCCGCTCGCGGCGCTTGCGCCTGTCCTCCTCGCCCGGGTCCTCCTTCTCGCGCGCAAGCTCCACGCCGTAACGCTCTGCCAGCAGCTCCAGCGCCCCCTTGAAGTCCACGCCCTCGGTCTCCTGCACAAACGTGAATAGGTCGCCTGACGCCTGGCAGCCGAAGCAGTAGTAGACCTTCTGGACCGGGTCGATCCCAAACGACGGCGTGCGCTCGTCGTGAAACGGGCAAAGGCCCTCGTAACGGGCCTGCCCCGCGCGGCGCAGGTCGGTGCGCGCGGAGACGAGCTCCACGAAGTCCACCGCGTCGCGCACGCGGTCTCTGGAGTCGGCGGTGTAGAGAGCCACTGCAGATCTACGCTACCGGGCGAACGCGCGCGGCACCTGAAGCTCGGTGTACTCACGGATGCAGTAGCGATCGGTCATGCCCGCCAAGTAGTCGGTCACCCGCCGCGCAAGCTCCTCCTGCGTGCCCGAGCCCTCGCCGTCGGGGCCGCCCGGCAGCAGCTCGGGGTGCTCTACGTAGTGCTCGAACAGGCGCCTGACCACCGCCGAAATCTTGGCGTGCTCGGCGCGCACCGCCGGCCCCAGGTACACGCGCTCGAACATGAAGTCGCGCAAAGCGCTCATCGCCGGACCGGCCTGCGGGCCCTGGACGACGTCGCCGGCCGCATCGGAGTGCTCGACCATGTCGTGCACCAGCGCGTCGATCCGCGCCGAGCCGCTCGCGCCAAGCACCGCTATCGGCTCGGCCGGCAGCTCATCCTCGCGCAGCAGGCCCGCACGGACCGCATCGTCGATGTCGTGGTTGATGTATGCCACACGATCGATCAGCCGCACGATGCGTCCCTCCAGCGTCACCGGCGGTGGCGTGCGCGAAGAGTGCCGCGCGATGCCTTCGCGCACCTGCTCGGTCAGGTTCAAGCCGGCCCGCCCCGCCGCACCGTCGCTCTCGCCACCGCTTTCGCCCGACGGGTGCTGGTCGGCCCCCGAGCGCGCCGGTTCCAGCTCCTCGACGATCCGCAGAGATTGCTCGTAGTGGCGAAAGTCGCTGCCGAAGCGGGCTTTTAGGCACTCGTCGAGCACTTCCTCGCCGATATGGCCAAACGGCGGATGGCCCAGGTCGTGCCCCAGCCCGATCGCCTCGGCCAGATCCTCGTTCAGGCGCAGCGCGCGTGCGACCGTGCGCGAGATCGTGGTCACCTCCAGGGTGTGCGTCAGCCTGGTCCTGTAATGGTCGCCGCGGGGCGCAACGAACACTTGCGTCTTGTGGGTCAGGCGGCGAAACGCCTTGCTGTGGACAATCCTGTCGCGGTCGCGCTGAAACGGCGTACGCAGCGCGCAGTCGGCCTCCGGGCGGGCGCGCAGCGCCGGGTAGGAGCGAGCTGCCAGGCGCGACAGCAGTCGCTCCTGCTCTGCGCAGCGCGCGGCGAAGGCGGTTGCCACCAGATCCTGCTCGCTTGCAATGCTCACCGCTCGATTGTGCCATCGGCCGGGACCGACGCCCTGTCATCGGTGCTCAGGTGACGCGTTTCCAGTCGCCCCGGCCGGCCGCCTTGTGCACCCAGTGGTGCCAACCCTTCATCTCGCCGGGGTCCTCGCCGAACACCGGAGCACCGCCTCCTGGCTGGGGCAGGCCCTGCGCAGCAGCCGAGTCGATGCGCAGGTCCACGCCGTGTTCGTGCAGCGACTCCACGTCCGCCGCCTCCACGAACCGCAGCCCGTGCCCGGGAGTCGAGATCACCAGGCCGTGGAAGATGTCCTTCTCGGGAGCCGACACCACGTGATGCACCGTGCCGACCTGCTCACCATCGCAGGACAGCACCGCAACGCCCTTGTCGAGCACCTGATACGCGATCGGAAGGCCCTCGTCCACGCGGTCCACGATACCGGGATCCCTAACGCGTCCGACCCCGCGCGGGCAGCAGCCCCGACCGCGCGATCAGCCCGCGTGCCCTGTCGCCGGCATCAAGCGCACGTGCGCATGGTGCTCGAGCGTGGCCGCGATCGCGCGCTCGACCTGGCCCAGGGACGGATCGTCCGCGTCGGGAGCGTCTGTCAGGGCGCGGGCGAGCGCGTCTGTCATGAATTGATACGCGCCCTCGCCCAGCGCGAACGAGCCCGCCTCGCAGGCCGTGCACACCACGCCCCCGGCCGCGCCTGAGAAGGCCACCAGGTGCTCGCGCTCGCCGCAGCTCGCGCATGCGCCCAGATGGGGGGCCAGGCCGGCCGCCAGCAGCAGCTTCAGGCGAAATGCGAGCGCCGCCGCGCGGCTGCCCGGCGATGTGTGCTCGCGCGCGCGTTCGTCCAGCAGCGCCAACTGGCGGCAGAGCAGGTTGAACACGCCCGGATGCGGCTCTGACGTCTCAAACAGGCGCCCCACCGCGTCGCACGCGCGCGCCGCAGCGTCCAGTGCGCGGGCGTCGCCGCGCAGGCTCGCGTGTCCGTCGACCGTGTTGGCGCCGGTCACCGTCAGCAGCTCGCCGCGCCCTTCGTGCAGCTCGATGTGCAGGCGAAAGAACGGCTCCAGGCGCCCGCCGAAGCGGCTGCGCGCGCGGCGCACCCCTTTGGCGATCGCGCTCACCCTCCCGCGATGCGGGGTGTAGAGGTGCAGGATGCGGTCCGCCTCCCCATAGCGCATCGAGCGCAGGACCACCGCCTCGGTCTTCACAGCCCGGCTGGACATACCAGCCCAATGGTGACCCATGCGCCCGACGGCGCCGCGGGTGAACGAAATCGGAGATCGGACCGATAAGTCCGGTGCATGTCTGCTCGGATCCCCTGGAAGCATCACGCACCCCGATGGACGGCGATCGGCGTGACGGCCGGCTTCATCGTGCTGACCTGCTGGTGGCTGAGCCAGGACCGCAGCATCCCGATCTTCGACGCGGGCGACCACCTGGAGGTGGCGCTGCGGTTCCACGCCATGCTGAGCTCGGGCGACCTGCTCGGGCCATTGCGGTTCACCTGGCAGTATCCGCCGCTGGGCGAAATGCTGGGCGCGCTGTCCGCGTCCGTGGGGGGCGTGAACGTCGCCCCGCCGATCATCGGCGAGAACGTCGTGTTCGTGCCCCTGCTCAGCCTCGGCTGTTATCAGACCGGCAGGCTGCTGTTCGACGCGCGAGCGGGCATGCTCGCGTGCGTGTTCGCGCTCGGCTCGCCGCTGCTCATCAGCATGTTCCACGTCTTCATGCTGGACGCGCCGGAGGCGGCCTTGGTGGCTGTGTCGTTGTGGCTGATCCTCGCCAGCGATCGGTTCGCCCGCACCAACGTCGCGGCACTCGCCGGATTGGCCTGCGGGGTGGGCCTGCTCGTCAAGGTGCAATTCCCGTTCTTCGTCATAGGCGTTGTGCTCGCGGCCCTGCTGGGCGGCGGATGGCGAAACCGCCGCGGCGTGCTCGCGTTCGCTGCGATGACGCTGGTGGTTGGCGCGCCGTGGTACATAGCCCACGGGTCGGAGCTTCAGACGATCCTCTCCTTCGCAGGCGTCACCCCGGAAGCGAACCCGGGCAACGTTCCCCCGACATGGTCGCTGAGCGGCCTCAGCTGGTACTTCTGGAGCATCCTCAACTCCCAGCTGCTGGTCTTCCTGTTCGCGTTCCTGCTCGTGGGCACGATCTGGATGCTCGCCGTTCAGCTGCTGCGCCGCCGCGCAAGCGCCAGCCCACCGCCCTCGCTCGACGCTCAACGTCAACTGCTCTGCGGCGCGTTCGTGGCGTGGCTGGGCATCACGCTCACCCGCCACCACGACGTCCGCTACGCGCTACCCCTGCTGCCCTACCTGGCCGTAATCGCCACCGGCTGGATCTGAGCCTGCCGCGACCCGGTCGGCTGCTGGCCGGCGGCACGCTCGCGCTGGTCGCGCTCGCGAACACCCTTGGCATCGCTTTCGGGGTGGGCGGCTCGGCGGCGGTTGCGCTGGCAAGTCGCCCACCTGCCACTGAGGCGCTGCCCGATCGCATCGTCGTGTTTTCCAACCGCGGGTTCCTGGCCGGCGCGCCCAGAAGCGACGGCAACGTCCTCGGGCTGCTGCGCGCTCTGCACAATCGCGGAGTGAACACGCTGCGGCTGCGCACCAGCGAAGGTGAACGGCCGGACTTCTCTTATGAAGGGCTGATCCCCCTGGCCACCATCGCGCAGCTGGCAACGCAGGTGGAAGTGATCGAAAGCTCATCCTCGCTCACGCCGGCGCTCGACGCCGCGGCGATCACATCGACCACTGTGGCGCTCATCCATCGCCCGATCTCGCATGGCGCGCCGCCGCCGTGCACGCGCCTCAGCGACGGTACGGGCGTGTGGGTGGCCCGGCGCGTCCAGAGTTCGCATCGGCTGGAGCTGTACTGCCCGACGCGCGATCCCTCCCACTACGGAGCGATCTCGTCGACCGGCGAGCCCCTCAACGATTGAGTTGCAGGAGGGCATGGACGCCACGAGGGTCTCGCTATACTTTATGAAGTAATGAGTCAGGTGACCGTGTATACGACCGAGCCATGCTCCTACTGCGCACGCGTCAAGGGACTACTCAAGGCGCGCGGCGTGCAGTTCAATGAGGTCAATCTCTCCAAGGATCCCGAGGGCCGTGTGCAGCTGGCGACAGAGACCGGCATGATGACCTTCCCCCAGGTGCTCGTGGACGGGCAACTGCTGGGCGGCTTCAACGAGGTGCAGGCTGCCGCCCAGAACGGCCGCTTGGACGAGCTCTTGGCCGCCTAGGGCGCGCTTGGCAGCGCTCGCACACGTACGTCCCGCGCCCGGCCACGACCATCTTGACCACCGGCGCGCCGCACCGCGCGCATGGCTCGCCCGCGCGACCGTACACGAGGAACTGGTCCTGGAAGGAGCCGCGCACGCCGTCGACGTGGCGGAAGTCGTCGATCGTGGCCCCGCGCGCGTCGATGCCCGCCTGCAGCGCTTGCACCACCGCCTCGCGCAGCCGCGCATGCTGGGCGCCGGTCAGCCGCCCGGCAGGGCGCCGGGGATGGATGCCCGCACGAAACAGGGCCTCGTCGGCGTAGATGTTGCCCACACCGGCCACCTTGCGCTGGTCGAGCAGCAGCGCCTTGATCGGCGCCGTGCTGCCCCTGGCCAGCGTGCGCAGGTGCTCGGCGGTGAAACGCTCGTCAAACGGCTCCAGACCCAGGCGCGCCGCGAAGAACGACTCCATCGCGTCTGAGCCCAGCAGCAACTCGCCGGTGCCGAAGCGACGGGGATCGACGATCGCCAGGCGCCGCCCACGGCTGAGCAGGATGCGCACACGCGTGTGGGCAGGCTCGGGGTCGGGGTCGGCGAGCACCGAGCCGGTCATGCGCAGGTGTTGTGCGAGGTAGACGTCCCCGGCGAGGCTCCACAGCAGGTACTTGCCGCGCCTGCCCAGGCGCTCGACACGGCGACCGGTCAGCGCCGCCGCTAGCTCGGCCGGCGCGAGCGGGCGCGACCAGCGCGGGTCGAGGATCTCGACCTCTCGCAGCGTCCTGCCCTCCACCAACGGCGCCAGCTGACGCCTGATCGTCTCGACCTCGGGAAGCTCCGGCACCCAGCCAGCTTATGCCGCGCGACGACTCGCGACGGCTGCGGACGATGGTCAGCTTAGGCGGCGCGTTTGCTCGTCGCCCGCGGGTGGGCGCCGAAGTACACGTCCTTGAGCCGGTCGGCCGACAGGTGGGTGTAGACCTGGGTAGTGGCCAGGTCGGCGTGGCCGAGCATCTCCTGCAGCGAGCGCAGGTCACAGCCACCGGCCAGCAGGTGCGTGGCGAAGGAGTGGCGCAGCGTGTGCGGGCTCATCTTGTGCTCCAGGCCAGCGCTGCGGGCGTGCCCTTGGATGATCTTGTACAGCCCCTGGCGCGTCAGGCCGGTGCCGCGGCTGTTGAGGAACAGCCTGGCCTGCACACGCCCGCCGAGCAGTGCGGGGCGGCCGCTTGCGCAGTAGGCGCGCAGCGCCATCGCGGCCTGGCGCCCGATCGGCACGACGCGCTCCTTGGATCCCTTGCCGCGCGCGCGCAGCATGCGCTCCTCGAAGTCCACGTCTGAGAGCTCCAGGCATACGGCCTCGGACGCGCGCAGGCCGCACGCGTACATCAGCTCCAGCAGCGCGCGGTCGCGCTGGGCGCACGGGTCGGTCCCAGACGGCTGGCGCAACAGGCAGGCGACCTCCTCGCGTGAGAGCACTCGCGGCAGGCGCTGGGTCTTGCGCGGCCCGCGCACCTGCGCGGTGGGGTCGTGCTCGATGACGCCCTCGCGACGCAGGTGACGGTAGAAGCAGCGCAGGCAGGCCACCTTGCGCGCGAGCGTGGCCGAGGCCACCGGCGGATGCTCCGCGTCCCCGGCCGCCAGCTGCGACAGGAACGCCGCGATGTGGCCGTGCTGGGCCTCGGCGACTCCCAGCGAGCGGTGCCCGAGGAACTCGCCGAACTGCAGCAGATCGGTGCGATAGGCGGCGAGCGTGTTGCGCGACAGGCCTCGCTCGAGCTCCAGGTAGGCGAGGAAGTCGAGGATCAGGCGCTCTATAGCCGCGGAATCGGCGCGCGCCGAGTTGAGCGTATGCGGCCGCGGGGGGCTGTCAATAGGAGCCATCTGCCACAAGCTTGGCCCATGGTCGTCCCATCAGCTAATCGTGCAATCAAAGATTCAAACGCCGTGCGAGCCACATCAGGCCGATCAGCGTCTTGGCGTCGGCGCTTTGCGCGATAGCGTCGGCCAGGCGCACGAGCGGCCAGGGCACCAGCTCGATGCGCTCGTTCTCCCCGCTGTCGGCGCTTTCGGGGTACAGATCGGTGGCCAGGAAGAGGTGCACACGCTCGTCGGTGAAGCCGGCGCTGGTGTAGTAGGTGAGGATCGGGTCCCAGCTGCGTGCACCGCGCCCAATCTCCTCGGCCAGCTCGCGCTGCGCGGTCGCCAGCGGCTGCTCGCCCTCGACGTCAAGGCGCCCGGCGGGGATCTCCAACAGGTCGGGCTCACCCACGGCCTCGCGCGGCTGGCGCACAAGCCACACCTGCTCGTCGTCATGGGCGACGATCGCGACCGCGCCGCGATGGCGCACGATCTCACGCGTGACCTGTTCGCCGTCTGCGTGGCGAAAGCGCTCGCGATAGACGTCTACGAGCTTGCCCGCGTACATGCGCTCGGCGCCCAACGGCTCGAAGGCGCGCGCGCTCATCCGGTCGTCCCGCTGGACTCCTCCAGCTCGGCCTGACCGGCCGACGGCGCGCCGGCGAGCTCGGCCAGGGCGCTGCCACCGGCCAGGGCGGCGGCGAAGAACAGCGGGTCCTGGGCGAGCGTGCGCCCCATCGTCTGCGCCGGCAGGCCGCTGCGCGCGTAGCCGGGCAGGTCGACCGCCGCGCGGCGCCAGTCGTGGCGGGTGATGCGCACCGGGCGTTGTACGTCCAGCGCCAGCGCGGGACGGCTCTCGCCAGGCGACGTGCGCGACTGCCCACCGAAAACCGCGCCCAGGCCCGCGCGCAGCTCGGCGCCGACCGGCGAGCGCATGCCCGCGGGCAGCGCCACGGTTACGGGCGCGAGCAGCAGGTCGAGCACGGTCAGGGTGTGGTGGGAGATGCCGCGGTGGCGCGTGCGCTCGTCGCCCGAGGACATCCTGGCGACCAGCAGCGTGCTGGCGCCCAGCGCAAGCGCCACGTGGGCGGAGTCCAGGGCGACCATGCCGCCGTGCCCCAGCGTGGAGCTCGATCCGACGATCCCCGGACCAGGCCCGCACACGGCAGCGTCCCAGCCCAGCGCACGCAGCCCGTGGTGCAGGGCGCCGGCGGTGGTGATCGCCTCGCCCTCGCCCCCGAAGGCCGCGCCGGCGGTGAGGTGGCCGGCGAGCAGTCCCTGGCAGCGCAGCGCGCGCACGGTGCGCGAGTGCCCACCAGGCAGCGCGCCGCCCTCGGTCTGCACGTAGCCCAGGCGCAGCTCGGGCGCCGCCTGCGCGAACGCCCATGCGACGGGCGCCAGCTGGCCGTGCAGTCCGAGAACGGCCACGGGACGCTCCACGGGTAGCTCCAGGCGCCCCTCCTCGACGGGCGCTACGGCGTGCTGCAGGCTCGTGTAGTTGAGCTTGACCACGTTGGCGTCGGGGACGCCCTGGCCGCCGAGGCCGCGGGTGAGGTTGACGTGCACCACATCAAAGCCGCCCGAGCCCAGCCCGAGGTCGAGGGCCTCAGTGTTGACGATCACCTCGTCGCCCACCTCGGCGCGTCCGACGAGCGTCACGTCTGCGATGGCCGCGCGGCGCTGGCCTTCGCGCTCACCGCCGGACAGCTCGACTACGAGGCGCTGCTCGGGGCCGCTGCGCGCGCTGCCGTTGGCAGCAGCGTTGGGGCTGTCGGGGTGGTCGGTCTCGACGACCGTTGCGGAGCGGAGCTTGAGCATGGGATGCGGGAAGCTATCGAGCCTGGGGCGGCGACAGCGCCGCTGCGTCGAGCAGGGCGAGCGCCACGTCGAGCGCCTGGTCGAGTGCGAGCACGCTGACGCGCTCGCCGGGCTCGTGGTTTCGCTCGGTGCCGTTTGCCAGGTTGACGACCGGCAGGCCCTGTGCGACCAGGGCGTTGGCGTCGGAGGCCCCGCCACTGGAGATCCGCACGGGCTCGTGCCCGCAGGCCCGCAGGGCGCTCTCTGCGACCTGCACGACGGGCGCATTGGCGGGCAGGCGATAGCCGGCGAAAGTGCGCTGCACGCTGATGTCCACATCGCACTCGCACTCGGGCAGGTTGGCGGCCTCGTGCGCGCGGTCGACCAGCTCGCCCGCCAGGGCCTCAGCGCGCGGGCCGTCCAGGCTGCGCACCTCGGCCAGCAGCGCGCAGTGTTCGGGGACCACGTTGATGGCGCTGCCGCCGCTGATCGTGGCCACGTTGACCGTGCTGTGCGCATCCACGCGCCCGTGTGGCATGGCGCAGACGGCGCGGGCTGCTGCGAGGATCGCGCTGCGCCCCTGCTCGGGACGTAGCCCCGCGTGCGCGGCCGCGCCGCGAAAGGAAGCCTCGACGCGCATGTGCGTGGGCGACTCGACGACCACCTCGCCGATGGGCGATGCGTGATCGAAGACGTAGCCGAATTGGCTGTGCAGGCAACTGGCGTCGAAGGCGCGCGCGCCTGCCAGCGCGGTCTCCTCGCAGACAGTGAACAGCAGCTCGACGTCCACGGGCGCGCCCTCTCGGTGGACATGGCGGGCGAGCGCCAGCAGCACCGCTATGGCGGCCTTGTTGTCGGCGCCGAGCACGCCCTCGTTGGCGTTCTCCCAGTAGCCGTCCACGAGCACCGGCTCGACGGGCGCCTGCAATGGAACGGTGTCCAGGTGGGCGCATAGCAGCAATGAGGGCCTGGAGCCGGCGCCGGGGGCGTCGCCGCCGGCCACAGTCTCACGAGCGGCGGCGGGGATGCGCACGAGCAGGTTGCCGCAATCAGAGCCCGCGCGGGGGGCCGCGTCGTCCTCGATCACCTGCAGGCCGAGCGGTCGCAGCTCGGCGATCACGCGCTCGGCGCAGCGGCGCTCGGAGCCGGACGGGCTGTCGATGCGGCACAGCTCGGCGAAGGTCCCGTTCAGGTAGCGCTGCTCGAGCGTGTCAGACGCGACGGCGCTCACGGGGCGCCTGCGCCCGGGCCGGGCGCAGGGCCGGCCACGGTGCGAACGTCCTGCACGCGGACGTCTGCGCCGACGGGCGCCGTCTGCGCGGGGGCGCCCTGGCCCCCGCCGGCCCGTTGCAGCGCGGCGGCCACGAAGCCCCAGAACAGCGGCGCGGGGCGCTCGGGGCGCGACTTGAACTCCGGGTGAAACTGAGAGGCCACGAAGAACGGGTGGTCGTCGAGCTCGATCGCCTCCACCAGCCGCTCGTCGGGCGAGGTGCCGCTGATGCGTAGGCCTGCGCGGGCACCGACCCCGGAGGGGTTGGTCAGACGCTTGCGCAGCAGGTTGTTGACCTCATAGCGGTGGCGGTGGCGCTCGTAGATGACCGCCTCGCCGTACATCTCCCTCGCGCGGGTGTCAGCGTGCAGCTTGATCGGGTCGGCGCCCAGGCGCATCGTGCCGCCGAGGTCGGCCACCTCCTTCTGCTCGGGCAGCAGGTCGATCACGGGGTAGGGCGTCTCGATGTCGAACTCGGTGGAGTTGGCGCCGTCCATGCCGGCCACGTTGCGGGCGAACTCGGCGACGGCGACCTGCATGCCCAGGCAGATGCCCAGGTAGGGGATCTCGTGCTCGCGCGCCACCCGCGCGGCGGCGATCTTGCCCTCGATCCCGCGTCCGCCAAAGCCGCCGGGAATGAGGATGCCGTCGGCGTCGTGCAGGCGCGCGAGGACGTCCTGCGCGGAGGCGGACTCCAGGCTCTCGGAGTCGATCCAGTCGATCTCCACGCGGCAGTCCTGCAGCGCGGCCGCGTGGCGCAGCGCTTCAGAGACCGACAGGTAGGCGTCCTCGAGCTTTACGTACTTGCCGACCAGGGCGATGCGCACGCTGCGCGTGGCTCGTTGGGCGCGCTCGATCGGCTCTGTCCAGCGCGACAGCTGCGGAGCTGGAGCCTGCATGGCGAAGTGGTCGAGGATGAAGTCATCGACGCCCTGCTCGTGGAAGGTGAGGGGCACCTTGTAGATGTTGTCGACGTCGCGCGCGGACACGATCGCCTCGACGGGCAGGCTGGCGAACAGCGCGATCTTCTTGGGGATGTCGGGCGACAGCGGGCTCTCGGAGCGGCACATGAGCATGTCGGGCGCGATGCCGATGCGGCGCAGCTCGTTGACGGAGTGCTGGGTGGGCTTGGTCTTCAGCTCGCCCGCATGGCCGATGTAGGGGACGAGCGTGAGGTGGATGTACATGCACCGGCGCCGGCCCACGTCTACGGGGAATTGGCGGATTGCCTCCAGGAACGGCAGCGACTCGATGTCGCCGACCGTGCCGCCGATCTCTGTGATCACGAAGTCGACGTCGCTTGACTCGGCGATCAGCGCGATCCGCTGCTTGATCTCGTCGGTGATGTGGGGCACTACCTGGACGGTGCCCCCCAGGTAGTCGCCGCGGCGCTCGCGGCGGATGACCGTGTCGTAGATCCCGCCGGCGGTGACGTTCGACGCGCGGCTGGTGTTGACGTCGGTGAAGCGCTCGTAGTGGCCCAGGTCCAGGTCGGTCTCGGCGCCGTCCTCGGTGACGAACACCTCGCCGTGCTGGTAGGGCGACATGGTGCCGGGGTCGACGTTGATGTAGGGGTCGAGCTTCTGCAGCGCGACGGTCAGCCCGCGCGAGACGAGCAGGCGCCCGATGGACGCTGCGGCGATGCCCTTGCCCAGCGAGGAGACGACGCCGCCGGTGACGAAGATGAATCGTGTCTTGGTGGGCGCCTGGGCGCGACGGTCAGGATGGTGCATGCTCATATCGTCGGGTTCCCAGCCAGATTAGCTGACGCTGGGGATGGGCCGGTAGGCCTACGACGGCCGGCCCCAGGAGTCGAGCGCGCGCAGTCCCGGAGTCCGTTCGATCAGCGCGGAGATCGAGCGCATCTCGCCGTACAGCGTCATCGCGGCGAGCAGCGCCAGGGCGACGATCTGGCCGGTGGCGGACAGCGTGAGCACGAGCCACAGCCCGGCGAGCGCGCCGAGCAGGTTTGCGCCGGTGTCGCCGAGCATGGCGCGCTCGCGCAGGTCATATACGCCCGCGACGAGGGCGGGTGCAGCGAACAAACCGAGTGTCCACAAGGGGCGCACCTGGGCGGATCCGGCGGTGAGCGCGGCGCCGAGCAGCACGAGCGCCTTGCTGGCACGCCCGGGGCGCAGGTCGAGCAGGTTGAAGGCGTTGGTGGCGAGCACTAGCACGCCGCTGGCGAGCAGCCAGCGCCCGTTGGACAGCCCCAGGTAGCTCATAGCCAAGAGCGCCAGGCCGAGCGAGCCGACCGCCTTGAGCGCACCCGTCGACATCTCGCCCCGCAGCGCGGCGGCGCCGTGCCCCCGCCAGCCTCGCGGTGGGGTGCGCCGCCCCTCGCCCTCCCCTGCCCCGTGCTGGCCGAGCGTGTCGTCGACGAGCCCGAGCGCGAGGACGCCGAGCACGTAGATGAGCATAGGTGTGTCCTCGGGGTGAAAGACGTGGGTGGAGGCAAGTTGTTGCACGAGCATCAGCGGCACCAGCGCTGCGAGGGCGGCGGCGAGCACGAGCACGCCGAACGGGCAGGGCAGCGCCCGACCGCGGTAGTTGAGCCTCATGTGGCCGTTTGCGCACAGCGCGCGCAGGACGGCGGGCGCGAGGACGGCGGCACATGCGAACGCGAGCAGGAAGGGCAGGGCGTGCATTTGGCCTTACGGAGCGCTAGATGCAGGCGTGGAGCTGGGCAGCAGCGAGTCTGCGCTGGACTTGACGCCGAACGCTCCGCGGTCGCCGGCGAGCGCGTATGCGAGTGCGGTCTGGCCGGCGAGCGCGTCGAGGTCGTCGACGCTGGAGATGCCCTTGCTCTTGTACCAGGGCACTTGGGAGGGTTCGGTGCCGGTCAGCTCGACACCGACGGTGGGCACGCCCACGGCACCCACGCCGGCGAGCAGGCCGGACTCGAAGGCTGCGCCAGCTTCGGCCTGGGCGGCGCTCATGCCGGTGGGCTCGGCGCGCATGACGACAAGCCCTTCAAGGCGCCCGAGCTGACCGTCGAAGGCGCTCATCAGGCTCGCGCGCACGCGGCTGAGCAGCTCGCGGTCGACGAGCTGGCCGCCGCTGACAAGCTGACGCCCGGCGAGCTCGCCGAAGCGTTCGACGAGCGCGACGGAGCCCGACAGCGTGGCGTAGTGGGTGCCGGCGGCCTCGGAGTCGATGCCTTCCAGATCCAGCGGCTCGCGGATAGCGATCACGTTCGCCAGGTTGGCGCCAGCCTGCGCGACGGCGTTACGCACGAGGCCGTCGACCTGGTCAGAGGAGCCGCCGAGGAACACCAGGCCGATGCTGCGGGCGACCAGCAGTTCGTGGACCGCCAGCGGGTACAGGCCGGCGGTGAAGGATTCCTCGACAGACAGCTTGTCCTGCAGCTGACCGGCCTGCTTGCGCGTGTTGCCAACTTCCGCTTCGAGGTTGTGGACGATCCCGTTTTTGGCGGAGGACACGAGGTTGGTGTCGCCGATGGCCACGCCGATCAGGACCCCGAGCGCGAGGGCGAACAGGACGGCGGCGAGAGAGAGCGCGTGGTAGCGATAGTCGAACATGGGCGCGCGCGCCGTGAGGTGCGCTTCAGACGAGGAGCTTGAGCTTCAGCCACAGCAGTTCGACGACGTCACGCAGCGCGGGGGTAAGCCCGACGACGGCGATCATGGCGATCAGGCCGGCGGCGATCACGACAAGCAGCGGCGTGAGGCCAGGCCGCGGCTGGTAGAGGCGGCTGACGCCCTTGGCGTCGACGAGGATCTCGCCGATGCGCAGGCGGGTGAGGAAGGTGGAGGACATGCCCTTGCGGTTGCGGTCGAGGAACTCGACGAGGTTGAACTGCGAGCCCACCGAAACGATCAGGCGGGCGCCCTTCTCTGCGGCGATCAGCATGGCGACATCCTGGCTGGTGCCGGGCGCGGGGACGAGCTTGAAGGGTAGGCCGAGCTCTTCCAGGCGATGGCGCCCTGGCGCGCGCCCGTCGGGGTAGGAGTGCACCACCAGCTCGGCGCCGCAGCCCAGCGCGGTCTCGCCGGCGGAGTCCATATCGCCGACGATCATGTGGGGGGTCAGGCCGGCCTCCAGCAGCGCGTCGGCGCCGCCGTCGACAGCAACGATCAGCGGCCGCTTGTCGCGGATAAACGGGCGCAGGGCGCGCAGGTCGCGCTGATGGCCCACGCCACGGACGACGACCAGCGTGGAGCGGTCGCGGAAGTCAGTGGCAAAACGCGGCAGCTGGATGCGCCCGGCGAGCAGCTCGCGCTCCTCGCGCATGTGCTCGATGGTGTTGTTGGCAAAGCGCTCGAGCGCCTCGCCGATCTCGCGCCGGCGAAGCTCGGTTTCGGCGCTGATGCGCCCGAGGTCGAGCACTTCGCCGCGGGCGAGCACGACGCCCCTGCGCAGCACTTGTGCGTAGGCGCGCCCCTCGCTCTCGTGCCCCACGCGCACCTGCACGGGATCCCCGTCGGAAACTGCGCGAAAGAGCGAGTCGTCGGGCAGGTCGACGAGAACGATGCCGGCCTGCACGAGCAGCTGCGGTCCGAGGTTGGGATAGGTGCCTCCGGATGAGGGCCTGCAGTTGAGCACGGCAACGGCGCCGGCCGCGATCAGCTCCTCGGCGGACACGCGATCGATGTCGAGATGATCGATCAGCGCGATGTCGCCGCGGACGAGGTGTCGCACCAGCAGCTTGGTCTTGCGTCCGGGCCGCACCGCTCCGGCCACGGTCAACGCGACCGTGTCGGCGCCGACGCTCGCGGGCGCGGAGACGGCCGCACGTGGCGACTCCGGGTAGCTGGCTGGACTGGAGCGCGTTGCGGCCATCACAGCGAGGGTAACGCCCCGCGGGCGTGGCAGGGCCCACGACCCGATATCTGGTCAGGCGGCGCGGCGCAGATCGCGCGCGTGACGGCGCGCGGCGGTGTCGGCGCTGTCGGCTCCGAGCATGCGCACGAGCTCGGCCAAGACCTGCGGCTCGTCGAGCTGCACCACGCTCGTGCGCGTGGGCTGCGCGCGCGTGTCCTTGACGATCGAGAAGTGGCGCTGGCCGAGTGAGGCGATCTGGGGCAGGTGAGTGATGCAGAGCACCTGGCGAGCCTCCCCGAGCGCCTGCAGACGAGCGCCGACGGCTCGCGCGGTATGTCCGCCGACACCGGCGTCAACCTCGTCAAAGACGAGCGTGGCCTGCGCAGAAGCGGCCGAGGCGCGGGCGACTGTGAGGATCGCGAGCATGACGCGCGAGAGCTCACCGCCGGAGGCGATCTCACGCAGCGGCGCCGCGGGCACGCCGGGGTTGGGCGCGATCAGCAGCTCGACGGCGTCGCCGCCGCTAGGCCCGGGCTGGCCGTCGCAGACGACCACGTCAAAGCTCGCCTCGCCCATGGCCAGCGCCGCCAACTGCTCGTGTACGCCACCTGCCAGACGCGGCGCGGCCGAGCGACGAGCGCGGCGCAGCGCAAGGACGCGCTGGTCGAGCGCGACTTGCGCCACGCGCAATTCCTCCAGGGCGCCCTCCAGCGCATCCTCGGCGCCGGCCAGCTGCTGGGCGCGCTGGTGGGCATGCTCGGCGTACTGCAGCACGGCGGAGATGCTGCCGCCGTGCTTGCGCGCGAGACGCTCGATCGCGGCCAGGCGCTCTTCGAGGGCGTCGAGCGAGAGTTCGCGACCGGCGAGCGGGCCGGTCATGTCCTCGGACGGCTCGGCGACGGATCGCTCGCAGTAGTCGCGCAGCTCGGCTGCCAGATCGCCGGCCTCGATGTCCAGCGTGCGCATGCGCTCCGCTAGAGCGTCCAGGCGTGGATCTACGCCGGCGAGGGCGTCCAGGCCGCTGCAGGCGCGGGCGAGCACCTGCACGAAGGCGGGGGCGTCGGGTGACTCGCCGGCGAGCGCGTCCGCGCCGGCGCCGGCGGCGCTGCGCAGCGCGTCCAGGCGGCGCAGACGCTCACGGGCTCCGAGCAGCTGCTCGTGCTCGCCCTCGCACGGGGCGAGGGCGTCGATCTCTGAGAGCTCGTACTCGAGCAGGTCGAGCTCGCGCTCACGCGCGCCGGCCAGCTCGCGCAGCTCGGCCACACGAGCCGCGGCCGCGCGCGCGTCAACGTGGGCGTGGGCGCACTCGCGCAGGCGCACGGCCTGCTGGTCGCCACAGAAGTCGTCGAGGATCTGCAGCTGGGCAGCCGACAACAGCAGCTTGCGATGCTCGTGCTGCCCGTAGAAGGCGAGCAGCGCGGTGCCGAGCTCGCGCAGCTCGGCGACGGTGGCCGAGCGGCCGTTCAGGTAGGCGCGCGTGCGGCCGTCGGCGCCCAGGCGGCGAGCGAGGATCAGCTCGTCGGCGTCGGGCGACAGGCGATCGCCGAGCTTCTCGTGCAGCGCTGGGGTCAAGTCAAAGACACCCTCCACGTAGGCCTCGGCGGCTCCGGGGCGCACCATGGAGGGGCGACCACGCCCTCCCGACGCGGCGCCGCGACCGCCGAGCAGGAGGTCGAGCGCGTGCGCCAGCACGGTCTTGCCGGCTCCGGTCTCGCCTGTGATCACGTTCAGACCGGGGGCGAGGCGCAGTTGGGCCTGCTCGATCAGCAAGAGGTTCTCGACGGACAGCTCCTGAAGCACGCGGTCAGGTGTAGCAGCGGGTGCCGACGGATCGCTGGCCTGAGAACGTTCTGAGTGCCCTGAGAAATTCCTGTCGATGCGCCCAAAACTCGCTCCGAGGGGCCATACTGTGAGGACAAGGGGCGCTCGGGAAGGACACCGAGCCTCGGCGTACACTCGTGCGCTACACGGCATGGCTGCCACCGATCATCATTCACGTACTGGCTCCATCAGGAGCGACGGGCCGGCGTACCTGGCGGCGGCGGACCTGAGCGCGCGCCTGGATGAGGAGGTCCATCGGGCAGAACGCCACGGCACGCCGCTGAGCTGCCTGCTGCTGGTGATCGACAACATGCGCGAGATCGCGCGCGAGCACGACAGCGAGCTGCCTGAGCAGACGCTCGAGTACGTCGGGGGGGCGCTGGTCAGCGAACTGCGCGACTTCGATCGCATCGGCAGGCCGAGCGACCATGAGCTGATGATCGTGCTGCCGGGCGCGGACGGGCCCCGCGGCGAGATCGTGGCCAGGCGCGTGCTCGAGCGGCTGCGCACGATCAAGGTGGAAGCGCAGGGGCAGCGCCGGCCGCTGCGCGTGTCGCTGGGCTTGGCGAGCTGGCGCAAAGACGCAAGCGGCGAGGACCTGCTGGAGCGCACGCGAGCGGCGACGCGCGGGCACAACGGAGAGGATCCCCTGACGGTGGGTGCGCAGGCTGGCCCGTTTGCGCACTGGCAGGCCACGCGCACGGAGGCCCAGACTGCGGAGCTCGATCGCCCGATCACCGGGCGCTTCACTCGAGAGTCCCGTTACGAGTCGCCCCCGCGACGTTCATAATCAGCGGCGGTGCTCTCCGGATCAGAGTTGTGGCTGCTGCGCCTGATGGCCGACCGCGGTCTGGCGCTGTTGGATGCCAGCACGCTGATGGTCGTGATCGAGGAGCGTGGCGAGCTGCGGGTGGCGGCGTCGAGCGGCGCGGCGACGGTGCGGGTGCGGATCATGCCCGTGCAGGGCAGCGCGCTGGGAACCCTGTACCTGAAAGGCGAGCCGGTCTCGCTTGATCGTCCGCGCGGCCAGGAGGCGGCGTGGCTGCACGAACTGGGCGTCGAGGCGCGAGCGGCCCTGGTGGAGCCCCTGCATATGGAGGGCCAGGGCGGGGGTATGGTCATCGCGCTGCGCTCGGACGGCGGCTTTCGCGGGCCCGACAGGCAGGCGTTGAGCGCGTTCGCTGCGAGCGTGTCCCAGCGTCTGGCGGCGGAGCGCTCGGTGGAGATCGAACGGCTGCGCTATGGCATGGAGGCGCGCGAGCGCGAGCGTACGCGCTGGGCGCGCGAGATCCACGACGAAAGCATCCAGGGCATCGGCGCGCTGCGCCTGAAGCTGGCCAACGCGCGCGACATCGACGATGGCCGGACGCTGCGCGAGGCGGTGGACGCGGTGCTCGAGGGCCTCGGTGCGGAGATCGACGGGCTGCGCCATCTGATCACCGAGCTGCGCCCGGCTGCGCTGGACGACCTCGGCCTGGCGGCGGCGCTGGAGGCGCTGGCCAGGCGCGCGCAGGCGATCGACGGGCTGGAGGTGACCACCGAGATTGACTTGGGCCCAGCGCAGGCGGACGAGCTGGCGGCGGGCGGCGTCGATTATGGCGTGCAGGCCAACGGCTCGCGGCGCCTTGACCCGGAGCTCGAGAGCACGATCTACCGCATCGTGCAGGAGGCGCTGACCAACGTCAGCCGCCACGCGCAAGCGACCAAGGCGGTCGTCAGCGTGCGCGAGCACGACGGGGTTATACGCGCGTCGGTGACCGACGATGGGCGCGGGCTGCCGGAGGCGAACCGGTTGGGCCCGCGCGGCGACGGCCTGGAGGGCGGCTTTGGTATGTCTGGTATGCGCGAGCGGGCGGAGCTGGTGGGCGGCGATCTCGAGCTGATGCCGGCGCCGGGCAAAGGGACGACGATGCGCCTGACGGTGCCCTTGGCGGGGCGTCCGAGCATGGGCGAGCAGATGGCCGCGGCTGCGCCACCCCTATAGCCGGGGACGCTACTCAACCAGGCCGATGCGCCGCACGTAGGCGGTGATCTCTGCGCGCGAGGAGAAGCCGAGCTTCTCGATCGCACGGGCACGATAGGTCTTGACGGTGCGCTCGGCCACGTTGAGCTGCTCGGCGATCTCGGGGTTGGTGTAGCCATTGGCTATCAGCCTGATGACCTCGCGCTCGCGCTCGCTAAGCACGACGCCCTCGGTGGGAGGCTCGTCGCCAGTGGCCATCAGCGCACCCAGACGCGGGTGCAGGTAGTTGCCGCCGGCGACAGCCAGACGGAAGGCCTGCAACAGCTCGGCCGGCTCGGCCTCCTTAAGGACGTAGCTGCGCGCGCCAGCGCGCAGAGCCTGGCGGGCGTACTCGGGGTCCTCGCGCATGGTGAGGATCGCCACGGCAAGTTTGGGGTGGGCGATGAAGCAGGACGGCAGCGCGGCCAGGCTCGAGCCGCCGGGCATGGTCAGGTCGAGCGTGAGCAGGTCGGGCTTGTGCTCGCGCACTTCGCGGATCATCGACGGGATGTCGGCGGCTTCGGCCACGACGCGAAACTCGCCGGCCTCGCGCTGGAGCACCGCGCGAATGCCGTCGCGCACGACAGTGTGATCGTCGGCGATGATCACGTCGATCGGCCTGGTCACCCCTGGCGTGCCTTCGTCCATCTGCGAGACAAGGTAGCTGCTCGTCAGGACCGATCGCCGCGCACTGGACGATCGTGCGGGTCCACGCTCGCGCCCTGCGACGCGGCGCACGTTGACGGTTGGCAAGTGCAGTCAACCGTCTCGGGCAGCCGCTAGCGTGACGGCGTGCGATCGCCGCTCACGGCCTTTCGGCTCCGGAGGATCATCGGCGCCTATACGGTCAATCGGTTGGGCACCTGGTTTGGCTTGGTCGCTTTGCTGACGGCTGTCTTCGACCACACGCACAGCGCGATCGCTGTCGCCGCCCTACTCTTCGCGTGGCAAGCATTGCCGGCGTTCGTCGTGCCTGCCCTAGTAGCCCGGGTAGAGGCGTCGCCTCGCCGTGGCGAGCTCAGCGGCCTGTACTTTTTCGAGGCTGCAGCGACTGCGGCGCTCGCTGTTTTCCTGTTGCATTTCTGGCTGCCGATTGTGCTGCTCCTCGCCGTGCTCGACGGGACCGCCGCACTGACAGCCAACTCGCTTCTGCGCGCAGAGGTAGCCCGAGCCGCTCGCGAACAAGTAGCGAGCCAGCCCGCGGGCGCGCTGCGGACCCACGAGAGCCTCGATGACATCGCGCGCGAGGCCGAGCGCAAGGCGAACGCGGAGTTGAACGTTGCGTTCTCCGCCACGTTCGTGGCCGGGCCGGTGCTCGGCGGCGTTGTGGTGGCCGCGGCGGGAGCGCCTGCGGCTCTTTACATCGATGTTGGCTCGTTCCTGATCTGTGGCGCGCTGCTGATCGATCTGCACCCACACGTCGAAGAAGCTGGCAACACCGTGCGTGCCCGCCTGCGCACCGCATGGCGGCATATCAATGAGGCTCCCGCGCTGCGCGGGGTGCTACTGGCCGACATGATCGCGCTGATCTTCTTCAACTCCGCTGGACCGATCGAGGTCACCTACGCGAAGGCGACCCTGCACGCAGGCGACCGCGGCTTCGGCCTACTTCTGACAACGTGGGGAGCCGGTGCTGTACTCGGGAGCCTCGTCTTCGCGCGCTCCCTCCAACGACCGCTAGGAGCGCTGCTGAGTGCAGGCGCATTCGGTATTGGGCTCGCCTATCTCGGCTTCGCGGCGGCACCATCACTGGCCTTCGCATGTATCGCCGCGCTCATCGGCGGCGTCGGCAATGGGGTGGAGTTGCCATCTCTTTTCAGCCTTGTTCAGCGCCTCACTCCGCAAGATCTGCACGGCCGGCTGATGGGTGCGGTTGAATCGCTCACTGCCTTGACTGTCGCGATCGGCCTGCCGTTGGGGGGAGCGTTGGTTGCCCTGAGCTCGTCGCGCGTGGCATTCTTGGTCGTCGGGGCAGGCACAACGGGAGCCTCGCTTGCCTTGCTTCGGACCTCACGAAGCGGATCGGGACCAACCCCGCACAGCAATGAGCCTGCACCCTTGGCGGGAGGTGCTCAGGGCCAGCCATGCGAGCCCGAGACGCCGTATCGGGCTCCGATCAGTGGTGTCGACTGAGGCGATTCCGGGTAGCGATCCATAGCGCCATCGGCACCTTAAGTGCCACGCTGCACCGGCCGATAAGGACGACAGACATGGCCCTTCCCATCCGCCCAAGGCGGCCGACGGATCACGCCCACCCCAAGGTGAGGTACCGGCGGATCTACGACGTGCTGACGCCGAAGCTCACGCAGCGTCTTTTCTGGACGGCTGAGGTACTGCTGTTGTTGGGAACGGTCGCCGCGGGCGCGTGGTTTTCGCGCCCAGACGAATGGCACCCGCTGGCGCTGGTGGCACTGCTGCTTGTCCTCACGCTTATCGGCGAGTGGTTCAGCGTGGAGGTCAGCGATGGCAAGCTGAGCCCCTCGCTTGTGGCGATTGTCTTGGCGATGGCCCTGCTCGGACCGGCCCCCGCCGCAGCGTTCGGCGTCTCCGCGATGGTCCTCACCTCATCCCTGAGACGAGTTCAACCAACTGTCTGGCTCAGCAACCTCATGGCATTTGCGGTCGTGCCCTTTGCCGGGGGGTTGATGGTCCGCGCGCTGGTCGGCGATGTCCACGAAGCTCGCAACCAGCACTTGACGCAGAGCGTCCTCTTTGGCTTGATTGTTTTCGGCATCTTCGTCGTAACCCTCGTGCTCAACTTCGTCCTGGTCGGGCTAGAGGTACGCATCAGAGAGAGTCGTTCGCTCCCACGGCAGGCTCGCGAATTCCTCCCGCTACTGCCAGGAGAGCTGGCGGCCGGTGCCCTCGCGGTGATTCTCGCTGTCGCCTACACGAACCTCGGCCTGCCAGCGTTGCTCGGTTCTGTGGTCGTGCTGTTGATCTTCCAGCACCTAACGGTCGCGCTGCTGCGCTCAGAGGATCGAGCCGATCAACTGGAAGCGCGCTCGATCCAGCTCGCCTCCCTGCAGTTTGGGGTGCTTTCCACGCTGATGGAGGCACTCGCGCTGCGCGACGTCTCGACCGCACGCCACGCCGCCAGCGTCGCCCGCTACGCCAAGGCCCTGGCGATCGAGAGAGGCTGTAGTGAAGAGGAGCAGGACATCGTCCACACAGCCGGTCTGCTTCACGACATCGGCAAGTTCACGTGGTCAGACCGTGTGCTGCACCCCGAGCGCCTCACCGACGAGGACTTGGCGGTCATCCATCGCCACCCACGGGATGGCGCGGCTATGGTCGGCAAGCTCGACGGGTACGGTCCGGTCGCCGACGCAATCCTCTACCACCACGAGCGCGTCGACGGAGGCGGCTACCCGGCCGGACTAATCGGCAAGGAGATCCCGCTGGCCTCGCGCATCGTCGCGATCTGCTCCACCTACGACCGGATGACGGCGAGCAACAGCTATCGCACACCAATGGAGCCCGAAGACGCGATCGCCGAGCTGCGCAAGGTCGCTGGGCACCAAGTGGACGCAGAGTTGGTTGAAACCTTCATCGCGCTGCTCGAGCGAGAAGGCCACACTTTTGCTCAAGACGCCGACTTCGAGACCGAGCTCGCATTTGACCAGCGTGTGCGGAAAATAGCCCAGCCGTTGCGTGGCTGAGGACTCGAAACGACGAGGGTGCCCTGCGTGGCCGCAGCGCACCCCCGAACATCACTTCCTGGTCAACTAAGACCGGCCTACCAGACTAGCCGTGACGATATTCAGCCATGGTTTCCATCTCCAGTCCGCGCCGCCAGCGGCGCCGTAGTTGTCCATCCCTAGATCCATCAACTGCACTGCATGCACTGCAGATATGGCCAACTTCGCGCACGATCGTAGCGGGATGATGAGGTTGTGTCCAGTTTGCGTAGGTTTGTGCAGCTTTCGTTGCAGCGCACGCAAACGTCCACAAAGCTGCTCGCGGCTCAAGTTCGCGGGTCGCGCGGCCGACACATGCAGCATCCAAGGCAGATCGAAGGCCGAAGGGGCCTCGGATGCCGCCACCGTCCACAGCGACGACCAGACCACACGCGAGGTCACGCCATGCCGCTCAGCCCGATACACGCCCACGACAACCGCCAGCTGGTGTTCACCAGCTCGCAGGCCGCTCGCTACCTGGGCGTGTCGCTGGCGACCGTCCGTCGCTGGACCGACGCCGGCCACGTCAGCTGCTATCGCACGCCCGGTGGCCAGCGTCGCTTCTCACGCGACC
Organism: uncultured Solirubrobacteraceae bacterium; assembly: GCA_963745375.1. GTDB lineage: Bacteria > Actinomycetota > Thermoleophilia > Solirubrobacterales > Solirubrobacteraceae > Palsa-744. The sequence continues at coordinate 294,305 of CAVUXA010000006.1, read as the reverse complement.
AGCTCGACCGCTTCATAACGTCGCTGCAACGCAACAGCGCGAGCACTAGCTCAGGCGTCGAGATCGCCGGCCCGCACAGCGCGCGGGTCGCCTGAGGATCTGGGCCGCGCTTGCGGCCATCGCCGCGCCGGCATCCGTGCGCACGCGGCCGATGCTGGCGACGGTAGCCCCGCTCAGCTGGCCAGACGGCCGAACTTGTCGCGCAGGCGGCGATAGAACGATGAGCCGGGCAGCTGCGCGATCGTGCCCACGTCGCGCATGAAGCGCGCGTCGATCGACTCCCCCGCCGGGATCTCGCCCGCAGGACGCCCGTCCACGGCCACGTCCAGCGGCTCACGCGAGCGGTTGTGGATGCTCAGTCGATCTCCCGGCGCGACCACCAGCGCACGCGCGGTCAGCGAGTGGGGCGCGATGAACGACACCACGAAGCCCTCTACCCCCCACGCCATCACCGGCCCGCCGTTTGCCAGGTTGTAGCCCGTGGAGCCCGCCGGCGTGGCCACCACCAGCCCGTCGCAGCGCACGCTGCCCACCTCCTCGCCCTGCAGCGCGTATGCCAGGTCGGCCACACGCTCTCCCACCTTGCGGTGAATCGCCACGTCGTTGATCGCAGTCTGGGCGCCACCGTCAAGATCCACCACGATCGCGGGCAGGCGCAGCAGCTCGAAGTCGCCCTCCAGCGCGCGGCGGATGCCGTCGTCAATGTCCCCCCGCTCGACCGTCGCCAGGAAGCCGATCGCGCCGAAGTTGACCGCGAACACGGGCACCTGCGTGCCCGCATACAGCTGCAGCGCACGCAGGATCGTGCCGTCGCCGCCCAGCACCAGGCACAGCTCCACGTCGTCCTTAACAGGCGCGTCCACCTCCAGCCCCGGCCCCGCCTGCAGGCAGTGCTTGCGGGTCTCCTCCTCGTCCAGGCGCAAGGTCACGCCCGCACGCGCCGCCTCTGCGACAAGCCGCGCCAGCGTGTCGCGTGTCTCGTCGGGGAGCCGGTGAGTCAGCACCGTGATCTCCCTCACGAGCGCTCAGCCTCCCATCCTGGGTACGCAGGGCAAGCCGGGCAAGGACGCAGGGAGCGTGGCGTGCTGTGCACGCGAGCGACCGAGGACGCCGATCCGGCGCCGCCATGCGTGCCCAGGATCATGGCTCAACCTGGCGGGCCATCTTTTCCAGCTCCGCCGTGTCGGGCGCTCCGGTCACCCGCGCCGGGTCGGACAGCCAGATGAACGTCTCGCGATTGCCCTTCGGGCCGGGCAGCCCCGACGAGTGGTAGCCCAGCACCGCAGCCCCACGCTCGAGCGCTGCCTCGCCCACCGCCACCAGAGCCTCGCGCCGGTGGCCAGCATCGCGCACCACCCCGCCCTTGCCCACCCGTGCGCGGCCAACCTCAAACTGCGGCTTGACCAGCGCCAGCACGTCATAGCCGCCCGCCAAACAGCCGAGCACCGGGCCGAGCACCTTGGCCAGCGAGATGAAAGACACGTCGATCGTCGCCATGTCCGGCAGCGGAGCCTCCAGCATCGCCGGTGTCAGCGTGCGCGCGTTGGTGCGCTCCAGCAGCCGTACGCGCGGGTTCGTGCGCAGGCTCCACGCGAGCTCCCCATAGCCCACGTCCACCGCGATTACCTCGCTTGCCCCTTGCTGCAGCAGGCAGTCGGTGAAGCCGCCCGTGGACGCGCCCACGTCCAATGCGCGGCGTCCCGACACCTGCACGCCCGACGCCGCCAGCGCGTTGGCGAGCTTGATCCCGCCGCGCGACACGAATGCAGGGCGCTCCACAACCCTGACCTGCGTCTCCACGTCCACCAGTTCGCCGGGCTTGCAGGCGCGCCGCTCGCCCGCGCGTGCGGACGGATCGGCGGACCGTTGGGCGGGCGTCAGGAAGACCTCTCCCGCCATCACCGATGCGGCCGCGCGGGTGCGCGAGGGGAACAGCCCGCGCTCGGCCAGAACAGTATCCAGGCGCCGCTTTGCCATCGCTGCACCCTTGCACACTCCTGCCCGCCGCTTACTTCTGTGCGCGATATCACACACGGACATGTCGTCTGGGGGCATCATGGATTGCGATCGAGAGTGAAACATCATCTCTCCTGAATCCCTCCTCCCCTGAGACGGCCCGCTTACCCCAGCGGGCCGTTTCTTTTAATGGAGCGTCCGGGCTGCCTCGGCCGACCCGTCCGGCGCCGGCAGGCGCCTCCATCAAAACATCCTCACGCGCCCACGATCTTCACGCACCCACGATCGCCGAGCCGCCCGTGCGCGGTGACGGCCCGCGATCGGACACCGCAGCGAGCACCCGCTCGGCGATGCGCGCGCCCGTGAAGCCGATCTCCTCGTGCAACAACGCAGGCTTGCCGTGCGTCACATAGCGGTCGGGTAGACCCACGCGCATGATCCCCGGGCCGGTCACGCCCGCCTCGTTGAGCGTCTCCCAGACAGCCGAGCCAAAGCCGCCCGCCAGCACGCCCTCCTCGATCGTCACCAGCAGGTCGTTCTCGGCCGCCAGCTGGGCCATCAGACCCGCGTCGATCGGCTTGGCAAAGCGAGCGTCCGCGACGGTCAGCGCGATCTCCTCGCGCTCCAGCAGCTCGGCCGCCTCCAGCGCCTTGCCCACACCGCTGCCATAGCCGATCAGCGCCACGCGCCTGCCCGCCGCGTCAGCGCTCCGCCGCTCGCCCTCGCGCAGGATCTCGCCCGTCCCGATCGCAATCGGCTGTGCCTCGGCCGGCAGTTGCACGCCCGTCCCCTCGCCGCGCGGGTAGCGCAGCGCGATCGGGCCGTCGTCGTAGCGCAGGGCCGTGCCCAGCATGTTCACCAGCATCGCCTCGTCGCGCGGCGCCATCAGCACGATATTCGGCAGGCAGCGCAGGTAGGCGATGTCAAACGCGCCATGGTGGGTCGGACCGTCGTCGCCCACCAGCCCCGCGCGGTCCATCGCAAACACCACGTTTAGCTTCTGTAGGCACACGTCGTGCACGATCTGGTCATAGGCGCGCTGTAGGAACGTCGAGTAGATCGCAGCCACCGGCTTGCAGCCCTCCAGCGCCAGGCCCGCCGCGAACAGGATCGCCTGCTGCTCTGCAATGCCCACGTCGAAATAGCGATCCGGCATCGCCTTCTGCAGGATCGACAGGCCTGTGCCCGAGTTCATCGCCGCCGTGATCCCCACCACGCGCTCGTCGCGTTCGCATTCGCGCACCAGCGCCTCGCCGAACACCTGCGTGTACTGAGGCGCCGGCGCCTGCGCGATGCGCGTGCGCTCGCCGTTGCGACTGGCCGCTCGCGAGGATGACCGCCCATCCGCCCTCTTGGTAGCCGGCTGGGTAGGCATACCGTTGCTGATCGAGTGCGGCTTGGCCGCATGCCACTTCTCCATCCCCTCCAGGCCCCCGTCCTCCGCCGGTGCAAAGCCCTTGCCCTTGACCGTCGCAATGTGCACCACCACCGGGCGCTGCGCCGCCAGCGCCTCGCGCAGCGCCTCGCGCAGCGCCTTGACGTCGTGGCCGTCGATCACGCCCATGTATGCCCAGTCGAGCTCCTCCCACCACAGCCCCGGCGCCCAGAACGCCTTGATCGACTCCTTCAGGTGCGGGCCCAGGCGCTCGAACGCCGCGCCGATGCCGATCGGCAGGCCCTTCAGGCCGCCCTCCACGCCCGAACGCGCGTGCCACAGCTTGGGGTTCAGCCGCACGCGGTTGAAGTAGCGAGACAGCGCGCCCACGTTCGGCGCGATCGACATGCCGTTGTCGTTGAGCACCACCACGATCGGCGTGCCCAGGCCGCCCGCCTGGCTGATCGCCTCAAACGCCACCCCGCCCGTCATCGCGCCATCGCCGATCACCGCCACTACCTTGCCGTCCTGATTGGTTGCCCCCTCCGCGCCTAGGTGGCGCATGCCCTCCTTGATGCCCACCGCGTAGCCGATCGACGTGGACGCGTGGCCCGCGCCCATGATGTCGTGCTCTGACTCCGCCCTGGCGCAGAACGGCGCCAGCCCCCCGTATTGGCGGATCGTCGCCAGCTGATCGCGCCTGCCCGTGAGGATCTTGTGCGGGTAGGCCTGGTGGCCCACGTCCCACAGGATCTTGTCGCGTGGGGAGTCCAGCAGCGAGTGCAGCGCCACCGCCAGCTCGCACGTCCCCAGGTTCGCGCCGAAGTGCCCGCCGATCTCGCCGACCGTGTCGATGATGTGCTCGCGCACCTCCTGGGCCAGCTGCGACAGCTGCTGCTCTGACAGGCCGTGCAGGTCTTCGGGACCGTCTATGTGCTCGAGCAGGCTCATGACGTGCGCGTGTAAATGAAGTCCGCGATCCCCTCGAGTTCCGCCGTCGCGTCGCCCGCAGCAACCTCGTCAAGCGCCTCGCGGGCCAGCCGATGCGACTCCTGCGCGAGCTGCCTGGCGCGATCGATCCCGAACTCGCTCACGTACGTGTGCTTCCCGTGGCGCTCATCGCTTCCTCTTGGCTTTCCCAGTGCATCGTCAGTGCCGGTCACATCGAGTATGTCGTCGACGATCTGGAACAACACGCCAAGCTCTGTCGCGAAGCGACGGAAGGGCGCCATCCGTTGTCCATCTTCGATCCCCGTCAACAGTAGTACGCAGAGCACCGACGCACCGATCAGACGTCCGGTCTTCAGCTCGTGCAGCCGGCGCAGCTCGACCGCGCCCGACCCATCTCGTCCAGCTGTGTGCACCCTGTCGGCCATCACGTCCGCGTACTGGCCGCCCACCATCCCGTTGACGCCCGTCGCCGCCGCCAGCTGTGCCGCAGCCGCCAGCACCCGCTCGGGCGCCGCGCGCTGCTGCGTGAGCAGGTGGTGGAAGGCCTCCGCATACAGGCCGTCGCCCGCCAGGATCGCCACGTCCTCGCCGAACTTCACGTGGCACGTCGGCTGGCCGCGACGCAGCGCGTCGTCGTCCATCGCCGGCAGGTCGTCGTGGATCAGCGAGTAGGTGTGGATTAGCTCGATCGCGCCCGCCAGCGGCAACACGTCGCGCTGCTCGATGCCTACCGCGCGCGCGGTCGCCAGCGCCAGCACCGGGCGGATGCGCTTGCCGCCCGCCAGCAGCGAGTAGCGCATCGCCTCCTCCAGCCCCGCCGTCAGCGCCTCCTGCGAAAAGCGCAGCTCGCGCAGGTAGGCCTCCACCTCCTCGCGCAGGTGCTCCGGGTAGGTCGTGCTCACAGGCCCGTCCCCGGTGACCACGCGGGCGTTCTCCGCGGAGCGTCGGCGCGGCGGATGGACGGACGGACGGGCGGGACGCGCGCCCACCTACAGGAGGGTGTCCTGGCCGGGCGCCGGCGCCGCGACCTCCGCGCGCGTCAGCTGCTCGAGCTCCGCAGCCGCCTGGGTGGCCAGCGACGCGCAGTCCTCGACCATCCCCGCAGCCGCATCCTGGGACAGCTCGCCCGAGCGCAGCTGCTCGGCCGCGCGCTCCAGGCGGGCGATCACATCGTCAAGTCGCTCCACGCTGCTTGTCATGAGATGTGCGCATTGTCTCGCACCTCGCGCAGCGCTGCGCCCAGCACCCCGTTGACGAACGCCGGCGCATCCGAGCCGCAGAAGCGCTTGGCGCTCTCCACCGCCTCCTCGACCGCGCCCTCCGGCGGTATCGCCTGCAATGCGGGAGCCGCGTCCGGGTGCAGCATCTCCACCAGCGCCACCCGCATGATGCTGCGCTCCAGCGGCTGGATGCGCTCGACCGACCAGCCGTGGGCGTGGCGGTCGATCACGCCGTCGAGCTCCTGCGCACGGTCCACCGCCGCATGCGCCAGCGCGCGCACGAACGGCGACGCGTTCGCATCAAGGGTCTGCTCCAGCGGGCGCCCCGTCAGGTCGTGCTGGTAGACCGCAACCACCGCCGACCTGCGCTGGTCTGAGCGCCTCACGAGCGCCTCAGCGTCGAGCGCCTGGGCGTTGGCAGCCTGCGCCCCATTCAGGCGCGCGCCATGTAGTCGCCCGAGCGCGTGTCCACACGGATGTGCTCGCCCTGCTCCACAAACAGGGGCACCTGGATGACCGCCCCCGTCTCCAGCGTCGCCGGCTTGGTGCCGCCGCCCGACACCGAGTCTCCCCGCAGCCCCGGATCGGCCTGTGTCACTTCCAGCTCCACCGCGCTCGGCAGCTGCAGGTCCCCCGGCTGATCGTCGATGAACAGCACGTCCACCTCGCTGCTCGGCTTGATCCAGCGCAGCGCGTCCGCCACCGCCGTCTCCGAGATCGCCATCTGCTCAAAGGACTCGCTGTCCATGAAGTGCGCGTCCGTGCCGTCCGCGTACAGGAACTGCATCTTGCGCGCCTCCGTGCGCACCGAGCGGAACTTCTCGCCTGCCCTGAAAGTCCGGTCGATCACGTTGCCGTCTGACGCCCTGCGCAGCTTCGTGCGCACGAACGCCCCGCCCTTGCCTGGCTTGACGTGCTGGAACTCGAGGATCTTAAAGACCGTGCCGTCCACCTCGATGTGGTTTCCGTTTTTGAATTGGTTTGTTGAGATGGCCATTTTACCTGCAAATCGATGCTTTTAGTTCCGTTCAGGCGGCGCCCGCACCCGTTACGTGGAGGGATCGTCTATCCAGAGCGTGCGTACGCCCAGCAGCTCGCCGAGTCGCTCGAAGTGATGATCGTAGTGCAGTACGTCCAGCCCCGACGCTTGTGCCGCGACCGCGACGGTGAGGTCGGTCAGAGGCAGACGGTGGGCTCCATGAGAGCCTTCGTCCGCCAATTCGCGCATCGCCGAGAGCACATCTCGCTGCACGGCGCGATCGACCGCGATCTCCCGCAAACCCACCAGCGTCCGATCGAGTGCGGCAATTCGCTCCGGGCTCGGGGCATCGAAAGTCAGCTCGTAGCGCACGGACCAGCACCAAGCGAGCTCGCCACGCTCAACAGCAGCGAAAAGCAGCTCCCGTGCGCGTGGAATCCGGCGCGCGAGCATCCACGCGGAGGTGTCGGCTAGCACCGCACCCCGTCCGTCCCACAGCTCGAAGCTCACACGCTGCTCGGAGGCGAGTTGAGCCGATCGATATCCGCCAGGTCGAGATCGAACCCGTCCCGGTCCATCGCGGCGAACAGCGCCTCGATCGCCTCACGACGTTTGCGCCCCGCCTGCAGCTCGACCTCAGCCCCCTCCACTGCAAGCCTCCGCACGAGCGACGCATCGGCCTCCCGCGTGCCCGTCGCTGCGCGCACGCGCTCCAAAGCCTCTCCCAGCTCAGAGTCCGCTGTCACGGCGATCCGTGGGTGCTTGCTCGGCATAGCACCGATAGTGTAGCTCGCAGGGGTTACTCCAGCGTCATCCGTCGAGTCTGGCATCCCAACCTCGCGATAAGTTGAATCTGCATGACTGACGGAGATCAAATCCGCCGGCGGATGCAGCGCTTCGTTGCGCGTGTGCCTCGCCGCGACGCCTATGGAACGCTCCTCGCCACGGGCCAAGTCATAAAACGCGTCGAGGACGTAGGCGACCCTGCGGTTTGGCGCAAGGAGATCAAGCGCCAAGCTCGTGCGGACAGGATCAAGGTACGCACCGGGATGACAAATGGGATCGTCTGGGCGCTGCTGCATGAGACTCGTGCAACGGACGCGCGACACGCCGAGTCGACGCGTTACATGCGTGCGCTCTCTCGCGTCATGCCCGAGGTGCAGACGCGACGACACGAACCGAATGTTGTCCTTCGCGACGGTGATGAAGCACTGTTCCAGTGCGAGCGATGCGATGCTTTGGCTATCTAGACTCTTCCGAGGAGCGACTGATCGTGGGCGGTGAGCTGTTCGAGGCGGACTGCCCACATGACGGACCCCCACGCACGACTGCCCTTACATTTCTCACGTAGCTCGTACGTTCTGCGCACCTTCTTGAATTGGTTGGTGCTTATAGCCATAAATGCTTCGTGAAGTCAGGCATCTTTGATACGGCTGGCGCGACCTCCTGAGCCCGATCAAGATAGCTGCCTTGGGCAGCTCGGGACCCTTCCCATCCAATGATGATGAGCGAGGGCAACCGGACTCAACGGGGCTACGTGCTACGCGTGAACAACAACCGCCGGGGAACCGTTCGCCTTGGCCACCGGGATCAGGTGGTACTGCACGATGAAGCCGAGGCTCTCGGCGTAGCGATCGATGGTCGACATCTTCGCATCGGCGGCCGTGCCCTCAAGACGCGCGACGAAAGACTGCGACGTCTCCATCGTAGCGGCGATCACGGTTTGCGAGCGCTTCTGCTCCTCACGCTGGTCGGTCAGGGCGCGAAGAAGCTCGCGACGCCGGCGAGCCGCGTCCATCAGCCGCGGAAACTCGGGGTTGCGGGCCAGGCAGCGATCCGAGACTTCTTCGAGGGCTACCTGGAGTCATTCGGCGCTATCGAGATCGAGAAGCATGCCGTAGAAGAAATGCGTGGAGGTGGGAAGCAAAGCGCTCGGGAGGAGTCATGTTCGCATGATGGCCCGAAGCGCATCTGGGAGGATGGACATTGAGATTGCGGCGCCTGGCTGCCGCGTCACGGCGCGGCTCACCAACGCCAAGGGAGCGTTCATCGAAACACGCAGACGATCACGATCGTCTCGTAGGCCGAGCGCGCATCGCTCACCGGCGCGTGCGGGTCTTGAGCAACCAAAGCAACATGAGGAGAGGGGCAGGATGACGAAACGATTGAAAGTCACCGGGTTCGCCCTCGTCGTCTTCGTGGCGGCGAGCGTGCTGGTGGCGGCGAGCGCGCAGGCCCAAGCACCCGAATTCGGGAGATGTAAAAAGGTCGCTGGCGAAATGGTAGGCAGGCAGACGGTGTATCACGGCGCTTACAGCAACCCGGCATGTACGAAGGCAAGTCCCAAAGTAAAAGGCAAGTATGAATGGTTCCCCGGAGTCGTCAAAGCCCACTTCACGGCCATGAGCAAGCCGGGCACGAAAGTGTTGTTCGAAATCATCGATGGCAAGAAGATCTCGTGCACGGGCGAGACGGACAGTGGGGAATACACGACGCCAAAACTTGAGCAGAACGTCGTTTTCACGTTCACTGGGTGCAACTTCGAAGAACGATCCGGCGTAGAACATCTGACGTACCCGGCCTCCTCGGAAGGAGCTAAAGAAGGCGAAATAGTAACGGAACCAACCGAATGTGAACTCGGAGTGGTGGGGAAGGGCGTGACGCCGGCCATGGACAAGCTTGGCCTGAGTTGTGCAGAAGAACGCGAATTCATGTGGCTCAAATGGAAAGTCCGCGGCTACATCGCATATGAATACGAACTGTGCCTCCGGGGCTGGTGGTTCTTGACGACGAAGGCGAACTCGATGTCGATGTCGCCGACGACCCTGAAATCTACGCAGTCCAAAGGCGTACAGAAGATCGAAAGGTTCGTCGAAGGGCCGCCGGAACCCTTGGAAGCGACGCTCAACCGAGGGCCGGAACCCTTGGAAGCGGCGCGCAACGGAGGGGGCAGCTTTGAAAAGGCGGGGTTGGCCCTCACATCCGTACAGACGAATGAAGAAGCGGTAGAGGCGAACTCGGCCGCCTAACACCCAACACGAGATCGACAGAGTGGTGCGTGGGGCCGTACGAGGTCCCACGCACGCTTACACTGGCGCCACAATGCGCCATCATCGCGCGATCTCGGCTGCTGGGACCGTTGGCTTCGTCCTGCTGTTTGGCGGATGTGCGGCCGGCGGCGCGACGGCTTCCTCCAGCCAACAGGCATCTCTCTCCGCCAGGGCTCTCCCGGCGCGAACATGCGTGCCCAGCGCCCACACCGTGTGTGTGACACCCGCCTCGAGCGGCAAGACCGTCACGCTCACGATCGGCGCGGCGATGGACGTCGCCTTGCGCGCGGCCAGCAATTCGTGGAGCGGATTGTCCCAGGTCGGTCCAAGGCTCCTGCGTCCGATTAGCTCCACCCGTGTCGGCGCCGGCACGATCGAAGCGTCCTACCGGGCCGTCGAGCCCGGCCACACGGCGCTGCGCGCGTTCGAGCGCCCGGTCTGCCCGCCCATGCGCGCATGTCCGCAGTTCATCCTCCTATGGCAGGTCAACATCCGCGTCAGACGCCCGTGACCGACACCCAGGTCGCGGTCATCGGCGGCGGGGTTGTCGGCTGCGCCGTCGGCCATGCGCTCGCGCGCCGCGGCGTGGACGTCGTGTTGCTCGAGGCCGAGGCCGAGCTCGCGCACGGCGCCAGCGGCGCCAACTCCGGGATCCTGCATACCGGCTTCGACTCAGGGCCCGGACAGTTGGAGACCCGCCTGATCCTGCGTTCGGCAGCCCTACGCGCGCAGCTGCACGACGAGCTCGGCGTCGAGGTGCACACCTGCGGCGCTCGCCTTGAGCCGCGCAGCGAGGAGGAGCAAGCCACCGTGGCGCGCCTGGCCGCCAACGCCCGCGCCAACGGTGTCGAGGCACATCTCGAGCGAGACGGCGTGCTGATCGTCCCCGGAGAGGCCATCACCGACCCCGTCGCCTACGTGCACGCGCTCGCCGGGGCCGCGCGGGCGGGCGGCGCCGAGGTGATGTTCGGCGCGCGCGTCAGCGGACTGGCCTCCCGGCCCAACGGAGTGCTGGCCATCGACGTCTTGGGCGGCGAGCTGCTGCGAGCGAACGCGGTGGTCAACTGCGCCGGGCTGTTCGCCGACGACGTCGCGCGCCTGGCCGGCGAGACTCCCGTAGAGGTGTATCCGCGCAAGGGCGAGTTCCTTGTCTTCTCTCCCCCGCCCTCGCAGCCGCTGTCGCCGATCCTGCTGCCGGTGCCCTCCGCGCTGGGCAAGGGCGTGCTCGTGTTCCCCACGATCGACGGCATGCTCATCGCCGGCCCGACCGCTCGCGAGCGCCAGGACAAGCACGACTGGTCGGTCGAGGCCGACGCGCGCGAGCTGATCCTCGCGCGCGCTGGCGCGATGTACCCGCCGCTTATGCACGCCCGCGAGATCGGCGCTTACGCCGGCCTGCGACCCGCCGGACGCGATGCCAACTACGTGATCGAGCCGTCGCGCATGTTGCCGGGACTGATCCATGTCGCCGCAATCCGCTCCACCGGACTGTCCGCCGCCCTGGGCATCGGCGAGTACGTCAGCGACATGCTCACGCGCCAGGGCGCGATCGGACTCGGCGCGCGGCACGAGAGCACAATCGGCCCCAGAGCCACACGCTCGCCGCCGCACGCGCCCTCCCCGCGGCCGCGGTTCTCGTGTGAGGATGCGCCGCGCGCCGCGGCGCCCTGGTGGCAACTCGCTGTGCGGCGCTCGACGGAGTCTGGGCAGGCCAGGTGAGCGGTCCGCTGCTGCTGGGGATCGACGAGGGCACCACCGCAGTCAAGGCGGCCCTGTTCGACTGCGAGCTCAACACGGTCGCACAGGCACGACGAACGGTGGCGCTTGTGCATCCGCGGCCCGGGTGGGTCGAGCAGGACCCGGAGCTGATCGTTGGAGCGGTCGTGGACGCTGTCGCGGAGGTGCTCGAGCGCGCCGCCGGGCGAGAGGTCGTGGCAACTGGGCTGGATCATCAGGGCGAGTCGGTGCTGGCCTGGGACGCCGACGGCGCCCGTCCCCTGACGCCGGTGATCGTGTGGCAAGACAAGCGCCAAGAGTCGCTGCTGGCGAACATCGACCCAAGCGTCAGCCAGCGCTCGCGCCTGCCGCTCGACCCCTACTTCTCTGCCGGCAAGCTCGCGTGGCTGCTCGAGCACGACAACGGTGTCAGCCGCGCCCGCGACGCGGGCTCGCTGCGCCTGGGCACGGTCGACGCCTTCCTGGTCGATCGCCTCGGCGCCCGCTTCGCCACCGACCTGTCCACCGCGTCGCGCACGCAGCTGCTCGCGTTCGCCGGCCGCGACTGGGACGATCAACTGCTCTCGGCGTTCGGACTGCAACGTGAGTGGCTGCCGGCGATCGAGCCCACATTCGGCTCGCTGGGCCGACTGCGCCACGAGCGCTGGCCACAGGAGCTGGCGCTGACCGCCCAGCTCGTCGACCAGCAAGCCGCGCTCGCCGGCTCGGGCGCGGTCACAGCAGGAGAGCTGAAGGCGACCTACGGAACCGGCGTGTTCGTGCTCGGACGCAGCGACGGGCCGACGCTCGCCGAGGGGCTCTTGCCGACCGTCGCATGGGCCGCTCCCGGCCCGGGCGACAGCGCGGGCGCTGAACACGAGGCGGCCGACGGCTTGGGCGAGGTCGCCTACGCGCTCGACGGCGGCGTGTTCGCGGCGGGAGCCCTGCTCGACTGGCTCGCCCACGACCTCGGGCTCGCCCGCGACACACCCTCGCTTGTCGCGGCCGCGGCGGGTGTCAACGACAGCGCCGGCGCGATCGTGCTGCCTGCGCTCGCCGGCCTGGGAGCACCGTGGTGGCGGCCGCACGCGCACGGCGTGATCGCCGGGCTGCACGCGGGCATCCGCCCGGCGCACATCGCACGGGCGGCGCTCGAGGCGATCGCATGGCGGGTCGCCGACATCGTCGAGGCGATGGCAGCCGCCGGCCCCGTGACCAGCGTGCGCGTGGACGGCGGCCTCAGCGCCGATCCCACGTTGCTGCGCCTCCAGGCGGACGCACTCGGCATGGATCTGCTGGTGGGCCGCGCCGACACTACCGTGCTGGGCGCCGCCATGCTCGCAGGCGTCGGCGCCGGGGTGTTTGACAGCGTGGAAGACGCCGCGCTGTGCCTGGCGCCGCCAGCTGTCGTGACGCATCGCCACGATCCCCGCGAGCGCACCCGAGCGCGCGAACGCTGGCGAGCGTTCGTGGCGGCCAGCTCGCGGTTGTAGCGCTACTCCGAGCTCACGTGATAGCCGGCCGCCCGCAGGGTCGCGAGCACGTGCTCGGTGTGCTCGCGCCCGCGCGTCTCCAGCGTCAGCTCCACGCCCGTCTCGCGCACGCCCAGCGCCACCGCATCGCGCACGTGCTCGATCGTGACCAGGTTCGCGCGGGCGCTTGCCACCAGGTTCAGCAGCTCCGCCAGCCCGCCGGGCCTGTCGGGTACGCGCGTGAACACGCGCACGCGCCGGCCCTCCTCCGTTTCGCGGCGCCGAAGCAGGCCCGCCAGCAGCCCGCCGTCGACGTTGCCGCCCGACACGATCGCCACCGTCGTCCCCTCCACCGGATCAAGCCCCCCGCCGGCCAGCGCAGCCACCGCCACCGCGCCCGCGCCCTCGGCCACGAGCTTGGCGCGCTCGGCCAGGAACACCATCGCGTCGGCGATCTCATCCTCGGCGACCGTGCGCACCTGCGCCAGCAGCTCGCGCAGCAGCGCCAGCGTGAGCATGCCGGGCCGCTTGATCGCGATCCCATCCGCGATCGTCGCCCCGGGCAAAGGCTCGCCGATCCCTGATGAGTCCTCGCTGTGCAGCTCGTGTGCGTAGGGCGCGCACGCCCACGCCTGCACCCCCACCAGCTCCACCTCGACGCCCGCGCGCCGCAGGGCGATTCCCACCCCGCTCGCCAGTCCGCCACCGCCGACCGGGACAACCACGCGCGCCAGGTCGGGGACGTCCTCGAGCAGCTCCATGCCCAGCGTCCCCTGGCCGGCGATCACATCGAGGTCGTCGAAGGGATGCACGAACGCCGCGCCCATCCGCTGCGCGTGGCCCTCAGCCAGCGCGAGCGCCTCCTCGACCGAGTCGCCCTCCAGGTGCACACGCGCGCCCAGACGCTCGATCGCTGCGACCTTCGACACGGCAGCGTCGCGCGGCATGTACACGTCGCAAGCGAGATCGCGCACGCGCGCGGCCTGCGCGAGCGCGCGCGCGTGGTTTCCGGCGCTCGCCGTGACCAGCCCGCCGGCCGGCGCCTGCCCCAGCGCCGCCACCTTGCTGAGCGCGCCGCGCAGCTTGAACGAGCCGGAGCGCTGCAGGCACTCGACCTTGAGCACCACCCGCGTGCCCGCAAGCTCGGACAGCTCGTCGCTGGGAATCGTGGGAGTCCTGATCGCCACGTCTGCGATCGCGCGGCGGGCGCCAGGCAGGTCGACGCTCGCGATCAGCTGGGCCGCGTCCACCGCTACAGCGGCGTGGTGTATGCGCCGCTCAGGCCACCGTCGATCAAGAACGTCGAGGCGGTCACGAAGCTCGACTCGTCGCTAGCCAGGAACAGCGCGCCGTCGGCGATCTCCTCGGGCCGCGCAAAGCGCCCCATCGGCACGTGCACCAGCCGCCGCGCCGCCTGCTCGGGGTCGGCCGCGTAGAGCTCTTTGAGCAGCGGCGTGTCGACAGGGCCTGGGCACAGCGCATTGACGCGTACGCCGCGGCGCGCGAACTCGACACCCAGCTCGCGCGAGAGCGCCAGCACGCCACCCTTAGACGCCGTGTAGGAGATCTGCGAGGTCGCCGCGCCCATCACCGCCACGAACGACGCCGTGTTGATGACCGACCCGCGCGCGGGGCCGTCGTTGTCGAGCAGGTGCGGGATCCCGTGCTTGCAGCACAAGAACACGCTGCGCAGGTTCGCCTGCTGCACGCGCTCCCATGCCGCAAGGGTCGTGTCCAGCACCGACACGTCGTCGTTGGGCGAGATGCCAGCGTTGTTGAACAGCACATCGATGCGCCCGTACTCGGCGCGCACGCGCGCGAACAGCTCGCTCACCTGCTGCTCGCTGGTCACGTCGGCCTGCAGCGCGAGGTCGCCGGGCGAGTCGTCGCGCAGGTCCACCCCCACGACCTTGGCGCCCTCGCGCTGGAAGCGCTCCACAGTCGCGGCGCCGATGCCGCCGCACGCCCCCGTCACCACGCACACCCGCCCGTCCAGCCTGCCCGCCGAGCCCGCCGCCGTCATCATCGCTTCCCGCCCGCCGCGGCCATCATCCCTCCGTCGCGTAGAAGATCGTCTTTTGCTCGCTGTACGCCTCCAGCGCGTGCGGCCCCAGCTCGCGCCCGTAGCCCGACTGCTTGAAGCCGCCGAACGGGGTGCTCACGCGCACCGACGTGTTCGCGTTGATCGACAGCGCTCCTGTCTGCACGCCGCGCGCCACGCGCAGCGCGCGGGCGCCGTCGCGCGTCCAGATCGACCCCGACAGGCCATAGATGGTGTCGTTGGCCAGGCGCACCGCCTCGGCCTCGTCCGCGAACGCGATCACGGCGGCGATCGGGCCGAACACCTCCTCCTGGGCCACGCGGTCACCCGGCTTGACCGGCGCGAGCACCGTGGGGCAAACCAGAAGCCCGGGCCATCCGGGACGCTGCCGCGAAAGGCGATCGGCGCGCCGTCGTCCAGGAACGAGGCGACCGTGTCGCGCTGGGCCGCGGAGATCAGTGGGCCCATCTGCGTGGCCTCATCCAGCGGGTCGCCCACGCGCAGCGCGCGCACGTGCGCCTCCAGCGCCCCCATGAACGGCTCCATCGCCTCGCGCTGCACGAGGATACGCGAGCGCGCGCAGCAATCCTGGCCCGCGTTGCCGAACACGGCCAGTGGCGCCGCCGCCGCAGCGGCCTGCAGGTCGGCATCGGCGAACACGATGTTGGCCGACTTGCCGCCCAGCTCCAGCGTCACGCGCTTGATCGTCGCAGCAGCTCCCGCCGCGATCGAGCGCCCCACCTCGGTCGATCCGGTGAAAGCGATCTTGGCGACGTCGGGATGCTCCACCAGGCGCCGCCCGCACGTGGCGCCCGGGCCGACCACTACGTTGACCACGCCCTCGGGCACGCCCGCCGCGCTGGCCAGCTCGGCGAAGCGCAGCGCCGTCAGCGGCGTCAACTCGGCAGGCTTAAGCACCACCGTGTTGCCCGCCGCCAGCGCCGGCGCCAGCTTCCATGAAGCGATCGTCAGCGGGAAGTTCCACGGCGTGATCAGCCCGACCACCCCCAGCGGCTCGCGCACGGTGAACGCCTGCCCGCCGGCCACCGGGATCGTGTCGCCCAGCAGCCGCTCGGGCGCGCCTGCGTAGTAACGGAAGGTGTCCACTACCATCCCCATCTCCCCGCGCGCATCGGCGATCGCCTTGCCCGCGTTGCGCGCCTCCAGCACCGCCAGCTCCTCGCGATGGGTGGCCAGTTCGTCGGCCAGCGCGTGCATCACGTGGGCCCGCTCGCCGGGAGCCAGGGCCCGCCATCCAGCCAGCGCCGCCGTCGCGCGCGCAACCGCCTCGTCGACCTCATCGACGCCCGCGCGCGGAACCTCGGCCAGCACGCCCTCGGTGGCCGGCTCCAGGACTGACAGCAGCTCGCTCAGCGTACGCGCCTTATGGAGCTTGCGCGATCTCGGGCAGCGCGACTTCCAGGTCGAGCTCGTCGATTGTGCGGATCGGCCCCTTGAACGAGCGTTTCGCCGAAACCGTGAACCAGATGGTGACGGCAAGCATCACACCGATCGTCACTATCGGAGCGTAATTGACGGCCGACCATTCGAAGCCGTGTTTGAAGAACACGCCAGCGGGCGCGAACGGGAGGCAGAAGATGACAACGCAGATCGCCACCCAGCTGAACGCAATCGGGTTCATCCATTTGTACTTGTTGCCCAACGTCCACGGGCCCGCCTGGAACTGCGAGCCCATCCGCCAGCGCAGGAACACGGGGATCGTGTAGGCGATGTACAGCCCGATCACCGAGATCGACGTGACCGCGAGGAATGCCACGGGCGTGCCGAGGTGGTTGGGGAAGTAGGCCGGGATTGTCACGATCAAGGCGAACAGGCAGACGAACAGCACCGCCCACGTGGGGGTGCGGTTCTTGCCCAACCGCCGCCACAGGTTGTGACCGGGCACGGCGCCGTCGCGCGAGAACGCGAAGGTCATGCGCGAGGCGCTCGTTACGCAGGCCATGCCGCAGAAGATCTGACCGACGGTCGAGATCAGGATGACCGCCTTGGCAGCTGCCGAGCTGAGCGCGGTGGTGAAGATCGCAAGCGAGGGAAAGCCTGCTTTGAGCAGTTCCGGTTCCTTGCTCTTCTGGATCGCGAACGTGATCGCCAGCAGCACGATCCAGCCGACCACCGCCGAGTAGAACACCGAGCGCCAGACGCCTTTGGGAGCCTGCTCGGCGGCCCCGTGGGTCTCCTCGGAGACGTGCGCCGAGGCGTCGTAGCCGGTGATCGTGTACATCGTCAGCAGGAAGCCCAGCGGCAGCACATAGAACCAGTACATGTGCCCGCTGAAGCCCGATTCGTTGGCGCGGTGACCGAACACGTAGGAGAGGCTCGCGTGGTGGCTGGGGACGGCGATCAGGATCACCACGATCACCGCCACGCCGAGCAGGTGCCACCACACCGAGACGCCGTTGAAGATCGACACGAGGTGGCTGGAGAAGACGTTGACCAGGCCATGGATTGTCAACAGCAACGCGAATAGCGCGAAGTTGACATGGGCGGAGTAGTGCACGTTTGTCGCGGCGGCTGCCTTGGCGAAGTTGAAGATGAAGTGAACGTCGTACAGTCCGAGCAGGTTCATCAGGAACGTCGCGCACACGTAATCCACGGAGGCGACGACGGCCACGAGGCCGATCAGGTTGAACCAGCCCGTGAACCAGCCCCAGCCAGCGCCGCCGAGCTTGGACGCCCAGTAGTAGATGCCTCCAGCCGTCGGCATCGCAGAGGCCAGCTCGGACATCGAGAAGGCGACCATCAAGATCAGCACGCTGATCAGCGGCCAGGCGATCGAGATCGCGATCGGCCCGCCGTTCTTGAACGCCTGCCCGTAGGTCGTAAAGCAACCGGCGAGCACGGAGATGATCGAGAACGAGATCGCGAAGTTGGAGAACCCACTCCAACCGCGCTTCAGCTCCTGTTTGTAGCCGAGCTCGGCGAGGCGCTTCTCGTCGGCGGTCAGTGCTCCCGTGCTGCTCATCGGCGTACCCCCTCTAGGGAAAAGGTTTGGTCACCGTCCTTCGATCGTGACAATACGCGCGATCCTCCGGGGATGTCAAGTCCCCCGCTGGCCCAAATGTCGCTGCGCGCGTCCTACAGCTGGCCAGCGCAGCTCACCCGTCGGGCATCAGGCCGGCGAGGATGTGCTCGGTGCCGTGCAGGTGCTCGGTGACCGCGCGAACCGCGCGCAGCTCGTCGCGCTCGCGCACCGCCGCCAGCAGCCGCCGGTGCTGGGAGTTGGATGACGTGAGCACCTCGGGCGGATGGGCGATGTGGGAGATGAGATCGGTCATCGCGCCCTGCACCTCGGTCATCGAGCGCACCAGGCGCGGGGAGCCGGTCGCTTCGGCGAGCCCCACATGCAGGCGCACATCGGCCTTGCGATACGCCGCGAAGTCCTCCAGCGCGCCCTCCAGCCCTGCCGCGACCTGATCGAGTGCGTCGATGTCCGCTGGCTGGGCCCGCTCGACCGCCAGCACCGCCACGCCAAGCTCGATCGCCAGGCGCTCGTCGCAGGTGTCGCGCCACTGCGCGAGCATCTGTGGCGAGGGTGGGTCGGCGGGCGGCTGCGGGTCGGACACGAACGTGCCGCCGCCGCGCCCGCGCGTGGCGAACACGTGCCCGCTCTGGGTCAGCGCGGTCAGCGCCTGGCGCAGCGTCGAGCGAGCGATGCCCAGCCGCGCGCACAGCTCGCGCTCGGCCGGCAGCTGCGAGCCGGGCGGCAGCAGGCCCAGCTTGATGGCCGTGCCGAGCCGGTCTACGGTCTCCTCGAAAGCGGTGTAGGAGCGGACCGGCTCGAACACCACGTCGGGCGGCGCGAGCGTGCTCACAGACGCTCGAACCCCCGCACCCGCTCCCAGTCTGTGACGGCCGACTGGAAGGCGTTCAGCTCGACGTCTGCAGCGTTGAGGTAGTGGGCGACCACCCCCTCGCCGAAGGCCTCACGGGCCACCTCGCTGTGCGCGAACAGCTCGCGGGCGTCGCGCAGCGTGGCCGGCAGGCGTGGGCGCTCAGCGGCCACGTACGCATTGCCCTCATGCGCTGGTTCGAGCTCCAGGCCCGCCTCCAGGCCGTGCAGCCCCGACGCGATGATCGCGCTGAGCGCCAGGTACGGGTTCAGGTCGGCGCCGCCCGAGCGGTTCTCGAAACGCAGCGACGGCCCATGCCCGACCACGCGTAGCGAGCACGTGCGGTTGTCGTGTCCCCAGGCGACGGCGGTCGGCGCGAAGCTACCGGCCGCAAAGCGCTTGTAGGAATTGACGTGCGGGGCCAGCAGCAGCGTCATCTCGCGCAGGCAGGCCAACTGCCCGGCCAGGAACGAGCGAAACAGCGACTGCTCGCGCTCGAACAACGGGCCGTGCTGGTCGGCCAGCGAGAAGTGGATGTGACAGGAGCTGCCCTCGCGCTCGTCGTACTTGGCCATGAAGGAGATCGCCACGCCCTCCTGGGCAGCGATCTCCTTGGCGCCGTTCTTGTAGATCGAGTGCTCGTCGGCCGTGCGCAACGCATCGGCGAAGTGGAAGTTGATCTCGTGCTGGCCGAAGTTGCACTCGCCCTTGGAGTCCTCCACGAGCATCCCCGCGCCGGCCATGCTGTTGCGGATGCGGCGGATCAGCGGCTCCACGCGCGCGGTGCCCAGCAACGAGTAGTCAACGTTGTAGAGGTTGGCCGGGCGCAGGTCGCGATAGCCCTTGTGCCAGGCCTGCTCGTAGGTGTCCAGGAAGACCATGAACTCCAGCTCGGTGCCCGCGTTGGCGTGCCAGCCGCGCTGGGCCAGGCGCGCCAGCTGACGGCGCAGGATCTGGCGCGGGGAGGCCGCCACTTCGCTGCCGTCCAGCCAGGCCACGTCTGCCAGGCACATTGCAGTCCCCTCCTGCCAGGGCACCGTGCGCAGCGTATCCAGGTCGGGGACCATCAGCATGTCGCCGTAGCCACGCTCCCACGAGGCCATCTCATAGCCGTCGACCGTGCGCATGTCCACGTCTACGGCCAGCAGGTAGTTACAGCCCTCCGCCCCGTGTTCGGCGACCTCCTCCAGGAAGTGCCGGGCGGTCAGCCGCTTGCCCTGCAGCCGGCCCTGCATGTCGCAAATCGCCAACAGCACAGTGTCGATCGCGCCGCTGGCCACCTGCGCGCGCAGCTCCTGGAGGGTCATGGGACCGTGAGCCTCGGAGTACATCAGCGTTGAAGGTATAGGTTGTGAGCCTTATCGTGCAACCGGCGGTGCGGGAGCGGTGGGCGAGTTGAACGACATCCTGAAGCATCTCCAAGCGACGCTCGGTCCGCTCGATGGCACGCCGCAGCCGCTCGACGGCGGCATCACCAATCTCAACTTCCGCGTCACGCTCGGCGGCGAGGACTACGTGATCCGCCAGCCGGGCAAGGACACGGCGCTACTGGGCATCGACCGCGACACCGAGCGGATAGCCAACGAGGCCGCCGCCCGCCTGGGCATCGCGCCCGCGGTCGCGGCGAGGTTCGAGGACTGTCTGGTCACGCGCTTTATCTCCTGTCATGCGCTCGGCGCCCGCGAGCTGGCCGAGAATGTCGAGGAGATCGCCCGCGCCCTGCGACGCTTTCACGACTCCCCCACGCGCCTGCCCACGCGCTTCTCAGTCCCCGATCTGCTCGCCCGTTATGGCGCGATCGTGCGCGAGCGAGGCGAGACGCTACCCGATGCTTATGCGCAGGCATGCGCTGCGGCAGACCAGATAGCCACCGCGTTGGGACCCTCCCAACCGCGTCCCTGCCACAACGACCTGCTCGCCGGCAACATCATTCGCGCCAGCGCAGACGACGCGCTGTTGATCGTCGACTGGGAGTACGCGGGCATGGGCGACAGGCGCTTTGACCTTGGCAATCTGTCGGTCAACAACGACTTCGACGCGGAGACGGACGAGCGCATGCTGGTGGCCTACTACGCAGAGGATCCCTCCCCCCGGCGGCGGGCGGCGCTTGAGCTGATGCGCGTGCTCTCAGACGCGCGCGAGGCGGCGTGGGGCGTGGTGCAGGCGCACGTGTCAGAGCTCGTCTTCGACTTCGACGGCTACGCCGGCGAGCATTTCGCCCGCTTGCAGGCCGCGATCGACGGTCGGGGATTCGGCCGCTGGCTGGCTGAGGTGGCGGCCTAGTGGCCAGGCCGCGTGAGCTGCCTGATCGCGCCCGCGTCGTGATAATCGGCGGCGGCGTCGGCGGCGCGTCGATCGCCTATCACCTGGCCAGGCTGGGCGAGCGCGACGTCGTGCTGCTGGAGCGCAGCGAGCTGACCAGCGGCTCGACCTTCCACTCGGCCGGGCTGGTCGGCCAGCTGCGGTCGAGCGTGTCGTTGACGCGCATGATGATGGACTCGGTCGAGCTGTATCAGACGCTTGACTGCGGCTGGGTGGGCTGCGGCGGCATCCGCCTGGCGTGCACCCGCGAGCGCGAGCAGGAGGTCCTGCGCCAGGTCGCCTGGGCCAAGACGTTCGGCCTGCCGCTGGAGCTGATCTCGGCCGAGCAGGCCCGCGAGCTGTTCCCTTTGATGAACACAGACGGGGTGCGCTGTGCGTCGTATCTGCCAAGCGACGGCTACCTGGACCCGTCGCTGCTGACCGGCGCGCTGGCTGAGGGCGCGCGAGCTGGCGGCGCTCGCATCTTCACGCACACACGGGTGACCGGCATCGACGTGGACGACAGCGTTCCCGGCCACGCGCGCGTGCGCGGCGTGCAGACCGAGTGGGGCGCGATCGAGGCCGAGGTGGTCGTCAACGCTGGCGGCATGTTCGCAGCGGAGATCGGGCGCCTGGCAGGCGTGCGCGTGCCGATCGTGCCGTTCGCCCACGAGTACCTAGTCACCCAGCCCTTCCGCGAGGTCGTCGCTGGCGAGCAGCGCGCGCATCTGCCCACGCTGCGCGACCCCGACCTGCTGATCTACTTCCGCGAGGAGGGCGGCGGGCTGATCATGGGCGGCTACGAGCGCCACTGCGCGCCATGGGCGCTCGACGAGCACCTCCGCGACGCGATTCCCTCAGACTTCAACGGCCGCCTGCTGGAAGAGGACTGGCCGCGCTTTGAGGAGATCGCGGCCAACTCGCGCAAGCGTGTGCCCGCGATGGACGAGATCACAGTGACCCGTCTGATCAACGGACCCGAGGCGTTCACCCCTGACAACGAGTTCTGCCTGGGCGAGAGCGAGGTGCGCGGGCTGTTCGTCGCGGCCGGCTTCTGCGCGCACGGCCTGGCGGGCGCCGGCGGGATCGGCCGCGTGATGGCCGAGTGGATCTGCGAGGGCGAGCCAACAATGGACGTGTGGGAGATGGACATCCGCCGCTTCGGAGCGCACTTCCGCTCGCCCGCCTACACGCTCAAGCGCGCCAAAGAGGTGTATGAGACCTACTACGACATCCGCTACCCGGGCCACGAGCGCCAGGCGGGGCGGCCGCTGCGCACCTCAAGCGCCTACCCCTGGCACGCCGAGCACGGCGCGGCCTTCGGCGAGAAGTCGGGCTGGGAGCGCGTCAACTGGTATGACGCAAACGCGCCCGCCGGGGACGAGTCGCTGCGACCGCGCGGCTGGGCGGGCATGCATTGGTCGCCCGCGATCGGCGCCGAGCACCGCGCCACGCGCGAGCGCGCGGGCCTGTTCGACGAGTCCTCCTTCTCCAAGCTCGAGATCGCCGGGCCGGGCGCTGGCGAGTTCCTGCAGGCGCTGTGCGACAACGACATCGCGCGCGAGGTGGGCGCGATTACCTACACGCAGATGCTCAACCGCCGCGGCGGGATCGAGTGCGACTTCACGGTCACGCGCGTCGAGGATGAGCTGTTCTCGATCGTCACCG
Source organism: uncultured Solirubrobacteraceae bacterium (assembly GCA_963745375.1). Taxonomy (GTDB): domain Bacteria; phylum Actinomycetota; class Thermoleophilia; order Solirubrobacterales; family Solirubrobacteraceae; genus Palsa-744. The sequence continues at coordinate 271,725 of CAVUXA010000006.1, read as the reverse complement.
GCACGGCGTTTGGCAACCATGACCTCAGCTGGATCCGCCGCCACGCACCAGCGGACGCCAGCGTGCGCTGCTACGACGTGACCGCCCGCTGGGCCTGCTTTGCGCTGTGGGGTCCACGCGCGCGAGACATCCTCGCCCCGCTGACAGACGACCCGCTGGACTTCGCCTACATGCACATGCGCGAGCTGGCGGTCGGCGACGTGCCCGTGCGCGCGCTGCGTGTGACCTTCGTGGGCGAGCTCGGCTGGGAGCTGTACTGCCCGACCGAGTACGGCGCCGGGCTGTGGCGGACGCTGTGGCAGGCCGGGCGTGAGCATGGCCTCATGGCCGGCGGCTACCGCGCGATCGACTCGCTGCGCCTGGAGAAGGGCTACCGCGTGTGGGCCGCCGACATCACCCCCGATGAGACGCCGTATGAGGCCGGCCTGGGCTTCTGCGTGCGCAAGGACGGCGGCTTTGTGGGCGCGTCCTCGCTCGGGGTCGGCCCCGACGCCCAAGCGGGCGGGCCTCCACCTCCCATCAAGCGGCTGCGCTGCCTCGTGCTCGCCGACCCGCGCTCGGTGGCTTTGGGCAACGAGCCGGTTCGAATAGACGGCCAGATCGCCGGTCGCGTGACCAGCGGCGGCTACGGTTACACCGTGGAGCGCTCGATCGCCTACGCCTACATGCCCGCGGAGGTCGAGATCGGCGCGGCGGTCGAGGTGGACATCTTCGGCGAGTGGGTTGCGGGCGTAGTCGCGCGCGAGCCGCTGTTCGACCCCAAAGGCGAACGCGTCAGGTGAGCCTGCGCTGCACCCTGATGGTCTTGGCAGCGTTGGCGTCGAGCGTCTGGTGGGCAGCTGGCACCCGCGCCGATGCGCATGTGTCAGCGGCCTCCGCCGGCCCGCCACCGCGCGAAGCTGGATGCCCGATGTTCCCGGCCAACAATCCGCTCAACCAGGAAATCGCCAACGCGCCCGTAGACCCGAACTCAGCCAGGTACATCGCAGCGATCGGCGCCAGCGTGCACCTTCACCCGGATTTCGGCAAACCGCCCAGCTATGGCATCCCCTACGCGATCGTGGGCGCACACCAGCCCAAGGTGCCGATCGACTTCACCGAATTCCCCGAAGAATCAAACCCCGGCCCTTACCCCATCCCGCCCGACGCGCCCATAGAGGGCGCAGGTGTAGAAGGCGACCAACACGTGCTGGTGCTGCAGAAGGGCACCTGCAAGCTGTTCGAGCTCTACCACGCCTCGAGATCCGGTTCTCGATGGGACGCCGGCTCGGGGGCGCTGTTCAACCTTCACAGCAACGCCCTGCGACCAGCAGGCTGGACCTCCGCAGACGCCGCCGGGCTGCCGATCCTGCCGCTGCTGGCGCGCTACCCGGAGGTGCATCGCGGGCGCATCGACCACGCCCTGCGCGTGACCGTCCCGCAGACCCAGCGCGGCTACATCCATCCTGCCACCCACTTCGCGTCGAGCAGCTCGAACCCGAGCCTGCCGCCGATGGGCCTGCGTCTGCGCTTGAACGCGCGCTTTGACCTCGCGCCCTACCACGGCGAAGCGCTCGTGATCCTGCAGGCACTCAAGCGCTATGGCCTGATCGTCGCCGACAACGGCTCACCGTGGTACATCACCGGCGCGCCCGACCAGAGCTGGAACGAAGAAGACCTCAACGAGCTCAAGACCGTGCCCGGGTCGGCCTTCGAAGCGGTGGACAGCGGGCCGATCCTGCACGGTTGAGCCACCCGGCCCGGCGGTCCGGCGCGGAGGCCGTGGGCTTGGGCCCCCGCTGACGCAGCCCGGGTGACGGCTGCTATGCGGCAGCGCCCGCCAGGCTGGCCACGTCAATACCGATCACCTTCAGGCGCCGGTTGAGCGCGTTGAAGGCGAACGTGTTGGTTTCCTCCATCGAGTAGTCCAGGATCGAGTAGTTGTTGGGGTCGGCGCCCGTGGGAACGAGCACCGCGGCGGCCAGCGGGATCAGCCGCGCGAGCGCCTCGACGATGCGCTGCTTGAGCGCCGGGTCGCCGGCCTTCTCGCGCAGGAACCAGGTGCCGTAGGCGACGTGGCGGTGCTCGTCCTGGGAGATCAGCTTGAAGCCCTGCACCCAGCCCGGCAGGATCCCCTTGCGCTCCATGTACTCGGTCAAGAACCACTGGCCGGTCAGCGCGAGCGTGCCCTCGATGATCATGTGGTAGAGGGTCACGAAGTCGACCTTCGCCTCGATGTCGCGGGGATTGTCGATCAGGCGCTGGCCCCAGTCCACGAGCACCCCGTCGAACATCTCGATGAACGCGTCGTTGAGGTCCCCGCGGGCGCGCGCCAGACGATCCTCGAAGCTGCCGTCGATGCCCAGCACCTGCTCGTAGAAGCGGTTGAAGTGCTGCGCGTGGCGCGCCTCGTCGACCTGCTGGGTGGTCAAGAACGCCTCCTCGCCCTGGCTCTCATACGACATCACCAGCCCGGAGAACTGCGTGGTGACGCGCTCCTCGCCGACGAAGAACGACGACAGGTTCCACGCCAGGCGCCCGCGCAGGTCGTCGTCCATGGCCTGCCAGTCGCGTATGTCCTGGGTCAGGTCGATCGTGTGCGACTGCCAGTGCTGGCGCTCCCACAGCTCATACAGCTGCTGGGGCGTCATCAGCGTGACCGAGCTCAACTGGGACTCGTCGGAGATGGTGCCGACGTCCCCCTGGCTGGTCAGGTCTAGAAGCGAGGGCATGGTGGACGGCCTCCTGGGCTGTGGGCGTGATCGAGATGCCTGCCGAGCGGACCATACACCTGTGCCGGAAAGCTCAAGCAGACTCGCCGATGGGCCGATGCCAACTCATGCGACGAGTCGTGCGCGAGAACGCGCTGAGCATGTCCGTCGCGGCGTGCGCGAGCGCGACGATGGCGTGGCTGGGGCTGTACGGCTTTGCCTGGAACGACTACGCCAACGAGGCCCAGCCGGCGGTCGCCGCGCTCGTACGCGGACACGTAGCGGAATTCCTGCGCCTGGCGCCCGTGTACGGCGGCTCGCTGATCGAGCGCGCCCCCTTCGCGCTGGTGCCCGACCTGTGGGGCGGCGGGGAACTGGCGGTCTATCGCATGCTCGCGCTGACCTGCCTGCTCGCCGCGGCCGCGCTGGGCGTGTGGCTGGTGGCGCGCATGCGCGCCGACGGCCACGGCGTCCTGGCGCGCGCGGTCGCGATGGGCGTGTGCGTGGCCAACCCGGTGGCGCTGAGCACGCTCGAACTGGGGCACGCCGAGGAACTGCTGGGGGCGTCGCTGTGCGTGGCCGCGGTGCTGCTCGCAGCCGCAGCCCAGACCGACGCTGAGCGGGCCGACGCCGAGGCGAACGCCCCCCAGTCGCCCAGGGCGCGAGCGGGCCGCACCCGCGCGCTGGTGGCAGGCGTGCTGCTCGGGCTGGCGATCGCCAACAAGGAGTGGGCGCTGCTGGCCGTCGGCCCGGTGCTGCTCGCGCTCTCGCCCGAGTTGCGGCTTCGCTGTCTCGCCGGGACCGTGCTGAGCGCGGCAGCGGTGCTTACGCCGCTGGTGATCGGTGGCGACCTGTTCACCACCGCTCGCGCCGCGGCGGCGCCCGCGACGACGATCTTCCAGCCGTGGCAGCTGTGGTGGTTCCTCGGCCATCACGGCGCGCTGGTGCACGGCGCCTTCGGAGCGCCCAAGCCCGGCTATCGCATCCCTCCGGGCTGGACTGAGACGGTTAGCCATCCGCTGATCCTGCTCGTCGGCGCGTTGGCGCCGACGTTGTTGTGGCTGCGCAGCCGCCGGCTGGGCGAACGCGACGCGCTGCTCGTGCTGGCGCTGCTGCTGTTGGCGCGCTGCATGCTCGACACGTGGGACACGGTCTACTACCCGCTGGTGTTCCTGTTCGCGCTGCTGGCCTGGGAGATTCGCGCGCCTTCTATGCGACCACCGCTGCTGACTCTCTCCTGCACCGTAGTCGTGTGGCTGAGCTTCCAGTGGCTGCCCGAACACGTCTCCGCGGACGTGCAGGCGCGTGTATTTGCGGCCTGGTCGCTGCCGCTGGCCGCCTGGCTGTTCCTGCGCGTGCGTGCGATACCAGCGCATTTGGCGTCCGGCGAGCGACGCCTGGGCGCAAACGAGGCGATCCCCGGCGCTCTGGGCAGGCTGGTCGCGTGAGGACCCTGCCTCGGCATGCCAACGACGCCGCGCTGGCGTGCGCGGCTCTTGCGATCAGCTTCCACGCCGCTCTTTCGGCAACAACGGGCGGCGACTACCCCGGCGACGGCGGTCCCGCCATCGCCGCCCTGCTGCACGGCAACCTGCACGCGTTCGCGCAGGCGCAGCCGGAGATGGGTGCGCTGTCGCTGCTGGTGCGTGCCCCGTTCGCCGCGCTCGCATACATCGGTCGCCCCACGGAGCTGAGCGTCTACCGCTGGGGGGTCCTGCCGTGCATGGCCTCGGTAGCCGTTCTGGCCCTGTGGCTGGCCCGGCTCGCTCGAGCTCGTGGGACCGGACCTGCCGGCCAATGGGCGATCGTGCTCGTCGCGCTGGTCAACCCGCTCGTCGCCTCGGCGATCGGGCTCGGCCATCCCGAGGAGCTGCTGACGGGCTGCCTGTGCGTGGGTGCGCTGCTCGCCGCCCTGCAGGCTCGTTCACTGTTGAGCATGGTGCTGCTAGGGCTCGCGCTCGCGTGCAAGCAGTGGTCGGTGGTCGCGATCCTTCCGGTTCTGTTTGCGCTGGAGAGTGGCCGCATGCGGGCGCTGGTCGGTGCGCTGGCTCTGGCTGCGATCACAACCCTGCCCGAGGTGGTCGGGGCGCCGGCGAGCTACCTGCACAACCAGCTGTCGCTCGCGCGCCATCAGGGTCGCGCGCCCACGGAATACTCGTGGTGGTGGCTGCTGGGACACAGCACGACCGTAGGCACGGCGTCCGCGGGCGCCGGGGTGCCCATCACAGAGCGTCGCCTGCCGCTCGCGCTCGTGCAATCGCTGCGCTCGCTGGTCGTCCTAGTCGACGTCTTCGTCGCGGCGCTCATCGCCCGCGTCCGCCGGCTTGCGCTGCGCGCAGACGACGCGTTCGCGCTGATGGCGGTGGTGCTCCTGCTGCGCTGCACACTCGACACCGAGGCGATGGCCTACTATCACGCGCCGCTGTTCTTCGATCTGCTGGCCTGGGACGCCATGCGCGGCGAGCGCATACCGATCCGCGCGCTCGCCACAACGGCGATCGCTTACGTGCTGTTCGATCGCCTGCCCGCGAGCTGGATCGGCGCTCCGACGAACATCCTCTACGGCGCCTGCACGGCGATCGGCCTGATCCTGCTCGGGCGAACGCTGATGCGACGCTGCGCGACCTCGATCCAGCGGACCGAGCCGCCGCTGGCGCTCCCCGCATAGCGGCCATCGTGCGGGAACCCAGCGCTCAAGACACCACCGCGAGCTCCTTGGCAAGTCCCGTCAGGACCTCCCGGCCATCTTCGCCGCCGACGACCACTAGGTCCTCGATGCGCACACCCAGCTGCCCGGGCAGGTAGACGCCCGGCTCGACCGTTACCACGTTGCCCACCTGCAGCGGGTCCTCGCAGGCGGTGCGCGACAGGCGCGGTGCCTCGTGGATCTCCAGACCCACGCCGTGGCCGAGGCCGTGGCCGAAGTGCTCGCCCTCGCCCGCCCGCTCGATCACCTCGCGGGCGACAGCGTCGACCTCCCGGCCGCTGGGGCCGGCCATGACCGCGGCAAGGCCGGCCCGCTGAGCGGCGAGCACGAGCGCATACACATCGCGCGCGCGTGCGCCGATCCCCTCGCCGGTGGCATAGGTGCGGGTGCAGTCAGAGCAGTAGCCGTCGTGCAGCGCGCCCCAGTCGATCGTCACGAGCACGTCGCGCGCGATCGGCTCCTCGCGCGGCTGGGCGTGCGGCAGGGCGCCGTGCGCACCCGCGGCGACGATCGTGGGAAAGCTCGGCGACTCGGCGCCCAGGCGGCGCATGCGCAGCTCCAGGTCGATCGCCACGTCACGCTCGGTGCGCCCCGCCAGGCCGCCTTCAAGGACCGCGCGCAGCGCCTCGTCGGCCAGCTGGCAGGCGGCGCGGATACGTGCGATCTCGCCCGCTTCCTTGACCTCCCGCAGGCGCTGCACGGCGCCTGCGCACGCCACCAACTCCCAGTGGTCGGCAACGAGCTCGCGCAGCCTGGCATGTCGAGCGACCGTGAGGTGGGCATCGTCGAAGCCCAGCCGCCCGCCGTCACCCGACAGGGCCTCGGCCACCGACTCCAGCAGGTCGCCGCCGCTGTCGGTGATCTCCCGCTCAAACTCGGCGGGCACCTGCGCGGCGGACTGGGTGGCGTAGCGAAAGTCGCTGAAGAAGCGGTGCGGGCCGACGCCCGTTGCACCGCCGGCGTTCTGCACCTCGCCGACAGCCCCTGCGTCGGCGTGGCCGGCGGCGAACACGAGCGCCATCCCGTTGCTGCCGGTGAAGCCCGTCAGGTAGCGCAGGTCGATGAGGTTCTCGACGAGCAGGGCGTCGACCTCGAGCTCGGACAGCTCGCCGGCCAGACGCTGCACGCGTGCGGCGCCGCCCTGGCCGCCGTGGGGCGCGCTCACGACTCGGCCCGCCCCTGCCCGTGAGTATCGCGCAAGCGCTCGCGCACAGCGACCAGCGCATCGCGATAGCCGTCGGCGCCGCGGCCGCTGATCGTGGCAAAGCACAGGTCGCCGATCACCGACACGCGCCGCCACGGCTCGCGCTGCTGGACGTCTGACAGGTGGACCTCGACGGCCGGCAGCGCGGCGATCTCCAGCGCGTCGCGGATGGCCCACGCATAGTGCGTCCAGGCACCGGGGTTTAGCAGGATCGCGTCGGTGCCATTGTCGCGCAGCGCGTGCAGGCGCTCGACGAACTCCCCCTCGTGGTTGGTCGAAAAGAAGCTGGTCGCAAGTTCGAGTTCGCGCGCGCACGCTTCGATGCGCTGCTGCAGCTCGGGCAGGGTTAGAGTGCCGTACAGCTGAGGGTCGCGCCGGCCGAGCTGGTCGAGGTTGACGCCGTGCATGACCTCGATGCGATGGTGCGCAGAATCGCCAGTGGATCGCGCAGGCGAGGCGTTCACGCTGCCAGCTCCGCGACCGCTTCGCGCAGGTCTGCGGCCTGCACCGCACAGCCGATCCGCACCTCGCCGGGCTCGTCGACGAGCACGAACGGGACTTCGTCACCGAGGCGCTTCTTGTCGCGCGCGGTCGCCTCGAGGACCGACTCGACGGGCACGTCTGCCATGGTCACCGGCAGCCCGCGCTCGCCCAGCAGCTCGCGGACCTGCGCGCGCAACTGCTCGCGCCCGGACAGCCGCAGCGCCGCGAGCAACCCCAAGCCAACCGCCTCGCCGTGACGGTAGCGGGCATAGCCGCTGGCTGTCTCGATCGCGTGGCCAATGGTGTGCCCGAGGTTGAGCGCCTGGCGCGCGTCGGCATCGCGCTCGTCGGCGGCCACGACCGCGAGCTTGGTGCGTGCGCAGGCGAGGATCATCCACTCATCGACGTCCGCGCCGCCGGCGACCCGCTCCCACAACTCGCCGCCGGCGATCAGCGCTGTCTTCAGCACCTCCACCCAACCGGCCGCCAGCTCGATGGCGGGCAGCGTTGACAGCGTGTCGGGGTCCACGAGCACTCCCACCGGCTGGTGGTAGGCGCCCACGTAGTTCTTTGCCTGCGCCAGGTCCACGCCGGTCTTGCCGCCGTAGGCGGAGTCGACCTGGGCGACGAGCGTGGTGGGCACGTGTACCACGGGCACGCCGCGCTGGTATGTGGCGGCGCAGAAGCCCGCCAGGTCGCCCACCACGCCGCCACCCAGCGCGACCAGGTGGTCAGCCCGCGTCATGCCCGCGCCGACCAGGTACTGCCACACTCGCTCGGCGCTTGCGAGTGTCTTGTGGGCCCTCGCCGGCAGGGATCGCGAACGTCCCCGCGACCCCTCCGAGGCGATCGCCGTACAGCCTGCTCACTGTCTCGTCGGTTACGCAGAACACGCGCGAGCGCGACCGGTCGACGGGCCAGATTCGGCCGAGCTCCACGGCGTCGGCGATGCCCAGCAGGCCGCGCCCGACGAGTACTGGATACTCGCCCGATGCAGCGCTCGCCCACAGCATGCGTGTACCGGCCGGCGCGGCAGCCAGCGCACGCAGGGCACCGGCTGTCCTTGCGATCCCGCCGCGGCGCAGCTGCGGCAGGATCGCGTCGGCGAGATCCTCATAGATCGCCCGGCGCTGCGCGTGCAGGGCTACGAAGGCGTCACGGTCGCGCGCGAGCGGGCGCTCCGAGTCGTTGGGCGCAGCGCGCACGCGCTCCCAAGCAGCGTCGGGCTCGACGTCGAGCAGGACGGTCACATGACCGGCGAGCGCGGCGCGCACGCGCGCCGACAGGACGCTGCCTCCGCCAAGCGCGATGACGGCGTCGGCGGGGCGGGCGCGGTCCTCGAGCAGCTCGCACACCAGCTGCTCCTCGACCGCGCGGAAGGCCTGCTCGCCGTGCAGCTCGAACTCGTGGGCGATCGAATGGCCCAGGCGCTGGGCCAGCAGGGCGTCGCTGTCGAGGACCTCGACGTCCAGGCTGCGCGCTAGCTCCCGCGCGGCGCTGGACTTGCCGGCGCCCATGAAGCCGATCAGGACGAATGCCATCCGACGCGCTCCTCATAGGCGCGCACGGCCGCCAGCACATCGTCGATGTGATCGCCGCCGAACTTGCGCCGGTAGGCGTCGGCGAGCACCAGCGCGACCATCGCCTCGCCGACCACGCCGGCGGCGGGCACGGTGCACGAGTCGGTGCGCTCGCGCAGCGCCTGGGCCGGCTCGTGCGTCTGGGTGTCGACCGATCGCAGCGGCTTGGTGAGCGTGGGAAGCGGCTTCATGGCGCCGCGCACGATCAGCGGCAGGCCGTTGGTCATCCCCCCCTCCAGACCTCCCGCGCGGTTGGTCTCGCGGTAGAAGCCCCGCTGGGAGGAGTAGTAGATCTCGTCGTGCGCCTCGGACCCGGGCAGGCCGGCGATCGCGAAGGCGTCGCCGACGGAGAACCCCTTGATCGCCTGGATCGAGCAGATCGCCATCGCCAGGCGACCGTCCAGGCGCTCCTCCCAGGAGACGTGCGAGCCGAGGCCCGGCACGAGACCGAAGGCGTGCACCTCGAAGACGCCTCCGAGCGACTCGTTGGCCTTGCGCAGCGCGTTGATCTCGCGCACCATCGCCTTGCTCGCGTCAGCATCCAGGCAGCGCACGGGCGAGGCGTCCACCTTGGCGAAGTCATCGCGCGCCAGTGGCCGCTCGCCGACGGGCGCGTGGACCGAGGCGATCTGGACGACGTGCGAGTGCACGCTGACCCCAAGCGCGCCCAGGAACGCCTTGCAAACGGCGCCGCCGGCCACGCGCGCGGCGGTCTCGCGCGCGGAGGCCCGCTCGAGGATGTTGCGCACATCTGAGTGCTTGTACTTCTGTGTGCCCACGAGGTCCGCGTGCCCGGGGCGCGGCAGGTGCACCTCGGCCGTCTCCTGGTCGACCGGCCAGGGATTCATCCGCTCCTCCCAGTTGGCGTAGTCGCGGTTTGCGATCTGCAGAGCGACCGGACCGCCCAGTGTGCGCCCGTGGCGGACACCCCCGGTCAGCTCAGCGCTGTCGCGCTCGATCTTCATGCGCCCGCCGCGACCGTGGCCGAGCTGGCGGCGCGACATGTCGGAGTTGATCTGCTCGCGGGAGAGCTCAAGGCCCGCAGGCAGGCCCTCGACGATGCACGTCAGGCCCGGGCCGTGGGACTCGCCGGCGGTGATCAAACGCAGTGTCACGGCCCTAGCTTATGCGCAGCGATCCGCGATGTCCGCGGCGCCCTGCTTGCGGGGACCGCGCACGGCAGGCAGCCACGCTCGGCGCGACCGGCGTCGTGGGCGGTGCCTAACGACCGGCGAAGGCCGGGTGGCCGGCGAGCACCAGCAGGCCCGCTTGGGGCGAGTAGCGCAGGCCCGGCAGCGTCATGAGGCCTTCGCGGCGCAGCAGTTCGCGCCCGGGCTTGGAGCTGGCGCCCAGCAAGCCCTTGACCGACGCGGCCGAGGCCGACTTCGAGGAGATGCTCACGATGCGAAGTTCGTAGGTGATCGCCTGGCCGCCGGGCGTGAGGTATTCCAGCTGCTCGGTCTGGCCGGCCTTCAGGCCGATCGCCTGGCATTGGGAGGCGCTCGGCAGGCAGACGGCACCGCCGTGCAGGATGACTTCGCCGACCAGCGTGAACGTGGCGCTCTTGCCCTTGGCGGTCACGCCCCTGTAGGCGATCAGCGGCAGCTGGGCCGAGGGCAGCGCGGTGAACAGCTTGATGTTCTCGTACGGCGTCAGCTGGGCGCTTTCCGCGGGCGTTTCGGGCGGAATGACGCCGAACAGCACGGCCACGTCATAGACGGGCTTGGCCGGGGCGGAGGGCTTGGCGGGCGTCGAAGGCGCAGGTTCGCTTGTTGGCTGGGCGCCAGACCCAGACCCCGAACCCGTGCTGGAGCTAGCTGACGAGGAGCTGCTCGACGCTGCGCTCGTCGCGGCGGCAGTCTTGGCCCTTTCGGCGGCCTCCAGCCTGACCACGCTCGGCAGCGGGGCAAATGGGTTGCGTGCCGCTCCCTGGCGCTGTTCGGCGGCGCCGTTGGTGGTCTCGGCGACGGCCTTGCTGGTCGTGGGCTGGCTGACGGCGATGCCCCCAGCAGCGGCTGACAGCGCAGGCGTGGAGCCAGTGGCAGGCGTGGAGCTGCTGGAGCCTCCGCCGAACGCCACATAGCCGATCGCAAACAGCACGGCCACGACGCCCACGGCGACCAGCGGCGCAATCCGCCTGTCGAGCAGGTCTGCCTTTACCGAGTTCAAGAACGCGCTCATGGGTTTGCCCTCACGATCGCCGGAGTAGTGGGTGAGCTGGGCGAGGCGCTGCCCGAGGCGGGCGTGGCTCCACCGGAGGGGCTTGCGGCCCCGGTCAGCCCCTGGCTGGCGGGAAGGACGTAGGCGGTCGCCGTGATCGTGCCGGTCAGCTCTTCAGAGCTTCCGCCGCCCAGCCCCCCGTTCGACGCTGGGCCGAGCTTGACGCTTTGGATCGTGAGCAGGCGCCCGTCGACTTGCAGGGCGCCGGAGGCGCTGCGCTGGGTGAAACGGTCGAGCTGCTGGAAGAGGTGGTCGAGGTTGAAGAAGCTGCCGCTGAACTCGAACGTGAAGGGCATCTGCGTGAAGCCGGTCGGGGCTGAGCCGGGGGTGGCGCTGGTCGAAGGGGCAGAGCTCGCGCCGCTGGAACCCGAGACGATCGAGGAGAAGTCGACGCTCTTCTGGTTGGAGGCACGCTCGAGCTGGTAGATCAGCGACGGCACTTCTTCACTCGGCGGCACGGCTTTGCCGAGGCTGACGATCGAGGAGTAGGCAGCCTGGTATTGGGCCTGGTCCTGACGCGCGCCGGACAGCTGGGCCTGCGCGCTCGCGAGCTGGCTCTGCGCTGTGGCGACCTGCGTGGCGACTTTGTCCGCCTTCTTTCTCTCGGGCGAGACGACGAGCACCCAGCCGGCGCCCAGGATGGCAACCACGGCAATGGCGATCACGACTATGCGGTCGCGGCCGGTCATCGCACACCTGCCGTCGAGTTCGAGGCGGTCACGGTCCTAGGCGTGCTCGCCGACGGCTGGGGAAGCGCTTCGAAGGTGATCTGGATGTTGAAAACCGGGTCGCTGGCGGGGCAGCCCCCGCTGACGGTCGCGGCGCCCGATCCGGCGCCCGATCCGCCGCTGCTGACTGTCGCGGTGGAGCTCTGCAGCGACACATTGCTGACGCCGTCGATCAGGCGCATGCGCTCGAGCGTGAGCGCGACCGCCGCCTGGCTCGTGGCACAGCCGGCGATCGTGAAGGTGGGAACGCTGCCCGCAGGCGTCGAGGAGGCTACTGCCGCGCTCGCGCTCGCCGACGCGCCCGCTTTGCTGGTCGTGGTGGCGGTCGTGGCCGCCGAGCCGACCGTGCCGGTGAGCGAGGAGATCGAGGCCTCGGGGGGCAACACGCGACCGAACTCGTGAAAGACGTGAGCCCAATCGAAGCGCGAGTCCACCAACTGGGTGACAGCCTGCATGCGCTGTTCGCGCAGCGAGACGAAGCTCGCGAAGGGCGCGAGCTGGCTCGCCTCGGCCTGGGCCTGCTGCGCCTGGGCGGTGAGCGAGGCGACTTCGCCGTTGCTGGCGGAGATCTTGTGGCTGGCTTTGCCGTAGAGCACGCCGAGCACCGCCACGCCGAGGAGCAGCGCGATCACGGCGAACACGGCGCCTTCCGAGCGTCCTGTGCCTACGGAGGCCCCGCCGCGCTGCTCTGACGGGATGAGGTTTACGGCCTTCATCGGGGTGCCTCGGAGATCGCCAGGCCCGTGGCTACGGCCAGCCTGTGCGTGGACACCTTGCCGTCAAGGCTCCTGTCGACCAGGCCCACTGACGTGCTGCGCACCTCGACGCCAAGCGACGCCTGCAGGGCCTCGGCGAAGCCGGGCATGTCCTGCACCGCTCCGCTGAGCACCACGTGGGAAACCTCGCCGCCGCCATCTTGGGAGCGGTGGAAGTCAAGTGAGTTGCGCACCTCGCCGGAGATCTCGCGAATCCCGTTTTCGAGTACCTCCAGGACGTCGGCCGCGGACTGCTCACCAGGCGCAGGCTCCGATTCGGGCTCAGACACGGGCTCGGACACAGCGGACAGCTCCTCAAAGCTCATGTCGGCCTCATCGGCGTGGCCTGCGGGGTCCAGCTCGGCAGCGTCCTTGGCGGGCGCATTGTCGCCCGGCTCGCGCTCGTCGGCGCCCGCCTCTGCGCTGTTCGCCTGCTCGGACGCGGCCTGGGAGGAGAGCACCTGCTGCTCGGCAGGAACGCGCAGATCGACGCTCGCCAGCAGCGCGCGGGCCTCGGCGAGGGGAATGCCACGCCGCACGGCAAGCTCGCTGGCTATCCCCTCCAGACCGCTTCCCACCACGCGGGTGAAGCGGCAGATCTTGCCCTCGGCGATCGCCAGGTTGGTTAGGCCGTCGACGTTGAGGTACAGAACGCGAGTGGTCTCATCGGAGTCGGGCTCATACAGCGAGCGGATGAGCGCGAAGGCGGACAGGTCGATGCCCTCTGGGGTAAGGCCTGCCTGGCGCACAGCGCCCAGCAGCCGCTCGATCATGTCGCGCTGGGCGGCCACCAGCACCACGCGCTGGCGCGGTCCGGCAGGCGTGTCGATGATGCCGAGCGGGTGGAAGTCAAGGACGGCGTTTGAAAGCGGCATCGGCACCTGATCCTGGGCCTGGAAGCTGACCGCGGCGGCCAGTTCCTTGCGGTCGGTGACTGGAGGCAGCTCGATCGTGCGCAGTACGGTGCGCTGGTTGGCCACGCCCACGCGGACGTGCTTGCTCAGGCCGCTGGTCCGAAACAGCTCGCGCAGGACGTCGCTGAGCGCGCCGTCGTCTGCGACTTCGCCGTCGCGCACCGTGTCGCCGGCGAGCGGCAGAGCGACGGCGCGCTCGGCGAGCACAGAGCCATTCGTCCGCGCCTGGACGGCGGCGACGAAGCCGGGCTGAATGTCCAGGCCGACCACGTTAGCGTTCGTGCGCCGACCCAGCTTGAGGTCGAGCTTGATGTTAGGGGAGGGGATTCGCATCGTGGGTTGGGGGCGGCTGAAAGCGAGGAAGGAGCGCCGCACGGGGGGTATCGGCGCGAGGGCGACTGCGCTTTAGTGCAGGAAGTGATTGACGTAGAGATCGACGAGCGGCTGGCCGGCGAAGACCGCGACAAGCGCACCCAAAGCAAGGAACGGGCCGAACGGGATCGCTGTCTTGCGTCCCTGCTTGGCGCCCTTGCGGGCGATCACGACTGCGCCCAGCAGCACGCCGCTGATCAGCGCGATCAGCAGGGCCGGAGCTACGGCAGCGCCCAGGAACAGGCCCATCATGCCGGCGAGCTTGACGTCGCCCATACCCATGCCACCGGGGTAGGCCAACGCGGCCGCGAGCAGAAAGCCGCCGGCGGCCACGCCCGCGATCAGGCGCCCGGGCTCGCCTGAGGGGTCCAGCGCGAGCCCGATGGCCAGAGCCAGCACGGCGCCCAGCGCAGTGATCTTGTTGGGGATGATGCGATGCTCGAGGTCGATCAGCGCGGCGGGGACCACCAACAGGATCAACGCGAAGCTGAGCGCGATGCCCGCCGCGGAGCCGTGTGCGAGCACCGCACCGGCGCACAGCGCCCCGGTGAGAGCCTCAACGAGCGGATAGCGAACAGAGATGGGCTCGCCGCAACTGCGACAGTGCCCGCGCAGCAACAGGTAGGAGAGGATCGGGATGTTGTCGTAGGGCTTGACCGGCGTACCGCAACGCGTGCAGTGCGACGCGGGCAGGACGATCGACTCGTGACGGGGTAGGCGGTAGGCGACGACGTTCAAGAACGAGCCGAAGATCGCGCCCATGACTCCGCTGACGGCTACTGCCCCCATGCAGGGATGATCGGCGGTTGAGCCGGTCGGCTTGAGCGCCCGCGCGGCCCACCTGCGATCAGCTGGCACAACAACACGAGGGGGACGGCCATTGGCCGTCCCCCTCGCTGGGCATTAGCCCATCCGTGACCTGAAGCGATCAGGCCCGCGAAGTGACTACCAGGTTCCACCTTTGCAGACGGTGTTGCCGCCGGCGTTGGCACACGTGCGTGTGATCGTGCCGTTGGCATAGGTGATCTTGTACGAGTCGCCCGTGCCTTTGGCGATCGATTCGACTTCGTAAGCAGCAGCGCCCGCGCCTTTGACTTCCTGTGGGCTGGCGGTTGTGACGTCTTTCAGCGTCGGCTCGATCGCCTGGAGTTCAGACAGGGTGGCACCGGTGAACGCGCCGCTGTGTTCGTTGGCGTACGTCTCCATCACCGTCTCCATCGTGCCCACCTGGGTCTTGGCGGCCGAGTCGCTGGCCTTCTGGGTCTGGCTCAGGAACGCCGGGATGGCGATCGCGGCCAGGATGCCGATGATCAGGATGACAACCAGAAGTTCGATCAGGGTAAAACCACCCTCATCGGTCGAGCTCTGGCGCAGTCGATACAACATTTTGATCCTCCTGGATCCGTGTTGGGCGCCAGTCCTCGGTGATCGCCTCAAACGGCGATGCGTCCCCCTTTTTCGAGAGCCGCCGGCTTTGCTACGCATCCTTTCGAATGCTCTGCCACAGCACCTCGGCACTGGCCTTGTTAGCCCGGGCATCGACGCCGGCCAGCGCAACCTTTACGGGTGCATAAAGACTTGGACGCATGGTCTGGGCCTCGACAGACCCCAAAAGACGTTGCGCAGTTGGCCGCTACGACGGCAGCCGCAGTGCGTCTCCCGTGCCACCGCGCGTCAGGTCGCAGGGTCGCCCGCTGCGTCTGTGTCTGCGTCTGCGCTGCGGCGCTGCACCCAGGCGGCCTGGGCGTCGATGTCCGCGACGCGCACGCGGGCGCCGGCGCACCATGGACAGGGCAGCTCGCTGGGCGTGCCGCCGAGGTTCGAGATCACCCGGCCGGTGCCTCGACAGGCCATACACTCCCGCGGCTCATGGGCCGTCCCCGCCTGACCCTCGCTGTCGCCGCCGTCGCTTGCCATGAGACGATGAGACTAGCGTTCTGCGCATGAGAGGCCTGGCGCGACACTCCGACTGGGCTGTGGTGGCGCTGATCACGCCGGCGGCGGCGGCGCTGCGGCTGGTGCACCTGGCACAGGTCCCGCCCGACCCCTTCTACGACGCGGCCGTGCGCAGCATGGGCCTGTCGTGGCACAACTTCTTCTTCGGCGCGTTCGAGCCCGGCGGCAGCGTCTCGATCGACAAGCCGCCCGTCGACCTGTGGCTGCAGGTCGCTCAGCGTGAAGCTGCTCGGCTTCTCCTCGACGACGCTGAAGCTGCCCGAGGCGCTCGCCGGGACGCTGCGGTGCCGCTGCTGTTCGCGTCGTTCAACGCTGTGGAGCGCGCCGCGCGGGGATCGCCGCGGCGCTCGCGCTGGCGGTGCTGCCGGTCGAGGTGATCACCGTCGCGCAGCGACACGATGGACGGCGTGATGATGCTGTTGATCGTGCTCGCGCTGTGGTGCTCGTCCGCGCGTGCGGAGACCGGCAGGCTGCGGTGGCTGCTCGGCAGCGCGCGGCCGCCTCGGCGTCGCGTTCGACGTGAAGCTGCTGGAGTCGCTCGTGGCGCTGCCGGGACTGACGCTGCTCGCCTACCTCGGGCTGCCGGCCGCCCCTCGACGGCGCCTGCTGCGCTGGCGGCGGCGGCGCGGTTTACGTGGCGGTGGCGCTGGCGTGGCTGACCGCGACGCTGCTGTTCCCGGCGCACGACCGGCCGTATGCGATCGGCTCGACCAACGGCAGCGCGTGGAACGCGGCGTTCGTGTTCAACGGGAGCGATCGCCTGAGCGGGAGATCCACCGGAACCGCTCACCGCTCTATCAACCCGGCCACCGCTATCCCCAGGCGACCCAGTCGCAGCGCGATCACATCCCGATCGTCCCCCCTCGCCCACGCGTCTGCTCGCACGGGTCGGCCCGCTGTCGGGCGAGCGGCTGGGCCTGGAGTTGCTGTCGGCGCTGCTGCTCGGGCGTTCCCGCGCTCGCGCTCGCGTTGCGCGAGCGGCCGGTGAGGCGCCTGCGCTGGGCGACGGCGGCTGGCGTCGTGCTGTGGACGCTCACGGGCACGGTCCTGTTCAGCGACATGGTGCGCCTGCACCCCCGCTATGTGGAGGGGTTCACGCCGGCGCGTAGCCGCGATGCTGGGAATCGGCGTGGCGTGGGCGGCGGGCGCTGATCGCGCCGGCGCCGTTCGCGCGCAGGCGGCCCATGCGGCCACCGCAGGCCAGCAGCCCGCCCGATCGACCGGCGACCGCGCGCGCCTGATCGTGCTGGCGGTGGCGCTGGCGGCGTGCGTGGTACTACGTCGAGCGTCTGGAGTACGGCCTCACGGCGGTGTGGTGGATCACGCTGGCCGCGGCCTGCGCGGCGATCGCGCTGGCGACGTGGCGCGCCTGTTGCCCGCGCGCGCGGGGGCGCTGTCGGGGGCGACGCTGGCGTTTGCGCTGGCGACGGTTGCGGCGCTGCCCGTGGCGGTCGACTTCAGCTCGATCGAAAACGACGTGGCCGACGCCGGCTATGTGGGGGCGCTGCCCGGCCAAGAGCAGCGCCTGCTCAGCGCATACCTGCGTGCCCACCAGGGCGGCGCGCGCTATGAGCTGGCGGCTGAGTCTGCGACCTCGATCGGCTCGCTGATCGTGCAGGACGCAAGCCGGTGCTGGTGCTGACGACATATCGACGCGCAGGCGTGTTCACGAGCGTGGCGCGCCTGCAGCGGCTGATCGCCCAGGGCCAGGTGCGCTACGCGTTCTTGAACAGCTTCTGCGGCCACGCCTCGAGCATCGAACGCCGCGTGCTCGGCGCCCGCGACGTGGGTGCGCGCGCACGGGACCGACGTATCTGCGAAGGCCGGTCTCGGCCATGGGGGACTGCTCACCTGCTGCCCGGCGCGAGCTCATGAGCGTCCTGTCCGGTGCGAGCCGTGAGCGCGAGCGCCCCTCGCCGCCGTCCGGCGACCTGCGCGCCGTCGCCGACTCGGCCAGGGCGGCCGGACGGATCGCGCTGGACACCGAGTTCATCGGCGAGGGCCGCTATCGCACGCTGCTGTGCCTGATCCAGCTGGCCGTCCCACACGGCGATGTCGGCGAGCGCATCGAGTTGATCGACCCGCTGTCGGACGAGCTGGACGGGGACCGCTGGCCGACGTGCTGGCCGACCCGGCGATCCAGGTGGTCGTGCACGCTGGGCGCCAGGACATCGCGCTCCTGCGCAGGCGCCTGGGCACGGAGGTGTCAAACGTCTTTGACACACAGGTCGCGGCGGGCTTCTCGGGCCTTGCGGCCCAGTCCTCCTATGACTCGCTGCTTGCCGAGCTGCTGGGCGTGCGCCTGGCCAAGAGCGCAAGCTTCACCCGGTGGGACGCCCGCCCGCTGAGCGCCGAGCAGTTGGCCTACGCGCGCGAGGATGTCGTGCACCTGCTCGCGCTCGCGGGCGAGCTGGAACGCAGGCTGGCGGCGCTGGGGCGCCTGCAGTGGGCGCGGGAGGAGTGCCAGCCGCTCGCGCACGCCAGCGACGAACGCGACCTGGACTCGGTGTTCACGCGCCTGCCGCGGGTACGCGGGCTGAGCGCATCCAGCCGCGGAATCGCCCGAGAGCTGCTGGAGTGGCGCGAGCGCACCGCAGCCGAGCAGGATCGGCCGGTGCAAAGCGTGCTGGGCGACGCGGTGTTGATGGAGATCGCCAAGCGCAAGCCCTCGTCAGAGCATGAGCTGGAGCAGATCCGCGGCGCGGGCGCCGCCCGCCGGCGCGCGCGCGAGCTGCTGGCGGCTGTTGCCCGGGGCCTGCAGCGCCGCCCGAGCCGCTGCCCGAGGACCTGCGCCCAGCCCCGCCCCAGCCCGACGACATGCCGCTGATCGCGCTGTGCGAGGCACTCGTGCGTGCGCGCGCGCGCGAGGCGGGCCTCGCCTATGAGCTGCTGGCGGCGCGCGCGGACCTGCAGGCGATCGTGCTGGCCAGGCGCCTGGGTCGCGAGCAGGGCGAAGCGACAGACGGCAGAGCGGACGTGCGCACGCTGCGTGGCTGGCGGGCCGAGCTAGTCGGCGATGAGCTGCTGGCTCTGCTCGACGGGGGCCTGTCGCTGTCGGTGCGCGCAGGGCGGCTGCGGATAGCGCCGTGAGGGCTAGCAGCACCCTGGCGCCCACACGGCACGGTCAGCTGGGCGCCGGGCCGCGTCCGGTTGGCAGGACAGCCATACAACTCATTCCGACTATGGAATGTTGTTGTACACTTCGAACAACGGCAGATACATCGAGATGACGATGAAGCCGACGATCGCGCCGATGAAGATGATCATGATCGGCTCCAGGATCGAGGTGAGCGCCTTGACCGACGCTTCGACCTGTTCCTCGAAGAATTCGGCAACCCTGGCGAGCATCTCGTCCAGCGCACCGGTTTCCTCGCCCACGCCGACCATGTGCGTGACCATCGACGGGAAGACCGGAGCCTGGGCGAGCGGCGCGGCGATCGTGCCGCCGCGCTTGACCGACGCGATCACGCCCGCCATCGCCTCTTCGACCGCCACGTTGCCACTGGTCCTGCCGGTGATCTCGAGCGCCTGTAGCAGCGGCACGCCCGCGCTCGTCAGCGATGCCAAAGTGCGCGACCAGCGCGCGACAGCCACCTGTTGGACGATCGTGCCGATCTTCATCGGCACGTGCAGGCGAAAGTGGTCCCACTGACGCCTGCCCCAGGTGGTTTTCTTCCACTTGATGAACACGAAGATGACTAGCGGCGACGGTGCCGAACATCAGCTACCAGTAGCCGGTGACGATGTGCGAGGCTTTGACCGAGACCTTCGTCGGCAAGGGCAGTTCGCCGCCGAACTGCTTGAACACGCCGACGAACACGGGCACCAGGAAGGCAACCAGGGCCATCATCACGCCAACCGCAAAGACGATCACCAGCGTCGGGTAGATCATCGCCGATTTGACCTGACGCTTCAGCCCGGCGTCTTTTTGCAGCTGGTCGGCAACACGCATGAGCGCGTCCTCGAGCACGCCCCCATCTCACCCGCTTGGGCCATGGCGACGAACAGCGGGCTGAAGACCTTGGGGTGGCGGGCCATCGAGTCGCTCAGCGATAGGCCGGCCTCGACGTCCTTGCGCACAGCGATGATGGTTTCCTTGAGGAACTTGTTGTCGGTCTGCTCCTCGAGCACATACAGCGCCCGCAGGATGCTCATGCCGGACGCGATCATGGTGGCCAGCTGGCGTGAGAAGACAGCAAGCTCGGCTGCTTTGACCGACTTCAGGAAGCCGAGCTCGATCTCGCGCGAGGAGTGCTTGGCGGAGATGTCCAGGACAACCAGTCCGCGCTGCTTGAGCTGGTCGGCGACCGCCTGCTTGGAGTCAGCCTCGACCTCCCCGCGCGCTTTTACGCCGGCGACGTCGATGGCCCTGAAGACGTAAGTGCTCATCTCTCCCTACGCAGCCGCCAGCGTGCCCGCGCCGAGCAGGCGGCGCAGCTCCTCGGGAGTGGTCGAGCGCGCTTCGGCGAGCTTCTGGGTGATCTTGCCCTGGCGCACGAGCGTGGACGAGCGCGGTGTCCATCGTCTGCATGCCCGACGGCCGAGCCGGTCTGCAAGACGGAGTAGATCTGGTGGGTCTTGCCCTCGCGGATCAGGTTGCGCACGGCGGGCGTGGGCACGAGCACCTCGCAGGCGACCACGCGCCCGGAGCCGTCTGAGTTGGGCAGCAGCTGCTGGGTCATGATCCCCTGCAGCGCGACCGACAGCTGCACGCGCACTTGCCCCTGCTGGTGGGCGGGGAACACGTCGATGATGCGGTCGATCGTCTGGGCGGTGTCCTGGGTGTGCAGGGTGGCGAACACCAGGTGGCCGGTCTCGGCGGCGGTCAGCGCCGTGGAGATCGTGTCCAGGTCGCGCATCTCGCCGACGAGGATCACGTCGGGGTCCTGGCGCAGGGCGGCCTTCAGGGCGTCGCCGAAGCTGTGCGCATCGGCGCCGAGCTCGCGCTGGTTGACGATGCACTTCTTGTGGCCGTGCAGGAACTCGATCGGGTCCTCGATCGTCATGATGTGCTCCTCGCGCGATGCGTTGATCGCGTCGATCATGGCCGCAAGCGAGGTGGACTTGCCCGAGCCGGTCGGGCCGGTGACGAGCACGAAGCCGCGCGGCTTGCGCGTGAACTCGTGCACGGTGGGCGGCAGGCCGAGATCGTCGATCGAGGTGAGGCCTACCGGTATCAGACGGAAGGCCGCGCCGATCGCGCCGCGCTGGTAGTAGGCGTTGACACGGAAGCGGGCGTGTCCGGGCACCGAGTAGGCGAAGTCCAGCTGCCAGTCGGTCTCCAGGCGCTGGCGCTGGTCGCCGGTGAGGATCGAGTAGACGATCTCACGGGTGTCGGTGCTCGACAGCTTGGGATACTCCTCCAGCGGCGTCAGTTTCCCGCGCACGCGGATCGTGGGGTGCGCGCCGGAGCTGAGGTGCAGGTCGGAGGCGCGGCGGTTGACGACCTCCAGCAGCAGGTCTGCGAAATCGATATCCATAGTGGCCACATCGACAGATCGAGCCGCGCCCATTAGCGCGGGGAATCGGGGCTGGCCCATCGGAGCCGACGTTCTCGCCGGCGTGGCGGGCGGACTCGCTTTCAGTTGTGGCCGACCACGCGGGCGATCTCTGTGATCGACGTGCGTCCCTGGCGTACCTTCATCAGCCCGTCGTCGCGCAGGCGCGTCATCCCCTGCGCCACGGCCACGTCGCGGATCGCCTCGGCGGGCTGGCGTTCGAGGGCCATCTTCTGGATCTCGGGGGACATCTGCATCACCTCATACAGGCCCACGCGACCGCGATAGCCGCCACCGCCGCAGCGCCGGCAGCCAACCGGCTCGTAGGCCTCGAGCTCAACGTGGGCCTTGTAACCGCTGTCGCGCAGGACCTGCGCGGGGATGATCGTGCGCCGCTTGCAGTTGGGGCACAGCATGCGCGCCAGGCGCTGGGCGACCACACACTCCAGAGCGGAGGCCACCAGGAACGGCTCGACGCCCATCTCGATCAGGCGGGTGATCGCCGAGGGCGCGTCGTTGGTGTGCAGGGTGGAGAGCACCAGGTGCCCGGTCAGCGCGGACTCCACGGCGATCTGGGCTGTCTCGCGGTCGCGGATCTCGCCGACCATGATCACGTCGGGGTCCGCGCGCACGATCGCACGCAGACCGGCCGCGAACGTCAGGCCGACCTTGGCCGCGACCTGGACCTGGGTGAGGCCGGACATTTCATACTCGACGGGGTCCTCGACGGTGATGATGTTCTTCTCGGGGGTGTTGAGCATCTTCAGGGCTCCATACAGCGTGGTGGACTTGCCCGACCCGGTCGGACCAGTGACCAGCACGGCGCCGTGGGTCTCGTGGCAGGCGGCTTCGAAGCGCTCGCGCTCGGCGTCGGCCATGCCCAGCTTGTCCATCTCGACAACCACCGAAGACTTGTCCAAGACGCGCATGACCAGGCCCTCTCCGTGCACGCTGGGCATTGTCACGACGCGCAGGTCGATGTGGCGGCCGTCCACCACCAGCCCTACGCGCCCGTCCTGGGGCAGGCGCTTCTCGGCGATGTTCAGCTCGGCCATGATCTTCACACGCGAGACCACCCCGGCAGCCATCTTGCGCGGCACGGTGGTGATGTCCGCAAGGACGCCGTCGACGCGGTAGCGCACGCGCATCTCGCTGCCGTCGGGGGCGAGATGAATGTCTGAGGCTCCCTGTTCCACGGCCTGGGCGACGAGCTGGTTGACGAGCTTGATGACAGGCGCGTCTTCGCTGCTCTCGTGCAGGTCAACGACCTCGTCCTCTTCGTCGTCCTGCTCGAACTGAGCGCCGTTCTCGCCGACGGCCTCTTCCAGGCGATCCAGGCGCGAGATCAGGGCGGCGATGTCGTCGGGCGGTGCGACGGCCACGCGAACCTCGTAGCCGGTCATGATCGCGATGTCGTCGACGGCGAGCACGTTGGAGGGGTCGGCCATGGCGACGAGCAGCGTGCGCTTGTCCGAGAACGCCACGGGCACGGCTTGGTAGCGCTTGGCGATGGCCGTGGTGACGAGGTTGGCCGCGGACATGTCGACCGAGAACACGCCCAGGTCCAGGTGGTCCAGGCCATAGCGCTCGGCCAGCGCCCGCGCCAGGCCGTCCTGGTTGATGATGTTCTTGTCCAGCAGCACGCGCTCGGCGGTGGTGCCGGCGATGCGCGAGGTCTCCAGGGCCTCCTCGACCTGCCCGCGCGCGGCGATGCCCATGTCGACGATCACGTCTGTCAAGAAGCGCTGGGAGGACCCGCGCCGCGAGGGCCGCGTGATGCCAGACCACTCGCCTGCGTCGCCAGCCGAAGCGCTGTCCTCGTGCGCGCCTTCGTTGCCGGAGTGGCCGGCTGCGGGACCGACGTCGCGGGCGTCCTCGTGCTCGATCTCCGCGAAGTCCGGGTGCGCTTCGATGCCCCCCTCGGGCGTCATCGCAGCTGCGCCGTGCGTGTTGTCCACCTCGAACGGATCCAGCTCGGCGCCACCCGCGCCGCGCACGCCCGGATCGGCCCCCACGCCCCCGCCGGAGCGATCGAGCGCGACGACCGGCTCGGCGCCCGTGGCGTGCTCGCCGTCGATCCCGAACAGGGCGTGAAGGTCAGGCCCTGTGCTCTGGGGGGTTTCGCTCATCCGGCGCTCACCCCTCCGCACGCGGGCTAGATCGTTTGATCCTCGCGGTAGGCGGCGTCGCGCATGACCTGCAGCGGCGCCTGGCGGCCGGTCCATAGCGCAAAGCTGAGCGCACCCTGGGCGACGAGGACCTCCAGGCCGTCGACCGTGCTCGCACCATGCGCCCGGGCGGCAGCGAGCAGCGGTGTTGATCGGTGGCGGTAGACCAGGTCGACGACATACGAGTACTCCCCGATCTGATCGAACCTCAGCCCCAGTTGGTTGAGCGCACGGTGCTCACTGGCCGAGGGTTCTAGCTCGGAGTCCTGCAAACCCACCGATGTGCAGTTGACCAGCAGATCGGCGGGCTCGGCGCGGCCTACGGCGCGCACGCCCAGATCGCGCGCCAACGCCTGCGCGCGCTCGGGGGTGCGGTTCCACACGGCCACGTCGGCGCCGGCCTCGCGCAGCGCCCACACGACCGCGCGCGCGCTGCCGCCAGCGCCGAGTACCAGGGCGCGCAGATGGACGGGGCTGTCGAGCACGCGCCCCAGCGCGGCGATCAGGCCCGGGGCATCGGTGTTCTTGGCCGCGATCGTCCCGTCGTCGCAGAACGTGAGCGTGTTCGCCGCGCCGATCGCCTGAGCAGCCTCGCTCGCCTGGGTGGCCAGCGCAAGCGCAGCCTGCTTGTGCGGGATCGTCACGTTCACGCCGACGAACCCGGATCCGCGCAGGGCACGGGTGGTCTGCGCAAACAGCGCGGGTGGGATGGGCAGGCGCTGGTAGCGCCAGCCATCCATCCCCAGCGCGGCCAGCGCAGCGTTGTGCATGGCCGGCGAGCGGCTGTGCGCGACCGGCCAGCCGAGCACGCCCAGGCGCGGCATCGCTGTCACTTGGCCTTGCAGGCGGGCAGGTGCCCGCCGTCCTTGCTCAGCGCCGCGTGATAGACCGCGGCTGCGACTTCGAATTCGCCAAGCGTCCTGGAGAACACGTGCTCGCCGCATCCGTTGGGGGCGAGCACGTAGTAGAGGTAGGAGACGTGAGCGGGATGCGCGGCCGCTTCGATCGAGGCCAGGCCGGGGTTGGAGATCGGCGTGGGAGGCAGCCCCGCGTGCGTGCGCGTGTTGTAGGGGGAGTCGATGTGCAGCTGTGCTTCGGTGAGTTCGCGCGTGTAGGTCGCGATCCCGGTGCGCTGCTCGATGGCGTAGTAGATCGTTGCGTCCACGCCCAGCGGCATGCCAAGGCGCAGGCGGTTGTAGATCACCGCGGCTATCTTCGGCCGGTCGGCCGGCACCTGCGCCTCGCGCTCGACCATCGAGGCGACAATCAGCAGTTGGTAGGGGGTCAGGTGCAGCGCGCGAGCCCGCTCGATGTCTTCCACGCCGAAGTGTTCCCGGAAGGCCAGCAGCTGCTCTTCGACCAGGCGTGCAACGGGCGCGCGGGGAAACATGTCATAGGTGGCTGGAAAGAGGAAGCCTTCGAGGTCGGGCGTGCCTGCTGGGGCGCCGTAGCGGATGGGGTTCAGCAGCGGCGAGCGTTTGGACGCGGCGCGGTAATCGCCGCTGAGCCGATCGGCTGCGGCGATCTGCGCGATCTGTGCCCGAGTCTTGCCCTCGGGAATCAGGATCTTCACCACGGGAATAGGGGGTGGCAGCTTGGGGTGCGAGGATGAGCGCAGCAGCGTGCTCAACAGCAGCACGACCGCGGCGATCGCCACGGCGAGGGCGAGCAGGGCGCCTAGGCGCGCGCGCCGCGAACGGCGAGCCGGCGGGGCGAGCGCCGCGGGCGACGGCTGGGCGGGTGCTGGAATAGGCGGCTGTGAGGATAGTTGTCCGAGGTCGGATGGGCCGACCGAGGCCGGCTCCAGCGGCGCAGGCGACCCGGCGTGGGAGGGCTGGACGATCGGGATCTCGGCGATCGCGGGCTCTTCGACGGCCTGTTCTCCGGTGACCGCTTCTCCGACGCTCGGTTCTTCGACGACGGGCTGCTCAGCGACGGGCGACAGGTCCAGTTGGGGCCCTTCGGGCAGCGGCGGCGGGAGCGGCACCCCAGCGTCGTGCTGCGCGGGCGTCTCACCCCGCCACGAGGACCGGCGCCGTTCGCGCTCGAGGCGGTCGCGCTCGCGCTCCTGCGCCGAACGCTCGCGCGTCTGGTGTGTTCGGTCGTAGCGGCGAGGCAAGGACAAGGACCCTAACGCGATCGGGCGGCGAGCCAGCTCTCCAACAGGTGAGCGGCAGCTCGCGAGTCCTCGCTTGATTTGGAAGCCCCACCGGCGCCCCCTGCCCCGTCCATCCTCTGAGCCAGGCGCGTGGTGAAGCGCTCGTCGTGCATCTCCACGGGGACCGATTCGCCGAGACGCAGCGACAGCTGCCGGGCGAACGCGCGCGCCTCGCGCGTCTGCGCGGTGTCGTGCCCGCGCAAGGACAGCGGCAGCCCGACGATCACGCGCTCGACCTCGCGCTCGCGCACGAGCGCGTGGATGGCCGCCAGGCCGCGCTTGGTGGCGGGCCTGGAGATGGTGTCGATAGGCGTTACGAGCGTTCCGGTGGGGTCGCTCAATGCACAGCCGCAGCGCGCACTTCCATAGTCGAGCGCCAGCACGCGCACAGGCGCGTCAGTCCTCGAGGGCCGACAGGATGACGGCCTCGCCCGCCTCGATCGCCTCGTCGAGCCGCTCCGGGTCGCGACCGCCGGCCTGAGCCATCGTGTCCCGGCCTCCTCCCCCGCCGCCCACGACTTCGGCGGCCGCCTTGACCACCTCACCGGCGCGGACCCCGCGCTCAACCAGCGCGGGTGCGACGCTAGCGACCAGATGGACCCTGCCGTCAACCGCGCAGCCGAGCAGGATCGCAGCGTCGCCGATCCTGCCCTTCAGTCGGTCGATGAGCTCGAGCAGAGCCTTGGCGTCGGACACCGTGACGGTGGTTGCCAGCACTGCAGCGCCGGCCGCGTCGAAGACGAGCGCGGTCAGCGCATCGACGTCGACGGCCGCAGCGCCCGTCTGCGTCCTGGACTTCTTCTCCAGCTCCCGGCGAGCGCTGACGAGCCCGCGCACCGCCTCGGGTGCATGCTCGGGGCTGGTGCGCAGCGCCCCGGCGACCTCGCCCAGCAGCCGATCGTGCGCTCGCAGCAGCGCCACCGCGGCTGGGCCCGTGACGGCCTCGATGCGCCTGACGTTGGCGGCGCTGGATGTCTCGCTGAGCACGCGGAAGGGACCGATCTCAGCCGTGCTGCGCACGTGCGTTCCGCCACACAGCTCGCGCGAGTAGTGGCCATCGCCGATCTGCACCATGCGCACCACCTCGCCGTACTTCTCGCCGAACAGCGCCATCGCGCCCAGGCGCTTGGCCTCGTCGAGCGTGGTGGTGATCGGGCGCACGGGGTCATTGCAGGCGATCCACCCGTTGACGCGATCCTCGACGTCTGACAGCTCCTCGGCGCTCAGCGCATGCCCGTGGCTGAAGTCGAAGCGCAGCTTGTCGGGTCCCACGTAGGAGCCGGCCTGGCGCACATGGCTGCCCAGGCGCTCGCGCAGGGCGGCGTGCAACAGGTGCGTGGCGGTGTGGTTGCACTCGGTGGCGTGCCTGGCCAGGTGGTCCACGCACGCGAGCACGGGCTCGCCGGCGGTGAGCGTGCCCTGCTCGACTACCACCGCGAGGGACTGGTCGTCGCCGAGGCGCATGACGTCCTGGACGCGCGCACGACAATCCCCTTGCTCGCATTCGATGGTTCCGACGTCAGAGATCTGGCCCCCGCCGGCCGCATAGAACGGCGACTCGGCCAGCTTGATCAGCAGGCGCAGCGGCGCGTTGGCGTCTCCCCCGTTTGCGCCCGCGAGCTCCTGCACGGGTGCTACGCCAACAATGGTCGTCGGCTGCACCTCGGTTTCATAGCCGGTGAAGCGAGTGGGGGCGCTGCCGTCAATCAATCCATGGCCGAGTGCATGTGCGCCGCCCGCCCCGCTGACTCTCGCTACACCCTCCCTGCCCCGAGCGCGCTGTTCCTCCATCAGCTCCTCGAAGTCGCCGTCGATGTCCAGCCCCTCTTCGGCGAGCAGCTCACTGGTCATCTCATAGGGGAAGCCGTGCGTGTCATGCAGCGTGAAGACGTCCGCCGCAGCGACCGATGAGCGCCCGGCCGAGCGCGCCTGCTCGATGTGCTCGCGCAGCATGTCCATCCCCTGGGCGAGCGTGCGCCCGAACCCCTCCTCCTCGGCGGACAGCCACATGTCGGTCGCGTCGGCGTGCTCGATCAGTTCGGGGTAGGCGCCCCCCATGACCTCGCGCACTCGCGCGGAGTAGCGCGTGAGAAAGCCCGGCGCGAGCTCCAGCGCGAGACCCTGCTGGATCGCGCGGCGCATGACGCGGCGCAGCACGTAGCCGCGGTCCTCGTTGGAGGGCACAACGCCGTCGGCGGTCAGGAACGTCATCGCGCGGGCGTGGTCGGCGAGGATGCGCAGCGCGCGATCGATCTCGTGCTCGGTGGCGTAGTGCGCGCCGGAGAGCTCCTCGCCGAGCTCGATCAACGGCTGAAACTGGTCGGTCTCGAACACCGACTGCTTGTCCTGCAGGATGGCCGCCATGCGGTTCAGGCCGAGACCGGTGTCGATGTTCTTGGACGGCAGCGGCTTGAGGATCGAGCCCGGCTCGTTTGATCCGGTCCCCAAACCCACCCTCTGGTCGTACTGCATGAACACCAGGTTCCAGTACTCCAGGAAGCGCTCGTTCTCGCCGCCGGGCAGGTCTCCGGGCGCGCCGTACTGCTCGCCGCGATCGAGGTACAGCTCTGAGCAGGGACCGCAGGGACCGGTCGGGCCGGCCTGCCAGAAGTTCTCAGAACGGGGACACTCAACGATCCGTTCGCGCGGCACGCCGACAGCCAGCCAGCGGTCGATCGCCTCTTGGTCGCGATCGAGCCCCAGGCCCTCGTCGCCTTCGAACACGGTCACCCAGATGTCGCCGTCGGCGAAGCCGAACACCTGCCGCGACAGCTCCCAGGCGAACTCGATTGCCTCGTCCTTGAAGTAGTCGCCGAACGAGAAGTTGCCGAGCATCTCAAAGAACGTGAGGTGGCGGGCGGTGTTGCCAACGTTGTCGATGTCGACCGTGCGAAAGACCTTCTGGCAGTTTGTCAGCCGCGGGGCGGGCGGCTTTTGCAGGCCCAGGAAATAGGGCTTCAGGGGGTGCATCCCGGCCACGGTGAGCAGCGCGGAGGGGTCGTGCGCGGAGGGCACGAGCGAGGCCGAGGGAATGCGCCGATGCCCGTGCTCCTCAAAGAAGCTCAGGTAGCGCTCGCGTATCTCATCGGAGCTCATCACGCGACGGATCTTAGGGCCCGCTGACGGGGTCGAGGGTCGAGCCGGACAAGAACGCAGGGAGCGAAGTGTGCTCAGCACACGAGCGACCGAGGACGCCGTCCGGCGAAGGCCATCGGCCCCGTCAGGCTATGGTGCCGTGGCCGACGACCAAGTCCCCCGAGTACAGGCAGGCGATCTGGCCGGGCGCGGTGCGCTCGGCGGGCTCGAACAGCGCGACGTCCACGCGCGCGTGTCGTCCGGCGCGACGCTCGGCGAACGGGTGGCAGGCACGCAGGCGCCCATGCGCGCGCACGCGCACACCGTCCACGCAGCGACCGTCGCGGTGCAGCGTGACGTTGTCGATGGACAGGGTGCGCGCGAGCAGCTCGCGGCGCGGCCCGACGGTGACGGTGTTGGCGGCGGCATCGGTGGCGAGCACGTACAGCGGCGCCGGTGCGGAGAGGCCCAGGCCGTGGCGCTGGCCGACCGTGAGCAGGTGAGCGCCCGGGTGCTCACCGAGCAAGGCGCCCCGCTGGTCGACGATCCGGCCGGGGCGCCTGGTCAGACCACCGTGGCGCTCCAGGAAGGCGCGGTGTCCGGTTCCGGCCAGGAAGCACAGGTCCTGGGAGTCGCGCTTGCGGGCTACGGCCAGCCCGGCCTGCTCGGCCAGCTCGCGAACCTGGCGCTTGTGCAGCTCTCCGAGCGGGAAGCGCAGGCGCGCGAGCGATTCGCCCGACAGCGCGCACAGCGTGTAGCTCTGGTCCTTGGCCTCATCTGCGGCGATTCTCAGCAGCGGAACCGATGCAGCGTCGACTACGCGCGCGTAGTGGCCGGTGGCGAGCGTCTCCGACCCCAGGCGCCGGCCGAGCTCGAGCATCGCATCGAGACGGACGCTGCCGTTGCAGCGCACGCACGGGTTGGGAGTCAGGCCGGCGGCGTGATCGGCCAGCCAGCCTTCGACCACGCCTGCGCGAAACTCCGCGCGCAGGTCGATCGACAGGTGCGCCATGCCGAGGTCATGCGCCAGCTCGCGTGCGCCACGGACGGCCTGGGCCGAGCAGCAGCTCAGATCGCCGTCGTTGTCGGGGTCAGACCACAGCTCGAGCGTAACGCCGACCGCCTCGGCGCCGTCCTGTGCGACGAGCAGCGCCGCCACGGCGCTGTCGACCCCGCCGCTCATGGCGATCAGCGTGCGCGTGGCTGTGGGCGTGAGCGCAGAGCGCGCGCGAGCCCCGGCGCCCAGGGCGCGGTGCAGCGCGTCGGCGGCCAGCTCGGCGGCATGGCGCTTGGCTGCGCTGAGACCCCCAAGCTCATCGGCTATGTCGTCTGCGCCAATGCGCGCGGCGCTTAGCAAGGGCGCGCGGCGCAGCAGGCTCACCGCGGCGCTGCCGGCCGCCAGGGTGGCCCCGCAGCCACTGGCGTCAAAGCCGGCGTCGGCGATCCGACCGTCGGGACTGTGGGGGTCGATGGCGATCGAGATGCGAATGAGGTCGCCGCAGGCGGCACCGCCGGCGGCACCGGTGAAGGCGTCCTCGGGTGTGTGGCCGCGTGCAAGCGGCGCTTGCAGATGGCTGCTGAGCCGATCGGCGTCCGCACTCACTGTGCAGCGAGTGTAGGGCTCGGTGGATGCCCGGTTCAGGCGTGGCGCGCTTCGTCGATCGCTTGTTCGATCGCGAAGGCGTCGGTGAGGCCGGTGATAGTTGTGACCTGACCGTGCGGGTTGACGACGAGCAGCGTGGGGGTCCCGTACACCTGTACACCGCGGGTGATCGTGCCGAAGGTGGTGACCTGGTCGGCTCTTGCTTCAAACGCGGCGAACTTCTTTTCCAGTTCCAGGCCCGAGTTCTTGAGTTCGGCGCGCACGGCGGGCACGCGACGGGCGAGCGCGGGGATCAGGTGGTGGACGGCCTCCAGCAGCCTCAGTTCAGCCTGGTCGGCGACGTCGTCGGCTCCCTTGGGGTTCCAGAAGAGGATGACGGCGACCTTGCCTTGCTTGAGCGCGCGTTCGACCAGCGCCTGCCTGGCGGGCACCCTGTCGGGACCGCTATTTGCTTCGGCGGCCTTTGATCGGCTCGGCGCGGGCGTGCTGGTGGTGGACTTCGCAGCGCTGTGCTGCGCGGGCTTGGTGACTGAGGCTGCGGCGCTGGAAGGCGAGGCTGACTGGGTGCTCGCGTGCGTGGCCGGTGCGGGCGGCGTGGCAGCGCTACCGGTGGCGGTAGAGGCGGCGCCCGGGGCAGCGGCGGCTGCCTTGGACAACTCGTGTTCGCCGCTTGCCTGGGCCGCGGCGACGGAGCCGTGCGCTTTGGCGACAGCGCGCGTGAGGCCTTCCACACCCGGCGCGGCCCCGTGGTAGACCTTGCCCGATTCGGGGGTCTTCACGGTGTGGATTCGTGGCGCCGGCGCGGGGCTCGTGGCCACCGGAGTCGTGGTCGAGGTCGACGGTCCGCGCAGCACGAGAAACCACGCTGCGTACGCTCCGACGAACAGCACGAAAACGACGATAACGACCTGGAAGGGGCGGGAGAGATGCGCCATCCCCCCCAATGTCGGCATCTGAGCGCCAAGAGTTGAACGCCGGAAGAAGCGATGGACGCGGGCAACTGAGAGCAAGCCTCCGCGTAGCTGCCCGAAGCCCATGGACGCACCTGCCCTGATGCGGACGCGGCTGGCCGTCAGAGGTCGCGCAGACCGCGCAGGACAGCGTGCACGACGGTGTCGGGCGCAAGCTGCTCTTGTCCCCCGCCTTGCATGTCCTTCAGGACGGTCTCGTCGGCGCCCACGATGGCCACATAGCGGGCGCCGAGCGCGTCGGCTTGGCCGAGCTGGCCCTTGAGCGAGCGTCCTGCAAGCTCCATCTGCGCGGCGAGCCCCGCCGAGCGCGCCTGGCTGAGCAGGGCAAAGGCGGCGCGGCGGACGTCGGGGTGCGGGTCGGCCTTCGCGACGAACAGCGCGACGGGAGCGCCACCGGGCGGGTGGGCGCCGCGGTGCGCAGGGGTCCGGCCGGCGGCGGTGGCGGTGTCGTCAGCGGCGCTCTCGCCGGCGAGCAGGATCCGCTCGATGCCGGCCGCCCAGCCGATGCCGGGGGTGGGCGGGCCGCCGAGCTGCGCCACCAGGCCGTCATACCTGCCGCCGCCGCCAACGCCGCTTTGAGCACCGAGCGCGTCGGAGGTGAACTCAAAGACGGTGCGCGTGTAGTAGTCCAGGCCGCGCACGAGCGTGGGGTCGAGCTCGTAGGCGACGCCGGCGTCGTCGAGCAGGGCGCGCACCTGCGCGAAGTGCTCGGCGTCGTCGGCGCTGAGTGATCGATCAGCAGCGGCGCGCTGCCATCATGCGCCGGGTGCCCTCGTGGTCTGAATCGAAGGCGCGCAGCGGATTCAGCTCGATGCGCTCGCGGACGTCCTCGGAGAGGTTGTGCTCGTGCGCGCGCAGGTGCGCCTGCAGGCGTTCGCGGTACTCGCTGCGGCTGTCGGGGCTACCCAGGCTCGACAGGCGCAGGCGCAGGTCGCGCACGCCACTCGTCTGACAACGTCGGCGAGCAGCACGATCGACTCGGCGTCGACGGCCGGGATCATCTGAGCCCAGCGCCTCGGCGCCGACCTGCCAGAACTGCCGGTAGCGCCCTGCCTGGGCGCGCTCGTGGCGGAAGAAGCTCGACAGGTACCACAGCTTGACCGGCTGGCGGCGCTTGTGCATGCCGTGCTCGACGTAGGCGCGGCAGACCGGCGCGGTGCCCTCGGGACGCAGCGTCAGCGAGCGCCCGGCGCCGTCGTCGAAGGTGAACATCTCCTTGCGCACGATGTCGGTCGACTCGCCGACCCCGCGCGCGAACAGCTCGGTGGCCTCGAAGGCAGGCGTCTCGATGCGCTCGTAGCCGGCGCCCTCCAGGATCGCGCGCGCGCGGCGCCTCCAGCGCGGTGCGCGCGCTGGCCTGCTCGCCGAGCACGTCGAAGGTGCCGCGCGGCGCTTTGATCTTGGAGTCGCTCAACGTGGGGTCGGCGTGGCGTCCGCGGCGGCGGCACGCGGCACACGCTGGCGAAGCTCTGACAGGAACGGGTTGCTGTCGCGCTCGCGTCCCAGCGTGGTGACGCCCATGTGCCCGGGATAGACAATGGTGTCGGCCGGGTAGGCGGTCAGCAGGCCCTCGATGGAGCGCTCCAATGTGGCCCAGTCACCGCCGGGCAGATCCACGCGCCCGACCGAGCCTTGAAAGAGCACGTCGCCGGAGAGCAGCGCGCCGGGGATGGCGTAGGTGAGGTGGCCGGGGCTGTGTCCGGGGGTGAAGACGACCTCGATGTCAAGTCCGGCCAAGTTCAGCCGCTCGCCGCCGGCGAGGGTGTGCTCGGCCTCGTAGCTTTCAAACGGCCCGAAGCCGGGCGGCACCCAGCGCATCACTTCGGCGAGCACGGGACGCTCGATCTTCGGGCAGTAGACGGGCGCGCCGGTGGCCAGGGCGACGGGCGCGACGGCGCCGATGTGGTCGAAGTGGCAGTGGGTCAGCAGGATCGCGTCGATCTGCACGCCCAGCGCGTCGACGGCGCCGAGCAGCCGCTCGGGCTCGTCGCCGGGGTCGACGATCAGCGCGCTGGTGGAGTCGCCGTTGGCGCGCACGATGTAGCAGTTCTCCTGCACGGGCCCGACGGTGAAGGCGCGCACTTCGGGCGCGCTCATCGCGAGGCGGCCTTCCCGCTTGCGCCTTCGGCGGCTTTCTTGCGCATGCGGCGCTTGTACATCCAGCCGTCGGTGTAATAGCTGAACGGCGTGTAGGCGGCCAGCGCGACAAAGAAGGCCACGACGGACTCGCCGGCGCTGGCGTGCAGCAGAACCCCCAGAACGAGCACCAACACCATCGCGGCGACCAGCGAGCGCCAGAAGGCCGACTGCCACGTGGGCGGGCGATCGCGCCTGTCGATCCGCTTCTCCTTCTCGCGTGCGAGCGCGCGTGGGTCGCCGCTCTTCTCGGCGGCGGTTGGCTTGCGTCCGGTGCGCCCGCGCGACTCGATCACGCCGGCTGCGTTGCCGCGGTGCTTGGTCTGGCGCCTGCGTCTGGTCTGGGCCATGGGACTAGCAGCGTAGTGCGTTCTCGATCACGTGGCGAGCGGGATCGAAGCCGGGCATCGGGATGTCCTGCGGAAAGCCCTCCAGCGCGGCGCGCGGCGCGAGGCCGACAAGCTCGGCGCTGGCGACGCAATGGTGCTTGGCAACCGCATCGACGACCTGCGCGAGCGGTACGTCCAGCGGGCGCTCAACGTTCATGGAAACCTGCGCTAGACCCGAGCCGAGGGCGACTCCGATGGCGCGCACACCGGGCAGTCCCTCAGCGCCACCCTCGCGGATTAGCGCGGCGACGGCGCGAGCGTCAGCTAGCGTGGCGGGGCTGGCGAGCTGCAAGTTGAAGGCGACCAGCGGCGACCTGGCTGCGACCAACGTGGCCCCGGCGGTGGGATGCATATGGGGCGGCCCGAAGTCTGGCGCAAGCGCTGAGTCGGGCGGCGAAGGCTGATGTCCAGGGGGCGCGTGAGAGCCTGCTGCCATCCGCGCGGCCAGGCGGGCGACCCCGCCCCGGCGCATGTCCGCGCGAGACCTGGCCGGGGTGTCGTGGCGCTCGCTGAGCTCGCCATATAGGAAGACGGGCACTTCCAGCTCATCACCGATGCGGTCGGCGAGCACCAATGCCTCGGCGCACGCGGCGCCGCGGGCGGCAGTGTCGAGGTAGACGACGGGCGCGACGTCGAGCGCGCCGACGTGCGGGTGCTGGCCAGTCTGCGCGGGATCGCCGCCTGCGCGGGTCATCACGTCGATCCGCTGCATGGCCACCCGCGCGCCGCCGAGCAGCGCGTCGGCCAGGTCGCCCTGGCGAGCGGCGAGGGTGAACACCGAGCGGTGGTGGTCGGGGTCGGAATGGATGTCAAGCAGGCGCACGGCCGGCGCGGGCTCGGCCGAGCCGGCGGTGGGGCGCGCAGGGGTAGGCGGCTGGTCGACGCCAGCGAACCCCTGTCCGATCGCGGTGATGGTCTCTTGATCGCGGCCCTCGGACACGTTGGGCACGGCGAGCAGGATTGGTGGCGTCATGGGCACCAGGCTAAACTCGACCGCCCCGCCGGAGTAGCTCAGTCGGTTAGAGCAGCGGAATCATAATCCGCGTGTCGGGGGTTCGAGTCCCTCCTCCGGCATCCCGATTCTAGGCTCTGCGAAGCCATTTTTCTCTCGGGCGGCATCGCGTCGCACAGCAGGTAAACGGGGAAAAGGTCCCGGAATGGTCCCGAAACTCTCGTGCGCACGCTGTCGGGACTCTGCGTTGTTCAGCGGCTCTCAGGTTCGCCCGGTCACGAGTCAAGGAGGAGGGCGTTGCCCGACGCCTCCGGTGCAGGTAGCGGCGGCCACCGCGCCGCAATCCGTAGCGTTGTGTGAGGGTCGTGGCTCCAGCTCTGGCTGCCGCTGGGTCGGGCGTGCCGGTTGGCGATCCATCGCCCCTCGGTGCTCGTCGTTGATGGCGTTGGCGTCTCGGGTGCGTGCGCGGTGTTGCGGGCCAGACAGCAGCGCCTTCTACGCTGCCTGGCGGCTATGCGTGCGATCGAGCGGACACGGCGCTATTCGGTTGTGTATCGGGGTCGTTGCCCGGCTTACCTGTGGATGACTTCCCGCCCGGCACCGAGACGAGTTCTCGGCTTCTGCTGGCCGCGTCGTTGGCGCGCGGCGCAAGTTCTTGGCCGTTTCAGCGGAGTTGAGGTCATGGACAACAGAGGGCCGGATGCGCGCGATTTGTGTAGGGGCATCGCGCCTCGGCTTTCGACATACAGGTGTCGGGGCTTTTGTTGAGCGAGAGGAGCGTGAGTTGTGGCTGGTAGAGCGAATGTGAGGCCGGCGCAGTCTGATCCCCGTGGCGGGGGTCGGGTTGCGCGGGCGCGAGGAAAGGAGTCCGGTATGCCGGGTGATGGCGAGATGGTGTCGTTGTCGGAGCCGCTGCTTGATTGCGTGGCTGCGGCGGCGTTGTTGAACGTGCGGGTGTCGTGGGTTCGGGATGCGGCGCGGCTTGGGCATTTGCCGTGTCTGCGGGTCGGGCGGCATCTGCGCTTTACCCGGGCGATGCTCGAAGACTGGCTCGCAGCGCAGGCCGCGACCACGCACGGGCGGGCGGCTGGCGGTGGGAGCACGCGGACCGTAGGTACGCCGCGCGCCAGCTTTAGGCGCAGTACGCAGGCGGCGTTGCCGGCGAGCCTGGCAGAGGCTCCGAAGGGGAAGGGAGGTGGGCGTGATGGGTAGCGATCCGGGTCGTGGTCGTTCACGTGGTTATGGGGGCCGGTTGGATCGTCCGCCGGGCTGGGCGGATTCGTTGATGGCGGGCCGTTCGCGTGCGGATAAGGAAGCCGACCAGGACGCGCGGTTGAAGGCCCTGCTGCTCGTCGGCTGTGCGGTGGCGCTGGTGATCCTGGCGTTGCACGCCCTGTTCACGGTCGTCGGTTTGCAGTTGGGGTGGTGGTCAGCGCCGGTGTTCGTCCCGGTGTTCGTGTGGGCGCTGTTCTCGGCGGCGATGAACCGTGTGTTGCGCCCGGTCGAGCTGGACGGGTGGCGCTGGCCTGCGAGGTTGAAGGGCGCCGGGCTGCTCGCGTTCCTGCTGTGGGTCTGCTGGGGCTGGTGGGCTGGCCCGGTCGCGCGGGCGTGGAAGGCGGCGCACGGTGGCTTTCACGGCATCGCGACCGATGGCCCGCGGTATCCGTTGCACGCGATCCTCGCCGCCTCTCCGGTGATGATGGGGCTGGTCGCGTTCTTGCTGCTCGCGCTGGGCATGGTGCTCGCTCCGAACGTCCGCGGTCGTGAGCGGGAACCACCGCGGCCGCCGGGTGGCCCTGAGCCGCTGTGCGCGCCGTTGGTCAGCGAGCGACGGCCCCCAGAGCCTCGACGCTGGCCATGATCGCGCTGCTGCTGATCGCCACGAGCTTCGCCGCGTGCGCGACCGCCGGCCTATGGGTTATCCGCGGCATGGGTGGGGCGAGCGCGCCGAGCAGGGCGCGTGCGCTGCCGCCCGCGGGGCCTGATGACCCGTGGGTTGCCCGCACTGCACCGTCGACGGCTGGAACCAGCGTCTGGGCTGGGCAGGCCGACGGCGGCGTGCTGCGTACTCCACCGGATTGTGCGGCGATCGTCGTGGGGCCGCCGAAGGCGGGCAAGACACGCAAAGTGATCGCACCGACGCTCGCCGCGTGGGCGGGGCCGGCGCTTGTCACCTCGACCAAGGGCGACATCCTGGCGAGTGCGGGGCACCGCTCGCGGATCGGCCCCGTCGCGTTGTATGACCCCACGGGCTCGCTTGGGCATCCCGAGGCGAGCGTCGGGTTCTCCCCGCTCTCGCGCTGTCAGACGTGGGACGGAGCGGTGGAGGTCGCCGCCGCGTTGCCGTCTCCGGCCTCGGCAGATGAGACGGTCCGCCACGGCGAGCATTTCGCGATCGCCGCCCGCGCGTTGCTGGCGCCGCTGTTTCATGCGGCCGCGCTCTCGGGTGGCGGGATCGATCGTGCGCGGGGGTGGCTTGGCCGCTCGGAGTTCTCCCAGCCCGCCGAGATCCTGCGCGGCGCAGGCGCAACGATCGCGCTTGAGGAGCTATCCGGTGTCGCCGCGCAGGCCGTCGGGGACTACCGCACCTCCGTGCTCGGCACCGCACAGGTTGCGCTCGCGTGGGCATCGCGTGCAGCCGTTCGCGCGTCCAGCGACCCGGCGCTCACACCGCAGGTCGATCTACGGGAGCTGATCGCCAAGAACGGCACCCTGTACGTCGTCTCCCCGTCGCGTATCCAGGAGGAGCTCGCGCCGCTCATCGCCGCGCTGTTGGACGCTCTGTGTGCGCAGGCGATCGACCTGGCGATCACCTCGGCC
The DNA here is from genome assembly GCA_963745375.1 of uncultured Solirubrobacteraceae bacterium. GTDB lineage: Bacteria > Actinomycetota > Thermoleophilia > Solirubrobacterales > Solirubrobacteraceae > Palsa-744. The sequence goes on along the minus strand of CAVUXA010000006.1, from coordinate 234,346 downwards.
AGCGGGCGCCTTGAGCGCCCGCTGCTGCTCGCGCTGGATGAGGTGGCGAACATCGCACCGATACGCTCGCTCCCTCGGTTGTTGAGTGAGGGTATCCAGCAGGGCATCGTGCCCGTCTTGGGGGTGCAGGATATGAGCCAGGCTCGTGCTCGATGGGGCGAGCACGAGACCGCAACGATGTGGTCGACGCCCGCGCTTCGGCTCGTGCTCGCCGGGGTGGCTGATCCGTACACGGCGCAGCTGGTCTCAGATGCCTGTGGTGAGCAGCTCGTGTGGCGCCCGCAGGTCAGCGAGAACACCTCAACGTCTCATCAGGTCGAGCGGGCCGGCAGAACGTACACCGGGGGAGACAGTCACTCTTACGCCCAGCAGCGCGAGCGGGTCATACAGCCGGCGGACCTGCGGGCGATGCCCGCCGGCCGCGCGCTCGCGCTCCCGCAAGGCCGCGAGCCCATCCGGGTCGACCTGTTTCCCGGTGCCCCCGGCCTCACTGATTGTGACTGGCCGGCGCTGTGCCGTGCTGGGCGTGCGCGGCTATGTAACCCACTCTGATGGGGGCGGCCCGCTGGTGAATCGTGCGGTGGTTGGGTCGCTTGTGTGTGTGAGTTGGCGTTCGAGGATTTCTAGGCGGTCGTGGAATAGCAGCTCGGCGCGGGGGTCGGGGGTAAGCCCTGCGTCGAGTTGTGAGCGCCATGCGCTGAGCGCCGCGAGGGTCTCCACGAGCGCGCGGTCGGTGTACCAGTCAGCGACGAGCTTCGAGAACACTTGTGGATAGCGCTCGGCGAGCGCGGTGACGGCGGCCCATAGCTCGCGTCGCCACGTCTCGCGCTTGTCTGGTGGCTCAAGCCATCCGGGTCGCCCGGTGCCGTCTGGCGGGCGCGCAGCCTTGCCAGCGGACGGGGGCTCGCTGCCGGGGTGTGCTTGGGTGCTGAGTAGCCCGTCGCGGACGAACCTTGCGGCTGTTCTGGCGATGGGCTCGCTGTTGGCTTGCGCACGACGGGTCAGCTCTGCAAGAGCGTGCTCGTCGAGGGTAATCGCGATCCGGCTCATAGGCTCTGGCTGATCCCCTGGTCTTGGTGGATGCTGGGCTCGCGTGCGAGCTGACGGGTGGTGGAGCGCTCCAGTTCCCGGCCAACCTCGTCGCCCCGGCCAATGTCGTCGGGCTGCCTGGGGGAGATCGTGCGGTAGACGATCGAGGGGATTTGCGCGCGGGACGCGCGCATTGTCTCTGCGAGGCGGGTGACGCGCTCGGCGTCGAGTCCCTCGCTGCCGAGGTCCTCGCGGGCGACGTGCCAGTCTGTGCCCTGGCGTGCGCGGGAGGCTTGGACGTAGGCACCTTCTTGACTTGTCTGCCAGCCGCCGGTGACCGCGACGGAGCGGTCTACGGTCGCGCCGATCTGGCGGTAGATGTGCTGAGCGTATGCAAGTCGCAGGCTCTCCAAGTCATCACCACCGACGATGACCCGTCGCGCGTCGTCGGTGAGCACGCTCACCTGCTGGCGGTCGGTGTCGATGCTTGTGATTTCACCGCGAGCGCCGTTCTCGACACGACGTTCTCCGTGCGGGTGGTGCTGTGTGATGAACGCGACCTCGTCCCCTTCACGCAGCCCATAGGGAACGTCGGGCAGTTCTATCTCTTGCTCACCGAGTTCGCCACGCTCTGTGCGAAGGTGTTGTGCGCGGGCGTTCATCCGGTCGATCTCCATGTTCGATGAGTCAGACATCAGCGCGACCGCGCGCACGTCATGGGTTTCGGTGAGGCCGGCCCATTGCTGGACGGCTTGCTCTAGGGCTTGCTCGCGGGTGTCTGCGAAGTGCAGTTGCCCGCGTGACTGGTAGTGGGCCATCGCGTCCTCCGCGCGCCCCGCGCGTAGGTCCGCCCACGCGCGCCGCTCGTCGGCGTCATCGGTGCGGCGTACTTCGGTGAGCTTGGCGGTTGGCGCTGTGCTGGTGAGATGCGTGAAGAGTCCTCCGGCGCCGATCGCGGGGAGCTGGCGCTCGTCACCGATCGCCACAAGCTTGCCGCCCGCACGCGACACGACATCGCTCAGCGCGTCCAGGCGTCTAGTGTCGGCCATCCCTGCCTCATCGAAGTAGACGGTGCTGGACTCGTCCAGGGTGAGGCTGCCGGCGCGGGCTTTGGCGACCAGCGAGTCCAGGGTCATCGTGTGTCCTTCAAGCGCGGGGCTGTCGCGCCCCAGCCGCTGCGCGGTATCACCGGCCACCGCGACGCCGTAGGTGTCTCGCCCGGCGTGCTGCTCGGCGCGGGCCGCCGCGTCGATCACGACGCCCTTACCCGCCCCGGCCTGCCCGATCAGGACCGCTGCGCGCCCCTGCCCGACGAGAACGTCAACGGCCTGTTGCTGCTCGACGCTCAACTTGCCGCCGATGCGCTCGGCGACTTCCCCGGCCGCCAGCGCCCGCGCGTGCTCATCGACGCCTGGCCCGATGCTCGCGGCCATCTCTGCGACGCGCGCTTGGATGGCTTGCTCCATGCGCCGAATCTCACTGGTCGTCATCCGCTGGCCCTCAAGCTCGATCACCTCACCGGAGGCGACCAGCCCTTGGGCGTGCTCTGAGACACGCTCGGGGGAGAGCTGCCCGACGCCTTGCTCGAGGACGCTCGCACGCAGCTCGCGCTGGGAGAACGTCGCACCCTGCGCCGTCAAAGACCCCGCGACCCGCTCACGCCACGCGGCGTCATCAGCGCGCGTCACGCCACCCGGAAGGTCGGCCTGGAGGCTTTCGACATGAGCGCGGTCGACGTGCTCAGCGGCGACCCGCTCATCCCAACTGGCTTGCAGCTCGGGGCGGCTCTCCGGGGTCTTTGCCTGCCGGTTCTCCAACTTGACGTTGCGCAGCTCGTCGCGCTCGGGCGCGCGGCCGTAGCGAGCACGGAAACGCTCCGCCGCCAACCAAACCTCACGGCTGCGACCGCTCAACGCATCACGCGCACGCTCGGAGATCCCCGCGACCTCGAAATACCGGCCATCACGACCAGTCCCCGCGACAATCGAATACCCCTGCAGCTGCAACTCCTCAGCGAGCGCGCCCCGATAGAACGCGCCCAGCTCGCGCGCCGCGCGGAACAACGGGCGGCTCGCGACCGCCGCGAACTGCCCATCCTGGCGCACCACCCCCGACACCACGACATGGCTATGGATCTGCGGGTCAGGCGCACCGCCACCCGCGACACCCCGCGCGGTCGTATGACGAAACTCTGCCGCGAGCACCTCATGCGCCGTGGAAAGCACCCGCCCGCCCGCTCCTTCACGGACCACCGCGACCTCGCCCCGCAGATGCTCAAGCGCGCGTGAGACAGCGCGACCGTGCGCCACCTCGACCCCTGCCCGCTGCTGCTCGCTGCCGATCGCCCACACCGCCGAAACCGACTTCGGAGCGCTGAACGTCAAATCGATCCCGCCCGCTCGCCGACCATCCGCACCCGCGCGACGAATGAACTCCCCGGTCCCTGGATGACGGCCCTCCATCAGCCGCACCAGCTGCTCCGCACTCACCGCCCCGCCAACCTCCAACCCGAGCCGCTCACGAGTCTCATCCAGCACATGCCAAACCCCCGGAGTCTCCGTCGGCTCCCCCGCCGGGGACAGGTAATAGTCCCCCCGCGACGGCGCGACCGTCCGCGACTCCAAGTAGGCGCTATAGCCCGCCGCCTGCCCCGCGCCGATACTCGCACCCGTCATCATCACCACGAAATCTAGCAAGAAAAAATGTCACGCTCTGCCACAGTGCATCTAGTCTGTTTGGCTTTACGCGGTGCTTAGCGCCGCGAGGTTAGCGCTCCATTGGCGTTGCTCTCCGCCTCGCTGAGAGGGGCGTTTGCAGGGCCAGGGTTGGCGTCCGGGCGGCCGAGAGCAAGAACCTTCTCGATCGAGGCCTGCGTGCGTTGCTGGTGTGCGCGCGAACACGAGCAGACAGGGCCACCGACGCAAACGCGCCCGCAGGGCCGGGCGAACGTGACTCACCGACACCCGCTCGCGCAAGGAGTCGGCCAGGAGGGCGGCGAATCCCCGGTGTGTATCCATGTCTGCCATGCCTGATCTGCCCGCCCTCGGGCGGGCCGTCCGTGCCATCCGCGACGAGCGAGGCATCAGCCAAGTCAAGCTCGCCGCAGACACCGGCTTCAGGCAAAGCTGGATCAGCCAAGTCGAGCACGGCAAGCGCAACCCCAGCTGGACCAACGTTGTCCGGCTCGCCGAGGGCCTGGGCGTCCGCGTCTCCCAGCTCGCCGCGCGGGCCGAGGCGAGGGCCGACACGCCCCACCTAGACTTTCCGCCGATGTGATAGTAGGCTGGTCTGGCAGCAACCCAAAATGCAAAGTGCCCCCGCGCTGCTTGCACAGCCGGGGGCCGACACAGGAGGTTCAGCTCCCATGCCAGACAAGCCTATTCCAGACGAGTTCCCGCACGACCGCTTCAGCGAGGAGGAGATCGACAACACCATCCTGGGCTACATGCTCTACGGCGCCTCATGGCCATGGACCATCGATGAGATCGCCCGCGAACTCGGCGACGAAACCAACGCCGCCGACGCCATACGCAGACTCACCCGCACCGGCCTCCTACACCACGCCGGAGACTTCGTACTCCCAACACGCACAGCACGCCGAGCCCACGCACTACGAATCGGCACCGCCTGACCCAGCAGAAACTCACCTAGCCGGATCGAAGGCGCCGCGTGCCCAAAACGCGCGGCGCCTATCCTGCCTCCGTTGACAGCAGGCTTACCGTGTCTGTTGGATGGCGGCCTCGACTCTGGCGAAGCCGTTCTTGATCTCGGCGCGTAGTTGGCGCAGTTCGCGCAATAGCGTGTCCGAGCTCGTGCTGATCGGTGCTCGACCGGCGAGCGTCAGCAGTTCGGTCGCGTCGGCATCGAGCACACCGGCTATCCGTTCAATGATCTCATCGGACGGCGGACCTTGCTCGCCATTCTCGATCCGGGAGAGGTTGGCGGCGCTCATCGGCACCTGCTCGGCTACTTGGCGCTGGGTCAGCTTGGCCGCCCTGCGCAGCTGACGCAGGCGCGAGCCGAGCGCGAGGGCTCGCTCGGCCTGGCTGGGTCCTCGCGCGCTTGTTATCCGGCTTAGCTTCCGCGCGCACGAGTCCACCCCTTGACGACTTACGGACCATCGCACTATGGTACGCACGCCGTAAGGCCGCTCCAGGCAGAGAAGCCTTCGAGCTGTAGGGATAAATCAGAAACGCATCTCGAAATCCGGCACCGACCCAAATAGACGTACCAGAGCCTAGTTCTGTTAGTTGGACTTCCACCTGTTTCCATCAATCAAGACGAGGGGGCAAAGCCATGAGGTTCGCCGTGCGGCTATTCGTGACCTGTTTGCTGTGCGGTGTTGGGTTGTTCTCATCGGTCGCGGCCGACGCGGACTCCCTCTCGTCTCCCGGGGAAGGTGATGGGGGCCTGCTGAGCGGCTCGCTGGTCGTCTCGGGGTCACCGGCTGAACGCGAACAGCTGCGAGCCGAACGCGAAGCGAAGCTCAACAGTCCTGAAGCGGTCGCGGCGCGCGAAGAATCGCGTACGAAGTACGAGGGGTTGAACCCAGAAGCCGATGCGACAGTGTCTCAAGAAGCGTATCCAAACCTCATGACTACTCCTGCCGGCGGGCCGCCGTCGCTGCCGGCTGGTCAGAGCCTCGTTGCGTTCTCGTCGGACAACGTGGCTTCGGTGGCTTTGCCAGGGGAACAGCATGGCGTGATCGACTCAGCCGCTCCGATGGCGGTCGAAACATCGCCTGGTCAGCGGGTGCCGATCGACTTGGGTTTGAGCGATGTAGGTGGCGCGTTTGAACCGAAGACCCCGGCAGAAGGTGTGAGCGTGCGGATACCCAAGCGGCTGAATGATGGAGTCTCGCTTGCATCCGGCGGCGTCTCGTTGATCCCTGTCGATGAACATGGTGTCGCTCTGGGTGGCGCGGAAGGCTCGATCAGTGGCGCAACGGTCTTCTTCGGCTCGACCGACACGGACACTGCGGTGGCCGTGAAGCCGACGACGTTTGGGTTCGATCTGGAGACACTTCTGTATTCGGTGCGTTCGCCCCAGAAGTTGCTTTTTCGAGTGGGTTTGGCGGAAGGCGCGACTCTGAAGCAAGGTGCGGCGCCAGGATCGCTGCAGGTCGAAGTTGCCGGCCAGGTGACCGCGACTATCGCTGCGCCGAGCGCTGTCGATGCCGAAGGGACTCCGATTCCGGTTTCGATGAACGTTGAAGGAAATGTGCTGATCCTGACGGTCGATCATCTGGCGGGTAGCTACCGCTACCCGCTCGTCGTTGACCCAACGGTCGAAGACAAGGAACTGTTGTTGCCGGGGAACTGGGCGTTTGCCCCAAATGGGGAAGATTTCGTCGGCTATGAAGAAATCTTGGGCGAAAAGGCAATCGGGATCTCATCGAGTCCGAAAGGCGGCAAATATACGACGGGACAGTATGGCGTCGTTCAGTATCCCACCCAGCACGAATCACGGATCTACGAGTACTTTGCTCACTCGCATCAGGGCGATAATCCGCTCACAGAACAAATCGAACCATATGTTTTCATAGCGAACGAAAAAAAGGAAATCGAAAACATAGGCGGGAAAGTGGTCGTGCTGCCGTACTCAGGGCGCAGCGAAACGACGATGTGTGTAGAAGCAGGCTGTGCGACCGGGTCCGTCGCGGCGCACCACACAAACTTCGCCGAGCTTGAGGAGTACGCGAAAGCCAGCGGTGAAGGCGGATTCTATGCAGCATTGACAGCCGGTACGTTCGTCGCGATCGCCCAGGAAAAAGGGCCAGCCGTGAGCGTCGATACGACCGATGCCACGTTCGGGTCTGCACCGAACGGCGCCTACCCCGGGCAGTGGGTCAATGGTTCAGGCAAGATCGGGACTGTGCCCACCGATCCCGGGATCGGTGTCAGCGCGGCGAGCTACAGTTCGCCGCAGGCGTCGGGCTGGGGCCACGGCTTCCAGGCAGTCCCCGGGTGTAACGGAGTGCAGTGCGACGAGTGCTGGAATTGGATCAGCAAATGCGAATCCGGTCACAGCACCAGCGGCGAACCACTCACGTCTAGTCTCAGCGGCCTGCCCGACGGGGAAGACACGCTCGAAGTCAAGGTCGAGAACGCGACCGGTGAGACGGCAACGACAACGGGAAAAGTGCTGATGGACAGTACGCCGCCTCACAACATCATTTTGTCTGGGCTGGGAAGCGCAAACCAGATCGGAGAATATGAGCACAGCCATCTCAAGGTCGAAGCCACGGACGGGTCGGGTTCGACCCCAAGCTCGGGGGTGAAGTCGATCGCGGTCGCTATCGATGGGCACGAACTCGGCAAACCCCAGGGGTCGTGTCCGAAAGGCCCGTGCACGGCAAGCGGGGAATGGGCGGTTAACGGCAGCGAACTTGGGGTCGGTGCGCATCGGCTGAAGGTGACCGCGACCGATAACGTGGGCAATAGCGCGAGCGAAGAATTCACGCTGACGGTCCATCACGCGACGCCTGTCTCGTTGGGTCCCGGGTCGGTTGGCCCGCTCTCGGGCGAGTTCGAGCTCGACGCAACGGACGTGTCTGTTGCTGCTCCGGGATCGAGCCTGATGGTCAGCCGCAGCTATGGTTCGCGCAACCTGACGGCAGGCGCAGAAGGGCCACTCGGGCCGCAGTGGAGCTTGAGTGTTGGCGGACAGGAAAGCATCACAAAGCTAGCGACGGGCAGCGTCACGCTGACTGCCGCCAATGGTGGCCAGACGACGTTCACGAGCAAAGAAGGGGGCGGTTTTAGCTCGCCGACGGGCGACTCAAGTCTGTCGCTCTCGGAAGTCAAGAACGGGAAAGGCGAACTAACGGAATTCGTGCTCAAGAATGCGGCCGACGCGGCGACGACGCGCTTTACGTCCTCGAGCGGGTCGTCTGCGACGCTGTGGAAGCCCGCGGCGCAGGAAGGGCCGCTGGTCTCCCAGACGGTCCGCTACATCTACCAGACAATGGAAGGCGTGACCGAGCCGAGGTGGGCGATCGCGCCCGAACCGGCTGGGATTGCCTCGTGTATCGCCAAGGCCGAAAAAAGCGAAGCGCTGCCGAAGGGCTGCCGTGCGCTGGAATTCAAGTACGCGACCAACACTACCGCGGTCGGCGAAGGCGAAAAAGAATGGGGCGAATACAAGGGACGTCTCAAGCAGGTGCGCTTCGTCGCGTATAATCCTGCCAGCAAAAAAATGGAAGAACCAGGAGTCACGGTCGCGGAATACCTATACGACAAACAGGGCCGCCTGCGGGCGGAGTACAACCCGCGGCTCGAACACCCGCTGAGGACCGTCTATGGCTATGACGCTGAAGGGCACGTGACGGCGTTGACATCACCGGGGCAGGAGTCGTGGGCGTTCACCTACGGCACGATCGCTGGGGATTCGAGCACCGGCAGGCTGTTGAAAGCCACGCAGGCGCCAGCTTCAGCCACACTGTGGAACGGCAAAGCGCCAACCAACAGCGAAACCCCGAAACTGACCGGCACACCGGTCGTCGGGCTGCGGATGGCCGTGTCCAACGGGGTTTGGTCGAACTCGCCCGTGGTGTATGGCTATCAGTGGGAGGACTGCAACAGCGAAGGCAAAGAATGCACACCGATCATAGGAGCTACCAACCCAAACTACACCCCGGTGGCAGGCGATATCGGCCACACGCTGACAGCGGAGGTGTTCGCGACCAACGGAGGGGGCACCATCGCGGCGGCAAGCGCCGCCAGTAGCAAGGTAAAGAGCACGCCGACCGTCGAATATGCTTTGGGTGGTGGTGGTTTGCTGCCGGGTATTGTGGAAGGTTCGGATAAAAACTTGTGGTTTACGAACTTTGACGGGTCGAAGATTGGGAAGATCACGACGTCGGGCACGATCACGGAATACTCGCTGCCGACAGGAAGCTATCCTGAAGGGATTGCTGCGGGCCCAGATAGTAACCTGTGGTTCATCGACAGCTTGACGATGAAGATTGGGAAGATCTCGACGTCGGGCTCGGTGACGGAATACGCGTTGCCTAAAGAAAGCTATCCGGCGAGGATCGCCGCGGGCCCGGACAAAAACATGTGGTTTACGGAGTACTCGGGCCACAAGATTGGGAAGATCACGACGTCGGGCACGATCACGGAATACTCGCTTTCGAAAGAAAGCACACCGTTTGAAATAACGGCGGGCCCGGATGGCAACCTGTGGTTTACCAACTATAGTGGGTCGAAGATTGGGAAGATCACGACGTCGGGCACGGTCACGGAATACGCGTTGCCTAAAGAAAGTCGTCCGGAGGGGATCACCGCTGGTCCGGACGGAAACCTGTGGTTTACGGATAACTCGACGAGCAAGGTCGGCAAGATCACGACCTCGGGGACGATCACAGAATATTCGTTGCCGACGGGCAGCGCGCCGAAGGCGATAACGGCGGGCCCGGATGGCAACCTGTGGTTCGGGGAGACCCACGGAGGTGCAGGGAAACTGGCCAGGATCACGACGTCGGGTGTGGTGACTGAATACGCGTTGCCGTCCGGCAGCCATCCGGAAGGCATCACCACCGGCCCGGACAAAAACGTTTGGTACACAAACCAAAACAGCACCAGCACAATCGGGAATATCAACCCGAGTCCGAGCCAGGGCGAAGCGGTCCTCCCGCAGCCGGGTTGGACAGCCGAGTACCACATCCCGCTCTCGGGGACCGGGTTGCTGACCCTCACCAGCGAAGAAGTCGAAAAGTGGGGACAAAAGGACGATCCGAGCGAAGGTATGGCGATCATTCCACCAGACGAACCACAAACCTCGCCAGCCACGGATTACAAGCACGCCGCAATCACCTACCTGGACGAACTGGGCCGCGCGGTCAACGTCGCCTCGCCTAGCGGCGCGATATCGACGACCGAATACAACGAAACCAACGACGTTGTGCGTGGTCTCAGCGCGGACAACCGAGCAGCAGCTCTCAAAGAAGGCTGCGAATCAAAAGAAAAATGCAAGTCGGCAGAAGTCTCGAAAATGCTCGACACGCAAAGCATCTACAACACCACAGGCAGCGAACCGGGCAGCGAACTGCTCGCTACCCTCGGGCCGCAACACAAAGTTAAGCTGGCCAACGGTACGCAGGTCGAAGCGCGCTCGCACACAGTCTACAGCTACGACGAAGGCGCACCGTCAGAAGGAGGACCATACCACCTGGCTACCAAGACGACCCAGGGCGCACAGTACTCCGGCAAAGAAGAAGACGTGCGCACCACCATCACCTCCTACTCAGGCCAGGAAAACCTCGGCTGGAAACTGCGCAAACCAACATCAGTCACAACCGACCCGAACGGGCTGAACCTCACACACACTGCAGTCTACGAACCGTCCACAGGCAACGTGAAGGAAACCACAACGCCAGCAGCCAAGCCCGCGCGCTCTGAATATGCTTTGGGTGGTGGTGGTTTGCTGCCGGGTATTGTGGAAGGTTCGGATAAAAACTTGTGGTTTACGAACTTTGACGGGTCGAAGATTGGGAAGATCACGACGTCGGGCACGATCACGGAATACTCGCTGCCGACAGGAAGCTATCCTGAAGGGATTGCTGCGGGCCCAGATAGTAACCTGTGGTTCATCGACAGCTTGACGATGAAGATTGGGAAGATCTCGACGTCGGGCTCGGTGACGGAATACGCGTTGCCTAAAGAAAGCTATCCGGCGAGGATCGCCGCGGGCCCGGACAAAAACATGTGGTTTACGGAGTACTCGGGCCACAAGATTGGGAAGATCACGACGTCGGGCACGATCACGGAATACTCGCTTTCGAAAGAAAGCACACCGTTTGAAATAACGGCGGGCCCGGATGGCAACCTGTGGTTTACCAACTATAGTGGGTCGAAGATTGGGAAGATCACGACGTCGGGCACGGTCACGGAATACGCGTTGCCTAAAGAAAGTTGTCCGGAGGGGATCACCGCTGGTCCGGACGGAAACCTGTGGTTTACGGATAACTCGACGAGCAAGGTCGGCAAGATCACGACCTCGGGGACGATCACAGAATATTCGTTGCCGACGGGCAGCGCGCCGAAGGCGATAACGGCGGGCCCGGATGGCAACCTGTGGTTCGGGGAGACCCACGGAGGTGCAGGGAAACTGGCCAGGATCACGACGTCGGGTGTGGTGACTGAATACGCGTTGCCGTCCGGCAGCCATCCGGAAGGCATCACCACCGGCCCGGACAAAAACGTTTGGTACACAAACCAAAACAACACCAGCACAATCGGGAAGTTCGACCTGAACACGTGGGTAGGCAACGCGGGCGCCCATGACAACCAGACGATCTACTACACGACGGAAGCGAACTCGAAATACCCGGCATGTGGAGAACACCCCGAATGGGCGAACCTCCCGTGTCAGAGCCAGCCCGCAGAACAACCCGAAACTAGCGGTCTACCGAACCTGCCCGTGACCGTCATCAACGCCTATAACATGCTCGACGAGCAGGAAAAAACAACCGAGACTGTGGGCTCCGTAACGCGGATAACGACGACGACCTACGATCCCGTGGGCCGGCCGCTCACCGACGAACAAACCTCTACCGAAGGCAAACCTCTACCGAAGGTCACTGACGAATACAACAGCGCAAACGGCACGCTGGAAAAGCAGAGCACGACCACGGAAGGCAAAACGAAGACAATCACAAGCAAATACAACACGCTCGGCCAGATCACGTCATATACTGACGCGGACGGCGCCTCAAGCGAATATGAATACGAAGCAGACAAGGACCACCGTGTGACCCATTCCAGTGACGGTAAGGGCAGCCAAAGCTACACATACGACGAAACCACCGGAGCATTGGCTAAGCTGGTTGACACTCAGGGCACGCATAACCTGACATTCACCGCCTCCTACGACGGGGAAGGCAACATGACCAGCGAGGGGTATCCGAACGGCATGACGGCCACCTACACGCGCAACGCCGCGGGGATGACAACCGCGCTCGCCTACGAAAAGACCACGCACTGTAGCGAAAAATGCGTATGGTTCACGGAAAGCGCCACTCCGTCGATACACAACCAGGTCGTCGAACAGGTGAGCAGCCTGGCAACCAACAACAACACCTACGACGAAGCGGGCCGTCTGGTGGAGGTGCAGGAAACACCGGCGGGCGAAGGCTGCACCACCCGCATCTATGGCTATGAAGCGGAAACCAACCGCACGAGCCTCACGACACGCCCACCAAACTCCAAAGGCGAATGCACAAACGAAGGCGGCAGCGAAGAAAAGCACACCTACGATACCGCCAACCGCATCATCGACAGCGGCATTTCATACGATGACTTCGGCGACATCACGAAACTTCCGGCGGCCGACGCCGGTGGGCACGAAGTCACAAGCTCATACTACGTCGACGGGCAACTGCAAAGCCAAACCCAGAACGGACAGACCAGCACCTACCAGCTGGACCCCGAAGAGCGCACCAGGGAAACCCTCAACGGCAGCACCGCAACGATCAGCCACTACGCCGGCTCAGGCAGCGCGCCCGCCTGGACCGTGGAACCCGTCTCAGGCCACTGGCACAGGTATGTGCAAGCAATCAGCGGGTTCGCCGCGACCGAGACGGACACAACAGAACCCGAACTACAGCTGAGTGACCTACACGGGGATATCATAGCCAAAGCATCTATCAGCGAAACCGCGACGAAACTGCTCTCCACCGAACGATCAACCGAGTATGGCGTGCCGACCTCCAGCAAACCCGAAAAGTACGGCTGGCTCGGTAGCGACCTGCGCGCCACCGAATTCCCCTCTGGCATCGTCGCCATGGGCGCCCGCAGCTACATCCCGCAAATCGGGCGCTTCCTACAGACCGACCCGCTACCGGGCGGGTCCGCCAACGCCTACGCCTACACCTACGGCGACCCGATCAACAGCTCAGACCCCAGCGGAACATACACCGCCGAAGTAACCGCCGCCGGAATGGAAGTCGCAGCCGAAGCCGGCGCCGGAATCGCAGCGGAACGCCGCGCAGCTGAAGAAGCGGCAGCCCAAGCGGAAGCCGAACGCCGCGCCGCCGAAGCCGCATTCTGGTCCCAAGGAGTCGCAAGCGAAGCACCCGAGCCACCAGAACCACCACCAGAGGACACAGTAATACCAGCAGAAAACGAAGAAGAAGGCGGCGGCAGTGGTGACCCGGTCGCGCACGCCGCTGACACGGCCTGCGGAGGGGCGCCAGCGTATCCGCACAAATCTACGCATGACGCCCACAAGGGCCTCAATACGGTCAATGTCGTGTTCGAGGTTGAGTGTAGCGCCCCTATGGCAGTGCTGCGAGCGCGCGTCGCGTTGTACTGGAATCACAAACTTGTGGCAGAATCAGGATATAAGACCGTGTACGGCGAGAGTTCGGTAAAAGCGAATGCGGTCGCACCTTGTCGGACGGGTCTGTACCAAGCCTGGGTTAACGCCAGCGGCCGTCCAGCTGGTGCCGAAGTGCAAGTCGTGGACAACAGCTCGAACTGGGGCACGACTCAATATATACGATGTTGAGCCTTTCGCACGAAACGGCATGGTGCGCGCGGTGACGCGTAAAAGAAGTCGGTACTCAATAAGGGTCGAGCCTAGTGCGCAACGGTCGGGGGAATTGCTGGCACGCCGCATCGCCAAGCTCGACAACCCGCCTTTCGGCGGTGGAGTGGCGCAAAATGACCCCACTCGCATGTCGATCACTCGGTTTGGGCGGGTAATGGAGAGCGCCAACGAAAGTCTAATGAAGGCCGAGGGCGGAAGGCATGCGTCTATCGATCCAGTTATTGCTGATGAGATGGTCGAAGCTTGTCGTCTGATCGCCCAGATAGCTGCGGACGAACCAAGCTTGATCTCGGGGCCTCTCCGAACCGATCGCCAGCACTGGGTCGCGATTGCCGAAGAAGGCACGACGCCTGACTCCGTCGCGGTCGCGCCGTCTGCGGCCCATTTCAACGTCGTTGCGGAATTTGCGGCACCAACAGCGGCTGTCCAGCCGAAATCTATGGGGCTGTATACATCGACAGCCACGCCGGAGGGAAGATCGATGTGGCGAGAGTACCTTGAGGAGTACCAAGTCTCTACTCTCTATCCGCTGCCGTGGCATGTCTGGGAGATGAAGGTAGCTGGTGATGATCTCAACGTCGCCGAGATCGTCAGTGCCAGTACATGGGTGGAGTTTGTTGAGGCTCATGCGCTCGTTGTCGAGACTCATCCGTTGGCCGGCGACGATCTGGTATACCCGGACTGGGAGAAGATCGCACGTGAGTTCGATGCCGTTCATATAACGGTGCCGACTATCGTAGCAGCGCAGGGATTCTATTTTCATAGTCAACATGGGTTGATTGCCCCGGCATTCTGGGACGTGGAGACGACCTTCTGGCTCAAGTGGCGCTTCACCGATGCACGCCTGCTTGAAACGGTGGACAGTTAGTAGCAGACAGGCGTGTGCTTCCGCGGCCGCCGGTTTCGGGCGGCCGTTGGCCCTTGCACCATGGTGCGCTCAGCATACGGTCACGATCAGGGCTGACCTGAACGGTGCACTGTGGATTGTGGACGATCGTAACGCTGCGTCGCTAGCACTCCGAACACCGCCAAAGCGACGAACGCCACAGCAAGCGACAGCAGCCCGCCCAACTGGCCCAAACCCCCCAGACACTGACGCGTTTTAGCGAATCGGTCACGGGGATTAGCCACGCGGAAGCGGAAGCGGCTAAGGAACTTGTGGAACGTTTGCGGCGCGGCTCCCCATGTCGGCACGTCAGCGCGCCTGCGCCGCGGCGCGGCCGAGGGTGGCGGCTGCACCCGAAGTCTTCGCCAGCCGTGCCGATAGGCGAGCGGCGGCGTCGTGCTGGGGTATGTGGTGGACGTAGATCATGGTGGTTGTGATGTCGGCGTGGCCCATGTATGCCTTGACGTCGGAGAGCGCGAACTCCTGAACAGCGAGGGTACCGAAGGTGTGGCGCAGGTCGTGGAAGCGCAAGTGCGCGATCTTGGCGGCTTTCAGCGCCTTGTAGTAGCGGCGGCGAAGCGCCGAGTCCTCCAGGTAGTCGCCGTCGGGTGAAGGGAAGACGAGGTCCTGATCGGTGGTGTAGCGCTCGCGGCGCGCGAGGTCTTTGAGCGCGCTGGCGACTTGGTCGACCATCGGTGTCGCGCGCACGCGCCCGGACTTGGGAACGTCCTCAAGCTGCAGCGTGAACGCCCGGCGTATATGGATGACGTGCAGCTCGAAATCGATGTCGCTCCAGCGCAGGGCGCGCAGCTCCCCCAGGCGAAGCCCAGCGAACGCGGCGGTGATGAACATCACCGCGTCCTGCTCGTCTTGGCTGCGCCTGCCGTCCAGCTCAGCGTCGGTCAGTTCGCGCTTGGGCGACTCGTGGTGGCGTCCAAGCGCCGTGACGATCGCGAGCGTGTGAACTTCCTTGGCGCTGAGCACACGAAACTCCCCGGAGCGGCGCACGGGCTGGCGCTCGACGCCGAGCGCGGGATTGACCGTCAGACCCCAGCGACGTTGAGCGTGGCGCAGGATGCCGTTCATCAGCACCAGGTACTTGTTGATCGTCCGCGCAGAAAGGCGGTCTTCGGCAACGAGGTGAACGCGGTAGGCGTCGATCATCTCGCTCGTGAGCTGCTCCAGGCGAACCTCTCCGAACATAGGCAGGAGCGCGCTCTCGACGACGTGGCCGTAGTCGCGCAGCGTGCTCGCGCGGCGCTTGCGATCAAACTCGACATATGAAAGCCACTCCTGCGCGGCGTCGGCGAAAGTCGGCTGGGAGCCGATGCGCCGCCGGGCGCCGGGACCGACGCGCCGTGCGTCGGCGAGGATCTCATCCAGTGCACGCTGGGCTTGCTGCTTGGTCAGGTAGCCCTCGCGTGGGCGCCCGGCGCCGCTCCAGACGCGCCCGAGCACCTTCTTGTGCTCGACGCCGGCGGCGTCGCGCCACTTCACGCGCCAGCGATCACCTGACTGGCGCTTTACGCGCCGCAGATGCCCGGAGACCGGACGCGGGCGCAGATCGGTCAGCGTCGGCGGTGCGGGCGAAGCGCCAGCGGTCGAACTCATCCCTCAATGCTATCAGGAGTGGTCCCGGAATGGTCCCCAACTCGTCCGATCCTACTGCAATCTACCTGACATAAATCGCTTTATAGAGCCAAGTTTGCGGCAGTTCCACCCTATGCCGTAGAATCATAATCCGCGTGTCGGGGGTTCGAGTCCCTCCTCCGGCATCATCCCTCCGGCATCACGAAAGCCCATCGACCGCTACTTGCGGCCCCTCGACCGGCACTGCCGGCGTCAGGATTGGCGGCCGCGAAGCCGCGCTTGATCCACGCCCGATATGCGTCGTAGAAGGCCGGGAAATTGCCAGTGACAACGAGGGCTGACTCATGAACCTGCTCGGCTGTGGCCGTGGCGTATTCGTGGGCGAGCATGCGCCGCAGCTCGCGTAGTCGTTGCAGGCGACGAGCCAGCTCACCCGAGATCACGCCGACATCCCGAAGCGCATCGAGATCTCGCCGCGCGTTGGTCTCATCGCGCCGTCCGCGAAGCTCGGCAAGCTCCAATCCGAAGGCGGCAAGCTCAGCTATGTAGTTGTAGAGCTGATCGACGCCTCGCTCGACGGCCTTCACGCGGTTGAGCTCGACTGGATCCTCCGACGCATAGGCAGTGCGAAAGGCATCCAGCTCGAAGTCATCGCCGTGCGCAGCGCCAGCAGGTGGCGGCGCACGTCGCTCACCCGGTCGCGGACCTTGGTCTTCAACGCCCTCGCGCGCCGAGGATCGTTAGCCTCGAGCGGAGCCGGAGCCGGATCGGCTGCCGTCACGCGGCGTGATGGTGGAGGTCGAGATCCTCAATGGGCACAGGCAATGATCGTTCGACGCTACGGGCAAGGCGCCGCCATCTTGGAGCACCCTTTCCCAAGCCGGTCCAAAGACCATCTCGATCGATCAGCACACGCCCGTGATCGATGACGTCGACCATCAGCACAGGCGAGCTCTGCGCCTCGGAGAGCCGCACAAGCTGTACCTCGCGACCGATACGCCGAGAGAGCCGCCCCTCAAACTCAGCCAGTCTGCCGACGCCCGGATCGTGCAAGACGACCAGCACGTCGATATCTGAGCGCTCGTCGTCGCTGCCGGTGGCTGTCGAGCCGAACAGCACCGCCAGCCTGACGTTGGGCTCGGTGCGCAGCGCCGCGCGCAGCGCACGGAGCAGCCCCCAATGGCTCCGCAGGTACGCTTCCTCCCGCAACGTAATCCGAAACCGGCGCGGGCTCACGCGCTCGCCACGCACCAGACCCTCGGACGCGGCACGGCGCAGCGTACGCTCGGGGATCGAAAGTTCGGACGCAGCCCGACTCAGAGACTCCATGACACGACCAACCGTAGCGCCGTATGGCCGATAATTCAAGCTCGTGTGGCCGCTAAATTGCAGCCGTATGGTCGATACTGCCACGGTACAGCGAATTGTTCATCCGCCGAGCCGGCAAGCGAAGAACGCCAGAATCTCGTCGCGCGCGGCGATCGTGGGTTGGCCGGCTTCGTCGATCAGGTGAGCGGTTACCACGCTGTGGGGGCTCGCCACCACCTGATCGAAGAACGGCGGCGTGTCAGAGTTGGCCGCAGCATCGGGGAGCACTCGTCCGATGAAGCGGTCGCCGAGCGCCTCTGAGTAGGCCGCAAAGCGCTGAGCCCTGCAGAATCGATCTCCCTCGAAGCGGTAGGCGATCGCGGTCAGGTCGTCGCGCTCGAGGCGTTCACGAACAGCGGCGAGCTCGTCTGGAGAGATCTCCAGCCCGGCGGGGTCGTCCAGCGGCAGCGACGGCTGGGAAAGCACCGGCGCGAGCATCGCGCGCTCGAGCATCATCGTCAGCGCGAAGTTGCCGGTGAAGCACATCCCGACGGCGCCCACGCCCGGACCGCCGCACTCACCGTGCGCCAGCCTCGCCAGCGCCCGCAGCCACTGGGTCACCGGGCTCGACTCGTTGGCGGCGAACGCACGAAACTCGGCGCTCACGCACGCCCGCCTGAAGATGACCGTGCCCTCCTCGACGCCGGGCACCGCGCCATCACGGCCGAACAGCGAGGGCATGTACACGGTGAATCCCGCGTCTGCAACCCAGCGGCTGAAGCGAGCTACATGCGGGCTGATGCCCGGCATCTCAGGCATGACGATCACCGCCGGCCCGGTACCGGCGACATGCACCGTCTTTGTAATGCCATCCAGGGTGATCGCGCGGCGATCGAAGTCCTCGAGCAGATCGTCCCCGTTCATGTTCCGTTTCGGCATCCTCGTTGCTCCTGTCAGACGCTCGCGTCGGAGCAATATAGACGATCGTACATATAGTTGCGTAATATGAGCGTCATGCGCAAGCGCGTCATCGACGATCCGCCCGCGGACCCGCTGATCAAGGGGTCCCCCCACGAGCCGCTCGTCACGCGCCCGCCGCAGCCAAAGCCAAGCGACGGTCGCCGGGCGCGGGGGATGCGCAGCCGCACGGCCGTCCTGGAGCGCTCGGTGCAGATGGCCTCGCGCGACGGCCTCGAAGGCCTCACGATCGGCGCTCTGGCAGCCGACCTCGGCGTGCACAAGAGCAGCGTGCATGCGCTGTTCGGCTCCAAGCAGGAACTGCAGCTTGCCACCCTCGCCGCCGCGCGCGCGATCCTCATCGATCAGGTAATCGTGCCGGCGCTGTCGAGCGACGTTGGCCTGCCGCGGCTACAGGCGATCGGTGACGCCTGGTGTGACTACCTCGCCGCCGACGTGTTCGCAGGCGGCTGCTTTTTGTGTGCTGCCTCCGCAGAGATGGACGGGCGCCCGGGAGCGGTTCGCGACGCCGTGGCGACGGTCATGCGCGAATGGATCGCCGTCCTGACCGCCAACATCGATGCGGCGATCACAGCCGGGGAACTGCGCGCGGATGTCCACCCGGCCGCCCTGGCTTTTCAGCTAAACGCCCTCGGCATGGCGGTTAACTGGCAAAGACAGCTTCTGAATGACCTGTCCGGCATCGAGCACGCACACGCTGCCTGGCGAGCCGAGCTGCACAGGCTCAAACCTGACGAACGCTGAATCCTCTACGCGCTTTCGATGGTCACCGGTGTGCCCGGGCCGATACGCGCGGCGAGCCAGTCGATGCTCACCGTGGCGACTCGGATGCAGCCATGCGAGGCGGCTGTACCCAACGTTCCCCCAAGGCTGTCACGTCCGTGAATTGCGATCTGGCCCGGACCGCCTTCGAATTCCTGCAACGCGTTTGAGCGGGCGCTTAGAGCGAGCGCAAACGGGCCTCCGGGCTCGGTGCGCGCCATCTGCAAGACCTCCTCGACAAAGAATTCACCGGCGGGCGTGGGCGTCGAGAGCTTGCCGACGACCGCTTGAAAGCTCCTCACCGGGCGACCATCCTCGTAGACCCGCACACGGCGGGCGGCGAGGTCAACCACGATGCGCCAGGGCGTGACCAGCAGACGGGTGCCTTGCCGACTTATCCAACCGGTCAATCCGTCTGGCCGACCGGAAAGCATGACGTGCAACCACTGCACCCCGCCCGCGCCGATCGAGCGTGAGAGCACCGGGAGAGTGGTCTGCTCGCCGGTAATCGGGGTACGCGCAGACAAGAGCGAAACCTGCGCAGATCCGGCTTCTGGCGCGCTATGCGCAGTGTGTGCGGTGAGCAAGACCACGAGTTCCTGAGTCGCCTGCACACGGGTTGGGGCTCCCGCGAAGGCGCTGGCCGCCGACACGCTCGTGATGCCGGCCAGGCACGTCGCCCCGAACACCACGATCAGGCGCCGCCTCAGCCGACGCGAGCGCGAACGTCGACGTTGACGTGGATGTGTACAAGGCGACAGGCCCCGGGCGCAGGCCGGAGGGGTGGACGTTGGCTGCATGCTGTCAGCCTGTGAATGCGCCACGCTTGTGCGGGAGAGCCGGCCTGGCAGTCGGGTGCCGTCTGGCCCCTTTGCGTTTTTTCTTGGCGGTCTTGCCGGGTTTTCCGGCTGTTCTCGATGCAGTCGGCGATTTCGGGGTCGTCGTTGTTGAGCCGGTGCTGGCGCCCGAGCCGGGCGCGCCGCCGCCGGCTTCCGCGCCGACACCCGATTCACTGCCACCGCCTCCACCGCTTGCGCCGGAGGCGCAGTTAGACGTGGTGATGGTGTTGGTTTCCAGGGTGACCGCAGCGCTCCCAGCCAGCAGCCGGCCGTCGATCGTGGCGGCCGTATTGGCGGTGATGCTCGCGGAGGCCATGATCGTGCCGACGAAGCTCGTGCCAGTCCCAAGCGTCGCGGACGAGCCGACCTGCCAGAAGACGTTGCACGCCTGCGCACCGTTGATGAGCAGGACGGTTGTGTTCGAGCCGGTGATTAGCGTGGAGCCAATCTGGAAGATGAACACCGCGTTGGGGTTGCCCTGGGCGTCGAGGGTGACGCTTCCAGATGACAGCAGCAGCGAGCTGCTGGCGCTGCGAACGCCCGGAAGGAAGACCTGACCGGCGAGGTCGGTCCCGGCCGAGCCGTTGCTTGGACGCGACGCCGCGTCGTTATAGGCGGTCGTCAACGCGTTCTTGGCGGCGATCGCCACCGCGTCGTCGACGTGCGTTTCACCCAGCACGTGCGCACCGCCTGTCACCGATGAGCCGGGGCTCAGGCCAAGGTCGCCAGACATCGTCGTGGGCCCGGTGTTGGTGACCGTCGAGCCGGCCAACACCGAGAAGCTGGCTGCCGACCCCAAGCCCACTGTCGCGGTCGCACCGAGGGCACTGTTCGCGAACAGCAGGCTAATGAGCAGCCCGACCACGACCAGTACCGCCCGAAACGTCTTGGCAACAGCGCCGCCGAGGGGCCGCCGGATCACTGCGGGGGAGTCGCTTGTGGGCGACTCGCACTTCGCTGGGACGCCGCATGTCATGGGCGTCTCCTCACTGCGGCGCAAGCGCCGCGATAGAAGGGGATGGCTCCCCGGCCTCTTCGGCCTACCATCTGGAATCGACCGTCAACGGTCTCACCATTAGGTGAGTTGAGCAACTCGACACATCTCTCGCCCGCGCAGGCGCTCACAGCGCGGGGCGTGCTCCGGTCGCCAGCGTCGGGTGCTCGCGAGCAGCGTTGCCGCTTAGGCCGGGGCTGGCACGCAGGAAGCCCTCGATCGCGTCGGCCGTCAGTGGACGCGCGAACAGGAACCCCTGGGCCAGGTCACAGCCCTCGCGCTGCAGCTCACGGACCTGGTCATGGTATTCAACCCCCTCGGCGAGCGTCTGCAGTCCGAGCGCCTTGCCGAGCTGGATGAGCGTGTGTGTGAGCGCGTGCGCCTCGTTGGAGAGCTCGAAGCCGGTGATGAAGGTACGGTCGATCTTCAGCGAATCGACCGGGAACTGGCGCAGGTAGGCCAGCGAGCTGTAGCCGGTGCCGAAGTCATCGACCGCGATGCGAACCCCGAGTGTCTTCAGTTCATCGAGGAGCCTGGCGGTGGCTTCCGGCTTGCGCATGAGGACCGTCTCGGTGATCTCGAGGGTGAGCATCGCGGCGTCCATGGAGTTGTCGTGCAACGCCGCGCGGACCTCTCCCACGAACTCTGGGCGCTCGAGCTGGCGCGCGGAGACGTTGACGGACATGTTGAGGGGAAATCCCTGCTTGTGCCAGATCGCCGCCTGCGCACATGCCTCATCGAGCACCCAGCGTCCGAGTGCGACGATCAGGCCGTTCTCCTCAGCGATCGGTATGAACGAGTCGGGCCCTATCACGCCGGCTGTGGGATGACGCCAGCGAAGTAGTGCCTCGACGCCCACCACCTGCTCGCTGTGGAGATCCAGCATCGGCTGGTAGACGACGAACATCTGGTTGGCGTCGAGCGCGCCCGCGAGGTCCATCTCCAGGTGGATGCGGTCCTGCGCGGCGGTGTGCATCGCGGTCTCGAACTGGACATAGCCGTTCCTGCCGACCGCCTTGGCTTTGTGCAGGGCTAGGTCTGCGTCCTGCAGCAGATCCTCGGCGGATGGCGCCATGCCGGTTGCGATGCCGATGCTCGCTGTCAGACACAGCGGCGCGTCCTCGCCCAGCTGGATCGGCTGGCGCAGAACATCCAGGATCCGCTGCGCCACCAGCTCGGGAGCAGCATCCAGACCGACGGAATCGACCAGCATCACGAACTCGTCTGCGCCGATGCGCCCCACTGTGTCGTTGTCTCGCAGCGTCGACTTCAGCCGCGCCCCCACCTGTCGCAAGATCTCGTCTCCGACCTGATGGCCATAGCGGTCGTTGACCTGCTTGAAGCCATCGATGTCCACGAACAGCGCCGTGACGGGCACATCCAGGCGCCGCGCTCGGGCGAGGATCTGTTCGGCGCGGTCGAGCACCAGGTGCCGGTTGGGCAGATCGGTCAGCGGATCGTGCATCGCGGCATGTTCCAGCTCGCCTGTCTTCTCACCGACCAAACTCCATGCCAGCTGACGCGAACGCGCAAGCACTTGGTAGAGGATGAAGACCAGGAATGTCACCAATAGGCCGCTTCCCAGAATCGTCAAGGCCTGCAAATCGGGAGAGGCCGACGATGGCACCGTGCCGGTCACTTCAACCACCCATCCTTCTCCCAGGTCCTTGCGTTGTGAGTAGCCGCGCGCGGCTACTCCAGCGTGTCCGATCAGCTGCAGCGGCCCGCCGATGTTGCGGTGATACAGCGTCAACGCAAGCGACCGATGACCGGCCAGCAGCGGCCCGATCAGCGCCTTACCGTCAAACGAGGTGCCGATCACGCCGCTCAGCGCAGCACGACGCTCGGCGATCGTCGCGAGCGGCATGCCACGCCGGTACACCGCTTCACCGACCGCGACTAGCGAGAGGCCTGGAACCGGAGCAACGATCGTCGAACCGGTATCTCGCGCGGTTGCGATCAAGGCGCTGAACGGCGAGCGACCAAAGCCGGGGATCACCGGCGCGCAATAGTCGAGCAACGGCGGGTACAGGCTCGTTGCGGCCGTTCGACCGACGGACGCGCGGGTGAGACAGTAGACCGAGCGGCGACCGGCCGGCACGATCGCGAACGCGCCGGCGCTGAACGCACGAAACGCCGGATCGGACAGGGCTGTGCGCCGGAATACCGATAGGCCAGACCGCGGCACGATCTCGATCAGGGCCGAGGCCACGCCGGGCGGAGCACCCCCACGGCGCTGCAGCTGGTCATACCATTCGATGAAACGCGTGTCGCCAGCCGTCGGCTCCAACATCGCGATCGCGCGCAACCCGCGCGTCAGCTCGAGACCTGAATCCAGCTTGGAGTCAACTGCGCTGCTCAGATCGGCGGACGCCGTTTTGAACGACTGTCGGTCTGTGCGCAATAGATTAGAGCGCCGTTCGGAGGCGAGCACCGCTGAGCCGACGCAACCGACAACGACGATCAGGGCGCTGATGGCGATCGCGCGCATTCGGCGTCCCGCCGCATCAAGCCTCGACTGCTTTCGCGAGGTCACGATTGCGGCTCACGAAAGGCCCGACGCGCTCACGGGCCGTCCCAACGCAGCTGCAGGCAGGAACTCATGAAAATTCCACCAGACCGACGAATGTCATATTACTGGATATCGGTGCGGGAGGCTGTCAGCTTGAGCAGGAGGGCCTGACACTGACGCGAGATCGTCGTGCGCCACTGCCGCCAGGCTATGCTCGACGACTCGCAAACACACCAACCGTCACAAGGGCCGGGGACTCGATCGCGATGAACACCAACGCTGCGCCGATCCAGGGCGCCGACTCGCTCGGCGTGGTCGCAGACGCGATGGCACGCAACGGGGAGACACTGGAGCTGGCCGCACGCCATCTGGACTCCTCGCTGGTCGACGTGCTGGGGATCCTCGGCTTCGACGAGCAATACGCGTCGGCGCAGGGCTCCCACCTCTATGACTCAGCCGGTCGCGCGTACCTGGACTTCCACACCGGCGAGGGCTTTGCCAGCCTGGGACACAATCATCCCGACGTGCGCGAGGTCCTGCAGGCCACGCTCGCCGCGGACCTGCTCGACGGCGTGCAGCTGCACTACTCACCGCTGGCCGGCATGCTCGCGCAGGAGCTGTCGCAGCGTCTGCCAAGGGGGCTGGACGCCGTGTTCTTCGCCAGCACCGGCGCGGAGGCGGTGGACTCGGCGATGAAGTTCGCGCGCGCGGCCACCGGCCGACCACGCCTGATCTCGTGTGACAGCAGCTTTCACGGGGTGACACTCGGGCCGCTGTCGCTGGTCGGCGACGAGTTCTTCAAGGAGGGCTTTGGCCCGCTGCTGCCCGGCTGCGAACGAGTCCCCTTCGGCGACCTCGCCAGCTTGGAGGCGCAACTCAGCGCCGAGGACGTCGCCGCCTTCATCGTCGAGCCGATCCAGGGCCGCATGGTCACGCTGCCACCCGACGGCTACCTGCAGGCCGCGCAGGCGCTGTGCAGGCGCCACGGCACGATGTTCGTCATCGACGAGGTCCAGACCGGCCTCGGGCGCACCGGCAGGTGGTTCGCGCTCGAGCACTGGGGGCTGGAGCCCGACTTCGTGCTCGTCGGCAAGGCGCTCAGCGGCGGCTACATGCCGGTCGCCGCGATGGTCACCAGCCGGGAGATCTACCAGCGGGCCGTGGGCACGCTCGAGCGCTGCTACGTGCATCAGTCGACATTCGGACGCAACCGCCTGTCGATGGCCGCCGGTCTGGCCACGCTGCGCGTGATCGAGCGCGACGGCCTCGTCGAGCACGCCGCACGGATGAGCGCGCTGCTGATCGACGGGCTGGCCGAGCTGCAACAGCGCTACGAGATGATCAAGGAGGTTCGTGCCAGCGGCCTGATGATCGGGATCGAGCTGGGCGCCCCGAGCGCCCGCGTCGCCCGCCTGAACTGGCGTTTGATCCACATGGCCAGCGAGGGCCTGTTTCCTCAGCTGATCGTGATCCCGCTGCACCGCGACCACGGCGTAGTCACGATGGCGGCCGGCAAGAACGACGTGATCAAGCTGCTGCCGCCGCTGACCGTCTGCGAGAGCGAGGCGCGCACTTTTCTCTCGGCGCTTGACGCCGTGCTCGGCGACTGCCACGGCGCTGCCAGCAACAACTGGGGCGTGGTGCGCGACATCGCCACGGCCACGCTGCGCCGCCGGGCATCCAAGATGCGCCGGTGAGCGACGGGACGCTGCCGCGTGGCACGCCCGCCGCTGCGCCGCATGATGGGGTCTGTTTGATCACCGGTGCGACGGGGTTCATCGGCGGGCGCCTGGCGCGGCACCTGGCGCAGGAGGGCCATCCGGTGCGCTGTCTGGTCCGCGAGCGCAGCGACACGTCGCCGCTGGATGAGCTCGACGTCCAGATCGCGGTCGGCGACCTCACCAACGCGCGTTCGCTCGCCGGCGCCGTGGAGGGCTGCAGCTGTGTGCTGCACTGCGCTGCGCTGGTATCGGACTGGGCCACCGTCGAGGAGATTGCCGCGGCAAACGTCGCGGGCACGCGCAATCTGCTCAGAGCCTGCGCCGACGCGTCCGTGCGCCGCTTGGTCCACTTCAGCACCACCGACGTATACGGCCATCCCGGCGGCACAGCGATCGACGAGGCTTACACCGCCACGCGCTTTGCCAACTGGTATGCGCAGACCAAGCGCGATGCCGAGGCCGAGGTCCGGCGGGTCATGGCCGCGGGCGCGCTGGACACCGTTGTCCTGCGCCCGGCGACCGTCTACGGACCCGGCTCGCAGGACGTGATCGGCGAGATCGCAAAAGCGATCCGCGCGCGCAACATGCTGCTGATCGACGCAGGACGCGCGATCGCCGGGCTCTGCTACGTCGACAACCTCATCGACGCCGCGCTGCTCGCGCTGGGCCACCCCGCCGCGCCGGGCCAGGCCTTCAACGTCAGCGACGGCCTTTCCATCACCTGGAGGCAGTTCACCGACGACCTGGCCGAGGGCCTCGGCTGCCCGCGGGTGCGCTGGAGCCTGCCCTACCGGCTGGCCAACGGCATCGGCTTCTCGCTCGAGCACGGCTATCGATTCATGCGCGCGACCACCGGCCTGGGGGTGGCGCCGCTGCTTTCGCGCCAGGCCGTGCAGGTGCTGGGCATCGACCAGGACTTCAGCAACCGCAGGGCCCGACAGACGCTCGGCTGGGAGCCGCGCGTAGGTTATGCCGCCGGCCTGGGCGCGACGCTTGACTGGCTGAGGACCGACTATCTAGGGCATGCGTAACCGCCTGTTGCCGCTGTGGTCGGCGACCGCTGCCTTGCGCGCGGTGCGTGCGACGCTCGTGATGGCCGGCCTGTTCGCGATCACCGACGAGGCGATCGGCAACCTCCAGATGGCCACATTCGCGGCATTTGGCAGCTTCGCGACCCTCGTGCTGAGCTCATTCGCCGGAACGCGGCGTGACAAGCTGGTCGCGCACGCGCTGCTGGCGCTCGCCGGCAGCGCGCTGCTGACGATCGGCACGGCCGTCACGTCCTCCACCACGCTCGCCGCGTTGGTGACCGTGCCGGTGACGTTCGCCGTCTTCTTCGCCGGCGTTGCCGGCCCCAACGCAGCCTCGGGTGCGACGGGCGCGCTGTTGGCCTATGTGCTGCCCGCTGCCTCGCCAGGCACCGTCGCGATGATCCCCGACCGCCTGGCGGGCTGGTGGCTGGCGTCCGTGGCGGGCACCGCGGCCGTCCTGTTGCTGTCGCCGCGTCCCGAGGGCGACGCGCTGCGGGCGGCCGTCTCGCGGATGGCGGGCGCACTCGCACAGGAGATCGAGGCGGCGCTGAAGGGCGACGCGAAGGACAGCCTCGCTGTGAGCATCGCGCTCAAGCACGAGCTGCTTGCGACGTTCAACGCCACCCCCTACAGACCGCTGGGGCTGGCGGCTCCCGATCAGGCGCTCGCCAACGTCGTCGAGCTACTCGAGTGGTGCACGTCGCTGCTCGCCGACGCGGTGCGCGAGCACAGCAACCTTGGCCGCGCGCCCGCCGCAGACCGCGCGCTGTTCGCGGCTACCGCCGATGCGCTGCGACAGACGGCGTCGTTGTTCGCGGGCGAGCGGGTCCGCGTCGACCTGGACCGTCTCGATCGCTGCCGACAGACGAGCCTTGCGGCGGTGGCGCAGCTGACGCCTACAAGCGCGACCTTCCATACCGACGCGCAGATCTCCTTCCACGCCCAGGCGATCGCGGTCGCCGCCCTGGCGATCGGCGCCGACGCGCTCGTCGCCGAGCGACTCGTCGACCCCAACCGGATGGCAGACCAACGCCGCGCCTATGCGGGCTCGGCGACCGCGCGCGCGTCGCGGCGTCTTGCCGGCCTGGCTGCGGCGGCGGTGAGCCACGCAAGCGTTCGCTCGGTCTGGTTCGTCAACAGCCTGCGAGTATCCGTCGCGCTCGGCGTGGCCGTCGCGGTCGCGGATCTCAGCAGCGTCCAGCATGGCTTCTGGGTTGTGCTGGGAACCGTGTCGGTGCTGCGCACCAACGCCGCTTCCACCAGGTCGACCGCATTGCAGGCGTTGACCGGCACGGTGATCGGGTTCGTCGTCGGCGGAGCGTTGCTGGTGGCGATCGGCGCCGGCGCAACGGCCCTCTGGTTGACCTTGCCCGTGGCCGTCTTCATCGCCGCATACGCCCCTGGCACGATGCCCTTCGCGGTCGGCCAGGCGGCCTTTACGGTCACCGTCGCGGTGATCTTCAATCTGATCGTGCCGGTTGGCTGGAAGGTCGGCCTCGTGCGAATCGAGGACGTGGCGATCGGCTGTGCGGTGAGTGTCGTCTTCGGTGCCATGTTCTGGCCGCGCGGCGTCGCGGCGGTGGTAGGAGACGACCTCGCGGACGCGTTTCGTGCGGGCGCGTCGTTTTTGGCACAGGCCGTGCAGTGGACCTCGGGGCTCAGGGCGACGAGGCCCGACGGCGAGCCTGTGGCGGTCACCGCAGCGCTGCGCCTGGACGATGCCCTGCGCGGCTTTTTGACCGAGCGTGGGTCCAAGCGCATCGACAAGCAGGATCTGTGGCGCCTGGTCGGCGGCAGCCTGCGACTTCGCTTGACCGCGCACGCTGTGGCGGGCCTGCCACGCGACCCCGCCGCAGTCGGCAGCGCGCGCGATGCGCTCGACCATCGCACCGACACTCTCACGGCCTGGTATGAGCGCTTGGCCGAGCTCGTGGACCGCCCACGCGCGCACGCGATCACCCCGATCGATCCACCCACTTTCGGTCCCCAGGACATCGTGCCGGCCTCATCCGGCTCGCACTACGGCGTATGGCTGTGCGAGCACCTGGACCACCTTGCCGAGCATCTCGACGAGCTCGTGCGCCCGGCGATGCGGATCGCCGAGCTCCGGCGCGCACCCTGGTGGCGCTAGGTCGGCCGCCGCGACACACGGTGGCAGCCGTGCCGAGCACATGGTGGCGGCCGAGCCGACCTTGTGCGAACATATGTTCGTATGGGACCGAGACCGTGGAGGCCCGCCGACGAGCTCAATGGAGCACTCGAGCGCGGCAACCTGCGCTACGCGATCAGCCTCGCCGAGGAACTGCGCATCGAGCATCGCAAGCCGATCCCCTTGGAGACGGCCTCGCGCTTCTTGCCGCTGATCGCGCGGGAGAGCCCGCGCGAGTACGACGCGTGGGCGCTGCGCTGGCTGGCCCGCTGGATGAGCGAGGCCGGCGCTCACACGATCGAGCAGACAGCGGAGGTCGCCGCGCTGCTGGCCGACCTCCCGCAGGACCCCGACACGATCGGCGCGCTGCGGGCGGTCATCCGCGGGTGACCCGCCGGGCACTGACGGCTACGAGCGCGTCGCTGGCTGGTCAACCGCTACTCGTGCATCCCCAGCGCGCGGCGTAGCGACTCGCGCAGCAGCAGGCGATACAGCAGGTCGCTGGCGGCCAGCGCGGCGATCGCCAGGGCGCCTGTACGGCGCAGCATCGTGCCGGAAGAACGCTCCATATCGACGGCATCGGCAACCCGCGTCCGCTTCTTGAGACAAGGATTTCCCCGCAAGTTGCGCGATCGTGCAGGGACGGCACTTGAACTGCGGGCGGCTGTGCTCATAGGTTGCCCATGACGCGGTTGCGAGCCGTAAAGAGCGAGGCCACTGAGGTGTGAGGCCGCGCCACCCACCCGCAAGGTCTACCGGCCGATCGGATTGGGTTCCTCGAGCGACTCGCGGCCGCGTCATTTTGCGCCCGGGCCAGGTCGTCCTGATGGCATACTCGGCCCGCGATGCGCGCACTCGTGCAGAGGGTCAGCCGGGCAGCGGTGTGCGTGCGCGACGACGTCGTGACCGAGATCGGACCGGGACTGCTCGTGCTGCTGGGCGTCTGTCACGACGACGGCCCCGACGCCGCCGAGCGCCTGGCCGACAAGGTGCGCGCGCTGCGCGTGTTCGCCGACGCGGACGGTCACATGAACGAGGCGCTCGGCGAGCGCGAGATCCTCTGCGTCAGCCAGTTCACTCTGTACGGCGACACGCGCAAGGGCAACCGGCCGAGCTTCATCGCCGCCGCGCGACCAGAGCAGGCCGAGCCGCTGTATGAGCGTTTCTGCGAGCGAGCAGGCGCCAAGCGCGGCGTGTTCGGCGCGCACATGGACGTCGAGCTCATAAACGACGGGCCCGTCACGCTGCTGCTCGAAGCCTAGCCGCGGTCATGCGTACCCGACCTGATAGACCGGGCCGCATGGGAGCACCGGATATCCCAGCGATCAAGTCCCGCCAGCGCGGGCTGCGCAGGGCGGGCGTACTCGTCGCCGCACTGCTGGTGGTGGGGCTCGTGGTGTTTGCGCTTGCCCAGCTGAACCTCGGCCGTGTGGGGCATGCGCTGATCAACGCCACCCCGGGCTGGATCGTGCTGGCGCTGGGCCTGATGGGCCTGTCGTTGCTGATGCGCTCGGTGTCCTGGCATGAGGTGCTGCGTGCGGCGCTGCCGCAGACGCCGATTCGCTGGCCGTCGGTGGTGCGCGCGACGATGATCGGTGTGATGGGCTCGGCGGTCTTCCCGGGACGGATCGGCGAGCCCTCGCGCGTGTTCGTGCTCTCGCGCCGGCTGGACGGCTCGACGCGCCGCCACCTGCCGGTGGTGGCCGGCACGGTGTTCTCCCAGACACTCATCAACCTCCTCGCGCTGGCGATCCTGCTGGCGATCACGTTTACCAGCGTGCCGCTGCTGCACGGCAAGCTCGCCGGCGCCGCGGGGGCGCTGGCGGTGCCGGTCGTCATCTGCCTGCTCGTGCTCGCCGGCCCACGGCTGCTGGCGCTGGCCAGCCACTCGCGCTCGCCGCGCGTGGTGCGCGCAGGCAAGACGGTCAGCGCACTGCTGCGGCTCGCCCGCCAGGGCCTGATCGTGTTCGCGCGCCCGCGCTACGGCGCAACCGCGGTCGGCTTTCAGCTGCTGGCCTGGGCGCTGCAGTGGCTTGCCTGCTACTGCGTGCTGTTGGCCCTCGGACTGCAGTCGCATGGAGGGCTCGCGGCAGCCGCGGCGATCCTGCTGGCGGTCAACCTCTCAGCGATCCTGCCGGCCACCCCCTCAAACGTGGGCGTCTTCCAGGCGGCCTGCCTGGTGGTGCTGGCCGCCTACGGCGTCGGTGCCGGCCCGGGTCTGGCCTACGGCATCATCCTGCAGGCGGTCGAGGTCGTCACCGCGCTCGCACTGGGCGTACCTGCTGTGCTGGGAGAGGGCCTAAGCTGGCGCGACATTCGCGCGGGCGGAGGCGCGGTGGAGAGCTCGATGCGCGCGGACGAGCGCTCAGCCGGCGAAGGCGCGCAGTGACTGGCGCAGCGAACGGGTCGTTTGTAGCACCGCGGTGGGCTCGTAGCCGCAGTGGGCCATGCAGTTCTCACAGCGAGGGTCCTTGCCGCGCCCGTACTTGCTCCAGTCGGTCGTCTCCAGCAGCTCTTTGTAGGTCTCGGTGTAGCCGTCTGACATCAGGTAGCAGGGGCGCTGCCAGCCGAACAGCGAGTAGCTGGGAATCCCCCAAGCGGTGCAGTCGAATTCGGCCTTGCCCTCTAGGAAGTCGAGGAACAGGGGGCTGTGGTTCAGCCGCCACTTCTTGCGCCGCCCGTCGGCGAACGCCTCGCTGAACAGCTTGCGCGTCTGCTGAACGCCGAGGAAGTGCTCCTGGTCTGGCGCTTTCTCATAGGCGTACGCGGGCGAGATCATCATCTCGTCGACCTCGAGATCGTCGTTGAGGAAGTCAAGCACCTCGCGCACCGTCTTGGGCGAATCGTGGGTGAAGAAGGTTGTGTTGGTCGTCACGCGAAAGCCAGCTGCCTTGGCCGCCTTGATCGCCGCGACGGCCTTGTCGAAGACGCCCTCGCGCTCGACCGACGCGTCATGGCGCTCGCGCAGACCGTCCATGTGGATCGCCCAGGAGAAGTAGGGGCTCGGCTTGAAGTTCTCGAGCTTCTTCTCCAGCAGCAGCGCGTTAGTGCACAGGTAGACGAACTTCTTGCGCTTGACCAGCTCGGCGGCGATCACGTGTATCTCGGGGTGGATCAGCGGCTCGCCGCCGGCGATCGAGACCATCGGCGCGCCGCTCTCCTCGATCGCGCCGATCGCCTGCTCGACGGGCATCCGCCGGCGCAGCTCGTGCTCGGGGTGCTGGATCTTGCCGCAGCCCGAGCAGGCCAGGTTGCACTGGAACAGCGGCTCGAGCTCGACGATCAAGGGGAACTTGTCGCGTTTGGCCAAGCGCTGGCGCATCAGGTACCAGCCCATGCGCGTGCTCTGCCTGATCCGTACAGCCATCACTGCACCTTAGCCCTCTTGCGCGGGTGGGCTAAGGGCGGCCGGCGTCCACTCGTGCAGAGCGCCGGCCACGCGGCGCAGCGCCTGGGCGGCGCGCAGCGCCCCCAGCGCGGCCTGCGGGCGCAGCAACTCGTGCTCAGGGCTGTCGAGCACGACCCGCACGACGCCGAACGGTCGGCCAGCGGCGCCGGCGGCAAGCCACACGGACTCCATGTCCACGGCGATCGCCCCGCCGGCGAGCAGCTGCGCGCGGCGCTCACCCACGGCCAGGCGCGACACGCACACGACGTTGCCGGCGCGTACCTTCAGGCCCAGCCCGGTGAGCCGGCCGATCAGCTCGGCGCTCAGGTCACAGCGCACCCGCTGCTCGGGGTGGCCTTCGTCGACCGCCGCATAGACCTCTTCGGCGACGATCACTTCGCCGGGCACCGACGTAGCGTCCAGGCCGCCGCAGAAGCCGACCACGAGCATGCCCCGGCCGGCGTCCGCGGCCAGCTCGCTGCTGCAGGCCTGAGCGCGTGCGGGGCCCATCCCCGTCTTACGCACCAGCGCGCCACGGGCGGCCGAGGAGATCAAGAGCGCCTCCACGCGCAGTGGAGCAGCCAGCAGCAGCTCGCTCAAGCGGCTGCTCCCAGCGCTCGCTGAGCCGGCACGCCGAGTGCGGCGAGCGCCTGGCGGGCAGCCGCGTGCCCGCTCAGCACGGCGCCCTCGAGCGTGGCCGGCCAGCCGGTGTCCGTCCACGCGCCCGCCAGCACGAGCCCCGGCAGCTGCGTCTCGGGGCCCGGTCGCAGCGCGCCAGCCCCCGGGGCCGCACGGAACGTGGCGGCGTGTTCGCGGGTGACCAGGAAGCTCACCACCTCGGCCGCGCGGGCGCGCGGCAGCAGCTGCGCCAGGGCGGGCAGGTAGCGCTCACGCAGGGCATCCACGCTCATCTGCATCTCCGGCTCGGCGCGCGACAGCGACACCGCCAGATATTGACAGCCCGCGGGCGCGCCGGAGGCGGTGCTACGGTCGAACACGTACTGCACGGGCGTGCCCACCCCGGCCGCAAACGGCTCCTGCAGGACCGGCCGGTCATAGACGACGTGCAGGTTGACGATCGGCGAGCTGCCCAGGCCGCGCAGCCTGACCGCGGGCGCCCCGAGCAGCGGCTCCAGCAGCGCGGCGGCGCGCATGTGCGGGACGGCCACGATCACGCTGTCGGCGTCCAGGCGCTCGTCGCCGTCGGCGCCGCGTCCGTGCACCTCCATGCCGGCCGACGCGCCCGGGGCGCCCGCCGCCGGGAGCAGCCGCTCGGCGCGCCAACCGAGCCTGACGTGCACGCCCTCGCCGTCCAAGGCGCGCGCGGCGGGGCCGCCGATGATCTCGCTGAGCGGGGCGCGGTGAAAGCCGATGTCGCCGGCGTCGGTGCTCGACAGCAGCGCCGGTCCTGAACACGAACTCGCCGAGCGCCAGCGACGCCTGTGCGGCTGGAAGGTTCAGCGCGGCAGGGCGATCAGATCCCACAGCGCGGCCACCGCCTCGGGGCCCTGGCCGTGGCGGGCCAGCCACGGCCGAGCGTCTGGTCGTCTCGAGCCAGTTCGCGCCGACCGGCGCGGAGCGGCCAAGGCGCATCAGCGCGAGCGTCGCCCGCGCGGCGCCCAGGCGCTGGCGGCGCGTCAGATGCCCGTAGCGCGCGATCGCGCCGGCCAGCTGCAGCGGCGCGGGCAGGCCCGTGCGGCGCAGCATCAGCGGCGCAGCACCCGGGCTTGAGCACCGGGATCTCCAGGCGCGCCTGGACGGCGACCAGATGCTCGCTTCCCAGCCGCCGCAGCAGCCCGCGGTAGGCGCCGCAGCAGCGCAGGAAGACGTGCTGGCCGTTGTCCATCTGCAGGCCATCGCGCTGGAAGGAGTAGGCGGCGCCGCCCAGCCGTCGCCTGACCTCGACGAGCGTCACGCTCGCGCCGGCCGCCGCGCAGTCGCAGCGCGGCCGTGATGCCCGCCAGGCCGCCGCCGACCACCAGCACGCGCCGGTCAGCGTGCAAGCGCCGCTCCGAGCACGCTGCGCGCGGCCACCCATGCCTTCTCGTGCGCGGGCAGCGACAGGCGCCTGCCGATCGCCTGCTGGGGGTCCGCCTCGATGCGCACGAGCAGCCTGCGATAGATGCCCGCCATCGCCGTCACGCACGCCGCGCTGCGCCGGTCCAGCAGCGACGTGAGCGCGATCCCGCGGGCAAACCACTCCCGCGCGCGGCCCGCCTCGAAGCGCACGAGCGCTCCCACGCGCTCGCGATCCGCGTCAGCGCCGTCGCCGTCGCCGTCGCCTACGCGGGCGATCGCCGCGAGCAGGCGCCGGCGCGCCGTCGAGCAGCCCGAAGCGCCGCAGGTCCTCGGCGGGCAGGTACACGCGCCCGTTCTCGGCGTCCTCGCGCACGTCGCGCAGGATGTTGGTCAGCTGCATCGCCACGCCGAGATCGTCAGCGAGCGCTTCCGCCTGCGCGCGGTCGACGCGCGCGTCGGCGCGCAGGCCGAACACCGGCAGGCATACGCGCCCGATCGCTCCGGCCACGCGACGGCAGTAGGGGACGAGCTCCTCGAAGCTTCATAGGTGGCGCCATGGACGTCCATGCGCACCCCCTCGATCAGCTCGCTCAGCGCAGAGGCGGGAAACGCAAAGCGCGCGCGGGCGTCGGCGAGCGCCAGCACCACCGGGTCAGCCGCGCCGGCGGCACCCGTCGGCGCGGCACCGTCCGCTCCCAGCGCCTCCAGCGAGCGCTCCTGCGCATCCAGGCGCGCCAGCTTCTCGTCACGGTCGAGCGCGCCATCGCCGATGTCGTCGACGCGGCGCGCGAAGGCGTAGATCGCGCACATCGCCCGGCGGCGCTCAGCGGGCAGCAGCCGGATGCCGTAGAAGAAGTTTCCGGCCTGCGCGCGCGTGACCGCTTCGCAGCTGCGGTAGGCGTCGGCGACTGCCTCGGCGCCGTTCACGATCGCCGTCCTGCCGACTGCGCCAGTGTGCGTGCGAGCGCGGCGCAGCGCGCCTGCGCGCGGCGACCGGGGGCGGACCGCCGAGCACGTCATAGCGAGCCCGCTCGATCGCGTCCAGGGCGGCACGACCGCCCGCCACGAACGCCGCCACGGCCAGCCGCGGGCGCCCGCGCAGCTGGGCGACCAGCGCTGCGCCGTCGTCGAACAGCTCACGCGCCCGCGCCACCTCGAAGGCGAGCACCTTGCGAAGGCCCTCGCCGGCGTGCGCCGCGCCCAGGTCCTGCGTGCGCGCAGCCGAAGCGCTCAAGATCCTCGCGCGGCAGGTACATGCGCCCGCGTGCGTAGTCCTCGGCGACGTCCTGGCAGTGCTCGGTCAGCTGCAGAGCGGTGCAGATCGAGTCAGACAGGGCGATGCGCGCGGACGTGGACAGGCCGAGCACGGCCAGCACGAGCTCGCCCACGGGATCGGCCGACAGTTGGCAGTAGCCGCGCAACTGCTCCCACGTGTCATAGCTGGCGACGCGCTGGTCGGTGCGGTTGGCCTCGATCAGCCGCACGAACGGCTCGCGCGCCAGCTGCGCAGCGCGCGCAGGGTCGGCTCCAGGGCGACCAGCAGCGGGTGCTCGGCGTGGCCCGCGAAGGCCCGGTCGAGCTCTGCTTCCAGCCAGTCCAGGGCGGCCAGCCTTTCTTGGGGCCCCCCGACCTCGCCGACATCGCCGTCGCCGAGCTCGTCGACCAGCCGCGCAAAGCCGTAGATGGCCAGCAGGTCGCCAGCGCGCGCGGCGCGGCAGCAGGCGCGAGGCGACGGGGAAGTTCTCGCCGTGCGCCCGCGCCATGATCGCGTCCGGCGTGGGCACGCCGGCTGGCGCCTGCGCAGCCAGGGCCAGCGTCACCCCCGCCGCCCGGGCGCGCCGGCGCCGAGGCCCGCGTCGGCGCCGAGTGTCGCACCGCCGTCGGGGTCGTCGGCGAGGCAGCGACCGAGAGCCATGATCGGGAAGGTCAGCCGGTAGAGATGGTAGTTGATGTAGTAGTCGGAGGGAAAGCCGGTGCCGGTGTACTGGGGCTCATCCCAGGTGCCGTCGGCGCGCTGGTGTGACACCAGCCAGGCCAGGCCGCGGCGCATCGATCCCGAGCGCTCGCCGGCGGCGTGCAGCGCCAGCAGGGCCCAGGCGGTCTGCGACGCGGTGCTGGGGCCGCGCCCGATCCAGGCCGGGTCGTCATAGGAGCGCGGGTCCTCGCCCCAGCCGCCGTCGTCGTTCTGGTGTGACACGAGCCAGCGCACGGCGCGGCGGATGCACGCCTGTCTGGGTTGCATCCCCGCGGCGATCAGGCCGGGGACGACCGCGCCGGTGCCGTACACGTGGTTGACCCCCCAGCGGCCGAACCACGAGCCGTCGGGCTCCTGGCGGTCGAGCAGCCACTGCACGCCGCGACGCGTGGCGGGCGTGTCGCCGAGCCCAAGCAGGGCGAGCATCTCGATGGCGTGGGCGGTGACGTCGGCGCTGGGCTCGTCGATCACCTCGCCGAAGTCCAGGAACGGCAGCGCGCGCACGAGCGCGCGCGTGTTGTCGGCGTCGAAGGCGCCCCAGCCGCCGTCTGAGCTCTGCATGCCCTGCACCCAACGCTCCGCCCGCGCGACCGCAGCGGCGGCCGGGCGGCCGGCGTCGACGCGGCGCAGCGCGATGACGACCTCGGCGGTGTCGTCGACATCGGGGTAGTTGATGTTGTCGAACTCAAAGGCCCAGCCGCCCGCCTGGAGCGCGGGGCGCTTGACCGACCAGTCGCCGCGAGCGGTGACCTCCTCTCCCAACAGCCAGCCTGTGGCGCGGGCGATCGCTGGGTGCTCGCCCGCGAAGCCCGCGTCGGCGAGGGCGATCAGCGACAGCGCCGTGTCCCAGATCGGCGACTGGCAGGCTTCCAGGCGCCGCGACGGGCCAGCGGGCGCGCCCACGCCGCGGGAGTCATCTGTGTCCTCGATCATGAAGCGCCCGAGGCCTTCCAGGCCGCGCCGCATGACGGCGTGCTCGAGCGGATAGCCGCACAGGTGCAGCGCGATCAGGGAGTAGACCCACGGCGGCTGGATGCCGCCCCAGGAGCCGTCTGCCTCCTGGCGGCGCACGATCCAGCGCTCGGCCCGGCCGAGCGCCAGGCGGCGCAGCGGCCGGATCGGCCGCCGCTCGTATGCGCGCAGAGTGCTGTCGAGCTTGCGCAGCCAGCTGACGGCGCGCGAGAAGGAGCGGCTGGGACGCGCCGGCGAAGCGCCGGCCTCGGGCGCCCGCAACTCATCCAAATCAAACGGCAGGGTGCGCGCGGGGCGCTTGGCTTTGACGAGCGACACCGCCACGATCGTCTGGCGCGCCCAGCAGGCGAAGTCGTACACGTTGAACGGCACCCACGCGGGCAGCAGGATGATCTCGGGCGGCAGGGCGGGCAGCTCGTCCCACGACCACAGCCCGAACAGCGCAAGCCACAGGTGGGTGAACACGCGTGCGCGCGGCAGGCCCCCCTGGCCGCGGATGAACTCGGCCGCGGCAAGCATGTGCGCAGCGTCAGGCTGATCGCCGGCCAGGCGCAGCGCCCAGTAGGCCTCGATCGTGGTCGACAGCTCGCCGGGGCCGCCGTGGAAGTTGGTCCAGGTCCCGTCGGCGCGCTGCTGGGAGCGGATCCAGGCGGCCGAGCGCTCGGTCTCGTCGGCCCGGCGGATGCCCAGGAACTCGCGCAAGAGCATGTCCTCGGCGTCCATCGTGACGTTGGTCTGCAGCTCGCCCTGCCACCAGCCGGCGTCTGACTGGAGTGAGAGCAGGTGCTCGCAGGCCAGATCGAGCGCGACCCTGGTCTCGCTGCGAGCGTCAATTGTCGACGACGCCATAGAGCACAACCTAGATCTTTTTTCTCAAAGACGAAAGCTGCGCAAGCGCGACGGCAGCGCGCCCGGTCGCTGTGGACAGCGACGCGTGGGCGCCCACCAGCACCTCGGGCTGAGCGAGCGTGATCACGTGGCGGCGCAGAGCGGCCGCGCTGACACTGCGCAGCGTGGGCGACACGAAGCGATACACGACCAGGCCGTTGACGTCACGGCGCTCGATCAAATGAAAGCCCGCAGCGGGCGGCTGACTGGCGAAGGGACGTAGCGGCGCATAGCCCGTCTCGTCTATTTCATTGACGGTGACAGATGTTCCGGCGTGCATGCCGCGCAGTCCGTGGACGTAGTACTGCAGCGGAGCGGAGCCCAGCTCGACGGTGGTTATCGCCCGCTCGCTCGAGCCGCCGCCGAGCGCCTGCGCGAGCCCGCGCCAGTCGCCGCGCTGCAGGCGCGGGCTGAGATCGACGTCGATCGAGATGGCCGCGAACGCGAGCGCGATCGTAGCCACGAGCGCAACCCCGGCCGGGCCGGTGCGTGGCCAGACGGCCATCACAGCGATCACGGCGCTGAGGGGGATCATCGCGGCGACCAGGTTGCGCGGCGCCAGGTAGTCGGCGCCGAGGGCCACCAGCACGATCGGGATCAGCACCCCGCAGGCGGCGATCGACAGCGCGACCACGACGCCGCGCAGGCTCGGGCCGGCGGGCTCTGACATCCGCCACAGCCCGAGCCCGAGGGCGGCGAGGATCGGCAGGGCGACCAGCAACTCCACCCCATGGCCCAGCGGGGCGCCGGAGTAGCCGGTCAGGTAGTACTGCGGGATCGCTTCCAGGCGTTCGCTCAGCGGCCAGCGCCCGATCCACTGCGTTCCGTGACCGCCCTGGGCGGCGATCAGCGCCACCAGCGCCGCGCCGACGACCGCGAGCGCGCCGGCAGCGGGAAGCGCGGCGCGGCGCGTGCGCGGCGCGCAGAGCAGCCACAGGACCATCGGGATCAGCAGGAAGACGGCGAAGTAGTGGCTGAGCAGCGCGAGCGCGCCGGCCAGCGCAAAGGCGGCCATGCTGGCCGATCTTCGATCGGTGGGCGTGGGGTCGCGCTGGGCGCGCAGGAAGCACAGCATCGCCAGCGCGGCCATCAGCACGAACAGCGCGTACGCGCGTGCCTCCTGCGAGTACCACACGAGCAGGGGGTTAAACGCGACCAGCGCGGCGCAGGCCAGACCGGCGCGCTCACCCGACAGCTCGCGCCCGATCGCCCAGGCGACCGGCACCGTGGCGATGCCCGCCAGCGCCGAGGGCAGCCGCAGCGCGACCTCGCCGTTGCCGAGGATGCGGGAGTCGACCCAGGCGAGCAGGTACCACAGCGGCGGCGTGTTCTCGCTGTGCACGACCGACCGCAGCGTGGCCCACAGGCTGGGGTGCAGCACATGCACGGGCGTGAACGCCTCGTCGTACCAGAAGCTCTGCAGCCCCAGCGTGGACAGCCGCAGCGCGGCCGCCGCCACGGTCAACGCGGCCAGTGGCCACCAGCGCGCCAGCCTGGACGCGTTGGGCGCGACCCCGGCGGGCGCGGGTTGGGCGACGGCGCTCATCGCGGGCACATACCAACTGCGGCAGGCCCGAAGCAGCCGTAGCGATTGGCCGGCAGGTCCACCGAGCGGGGCGGCAGATACCAGCCTCCGTGGACAGTGCGCCGCCCGTTGACGACCGGTCCCCAGATCGCCAGGCAGATCTGCGTGCGCGCTTCCGGGGGACCTGGGCTGGTGTTGCCGCACAGCGCCTCGCGCTTGGTGTCCAGGCCGAACGTCTGCTGGTCGATCGAGATGTTGTGATAGCCGTGGCCGGTGTAGTGGCGCCACGTGCGCAGGTCGGCGACCAGGCGGTGATTGACAGACACCGAGCGACCGACGTCGTTGACGGTGGCGACCGCCAGCAGCACGGCGGCGAGCACCAGCAGCGTGGTCTCGACGAGCCGCATGCTGCCCGTGCCCGCCAGCTCGACCGTGCGCGGACGAAGCGATTCCGGCAGCCACCGCCAGCGAGCCTGCTCGGGGGGCAGCGAGGCGTCGCTCATTGGACAGGCGCCAGCAATGGCGAGATCTGGTGGATGACGAACAATGCCTGCACGACAAGCGTGGCTACGAGCAGGCGCCGGTCGCGGGTGACGACGGCGAGCGGCAGCGGCCACAGGATGTACCACGCCAGCAGCCACGTGCTGGTCACCGAGATGGCCAGCAGCGCCCAGCCGGAGGCGGCGACCCAGTCATAGCCGCGCCAGGTGCGCCACAGCAGGTGCGCGATGATGAGCACGAGCGCGGCCTTGAGCAGGTCGTGGTCGACCGGGAAGACGCCGGGCTTGCCGACGAGGTGGGCGAGCTCGTTGGCGAAGCTGTCGGTGGACACGAACGCGGCGTCGCGGTTGAGCGCGGCGACCACGTCGATGCCGTGGATGCCGAATGCGACATAGCCGACGAGCGCCCCCAGCGCGATGCCGGCGAGCGCCCCGACGATCGGCCCCAGGCGCCGGCGCGAGACGATCATGAAGGGCAACAGCACGGCTACGGTGGCCTTGATCAGCGCGCCGGCGACGACCGTGGCGGCGGCGGTCGCTTCGCGACCGCGGGTGGGCGCGGGCGCGATCGTGAGGCCGACGGCGGCCATCATCGCGAGCATCATGATCAGGTCGTTGTGGGCGCCGCCCAGGCCGTAGATCACATACAGCGGGTTGGCGCCAACGATCAGGATCGCCCTGGCCGGATCCAGGCCGCGCGTGCGCGCGCAGCGCCAGGTCAGCGCGAGCGTGCCCGCGCTGGCCAGCAGCGCCTCGAGCTTCATCGCCCACAGGGCGCCGACCAGGCCCAGCGGCGCCAGCGGATAGGACAGCAGTGTGTACAGCGGGCCGTAGGCGGTCGCCACGTGGATCCAGTCCTTGCCCACGTACTTGAAGACCGGGTCGCCGACGATCGCCACGGGACCGTGTGTGTAGGGGTTCAGGCCGTGTTCGACGCCCATGCGCGCGTAGGCGATGTAGCTGAAGACGTCGGTGGACAGCAGGATCGGCCCAGCGAACACGATCAGCTGCAGCGCGGCCACCAGCGCGATCGCCCGGCGCCGGGGCATGACCGCCGCGTCCGTGCTGTCGCCCGACGAGCGTCCACTGAGCACGACCAGACCGGCATATGCGCCGCTGCTGACCAGCAGCGCAATCAGAAAGACGCGATAGCCGAGACGCTCGCCGATGCCCTTGAGCCAGCCGGCGATGTCGGGTGAGGGCGGGACCAGCGGTGAATGCCCGAGCGCGCCGTCGAGCACGATCTCCAGCGTTGCCGCGACCAGCAGCAACGA
This sequence comes from uncultured Solirubrobacteraceae bacterium, assembly GCA_963745375.1. GTDB lineage: Bacteria > Actinomycetota > Thermoleophilia > Solirubrobacterales > Solirubrobacteraceae > Palsa-744. The sequence continues at coordinate 193,454 of CAVUXA010000006.1, read as the reverse complement.
CAGGAGCCCGACGAGCGCGGGCGCCCAGCGCTGCGAGCGAGCGCGCGCGGGCAGGCGCTCGCTGTAGGCGACAGCGCTCACGAGGCCGCGGTGCCGGTCATCAGTGAGGCAGCCTATCTCGCCGCGGCGTCGAGTCCGACGCTATGCGCCGAGCACTATCTTCAGCGCCTCGCGCCGGTCATACAGCGCATACGCTTCGGGCGCCTGCTCCAGGGACATGTGATGGGTGACCAGTGGGCTGGGGTCGAGGATCCCGGCGGACATCAGCGCCAGCACGCGATCGACATGGGCGATCACGTTGGCCAGCCCCAGGCGCACCGTCAGACCCTTCAGCCAGGCCAGGCCCAGAGTCACCTCGCCACGCCCGGCGTATGCGCCAATCCCAGAGATCGTGCCGGCGTCGCGACACAGGCTGATCGCCAGACCCAGCGGACCGGGGTCGCCGACGGCGTCGACCACGACGTCGACGCCGAGACGTTCGGTGGCCTCGCGCACAACGCCCTTGGGGTCTTCCTCGGTGAGGTGCACGGCGGTGGCGCCGAAGGAGCGGGCGAGCTCCAGGCGGGGCTCGACGGTGTCGATCGCAAAGACGTGTGCAGCGCCGGTCGCACGGGCGGCCTGCACCGCGCACAGGCCCACGGGCCCAAGGCCGAGCACAGCCACGGTGTCCCCCGCGCGGGTACCGGCGTGTGCGATCGCGTGATAGCCGGTGCCCATCACGTCGCCGGCGAACAGCGCGACGTCGGGCGACATGCCCTCAGGCACGCGCCGCAGCGTCAGGTTGGCGCGCGGCACGAGCAGCCGCTCGGCCTGGGCGCCGGGAAGGTTGCCCAGGTGGCTGCCGTGGCCGAACGTGCGCCCGCGCTGGCAGCGGTGATAGTCGCCGCGCACGCATGCCACGCACGTCCCGCAGGCGCTGTGAAAGCAGCCGAGCACGAGGTCGCCCACGGCCACGCGCTCGACGTCTGAGCCGACCTCGGTCACCGTGCCGACGTACTCGTGGCCGATCGTGAAGCCCTGCTCGACGGGGACACGCCCGTGGTAGATGTGCAGGTCAGACCCGCAGATGCCGCTGGCCAGCACCTGCACGATCGCATCCTGGGGATGGCCGATCTCGGGCTCAGGGACGTCCTCGACCAGTACCTCGCCGGGAGCCTGGAAGGTGACGGCGCGCATCGAGCGCTAACCCTAGCGCCTATGCTGCGCGCATGGCCGAGCCCTCCAAGGCCGTGCTCATCACCGGCTGCTCGTCAGGCATCGGCCGGGCGACCGCGCTGCGCCTGGCGCAGTCGGGCTGGACCGTCTACGCGAGCGCGCGCCGTCTCGAGTCGATCTCTGAGCTGGGCGACGCGGGCTGCCACACGCTGGCGCTCGACGTCACCGACGAGGACTCGATGCGCGCGGCGGTGGACACCGTAGAGCAGGCGCAGGGCGCGGTCGGGGTGCTGATCAACAACGCCGGCTACAGCCAGAGCGGCGCGATCGAGACCGTCCCGCTGGACGCCGTGCGCAGGCAGTTCGAGACGAACGTGTTCGGCCTCGTGCGCCTGACGCAGATGGTGCTGCCGAAGATGCGCGCGCAACGCTGGGGCAAGATCGTCAACCTCGGGTCGATGGGCGGGCGCCTGACGTTCCCCGGCGGCGGCCACTATCACGCGACCAAGCATGCGCTCGAGGCGATCTCAGACGCGCTGCGCTTTGAGCTGCGCGGCTTCGGCGTCGACGTGATCCTGCTCGAGCCGGGGCTGATCACGACCGAGTTCGGCCAGGCGGCGACCGCCAGCATGGCCGACGTGGCCGGTCCCGGCGGCGACTCACCCACTGGCGACGGCTCCGACGAGGATCCCTACGCGCACTTCAACGCGACCGTCGGCGCGGTCACAGCCGGCGCCTACGACGGCCCGATGCGCCGGCTCGGCGCGGGACCCGAGCGCGTGGCCAAGGTGATCGAGCGCGCGATCACCCGCGGGCACCCGCCGGCGCGGATCACGATCACCGCCTCAGCCAAGCTGTCGATCGCCACCCGCAGGTTGCTCAGCGACCGCGCCTGGGATGCGGCGATGCGCGCGCAGTTTCCCCAGCCGCACTAAGGGCCCACGGGCCCTAACTCGCTATGCGGCGATCGTCACGTGCGGGCGCGGATATCCGAGGGCGAACCCCTGGGCGTAATCCACGCCATAGCCGGCCAGCATCTGCAGCGTCTCCTGGTCGCCGACGCACTCGGCGACCGTCTGCCGGCCCATGCCAGCGACCACGCTGACAAGCGCCTGCACGACGAGTTGGTCGGTGCGCGAGCGCGGCAGGTGGCGCACGAACTCGCCGTCGATCTTCAGGTAGGTGAAGGGCAGGTGCTTGAGGTAGGCGAAGGATCCGAAGCCGGCTCCGAAGTCGTCCAGCGCGATGGCACAGCCGAGCGCCTGCGCGCCCGCGCAGAATGATTGGGCGGTGCGCATGTCAGAGATGGCGGCCGTCTCGGTCAGCTCGATGACCAGTTGCGAAGGATCAGCGCCGTGGACTGCCAGACGCCGCTGCAGGTGGTTGAGCATGGTGGGGTCCGTGACCGACAGCGCGGACAGGTTGACGGCCAGACCCACCCCAGGCTCGATCTGCTCGTCGCCGAGCATGGCTGCGGCGCGGTCGATCACCAAGCGGTCGATGTCGCGCACCAGACCGGAGCGCTCGGCGACCGCGAGGAAGCTCGCCGGCGTGATCAGACGCCCGTCCGGCTCGTCGGCCAGGCGCAGCAGCGCCTCATAGTGCGCGATGCGCCCGTCGGCGATCGCGACAATCGGCTGGAAGTGCAGCGTGAACAGATCCTCCGCGAGCGCCCGACGCAGGCGTGCTGGCCACGGACGCACGCGATAGGCGACAAGACTGCCCGTCCTGGCAGGGGCCCCAAGCATGACCGCACCTTGTTCGACAAGCTCGCAGACTCACCTGCGCGCGTGGTGGGGACGCCGCGCGCGATCGGAGACGACCAGCAGCAGGGCGACGAGCACGAAGTTCATCACCACCGAAGACCCCCCATAGGCCACGAACGGCAGCGTTACGCCGGTCAGCGGGATCACCCGCGTGACGCCGCCGACGATCACGAACACCTGCAAGGCGATCACGAACGACAGCCCGGTGGCCAGCAGCTTGGAGAACGAGTCGCGGGCGAGCACCGCGGTCTTCAGGCCGCGGGCGATGAACAGCAGGTACACCAGCAGCAGCGCTGCCGCCCCCACGAGGCCGAGCTCGTTGACGATGACCGCGTAGATCATGTCGCTTTCGGGTACCGGCAGGATCGACGGGCCGTGGTGGGGCCCACGCAGCAGCGACTGGTCAAAGCCGGTGCCCAGCAGTCCGCCGTCGGCCTGCGCGAACAGCGACTGGGCCAGCTGGTAGCTGCCGCCCGGGGCTTTGTAGAGCGCGGGGTCAAGCGGTCGTTCCCAGTCGACCACGCGCGCGTGGACGTGGGAGACGTGGACGGCCACGAACCAGGCGCCCACGGCGAACAGCAGCAGGCCGATCAGCGGGAAGCTCAGGCGCCCGGTGGCCACGTACAGCAGCGCCAGGAACGCGCCGTAGAACATCAGCGTGGTGCCCAGCTCGCGCGTGATCAACAGCGTGGCCATGGCCGCGCCCCACACGATCAGCATCGGGCCGAACTGCTTCATCGGCGGGATCGTCAGGCCGAGCACCCGCCGTCCGGCCGTTACAAGTATCTGGCGGTTGTCGCGCAGATAGCTGGCCAGGAAGATCACGATCGCGATCTTGGCCAGCTCGGCCGGCTGGAAGGAGACGCTGCCCACGTGGACGTCCAGGTAGGCGCCGTTGACCTGCTCGCCGATGCCGGGCAGCCGCGGCAGGACCGCCATGACGATCCCCACCGCGGCGATCGTGTAGCGATAGCGCTCGAGCACGCCCACCCCGTGCTTGCGCAGAGCGAGGATGGTCGCGGCGAACAGCACCAGCCCGAGCACCATCCATTGCGCCTGCTGGCGTGCGAGCATGGGTTCGATGCGATAGACCATCACGATTCCCACGCTCGCCAGCACGGCCACCAGCGGGAACAGGTAGGGGTCGGCGTGGGGCAGCGCGAAGCGGATCACCAGATGCGCGGCCAGGCACAGCCCGAGGAAGATCGCGCCGTAGGTCAGCGACGCGCTCGACGCATGGTTCAACGCGAGGTTGGTGGAGGCCCCCGGCGAGTTGTTCTCCTGCTGGATGAAGATCGCGGTGAAGCCCGCGATCACCAGCACTGCGGCGGGCACCAGCCCAAGCAGCTCACGGTTGCGCGCGCTGAGCATCGACCGAGGGTAGCCGCCGGACCGGGAGACACTCGCTGATACGCTCGCATCCCCGAACCGGCCAACGGCGTGCGCGCGCCGAAACGACCGCTACGCTTGTTCTCAGGCGCGCCGCGGTGAGGGGCGCGCTGTGCCCTTGCCTCGATGAGCCGCCCGGTGCAGACAACCCATGGATGACCAGCACCCGCCGGCGCTGTGGTGGGGCATGTGGAAGCGATTCCTGATCGCTGGCGTGCTGATCGTGGCGCTCAGCGCCGGAGCGACCGCGACGGTGGCCCTGAACACGGTCAGCGGCCTCGCGGCCGAGGTCTTCCCCACGCTCAACCACATCAAAGCCCCCAATGGGCTGATAACCCCCGAATACAGCGGCGGCCCGCAGACCTTCCTGGTGCTCGGGTCCGACCGCCGGGAAAAATCCAAGGACAACTACGACCGCGAAGACCCTCCCCACAGCGACACCATCCTGCTCGTCCGCTTCGACCCCGAACAGGGGCAAACGTCGGTGATGTCGATCCCGCGCGACCTGATGGTGACCATCCAGACGCGCGGCGGCCAGACCTACTCTGACGAAAAGATCAACGCCGCGTACACGATCGGCGCCAAGATCGGCGGCCCGGCCGAAGCCAGCCTGCTGGCAGCCGAAACGATCAAACGAGAAATCTTTCCCGAGCTGCATCTCAACGGCATCGTCGACGTGAACTTCGCCGGCTTCATCAGGCTCGTCGACACGCTCGGCTGCGCCTACGTGAATGTCGACCACCACTATTTCAACGAAAACCTCGGCACGCCGGAAACGGACTACACGAGCATCAACCTGCAGCCCGGCTACCAGAGGCTGTGCTACGAAAACGCGCTCGACTACGTGCGCTACCGCCACACCGACGACGACTTTGTGCGCGTGGCGCGCCAGCAGGACTTCCTGCGCGACCTGCGCGAGCAGATCAACCCGACCAACGAGCTCGGCCAGATCGACAACGTGGCCAGGGCGGTCGGGCACGCAATCACCTCGACGTTCCCCGCGACGCCGAAAGAGCTGATCGAACTGACCAAGCTGGTCGCCTTCTCGCAGACAAAGCCCCTGCGCCAGGTCAAATTCCTGACCGCCAACGTCAACTTCCAGCTCAACCACGGCTCCTACGTAACCTCCACACCGGAACTGGAGAAACAGACGCTCGACAGATTCCTGCTCGGCCACGAACAGCTGTCGCTGGCGGTGACGCACCCATCCAGCGCGCACACCTCCAGCCACGCCCACGCCCACCATGGCGGCGGTAGTGGACACTTCTCGCTGCGCTCACTGGGTCTCTTCCCCACGCCCTCCAGCGGCGAGGACGAAGTGGTCAAGGCCTCGGTGAACGTCCCCTTCCGGGTCCTCTACCCGAGCGTGCAGACCGGCCAGGCCGAACAACAGCAGGTGCGCGCCTACACGCTGCCCGACCAGCAGGGCAAACTGCACCACGCCTACGTGGTGGTCTTCCAGCAGAACTCGATCGGCGGCTACTACGACTTCCAGGGCACCGACTGGCTCAACCCACCGCTGTTCGCGCACGCCCGCACGCAGGTCATCGACGGCGTCGAGTACCGCTTTGTGGACGACGGCGCCCATGTCCATGTGATTGGCTGGCGCTCAGGAAACGTGCTCTACTGGGCGGCGAACACGCTGCTCGAGGAACTGTCCAACGCGCAGATGCTGCAGATCGCCAAATCGGCCCAGGGACTCCATTGAGTCTCAGCGCGCTGCGGCGGCGGCCTGGTCGAGCGCCGCGTTGACGAGCGCGTCCGCGCGGGCGTTCTGGGCGCGGGGCACGGTTTTGATCGACCAGCGGTCGAAGTCGCGCAGGGCGGCCATCGCCTCCAGATGGAGCGGGCGCATGGCGGGGTGCTTGACCTTGTAAATGCCCTGGACCTGCTTGGCGATCAGCTCTGAGTCGCCGACCACGTCGACCTCGGTCGCGCCCAGCTCCCGTGCACGCTCGAGGCCGAGCAGCAGCGCGCTGTACTCGGCCACGTTGTTGGTCTGAGTGCCCAGCAGGCGGGCGCACTCCCCCAGGACCTCGCCATCGGGCGCGCTGACCACGCACGCGGCCGCGGCAGGTCCGGGGTTGCCGCGGGCGCCTCCGTCGACGTGCACGATCACCTTCATGACGCGACGCAGTATGCACGTCGGCCACGACGAAGCTCTCGACCGTGCCTCGCGGGAGACGTTCGCGCTAGAGGGCGCGAGCCAGCGGCGGCATGTCGCCGGCCACTCGCGCCCGGCGGCGGTCGCGCACCACGCGGCGCTGCTGATCGTCCGGCGGGCTGCCCGCGTGCCCGTAGCGGGCGCGGCGGTCGAACTGGCGCCGATCGACGATCACCGTCACGTTCTGCTCGTCCTTGTAGTGGTCGACGAGCTTGGGATAGAGCTCGTCGGCGAGCGGCCTTGGGACCACGCAGTAGATCATCGCGCAACCGATGTTACTCGCCGCTCCGAGATAAGCAAGTGACTTTCCTGCTAAGGCGCGCTGTGGGGCGCGCTGGCGGCGGCGTCTGACAGACGCAGTGTTCCGGACTCATCGGCGAGCGCGTTCGCCACGGACTCCTCGCGCATCAGCTCGCCGAGCTCGGTTCCCTGCCCGACCGCGTGCGCGACGGCCGGCACCTCATCGAGGTCGACCTCGTAGCGATACCAGCACAGCTCCCAGGCGATCACGATCATCACGACGCTGCGGGCGTGCTCGCTGTAGCGGACGCTCACCGCCGGCGCTCCCAGCGCCCGGGCGACGCCTGCCACCCGGCGCGGATGCTCGCCCGCGTTGAACGCGGCCACGGCTAGCTGCAGCTGCGAATCGGGCGCAGCGACGGCACCCGCCGGCGCGAGGTCGCCGTCGTTGGGCATGAAGCTGTGACCGTCCACTGCTGCATTAGGCACGAGCTCCAGGTCCCCGGCGGGCGTCGTCATAGCGGCCCCGCGCGCCGGGACGGGAGCTGCGGCCGCCTGACCGGGGGCGTCGAGGAACTCGTAGGGCTCCTGCGTGCCGTAGGGGGGCTGGGCGATGGACGTCTCGCTTGTGCCGTTGGACGAGCCTGCGACGTGACGCGCCCGGGATGGCACCGGCAGGCGGGCGAACAGGCTGCGCCGGCGCCTTGGGCGCGTCATCGGCGGTACATCCGTCCGACCGATCGCCTCACGCAGCCACCCCTCCTGCACGGCCCGTGGGGCGCACAGCTCGCACACCAGCTGGCGCCGGCCGGCTGCGAGGAACACGTCGGGCTGCTCGCCGCGCAGCAGCCGGCGCTCGCACACGTCGCACTCCACATCGGGCTGGGAGGTGACGATCGAGCGGGTGGCCATCGAACGGGCAGCCTATCTGGACCAGCCACGCCACGCATGACGGCCGCCGCTTAGCTCAAGCGTGCACCGCGGAGCGCTCCTGGCCGGCCTGCTCGACGATCTTCTGCGTCAGCTGCGCGGGAACCTCCTCGTAGCGCAGCAGCTCCAGCGTGTAGTCCCCTTGGCCAGCGGTGATCGAGCGCAGGTCGGGCGCATAATTGAGCATCTCCGCCATCGGCACCTCGGCGCGGATCTCCGTCATCGTCCCCGCCGGCTCCATTCCCTGGGGGCGCCCGCGGCGGCTGTTGAGATCTCCGATCACGTCTCCCACGCAGGACTCCGGCACGGACGCGGTCACCAGCATGACCGGCTCCAATAGCGCCGGGTCGGCGTCCTGCAGGGCCTGTTTCATGGCCGCCACGCCCGCCAGCTTGAACGCGATCTCAGACGAGTCCACCGAGTGGTGGGAGCCGTCGATCAGGCGCACGCGCACGCCCGTGACCGGGTAGCCGCCCAGCACCCCCGCGGCCATCGCCTCGCGCACCCCCTTCTCGACCGCCGGGATGAACGAGTTGGGGATCACCCCACCCTTGATCTGGTCGACGAACTCGAAGCCGTTACGCCCGGTGATGCCGCCCAGGGGCTCGATCTCGATCTGGCAGTCGCCGAACTGCCCGCGCCCACCTGACTGCTTCTTATGGCGGCCGTGCCCGGAGGCCGGGCGGCGGATGGTCTCGCGGTAGGGCACGCGCGGCGGCGCGAGCGTGACCTCCACGCCGAAGCGCTCGCGCAGCCGCTCGACGATCACCTCGACATGCACCTGCGACAGGCCCGCCACGATCTGCTCGCCGGTCTGCTGGTCGCGGCGCAGCTCGATCGTGGGGTCCTCCTCCTGCAGGCGATGCAGCGAGGAGAGCACCTTGTCCTCGTCGCCCCTGCTCTTGGGCGAGACCGCGAAGGCCATCACCGGGGCGGGCAGCTTCAGTCGCGGCATCTCGATCGGCGCGGCACGCGCGGCCAACCAATCTCCCGCGCGCGTCGCCTTGAGCTTGGCCACCGCACCGATGTCGCCCGGCCCGAACTCCGCCACGTGGACGACCTCCCTGCCCTCGTAGCGCAGCAGCTGGCCGATCCGCTCCTTGGCGTGCGAATGGGTGTTCAGCACCTGGCTGTCGGCCCGCATCACGCCCTGATAGACGCGGATCAGGTTGATTCGCCCCGCGAACTGGTCGGCACGGGTCTTGAACGCATACGCGAACAGCTCCGCGTCATCGGCCGGCACGAGCGCCACCTCGCCGACCGTCAGCGCCCCATGCTTGACCGGCGAGGGCAGGTCCTCGACGATCGCGTCGAGCAGGCGTGTGGTGCCGAGATTGCGTGTGGCCACGCCGCACACGACGGGGAAAATCCTGCCGTGGTTGGTGCCCTCCTTCAGCGCCCCCACGATCTCGTCATGCGCTATCTCCTGCCCCTCCAGGTAGCGCTCCATCAGCGCGTCTGACACTTCACAGACCTCGTCCATCAGCTTCTCGCGATACTCCTCGGCGCGTGCTGCCACGTCGTCGGGGATCGGGATCTCGCTCCAGCCGCCGCGCTCTGGCGAGTCCTGGCGGTAGGCCTTCATGTCGACCAGGTCGACGACGCCCTCCAGCTCGTGCTCGGAGCCGATCGGGATCTCCGTGGCAACCGCGTGCGGCCCGAACGCGCGCTTGATCTGCTCGAGTGTGCGGTAGAAGTCGGCGCGCTCGCGGTCGAGCATGTTGACGAACAGCATCCGCGCGATATCCAGCTCGGCCGCGCGCTCCCACAGGCGGCTGGTCGACACCTCCACGCCCATCACCGCGTTGACCACGAACACGGCCGACTCGCACACTCGCAGCGCCCCCAGCGCATCGGCGATGAAGCTCGGCTCGCCGGGTGTGTCCAGCAGGTTGATCCTGCGCTCCTGCCAGTCGCACGAGCTGAGCGTCGCCGCGATCGACATCTGTCGCGCCTGCTCGTCCGGGTCGCAGTCCGACACGGTGTTGCGGTCGACCACGCTGCCCATGCGCCCGACCGCTCCCGCCTCGAAAAGAAGGGCCTCATGCAGCGAGGTCTTCCCCGACCCTCGATGTCCGACGAGGGCCACGTTGCGAATCCGGTCCGCTGGGGTGTGCACGAGTTATCTCCTTCCGCTGGTAGAAGGACGATATCGCCGCACCGCGGCCAGCGCTAGTGCTTTTCGACACTCATTCGCATCGAGGGCACAAACCTGCGGGCGGACACCGCACTCGACGATTAATCGTCGAAGGACTCCTCCTGCATACGCGAGCGCAGCCGCAACACGGCCTTGGTGTGCATCTGCGACACGCGCGACTCGGTCACGCCGAGCACCTCGCCGATCTCGCGCAGGGTCAGGTTCTCGTAGTAGTAGAGGGCGATCACGAGCTTCTCGCGCTCGGGCAGCTTGGCGATCGAGTCGGCGATCCGGTCCTTGAGGTCGCCCACGTCCAGGGCCTTGGCGGGGTCAGGCGCCCCGGGATCCTCGATCGTGTCCATCAGCGACACCTGGTCGCCGCTGGAGTCGGACACGCTCCACAGCTCGTCCAGGGCGACGATCGATGAGTGCGAGATCGCCAGCAGCGACTCGTTCAGTTCGTCGACGGTGATGCCCATCTCCGCCGCGATCTCCTCGTCGGTGGGCGCACGCTGCAGGGCGTTCTCGAGCTTGGCGTGCGCCCGCTCGACCTCCCGCGCCCGCGCACGCACGCTGCGCGGCACCCAGTCCAACGAGCGCAGCTCGTCGATGATCGCGCCCTTGATGCGCATGATCGCGTACGTCTCGAACTTGATGTCGCGGGACAGGTCGAAGCGCTCTATGGCGGAGATCAGCCCGACCAGCCCGTAGGAGATCAGGTCCGCCTCCTCCACATGAGGCGGCAGACCAGCCGCCGTGCGTCCGGCTACGTACTTGACCAGCGGCGAGTACGCAACCACGAGCCGCTCGCGGACGCTGCCGTCGCCCTTCTCCTTATAGCGCCGCCACAGTTCGCGCAGCTCGATCGGTTTGACATTCGTCTCCAGGGTCGTATCTCCCAAGGGCTGGCGGGCGTCTACATCAGGCCCGAGGGTGGCTGCGTGCGTAAGCGTTTCTCAGTCTCGCGGACTCTACCCGAGTATAAATCTGAGTGCTCGACACGCTTGCATGTCCAAGCAGCTCCTGGATGCTGCGCAGGTCCGCCCCACCGTCGAGCAGGTGCGTGGCGAAGCTGTGGCGCAGGGCGTGCGGCGAGCTGCCCTCGCCTACTCCCACGCGCGCCGTCCACGTCTTCAGCCTGCGCCTGACGTCGCTGGTGCCGAGCGAGCGCCCGCTCTTGCTCAAGAACAGCGTACCGGTGGGGTCCTGCTCGGCTGTCGCGGCGAGCCCGCGGTGGGCGCGCTCCAGGTACGTCGCCACCGCCGCCATGGCCTGCTCGCCGACCGGCACGAAGCGCGTCTTGCGGCCCTTGCCCTCGACCCTCAGCTGCTCCGCGTCGTAATCCACGTCGCCCACCTTCAGCGAAACGAGCTCCTCGGCCCGCAGCCCACACGAGTACGCGAGCTCGAACATGGCCCTGTCGCGAAGGTTGAGACGCCCGCCCACCCCGCCGACCCGGCCAGAACCGCCCGCGGGGATGCCGTCCAGCAGCCTGGCCGCGTCGCGCGCGCTGAGAACCCGAGGCAGCGGGGCTCCTCGCCGCGGCGTCGACACGAGCTCGGCGGGGTTGTGGGAGATCAGCCCGTGCTCGCGCTGGCTTGACAGCAGTGCGCGTAGCGAGGCCAGCTTGCGCGCAGCGGTCGCAGGCGCGCTGCCCTCGCTGTCACGCGAGCGCTCTGACAGATGAGCGATGTAGCGGCGCACGGCCTTCGCGGTCAGGTCGCTGGGGGCGAGCCCGCGGGCGAGCGCCCAACGCGCCAGCTGCGCGGCATCGATGCCATAGGCGCGCCGTGTGCGCTGCGCGGCGTCGCGGCGTCGCAGGTCCTCCTGCATGAGGGCGATCGCCCGATCCCACGCGTCGTCAAGCGCGCTCTCGTGCTGCTCGTGTTGTTGCCCCGTCTGCGCCCCGGCCATCGCGAGGCCTACTTCGCCGCAGGCGCCCTCCGGCCTGCCTGGCATAGCCGGCGCAGATCCTGTCGAGCGCTCGTTCGCTTGTCGGCCATGGCCCCTACCACTCCGGAGGAAAAAGGTGCTCGCCGCGAGATGCCTGCGACGACGGTCGGATGGACCTTGCGCGGATGATATCCCGTGCCAGCGCCGTATAGCCATAGTCACAGGTCAGACTGGACGGATGCACTATCGTCGTTTGCACGACGGTCGCCCGAGCAGGGCGCAAGCCATGAGCACCTTCCAGCACGCCCCAGCGACTTCCACGTCGCCCGGCGATACGCAGCCGCCCTACGGACCGGTCGGACGCTCGCCGTGGCTGGACGTCGATTGGCGCGCGCACCAGCGCTGGGTGACCGTGGACGGCCAGCCGATCAACACGATCGAGCTCGGCCCCGAGCGCTCGACGGGCGGTCAGCCGGTGGTGTTCGTCCATGGCCTGGCCGGCTCCTGGCCCAACTGGCTCGAGCAGCTGCCGGTCTTCGCCCGCGAGCATCGCGTGCTCACGCTCGACCTGCCCGGCTTCGGGCATTCGCCGATGCCCGCCGGGCCGATCTCCATCTCGGGCTATGCCCGGTTGCTCGATCGCCTGCTCGGACAGCTGGGCATCGACGCGGCCGCCGTGGTGGGCAACTCGATGGGCGGCTTCATCGCGGCCGAGCTGGCGATCGCCTTCCCCCAGCGCGTGGAGCGCCTCGTGCTCGTGTCCGCCGCCGGGATCTCCACCTACGACTACCGGCCGGGCATGCGCGTGCTGCCCGCTATGCGACGCGCCGAGCGGGTGCTCGAGGCCGCTAGCGCATGGATGGCCTCCAAGTCCGACACGGTCGTCCGTCGCGCACGGCTGCGCGAGGCCGCGCTGAACGTAGTCGTGCGCCATCCCGGCCGCCTGCCCGCGGCGCTGGCCGCCGAGCAGGTGCGCGGCGCCGGCAAGCCCGGCTTCCTGCCTGCGCTTCAGGCCATCTTCGAATACGACTTCCGCGAGCGCCTGCCCGAGATCGCCTGCCCCACGCTGATCGTGTGGGGCGATCGCGACCGCCTGGTGCCGCTGCGCGACGCCGACGTGTTCGCCGAGCTGATCCCCAACTCGCGCAAGGTCGTGTTCGCGGACACCGGCCACATGTCCATGCTCGAGCGCCCAGCCGCGTTCAACGAGCTGCTGAAAGACTTCTTGAGCGAGTAGCGCCGCGCCAGCGGCTTCCTAGCGCGCGATCGCGCCCTCGGCGGCGCTGCCGACGAGCTTGGCGTACTTCTGGATCGCGATGTCCACGTGCTCGTCGGCGCGCGGCGGCTGGCTATAGGAGCTCACGCGCGTGGCGATCTCCTCATCTGAGAGCGCCACGTCCAGGCAACGCGTGTCCGCGTCGATCGTCAGCTGGTCGCCGTCGTGCAGCGCGCCGATCGGGCCACCGCGGGCGGCCTCCGGCGCGACGTGAGCCACCATGAATCCGTGCGTGGCGCCCGAGAAGCGCCCGTCGGTGATCAACGCGACGTCCTCGCCGAGCCCCTCCCCCACGATCGCCGCGGTGACCGAGAGCATCTCGCGCATGCCGGGGCCGCCGGCAGGCCCCTCTCCACGGATCACAACTACGTCGCCCGCCTGGATCTGGTGGGCGAGCACGGCCGCCATGGCGGCCTCCTCGCCGTCGAACACACGCGCGGGCCCCACGTGTTTGCGACGCTCGTGCCCGGACAGCTTCACGACGCAGCCGTCGGGCGCGACGTTGCCGCGCAGGATCGCAAATCCGCCTGTCGCTTTGATCGGGTCGGACAGCGGGCGCACGACGCGCTGGCCGTCGGTCTCCTTCGCCTCGGCGGCGTGCTCGCCGATCGTCTTGCCAGTGACGGTCGGCGCATCCGCATTGAGGATCCCTGCCTCCTTCAGCCTAGCCAGCACGAGCGGCACGCCGCCCGCTTCGTAAAGCTCCGTTGCGACATACTGGCCGCCGGGCTGCAGGTCGCACAGCAGCGGCGTGCGCTCGGAGATCGCCTCGAACTCATCGATCGCCAGCGGCACGCCCATTTCCCTCGCGACCGCCAGCAGGTGCAGCACGCCGTTGGTCGAGCCACCGCTGGTGGCAACCGCGGCGATCGCGTTCTCGAGCGCCGGCTTGGTGATGATGTCGCTCGGGCGCTGTCCTCGGCCCAGCACGTCCATCACCAGTTCACCGCAGGCCTTTGCGACCTCGAGCTTGCGCCCGTCCTCAGCCGGCACCATCGCCGACCCGGCCGGCGAGATGCCCAGCGCCTCGAAGGCCATCGCCATCGTGTTGGCCGTGAACTGGCCGCCGCACGCGCCCGCGCCCGGCGACGCGGCGTCCTCCAGCTCGTGCAGCTCATGTTCGGTGATCTTGCCCGACGCGAACTCGCCGACCGCCTCGAAGACCTGCTGGATAGTCACCTCGGCCCCCTTGTAGTGGCCGGGCCTGATCGAGCCGCCGTAGAGCATCAGTCCGGGGATGTCCAGGCGGGCGAGCGCCATCACCGTTCCCGGAATCGTCTTGTCGCAACCGGAGATCGTCACCAGCGCGTCGAAGGCGTGAGCGGAGGCGACCAGCTCGATCGAGTCGGCGATCAGCTCGCGCGAGACCAGCGACGCGCGCATGCCGGAGGTGCCCATGGTGATGCCGTCGGAGATGGCGATCGTGTTGAGCTCCATCGGTGTGCCGCCAGCCGCGCGAATGCCCTCCTTGACCTTGGCCGCAAGCACCCGGTTATTGAAGTTGCAGGGCATCGTCTCGATCCACGAGTGGGCCACGCCTACGATCGGCTTGGCCAGGTCCTCGGCCGAGTAGCCGATGCCGTGCAGGTACGCGCGCGCGGCGGCTCGCTCGGGCCCCTCGGTGAGGGCGCGGCTGCGGTGCTTTACGTCGAATCCGTCAGAAGCGCTCACGCCGCGCGCACACTACCGGCCGGACGGGAGACCTGCTCGCGATCCCACGCCACCAGACGGGTCAGATCGCGCCGCACCATGTCGGGGTCGACCTGGCGCCCCGGCAGGTGCATGTTGGCGTCGCTGAGCAGGCGGCGCTCGTCGCCTGTCAGCGCCATCCACTTGGCGAGCACATCGTCTGAGTCGGGCAGCCGCGAGCTGCCGTAGGGCCTGGAGTCGTCGGGGAAGGCCACGCAGTACTCGTTGAGCAGCTCCCCGGTGGCGGGCACGTAGGCGACGATCGGCTTGTGCGGGTAGATCAGGTAGGCGTATGGCGCGCCGTCACGCGCGGCGCGATCTGGGCGCGCCGCCGCGCCGTCGCGGTGCAGCTCGCCGCGCTCGCCAAGGCGACCCCACACACGCAGGAAGCCCAGGTCGCGATACATCGTCCAGTCGTCATCGTCGATGCACGAGCGCAGCAGCGCGCGCGCCCTCTGCTCGGCGCGCAACTCACGGCCGGGGTCATAGCGGCTCTGCCCGGCTGCGCGCCAGCGATTGGTCCACACCAGGCGCAACCGTGCCGACGCGTCTTTGACCTTCGGCCGGGTCAGCTCCCACAGCAGCACGACGAGGATGATGGCGGCCGTGCCAAGCGCCAGCGACACAGCTGCTAGTGCGTCGCCCCGGGCGCCCCGCCGGCTGCCCGTGGGAAGAAGATCACGCGCTCAGCGTCGCGCGGCACGTCGCCGAAGTCCTTGACGAGCTCGGCCTCGCGGCGCCCGCCGCGAGACTGCGTGGGCACGGCCGCCCACATGCCCGCATCCAGCTCGCGGCGAAAGGCCTCGATCAGCTCCCGCTCCTGCTCGGGCACATCCACATCACCCTCCGCTAGGACGATCTCGCCGTGTCCGGGCTTCATGCGCAGCAGCTTCATCGACTTCGGATTATGGCAAACGGCCGGGAGCGCAGCGGCAGTTCGCGCACATGGCGGCTGGGCCGGCCGCGGCGGAGCAGGTGGGGGTCCAACGTGCGCCCAGTCGGCCACGCGGCGTCAGCGCTCGCGCATCGACTCCAGGCCGAGCACATCGACCGGTCCGGCACCGGCGCCGACGTCGCGCAGGCCGTTGGCCACGGCCTCGCCCGCCAGCTCGCGCGCCGCGCGGGCGGCGTGCAGCGGTGTGTGCCCAAGCGCCAGCTGGGCGGCGAGGATCGACGAGTGGGTGCAGCCCGAGCCGTGCGCAGCGCCATCGGGATGGCGCTCACCTTCGATGCGCACGATTGCGCCGTCGCCACCCGAGTCGAGGAACAGGTCGGTCGCGCTCGCGCGGTGGCCGCCGGTGAGCACCACGATGCGGGGGCCGAGCGCGAGTATGGCGCGGGCGAGGGCCTCGGCTTCGGCGTCCTCATCATCAACGCCAGGCGAGGAAGCAGGCTCCCCATCGCCCGGCAAGGCGGACTCGTGGCCCGGTCGAGAGGCATACCGCTCGCCGGCGAAGACCCTGGCCTCGGGCAGGTTTGGCGTGAGCACCGTGGCCCGCGGCAAGATCTCGGCAACGAGCGCCTGCTGAGCGTCGGGCGCGAGCAGCCGGGCGCCCGACTCGGCGACCATCACCGGGTCCACCACCACGGGCGTGCCGTCCGGCAGCTCGTCCAACGCCTGAGCGACCGCGAGCGTAACGTCGGCACTGCCGAGCATCCCCACCTTGACCGCATCCACGCGAATGTCGGACAGCACCGCGCGCACCTGCTCGAGCACGATGTCGGCAGGCACCATGTGGATCGCGCTCACGCCTACCGTGCTCTGGGCGGTGATCGCGGTGATCGCGCTCGTCCCGTGCACGCCGCAGCGCGCAAACGCCTTCAGGTCGGCCTGGATGCCGGCCCCCCCGCCGGAGTCAGAGCCGGCGATGGTGAGGGCGGTGGGAGTCAGCTGTCCGGGGTGGTCGCCGGTCGCTTGCCTGCCTGCGCCCTGCTGGGTGTGTCCTTCAGGGTGCGTCTGGGGAAGATCGTGTAGCTGCCGATCGCAGTGACGAGTAGCCGCCCGTCCTCGTGGCGCACCTCGCTGCGCATCACCGCGTTGCTGCGGTTGCGCCGGTCTAGCGTGGTGCGGCACACGATCTCGCCCTCGGTCGCGGTTTGGATGTAGTTGATCGAGATGCTGATCGTCGCGATGCGCTCATCCTTGGTGGTCTGCACCCACAGGGTCGAGCCCATGCAGTAGTCGACCATCGCATACGTGACCACGCCCGACAGCAGGCCGCCGCCGTTGATCAGCTCCGGGCGGATCGTCAGGCGAACCGTCTGCGGATCCTCCCAGTGCAGCCCCATGAAGCCGCTGACGCCGTCCAGCGAGCGTGGGCCACCCTCGCTGCGCGGCGCTCCGTCCTCGCCTCGCGTTCGTCCGTCGCGATCCGGCGCATCGAACGCGGGCTGTCTGGTCGCGGTTGCCTCTGAGACTTCGTCCACGGAGTCGCAGGCTATCGAGGACACAGGCCTGTCACAGCTCGGGCACTGAATCGGCACATAGCGATGCCCCCGGTCACATCGATCGGCATAGCGTCAGGCAGGTGTCCACCGACCACTCGCCAAAGATGCCCGCGACCGGATCTCTACCCGGCCGACCTCGCGATCCCCGCCACGCACTCGGGCGCGCCGGCGAGGAGCTGGCCGCAGCGCACCTGCAACGGCTCGGCTTCTGCGCGCTCGGGCGCAACGTGCGCACCCGCGAGGGCGAGATCGACCTGATCGCCTTCAACGGCGTTACGCTCGTTTTTGTCGAGGTCAAGACTCGAAGGGCTGGGGTTCACGGCCGACGCGTACGTTCCGAGCAGGAGCCGCTGACCTGGCTGCGCCCTCGTCAGCGGGCCCGGCTGCGCAGTTTGGCGGTCGCCTGGCTGAGCAAAGAGCGCCACATCAGACCGTCTGCCCATACGATTCGCTTCGACGCCATCGGGGTCATTCTCGACGAGAAGGACAGGCTCGTACGTCTTGACCACCTGGAGGGCGCATGGTGACTCTGGGGCACGTATGGCCTTCGCGGGCCTTTGTCCTCGGGCTCGCCCTTGCTGGCCGAGCTCCGATCGGTAGCAAGGGCTTCGCCCTGCGTCCGTGGCCCGGTCGACCCTCCGCGCCACAGAGCGCTGCTCGCCCTACAGCGCCAGCTGCTGATATGCGAGCGACTGGAAGGACATCCTGTGCAGCGGCGAGACGCCCTGGCGCAGGATCGCCTCGCGGTGCGAGGGCGTGGAGTAGCCGACGTGCTCGGCGAAGTTCCAGCCCGGATGCTGGGAGTCGGCGTGGCGCATGTAGCGGTCGCGGGTGACCTTGGCGACGATCGAGGCGGCGGCGATCGCAGCGCTGGTCGCGTCGCCGTCGACGATCGCACGCTGGGGCCGCCCGAACTCGGCTACGGAGAAGCCGTCAACGAGACACAGAACATCGTCAGCGACGTCCTGCGTGACGCCGAGCAGAGCGTCGCGCAGGGCGGCCAGGTTGGTCTTGTGCAGCCCCCGAGCGTCGATCCCGCGCACGCAGCGCGAGACCACGACCACGCGGCTGGCGCTGCGCAGCACCAGCGGGTAGAGCTCCTCGCGCGCCTCGGTCGTGTGTTGCTTTGAGTCGTTGAGCGCCCGCAGCGAGCGCAGCTCCCTGGTGGTGAGCGCGTCCTGGTCGAACAGCACACCTGCGGCCACCAGCGGCCCGGCCAAGCAGCCGCGGCCGGCCTCGTCGGCGCCGGCCACCAGGCGCACCCCCAGGCGCTTGTCAAACGCGAACAGTCGCCGTCCGCTTGTGTCGCGGCGGGCGCGCCGGCGCGATCGGGCCGTGGAGCGTGCGGCGCCCGCGGATGCGCCGTTGGCCGCCGAGCCGCTGCGCGAGGGGTCAGACACGCCGCGTACAGCCACGGCGTCAGGCTCCCTAGAGGATCCCGATCCGGTCGGGGGGCCAGTAGGTGGCGAAGGCTCCGCCGATGATCCAACCCGTAGGGACGGGTCCCCAGAACCTGCTGTCGTCGGATTCGCCACGGTTGTCGCCCATCATGAACCAGTGTCCGGCGGGAATCTTGATCGGCACCGGGAAGTTGCACTCGGGGCTGGCCCCGCAGGCGCGGATGTAGGAGTCCTGCTCGCGCGCGAACTGGGTCTTGCCGGCGGCCTTGCGGTAGACGTGGCCTTCGCGAATGTAGATTTCATCGCCCGGCCCGGCGATGATTCGCTTGATGAAGTTGACGCTCGAGTCCGGCTTGGGTTCCGGTTCCGCGCAGGCGGCGCCGCCCACCTTGACGACATGCGGCGTCGGCCCGCAGACCTCCTGCTCGGCGTTCTTGGGGGGATGGAAGACCGCGATCTCGCCCACGTGCGGTTCGCTGAAGTCCATGCCGATGCGGTTGACGAGCACCCGCTGACCGACCGCCAGCGTGGGCTCCATCGAGCCGCTGGGAATGCGGTAAGGCTTGACGATCCATGCCTGGATGCCGAGCGCGAGGCCCAGCGCCACGGCGATGATGACAATCAGCTCGATGATCGAGGCGGTCGTCGATTTGGACTGCTTCCTGCCGGTCTTTGCGCCCACCAGCAGGTTGGCGATGGAGTTGACCGGCGAACGCGAGCGCTGCCCGTCCTGCTGTTCGTCCGGGGGGGCCCCCTTTTTGCGGGCGCGCGCGCCCGTCTTGGCGTCCGTCTTCACGCGGGCTCGTCGCCGGACGAACCACCTCCCTGCGCGTCGCCGGCGTCTGAGGGGGTGTCGGTCTCGCCGGCGTCCTGCGCCGTGGCGGCCGCCGGCGCCTGATCGGGCTCGCCCTCGCCCGGCTGGGCCTGGGACTCGCCATCCGTGTCTGCGCCACCCCCCTCTGCGGTTGCGTCCGCCTGTTCCCGACTCTGCCCGGCCGCGGTCGCGTCGCCAGCCTCGACGGTCGCCTCGCCGGCACCGCCCGACTGCGTCGCGCCGGCCGCCTCCGCCGCGACTGACTCCTCCGCGGTCATGCCGTCCGCGTCGGTGGCGACCGGAGCCTGCTCGTGCAGCAGCCCGGGCTCGACGATCTCCTCCGGACCCGTGTAGCGGCGCTCGCGCACGCGTGCGCGCTTGCCGACGCGGTCGCGCAGGTAGTACAGCTTGGCCCGGCGAACGTCGCCGCGCGCAGCCAGCTCGATGCGCTCGATCTTGGGGGAATGCAGCGGGAACATGCGCTCGACGCCGACCCCGAAGGACTGCTTGCGCACGGTGAACGTCTCGCGAACGCCGTGGCCCTGGCGCTTGATGACGACCCCCTCGAAGACCTGCACGCGCCTGCGCGTACCCTCGATGACCTGGAAGTGAACCTTCACGCGGTCGCCCGGGGCGAAGCTGGGTACGCGGCGCAGTTGCGCGCGCTCGATGGTTTCGATGACGCTGCTCATAACGGTGAAGGAGGGCGCGCGCCCGAATGGCCGGGGAGGGCCCCGAGAAAGCTCTCGGCCGGCGCGACCGGGCAATGGTAGCGAACGCCCGCTCTCAGCCGCCGCACACACGCTACCCCGCGCTGCCGCGCTGGCGGCTCTGCTCGCGCCGCCACCGCGCGATGCGCTCGTGGTGGCCCGACAGCAAGACCTCGGGGACCCGCCAGCCGCGGTACTCGGCCGGGCGGGTGTAATGCGGGTACTCGGGCTGCCCCTCCAGGGCCGCGCTGAAGGACTCCTCGGTAGCGGAGTCCTCGTGGCCCAGCGCGCCGGGGAGCTTGCGCATGACCGCGTCGCACAGGACCATCGCCGCCAGCTCGCCGCCGCTGAGCACATACCGTCCGATCGACACGACGTCGCTTGCAAAGTGCTCCAGGATGCGCTCGTCAAAGCCCTCATAGCGCCCGCACAGGAGCGTAAGCGCGCCCTCGCCCGCCAGCTCCTCGGCCAGCTCGTCGTCGAGCAGCCGCCCGCCTGGCGCCAGCGCGATCACCCGCCGCTGCGTCGCCAGCTGCACCGGGTCGACGCCGTAGTGGGCACGCAGCGCGCTGTCGAGCACGTCCACGCGCAACACCATGCCCGCGCCGCCGCCGAAGGGCGTGTCGTCGACCTGGCCGCCACTGAGCGTCGTGTGGTCGCGGATGTTCACGCACTGCAGGCTCAAGCCCAGCTCGAGCACGTTGCGCACGTGGCGCTGGGAGGAGAACCAGTCAAACCACTCGGGAAACAGGGTGAAGATGTCTATGTTCACGCCAGGTCCAGGAAGTCCGTGTCGACCTCGATCCGCCCAGCGGCGCAATCGACACTGCGGACGGCGTCTGTGACCATCGGCACCAGCAGCGGCTGCCCGCCGCCGACGGGGTCGACCTCCAGGGCCTCGCAGGAGGGCAGCTCGATCAGGCGACTGACCGTGCCCAGCAGCCGCTGGCCATCACGAACCTCACACCCCTCCAGTTCATGCGCCCACCATTCCCCCTCTCCCAGCGCCGGTGCCTCGCCGGCGGGCACGGTCAGCTCCATGCCCCTCAGCGCCTCCGCGCCAGCGCGGTCTTCGACGCCCTCCAGGCGGACGATCGGCCGCTGCTCAGTGCCCGCGCGGCGCACGAGCGCAAGCGTGCGGCCCGCCACTGTCACGGCGCTGCCCAGCGCCAGCAGGCGCCCGCGCGCGCCAGTCACGTAGAAGCTCCCATCCAGGCCATGGGGACGTCCGACCCTGCCGGCGGAGATGCCCGCCTGCGAGCCAAGGCGCTGGGGCGGAGCGCCCGGCGCCGTCGGCGGATTCGCTGGCTGCTCTGGCCGGCTCAATCGACGATGTCGACGAGCACGTGCTGGCCCTCGCTGGCAGCAGCCGCTTTTACGACCGTGCGCAGGGCGTGCGCGGTGCGCCCGCCGCGGCCGATCACGCGACCGTAGTCGTCGGCGCCCACGCACAGCTCGAGCACGATCGTCCCGTCGTCCTCCTCGAACTGCTCGACGCTGACGGCGTCTGGCTCGTCGACCAGCCCTTCGGCGAGGTACTCCAACAGCCGCCTGGGGACGTCGTCGGGCATGGGGCTCACTCTCCGGGGCTAGGGCTGTATTCCCTGGATGCGCAGGAGCTTGCGCACCGTGCCCGAGGGCTGGGCGCCGCGCGCCAGCCACGTGCGCGCGCGCTCCGCGTCGATGTTGATCGTCGACGGGTTGGTCTGCGCGTTGTACTGGCCGATCGTCTCGATCACGCGGCCATCGCGCGGAGAGCGCTGGTCGGCCACGACCACACGCCATATGGGGTCCTTCTTGCCGCCCACTCGTGTGAGCCTGAGCCTTACCGACACGTCTTCCTCTCGTTCATAAATAAAGTCCGGCGGAGAGCTTAGACGGTTCAGCGCGCGTTGCGCATGAGCGCGCCGATGTCGGGCATCTTGCCGCGGCCGACCTGGCGCATCACCTTGCGCATCTGGCCGAACTGCTTGACCAGTTTGTTGACGTGTTGGACGCTGGTGCCCGAGCCGCGCGCGATGCGTAGCCGCCGCGAGCCGTTGATCAGCTCGGGCCGGCGGCGCTCCTCGGGGGTCATCGCCAGGATGATCGCCTGGATGCGGTCGAGCTCGCGTTCGTCGACCTTCATGTTCTGCAGCTGGTGGCCGGCAAGCCCGGGGATCATGCCCAGGATGCTCGTCAGCGGCCCCATTTTGCGCACCATCTTCAACTGGTCGAGGAAGTCATCGAGGCCGAACTGGTTGCGGCGCAGCTTGCGCTCCAGGGCGCGCGCCTCGTCCTCGTCGAACTGCTGCTCGGCCTTCTCGATCAGGCTCATCACGTCGCCCATCCCGAGGATGCGCTGGGCCATGCGGTCGGGGTGGAAGCGCTCGAACTGCTCGAGCTTCTCACCGGTGGAAGCGAACAGGATCGGCTTGCCGGTGACCGCCTTGACCGACAGCGCGGCCCCGCCGCGCGCGTCGCCGTCGAGCTTGCTCATGACCACCCCGTCGAACTGCACCGCCTGCGCGAAGCTCTCCGCGACGTTGACCGCGTCCTGGCCGGTCATCGCGTCGACCACCAGCAGCACGTCGTCGGGTTTGACCGCGTCGCGGATGCGCACGAGCTCTGCCATCAGCTGCTCATCCACGTGCAGGCGCCCGCTGGTGTCGACGATCAGCACGTCCTTGCCCTCCGCGCGTGCCCGCTCCAGTGCCCACGAGGCGATGTCCACGGGGTCGCGCTCGGTGCCTTGCTCGTAGACCTCCGCGCCGGCCTGCGCGCCGACCTTGACAAGCTGCTCGACGGCGGCCGGACGGTAGACGTCACACGCAGCCACTGCCACCGACGAGGAGTGCTCCTCGCGCAGGTAGCGCGCGAGCTTGGCGGTGGCGGTGGTCTTGCCCGAGCCCTGCAGGCCGGCCATCAGGATCACGGTGGGTGGGCGCGGAGAAAAGACCAGGCCGGCCGGCTCGGTGGGTGGGCCCCCGGCGGGCGAGCCGGTGGGCGGGCCCCCCATCAATGCGGTCAGCTCCTCGCCGACGATCTTGACGACCTGCTGGCCGGGGTTCAGCCGCCCGACCACGTCGGCCCCCAGGCAGCGCTCCTTCAGCCGTGAGGTGAACTGGCGGACAACCTTGAAGTTGACGTCGGCCTCCAGCAGCGCCAGGCGGATCTCGCGCATCGCCGCGTCGACGTCCTGCTCGGTCAGCGCACCGCGATTGCGCACATCGGCGAGCGTCTCCTGCAGCTTCTCGGCGAGGGCGTCGAACATGTCTTGGTGATTCTCGCAGCCGTCGCGCCGTTGCCACGGCAGCGGCGGGCGCGGGGGTGTCAGCCCTCGGAGTCGGCGGGCGGGCGCAACGGTCGCACCGGGCGCTCAGGCGGCGCCTCGTGGCGACCTTTGAGCGCCTCGCCGATGCCGCCGAACGCCTCGGCGAACTCGGACGGCACGACGAACACCTTGTTAGCGTCGCCTTCGGCCAGCTGGGGCAGCATCTGCAGGTATTCGTAGCTGAGCAGCGCCCGGTCGGGCTTGCCCTCGTGGATGGCCGTGAAAACCGTGTCGATGGCCTTCGCTTCGCCCTCAGCGCGTAGGATCGCCGCCTGGCGCTCACCCTCGGCAGTGAGCACGGCGGCCTGCTTGGCGCCCTCGGCGGTCAGGATCTGGGCCTGCTTTTCGCCTTCTGCGGTGAGGATCGCCGCGCGCCGGTCGCGCTCGGCGCGCATCTGCTTCTCCATCGCGGTCCTGATGTCCGCGGGCGGGTCGACCGACTTGATCTCCACGCGGTTGATCCTGATGCCCCACTTGCCTGTCGCCTCGTCGAGCACCACACGCAGCTCGGTGTTGACGTTCTCGCGTGCGGTCAGCGTGGCCTCCAACGTGAGGCCGCCGATCACGTTGCGCAGCGTCGTCACGGTCAGCTGCTCGATCGCCTGCAGCGGGTTGGCAATTTCATAGGTCGCCGAGCGGGGATCGGTGATCGTGAAGTACAGAACCGTCTCGATGCCGACGACGACGTTGTCTTCGGTGATGACCGACTGCGGCGAGAAGTTGACGACCTGCTCGCGCAGGTCCACGAGCGGCCTGACGCGATCGATGAACGGAGTGACGATCGTCAGCCCCGGCTCGAGCGTGCGGCTGTAGCGGCCGAGGCGCTCGACCACCCCCGCACGCGCCTGCGGTATGACGCGGATCGTGCGCGCGGCGAGCACCAGAGCGAAGATGACGAGCACGACGATGACGATGAGAGCGACCATGGCTGTCCTTTCAGTGCATCACTAGAGCGGTTGCGCCGCGTATCTCTACGACCTCGACGCGCTCGCCGGCGTCGATGACCTCGTCATCGTCGTAGCTGCGGGCGGTCCACACCTCGCCGTTGTCGATCTTCACACAGCCGACGCCCTCGCCGTTGGCGATCCGCTCGAGGACCATCGCGCGATGACCGACGAGCGCGGCGGCCCCGGTCCTGATCGCCGGGGGCAGATGGCGGTGGCGGCGTGCGACCGGACGCAGCCCTGCGAACACGATCACCGACGCGAGCGCGAACACGATCGCTGCCAGCGGCGCGCCCACCCCGAGCGCGCTGACGATCGCGGCGAGTGCCGCACCGATGGCGAACGGCATCAGGTAGAAAGCGCCCTGGTGCAGCTCGCCCAGCCCCAGGATGCAGGCTGCGATCAGCCAGATGACCCAACCGTCCATACCTTCAGGTTATCTCTCCGCTGGCCGGGCGGCGCTGGCGCAGCGCCCGCTACGGATCCGCGATCAGCGCGCGCGCGAAGTCCTGCGGGTCAAACGGCCGCAGATCCTCGACGGACTCTCCCACGCCGATCAGCTTGACGGGCAGGGCCAGCTCGGCGGCGATCGCCAGCGCGATGCCTCCCCGCGCGGTCCCGTCGAGCTTGGTCAACACCACGCCGCTCACGTCGGCGCTGTGCGCGAACAGCTTGGCCTGGCGCAGCCCGTTCTGGCCCGTGGTGGCATCGAGCGTGAGCAGCGTCTCGTGCGGCGCGCCGGGCAGCTGGCGCGCGATCACCCGGCGCACCTTGGCCAGCTCGGCCATCAGGTCGTCCTGGGTGTGCAGGCGCCCGGCGGTGTCGACGATCACCACGTCGATGCCCTGGCTGTGCGCCTGCGCAACCGCCTCGAAGGCGACGGCACCCGGGTCTGAGCCCTCGGCGCCGCGCACGACGTCCACGCTGGCGCGCTGTGCCCAGCCTTCCAGCTGCTCGCCGGCGGCCGCCCTGAACGTGTCGGCGCCGGCCAGCAGCACGCTGCGCCCGAGCTCCTGGCGCAGGTGCCAGGCGAGCTTGCCGATCGTGGTGGTCTTGCCGGTACCGTTGACGCCGACGGCCATGATGACGGTGGGTTGCGCGCGAATGTCGATGCGCCCGTCGCCGACGGTGGCCGTGTCGGCCAGCAGTGCGATCAGCCGCTCGCTGAGCGCCTGGCCGCCCTCGATCTCCCCCGCGCCGGCCTCGGCCTCGAGCTTTTGCACTACCGACGCGGTCGTGCGTGCTCCCACGTCGGCCATGATCAGCGCCTCCTCCAGGCGTTCCCAGGTGCCCTCGTCCAGCTCGCCGAACAGGGTGGCCTGGATCTCTGAGCCGAGCGCCTGACGCGTCTTGGCCATGCTCTCGCGCAGACGACGAAACAGCCCGCGCCGTCCCGGCTGCTCAGAAGAGGACCGATCCTCGCCCGGGCTGCCGTCGTCGTCGGTGATGAACAGTTCGCTCCAGTCGCGCGCCACGGGCCGCGCGACGATATCAGGCGACCTCGGCCACCTCTGCGTCGCGATCTGCCGGCTGGGCGTCGCGCTCGTCCTGCGCGGGCAGCGGCCGCGAGAGGACCTTGGAGACCCCGTCTCCGCCCATCGACACGCCGTACAGCCAGTCTGCGGCCTCCATCGTGCGCTTCTGGTGGGTGATGACGATGAACTGCGCGCGATCGCTGTAGCGGCGCAGCAGTGCGAGGAAGCGATCGAGGTTGAGGTTGTCCAGCGCAGCCTCGACCTCGTCGAGGATGTAGAAGGGGCAGGGGCGTGCGAGGAACACGGCGAACAGGAAGGCCAGCGCGGTCATCGACTTCTCACCGCCCGACAAAAGCGACAGCCGCTTGGTCGACTTGCCGGCGGGCGTGATCTCGATCTCGACTCCCTCCAGGTCCTCTTCTTCGGCGTGTCCGGGCTGCGCCCGCTCGGCCTCGGCCTCGGCGGCCGCCTCGATCGCCTCCGCATCGGGCTGCTTGCCGTTGGCCGACAGGGGCTGGCCGCCGAGCACTGGGCGCGGCGAGTGCTCGTCCTTGACCAGCGTCAGGCGCCCGGAGCCGCCGGGGAACACGTCGCCGGCCAGCTCTTCGAAGTTGCGCGCGGCGGCCGCGAAGGTCTCCTGGAATGTCTCCCGGATCTGGCGGTCGGTCTCGCGGATCACGGTGCGTAGCTCGCGCAGCGCGGTCTCCAGGTCCGTGCGCTGGCGCTCGAGCTCCTCCACGTGCGCGACCGCCTCGGCGTATTCCTCCTGGGCCAGGGGATTGACGGGTCCCAGCTGCTCGCGCCTGCGCGTCAGGCGCTCTACCCGCGCCGTTAGCGCCTGCGCCTGCTCGGCGTCCAGGTCCTCCTGCTCGCCAGCGCCGTCGTCTGGCGCGAGCCCCAGCCGCTGGGCGATGCCGGCAAGCTCCACATCGGCGTCGGCCGCCTGGTCGCGCAGGCGCTGGGCGGCCACCTCGGCCTCGGTGACCAGCTCACCGGCCGCGCGCAGCGCGACCTGGATGTCTGCCTCCTCGGCAGCGCAGGCACGCAGCTGTGCTGCCATCTCCTCGCCAGCGGCGCGGTCGGCTGCGAGCTCTGACTCGAGCGCTGCGATGAGCCCCTGTGTGGCCTCGATGGCGGTGTGCAGCGCCTGCGCCAGGCGTTGCACACGCGGCACGAGCGCCGTGTCGGCGGCGTGCCGGGCCTGCAGTCGCTCAATTCTCGCCGCCCGCTCGACACGCTCTTGTTGGCGGCGCTCGGCCTGCCGGCGCTCGGCCGCCAGCTCGCCCTCCAGCTCGGCCTTCCTGACCGCCAGCGGACCGTGCTCGGGCGCGCTGCGGCGCTGCTCGATCAGCCAGCTCGTTCGGCGCATCGCCTCACTTGTCTCGGCCTGACCGCGTTCGGCCTCGCGCAGCGCCGCTTGTGCCTGCGCGCCGCCCTGCTCGGCGGCGTGCACCGCAGCCAGCGCCTGCTCGCAGGCGCCCTGGGCAGCCTGCTCGTCCTGTGCGGCACGCTCGGCCGCGGATATCAGCCTGTCGCGTTCGTTGCGGCGTGCGAGCACGCGCTCGGTGCCGCCCTCGCCGAGCTGGCGCACCTCGCCCAGGGAGCCGAGCAACGCCCGTCCGCCGCGCGTGACGGCCAGGCCGGCGAAGTCACGCGGCAGGTCCTCCAGGCGCTCAACCACCCATGCGTCGGCGAGCAGACGCCCGGCCAGAGCCAGCACCGTGGGGGGCCCGCTGAGGAGGTCAGCGAGCCTGACTGCGCCTGGCACGGGCTCGCTGCCAGGCGACATGGCGGCTGCAGTGGAGCCGTTCTGTGCTTGTCCGGCGCCTAGCAGCAGCGCGGCGCCCCCGTCGGGACCGGCGCCGTCGAGCAGCGCCTGCGCGCCGGCCACGTCGGGCACGAGCGCCGCATCCAGACGGCCGCCCAGCGCGGCGGCCAGCGCGAGCTCAAACCCGTCCTGCACACGCAGTTCCTCGCTGAGCGCCTTAGGCGCGTCGGCGCGATCAGCCCCCACCCGTGCGTGCCCGCGCAGGAACTGGTTGGCAGCGGCAAGCTCTGCGCCGACGCGCTCGGCCTCGCGTCGGGCGTCCTGTGCGCTGCGCTCGGCGTCCAGCAATTGCGCGCGCGCCTGCTCAGTCTGCGCGTCTGCCAGCTCGCTCGCGGTGCGGGCATCCTGCGCTACGTCCTGGAGCTCCTGCAGCTGCGCGGCGTGACCGTCGCACAGGTGCTCGAGCTCGGCTGTCTCGCGCGCGATCTCCTGCTCTCGGCTGGCGGCGATTGCGGCGAGCTCCGTTTCGAGCACCCCGATGCGATCGGCGCCCGCGTCAGCGGCGTGGTCCTCGCCCGGTTGGGCGCCGGCCCGCTCCAGCGCGTCGAGCTCGAGCTCGACGCGTTCGATGCGCCTGGCCAGCGTGTGCGCGGCCGCGTCGGCCTGCTCTGCGCGCAGGCCCAGCCGCTCACGCGCCGAGCGTGCGCCATAGGCGCGCTGGGAGAGGACGTCGTGGCGCTCTGCGCGCTCGGCCAGAGCCCGCTCGGCGGCGCCCCTGCGCTCGACCGTCTCGGCCAGTCTGGACTCCACGTCGCCTCGCTTCGCGCGGGCCTCGCCGACGCGCGCCTCGGCCCCGTCGAGCTCGGCGCGTAGGCGCCGCGCGGTGTCGCGAGCGAGCTCCAGGCGCGCCTGCAGCAGCTGGCGCTCCAGGCGCTCGTGCAACTGCGCGGCCTCGGCCTGGCGCTTGAGCGGTCGCAGGCGCGTGCGCGCCTCGCGCTCGATGTCAAGCGCGCGGTCGAGGTTCTGCTGCGTGCGCTCGAGCTTCAGTTGGGCGCGCCGGCGGCGCTTTCGGTGCTTGCCCAGCCCGGCGGCCTCCTCGATCAGCAGGCGCCGCTCGCGCGGCTTGGAGTTGACGATCGCGTCCACGCGTCCCTGAGAGATGACCGTGTGCGTCTCCTTGCCCAGGCCAGTGTCGGACAGCACCTCGATCACGTCGGTCAGGCGACAGCGAGCGCCGTTGAGCCGGTAGCCACCCTCGCCGTTGCGATCCAGGCGCCGCACGATCGATATCTCACCGACGGGCAGGTCCACCGTGCCGTCAGAGTTGTCGAGCACGATCTCGACCTCGGCGGCGCTGCGCGCCTGCACCCCATGCCCGCCGCCGAAGATGACGTCCTGCATCGACTGGCCGCGGATGGCCAGCGGCGACTGCTCTCCCATCGCCCACAGGACCGCGTCAGTGACGTTGGACTTGCCCGACCCGTTGGGCCCCACCACCACGCTCACCCCCGGCCCGAAGTCCAGGCGCGTGCGATCGGGGAAGGACTTGAAGCCGGCGAGGGTGAGCGACTTCAGGCGCATCTCACATACTCCATGGGCAAGGCCTCATGGCTCGGACCCCAAGCGCTCGACGGCCACCCGTGCTGCCTCCTGCTCGGCCTGCTTCTTGCTCCTGCCGGTTCCGGTGCCCAGCTGGCGCTCGCCCGCGCGCGCGACCACCGAGTAGGTGCGCGCGTGCGGAGGCCCATCCTCGGCGGCCACCTCGTAGCTGACCTCTGCGCCGCGCCTGGCGAGCAGCTCCTGCAACGCGGACTTGAAGTCCACGGGATGATTGAGCGCGGTCTCTATCTCCGGCGCGAAGGCCTCCACGACGGCCTGCGCGGTGCGCTCGTAGCCGGCATGCAGGTAGCAGGCGCCGATCACCGCCTCGATCACCGAGGCGAGCACGCGCTCGGTCGAGACCAGCGCAGCGGCGTTCTGTGCCACCCCGGCGGGCGCGGCCGCACGCAGGCGCGCAGGCAGCGCCAGACGTTCGGCGACAGCGCGACAGGACACGCCCGAGACGGCCTGCGCACGGATCTTGGTCAGCCGTCCGGCGCCGAAGCGCTCGGCCTCCAGACGCGGGTACAGGTAGGCGGTCACGGCGAGCGCGAGCACGCTGTCGCCCAGGAACGCCAGGCGCGTGTATGAGTCGCTGCGCCGCTCGCTCCAGGAGGCGTGCGTGAAGACCTGACGCACGAGATCGTCGGGAAGCTCGTCCAGCAGCTCGTCGAGCAACATCATCAAGCCTCATTGGGTTTCCCGTTTTGGGCGAGCACAAAGTCCACGGCGCCGCCGACGGTGAGGATCTGCGCGGCCTGCTCGTCGGTCATGTGCACGCCGTAACTGTCCTCGAGCTCCTGCACGAGCGTATAGAGGTCCAGCGAGTCGGCCTCGAGGTCCTCCTTGAAACGGGTGCTTTCAACGATGGTGTCGGGGTCGACGTCGAGCTCGTCGGCCAGGTGGGTACGGATCAGGGTGAGTACTTGCTCGCGGGTCATTGCGCCTGGCGCAGGCTAGCGTCAGGCGCGGACACGGGCGGGCGCCTGAGCGCGCCGGCCTGTTCGAGCGCGCGCTGGGTCTGGGCGACGATGTTCTCGCTGGCTCCGCGCTGCGCGCGCAGGATCGCCTGGGCGAAGCCGGCGCGCGTGAAGCGCCCGTGGGGCACGACGCCCAGGCCGCGCAGCCCGAGCAGGTAGGCGCCGCCGCTGGCCTCCGGGTCAAGCTCGGCGCGCAGGCCGCGCAGCGAGGAGCGCAGCAGCGCCCCGCCCAGCTTGCCGCGCGTGGTGGAGGTTGCGGCATGGCGGATGGCAGCAAGCATCGCCTGGGATACGCCCTCCATGAGCTTTAGCGCGATGTTGCCAGTCAGCCCGTCGCAGACGATCACGTCGGCCCTGCCGGTGACCACGTCGTTGCCCTCGACGTTGCCGACGAAGTCAAACAGGTCGATGCCGTCCTGGGCACGCTTGGCGAGCTCACCGTGGACCTCGAGCACGAGCGCGCTGCCGCGCGCGGCCTCCTCGCCGTTTGACAGCAGCGCCACGCGCGGGCGCGTCACGCCGAGCACGGTCCGCGACAGCGCAGCGCCCATGAAGGCGAACTGCACGAGGTGCTCGCGCCTTGCCTCGGCGTTTGCGCCGACGTCAAGCAGCGTGACCTGATGATGATCCCGCCCCCCCACGGGCAGCGGGATGGCCAGCGCGGGACGATAGATGCCTCGTGCGCGCCTGATGTTGAACGTGCCTGCGGCCAGCGCCGCGCCAGTGGCGCCGGCGCACACGAGCGCGTCGGCCCTGCCGTCGGCGACTGCCCTGGCGGCCTGCACGATCGACGCATCCGGCGTGGTCCGGGCAGCGCTGACAGGGTCGGGTGCCTTGGCGATCGAGATAGGCGCGTCGACCACCTCGACGCCCTGCGGTAGCTCGCCGAACTCGCGGGCGGGCCCGAACAGGATCACGCGCGCGCCCTGGCCGACGGCGATGGCGGCTCCTGCTGCGACCTCGGCCGAGCCGAGGTCTGCGCCGTTGCAATCGACTGCTATGACCGGCACGTGTGAGCGCTCCGGATGGCTTGGCGGCGAGGAGGACGAGTCCCCTGGCGTCACTGTGCGCTACTCGTCGTCGTGCTCGTGATCGTGCGCTCCAGGCACGACGATCTCGCGCCCGGCGTAGGTGCCACAGACTGGGCAGACACGGTGGGGCCGGCGCGGGCTGTGACACTGGGGGCAGGCGTTGACGGCGGGTGTGCCGATCTTGTGCTGCGCGCGGCGCTTGGCGGTGCGACTGTGCGATTGCTTTTTCTTGGGTACGGCCATGGCGGTGTGAAGGCTACCAGCCGCCCGACGGCCAGCCGGCCGCGACCGCCGTGCGGGGGCGCAGACCGGGCGCAGACCCGCCCTAATCCAGGCGCAGCTCACCCAGCTTGGCCCAGCGCGGGTCCGGGGCGGCCTCGTGGCGATGGTCGGGGCCAGCAAGATTGAGGTCGGCGGCGCATATGGGACACAGCCCCGCGCAGTCCTCGCGGCAGAGGATCTTAGTGGGCATCGCCAGGGCCAACGCGTCGCGTGTCCAGGCGCTGAGATCCAGCGTCTCCTTCTCGACATAGGGGCTGTCGAGCTCATCGCCACCACCGGGCCTGTCAACCTCGCGCGCCTCCACATCGATCGTCGGGCTGGCCGGCCCCAGGCAGCGCATGCACGGCCCGCTGACGGCCGCGGCGAAGCTTAGGCGCAGGGCATAGCCGCCGCCGGTCATGCGCGAGACATCGAGCTGCACTGGAACCTGGCGGGGCTGGGCGGCGTAGCTCTCGCTGCCCAGCAGCAGCGGCTCGATCGGCACCATGAGCTCAAGGCGGCGCCCCTCGCCGGCGCTCAGGCGCAGACCAGCGAGATCAATGGAATGGGTCGTACGGGCGGCCATGCCTCCCAGGCTAGCGACGCCGTGGGCCGCTACTCGCGTCCGGCAAGGGTGCGCTTGAGGACCTTGCCGGTGGCGTTGCGCGGCAGTTCCTCCAGGAAGACGACCTCGCGGGGGACCTTGTAGCGGGCGAGGTTCTCCTTGACGTAGCCCTTGACGGCTTCCTCGGTCAGCTGCGCGCCGTTGCGGGCGACCACGAAGGCCATTAGGCGCTGGCCGAACTCCTTATCCTGGACGCCAACCACGGCGGCCTCTTCTATCTCGCGGTGGTCGGCGAGCAGGTCCTCGACCTCGCGTGGGAAGACATTCTCGCCGCCGCTGACGATCATTTCGTCGTCGCGCCCGTCGACAAACAGCCTTCCTGCTTCGTCGAAGTGGCCAACGTCGCCGGTGCTCATCAGCCCGCCGACGATCTCCTTGTTACCGCCGCCGGTGTAGCCCTCAAACATCATCTCGTTGGCCACGAAGATCCGCCCACCCTGGCCGGGCGGGACCTCGCGGCCGTCGCCGTCGAGCAGCTTGACAACCGTCCCGATCGGCGGCCTACCGGCAGTTCCGGGCGCGGCGCGCAGGTCCTCGGGGGTGGCTATCGTCGCCCAGGCCACCTCGGTGGAGCCGTACAGGTTGTAGAGCACATCGCCGAACAGGTCCATCGCGCGTGTGGCGAGCTCGCCGGGCAGCACCGAGCCGCTGACTGCGATCACGCGCAGTGAGCTGACGTCATAGCGTGCGATCGTCTGCGGATCGAGCTCGAGCATCCGCTGAAGCATCACGGGCACCACGGCCAGCGCGCTGGCGCGGTGGCGCGAGACGGCCTTGAGTGTCTCCTCCGGGTCGAACTTCCTGGCGAGCACGAACGTCGAGCCGAGCGGCAGGCCGAGGGTGAAGTGGGCAAAGCCCCAGGAGTGGAACATCGGCGCGGCGATCACCGTGGTTTCACGCGCCCGCAGCGGGATCTTGGAGAACATCGCGGCCATCGGCTCGATCGACTCGGGCTCCTTGCGCGCGGCGCCCTTGGGCGTTCCGGTCGTCCCGGACGTGAGGATCACGACGCGCCCGCGCTCTGCGGGCGGGCGCAGGTCGACGTCCACCCCGGCGGCGATCAGGTCCTCGATCAGCGGGTCGGCGGGGGATGCAGAGCCGTTGGTGGAAGTGGCTGGAGTGTCCTGCCAGGCGATGAAGCGTTTGCGATTGTTGGCTGCCTCACCGATCAGCCCGGCGAACTCCTCGTCGTAGATGACCGCAACAGGGCCCTCGCGGGCAATCACGTCGGCGATCTGGGGCCCGGCGAAGGCGGTGTTCAGATACAGCACGCTGGCACCGAGCTTGGAGCACGCGACGGTGGCGTCGATGAAGCCGCGGTGGTTGCGGCACATGATCGCCACGCCGGCGCCTTCAGCGATGCCGGCCCGGCGCAGCTCGTGGGCCAGCGCGTTGGTGCGCCTGTGTACGTCGGCGAAGGTGAGCGCGCCGCGCTCGTCGATGATGGCGGTGCGCTGCGGGTAGCGGGCGGCGGCTCCCGTGTAGGCGGCCGCGGGCGTGGGTCCCCAACGGCGCAGGGCCGACAGCGAGCGCAGCGTCCTGTCGGGCCGCGACGGGCGGAACATGCCCGTCTCCATGAACGTCTTTGCGACCTGCAGCCTATATCTGGCCTTGTGCGCGTTCACACAACAGACCCTACCCGAAAGAGGCCCGCAAAATGCGCCAACTCAAGCGCGGCGACGGCCGCCGCGAACGCGTCTTGCATCCGCAGTCGCTCAGCTGACTTCGGCAGGTTCGTCCTTGCCCTGCAGCCGCTCGCGTCCGCGCTGGACGGCGGCGATGAACTTGGACAGGTTGACCTCGAGGGTGTTGAGGATCTCGTCCGCGTAGTCCTCGGCGCCGAGGCGGATCTCGCGCTCGCGCGCGCGGGCGTCCTCGACGATGTCCTCGGCTGCGCGCTCGGCCTGCTTGGTGACCTCCTCCTCGCCCACCAGGCGCTCCTGGCGCTCGCGCGCTTCGGTGATGATCCGCTCGGCCTCCTTCTTGGCCTCGGCGAGCATCTCCTGGCGCTCCTTGACGATCCAGCGCGCCTGCTTGATCTCCTCGGGGATCGTTGCGCGCATCTGGTCGAGGATGTCGTAGATCTCCTCCTTGTCGACGCGAACGGAGTCGCTCAACGGGATCGATTTGGCGTTGTGCACCAAGTCATCGAGCTTGTCTATGAGTACCAGGACATCCATATGTGGCGAATACCTCCGAGGGGCATCCAGGCCCCTCATTTCGTCAGCGCATGAGCTCTTCCTGCAAGCGGGCTACTACCTCTGCCGGGACGAGATCGTCGATCTTTCCGCCGAAGGTGGCGAGCTCCTTGACGCCGCTCGATGAAAGGAAACTGTACTGCGGCGAGGCCATCAGGTACACGGACTCGATCTCGGGGTCCTGGCGACGGTTCAGCTGGTTCATCTCCAGCTCATACTCAAAATCCGAGATCGCCCGCAGGCCCTTGACGATGGCCCGGGCGCCGACGCTGCGCGCGAAGTCGACGACGAGCGTGCTGAACGGCTCGACGCGCACGCTGGGCAGGTCGGCGATGGCGTGCTCGATAAACGCGACGCGCTCGTCGATGCCGAACAGGGCGCCGCTCTTGCGCACCGAGCGGTTGACGACGGCGACGACCACTTCGTCATAGAGATTGGCGGCTCGGCGGATGACGTCGAGGTGGCCGTTGGTGATCGGGTCATAGGAGCCCGGACAGACGGCTATCGATTGATCGGCTCGGTTCATTGCTGGCGGTGGATTGTGATCGAAGTGTCGCCGTAGCGCCGCTGTCGCTCGATCTTCGAGCGGGAGCTCGAGCGGCGCGCGCGTGGCGCTCTCGACGACCACGCGCGCGGCGGGGCTCAGCAGCGACGGCAGGATCGCCGCCAGCTCACTCGCCCACGCGCGCGCCTGCCTGTAGGGAGGGTCTATGAAAATCAGATCGTATGTCTCTGCGCTTTGTCGTGCGCTGTGCAGCGCGGACAGGGCGTCGACGTAGCGTACCTGCGCGACGTCGTCGGCCAGCGCCAGCGCGGCCAGGTTGGCGCGCAGGACGGCCACGACGCGGGCGTTTCGCTCGACGAACACAGCCCTGCTGGCGCCGCGCGAGAGTGCCTCGATGCCCAGCGCGCCGCTGCCGGCGAACAGGTCCAGGACGTGGCATCCCTCGACCTGGCCGAGCATCGAGAACAGCGCCTCGCGCACGCGGTCGGAGGTGGGCCGCGTGACGGTCCCCGTGGGCGTTTTCAGGCGCCTGCCCCCGAGGCGTCCGGCGATCACGCGCATGCGCGAACGGTAGCCGGGCCGCTGGCCAGGCTCGGGTTCTCAGGCGGGGATCGGCTCGCGCGCGTCGGCGCCGAAGCGCTGCTCGAGCGCGGCGCCCAGCAGCACGTGCTCGGGGGCGGCAAGCTGTGGGTCAGCGGCCATGATCGCCTCGGCCGTCGCGCGAGCGCGCTCGAGCAGCTGGGTGTCCTGGGGCAGGCAGGCCACGCGGAAGTCGGCAAGGCCGGATTGGCGGGTTCCGCTCAGCTCTCCCTCGCTGCGCAGCTGCAGGTCGATCTCGGCCAGGCGAAAACCGTCGCTGTGGGCGACCAGCGCACGCAGGCGCGGCGAGCCGCGCGAGCCGGCGGGCGCGAGCAAGAAGCATTTGCCCGGATGCGCACCGCGTCCGACACGCCCACGCAGTTGGTGCAGCTGGGAGATGCCGAAGCGCTCGGCGTTCTCGATCAGCATGACGGTGGCGTTGGGCACGTCGATACCGACCTCGATGACTGTGGTCGCGACGAGCACCTGAGCGCGCCCGGACGCGAAGGCGCTCATCGCATCCTGCTTCTCGCGCGGGCGCATCGCGCCGTGCAGCAGCGCGAGCTCATAGCCGGCCAGCTCGCCGTCGCGCAAGCGGACCAGCTCGGCGCTGGCGGCGCGCAGCTCGGACGGCGCATGCCCGCCGGCGTCCTGGGCGCGATCGCCGCTCACAGCCGGCTCGTCGGGCTCGTCCACTAGCGGGCATACGACGAAGGCCTGCCGTCCCGCCTGAAGCTCGGCGCGCAGCTGCTCGTAGGCATCCTGGCGGGCGCGCTGGGAGCTGACCAGCCGCGTGTCGATCGGCTTTCGCCCGTGCGGCAGCTCGCGCAGGGCGGTCGTGTCAAGATCGCCATAGCGGGCCATCGCCAGCGTGCGCGGGATCGGGGTGGCTGTCATGTGCAGGACGTGCGGTGAGACGGCGTCAGCTTGGGCGCGTTGGGGTTGGGCGCCGTCGGGCTCGCCCAACGCGGCGCGCTGGCGCACGCCGAAGCGGTGCTGCTCGTCGATTACGGCTACCGCGAGGGAGTGGAAGCAGACGTCGGGCTCGATCAGGGCGTGCGTGCCGACGAGCAGCGACAGCTGTCCGCTGGCGAGCTTGCCGAGGATGTCGCGCCGCCTGGGCGCGGGCGTGGAACCAGTGAGCAGCGCGGCCGCTATTGGCTCGGCCCCGACGAGCTGTTGAATCGTGGCGAAGTGCTGCTCGGCGAGCGTCTCGGTGGGCGCCATCAGGGCGGCCTGGTGGCCATGCTCGACGGCGCGCAGCATGGCGTAGAGCGCGACGACGGTCTTGCCGCTGCCGACCTCGCCCATCAGCAGCCTCTGCATCGGCTGGGGCGCTTGCAGGTCGCGACCGATGACGTCGATCGCCGCGCGCTGGCCGTCAGTGGGCGAGAACGGCAGCTCGTGCTCGAGCCAGCGTGCGGTGAGCGTCGGCTGGTCACCCAGGGCGGGGGCCCGGGCGCCGGACCTGCGCGTGGCGCGGCGGCGCAGCAGCTCCAGCTGGGTCAGCAGCAGCTCCTCGAAGGCCAGCCGGCGGCGCCCCGCGCGCGTGTCCTCGGGCGCACGCGGAAAATGCATCGCGGCGATCGCGCTGGCTCGGTCGGGCAGCCCCTCGACGACGCGCGTGGCGGCTGCGAGCGGCTCGACGATGTCTCCCAGCGCGTCGCGGACGCCTTGTACGAGCGTGAGGATCTGGGTCGAGCTGACTCCCTCGGCGGCGGGGTAGTGGGCGACCGCGCCAGCGGGGCCGGGCGGTTCCTGGGCATCGCCGCTGTCGTCGGTTGTGGGGGCATGATGGGCGACGCCGAAGCCGCCGCGGGGTCTGCCTTGCCGTGCAGCAGCAGGCGTGTGCCCGGCGGGTAGCGCTCGACCAGCCAGGGCTGGTTGAAGAACGTCGCGCGCATGGTTGCGGTCGCGTCGAACACGACGGCCTCGACCAGCGGGCGCATGCCCCGGCGGCGCACGGGCCGTGCGGCGATGCTGCGAACCTGCACGGCGACGGTGGCCTGCTCGCCGGCTCGCAGCGCGGCGACGGTGCGAGCCTGGCGGCTGTCGCTGGGCAGATGCTCGAGCAGGTCGCCGACGGTGTGCAGGCCGAGTGTGCGAAGGCCGGCGGCCGTCTTCTTGGCGGGCGCCGGCAGCGCAGCGCGCAGTCGCGTCGGTCGCGGCCAGCGGATCGGAGCGGCGATCAGCTCGGCCCGACTCATGCTGCGGGTGGAGGCGAACGCGCGCACGACCGGGCCGCGACGCGTCGAGCGAGCCGATGGCGACGGCTGGTCGTGCATATGCGGCGCGGTCGCCGATGTCATGCGCAGCGCATCATGATCGTCGCGGCGGTCGTCAACGGCGCCGCGCGCGCCTACTCGGCGGCGAGCAGCCACCAGTAGGCGGGCTGACCTCCGTGACGCAGCTCCAGCTCGACGCCGCCGTTGACCATCCCGTCGAGCTCGTCCAGACGCAGCGGGGCGTGCTGGCCGTCGAGGACGCTGATGAGCTCGGGTGAGCCGTGGCCGTCGCTGGCGAGCCTGTGCAGGACGGCCTGCAGTGTGGCACGCGGATCTCCCCAGGCGTGCACCTCGTCTCCGACGAACCCGACGGCCTCTCCGCGTTTGAACCGACCCTGGGCATCGTCGCGAGCGGCGGGGGCGACGGCGCCGGTGCGCACGCGCGCGATAGCCTCCTCGAGCGCTTGCCTGTTCTCCTCCGGGGAGCGGTCGAAGGCGAAGGCGACGGCGGCGGCCAGACCGGCCTGCTGGCTGGTGGTGCGCGCCACCCACACCTCCTTCTCCGACAGCTTGGCGGCCGCGTCCGCAGCCATGATCACGTTGGCGCTGTTGGGCAGCAGTACAAGCTCCTCGGCGGGCACGTCGTGTATGCCGACCAACAGGTCGTGAGTGGATGGGTTGAAGGTGGGACCGCCGTCGATCGTGTGCACCCCGAGCTCCTCGAACAGCTCGCGCAGACCCTCTCCGTTGACTACGGCAAGAGCGCCGCAGCGGACCTGTGCGCGAGGGTGCGCGGCGGGCGCGCTGGCAGCGTGGCTTCCATTGAGAGCGACCCGCTCGTCTCGCTCAGACGCTGATAGCGCTCGGCGACCTGCTCGCGCATGTCGGCGAAGTCGGCATGGGATACCTCTCCCGCCTCGGCGAAGACGGCGGTAGCGGCCTCGGGCTCGTCGGTGTGCAGATGCACCTTGAGTGTGTTGGCATCGCCGACGACGAGCACGGAGTCGCCGAGCGCTTCGAGCGGCGCGATGAAGCTGGCGGGGTCGAGGCCGTTGCCGGTGACGGCGAAGTTAGTGCAGTAACGGTAGGTGCTGGAGCTGTGCTCGGGGTGGCTGATGCGCGCGGGGGCGTAATGATCGAGCGGCGGCGGGTCCTCGCCGCGCAGGGCGGCGACGACGCCGGCGAAGATGATGGTCAGCCCGTAACCGCCCGCGTCCACGACGCCAGCTTCGCGCAGCGCGGCGAGCAGCTCGGGGCCGCGCTTGACGGACTCCTGCCCGGCAACGACGGCCCGTTCGAGCGCGTCGGCGATGGCGGAATCTTGCTCGCGCGGCTCGGTGGCGGGGCCCAGGCGCGGATCTGGCCCGTGGGCGACGTCGGCGACGATCTTGTGAGCCATCTCGCGCGCGACCGTGAGGATGGTGCCCTCGGCCGGCTGGCGCACGGACGAGTAGGCGCGATCGGCGGCCTTGACGAGCGCGGCGCCGATCAGCGGCGCGTCGATCAGCTGCCCGGGGCGACTGACGAGCTCCTCGGCGGCGCCGCGGATGAGCTGGGAGAGGATCACGCCGGAGTTGCCGCGCGCGCCCAGCAGCGCGGCGCGCGCGACCGACTGGACGATCTCCTCGCGGCCGATCTCGTCGATCGTGCGGTCCTCGTTGGCGCCCTGCAGGCGGTCGAGCTCGTCCAGCACGGCGCGCAGCGTAAGCGCCATGTTGTCGCCGGTGTCGCCGTCGGCGACGGGGAAGACGTTGAGGTCGTTGACCTCTTGGCGGCGCGATTCCAGATGCGCCAGAGCACGGGCGACCGCGACGCGGAAGCGGCCCAGGTTGCTGTCGGTCACGGCAACACGTCTATCAGCTTCGTCGGCTAATCGGACTCACGTTGTCCAGTTGCCGCCTGTAGGTCGCTGGTCAAGCGATGCAAGGACGCAGCAAGCGAAGTGTGCTCTGCACATGAGCGAGCGAGGACGCCGCAGCGCGCCGGCCAGCGGCCTACAGGGCCTTTGTCACCTTGCCGGCTTTCAGGCAACGCGTGCATACGTACACGCGCTTGGGCGCCTTGCCGACGAGGATCCTGACCTTCTGCAGGTTGGGGTCGAAGCGTCGCTTGGTGGCGACCATCGAATGGCTGCGGCTCTGGCCGAACGCCGGGCCCTTGCCGCAGCTGTGACATACCTTGGCCATGGCGGCAGTCTAGCCGCTTGCAAGCTGTGCGCGCAGCTGCGCCATCCGCAGGACGGCCTCGGCGGCATGGCGACCCTGGTCGCGCTTGCCTGTGCCGCCTGGCGGCGCGCCGCCGGCGCGGGCGAGCGCCTGCTCCATAGTCTCGCAGGTGAGCACGCCGAAAGCGCAGGGCACGCCGGTGTCCAGCTGCACGCGCATGACCCCGCGGGCGGCCTCGGCGCAGACGAAGTCGTAGTGGTCGGTCTCGCCGCGGATCACGGCGCCGAGGCAGGCAACGCCGGCGAAGCGCCCCGAGCTAGCGGCATAGCGCGCGGCGAGCGGCAGCTCGAAGGCACCGGGTACGTCAAACACCTCGACGTC
The DNA here is from genome assembly GCA_963745375.1 of uncultured Solirubrobacteraceae bacterium. GTDB lineage: Bacteria > Actinomycetota > Thermoleophilia > Solirubrobacterales > Solirubrobacteraceae > Palsa-744. The sequence goes on along the minus strand of CAVUXA010000006.1, from coordinate 153,394 downwards.
GTGATGGCCAGCGTTGGCGAAGGCTGCGCGGGCGCCGGCGAGCAGGCGCTCGGCGAGGTCCTCGTAGAAGCGCGCGAGCGCAATGGCAAAGCCCATGGCCGGCGCTAGCGTCCCTCGCGCGGGTCGTCTTCGCGCGCCTGCGGCTCCGGCGCAACGCCCTCGCGCGGGTCGCCCAGGCGCCGGTCGGGCTGGGGCCGCTCGGCCCTGCGCCGCTGGCCTCGCGCCGCTCGCCGCGCAACAGCTCCTCGTCGAGGTTGAGCCCCTGGTGATGCAGCGTGTGGCCCATCCGCTGGGCCTTGGTGCGCAGGTAGGCCTCGTTGTGCTCGTTGGGGGCGTGCTCGATCGGTATCTGGGCGCTGACGGACAGCCCGTAGCCCTCCAGTCCCTTGATCTTCTTTGGGTTGTTGGTGAGGATGCGGATCGAGGACAGGCCCAGGTCGACGAGGATCTGCGCGCCGATGCCGTAGTCGCGCAGGTCGGCGGGCAGGCCCAGGCGCTCGTTGGCCTCGACGGTGTCCAGGCCGTCCTCTTGGAGCTTGTAGGCACGCAGCTTGTTGAGCAGGCCGATGCCGCGGCCCTCCTGGGAGAGGTACAGCAGCACGCCCTGGCCCTCGCGCTCGATCATCGCCAGGGCGGACTCCAGTTGCTCGCCGCAGTCGCAGCGCAGCGAGTGGAACACGTCGCCGGTGAGACACTCGGAGTGCACGCGTACGAGCACGTCGGCCTGGCCGGCGACGTCGCCCTTGACGAGCGCCACGTGGTGCTTGTCGTCGATCAGCGAGCGATAGCCGATCGCCTGGAAGTCGCCGAAGGTGGTCGGCAGACCGGTGGCCACGACGCGTTCGACGAGCATGTCGTGGCGACGTCGGTAGGCGATCAGGTCGGCGACGGTGATCATGGACAGGCCATGGCGGCTGCAGTAGTCGGCCAGTTCGGGGACCCGCGCCATCGTGCCGTCGTCGTTCATGATCTCGCAGATGACGCCGGCTGGGTTCAGCCCGGCCAGGCGCGTGAGGTCGACGGCGGCCTCGGTCTGGCCGGCGCGCTCAAGCACTCCGCCGGAACGGCTCTTAAGCGGGAAGACGTGGCCCGGCTGCACGAGGTCGATGGGGCGGCTGGCAGGGTCGATGGCGACCTGGATGGTGTGAGCCCGGTCGTGCGCGGAGATGCCCGTGGTGACGCCTTCGCGCGCCTCGACGGAGACGGTGAACGGCGTTTCGAAGGGCGACTCGTTCTTAGCGGCCATCAGGTCCAGACCGAGCTCCTCGCAGCGCTCGGAGGTGAGCGACAGGCAGATCAGCCCGCGGCCCTCCTTGGCCATGAAGTTGATCGCCTCGGGCGTGGCGAACTGGGCGGCAAGCGTGAGGTCGCCCTCGTTCTCGCGATCCTCGTCGTCGCAGACGACGACCATCTTGCCCTGGCGGATGTCCTCGATCGCCTGCTCGACGGTGGCGAAGGCCGTCTCGGCGCGCATGCCGCTCATACTCGTGCTCCCAGGAGGCGCTCGACGTGCTTGGCGAGGATGTCGGCCTCGATGTTGACGCTGTCGCCCTCGCGCAGGCGGCCGAGGTTGGTGCGGGCGAGCGTCTCGGGGATGAGGGAAACCATGAATCCATGCTCGCACAGCGCGCTGACCGTAAGGCTGACGCCGTCGATGGCGACGGAGCCCTTCTCCACGAGGTAGCGCTCCAGTCCAGAATCGCAGCGGATCTCCAGCACGCGCGAGAAGCCCTGATCGCGCACGGCGCGAACGGTTGCCGGTGGCGTCGACGTGGCCTTGCACGACGTGGCCGCCAAGGCGATCTGTGGCGCGCAATGGCAGCTCCAGGTTGACGGGCGAGCCCTGGCCCAGTGCGCCGAGCGAGGAGCGCGCGAGCGTCTCGTTGATGGCCTGCGCCTGGAATTCGCCGGGGCGGATGTGGGTGGCGGTGAGACACACGCCATTGACGGCGACCGAGTCGCCCTCGTTCAGCTCGCGTGCCAGGTTGGCTGCGATCGTGAGTGTGGCGCCGTCGCGGTCGCGCTGCAGGTCGGCGACGCTGCCGAGCTCGGCGATCAGGCCCGTGAACACGTCCTCACCACTCGCGCAAGCGCGCGGAGATCAGCAGGTCCTCGCCGACGCTTTCACAGTCGAAGCTGAGCGCGCGCAGCGCGTCTGAGATGTGCGCGACCCCTTCGCCCTCCAGCGGGTCGCGGGCGGCGCTTCCGCCGAGCAGGAGCGGAGCGAGGAACAGCCGGATTTCGTCGATCTCGCCGGCGTCGAGGAATGCGCCGGCGAGGTGCGGACCACCCTCCAGCAGCACGGAGTTGACTCCCATGGCGCCGAGCTGGTCTAGCGCGCCGCGCACCCGCGCGGGCTCGTTTTCGCCGGTGGCCAGCAACACCTGCACGCCGGCTGCTTCCAGCGCGTCCGTGTCGGCACGCGCGGCGGCGCGCGAGACGACGAGCGTGAGCGGGATCTCGGCGGCGGCGGCCACCAACTGCGAGCTGGGCGCCAGGCGCGCGAGCGAGTCAAAAACGACGCGTCGCGGCTGCTCGGCGGGCTCCGCGGGCAGGCCGGCGGGGCGGGCGGTCAGTTGCGGGTCGTCGGCGAGCGCGGTGCCGATTCCCACGACGACTGCGTCGACGGACGCCCGCCAGCGGTGGGCGAGCTCGCGCGATGGCCTCGCCGCTGATCCACTTGGAGTCGCCGGTGCGGGTGGCGACCTTACCGTCGAGGGTCATGGCGGACTTGAACAGCACCCACGGGCGCCCGACGCGGGCTTGCTTGCGAAAGGCCTGGTTGAGCAGCCGCGCGCTGGCGGCGAGCTCGCCGTCGGCCATGACGATCTCGACGCCCTCGTCGCGCAGGATCCCCAGCCCGCGCCCGGATGCCTTCTCGGTGGGGTCATCGGATGCGACGACCACGCGCCTGATGCCGGCGGCGAGGATCGCGTCGGTGCAGGGCGGCGTCTTGCCCTCGTGACAGCAAGGCTCCAGGGATACGTACAGCGTGGCCCCGCTGAGGTCCGTCCAGGCCGCAGGCCTCAATGGCGTTGACCTCGGCGTGCACCGAGCCATATTTTTCGTGCCAACCCTCCCCCAGCACCTCGCCGTCGCGGGCGACCACGGCGCCCACTACTGGGTTGGGCTTGACCGCGCCAAGTCCCCTGCCGGCGAGCTCGATGGCGCGCGCCAGGTGAAGCTTGTCGGTGTCTGTGCAGCTGGTCATGCGCATTTCCAGGATAACCTCGTGGACAGGCTGGCCGGTCGGCTTGCCACGGCGCCCCCTGCGGGCGGGGCGCGTTCAGCCCGCGCAGCGTCCGCCGTGCAGCCGGTAGATAGTCATGACCGGACCGGGCCGCTTGTAGGCGAGCGGGTAGTAGTCAAAGCTCCAGTCAAAGCCGAAGGCGACCGGACCACGACCTGACGCGTAGGGCGAGGAGCGGTAGACGACTTCGCCCTGGCGAGCCAGCGCCCGGTAGTAGGCAACCGCTGCGGGCACGGCGCCGGGGTCGGCGAAGACGCGCCCGGACTGGGTGGAGCCGCTGATCACCCAGCAGTAACCGCGGCTCTCGAAGTAGCCGATCAGAGCGGGCACCAGCGTCCGCTCGTAGTCCTCGATGCCGACTTCGTGGGTGAAACGGGGTTCGAGCTGACCGTGCGCGCCGAGCCGGGACAAGAGCGACGGGTACTTGACCCACACGTACGGGTTGTCGGGCGTTGACGGCGCGGCGGTCTGGCGAGCCCAGTTGTCGGGCGAGACGGGCTCGGCGACGATGGCGGCGCCCCGGGGAATGTGCGCGAGCATCCAGGTGCGCGTCAGGTTGCGGGTGTCGGCGCGCGACAGCACCAGGCCCGAGTGGATGCTGTGGATCAGGCCCTGGGCCAGCAGCGCAGCCACCAGCAGGACGGCGAGCGCGGCGGGCAGGGCGCGCGGCGCGGCCAGGCGGCCGGCGGCGAGCACGAGCTGCAGCGCAAAGAAGGCGGCGAGCAGGCACAGCAGCGGGAGGATCGGCAGCAGCCAGCGCCCGAAGTAGCGCCCCTGCAGGCCCATGAAGGCGAGGTAGGCCAGCGCCGCGGGCACGAGCAGCCAGCCGACGGCGCGCATCTGGCGGCGCGGCCGGGCGCGCCAGATCGCAACGGCGCCGCCGAGCGCGGCCAGCGCGGGAGCCCAGCCCAGGCCCCAGGTGAGCGACCACAGGTAGTAGGCCAGTCCGCCGGTCTTGGGCGCGCCAAGCTTGCCCTGACCTTCGGCGGACAGCGTCGACTGGTGGACCAGTTCGCGGTGGAAGCTCGAGTAGTCGAGCAGCGCGTAGGGGTTGGCGACCAGGAAGGCGAGCAAGGCGCAGACGCCGGCGAGCAGCAGACGGCCGACGACGCGAGATCGGGCGCCCGCATCGGCGTCCAGCGCACGTGCGACGGCGGCGGCGAGCAGGCACAGCACGACGATTCCGGCGGTGTACTTGCTGGCGCACGCCAGGCCCAGACCGACGCCGGCGATCAGGTAGTCGCGCGTGCGCCCTTTGCGCAGGACGCCCCCACTGCCGAGCAGCGAGAGCGTGAGCGGCGCGAGCGTGGGCACGTCGTTGAGCGCCAGGTGCGCGTAGAAGACGGGCAGGAAGGCGACCGCCTCGATGGCGGCGGCGAGCAGGCCGACGCCACGCCCGAGCAGCCGCGCGCCGGTGGCATACAGCAGCCACAGGGCACAGACGCCGAGCAGAGCGGCGGCTACGCGCGCGAGCGTGTAGACGTCGGCAGGGTGCTGCTGGAAGGCGCCCAGGACCCCCTGTCCCCCGCCGTACCACGCGTCGAACAGGTAGTGCAGCAGATAGGTGAAGGCGGGCGGGTTTGCGAAGTAGTGCGGGTTGAGGCTGCCGTCCTGGAACATCGTGACGGCGCGCGGGACGAAGTGGTCGCCCTCGTCGGTGTTGTAGACGTAGGGCAGCCCCTGCTGTACGCCCCACAGGCGCAGCGCGAGGCCACCGCCGAGCACCAGCGCGAGGCCCGGCCAGGCCCAGCGGCGCGAGCGACGGTGTGCCACGCCGGCTTGCTGGCGCGGGCGCTGCGATCGCTCAGCAGTTGCCATACACGGCGTAGTAGGTGCTCGTGTAGATGCGTTTGAAGCCCGCCAGCGGGACCTGGTCGCGGGGATCGTCGCCGACGTCGGCGATGGCCTCGACGAAGACGGCGCTGCCGAGCGGGTAGACGGCGACGCTGCCGGCGCGGATGCGGTCCTCGAGGGTGTGCGAGCCTTTGGCCACGTCGGCGCGCGCCTCGCTGCGCGCGACGATGTCGTGCTGGCCAGCGGTGTCGAGGATCCAGCGCGCATCGGGGATCAGCTTGTTGTCGGGCAGCGACAACAGCGGACAGCGCCGCAGCTGGGCCTTGACGCCCCGGTCGGCGAGCGCGTGGGCGAGGCCTACGTGGAAGTCCTCGCGCTGGGCGAGCGTGGAACGCAGGCTGGAGAAGCTGATGTTCTTGGCCACGTCGGCGACGCCGAAAAGCACCAACGCGGCGGCTGCGGCGATCCACACGCGCCGCAACGCCGACCGCGGGGCGAGCATCGCCCAACCGCCGATCGAGACGGCGCAGAAGGGCAGCAGCATGGTGGCGGCGCCGATCATGTAGCGGTCGATCACCGACGCCCCGGCCGCTCCCTCGGCGACGAAGACGGCCGTCAGCAAGACCAGCGCGGCCAGCGGTGCGAGCGCGCGACGGGGAGCAAGCCAGACGGCCAGCGGCACGCCGACGATGCCGCCGAGCAACACGGGCAGCTTGTCGATGCGCAGGGCATAGCTCCACACGGAGCTGAGCACGCTGGAGAGGCCTTTGGTGCGTTCCAGTTCTTGCGCCAGTACGGCGGTGGAGTGCAGCGAGTACAGCGGGTCGCCCGTGACGACGGTGTCGACCGCGACCCACAGCAAGGGCGCGATGGCGGCCAGCGCGAGGTACTTCAGGCGTGTGCGATTGTCGGCCGGCCAGGAGCACCACAGCCAGTAGGCGCCACTGAGCACCCAGGCGTCGGGGCGCAATAGCCCGGCGGCGGCAAGTATCAGCAGGACGGGCGTTCCCCTGCGCGGGCGTTGCACCTCAAGCACGACCGCCCAGACGATCAACGCGAGATAGGAGATGTCGAGATAGCCCTGAGCGGCGAGGTTCTCGACAAAGAAGCGACTGAGCACGAGCAGCGCGGCGAACAGCCCGACGACTGGCCCGAAGCACAGGCACGCGAGCCGGTAGGTGCCGGCGACGACGGCGACGAAGGAGGCGATCGAGCCGAGCACGATCAGCCGGGCGCCGCCCTGGCCGAAGATCGAGCACAGCAGCCCGAAGGCGATCGCCAGGGGATGCTCGGTGGGCGCCCGGTAGACCTTGAAGTCGGGCAGGTGCAGGTGCAGCAGGTCGCGCCCCCACAGCAGCGCGTAGAAGGAGTCGTATGTTGGGTAGGTCGGGTAGGCCAGGTAGCCGACGAGGGCGCCGAGGCACAGCGCCAGCAGGCCGACCTTCGCCCACGTGGCGGCGGGCACTGCGCGCAGGCGCGCGAACGGGATTGGGCCCGGCGCAGGCCGGGTGGACGTCGCGCTTTGCATCTAATGTCCTGGGCACACTAGCCTTGCCCGGTACAGATGAAGCTGATCATCCAGATTCCCTGCTTCAACGAGGCGCAGCAGCTGCCGGCGACGCTGGCGGACCTGCCGCGCGAGGTGGCGGGCTTTGACGCGGTGGAGTGGCTGGTGATCGACGACGGCTCGACCGACCAGACGATCGCGGTGGCACGAGCCCACGGCGTCGACCATCTGGTGCGCCTGACCAACAACAAGGGCCTCGCGGCGGGCTTTCAGGCCGGCGTGGACACGGCGCTGAAGCTGGGCGCGGACGTGATCGTGAACACGGACGCCGACAACCAGTACTACGGCCCGGACGTGGCCAGGCTGGTGCGCCCGATCCTGGAGGGGCGCGCGGACATGGTGATCGGCGACCGCGAGGTGACGCGCATCGAGCACTTCTCGGGGCTGAAGAAGACGCTGCAGCGGTTGGGCTCGTGGGTCGTGCGCCAGGCGTCTGAGACGTCGGTGCCGGACACGACGTCTGGCTTTCGCGCGTACAACCGCGAGGCGGCGATCCAGATGCTGGTGGTGTCCAAGTTCACGTACACGCTTGAGACGATCATCCAGGCGGGCAAGCTGCTGGTGGCGATCGACCACGTGCCGGTGCGCACCAATCCCAAGACGCGCGAGTCGCGCCTGTTCCCGTCGATGGGCGCCTACGTTCGCCGCAACGCGATATCGATCTTCCGCATCTACGCCCAGTACGAGCCGCTGCGCGTGTTCTGGAGCCTGGCGGTGCTGATCGGCGTGGTGTCGGTGGGCGTGTGGATTCGTTTCGCGGTGGCGTATGCGGAAGGCAACGGCAAGGGTCACGTGCAGTCGTTGATCCTCGGCGCGGTGCTGTTCATCGCGGCGGTGGTGCTGTGGGCACTGGGCGTGATCGGCGACCTGCTGGCGGCCCAGCGCGTGATGACCCAGAAGACCTTCGAGCGCGTGCGCCGGATCGAGCTGCAGCTGGGCGTGGCGCCGTCGCACTACGAACCGGGCGCGGCAGCAGACGCGCTGCGCGAGCGTGATCTGCTGTCAGATCGTGCCGGCGCCGACACCGGCCTGCCCGCGGAGCGCGACCCCGGCGAGGCGGTCCGCCTGTGAGCGGCGCGGGCGGCGTGACGGTCTCCGAGCAGGGGATCGTGACAGGCAACACCTACGACAAGTACGGCTCGAGCAACCCGGTGGTGCGCCGGCTGATGACCCGCTTCGAGCGCGACCTGGACGAGCTGCTGGGGGCTGCGGCGCCGAGCTCGCTGCTGGACGTGGGCTGCGGCGAGGGCGTGCTGGTGCATCGCTGGGCGAATCGCCTGGGCGAGGGACGCGTGGTGGGCATCGACCTGGAGGAGGAGTCGATCCAGGCCGGTTGGGCCGAGCGCCAGGCGCCGAACCTTGAGTACCGCGTGGTGGAGGCGGCAGACCTGCCGTTCGCAGACGATGAGTTCGATCTGGCGAGCGCGATCGAGGTGCTCGAGCACCTGCCCGACCCGCAGCGGACGCTCGCCGAGATGGCCCGTTGCGCCCGGCGCCACCTGCTCGTGTCGGTTCCCCGCGAGCCGCTGTGGCGCATGCTCAACATGGCGCGCGGAGCGTATTGGCCGGCGCTGGGCAACACCCCTGGGCACCTCAACCACTGGTCCAGGCGGTCCTTCGTGCAGCTGCTCTCGCGCCACGGCGAGGTGGTGGAGGTCCGCACGCCGTTTCCGTGGACGATGTTGCTTGTCCGGCTCTAGGGCCTCCAGCGTCCCTGCGAAGCCGCGGCCGGCGCAGACCGGCTCGCGCTCCTATGGAAGCGGCGCGCGGATCTTGTCGATCGGAATCGCCTCGACGGGGCTCTTGACGTTCGCGTACTTCTCGTTGTCCAGCCACGTCCTCAACGGCTTTGAGGCCAAGCGCATCGACCTGCTGTGGTCGGTCATGTTCGTGGTCATCTCGGTGATCTACCGACCGATCGAACAGCTCTTGTCGCGCTCGATCGCGCAACGACGCGCGCAGGGGCACACTGAGCACGCGCTGCGCGTGCCGATCTCGATCCAGCTGGGCTTCGCGCTGGCCTTCTTGGTGATCGCGCTGGCGCTGCGCGGCGAGCTGGTCAACCACGTGTTCAATGGCTTTGCGGGGCTGTACTACGTGCTGGTGGTCGGCACGGTGGCCTACGCGGCCAGCTACTTCGCACGCGGCTGGCTGGCGGGCCACCAGTACTTCGCCCTGTACGGAGGCCTGGTGTTGATGGAGGCGCTGTCGCGCATCTGCTTTGCGCTGGCGGTGCTGATCGGCATCGCGCATGGTCAGCTGGCGGTCGCCCTGGGCATCGCGGCGGCGCCGTTCGTGTCGCTGATCGTGGTGCCGTGGGCGTTCGCGCGTCGCCGCGGCGAGCGCGGCGCACCCGAGGTGGCCCACGGCGCGCCGGAGATCGAGGAGGTGGACGCGGCGCTTGCGGGTCCGGGCGCGGAGGGCATCCAGGAGGCGGTGGCCGAGCAGGAGCTGTCGCTGCAGAGCGGCTCGAACTTCGCGTTCGTGGTGTCGGGCATCATGGTGGCCGAGCAGGTGCTGCTCAACGCGGCGGTGCTGACGGTGGACGCGACCTCTCCCGACCACACGCTCGCGGGCGTGGTGTTCAACGTGATGCTGATAGCGCGCGCGCCGCTACAGCTGTTTCAGGCGATCCAGACGTCGCTGCTGCCGCATCTGACGGGCCTGGAGACGACCGAGGGCCATGCGGCGTTCGCGCACGCGATCCGCATCACGCTACTGGCGATCGCCGCGTTCGCGTTGGCAGTCGCCCTAGGGCTGCTCGCGATCGGTCCCCCGGTGATGAGCCACCTGTTCGGTCAGCACTTCCTCTACAACCGCCTGGGTCTGGCCGTGATCGGGATCGGGATGGGCTTTCACCTGTGCTCGGGGGCGCTCAACCAGGCGGCGCTGGCACGCGATCGCGCCCGCGCCGCGGCGGCCTGCTGGCTGGTGACGGCAGCGGCGTTCGTCGCGTGGATGCTCAGCTCGGTCGTGCACGGACAGCTTCTGCGCGCGGAGATCGGCTACGCGGGCGCCACGCTGCTGCTGTCGCTGATGCTGGCCGAGCTTTACCGGCGGGGCAGCTCGGCGCGCGTTGCGGGCGCGTGAGACGACGCGATCGTCACTCGGCCTCGACGGCCCGCGCGATCGCCCGATAGGCCTCGCCCGGGTCGCCCGCGCCGAAGATCGCGGACCCGGCCACGAACACGCTCGCCCCGGCGTCTCGGCATCGTGGCGCGGTCTTAGCGTCGATGCCCCCGTCGACCTCGACGGCCACGTGCGAGCCGACGATGTGGGCAACGCGTGCAAGCTTGTCGAGCGAGTGCTCGATGAACGGCTGGCCGCCCCAGCCGGGGTTGACGGTCATGCACAACGCGAGATCGATGTCGCCGGCGACCTCGGCGAGCGCCCCCACGGGCGTGCCGGGATTGATCGCAAGGCCCACGCCTGCGCCACTCTCGCGGATCAGGTTGGCGGTGTAGGCGACGTGTGGCGTAGCCTCGGCATGGAACGTGACCGAATGGGCGCCCGCCTTGACGAACTCGCCGACGTGGCGCTCGGGGCGTTCGATCATCAGATGCACCTCGAGCATCCCCCCCGCCTCGCGCACGCCCTCGGACAGTGCGGCGACGACGACCGGGCCAAGCGTTATCGGCGGCACGAAATGCCCATCCATGACGTCGCAGTGAATGACCCTCGCGCCCGCCGCAAGCACCTCCCCCACCTGCTCGCGCAGCCGCCCGAAGTCGGCCGACAGGATCGAGGGCGCCACGCGCACCCCGCGCAGCAGTTCGCTCATACGGCCTGCAGCATCGAGTCGCCGCAGTTATTGCACTTGAGGATGGCGGTGGAGGACATCCTGACGATGGTGGAGTGCTCGCCGCAGTTGGGGCACACGGAGGTGAGCTCGAAGCGGTGCAGGCAGTACACGCAGCGGTAGCGCCCGGGCAGGTTTGTGGGGCGCAGCCAAGGCTCGCCGCAGTTGGGGCATTGCGGGCCCAGGTCGATCGCCGCCTTGGCTGGTACGCGCGAGTCGCCGTCCATGGCTCAGCTCCTTCTCAGCCGGGCGATGAAGAACCCGGCGGTGTGGTCGCGGTGGGGCAGCGTCAACAGAGGGCGCGCAGCGCCCGAGGATCCGGACTTGCCGGCCGCTGGCGGGAGGGCCAGTGCGAATTGCGGCAGCTCGGCGGCGAGATCGTCGAGGCGAAAGTCGGGGCGGGAGTCCAGGAAGGCTGCGATCAGGCGCTCGTTCTCATTCGAGGAGATGGTGCACGTAGAGTAGACAAGCACGCCTCCCGGACGGAGGGCGCGGGCGCCTGCGGCGAGAATCTGCGCTTGTACGCCGGCCATCTCGCGGACCGCGGCGGGAGTGGCGCGCCAGCGCAGGTCGGGTCGCGCCTGCAGCGTGCCAAGGCCCGAGCAGGGCGAGTCGACGAGCACGCGGTCGAAGGCCGGCTCGTCGGGCGCTCGCACCAGCGCGGCGTTGGCGACCTCGACGCGGATGTTGTCCGCGCGCAGCCGCTGGGCGGTGCGCTGCAGGGCGGCGGCCCTGCGCGAGTGGCGCTCGACGGCGACGACCTCGCCGCGGCCGGCCATCAGCGCGGCGATGTGGGTGCTCTTGCCGCCGGGCGCGGCGCACAGGTCGAGAATCCTCTCCCCCGGCTGCGGGTGCAGCGTGCGCGCGACGAGCATGGCGGCGCGCGACTGTGCGATGAAGGCGCCTGTCTGCCACAGCGGGCTGGCGTGCGCGGCAAATGGCCCGCCGAGCACGACCGCCTCGGGGATATGCGGGTCCAGGTGGGTGGGCACGGGCAGCTGCGCGGCCAGCGTGGCGGCGTCGTTGACCAGGGTGTTGGCGCGCAGGGCGACCTCGCCGGGCTGGTTGTCGGCGGCCATCAGCGCGCGTGCGTGCTCTGCGCCGAGCTCCTGCCAGAACATGCGGGCGATCCACTCGGGGTGGGAGTGCTTGATGGCGGCCTGCGCAGGAGTTGCGTCGGCGAGACCGTCAAGCAGCGTGGACGCGCCTTCGCGCCCGGCGCGCCGCAGTACGGCGTTGACGAGTCCGTGCCCGCGGCGGGCGTGCTGCTTGGCGAGCTCGACGGCGTCGCCGACGACGGCGTAGTCGGGCGAGCCGCGCAGGTAGAGGAGCTCATATAGCCCGAGCCGCAGCGCGGCCAGCAGCGGCGGGTCGATGCGCCGGGCGGGGCGCTGGGCGAGGCGGCCGATCAGGTGGTCGAGCGTGCCGCTGCGCTGCACGGCGCCGTAGGCCAGTCGCATGGCAAGCGCGCGGTCGCGCGCATCGAGGCCGTCGGCCTCGGCGCGCAGCGCCTCGTCGGCGTAGGCGCCTTGCTCGAAGACGCGGCGCAGCACGGTATAGGCGCAGCGACGCGCGGGCGCAACGACGACGGTGGGTGGGCTGGGCACGCCTGACATGATCAGCGATCGGCGCTCGCTATCCGCTGCGAACGGACGAGCGGCCGCGCGCGAGCAGGCCGGCGAGGTCGCCGGCCAGGCGCTGCGCCTCGTGCTCGCCGAGCGTGGCGGTGGTGACCCGGACGGCTGGCGCGCTGGCGGCCAGACGGTAGGGCAGGCCCGGCGCGAGCACCCAGCCGCGCGCAAGCAGCGCGGCGACAACGCCGGTCTCGTCATCGACGGGCACCCACACGTTCAACCCGGAGGCCCCGTGCGCGGCGACACCAACGCGCTGCAGTTGCTCCAAGAAGCGCTCTCGCCGCTCGCTGTAGAGGGCGCCGGCGCGGGCGACCTGCGCCTGCACGCGGGGATCGGTCCACAGCTCGACTACGAGGCGCTGGAGGATGTGGCTGACCCAACCGGGACCGCAGCGCTGGCTGCCCTGCACGCGGTCGACGGTCTGGGCGTCGCCGGCGAGCACGGCCAGGCGCAGGTCGGGCCCGAGCGCCTTGGCGACCGAGCGGGTGGCCGCCCAGCGCTGCAGGCGGCTGGTGGTTGTGTGCAGGTCGCTGCCGGCGACCGGCCCGAGGTGGTCGTCCTCGACGACCAGCGTGTGGGGATGGCGCGCGAGCGCCGCCCGCAGCTGATCGGCGCGTTGGGCGTCGAGCGCAGCGCCGGTGGGGTTCTGCCCGCGTGGCGTGATGATGGCGGCGCGCGCGCCGCGCTGTAGCGCTCGGCTGAGGGCGTCGGGTAGCATGCCGCGCTCGTCCAGCTCGACCGGCTCCAGGGCCAGGCTGCGCGCGCGCAAGAGGTCGAACAGGGCGGCGTAGCCGGGGGTCTCGACGGCGACCCTGTCGCCTGGGCGCAGGTGGGCCTCGAGGGCCCGCTCGATGCCGTCGAGCGCGCCGCTGACGACACACAGCGCGTCCGCGCGGATGCCGTCCTGGCGCAGCTGCTCGCGCGCGAGCAGCTCGAGCTCGGGCATGACGGGCGGCTGCCCGTACAGGCGCACGGGCGGATTCAGGCGCGCGAGCACGGGCCCGAGGTCGGGCAGCAGCGCGGGATCGGGGTTGCCGAGCGACAGGTCGCGCGCGCCGGGCGGGACGGGCAGCGAGACCTGGCGTGAGCCGATCGGAGGCCCGGAGCCGATGCGCGTGCCGCGTCGCTGCTCGGTGACGACCACGCCGCGGCGGCGCAGCTCGGCCAGGCCGGCGGCGACGGTGGCCGGGCTCAGGCGCAACTCGATGGCGAGGCGCCGCACGGAGGGCAGCGGTTGTCCTGGCTGGAGCGCGCCGCTGGCGATTCCGGCCTCGATGCTGTCCACGAGCTGCGCTGCGCTGCGCGCCTGGATTCGATATTGTTCCAGGTCAGTCATGAGTCTGTATTGTTACAGATTTTTTCGATGATAGAGAGGAAGGTCGGCATGTCCATTCAGCAGCGTGGTCCCGCCGCCCCATCCCAGCCCCCGTCCGAGCGAGTGCGGCTGCGCCGCAAGCGCGAACGCGGCAGCCATGACCGCGAGGTGATCGATGCGATCCTCGACGAGGCGCTGATCGCTCACGTGGGCATCGTCGAACAGGACGGCCAGCCGTTCGTGATCCCCACGTTGCATGCGCGCAGCGGCGACGTGGTCTACTGCCACGGCGCGAGCGCGAGCAGGACCCTGCGGACGCTGGCGTCGGGCGCGCGGGCGTGCCTGACGGTGTCGCTGATCGATGGGCTGGTGCTGGCGCGCTCGGCGATGCACCACTCGGCCAACTACCGCTCGGTGATGCTGATCGGCGAGGCGACGGTGGTGGCCGAGCCGGACGAGAAGCTGGCGGCGCTGCGTGCGATCGTGGAACACATCGTGCCGGGCCGCTGGCACGATGTGCGTCCGCCGACGGCCAACGAGCTGAAGGCGACGTCGGTCCTGGCGATCCCGATCGAGCAGGCGTCGGCAAAGGTGCGCACGGGACCGCCGCTGGACGACGAGGAGGACTACGAGCTCGCAGCATGGGCGGGGGTGATCCCGCTGACCGCCCAGGCCGGCGAAGCGGAGGCGGATCCGCGCCTGCGCGCGGGTATCGCAGCGCCGCCCTATGTGACCGGCTACGGTCGCCCGGCCGGTAGGTGACCACGCAGATACGCGGAGGCGTCCATGGCCCGCCCGCCCGGCGGCTGCACGACGAGCAGCTCGAGCACGCCGGGCGTGCAGTCGAGCAGCAGACGGTCCTCGCGCACGCTGACGCCGGGCGAGTGTCCACCCGCTGAACCGGTGTGTTGGAGCGCGGCGCGGTGGACGCCGAGCAGCGTGCCGTCGGCGAGCGCAACGCGCGCGCCGACATGGGGGTGCAGCGCGCGCACGACGCGCTCGAGCTCGACGGCGGGGCGAGCGGGGTCGAGTAGGCGATCGGCGGGCCCGATCTTCTCGGCGTAGGTGATGCCGTGCTCGGGCTGCTCGATGAACGGCGGGCGTTCTTGCAGCGCTCGCACGATCAGATCGCCCCCGAGCTGCGCCAGCCTGGCGGCGAGCGAGCCATAGTCGTCGTCGGGCATGACCGGCTCGGCCGCTGCCAGGCACACGGGACCGCTGTCGAGACCGGCGGTCAGGCGCATGATCGACACGCCTGTTTGTGCGTCGCCGGCCATGATCGCCCGCTCGACCGGCGCGGCGCCGCGCCAGCGCGGCAGCAGTGAGGGATGGACGTTGAGCAGCTCGTGCTCTGACAGCAGCGGCTCCTTGATCAGGGCGCCGAAGGCGCATACGACGATCGTCTGGCGGTCTGCGGGCTCGGCCTGCCCGGCCTGGGCGATCAGCGCCCTGGCAGCGGGGTCGTTGACGCTGTCGGGCTGGGCGAGCGCAATCGCGAGCTCTCTGGCCTGCTGAGCGACGGGCGGCGAGGTCAACTGCCGTCCGCGCCCGCTGGGCCGGTCGGGGCGGGTGACGACGAGCGCTGGGCGGTGGGCCTGGCTGTGAGCGAGGCGCTGCAGGATGGAGGCGGCGAACTCGGAGGTGCCGAGAAAGATCGTGCTCATGGGTGGTCTGCCAGCGCGGGCGGTCAGGCGCCGTCGTCGCCGTGCGCGCCCGCAGCGGCTCTCGCTCCGCGCGCGCCGGCGGCGTTCGGTTCCTGCGCTTCGCGCATCGCGCGCATGGCTTCCTTGCGCGCCTGGCGCGGGATGCGGTCGAGGATGAGGACGCCGTCGAGGTGGTCGATCTCGTGCTGGATGACCCGCGCCTCCAGGCCTTCGGCCTCGATCTGCAGGGCCTTGCCGGCCTCGTCCTGGGCGCGCACGCGCACCTTTGCGGGACGCTCGACGTCGACGTGTACGCCAGGGAGGCTGAGACATCCCTCTTCGGCGGTTTCCAGCTCGTCGCTGGTCCACTCGAGCATGGGGTTGACGAGCGCGGTGAGCGGGTCATCGGCATAGGCGCGGTAGACGAGCACGCGATGCAGCACGCCCAGCTGGGTGGCGGCGAGCCCGATGCCGAGCGCGTCGTGCATCAGCTCGCCCATTTGCGTGACCTCGGTGGCGAGCGCGTCATCGAAGCGATCGACGGGCAGCGCGCTGGCGCGCAGCACCGGGTCACCGAACTTGCGCACGCGCGCCAGCGCAGCGTCGCGCCGGGCGCGCGTCTCGGCGTCGAGCTCCTCGACGGCGGGCGCGTCCTCCTCGCGCTCGACCTCTACGTCGGGCTGTTCGGAGGCCGGCGGGGCGTGCTCTTGGCGTGTGCTGTGCGGTGCGGCCATATCTGCCCTGAGTTTATGAGGCGCGGAGCAGATTGGCGCCCCAACGATCGCGAGGAGATGTTCAGCTCTTGTGGTGCGTGAGCTTGGCAGCGCGCAGAGTGACGATCGTCTGCGTGGTGTGCGTAGCGCCGACGGGAGTGTGCGCGACGAGTGTCGCCCGCGCGCGCAACGTACGCGAGCGCGCAAGCAGCACCCGTGCCTTGGCCGACAGATGCAACTTCACCGTGGTTGTCTTGCCACCTGCGACGGTGAACGAGCCGGCGGCGAGCGTCAGCACAGAAGCCTTCTTCTTCGCGGCGCGAGCGGCGCGCGCGCTGACCCCACCCAGCGTCCGCAGCGTGACCGTGCCAGAGCATCTGCTCTCTTCTGACGGGCAACTGACCTTTACGCTCACTGCGCCAGCGGGGCTCACTTGCAGGGCTGTGCTGGCCAGCCGGGCATACAGGACGGTTGAGGACGCGCCAGCCTTAAAGCCCGCGGCACCGAGCGCGCCGATGAACCCTGCCGTGCGGCCTTCGCCGAGACTGCTGGCAGCGACGGCCTCTTCCTGGAGCAGGCGCTCGACGGCTTCCTCTTCTTCCTTGATGGCTTGTTCTTCACTGACGGCTTCTTCCTGTCTGAGGGCTTCTTCGGCGCCCTTGCAGGTCGTCCCGTTGCGCCCGGAGGAGATGTCGAACGCCGATGAGGTTTCCGCCGCAAGACCACCGGACCAAGGCGCAAACACGGCCGCTACCGCATATGTGCCACACAGCGGCGGCGTGTTCAACGGCGCCCTTTCGCCGCCGAGAAGATGCAGCCTCAGCTCTTCGAAGGGAAGTTGGGGCAGGTTCGCGAAGGCGGCCACCAATTGGCCCGTGATGGGGTCGCGGCTGATCCCGCCGGCGACCTTCACGAGCAGGCCGGAGGTCGGTTCCTCGACGACGAGGTAGAGGGGTATCGGTGAATCGAACAGATCGCCACTGTGGGCGCCTACGTACAGGGCGCCCATGAGCGGATTTGGTGCGAGCGGCGTGGCGACTTCGAGCGTGGCGAGCCGGGATGCTCCGGGACACATCGGCTGGACGGAGCTTTCCAGTGCGAACTGTGTGGGCGAGCATTCCTCGAGCCCCTCTTCCCCGGCCGGGTTGAGCGTGATGCCGCGCGGCAGGATGAAGGTCGCTTCCCGTACGTCTGATTCTGAGATGCCTGCTTCGCTGGTTGCGCTAGGCAGGTGCACTTCAAAGGTCATCCCCGTCGGCGTAGCGGCCTCCTGAACGTCGGGCACGACTGTGGTCGACGGGTCAAACGGCAACCTGCCGCAGCCATCGAGCGCGAGAGTTGATTCGCTCGGTTGCGATACGAACGAGCCCGGCAGGATCCAGAAGTCGGCTTCGGCTGTGCTCGACTGAGGACCAGTGCAGGAAGTCGGCATCTCCCAAAGCGATGAGCCCTGTGCGCCGATCGTCAGTTGCATTGCGAGCAGTGAGTCGACCTGGCTGATGTTGTCAGCGCTCAGAGTGATTCCATAGTCGCCGCCCGTGCGTATTGCCGAGTCGATCAAGACGGGGACGCGGGAGGGCAGCATGAAACCCAGGCGGGCAGGCTCTCCCTGATCGGGTTCAAGTCTGTACACGGGCACGCTGACGGTCTCCAGCCCGACTGGCCCTGGTTCGTCGAGCGTGACGATCGCCCTGCCAACAGACCCCGAGCACTCCAGTTCAGGATTGGCGAGGAACCGTTCCAGGGAGCATCGTTCCCCTTGCCTGAAGTCGCCGATCAGACCGGCGGGCAGGTTGAAACGCAGGTCCTTGGGCAGCGCGACAGGGAGCGCCTGCGCGGTCTGGTTGAGCATGAGCGAGAGTGTGGCCTGGTCGGGATGCGAGCCCGCCTGGATGTCGGGCGCACCGCCAGGTTCTTCGGTTGTCAGTTCATAGCTCTGCACGCCGGCGGGCGTGGGCGGTTCGCCCACTGTGATCGCCCGCCCGATCGACGCGCTCGGGGCTTCCCCGCCCGAGACTCTCGCTTCGTTTGTCTCGCCAGACGCCGCGCTCGCCCCCACGGCGACGCCGATCCGCACTTCGATCTGCGCAAAGGACGGCAGCTGGTGCGTGAACGTGCACGAGAGCGTTTCGAGCGAGCATGCGACGGTGCCGAGCGACACGCCAACCCGGCCGCTGGCGACGGCTTCGATCGACGTCGCCGTCAACCCCGCGGGAAGCGTGTCGACGATCCTTATCGGCTCGCGTTCGCCGTTGGCGTCAGCGCCACCGAGATTGGCGGCCGTGACGACGATCTGCCCGGGCCCTACTTTCAGATCGGTCGGCCTGGAGCCCGACATGAGATGCCACCACGCGGACTGCGCGAGGGCTGGCGATGCGCCGATGGCCGCCGTCAGTGCAAACGCGACGATCGTCGATGCGCCGCATGCCAGCAGCCGCGCAACCGGAGGGCTACGCCGCGGCGCGCTCATACCGACATCCTTGCGGTTGTCGGCTCTCAAGGAATCTCCAGCCGAACTCGAGCATGCTCGACGATCGAAATTATCAGGCTTTGCCGCACAACGATGAGCGCGCCGGTCGCGTGCGGATGTACGTGTGAGTTTCTACTGCGGATCGACGTCGACGCTGAAGTTAACCCCAGCGTGCGCGCGCTCGGCAGCAACACGCCTTACGGCCTCGCCGACAGCCTGCACGGCGGTCCTGCGCTCGGTGGCCTTCACCACAATCGCCTGGCGCTCGCGGCCGCGCAGGCGAAATAGGGCGGCGGGACCGAGCACGTCCGGCCCCGACAGGCTCTGACGGACGGCGATCGCGGCGGCCCTGGCGCGCTCGGGCTCGACGGCCGAGCAGACGATCCTGATCAGATGAGAAAAGGGCGGGTAGCGCAGCGCGTGCCTGCGCTGCAGCTCGCCCGCGATGAAGCCGTCGCTGTCGTGGCGGGCGGCGTGGACGATGGCGCGCGCCTCTGGGGCGATCGTCTGCACCAGCACGCGCCCGTGACCACCGCGTCCGGCGCGTCCGGCCAGCTGGGCGATCAGCGCGAACGTGCGCTCCTCTGCGCGAAAGTCTGGGAAGCGCAGGGTGGCGTCAGCGTCGAGCACCACGCCGAGCGACACGTCGGGGAAGTCGTGACCCTTGGCGACCATCTGGGTGCCGATCAGCGCGCCGCACTCGGCCGCCTCGAAGCTGCGCAGGAGATCTCCCACGCCGTTGTCCGCCGCCGCCACGTCCGCGTCCAGCCGGAACACGGGGAAGCCGCCATCATCGTCGAACACGCTGGCGAGGTCGTGCTGCAGGCGTTCTGTGCCGGCACCATGGCGGGCGACAGCCGTGGACGAGCAGTCGCTGCAATGCGAGGGCGCAGACTCACGGTAACCGCAGTGGTGACATGCCAGGTAGGCATCTGCCCGGTGCAGCACGAGCGCGACATCGCAGTCGGGACAGCTCCACACGCGTCCGCACGAGCGACACGAGAGGAAGTTCGACCAGCCACGGCGGTTGAGCAACACGATCGCCTTGCCCCGCGCGGCTCGCACCTCGGCCAGAGCCCGGGCGGTGAGCGGGTGCAACCCCTGCGCCTCCCCGCGCATGTCGAGCACCTGGACGGCCGGCAGCGGGCGGCCGTCCACGCGGCTGCTGAGCGTGCACATGGGCATACGGTGCATGCTCTCCGGGCGCGGGGTGGCGCTGCCCAGTAGCAGGACAGCGTGGCTGCGTGCGGCGCGCTCGGCGGCCACGTCGCGGGCGTCATAGCGAGGATCGCCCTCGTGCTTGTAGGAGGCGTCGTGCTCCTCGTCTACGACGATCAGGCCGAGGTCGGCGATCGGGGCGAATACGGCCGAGCGCGGCCCCACGCATACCTTTGCGCTCGCCTTCGCGCAGCCTGCGCCATTCGGCGTAGCGCTGGGCCGGGGTCAGCCGCGAGTGCAGGACCGCGACCGTCTCGCCGAAGCGTTCGATGAAGCGCCCGACTATCTGCGGCGTGAGCGCGATCTCGGGCACGAGCACGATCGCGCCCCGGCCCTGTGCCAGGGCGGCAGCGGCGGCACGCAGATAGACCTCGGTCTTGCCCGACCCGGTCACGCCGTGCAGCAGACGCCGCTGCGCCTGGCGCGCTGTGAGCGCGTCGATCAGCGGCGCGAGCACCTCCTGCTGTGCGGGCGTCAGCTCGGGTGGATGCGGACTGCGCGAGCCGACCGTGAGATGGCGCGGCCGGGCGACCGCCCGGCGCTTGCGTCCGCTCAGCCGGCGCGCCGCCCCCGGGGGCAGCACCAGGCCGAGCGCGCGCGAGATCGTCGAGCAGTACTCGGCCGCGATCCATTCGGCCAGCGCGACCAGGTCGGCGGGCAGTGCGGGGGGGCCTTCATCCAGTGCGCGCAGCGGCGCCAGCAGCTTCTCCTGGGCAACCTCGCTGCTGTCGGCCAAACCCATGACCACCCCGAGCACCTCGCGGCGACCGAATGGAACGACCAGCATCGAGCCGACGCCCACACCGCCGCTGCAGCTCCTCCGGCAGGCGGTAGTCGAACGGCCCGCGCAGGGCGCGGGCAGTCGTCATCGGCTCGACCTGGGCGATCGTCGATACTGGGGCGATCTGCGCCGGCTGTGGATCGACTTGGCGATGTTCCCCACCGCCCCGACAGTAAGGGCCGCCCGGTCAGAGACCGGCGGCGGAGCGCAGCGCGGCGGCCCTGTCGGTCTGCTCCCAGGTGAAGTCGTGGTCGTCGCGGCCGAAGTGGCCGTAGGCCGCGGTCTTCTGGTAGATCGGGCGGTGCAGTTTGAGCTCCTCGCGAAAGGCGCCCGGGCGCAGGTCGAAGTGCTCGTCGATCAGCTTGGCGATCTGCCCGCGCCCGATCTTCTCGGTGCCGAAGGTCTCGACCATCACCGACACGGGGTGGGCGACGCCGATCGCGTAGGCGACCTGCACCTCGGCGCGGTCGGCGAGACCGGCGGCGACGATGTTCTTGGCCACCCAGCGCGCGGCGTAGGCGGCGGAGCGATCGACCTTGGATGGGTCCTTGCCGGAGAAGGCGCCGCCGCCGTGGCGGGCCATGCCGCCGTAGGTGTCGACGATGATCTTGCGTCCGGTCAGGCCGCAGTCGCCCATCGGCCCGCCGATCACGAAGCGCCCGGTGGGGTTGACCAGGAAGTTGCGCGTGAGCTTCTTCTCGTCATACAGCTCCGCTCGGGAGCACCGGGCGCAGCGACGTGCTCGAGTAGGTCGGGCTTGATGAGCGTCTCGGCGTCGATGCCGTCGGCGTGCTGGGTGGAGATCAGGATCTTCTCGATCTCGACCGGCTTGTCCATCCTTGTAGCGGACGGTCACCTGGGTCTTGCCGTCGGGGCGCAGGTAGGGGATGACGTCACCCTTGCGAACCTCAGACAGCCGCTTGGCGAGCTTGTGGGCGAGCGAGATCGGCAACGGCATCAGCTCCGTCGGTCTCGTTGCAGGCGTAGCCGAACATCATGCCCTGATCGCCCGCGCCGGCGACGTCGAGCTCGTCTTCGTCGGCGGGGTCGTGGCGCGTCTCATACGCGGCGTCCACCCCCTGGGCGATGTCCGGAGACTGCTTGTCGATCGCGTTGATGACCGCGCAGGTGTCGCAGTCGAAGCCGTAGCTGGCGTCGTCGTAGCCGATCTTGCGCACGGTCTCGCGCGCGATTTCCTGGATGTCGACGTAGGTGTCGGTGGAGATCTCGCCCGAGACGACGACCAGGCCGGTGTTGACGAGGGTCTCGCAGGCGACGCGACCGTAGGGGTCGTCTCTGAGCACGGCGTCGAGCACGCCGTCTGAGATCTGGTCGGCGATCTTGTCGGGGTGTCCCTCCGTGACCGACTCGGAGGTGAACAGGAACTCGTTGTCGGAAAGCTCAGTCATGTGTGTCGGGATCAGCTCCAGCGGTGATGGATGGGCGAAAGGCGCAGAGTCTATGCGGCGCGGGCGCCTCGGCGCTCGCTGCGCTGGCCGCGCTCGACGAAATCGATGATCAGCGGCACACCGTCCATCCCGTAGCGGGCGCGCAGGCGGTTCTCCAGGAAGTAGGCGTAGTCGCGGGTGATGCGGGTGCGGGAGTTGACTTGGATGGCAAAGCGCGGCGGTCGCTCGCCGATCTGTGTCATGTAGATCAGCTTGAGGCGATGGCCGCTGGCGCCCCTGCGCGTGCCCACGGGCGGCTGGCGCGCCTGGACGGCCTCGGACAGGAAGCGGTTGAGCTCGGGCGTGGGGATGCGCCCGGCCATGCGGTCGCCCAGCGAGATCGTCTCGTTGAGCAGGCGCGAGACGTGGCGCCCGGTCTTGGCGCTGGCGGTGAGCACGCGCGGGCGAAGGCGCAGCTTCTCGGCCACCCTCCCGCGCTCATGGTCGAGATCCTTCTCGGCCGCCTTCGTTGAGATCCCACTTGTTCAGCACGATCGCGGTCGCGCAGCCGGCCTTCATGGCCAGCTCGGCGATGCGCAGGTCCTGCGCGGTGACGCCGTCGGCGGCGTCGCAGACGACCAGCGCGACGTCCGCGCGTTCGGCGGCGCGCTGGGAGCGCAGCGCGGTGTAGTACTCGACCGAGTCGGCGACCTTGGACTGGCGGCGCATGCCAGCGGTGTCGACGATCACCAGCTTGCGATCGCCGACGAGCAGCGGCATGTCGATCGCGTCGCGGGTCGTGCCGGCCGTCTCGGAGACGATCACCCGCTCCTCGCCGAGGAAACGGTTGACCAGCGATGACTTGCCGACGTTGGGCCTGCCGATGACGGCCAGACGGATGACCTCGCCCTGGTCCTCCGGCTCGATTTGATCGAGCCCACGCGCAGCAGCTCGACGATGCGGTCGAGCAGATCCCCGGAGCCGAGCCCCTGGGCGGCGGACACGGGCAGCGGCTCGCCCAGGCCGAGGCGATGGAACTCGGCGGCCAGCGGCAGCTCGGCGACGCCGTCGCACTTGTTGGCGGCGACGATGCTCGGCAGCGAGGAGCGGCGCAGCAGGTCGGCGATCTCCTCATCGCCAGGACGCACGCCCGCGCGGGCGTCGACCACGAGCACGGCCACCTGCGCGTCGGCCAGGCCCGCGCGCGCCTGCTCGCGGATCGAGCCGGCCAGCGGGTCCTCGTCGCGGAAGTCCACGCCGCCCGTGTCGATCAGCTTGAAGGCGCGCCCGTTCCACTCGCAGTCGAGCTCCTTACGGTCACGCGTGACCCCCGGGCGCTCGTGCACGACCGCCTCGCGGGTGCCCGTGAGGCGGTTGATCAGCGAGGACTTGCCCACGTTTGGATAGCCGACGACGGCGACCTTCATCGAGCCAGTATGCCGACTGTGCCCGCGCAAGCTCGGCAATGCGCTGTACGACCTCGTCCACGCCGAGGCCGCTGGTGTCGAGCACGACGGCGCCGGTGGACACCTGTAGCGGGCTGTGCGCGCGTGTGCTGTCGCGCTCGTCACGCATCACCTGCTCGGCGAGCACGGTATCGACATCGGCGCCCAGCTCGGCTGCACGCCTGCGCGCTCGCTCACGCGGGTCGGCGGTGAGGAAGATCTTGAGCGCTGCATCGGGTGCGACGACCGTGCCGATGTCGCGCCCCTCGGCCACCCAGTCGCCGCAGGCGATCAGATCGCGCTGCTTGGCCACCAGCGCGCTGCGCACAGTCGGATCGGCCGCCACCACGGATGCCGCCTCGGAAACGCGCGGGCGCGCGAATCTCATCGGTCACGTCCCGCCCGTCGAGCAGCACCGTCCCGGGCTCCGCGCCGGCCCCGTGCTCGGCGGCGCTCCCCGACAGACGACCCCCGAGATCGATCACGGCCGCACGCGCCACCTCGGCGAGGGCTCCGGGGCGTTCGGGGAGTTCCCCCCTCCGCGCTGCAAAGCGGCGAGCGCCACACAGCGATACATGGCCCCGCTGTCCAGGTAGGTGAAGCCCAGACTCGCGGCCAGCGCTCTTGCGACGGTGGACTTGCCGGCGCCGGCGGGACCGTCGATGCGCTATGAGCACAGTCGCGGCGCAGATCCTCGACGAATCCCGGATAGGAGACGGCGGCGGCGTCCATCCCCACGACTTCGACGCCCTCGCGCGAGGCCAGCCCGGCGACGGCGCCGAGCATGGCCATGCGGTGATCGCCGCGGGCGTCGATCACCCCGCCGCGCAACCCGCCGCCGCCGTGCACGGCGAAGCCGTCGTCGGTGGCCTGGATGTCGGCGCCGAGGCCGCGCAGGCCGTCGACAACGCCGGCGATGCGGTCTGACTCCTTGACGCGCAGCTCCTGCGCGCCGCACAACGACCGTGTCGCCCTCGGCAAAGCAGCCCAGCAGGGCGACCAGCGGCAACTCGTCAATCGCCAGCGGCACCTCGTCGGCTTCGACAACTGTGCCCTCCAGCGCGCCGTGGGCGACGTCGAGGTCGCAGACGGGCTCATCGGCGACGAGCTCGCCGGTCTCCTCCTCGAGATCGCCGAGCACGATGCCTCGCATGCGCCGCAGGATGCGCAGAAAGCCGGTGCGCGTCCAGTTGACCCCGACGTCGCGCAATCAGCAGGCGCGAGCCGGGCACGAGCACGCCGGCGGCGATCATGAAGGCGGCCGAGCTGGGGTCGCCGGGAACGGTGACGCGGTCGAGCAGCAGCTCGTCGGCGTTGACGACGGTGACGTGGCGGCCGTGGCGGTGGATGGCGACACCGGCGCCGAGCAGCATGCGCTCGGTGTGGTCGCGGCTGCGTGCGGGCTCGCCGACGGTGGTGGCGCCGTCGGCGGCGAGCGCTGCAAGCAGCACGCAGGACTTGACCTGGGCGCTTGCGACCTCGAGCTCATAGGAGATTGCGCGCAGCCGGGCGCCGCGTATGTGCAGGGGCGGGAAGCGTCCCTGCACGGCGTCCAGCTCGGCGCCCATCTGGCGCAGCGGCTCGACGATCCTGTCGACGGGTCGGCGACGGATCGACTCGTCGCCGTCGAGCGTGAACGAGCAGCCCTCCTGGGCGGCCAGCCAGCCGGGCAGCAGGCGCATCAGCGTGCCGGCGTTGCCGACGTCGATCGGCTCCTCGGGCTGGCTTGCCTCGCGCAGGCCGGTGCCGCGCACGACGACCTCGTCCTCGCCGTGAACCTCGACGAGCGCGCCGAGCGTGCGCACGGCGTTGAGCGTGGAGGTGGTGTCGGCGGCGTGCAGGTAGCGCTGGATGCGCACGGGCTCGGATGCCATGCCAGCGAGGATGGCGGCGCGGTGGGAGATGGACTTGTCGGCCGGGACGCGCAGGTCTCCCGTGAGGGCACCGGCGGGCGCGAAGCGCATGTTCATGAGGTTGGGCTCATGCTCGCACGACCGGGAAGCCGAGGCCCGCTATCAGCTCCCTGGCTCGCTGCGCGTGGGCCTCGCCGGCGATCCACAGCGCGAGGCACTCCCGGCCGTGTCCTCGGCTGAGGGCGCGAGCGCCATGTCGACGATGTTGACGCCGGCGCGACCGAGGGCGAGGGCGATCTCTGCGATGGCGCCGGGACGGTTTGGCACCGAAGCTCGCAGCTCGTGCACGCGCTCGCCGGCGAGCGCGCCGCCGAGCAGCGCCTCGCGGTCGGCGCGCGCGCTCTCGTTCCAGGCGGTGACGTCGGCGGCCCGGCCTTCGGACAGCAGCGCGCGGACCTGCGCCAGGCGCTCGGCGAGCTCGTCGACGCAGGCGATCAGGGCGTCGCGATTTGACATGTAGATGTCGGTCCAGATCGCGCTGTTGGCGCCGGCGAAGCGCGTGGCGTCGCGAAAGCTCGGCCCGAGGGCGGGCAGGCGCTGGGAGCGCTCGCCGCCGGGCCCTCCGTCGCGCAGGACGGGCAGGCTGGCGGCCTGGGCGACGAGCAGGTTGGCGAGCACGTGCGGCAGGTGCGACACGCAGGCCATCAGGCGGTCGTGGGTGTCGGCGTCGATCGCGGTGGGGCGGGCGCCGAAGGATCTCAGCAGGCGGTGCAGGCGCTCATACAGCGCACCGGCGGTGCTGCCCTGGGCGGGCGTCAGATACCAGGTGGCGCCGTCGAAGAGGTCCTCGCGCGCATGCTCGACGCCGGCGGTCTCGGCGCCGGCGAGGGGGTGCCCGCCGATGAAGCGCGCGTCGGCTCCTGCGCCGGCGACGATGCGCTTAGTGGAGCCGACGTCGCTGATCACGCAGTCGGGGCCGGCGGCGGCGAGGGCGCTTGCGACCGTGTCAGAGAGCACGCCGATGGGCGTGGCGATGAACACCACGTCGGCCCCGGCGACCGCGCCGGCTACGTCTGCGGCCTGCGTGTCGATGGCGCCGAGCGCGAGGGCCTGCGCGCGCACACCCTCGTCGGGGTCATAGCCGCACACCTGCGCGCCGGCGCGAGCGCGGGCGGCGAGGCCGATCGAGCTGCCGATCAGGCCGACCCCCAAAACGGCGATCTTCAAGGAGCGTGCCCCCCGGCTCGGCGCATCAGGCGACGCTGAGCGCCTTGCCGGCGACCTCGGCGGTGCGCTGCACGGCGGCGGCGAACTCGGCGAAGTCGTTGTCCAGGATCGCCTGGGGCCCGTCGCAGACGGCCTCGTCGGGGTTGGGGTGCACCTCCACGATGATGCCGTCGGCGCCGGCGGCGGCGGCGGCGAGCGACAGCGGCAGCACCAGGTCGCGCCGCCCGGCGGCGTGGCTGGGGTCGACGATCACGGGCAGATGCGTGAGCTCCTTGAGGATCGGCACGGCCATGATGTCCAAGGTGGTGCGGCGGTGGTCGGTCTCGAAGGTGCGGATGCCCCGCTCGCACAGCATCACGCTGGGGTTGCCCTCCTTGAGGATGTACTCGGCGGCCATCAGCAGCTCATCGAGCGTGGCGGACAGGCCGCGCTTGAGCAGCACGGGACAGCCTGAGCGCCCGATCTCGGTGAGCAACGTGTAGTTCTGCATGTTGCGCGCGCCGATCTGGATGACGTCGGCGACCTCCAGCACGTGGTCGAGGTCGCGCAGGTCCATCAGCTCGGTGACGACCGGCAGGCCGGTCTCGGCCTTGGCCTCGGCGAGCAGCCGCAGGCCCTCCTGGCCGAGGCCCTGGAAGGCGTAGGGGGAGGTGCGCGGCTTGTAGGCGCCGCCGCGCAGCAGCGTGACGCCAGCGTCGCGCACGGCGCGCGCGGTGTGCATCGTCTGCTCGCGCGATTCGACCGTGCAGGGCCCGGCGATCAGCGCGAAGTGCTCGCCGCCGACCTTGCGCCCCTGGATGTCGAGCACGGTGCGCTCGCCGTGGCGGATCTGCGCGGAGGCGAGCTTGTAGGGCTTGAGGATCGGCATCACCCTGTCCACCCCAGGCTGGCCCTCCAGGCCGAGGCTTTCCAGGTTGACGTCCTGCTCGACGTCGCCGATCGCACCAATTACGGTCAGGCGCGCGCCCTTGATCGGGTGCGCGAGAGCGCCGGCGCTCTCGATCTTCTCTATTACCGCACCGATCTCCTCATCGGTGGCGGTCTCCTTCATGACGATCATCATCACTTCATCCTTTCACTGGCGCCTGGGCATGTTAGATGGCTGCGTTTTCACGAATCGTGTCTTTCGTGAGGAGGGCGCCTATCGGCGCCTGGAGTTGGCGCTGGGCCTTATGCGACAGGCCCGGTTACGGTCACTGGCGTCCCTCACGAACGGACGCAGGCCGAAGCGCCTAGATAAATCGCCAGGCGTAGCGATACGACCGTGCGGCAGGCGCGGAGAAGATGACTGCGTATGTGTAAGCCGGCCGGTTCATGGTCGTTGCAGTCGGTTGTAGCAGAGTGCAGTCCGACAGTCCAGCGCTGGGAAACAATCGCGCAACACAGCCGTCACCGCGCGGGCGCGGGCGTGAGCACCTCGCCAAGCGCGTCCAGGAAGCGGGCGTTCTCCTCGGGCAGGCCATAGGTGACACGCAGCGCGGGAGCGTCCGAGCCCAGAGCGCTGCCGCTGCGCACGAGCACGCCGCGCGCGAGCAGCCCGCGCATGACCTCCTGCTCGTCGCGGTCCTCGCCGAGCTCAAACCAGCAGAAGTTGGCCTGTGACTCGGCGGGCGTGAGGCCGAGCGCGCGCAGGCGCTCGTCCACGGAGATGCGCTCGGCGACGGTGCGCGTGACGCGATCCAAGACGGTGTCGGTGTGGGCGAGCGCCTCGACGGCGGCGGCCTGGGCGAGCGCGTTGCAAAAGAACGGCTGGCGGACCTGGTCGAGCGCGCGCGGAAGTTCCTCAGAGCCGCACAGCGCGTAGCCGACGCGCAGCCCGCACAGGCCGTGGACCTTGGAGAAGGTGCGCAGCAGCGCGAGGTTTGGATGCGCGCCAAGCAGGTCGATCGAGACGTCAGGATCGTCGAGCAGGTTGAACTCACAGTAGGCCTCGTCGACGATCACGCACACATGCGGCGGCACCTCGGCGACGAAGCGGGCGATATCGGCGGTCGGCACGGCGGTGCTGGTGGGGTTGTTGGGGTTGCATACGAGCACCAGCCGGGTGGCGACGGTGATCTCGGCGAGCATCGCGTCGAGGTCGTGGCGGCCGTCGCTGTCGAGCGCTACGGTGATGGCGCGCGCGCCGGAGGCGGCGCTGAGGTGCGGGTAGACGGAGAAGGACGGCCAGGCGTGGACGAGCTCGGCGCCTGGCTCCAGCAGCGCCTCGCCGGCGGCCAGCAGGATGTCGCAGGAGCCGTTGCCGATGGCGATGTGCGATTCGCGCACCCCGTAGCGCTCGCTGAGGCGGCGGCGCAGCAGCGAGCTGTGCGGATCGGGGTAGCGGTTGAGCTGGCCCAACGCGCGGTCGATGGCATCGCGCACCGCCGGCAGTGGAGGGTAGGGCGACTCGTTGCTGGCCAGGCGCACGAGCGGCTCCTGCTGTGCGTAGCCGCCGGCGGCGGGGTAGGAAGGGATGCGTCGGATGCGCTGTGAGAACTCGAGGGGCATCGCCTTATTGTGCCGCGTGCAGGTCGGCGCGCAGTAAGCGCGCCTCGCCGAGGTAGACGTGCGCGGGGGTGTGGTCGTCGGGGGCGTGATAGTGGATCAGCACCCTGATCACGCGCGGCAGCGAGCGCGGCACGGCGATCTCGCGCGCGCACAGCAGCGGCACACTCTCGAAGCCGATGGCGCGGGCGGCGACGGCGGGGAACTCGGCGTTGAGGTCGCCGGTGGCTGTGAAGATGCAGCTGACGACCATCTCGGGCGCGAGCGCGTTGCGCTCCATGATCGCCTGCATCAGCTCGGTGGTCGCGCCGAGGATGTCCTCGGCGTCGTTGCGCTCGACGCTGGTGGCGCCGCGCAGGGCGAACAGTCGCATCGGCGCGATTCTTTCAGAGCGAGCGCAGGCGCTCGACCTCGTCGAGGCGCAGGCGCCGGTGGGCGCCCGGCTTCGAGGTCGTCCAGGCGCAGCGGCCCGAAGCGCGTGCGCTGCAGCTCGAGGGCCCGGTGGCCGACCGCCTCGCACATCCTGCGTACCTGGCGGTTTCGCCCTTCGCTGATGGTCAGCTCAATCACGTGTGCGCTCACACGGCGTACCCGTGCGGGTGTGGTGGGGCCGTCGTCGAGCTGAACGCCGCGGCGCAGGGCGTCGATGGCCTGCTGGCCGATCGGCGGGCCGGACAGCGTGACGCGATAGGTCTTGGGCACTTCAAAACGCGGGTGGGTGAGCTGGTTGGCGAGCTCCCCGTCGTTGGTAAGCAGCATCAGCCCGCTGCTGTCGCGGTCGAGGCGCCCGACGGGATACAGACGCGCGCCGGTGGTGGGCACGAGGTCGAGCACGGTCTTGCGGCCGCGCTCGTCACGCGCGGTGGACAGCACGCCGACGGGCTTGTGCAGCGCATACAGCACACGCGGCTCGGGTCCGGCGAGCGGACGGCCGTCGAGCGCCACGCGGCTGTGCTCGTCGACGTCGCGGGCGGGGTCGGTGACGACGTGGCCCTCCACGCTCACGCGCCCTGCGGCGATCAGCGCCTCGGCAGAGCGCCTGGAGGCGACACCGGCATGGGCGAGGTACTTGGCCAGGCGCATCGGCTGCCACCATAGGCGTCCTATGGACCTGCAGCTGCTCGACAAGACGCTGGCCGACCGCGGCGAGCCGCGCTTTCGCGCGGGCCAGGTGTGGGCGTGGGCGGCTAAGGGCGCACACGGATATGAGGAGATGACCAACCTGCCGGCCGACCTGCGCGAGGCGCTCGCGCGCGACCTGCCGTTCTCGAGCCTGACCGTGCGCGATGAGGCGCACTCGCGCGACGGCACGGTCAAGGCGCTGTTCGCGACGGCCGACGGGAGGGCGCTGGAGGCGGTGCTGATGCGCTACCAGGGCGGCCGGCGCTCGATCTGCGTGTCTTCGCAGTCGGGCTGTCCGCTGACGTGCACGTTCTGCGCGACAGGAACCATGAAGTTCGCCCGCAACCTGACGGCGTCGGAGATCGTCGACCAGGCTCTGCATTTTCGTCGCGTGGAGCCGATCGACCACTGCGTGTTCATGGGCATGGGCGAGCCGCTGCTGAACCTCGACAACGTGGTCGCAGCGTGCGAGCGTCTGCCGGAGGTCGGCATCACGCACCGGCGTACGACGATCTCGACGGTCGGCTGGATACCAGGTATCGAAGCGCTGGCCGAGCAGGACATGCCGCTGCGGCTGGCGATCTCGGTACACGCGGCCGACGAAGCGCTGCGCTCGCAGCTGATGCCGGTCAACGACCGCTATCCGCTGCGCGATGTGCTGCAGGCAGCGCGCGGGTTTTATGAGCGCAAGCGCAGGCGGGTGTTCGTGGAGTACGTGATGCTGGCGGGCGTCAACGACCGCTACGAGCAGGCGCTCGCGCTGGCACAGTCCCTGTCGCCCGGGCGCGAGGATGCATCGTCAATCTTCAAGGTGAATCTGATCCCGTACAACCCGACCGCGCCGGGCGGCAGCGCGCCCTTCGACGACGCGGCCGGACGGGAGGTTTATCGAGGCTCGAGCCGGGAGTCGATCGCGGCATTTCGCGCGGCGCTGGCGTCACGCGGCATCCCGGCCACGGTGCGACTGACGCGTGGGCGCGACATCGACGCAGCCTGCGGCCAACTGGCCGCGCGCGGCGCAGGTGGCTGAGATGTGCAGGCTGTTCGGCATGAGCGACGGCGCCAGGCGGGCGCGGGCGACCTTCTGGCTGTTGGGCGCGCCAGACAGCCTGGCGGCGCAGAGCCACCGCGAGCCCGATGGGACGGGCCTTGGCTGGTTTGACGAGCGCGGCCGGCCGCAGGTGCGCAAGCAGCCGATCGCCGCCTACGGGGACGCCGAGTTCGCGCGTGAGGCCAAGGAGGTGTCCTCGAGCACATTCGTGGCCCACATCCGCTTCGCCTCCACAGGATCGCTGGTGGAGCGCAACACCCATCCTTTCGAGCAGCGGGGGCGCCTGTTCGCGCATAACGGCGTGATCGAGAACCTCCCGGCGCTGGAGGAGCATCTCGGAGACGCGCTTTCCCTGGTGCAGGGAGATACTGACTCCGAGCGGCTGTTCGCGCTGGTCACCCGCGAAATCGCCCGCGAGGACAACGTCGGCGCGGGCATAGCGTCGGCGTGCCGATGGGTGGCCGCGAACCTGCCGCTGTTCGCGATCAACCTGCTGTTGGCGACCGCCCGGGCCTGTGGGCGCTGCGCTACCCGTTGACGCACGATCTGTACATCCTGCAGCGCGAGCCCGGGGCGGCGCTGGAGCACGCGAGCAGCCTCGGCAGCAGGGTCCGCTCCGAGCACGGCGCGAGCCGGCCGCTGGTCGTGATCGCCAGTGAGCGCATGGACGCGGACCCGCACCTGGCGAATGCTGGAGTCGGGCGAGCTCGTGCACGTCGACCACAACCTGCGAGTGAGCGCCCGGCGGATACTCGACGGGCCTTCCGCCAGCCCCTGACGCTCGATGATCTGGGCGCGCGAGCGCGGACCTCGCAATCGCCAGGGGCTGGCGGCCAGGACGTTGCGTCAGGACGCTAAATCGGGCAGCCCAGCGTCCAGCGCGTCAGCGATGCGCTGTTCGACGGCTTGCGGCCGGTGAAGGTCACAGCGAGCTTGTTGTAGTCGCGCACGCCTTTCTTGCAGGTCCGAGGACTGGTGGCTTTAACGTCCGGGCGGGAGCCCGCGGGTTGCCGGCCGAGGCGCTCGCCTTGTTGCGCAAACCGCACGCGCGACGGCTTTCAAGGCACAGAACCCTGGCACAACGCCGTCCTGTTCCTCGTCAGGCTGCAGCGCACGCCTCGATCTCGGGGAGTAGTCGGAGCAACCCCAGCCTTCGCCGATCCTCGAGTCACACGAAATCGATCGGACTAGCGGCACCGTCGCCTCTGACCTTCTCGACGAAGCTGCGGTGACGTCCGATCTCCTCGGCGTCTTGAGCCCCCGGACGGCTTCGACTACGAGCCACACAAAGAACACGATCGCGCCAACGACGAAGATCACTTCCCAGGCTTTCGCCGATAGCACCTCATGCTTGAAGTTCGCCGAAACCAGAACCGCGAGAAAGGCGAGCAGGAGGCCTAGAGGCGTGGCCCAGCCCAACCGGCGCGCGTAGCGAGGAGCATCTTTTTGAAATGCCGACTCAAGCTTGTCCTGCGTGACGAGGATCAGGGTCTGCTTTGTGTTCTGGTAGAGCACACCCTTAAGCGACACGTCGCTCCGTAGTGTCGGCTGGGGTGCTGGCTCGGCCGCGACTTCAATCGGCTGTCCGGCGCCGGCTCCGGACGACCCGCCGCCCTCCTGGGGCTCCTCGGTACCCCCGGAGCTTGCCTGATCAGGGCTCATTTGGGCCGACCCTCATTTCGTCCGCGGTCCATCAAAACCGATCGGCTGGGCGAGTTTCGTGCCGATCACGCCTGGTAGTATGCTCCTCAGGTCACGGAGAGAACATCATGACTCGGATCCCCGTACAAATTGGTCAGCAGGTTCAGGTTGACCTTTCAGGCCTAAAGGCCGGCGACGTCGCTCTTGGCAGCGGGGTTTCGGCCGTTGGGACCGTGCAAGACGTGGACGAGGGGAGTCGGAAGATAACCGTACATCTGGGCGTGTCGATCGAGGGGCATGACCGAGTTGCCGTTGCGCCTGAGCGCGTCGTTGCTCTTGCCCCAGTTGGCTCTGGCCTCGCAGTGCCCGCGTAGCCCTCGCTACCTCGTCAGTCCCACAGCACCGCACCCGAGCTAGACCGCCAGGGCCGCCCTAGCGCGGAATCCGCGGCTCGGGGATGTTGAAAAAAGAAGGACTGCTGGCGCAGGCTGGCTCCATCGACCATGCGAAGGAGCCATACCAATGATGCCCGTGCTGCTTTCGACCGCGAGCGAGCGCATCAATCGCGAACTCCCACACTCCTGAGTTGGACGAGTTGCAAGAGCCCGGGTAAGGCCCTTGGTTGGCCGCTCCTTTCCACCAGGAGCGCAAGCCAGCTCGAGGCCTTAAGTCAACGGCATTGAGGCTAGGCCTCGGGCGGCGCGCCCCCTGCACGGGCTTCCCCCGCGCGTAGCAGCCGCTCGCGCAGCTCGGCCTGCTCCTGGGGGGTGGGATCCCAGCGGGCGACGTCGGGCAGCTCCTGCAGCGTGCGCAACCCGAACAGCTTCAAGAACAGGACGCTGGTGCGGTACAGGATGGCGCCGAACTGGGAGTGGCCGGCCTCCTCGATCAGCCCGCGGTCGAGCAGCGTGGCGGTTGCCGAGTCGGCGCTGACGCCGCGGATGCGCGTGATCTCGGGGCGCGATATCGGCTGCAGGTAGGCGACGATCGCGAGCGTCTCGGCCTGGGCGGGGCTGAGCGTGGACACGCGTGGTCGGCTGAGCAGCCGCCTAGCGACGTCCTCGGCGTCGGGGTCGCTGACGAGCGTGAAGCCACCACCGAGCTCGCGCAGCCTGATCCCCCGCCGCCCAGGCGCGTAGTCCTCGGCGAGCACCGCCAGCGCCGCCCGCACGGCCCCCTCCCCAGCCTGCGTGGCCTCGACCAGATCGGCCGTGCTGAGCGGGTCGGCCGAGCAAAAACAGCAGCGCCTCGACCGTCCGCGCGAGCGTGGGTGCGTCGCTCACGCCGGAGACGCCTCCCGCGACCGCGAGCGGTGCGGGCTGCGACAGGCAGGCGTGCACTGCTATCTCGCCAAAGCTCTCCTGCTGCTCCCAGGTGGCCTCGCCGCGCTTGTACAGCTCCAGCAGCGCGAACAGTGTCACGGCAACGGTCATCCGGTCGGCGCCCTGCACGGCGTCGTCGAAACTGAACGTGCCGCGGCGCAGCAGGCCTCGCAGGAGCGCCAAGCGCTCGGCGACCGTAACGCGAGGGACGGAGATATGGCGGATGTTGATCGGCAGGCGGCATCAGCAGCAGGCGCCCGATCGCCTCGCCGAGCACGCTCGGATCCTGGGAGCCCTCGGGCGGCTGCACGACTGTGCGTCGCAAACTCTCAGGCAGCGGCGCTTCGCGGAAGCGCATACCGTGCTCGGCTGCCAGCAGCTCGCCCAGATGCGTGGCCGCGGAGCGATAGCGGCGAGCGTCGAGCATCCGCGCGAGCAGCTCCTCGGCGGCCTGCCCGGGCTCGAGGTCGAGCATCTCCTCCTCTTCGCCGCTGAGCATCAGGCGGGACTTGAGCTCCAGGAGGGCGGCGATCAGCACGATGAACTCGGTGGCGGTCTCCAGGTCAAGCTCGCCGCGCGCTTCGAGATGGTCAAGATAGGCGAGCACGACTTCGGCCAGCTGCAGCTCCAGCAGGTCGACCTCTTCGCGCAGCACGAGCGTGAGCAGCAGATCGAAGGGGCCGCTGAAGACGTCGAGGTCAAGCTCGAGCGTGGCGACGGTGGTCGTCTGTGCGGCCGCGTCGTCTGGCGCCTGGGTCGAGCTCATCCGCTCACCGTATCGATCGCCGCCGACGAGCCGCTGCGCGTGCCCGAGCGCGCCCCCACGCCCATCCGCGCGCGCACGTCGCGCAGCGTGTCCTGCGCGATCGCGCGCGCCCGGCGCGCACCTGCGTCGAGGATCGACTCCAGCGCAGCCTCGTCGCCACGCAGGTCCTCATAGCGCTCGCGCACGGGCCCGAGATAGTCGATCACCGCGGCTGCTACCGCCGCCTTGAACTCGCCATAGCGCGCCTGCGCGAACTCGTCCTCAATGGCCGCAGGGTCGCTGCCGCGCACCGCGGCGAGGATTTCGATCAGGTTGCTGACCCCCGGCTTGTCCGCCGCGCGGCGCACCTCGCTGCCGGAGTCGGTGACGGCGCTCTTGAACTTCTTCTCGATCGCCTTCGGCTCGTCGAGCACGTACACCCTCCCCTGCTCGCTGCCAGCCGTCGTAGACATCTTGCTGGTGGGATCCTGCAGGTCCATGATGCGCGCGCCCACCTCGGGGATGCGGTGCTCGGGCACGACCAGCACCTCGTCGCCATCGCCGAAGCGCGCGTTGAAGCGCCTGGCCACGTCGCGCATCAGCTCCAGGTGCTCGCGCTGGTCCTCACCCACGGGCACCTCGTGGGCGCGGTAGGCGAGCACGTCGGCGGCCTGCAGGACGGGATACAGCAAGAGGCCGGCTGAGACCAGCTCGCGCTGGGCGATCGACTTGTCGCGGAACTGGTGCATGCGCTGCAGGCGCCCCAGCTCGGTGACGCTGGAGAGAAGCCACGTGAGCTCGGTGTGCTCGGTCACATCGCTTTGGCGAAAGAGGATGCAGCCCTGCGGATCGAGGCCCGCGGCGAGCAGGATGGCGGCGGTGTCATACAAGCGCTCGCGCAGCTCGGCGGGGTTGTAGGCGACCGTGATGGCGTGCAGGTCGACGATGCAGAAGATGCCCTCGCCGCGCTCCTGGGAGGCGACATATTGGGCGATCGCGCCGATGTAGTTGCCCAGGTGCTTGCGCCCTGTCGGCTGGATGCCGGAGAAGATGCGCATCTCGATCGCAGTCAGCCTGAACGTTGGCGTCGCCGCAGCGACGGGTCGGTCAGCCAGGGCGGATCCCAGCCGCAGTCGCCTGGCCTGACGTTGACACCCGGCGCGACGATCTCGTCGATGCGGTCCAGCACGTCAGCGCTAAGCGAGCGATCCAGCGCGGGCAGTTGGCTGTCGAGCTGCTCCATCGTGCGTGGGCCGATGATCGCGGCAGTCACCGCCGGATGGCTGTTGACGAATGCGAGCGCCATCTCGATCAGCGACATGCCGGATTCCTGTGCGAGCTCGCCGAGCGCCTGCGCAGCCTCCAGCTTGCGCTGGTTGGCGGGATCTGACATGTCATAGCGGGCCGGGAGCATCTGCGCGCGGCGGCTGGACGCGGGCGAGTCGCCATCCCTGCCATACCTGCCCGACAGCCAGCCGCCGCCGAGCGGGCTCCAGGGGATCACGCCCATGCCATAGCGCTGGCACACCGGCAGCACGTCTGCCTCGATCGCGCGGGTGAGCATCGAGTAGGGCGGCTGCTCGCAGACGAAACGCTCGTGCCCGCGCTCGTGCGCGACCCACTGCGCCCGCACGATCTCATGTGCGGGGAAGGTGGAACTGCCGATCGCGCGGACCTTGCCGGCACGCACGAGGTCGCTGAGGGCGCCCAGCGTCTGGTCTATGTCGGTGTCGGGCTCGGGGCGATGGATCTGGTAGAGGTCGATCCAGTCGGTGCCCAGGCGGCGCAGGCTGTTGTCGACCTCCTTGACGATCCAGCGGCGCGAGTTGCCGAATTGGTTGGGATCGTCGCCCATCGTGCCGTGCACCTTGGTAGCCAGCACCACCGAGTCGCGTCGGCTCTTGAGCGCCTTGCCGACGATCTCCTCGGACTCCCCGCGCGAGTACACGTCCGCGGTGTCGATGAAGTTGATGCCGGCATCCAGCGCGCGGTGAATGATCCGGATGCAGTCCTCGTGGTCGGTGTTGCCCCACGCCCCGAACATCATCGCGCCCAGGCACAACGGGCTTACGCTGATCGCCCGTGCTGCCCAGTTTGCGCTGCTCGATGGCCACTGCGGCTCAGCCTAGACCAGCACTTGGCGGATGACCGGGCGCTTGGCCGCCGCGACCTCGTCCAGGCGGCGCACGGGCGTCGAATACGGCGCCCCGCGCGCGATCTCGGGATCCGCTGCGGCCTCCTTCAGGATCGCGGCGATCGCGTCGGCGAACGCGTCGAGTGTCTCCCTGGT
Organism: uncultured Solirubrobacteraceae bacterium; assembly: GCA_963745375.1. Taxonomy (GTDB): domain Bacteria; phylum Actinomycetota; class Thermoleophilia; order Solirubrobacterales; family Solirubrobacteraceae; genus Palsa-744. The sequence goes on along the minus strand of CAVUXA010000006.1, from coordinate 116,639 downwards.
CTCGGTCTCGGTCGGCTCGACCATCAGCGCCTCGTCCACCAGCAGCGGGAAGTACACGGTCGGCGGGTGGAAGCCGAAGTCGAGCAGCCGCTTGGCCAGGTCGAGCGTCTTGATCTTCAGCTGGCTCTTCATCGGCCCGCCCGAGAGCACGAACTCGTGCATGCACAGATCGCCGTAGGCGAGCGGAAGATACTCGGCCACGCCATGCTGCTTGAGCCGCGCGAGCAGGTAGTTGGCGTTGAGCACCGCCGCCTGCGAGGCGTCCTTGAGACCGTCGCCGCCGAGCGAGCGGATGTAGGCGTAGGAGCGCACGAAGCAGCCGTAGTTGCCGTGAAAGCCGCGCAGCCGCCCGATGGATTTGGATCCCGCCCGCCCCGTGCCGTAGTCCAGGTCGAAGCTGGCGTTGTCGCGTTGGACGACCACCGGCACGGGCAAGAACGGCGCGACGCGATCGGACACTGCGATCGGCCCCGAGCCCGGGCCGCCGCCGCCGTGGGGCTGGGTGAAGGACTTGTGCAGGTTGAAGTGCACGATGTCAAAGCCCATGTCCCCTGGGCGCGACAGACCCATGATCGCGTTGAGGTTGGCGCCGTCGTAGTACAGCGTTGCGCCCACGCCGTGCACGATCTCTGCGATCTGCGAGATGTTGGGATCGAACAGTCCGAGCGTGTTGGGGTTGGTGAGCATCAGGCACGCGACGTCCATGTCCGCCTTGCTGCGCAGGTCCTCGACATCGATGCCGCCGTCGGCGTTGGTGGCGAGCTTGACGACCTCATAGCCGGCCATCGTCACGGTCGCCGGGTTGGTCCCGTGGGCGGTGTCGGGCGTGAGCACCTTGTGGCGGACCTCGCCGCGGTCCTCGTGGTAGGCGCGCGTGAGCAGCACGCCGGCGAGCTCTCCGTGCGAGCCGGCGGAGGGCTGCAGCGAGACGTTCCCCAGCCCCGACAGCTCGGCCAGCGCGCCCTGCAGGTTCCACATCAGCTCCAGCGCCCCCTGCGCGCGCTCGGGATCCTGCAGCGGATGCAGCCGCGCGTGACCGGGCAACGCGGCGACGCGCTCGTGCAGGCGCGGGTTGTGCTTCATCGTGCACGAGCCCAGCGGGTAGAAGCCCGAGTCCAGATCGAAGTTGCGCTTGGAGATGCCCACGTAATGGCGCACGATCTCTGGCTCTGAGACCTCGGGCAGGCGGGGAGGCTGCGCGCGGCGAAAGCGCTCGGGCAGCAGGTCGTCGGCGACAACCCGGTTGCTGACATCCACGGGCGGCACGTCCAAATCCGGGCAAACGAACGCGCGCCGCCCGGGCGCGCCCTTCTGGAAGATCGTCCTCGCAGCGTTTCGCTGCAAAGGCGTCGCTCCGGCGCTCGCCGGGTGCGCCTGCGGATGGTGCGCTTCGATGCCGGGGTCCGAGTGCAGGTGGCCTTCGTCGATCGGGCTCATGCAGCCACCGCCGCCCCGCGCTCGGCTGCGACCGCCGCCCCGAGCACCTCCACCAGCCGGTCGATGTCGGCGCGCGTGCGCCGCTCGGTGATCGCCACCAGCAGCACGCCACGATCGTCCTCGCGCCCGCTCAGGGCGTGAACGTCCACGCCGGGGTTGACGCCCTGCGTAGCGCATCTGCGCTTGACGGCCGCTACATCGGCATCCAGGTGTAGCGCGAACTCGCGGATCACCGGCTGCTCGTGGAGCTTCTCGACGCCCGCGAGCGCCGCGAGCCGCTCGCACGCGTAGTGCGTGCGAGCGAGCAGCAACTCGCCCAGCTCGACGATTCCGCGGCGCCCCAACCAGCTGAGGTAGACGACCCCGGCGAGCGCGTTTAGCGCCTGCGAAGTGCAGATGTTGGAGGTCGCTTTCTCGCGGCGAATGTGCTGCTCGCGCGTCTGCAGCGTCAGCACGAACCCACGCCGGCCGTCCACGTCGACGGTCTCGCCGGCGATGCGCCCGGGCATGCGCCGCAGATACTCCTCGCGGGCAGCGAACAGTCCGAAGGACGGGCCGCCGAAGTCCAGGCGGTTGCCGAGCGACTGACCCTCGCCGACTGCGACGTCGACGCCACATTCGCCCGGAGACCTGAGGATCCCGAGCGTGATTGGGTCGACCTGCGCGATGACGACCGGGCCGGCGCCGCCCACCGGCGGGCGCGCATCCGAGCGGCCATTGCCGCTCGGTGAGGGCCCCGATATAGACGCCTTCGCGGCGGCGCTGAGCGCTTCGGCGTCCTCGACCGCCCCGTAGAAGTTGGGTTGCGCAAAGATCGCCGCACTTGTGTCGTCGTCGATCGCGGCGACCCAGGCATCCGGATCGGTCACACCGTCGCGTAGCGGCACCTCGATCACCTCCATGCCAAAGCCGTGCGCATTGGTCCGCAGGGTCTGCAGTGAATGCGGATGCAGGCCGGCGCTCGCGACGATCCGCCGCGCGCCGTTGTGCAGCTTGGCCAGATACGCGGCCGCGGCGACCGCCGAGGGACCCTCGTAGACGGAGGCGTTGGACACGGGCAGGCCCGTCAGCTCACAGATCGCGGTCTGGTACTCGAACATCACCTGCAGGCCCCCCTGGGAGATCTCGGGCTGATAGGGGGTGTAGGGCGTCAGGAACTCCGAGCGCTCCATCAGCATGTCGATCAACGCGGGGACATAGTGGTCGTACATTCCGGCGCCGAGGAAGCTGAGCTCGTCCTCGGTGCTCGTGTTGCGCGCGGCGAGCGAACGCAGGTGCTCGTAGACGTCTTGCTCGCCAAGCCCGGCGGGCAGGTCGAGCTCGCGACCCAGGCGCACGGACTCGGGTATCTGGCGCTCGAAGATCTCCGCCAGCGAGCCCACACCGATCGCGGCGAGCATCGCATCGAGGTCCTGCGGCGTGATAGCGGTGTAGCGACTCAACTGCCGATCAGCCTAGAGGACCGCCGAGCAAACCATCTAGGCAGCGAGCGTCGCGCGGTAGGCGGCCGCGTCGAGCAGCGCGTCGCGCTCGGCCGGGTCGGACAGGCGCACCTTCACCAGCCAGCCCTCGCCGTAGGGGTCCTCGTTGATCGTCCCCGGATTGTCGGCGAGAGACTCGTTGACTGCGACGATCTCCCCGGACAGCGGAGCGACCACGTCGGAGACCGCCTTGACGGACTCGACCTCGGCGTAGGGAGAGTCTTTGGCCAGCACCGTGCCCGACCGGCGGCGGATCGAAGAAGACGACCTCTCCCAGCGCGTCCTGGGCATACCAGGTGATCCCGAGCGTCGCCAAGGCGGGGTCGTCTGCGTCGATTCGCGCCCAGTCGTGTTCGGGGTGATACAGCAGGTCGGCGGGGTAGCTGTCCTGCGCCATTTACGAGCCCTTTCGGTAGAGCGGCTTGTCCTTGACCACGGCCGGGCGCATCTTGCCACGAACGTCCACCTGCAGGCGGGTGCCGGTCGCAGATCGCTCGGCCGGCACATAGGCCATGCCGATGCCGCACTGCAGACACGGCGACAGCGTGCCGCTGGTCACCTCTCCCCCGCCCACGATCGGGTTGCCCTTGCGGGCGATGCCCGGGCCGTCGATCGCGAACGCGACGAGCCTCTGCGTCGGGCCGGCGGCTCGCACGGCGCGCACGGCCTCGCTGCCGATGAAGCCGGTGTCCTCCTTGCAGCACCAGCCCAGGCCCGCTTCGATCGGGCCGCGCTCGCTGGACAGGTCGTTGCCGTAGAGGTGAAAGCAGGCCTCCAGACGCAACGTGTCGCGGGCGGCCAGCCCGGCCGGCGTGGCCCCGCGACGCACAAGCTCATCCCACAGCGCAGGCGCGTCCTCGGGCGCGCACAGCACCTCCACGCCATCCTCGCCCGTATAGCCGGTCCCGCACACCAGCGCCTGCGCGCCCGCCAGGCGCTGGTCGGCCGCGTGCATGCGGGCCGGCAGCGGCGCGTCGGAGATCGCCTGCACGATCGCGCGCGCGAGCGGCCCCTGGACGGCGAGCATCGCCCAGCGCTCGATCGCGTCGTCCACACGGGCGTCCGGGAACTGGAGCGCGTGCTCCTGAAACCAGGCCAGGTCGCGCGCGTGGTTGGCTGCGTTGGTGACCGTCAGGTAGTGGTCGCCGTCCAGTCGGTAGGTGAACAGGTCGTCGAGCACGCCGCCGTCCTCGAGACAGAGCACCGAGTACTGCGCCCCGCCGATGGGCATGAGCGCGAGGTCATTGGACAGCAGGCGCTGCAGCAGCTCGGTGGCTTGGGGTCCGCTGGTCTCGATCTGGCCCATGTGCGAGACGTCAAAGATGCCGCAGGCCTCGCGCACGGCCATGTGCTCGCGCACGATCGGATCGGATGGTCCAGCGCCAGCGCGCGGCGCTGGATAGGAGACGGGCATCTCCCAGCCGGCGAAGTCGACGAGCTTTGCGCCCGCCGCCCGATGGCGCTCGAACAGGGGCGTGCGCTGAAGCGACGGCGGCGCCTGCGAGGACATCGCCCCAGGCTAGCGAAGCGCTTGCTGGCGTCAGCGCAGGAACGGCGGTACGTCGATGTCCTCGTCTGCGATCTCCAGCGTCGAGCGCTGGCGCTCTGAGATGCGCGGGCCCCGATCGGGACGGCCGGCGCCTTTCTCGCGCCGCACGCTGCGACCAGGACGATGGTCGAATCCAGTGCCGATGACGGTGACGCGCACGTCGTCGCTCATGGTCTCGTCGATGACTGCGCCGAAGATGATGTTGGCGTTGGCGTCGGCGGCGTTCTGGATGATCTCGGCCGCGTCGTTGACCTCGAACAGGCCGAGATCCTTGCCGCCGGTGATGTTCAGAGGATGCCTGTCGCGCCATCGATCGACTCTTCCAGCAGCGGCGAGGAGATGGCCGCGCTGGCGGCGTCCGCGCAGCGGCTCTCGCCGCCGCCCATGCCGATGCCCATCAGCGCAGAGCCAGCGTCCTGCATGATCGTGCGCACGTCTGCGAAGTCGAGGTTGATCAGGCCGGGGATGGTGATCAGGTCGGTGATGCCCTGGATGCCCTGGCGCAGCACGTCGTCGGCCTCGCGGAAGGCGTCGAGCATCGAGGTGCGCCGCTCGACGACCGTCAGCAGCTTCTCGTTGGGGATCACGATCAGCGTGTCGACGACCTCGCGCAGTCGCTCGATGCCCTCGGCGGCCTGGCGCCCGCGCTGGGAGCCCTCGAACTCGAACGGCCGCGTGACCACTCCGACGGTCAGCGCGCCGATCTCGTTCTTGGCGATCTCGGCGATCACGGGCGCGGCACCAGTGCCGGTGCCGCCGCCCTCGCCGGCGGTCACGAACACCATGTCTGCGCCCTTGAGCGCCTCCTTGATGTCATCGCGCGACTCCGACGCGGCGGCCAGGCCCACGTCGGGGTTGGCGCCGGCGCCGAGGCCCTTGGTGGACTCGTGGCCGATGTTCAGCTTGATGTCCGCGTCGCACATGGCCAGCGCCTGCGCGTCGGTGTTGGCGGCGATGAACTCCACGCCGTGCAGCCCCGCGTCGACCATGCGACTGACCGCGTTGGTGCCGCCGCCGCCCACGCCCACGACCTTGATGACTGCCAGATAGCTCCCGCCGCTCTCCATCATGGTTTCTGTCCGAAGCCTTCAGTAGGAATTTAGGGTTGGTAGCATAGTGGTTTGCCAACCGCGAGGTTGTGCACGTTATGCAGGGAACTTCGCCCTGTCAACGAGGGGGTCCACTCTCGCAACGATCGTTGCAGATCGGCGAACTCTCGAGTAATGGGTGAGGATTGCCCGGCCATTGAGGTAAGCCTCAAGTTCAGGTCGAGTGTTCGATCAGCCGCCGGAGGCCGGTTCGCTGCCCGCCGCGCCGGCCTGTGTTCCTTCGGCCGCCGGAGCGCTGGCGGGCGCCGCTTCACTGCCTGTGCTCGCCGATTCGCTGCCCGTGCTCGACGGTTCCGTGCCTGGTTCGCTGCCTGTGCTCGACGGTTCGCCGGCAGTGCCGGTTGACGTCCCACCCCCGCCGGCCTGGCTGAGGCCGGCTGCGAGCGCAGCGACAGTGGATTCTTCGCTGACGCCCGCGTGTTCGTCGCCCGTCTGTTCGCTGCCAACGCCCGCGGCGCTGGCAGCGGGAGGCGTGACGCCGGCCGGAAACCCCGCGGCCGGGCGCTCGGGCAGGCGCACGTCGACATAGGACGCGCCCGCCGAGCTGGGGTCGGCGAGTACGCGCACAAGCGACAGCCACTTGGCGTGCGGGCGCGACGCGGCGCCGAAGTAGACCAGCAGGCCGCTGCGCATCGCCACCGTCAGCCCCATCGGTCCGGTGAAGGCGCGCACGACGAACCTGGCCAGGGGCGCGGGGGCGGCACCCAGCACGGTCAGCGACGCAAGCAGACCTGCTCTGCTCAGACGCGCACCCGTGACTGGCTCGGACACCCCCGCGAGCGTGGGCAGCGAGCCGCTGAGCAGGGCGGGACCCAGCACCACGCCGTCGGCAGCGACGGCGGTGCGCCAGGAGCCCACCGTCAGCGCCGCCACGGGCGGCTGCTCGACGACCCTGATATGCAGCCGGTGTGGAAAGCTCGAGACCGCGTGCACCGTGCGCACCACGCGGAAGGGCGCGACGGCTGCGAGCAGGGAGCCAGTGTGTACGTCCAGGGTGCTCATGCGCCGCGCCTCGCTCGTGAGCGCAGCTTCGATCGCCCGGGCCTCGGGGCCGGCCACGCCACTGATCTGCACATGCTCGACTGCGACCAGCGGCGAGTCCCTCAACCACATCCAGCCGCCGCCGAGCAGCGGCAGCGAAGCCAGCAGGCAGAGCAGCGCATTGCGCAGGCGCCTGTGGGCGCGCAGCAGCGCGGGCATGGCACCCAACGTGCCACTCAGACGGCGACTGCGCGCTCGCTGCAGCGAACGGCCGCGTGCAGGGGTCCGCAGGCCTGCCGAGCGTCCAGGGGGTCTGCCCACGCGAGGACTTGTCGCAGGCAGGCCGAAGGGGCGGCTGAGGCGCGCGGCGAGAGAGCGATCCATCGCCACTGTCTTCGACCTCTCCCGCCCAACCCCTACCGCTCCCAGCCAAAGCGCACGTCACCCAGCATCTGCACCTCCGGCTCGAGCTCCACGCCGAAGCGCTCGAGCACGCGCCGACGGCCCTCGGCCATCACCGCGAGCACGTCCGCGGTGGTCGCCTCCCCTGTGTTCTCGATGAAGTTGGCGTGCTTGGGCGCAAAGCGCGCGCCCCCGACCCCCACTCCGTTGCAGCCCGCCTCGGCCAGCAGCAGACCGGCGCTGCGACCCTGCGCGCGCGGATCGTCGGGGTTCTTGAACGTCGAGCCGAACGTCCTTATCCCCTGCGGCTGGGCCTCGTGGCGTCGCCGGCGCATGTCCGCCAGCGTCGCCTTGACCGCCTGCGGCGCAGCGGGTGCGAGCGCCAGCGAGGCACGTATGACGATCTCGCCTTCGCGCAGGTTCGAGCGTCGGTAGCACAGGCCCAACTGCGCCGGCTGGCGACGCTGCACCCCCGTGGCGGTCGCAACGTCTACCCACTCGAGCACGCGTTCGAGCTGCCCGCCGTAGGCGTTGGCGTTCATGCGCACCGCGCCCCCGACCGTGCCTGGGATGTTGACGCCGAACTCGATTCCCGACAGCCCCTCGCGCGCCGCGCGCGCGGCCACGGCGGGCAGGCGCGCGCCGCCGCCGCACACCATTCGCGGTCCCTCCACGGCGATGTCCGCCAACTCGCGATCGAGCTTTACCACCAGGCCGGCTACGCCCTCGTCGGCCACGAGCAGGTTCGAGCCCGAGCCCACCACCGCCACCATCAGGCCCACGCCTGCCGCCCAGACGAGCAGCTCGACGAGTTGAGCCTCGCTGTGAGCGCGAGCGAAGAACTCACCCGAGCCGCCCGTTCGCACGGTCGTCAGACGCGCGAGTGGATAGTCGCGCTTGACGCCTGCGGGCACGCTCAAAACGTCACCTTGTCCGCAAGCTTGCGCCCAAGCTCATCTATATCCCCGGCGCCCATCAGCACGCACACGTCGCCCTCGCCCAGCATCTCGCGCAGCACCGACTCGGCGGCGGCGAAGCTGGAAAGCCAGTACACGGGCGCTCCCCCGGCGGCGTCGGCGGCGGCTTCGGCGACCATCAGCCCGCTCACACCCGGATGGTCCTCGGCGCGCTCACGCGCGGGATAGACGTCGAGCACGACCGCCGTGTCGGCCAGCGCGAGCGCCGCGCCGAGCTCGCGCGCGAGCAGCGCCGTGCGCGAGTACAGATGCGGCTGAAAGACGGCCACCAGCTGTCGCGGCGCGAGCGTGCGCGCGCCTTGGAGCGTGGCCGCGACCTCGGTCGGGTGGTGGGCGTAGTCGTCATACAGCAGCGCGCCGGCGGCGCTGCGACCGAGCGCCTGAAAGCGCCGCCCGGCGCCGTGGAAGCCGGCCAGGCCCGCGATCGCCGATGCGCTGTCGGCCCCCGCCAGCCGGGCGGCCTCGAGGGCACCCACCGCGTTGAGCGCGTTGTGTACGCCGGGCACCGCCAGCGACACCTCACGACCGTCCCACTCAAAGCGCGAGCCCTGCGCGCTGAGGGCCACCTCGCCAACGTCGTATGCGACCACCGGCCCGTCGCGCAGCTCGAGCAGCTCGGGCCGGTCCCACACGACCGCCGCGCGCGGCCCCGCCAGGAACTCGGCAAACGCCTCGCGCACCTGCGCAAGCGAGGCGAACGTGGCGTGATGGTCGAGCTCGACGTTGGTCACCACGGCCACCTCAACGCTCAAGCTGAGCATCGAGCGGTCCGACTCGTCGGCCTCGATCACCAACCACTCGCCCGCGCTCCAGTGGGCGTTGGCCAGGCCCTCGCCCACCGGCGCCCCGACCAGCCAGCCGGGGTTCATGCCGGCGCTGCGCAGCGCGTGCACGAGCATCGAGGCGGTGGTCGTCTTGCCGTGCGTGCCGGCCACGGCGATCGTGCGCCGTAGCGCGCTCAACTCACCCAGCAGCTGAGCGCGCGGATACACCGGGAGCCTGCGCTCGCGTGCCGCCTGCAGCTCGACGTTGTCCCGCGCGACCGCCGAGGAGTACACGACCTCCACCTCCTCCCCCGCCGGCAAATTCTCCGCCCGGTGTCCGATAGCCGCGTCGAGGATGGCATCGGCGGCCAGGCGCCGCGAGTACGGCGAGGCGGCTGCGTCAGAGCCGCTGACCTGCGCGCCAAGCGCGTGCGCGGCGCGCGCGTAGGCGCTCATGCCCGCCCCGCCCACGCCGACGAAGTGCAGGCGCCGCCCGCTCCAGGGTCGCGCCGGCCCTGCGCCTGCCCTTCCCGCGTCAGCGGTCATCGCCGCGCGACCGCCAGCAGCTCGTCGGCCACCTCCCGGGCCGCGTCCGGACGGGCCAGCTTGCGAGCAGCAGCGGCCATCGCGGCCAGGCGCGGGCGGTCGGCGAGCAGCGCCGCCACCTCGCCGCCCAGACGTTCGCCGCTCAGCTGCGCGTCGGGGATCACCACCGCCGCGCCCGCCTGAGCCATCCACCGGGCGTTGGCGCTCTGGTGATCGCCCGCGGCATGCGGGTAGGGCACCAGGATCGCCGGCAGGCCGTGCGCGGCGATCTCGAACACCGACCCGCCGGCGCGTGCCACCACCAGGTCGGCGGCGGACAGCGCTTCGTGGAAGTCCTCGAGGTCCAGGTACTCGCGCAGGTCATACCCGCCGGGCAGCGTGTCCGCGCCGTTGCGAGCGCGGCTAGCCACCTCGGGGTGATCGCGCCGGCCACTGACGTGCAGCACGTGAAAGGGCGCTCGCGTCGGCGCGCCCTGCACGAATGCTTCGACGGCGGCCATGTTGATCGAGCGGGCGCCCAGCGAGCCGCCGAACACGAGCACGCATGTCTCCTCGGGCGCAACTCCCAGCTTGCGCCGCGCAGACAGACGGTCCTGCGCGACGGACGCCACGGGCCGGCCGGTCACGCGATAGCGCGAACCCTCGCGCCCGGCGATCGGGAAGGCCAGGCAGACCCGCAGCGCAAACGGCGCGAGCGCCCGGTTTGTCAGCCCGAGATGGCTGTCGGCCTCGGTCAGGACCAGCGGGACGCGCAACGACAGCGCCGCCACCCCGACCGGCCCGGCGATGTAGCCGCCCGCGCCCAGGACAGCATCGGCAGCGAGCCCCTTCAGCAGCGAGCGCGCATGCGGCGCGGCGCCGGCTGCGCGCGCGAGCGCACGCAGCGCGTGCAGCGGGTTGCTGCGACTAAGGCCCTCGACCGAGATCGTGTGCAGCTCAAAGCCGGCCGCGGGCACCAGCTCGGCCTCGGCGCGCTCACCGCCGATGAACGCGACCTCGGCGCCCTCAGCCCGCAGCGCGTCCGCGACCGCCAGCGCTGGAACGACGTGCCCGGCCGTTCCCCCGGCTGCGATCACGATCCTCTTGCGCGTAGCGTTCACCGCCCCATCGTGCCGACTCGCGCGGTCGCACGTCGCCGGGACGCTTGCCCGGCGCGCTGGCGCGCGCCCGGCGCGGTGGCGCGACCGCGCGCACATGTCCGGTGGCGCCCGCGGCGACGTTCATCAACAGGCCCATGCCGGCCAGCATCACGATCAGGCTGCTGGAGCCGTAGGACACGAACGGCAGCGGCACCCCGGTCAGCGGCGCCAGCCCGAGCACGGCGAACGCGTTGAGGACGGCCTGGGAGAGGATCAGCGAGGTGACGCCGACAGCGATCAGGGCGCTGTAGAGGCTGCGGGCGGCCTTGGCGGCGCGCAGCCCCGCGTAGGCGATCAGCCCGTACAGGAACAGCAGCGCACACACGCCCACGGCACCGAGCTCTTCGGCGATCACCGCGAGGATGAAGTCGGTGGGCGCCTCGGGCAGGTAGAAGATCTTCTGCACCGACTGCCCGGGGCCGACGCCGAACAGCCCGCCCGAGCCGATCGCGATCTGGCCCTGCACCGCCTGAAAGCCGCTGGAGGAGGCGTGCGCCCAGGGATCCAAGAACGAGGTCAGCCGCGCCCGCGCGTAGGGTTGCACGAGCGCGTAGAGCAGCACCAGCACCATCAGCGCGCCGGCGAGCGCGGCCAATTTTCGCAGCGGCATGCCAGTGGCCAGCAGCATCGCGGTGGCGGTGAACGCGATCACCATCGCGGTGCCCAGGTCGGGCTGGATGAACACGAGCAGGCACGAGCCGCCGATGACCAGCCCCAGCGGGTTGGCCAGCTCGCGCAGGTCGTGCACGCGCTGGGGGCGCCTGGCCAGTAGCGCGGCCGAGTAGAGCACCAGCGCCAGCTTGAGCAGCTCCGATGGCTGGAACTGCAGCTGGCCGGGGCCGATCCACCGCCGCGCGCCGTTGACGCTCACGCCCACATGGGGGATGCGCGTGGCGAGCACGAGCACGATCGAGACGACCAGCAGCGGCGCGGTGATGCTCTGCGCTTTGGCGATTCCGTCGCGCGCGAGCAGGCGCATGATGAACAGCCCGACAGCGCCGTAGAGCACGAACTTGACCAGCTGGGCGCTGCCGTTTCCCTGTCCCTGCAGCAGCGTGGTGGCCGAGGATGCGCTGTAGACCATCACCGCCCCGAAGGCGAGCAGGCAGAGTGTGGCGGTCAGCAGGATGCGCTGCTCCAGCGGCTGACCGGCGGCGATCGCGCCCGCCTCGCGCCCGCGCTCGCTACGCGGTCGACGGGCCGCGGCGGGTCGCGCCCGCCGTGCTGGCGCTGCTGGCATCTGCGCTCACTTCGACGCCCGCCCGCGGAAGCCTCCATGCCAAGCCGCGTCGCGGCGTCGCTGCCCGCGAGCGCACGAGCGCGCCCGGGCGGCGCACCCGCAGGCGCGCGGGCGGATCGTGCGCTTCGCGCCAGCGCAGCACCTCGTCGAGGCGCTCGTGCAGCGCCTCGCGCGTGCCCGCGCGACCGTCTGCGTCAGGCGTGGCGGACGTGGCCGCGGCGACCTTGACCGGCTCGGGCACACGTCGCTCCACGGTCGGGCGTACGCTCCTGCGTCCGTCGCGCACCCCGTGCCAGCTGCGGGCCACGAAGCCGGCCAGCAGCACCACGTACATGCCGCCCCAGTAAAGGAAGGGCACGAGCACGATCGCGCTCGGCAGCGTGCCGTGGCGCAGGGCGAAGGCCAGGGTGGCCAGCACCAGCGCCAGCACAATCGCGTGCGGCACGATCTGCGCCCAGTGCCAGCGTGTGTCGTTGTGCTTGCGGGTGACCTTGTAGATCGGCTTGCGCGAGGGGCCGCCGAGGATCGCCTGGATCGTGGCCTTCATGAACACGGGTGCGAGGCCGCTCCAGACGATGCGCACCCGCCACAGCTCGCGAATCGGGTGGCGCTGGCGGCGGCGGCGATCGTTGTAGGGGCGGTTGATCGCCAACAGCCACGCCTCGGTGGCCAAGACCAGCGGCAGGATGTGGATGACGAAGCTGTGGAGGTTGGTTTTGAAGGGCACGTAGCCGAGCAGTGCGGTCATGATGCACGGGACGTATACGAGTGCTGTGAATGCGTGCACGTAGTAGAACAGCAGCTCATAGAACTGCGCCCGCTGGCGCAGGCTCAGGCCGCGCAGATCGCCCCACAGCATCAGGCGCACCGTGTCGATCGCCCACGTCCCGCGCTGCTTGTAGACGTTGGGCACGTCCTCGGGCGAATGCTGGCCGACCGCGCCGACGATCGGCAGATAGCAGCCCTGCCAGCCGCGACGCAGGGCCTCCACCCCGGATTGCAGGTCCTCGACGAGGTTCCAGGTGGGAAACAGGCCGATGTGTTCGAGCGCGGCGCGGCGCCAAACCAGGCCCGACCCGCACGGGAAGGTGGCGTTGGCGGCGTTGCGCGAGAGCATCTGCCCGCGGTAGAACATCGCCTCGCGGTTGTTGAAGGGATCTCCCGCGCTGACCTGGGCTTCCTTGATTGTCTGCACGTAGGCCAGGCGCTCGTTGTGCTCGAGCTGCCCGACCGCCTGGCGCAGGAAAGCCGTCGAGCCGAGCTCGTCGTCGCAGTCGCGCGTCTCGACGTAGCGCACCTCGGGATGCGCGAGGCCGAGCATCACGAAGGCCGAGTTGAGGTTGCCCGACTTGGGGGCGCCGTTGCGACCGGGCGCATAGCGCGGCGGCGGCAGGTGGTAGAGAACGGGCCAGCCCTTCAATGCCTGCTCGAGCGCGGGATCGTGGGCGTCGTCACTTACGACGATCACCATTCGCTCGCGCGGCCAGTCCTGCTCGAGCACCGATTGGATCGTGCGCAGGATCATCGGAAGCGGCTCGCCACAGCAGGGGATCAGGATGCCCACGGTGGGCTCCACGCCGTAGGGCAGCGGATGCGGCACAGGAACGGCCCGCCACCAGTGGTTGTAGACGCTCAGGAAGGTGGTGGCGAGCGTCAGCGTGTTTGCCAGGAAGAAGGGCCACGACAGCCACGGCAGCTCGCGGTTGAGCGAGGCGTACAGCCACGGGATGTAGATGAGCGTCGCCGCCAGGTAGGCCAGACCGGCGCTGCGAACCAGCCAATGGCGGTCGATCGGCGGGTACGCGTCGCCGAATGCCCGCGCCGCGCGGGCCATCGGGCTGCCCTTCGCGACGGCGTGCTCGTCCGGCCCCGCCGCCTCACGCTCGGGGCTTGACTGTGGGGGAGCAGCCGAAATCGTCGACACCAGGTCGGTATCGACAGCGCGCCCGCCATAACTTAAAGCCCCTAGACGCCTCGGCTTTGACGATAGATCGTGAAGCCGATCGCGGCGAGCAGCGACGCGACGATCCAGAAACGCAGGATGATCTTGGTCTCAGACCAGGCCTTCAGCTCGAAGTGGTGGTGGATGGGCGCCATCAAGAAGACGCGCTTGCGCGTCATCTGGAAGTAGGCCACCTGGATCACCACCGACAACGCCTCGATCACGAAGATCCCGCCAATCAGGATCAGCAGGACCTCCGTCTTGGTCATCACCGCCAGACCGGCGATCGCTCCGCCAAGTCCCAGCGAGCCCGTATCGCCCATGAAGATCGTCGCTGGGAACGCGTTGAACCAGAGAAAGCCGATGCAAGCGCCCACCAGGCAGCCGGCCAGCATCGCCATGTCGAAGTCGCCGGCCAAGAAGGTGATGCCGATGTAGGCCAGCAGGACGATCGCGGCACAGCCCGCGGCCAGTCCGTCGAGGCCGTCGGTGAGGTTGACCGCGCTGGTGGTGCCCGCCACGACGAGATAGATCAGCAGCGGGAACAGCGGGCCAAGGTCGATGTGGTAGTCGACGAAGTTCAGCTCCAGGGCGGAGGCCAGGTGCGCCTCCTTGGTCGCCACGAACCACAGGCCCAGCGAGATCGCGATGGTGATCCCCAGCTTGGTCCGCGCGCGCAGTCCCAGCGAGCGGCGCCTGACGAGCTTGGTGTAGTCGTCAGCAAAGCCCAGCAGCGCACAGGCGATCGCGGCGCCGAACACGCCAATCGAGCGCCATTCGTATTCGGTCAAGATCAAGAACGCGACCGCGACCGCCAGGAACAAGATGATCCCGCCCATCGTGGGCGTGCCCGCCTTCTGGTGGTGGCCCTGGGGTCCGTCCTCACGGATCTGCTGGCCGAACTCGCGCTTGCGCAGGAACTCGATGAACTTGGGGCTGAGAAAGATGCAGATCAGCAGCGCAGCCGTGCCCCCGAAGAGAATCCGACCCATTCAGCGCCGTCCGGGGCCCGCGCCTGGCGTAAGCACGCGCGCGGCGTCCGCACTGTCGTGCGCGTGCTCGTCGGTGCCGCACAGCGCACCTACGACCCGCTCCAGGCCGACCCCCCGCGAGCCCTTGACCAGCACGGTGTCGCCCTCGCGCAGCAGGCCACCCAGCAGCCCAGCGGCCGCCTGCGCGTCGGGCGCCGAATGCGCGTCGCCAGCGAACGCGCCGCCCATCTCGCCGGCGAGCGGGCCGACGGTGACGAGCAGGTCGACCCCCCGCTCACGTGCGTGCTGGCCGATCTGGCGATGCAGCTCAGGCGCATCCTCGCCGAGCTCGAGCATGTCGCCGAGCACCGCCACCGTGCGCCCGTCGGCGGTCTGGGCGAGCTCGTCAATCGCGGCACGCATGGACATCGGGTTGGCGTTGTAGCAGTCGTCGATCACCACCACGCCGCCCGCTAGGACGTGGCGCTGTCCGCGCATAGCCGAGAAGCTCACCTCCAGGCGCCCCCCCGGGGTGATGCCCAGCGCCCGGGCCGCTGCGACCGCTGCCAGCAGGTTGCGCAGGTTGTGAGCCTGCGCGAACGACGGCCACAGCTCGATCTCGGCGTCTGCGTGGCAGATCAGCACGCGCCCATCCTGGCGGCGCTCGATCAGCCGTACATCTCCGCCCTCGCCGAAGGTCAGCGTGTGCAGGTCGGCGCGCAGATGGGGAGCCAGCAGTGGCTCGCCCGCGGGGATGACCGCGCTTGCGCCCGGGGCCAGGCCCGCGATCAGCTCGGCCTTGGCGGCCGCGATGGCCTGCATCGAGCCGAGCTGCGCCAGATGGGCGGGACCGACGTTGACGATCACGCCTACGTCAGGTTGGGCGATCGCGGTCAGCTGGGCGATCTGGCCGGCGCCACGCATGGCCATCTCCAGCACAAGCGCCTGGCTGTCGGCGCCGGCGGCGAGGATCGCCAGCGGCAGTCCGATCTCGGTGTTGAGGTTCTGCGGGCTCCAGGACGTGCGCAGCTGAGCACCGAGCAGCGCCGCAAGGATGTCCTTGGTGGAGGTCTTGCCGGTGGAGCCGGTGATGGCCACGACACGCGCGCCGCGGGCGCCGAGCTCCTGGCGCCAGGCGTGCGCGAGCTCCTGCAGGGCGACCAGCGGATCGTCGTGCACGAGCATCGCGCCGTCGCCGCCCGCAGCGACAGCCGCGCTGGCATGCGCGGGCGTGACCAGCGCTCCCCAGGCTCCGGCGCGCAGCGCCTGCGCGGCGAAGCGGCCGCCGTCGGCTCGCTCGCCGGGCAGGCCGACGAACAACTCGCCCGCAGCGATGCTGCGCGAGTCGACGCTGGCGGCGCGCGGGCCAGTGCCCGCGTAAGCGCCCGTCGGCGAGCGCACGAGCTCGGCGTGGGCGGCACGGGCGAGCGTGTCGGCGTCCCAGTCGGTCATCGCGCGCCGGCCCCGGCCAGGCCCCGCAGACGCGCGCCCAACGCCTCCCTGGCGACGGCCACGTCGTCGAAGGGCAGCTTGCGCCCGCCGGCCAGCTCCTGCCCCTGCTCGTGGCCCTTGCCGGCGATCACCAACACGTCGCCACGCCGCGCGCACGCGACGGCCTGCGCGATCGCGCTGCGGCGGTCGACGATCGCCTGCACGTGCCGTGGAACGCCCTCGGGGCGCGGGCCCTCGGCCCCGGCGCCATCAACGCCCTCGCCACGATCCTCGGCGCCCTCCACGCCGACCATGATCTCGGCGATGATCCGCTCGGGGTCCTCCGAGCGAGGGTTGTCGGAGGTGACCAGCGTCAGGTCTGCCAGGCGCGCGGCGACCGCGCCCATCAGCGGGCGCTTGCCGCGGTCGCGGTCGCCGCCCGCGCCGAACACACACAGCACGCGTCCCGGGGGGCCCTCGCCCGACTCGGCCAGCTCGCGTGCGGCGCCCAGCACGTTCTCCAGCGAGTCGGGCGTGTGAGCGTAGTCCACGAGCACCGCGAACTCCTGTCCCTCCTCCACTGGCTCGAAGCGGCCCGGCACGTGAACCCCGCGCTCGAGCGCAGCGATCAGGACCTCCAGCGGCGCCCCGAGCGCGTGGGCGGCGGCGAGCGCGCCAAGCGCGTTGGCGACGTTGAAGCGGCCCGGCATCGGCAACGCGAGCTCGTGCGCACCGGCAGGGCTGTGCAGAGTGAAGCGCGCGCCTGTCAGGTCAAAGCGCACATCGCTTGCGCGGTAGTCGGCGGGCGCGTTCAGGGCAAACGTGCGGGCGCCGTCGATCTCCGCGGCCAACCTCCGTCCATAGGAGTCATCGACGTTGATCACACTGACCGGCTGTGGGGCACCCTGTGGCGCGAGGAACAGCCGCCGCTTAGCCTGGAAGTAATCCTCCATCGTGTCGTGGAAGTCGAGGTGGTCGCGGCTCAGGTTGGTGAACACGACAGCGGCGAACTCGGTGTGATCGACGCGCCCGAGCTCCAGCGCGTGCGAGGAGACCTCCATCGCGCAGGCTCGATCGCCGCTGGTGAGCATCGCGCGCAGGTCGGCCTGCAGGTCGATCGCCTCGGCGGTCGTGCGCTTGACTGGCCGCGCGCGCCCACCGATGACCGACTTAACGGTGCCCAGCAGGCCGCACTGCTCGCCGGCCGCCTCCAGCAGTGCGCGCACCAGATAGGCGGTGGTGGTCTTGCCGTTGGTGCCGGTCACGCCCACCACCCTCAGCTCGCGCGACGGGTGGCCGTAAAAGCGCGCCGCGACCGGCGCCATCGCCGCGCGGGCGGACGCGACGAGCAGTTCGGGCACGCCCAGGCCGAGCGCCCGCTCGACCACGAGGGCGGCGGCACCCTGGCGCACCGCCTCGGCGGCGAACTCGTGGCCATCGGTGTGAAAGCCAGACACGCAGAAGAAAAGATCGCCCGGTCTGACGGCGCGGCTGTCGTAGGCCAGGCCGGTGATCTGCACGGACTCGCCTGGGGGAAGCGTGGACAGTCCGCCGGCGAGCTCCTGCAGATCCATCGATGGCTTGCGCCGCGCCGGCATTGGGATGAGTCTAGTTTCCGCCTCCCCGGAGCCGATCTTCGCACGACCTGCTCGGTTCTGAGCCTAGCCTTCGGGGGGAATGCCCAGATAGGGCAGCGCGAAGCTCATGATCTGGGCGAACGCCGGTGCGGCCACGCTGCCGCCGTAGATCGAGCCGGACTGTGGTTCGTCGACGACCACCGCGCACAGCAGCTTGGGGTCGGCTGCGGGGGCGAAGCCGATGAACGAGGCCACGTATTTGCTGTGGGAGTATTCGCCGGTTTCCGGATTGATCTTGCTGGCCGTGCCGGTCTTGCCGGCGAGCTGGTAGCCCGGGATCGAAACCTCGCTGGCGGTGCCTTCCGGGCCAAGCACGCCTTCGAGCATGTGGCGCACCTGGGCGGCGACGGTACTGGAGATGATGCGATGCCCGCGCGGCAGCGACCGGGGGCGCCCGTCGACCGCGCCGATGATGTGCGGGGTACGCAGGATTCCGCCGTTGGCGATCGCCGCGTACGCGCTGGCCATCTGCATCGGGGTGACCAGCTCGCCCTGGCCGATCGGCAGGTTGCCCATCGAGGAGCCCGAGTATTCGTCCAGGGGCAGCGCCACGCCCTTTTCTTCGCCCGGCAGTTCCACGCCGGTGGGCGCCCCGAAGCCGAATCGGTGAACCCATTCGTTGAAGCTGTGCGGCCCGTCGAGCGCCCCGATCTTGATCACGCCGACGTTGCTCGAGCGCGCGAGGATCTGGGAGCTCGTGAGCGTCTCTTCGGGGTGTTCTGTGTCGTCGTGGATCGTCCTGTCGGCCACCTGGATCTGATCGGGGATATCAAAGGGCGTGCTAGGCGTGATCAGCCCCCGCTCGAGCGCGTCGGAGACCGCGACGAGCTTGAAGGTGGAGCCCGGTTCGTAGTTGAACGAGACCGCGCGATCCTCCATCGCGTCAGCGGGCGATGAGCCGGGATCCTCGGCGTTGACCTGCGGCCAGTTGGCCAGCGCGAGGATCGCCCCGCTGCGCGGGTCCATCACGATCGCTGTCGCATCGCTCGGCTGGAACACCCGACCGACCGCCGCGAGCACGTCTTCGCTGCGCTGCTGGATGTTGGCGTCGAGCGTGAGCGCCAATGACGAGCCGGGCACCTCGTGGTGAGGTTCTGAGATCGACACCGGCTGGCCGAGCGCGTCGCTGACCACGCGCCGCTGGCCGGAGCGGCCGCGCAGCAGCGCGTTGCGCGAGTACTCCAGTCCCGCCAGCCCCTTGCCTTCGGTGCCGACCAGACCGAGCGCCTGCGCGGCCAGCGGCCCGCGCGGGTACACGCGGCGCATCACCGAGGTGCCGGTCACGCCGGGGATCTTCAGGGCGAGGATCGCCTGCGCCTGCGCAGCTGGCACCGAGCGGGCCAGATACACGAAGCCGCGGCGTTCTGAGAGCTTGCCAAGGACGCTCGCCAGGGTCTGCCCAAGCGGGCGCGACAGCTGCTGCGCCGCTCGCAGCGGATCGGTGATCAGGTAGGGATCTGCGGAGATGTCCTTGGCGGGTTCAGAGACCGCGAGGTCGACGCCGTTGCGGTCGGTGATCGTGCCGCGCGGCGCGTCCACGGTTTCATAGGTCAGCTGCTGGTCGCTGGCGGCCTTGCGAAGGGTCGCGCCACGGACCACCCCGAGGTAGAGGGTGCGCCCCGCCGCGAGCACCAGCAGCGCGAAGAACAGCGCGAAGATCGACCCAATCCGGCTTTGGACAGCGTCCACCGCTAACCCGTGGCCCCTGCCTGTGTGCCGCCGCCCGGCGTGGCTTGGCCGGATTCGCCCGCCGCGCTCGCGGGTTCAGACGATGGAGGCGAAGACGATTGCGGGGCGGCCGTCTGGCCGGGCGTCCCCTGCGCGGCGCTCGGCGCGCCGGCCGTTTCGCCCGCGCTTGTCTGCGCGCTCGCTTCGGAAGTGCCCGCCTGCGATTGAACCTGCGATGCGCTGGCCGCTTGCGCGCCCGCCTGTTCGGACGAGGCGCCGGCCGTCGCAGCGCCCGCCGGTTGAGCTTCGGGCGAGCCGGACGTCGCGGCACCCGCGCTTGGCGCGGCCCCGGCTTCCGCGGCAGGGACGGGCGCCTTGGCGGGCGCGCTCAGCGCCACCGCAGCGCGGCGCGTGAAGATCCCTGGCCGGGCGGTCAAGAAGCGCAGCGCGCTCATCGGCACCAGCTGCATGTCCAGCCGGCTGGCCAGCGACTCGACGCGGTTGCCGGCCGCCAGTTCGGAGTTGTCGATCGCCAGCGCAGCGTTCTCGCGCTGCAGCGTCGCCTCGCGCTGCAGCGCACGACCCACGTTCGAGTTGAGCTTGAGCAGCGCCAGTTGCAGCGTGACGATCCCGATCAGGGCAAAGGCCACCAGGCCGATCCACGCCCGGCCGCCGATCAGGCGGTGCAGCAGGCGGTGGCGCTCGAGACGCCCGACAGCAGCGAGCAGGCCCGGCACGAGGCCGGACTGTGCCTGCGCGGGTCGCCGCGTCCGCGCGCCCGGGGGTCGAGCCTGTGGGCGGGCGGGCCGCGACGGCCCGCCCGGCGCCCGCACCGGGCCCGACACTCGCCGCGCGGGCGAGCTCGGACGCGGCGGGCGGCGAACCGCGGGGGCAGCAGCCGATGCGGGCGGCGTCATACGTCCTCCTGGTGTGCTGTGGACAGCTTCCTTGCGCCGCGCAGCCGCGCCGAGCCGGCGCGCGGGTTGCTCGCGAGCTCGTCTGCCGAGGGCACGATCGCGCGGCGGGGGATCAGCGCGGCGGCCGGCTCGCGTCCGCACACGCATATGGGCAGGTCGGGCGGGCAGATGCAACCGCGCGCCTGCTCGCCAAGAAAGCGCTTGACGCGTCTGTCCTCGAGCGAATGAAAGGCGATCCCGGCGAGCACGCCACCGTCGCGCAGCAGGCCCCAGGCCAGCGGCAGGGCGCGATCGAGCTGTCCGAGCTCGTCGTTGACCGCGATGCGCAGCGCCTGGAAGGAGCGCTTGGCGGGATGGCCGCCGGCGAAGCGGGCCGGGGCCGGCAGCGCGTCCTTGATCGTGGCGACCAACGCCAGCGTCGTGTCGATCGGCGCCTGCGCGCGCCGGCGCACGATCTCGCGGGCGATCGCGCCGGCGTGGCGCTCCTCGCCGTAGTCGCGCAAAACCTGCGCGATGCGCCGCTCGTCCCACTCAGCCACGATCTGGCGCGCGGTCAGCTCCTGGGCAGGATCCATGCGCATGTCCAGCGGCGCGTCGTATGAGTAGGAGAATCCCCGCTCGCGCGTGTCCACCTGCATCGAGGACATGCCCAGGTCGAAATAGGCCATGTCCGCGCGCACGCCCTCGTCGGCCAGGCACGCCAGCGCCTCGGCGTAGCCCGAGCGGATGAAGCGCACCGAGCATGCCGTCTCGGCAGCCAGCGCGGCGAAGCGCTCCTGCGCGAGCGGGTCGCGGTCGATCGCGATCAGCGTGCCGGCCGGGCCCAACCGCTGCGCGACCAGGCGCGCGTGCCCGCCGTCGCCGAAGGTGCAGTCGATCGCCGTCTGGCCGGGCTGGGGGTCGAGCAGCTCCAGCAGCTCGCGCGCGAGCACCGGCGTGTGAGCGCAGCTCGCGCTCGCCTCGCCGTCGAGCCTATGCGCGGCGCGTGCACGCGCGGCCCGCCTTGCGGATGAGCCGCGGCCGGCATCGCCGGGGCCCTTCCTGCGGGCCTGCACGACGATCGGCGACCGACCGGAGGTAAGACTTTCCATTCCCGCGCGACGGGCGATCTCAGGCAGCGTCATCGGCACGCGCGGTGACCTCCGCGACGCCGCTCAGCAGCGTCGATCGATGTTCGCTCCAGGCGGTCTTGGCCCACAGCTCCATGCGGTCGCCCACCCCCACCACCACGACCTCCTTTGCCAGCCCCGCGTGCTCGCCGAGGAAGCCCGGGACCATGATGCGCCCGGCGGCGTCGAGCTCGGTGTCGTGGGAGCTGCCGTAGAAGAAGCGCTCCAGCTCGGTCAGGCGAGGCGACAGCGGCGGCAGCTCGGCCAGCGCCCGCTGCGTGTAGCGCTCGTACTGCTCCGGGCGCCACACGCCCACGCACGGCTTCAGGTCGACGGGCATCGCGAGCACCACCCCCTCGGCCAGAGCGGCGCGGTAGCGGGCTGGAACGGTGAGGCGGTTCTTGGCATCGAGCGTATGGTCGAAGGTGCCGCGGAACGGGACCACTGTTGAGGCTCCCAAGCTTTGTTTACCGAGCCGAGGTGGAGGAGTGGGAGGAGCCCCTCCACCCCGGCTCGCTGTCGCGAACATATCCCACTTTCTCCCACATTGCAACCCCATTTGCACATCTTCTCCCACTTTAACCGTCCCACGGTCCGCCTTCCATGCGAAAACCGCGCTACAGAGCGGATCTGGGGGCGTGCATCGGACGCGCCCGGCAGATCGCACAAGCGCAAGCGCACTTGCACGACGATCAAGTGCATGGGCGGTTGCAGATAGACGTGGCTTGCGCGCGGGCGCGCGCGCCGCATACGATCCCCCCGCCGGTCGCATCCGACCACCCGCGAAAAAGGACTCAAGCGTTGCCCTTCGGCCAAAGCCCTCCCCCACGTGCCCGTGTGATCGCTCGCGCGCCGGCGGCGATCGCCTCGCTGCTCGCAGCAGCGGCGCTGGCGGGCTGCGGCTCATCCTCGGCGCCGGGCACCTCGGCCGACCCCGCCATCGTCGTGCCCGCGGGCGCGCCGCTCTATGCGGGCGCGACCGTGCGCCCGACCGGCGCCCAGCAGATGGCCGCGCTGGCGGCCGGACGGGCGCTCACCCATCAGGCAGACCCCTACCTGCGCCTGCTGGGCGCCCTGCAGGTCCCCGGCTCACCCGCCCTAAGCTTCAAGCGCGACGTGGCGCCCTGGCTGGGGCCGCACGCAGGCGTGTTCGTCACCTCGCTCGGCTCATCCGGCGCGCTGCTGTCGCTTGTACAGCAGGGGCTGCTGGGCGGCTCATCGACGATCGCTTCCCCGTTCGCCGGCGGCGCGGGCGCGGCGGCCCAGGGGGCGATCGTGCTGGACACCTCAAACGAAGCAAAGGCGCGCTCGTTCCTGAACGCTCAGGCCAGGCGCGCGAGCGCGCATGCGACCAGCTACCGCGGCTTCTCCTACCAGGCGGCCTCAGGCGGGCTGGCGTTGGGCATCGTGCACCGCTTTGCCGTGATCGGCAGCGAAGCGGGGATGCACGGCGTCATCGACACCGTGCTCGGCGGAGCCTCGCTGGCGCACGCCAGCGGCTATCAGGCCCTGCTGGCCTCCGCGCCCGCTCAGGCGCTCGCGCACCTGTACTCCAACCCGGCGAGCTCGACGAGCTCTGCAGACACGTCGCAGGCCGGCCAACAGGAAGGGCTGGCGGGCGTGCTGGCGCTGCTGGGCGGGGCGCGCGAAGCGAACGTCTCGGTCGTGCCGAGCGCCAGCTCGATCGCCTTGGACGCCGACACGCTCGCGCATCCCACAGGCGCCCCCGACGGACTGCTCTCCTCCAGCGCCCAAGGTGCGGGCACCCTCGCGCAACTGCCCGGAGAATCCTGGCTGGCAGTGGGTCTTGGCAACGTCGCCAGCACCCTCGCCGCGGACGTGCAGGGCCTGCGCGGTCTGCTGTCGATCGCAGGCGCCAGTCCGGAAGCTCCCGCGTCGGGCACGTTGAACCTGAAGGGCCTGTTCGAAGGGTTGTTCACGCCGCTGGCCGCGCTGGGCGCGGACACGCCCCAGGCCAGACAAGACTTTCAAAGCTGGATGGCCTCCGCGGGCATCTTCGCCGAGGGCGCCAGCCTGCTGGAACTGAAGGCGGCCGTGGAGATCGAATCCACCGACCCGGCGCGCTCGCGCACAGCGGTAGCTCAGCTCGGCGCACAGCTGCGCAAGGCGGGCGGCTCGCTGGCGCCGGTCGCAACCGACGGCACCGAAGCGGCGATCGGCGCCAGGCTCCCGGGCCTGCCTGTGGTGCTGGAGATCGCCGCGGGCCGCGCCTCCGACGGGCACGCCGAGTTCGTGCTCGGCCTGGGCGAAGCGTCGGTCGCGGCCGCGCTTGACCCGCCCAACGCACTGTCCGGCGCGGCTTCCTACAGCGCCGCGGACGCTGCCCTCGGGGAAGGCATCAAGCCGAGCATCATGTTCGACGTCCCCACGTTCATCAGCTTGCTTGAAGCTGTCGGCCTGAGCGAAGATCCGACGATCTCCAAATTCGTCCCCTACCTGCGCACCCTCACCACACTCGACGGCGGCGGGCGCACGCTCGGCGCGCAAGCCCAGCGCTTCCGGCTGGTCGCCGGGGTGACCCCTGCCGGCGGCTAGCGGAGGTCGATCGCGCGATAGAACACCGGACGACCTTCCTGCACGCGGTCGACCCCGTAGCGCGAGATCGTGCTTTCGCCGTCTGCTGCGATCGAGTACTCGCCGATCACCGAGTCGCGGTCGCGCGTCGACAGTACGCGGTCGATCACCGTCTGGCGATCGTTGCCGTGCTCGCCCGCGGCGCGAATCGCGTCGAGCACCAGCGTCATCGCCTCATAGCCGTACAGGGCCTCGACGCCGCCCTGCACGCCGAACGTCCTGCGGTAGTCGTCGAGCACGCGCTGTGCAGGGGCGGGGTACTGCGAGATCGCCAGCGCGGGGGTGGTCAGGTACGTGTTCGCGGCGGCCGTGCCGAGGTGATCGGTGAACGCCTCGCTTGCCAGTTCGCTTGAGCCCAGCAGCAGAAGCTGGGGATCTGCGTGGTGCAGCTCGCGCCACAGCGTGGCCGCGCCCGTCCCGGCGCTGCCCGCAAGGAACACCGCCTGGGCGTGGCTTTCTGAGATCTTTTCAACCTCGCCGGTGAACGTCGCGCCAGGCGTGGTGGCGATGCTGTCGTGGGCCAGGACCTTGATCTGAGCCCGCCCCGCTTCGCGCGCGACGATGTCCGCGAGGGGCATCTCAAATGCGCCCTGATCGTCGAGCACGTACACGCTGTGGACAACCAACAGCCCCATCAGCTGCGCCTGGGCAGCCGCTTGGGCAGCATCGCCGGGCTGCAGGCGCGCGAACGTTCGCCTGCCCGGTCGGGTAGAAGCGTTCGGGCTCGTCCTGTCCGGCGTCCAGCGAGGAGGTGAGCCCCACGTACGGGCTGGCCGGGCTGAGCTGCAGAATGCCCGCCGCGTTGATCAGCGGCAGCGACACGGCGGTGGCCCCCGAGGCATAGTCGCCCAAGTAGGCGATCGTGCTGGTGTCGTCGGCGGCTGTCTTGGCATTGGACGCGGTCACCCCGGGGCTCCACTGCCCGGTGGTCGGGTTGGCGTCGTCGAGCGACACGTAGCCGACCTTGAAGTCCCCCGCGCGACCCCTCGCGTCGCCCAGCGCCAGCTTCTCACCGTTGACGATCTGCTCGAGACGCCTGCGCTTCGGGGCCCTGCAGGGGCAGGCTCGAGTAGATCGCCAGCTGGCTGCCGGCCGCTTCGGTCGTGTAGGCCGAGCCCACGCCCCCGCAGCCGCCGAGCGCGGCTGTCGCCGCGGCGGCGAGAGCGGCCAGGCCCAACCAACGAGCGCGCAATGCGGGAGGTCCTAGCTGCGACGGCCCGGCAGGTAGCGGGAGAGGATCTTCACGGACGCTCCCAGCACGATGATGACCGAGGCCAGCAGGAACCCGTCCAGGCCCTTGGTCCCCAGCGCCCACAACACGATCCAGATGACCAGGCCGGCCGTTACTGTGAGGACGAATCCCATGCGCGCGCAATCCTAGCGAGCCTGCGCGAGCGCCGCGGCCAGTTCGCCGACGACCGCGCCGACCGCTGCAGCCGGGTCCTGCGCCTCTGCGGCGGCGCGCACGAGGCGCGTACCGACGATCACCCCGTCCGCGCCCGCCGCGGCGGCCTGCTCGGCCTGCTCGGGCGTGCTGATCCCGAAGCCGATCGCCACGGGCACCGACGTGCTGGCCTTTGCCCGGGCGACGATCGCAGCGAGATCCTCTGCGAGCGCGCGCCGCTCGCCGGTGGTGCCGACCACGGACACGGTGTACAGGAACCCGCGCGCCGTGGCGCCTATCGCAGCCAGACGCTCGGGCGTGGTGGTGGGCGCCACGAGCCCGATCAGTGCCAGGCCGCGCTTGTCACAGGCACCGAGCACCTCCGGGGCCTCGCCGTGGGGCAGGTCGGGCACGATCATCCCGCATATGCCCGCGCGCTCCAGACGATCGACGAACGCATCCGCGCCGGGTGCGAAGACCATGTTGGCGTAGCACATCAGCGCCACCGGGACATCACCGGAAAGCGCGCGTGCCACCTCGAGCACGCCTGCAACGTCGGCGCCGCCTGCAAGCGCGCGCGTCCCCGCGGCGTGGATCACCGGGCCGTCCGCGAGCGGGTCCGAGTAGGGCTGGCCCAGCTCGATCAGGTCGGCGCCCGCCGCCACACACGCCCGCCCGATCTCCAGAGACTGCTCGAGCGTGGGAAAGCCGCCCATCACGTAGGGCATCAGCGCGGCGCGCTTGCCGCTGTTCGCAAACGCGGCGGCGATCCGCGTCATCCCCGTCGCCTGCACCGTGTTCACGTCTCACCCCGGGCGAGCACCTCGGCCAGATCCTTGTCGCCGCGACCGGACAGGCACACGAGGTCCAGCTCGCCGTCATTCTGCTCAAGCACCCATGCAAGCGCGTGCGCGGTCTCCAAAGCCGGGATGATCCCCTCCAGGCGCGCGACCTCGCGAAAGGCGTCCAGCGCCTGCGCGTCGGTGACCGCCACGTAGCGCGCGCGGGAGGTGTCGCGCAAGTGGGCGTGCTGGGGGCCGGCGCCGGGGTAGTCCAGCCCGGCCGAGATCGAGTGCGCCTGCACGATCTGGCCCTCCTCGTCTTGCATGATCGCCGAGCGCGAGCCGTGCAGGATGCCGGGGCGCCCGGCGACCGTCAGCGGCGCGCCGTGGCGCCCGGAGGCGATGCCCTCGCCGCCCGCCTCCACGCCCACGAGCGCCACCTGCTCGTCGGCGAGGAACGCAGCGAAGATGCCGATCGCGTTGGAGCCCCCTCCCACACAGGCCACCACGCGCGCCGGCAGCCTGCCCTCGCGCTCGAGCATCTGCGCGCGCGCCTCGTCGCCGATCACGCGCTGTAGGTCGCGCACGAGCGCCGGGTAGGGCGCGGGGCCGACGACCGAGCCGATCACGTAGTGAGTGGTTGCGACGTTGGTCACCCAGTCGCGGATCGCCGCCGAAGTGGCCTCCTTGAGCGTCTTGGCCCCCGCGTCCACCGGACAGACGGTCGCCCCCAACAGCTGCATCCGCTGCACGTTGGGCCGCTGACGGCGCGTGTCCTCCACGCCCATGTAGACCACGCATTCCAATCCCAGCAGCGCACACACGGTTGCGGTGGCCACCCCGTGCTGTCCGGCGCCGGTCTCGGCGATGATCCGCCGCTTGCCCATCCTCCTGGCCAGCAGCGCCTGGCCGAGGGCGTTGTTGAGCTTGTGCGATCCGGTGTGATTGAGGTCCTCGCGCTTGAGATACACGGGGCGCCCGGCGCGCTCGGACAGCCTGTGCGCCCGGTACAGGGGCGTGGGACGCCCACCGAAGTCGCGCAGCAGCCCGTTCAGCTCGGCGCGATAGGCAGGATCTGCCCGTGCCTGGCGCCACGCCTGCTCGAGTTCGTCCAGCGCCGGCATCAGCGTCTCGGGCACGAACTGGCCGCCATAGGGCCCGAAGCGGTGCTCGATCATGGGCTCAGCCGGAGCGTCGCCCGAGCCGGGGCGCTGGCGAGCGCGACCGTCGACGCTCACGCCGATTGACCGACCGTGAGGCGCTCGGACGAGTCCTGGCCGGCGCCCACGGGAGCGTCACAGGCGGCGACGGCGTCGATGAACGCGCGCAGCTTGGCCGGATCCTTGCGCCCGGGCGCGGCCTCGGTGCCACTCGCACTGTCCAGCGCGAACGGGTGAGTGGCGGCGACCGAATCGGCCACGTTGCCGGCGTGCAGCCCACCGCTGAGGATCAACGGGACCTTCGAGCGCCGCGCGGCTAGCAGCCTCCAGTCGAACGTCTCCCCCGTCCCCCCGCGCAGCTCCCGCCGGGCTGGCACGCGCGAGCGCGCGTCGAGCAGGTGGAAGTCCACGTGGAAGCGCTCCAGGTCGCGGACGTCGCCCGGACCGGAGACCTGGCCCGCCTTGATCACACGCGCTCCGCTCGCCCGTTTGACCTCGGCGCAGTAGGACGGGCCCTCCTCGCCGTGCAGTTGCAGCAGGTTCAGATCGAGTTCGTCGCTCGTGTGCAGAACCTCCTGCAGCGGCGCATTGACGAACACCCCGCACAGCGCCACCGTGCGACGCAGCGCCGTGGCGATCCGTCGCGCCTGCTCCAGCGAGCACCTGCGCGGGCTGCCCTCGTAGAAGATCATCCCCACCGCCCATGCGCCGAGCTCGGCGGCCATGACTGCGTCATCGAGGTCGGTGATCCCGCATATCTTCACCTTGGGGCAGGTCTGCGTCATGCCCCAACGGTAGCGGGCCGCAGGTCGGGAGCTAGCCTTCCGGGGTGGTGGGGTTGGGCACCGAGTTGGGGCGACTACCGAGGGTCGCGGTGAGCGTCTTTTTTTCGTACTTGCCGCCGCCGCTGGCGCGCAACAGTTCGACCGTGATCTTGTCGCCTGGTTTCTTTTCCTCGATGTCGTTGGCGAGGTCTTCGGAGCTGGTCACCTTTTTGCCGTCGAGCCCCACGACGATGTCGCCACCGACCGCCACCTGGCCGTCTTCGGTGTTCGCGCTGACGGTGCCGCCGCGGATGCCTGCCTTTTCGGCCGCTGTGCTCTTCTGTACGGCCTGCACGAGCGCGCCGCTCTTGACCGGGAGGTTGAGCGCCGACAGCGAGCCGTCGACGGTCAGCGACGTGAGGCCGAGGTAGGCGCCGCGCACGGTCCCGCCTTTCTCCAGCTGGGAGATCTCCGACTTGGCCGTGTTGATGGGCACGGCGAAGCCGATGCCCACGCTGCCATTGCCGCTTCCGCCGGTCTCGATCTGGGAGTTGATGCCGATGACCTGGCCGGCCGCGTTGAGCAGCGGCCCACCCGAGTTGCCCGGGTTGATCGGCGCGTCGGTCTGCAGCACGTTGTCGATCGTGAATCCGTTGGGCGCGGTGATCTGTCGCTGCAGCGCCGAGACGACGCCCGTGGTGAGCGTGCGTTGAAGATCGAACGGGTTGCCGATCGCGTACACCGGGTCGCCCACCTGCGCGGCACTGGAGTCACCGAGCGCGAGCGGGTGCAACGTCAGGCCATCGGTTGGGATGTGCAACACGGCCAGGTCGTTCGACGGGTCCTTGCCGACCACCTGGGCTTCGACGGTCTGGCCTTTTTCGAAGCTGACGGTAACCTTGATTGCGTTGGCGATCACGTGGTAGTTGGTGAGGATCGTGCCATTGGCGTCGATCACGATCCCAGAGCCGGTAGCCACGCCCTGACGCTGGGTTTCGCCGCCGCCGAACAGGTTGAACGGCGAGGATTCGCCTTTCTGCACGACGGTCGAGGTCACAAATGCAACGCCCGGCGCATCGCGTACGTACACTTCGTGCGGCGTCAGGCCGATGGTCTTCTGCTGGGAGGCGTTCGACGGCGTGACGGGCGCGGCGGCCTGCACCGTGGTGACGGTCGTGGTCTGGGACTTGCCCAGGTCGCCCGCCGCGGCGACTACGGCGACCACGATGCCTCCGCCGAGCAGGGCCGAGATGAATGGGATGACGATGCGCTTCATTGCGTCACAGGATGGTGGATGGGTGTGAAGAACATCTAAAGGCCAACGTCGGCGTCCCTAAAAGACTGCAGCTCGGCCAGAGCGACCGCCGGATCGGGCGAGCGCATCAGCGACTCGCCAACCAGGACGCCCTGCACTCCCTGCTGCGCCAGCCGTAGCAGCTGACCGGAGCTGGAGATCCCCGACTCTGACACCACGGTCACGCCGGACGGCATGTAGTCGAGCAATCGTTCGGTGCGCTGCACGTCCACGCTGAAGTCACGCAGATCGCGGTTGTTGATGCCCACGATGTCCGCGCCCGCCTCCACAGCGGTGTGCAGCTCGTCGCGATCGTGGACCTCCACGAGCGCGTCCAGTGCGAGCGCCCGCGCACGATGCAGCAACGAGGCCAGCTGCGCGGGCTCCAATGCGGCGACTATCAGCAGCACTGCGTCGGCGCCCGCCTCGCGCGCCTCCAGCAGCTGATAGGGGTCGACGATGAAGTCCTTGCGCAGCAACGGCAGGTCGCAGGCGGCGCGCGCGGCGCGCAGGTCCTCCAGCGAGCCGCCGAAGTTGGGCCCCTCGGTGAGCACCGAGATCGCCACCGCGTCGCCACGCCGGTAGGCGTCGACGATCTGCAGCAGGTCGGGATCGTCGCGCAACGTGCCCGCGGACGGGGAGCGGCGCTTGAACTCGGCGATCACGCCGATGCCGGGAGCGCGCAGAGCGTCGCGCAGCGAACGGCCGCCCGCTGGCGCGGTGTGCTCGCCGCTCGCGTGCTCCGGCAACGGCGTGTCACGCTTGCGCCGGGCGACCTCTTCGCGGGTTTCGGCAAGGATGCGATCGAGCACCGTCGGCGTTCGTGTGCTCACCGCAGCGCCTCGGCGGGAGCGTGGCGGCGGCTGGCGGTAACGAAGCGCTCGAGCGCGTGCGCGGCGTGGCCCTCGGCGATCGCCTCGCGCGCCGCCTGCACGCCCTGGGCGATCGTGTCGCTTGCGCCGGCCGCGTAGATCGCCGCGCCGGCGTTCAGCAGCGCCAGGTCTTCACCGGCGGCCCGCCCTGCGCCGTGCCACGCTCCCTCAAGGATTGCGCGCGTCAGCTGCGCGTTGTCCTGGGGACTGCCCCCGCCCCAGTCCACCGCGTCGGGTCCACTCGTGGCCGGCTCTACGCCCAACTGCCGGGGGTCGAGCACATAGCGCTCGATCTCCTGCCCGTTGACCTCCACCACTTTGGTCGGCGCACTGGCCGAGATCTCATCCAGGCCATCGTCGCTGCTGACCACCAGCGCACGGTCGACGCCCAGCTTGGCAAGCGCGCCTGCGATCGTCTCCAGGAAGCTCGCGTCTGAGACGCCGATCAGCTGGCGACGGGCACCGGCGGGGTTTGTCAGCGGCCCGAGCAGGTTGAAGATCGTGCGCACGGCCAGCTCGCGCCGCACGGGAATCACAAAGCGCGTGGCCTGATGGTGGGCGGGCGCGAACATGAAGCCGAAGCCGGCTTCCTCGATGCAGCCTGCGACACCCTCCGGGGAGAGGTCGATGCGCGCGCCCAGAGCCTCCAGGACGTCGGCCGACCCCGACCTGCTGGTGGCGGAGCGGTTGCCGTGCTTGGCCACCGCGCAGCCCGCGCCCGCGGCGATCAGCGCAGCCGTGGTCGATACGTTGAATGTGCTCGTACCGCCACCTGTACCGGCCGTGTCCAGCAGGTCCGCGCGGTCGGTCTGTACGTGCACGGCCAGCGTGCGCATCGTCCTGGCCAGGCCCGCCAGCTCGTCGACGGTCTCGCCCTTGGTTCTCAGCGCGATCAGGAAACCCGCGATCTGGACCTCGGACACCTCGCCGTGCATGATCTGTGCAAGCACCTCGGCGGTCTGCTGGGCGCTCAGGTCCTTGCGCGCGGCCAGCGCGTCGATCGCCTTGGTGAGGGTCGGGTTCGCCATCAGTGGACGACCTCCGCGGGTTCGTCGAGCTGGGGGTGCGCATGCTCGGCGGCGGCCGTGCCCGGCCACTCGACCCCCAGGAAGTTGGCCAGCATTTGCCTGCCCTGCTCGGTCAGCACCGACTCGGGGTGAAACTGCACGCCCTCGGCAGGCAGCTCGCGATGGCGCAGCGCCATCAGCACGCCACCGCCGCGGGCGGACTCCTCCAGGCAGTCAGGCAGCTGCGAGTCGACCACCAGCGAGTGATAGCGACCGACGGTTAGCGGCGAGGGCAGGCCGGCGAAAACGGTGCGGCCGTCGTGCTCGATGCTGGTCGCCTTGCCATGGACCGGCTCGTTGAGCTTCCAGCGCCCGCCGAAGGCCTGTGCGAGCGCCTGGTGGCCGAGGCACACCCCGAGCGTGGGCACCCCTGCCTCGGGCATGCGGCGCACGAGCTCCAGCGTGATCCCCGCCTGCTCGGGCGTGCACGGGCCCGGCGAAACCACGCAGCGCTGATAGTCGCCCGCCAGCAGCTCATCCACGCTGGCTCGGTCGTTGCGCACCACGTCCACGTCGGCCCCCAGCTCGCCCAGGTACTGGACGAGGTTGTACGTGAACGAGTCGTAGTTGTCGAGGACCAGGACCTTCATGGCCAGTCGGGCTGTTGGCAGGCGAGCTCGATGGCGCGCATGGCGGCGGTGGACTTGGCGACGGACTCCTCGTACTCGTACTCGGGCTTGGCCTGTGCGACGGTACCGCCGCCAGCCTGCACGTGGGCGACCCCGTCCTTGAGGACCACCGTGCGGATGTGGATCGCGGTGTCGAGGTCGCCGGCGTAGCTGAGGTAACCGACCGCGCCGCCGTAGCCACCGCGCTTGACCGGCTCGAGCTCGTCGATGATCTGCATCGCCCTGACCTTGGGCGCGCCCGACAGCGTGCCCGCGGGCAGCACCGAGCGCAGCGCGTCCATCGCGCCCACGCCCTCACGCAGGGTGCCCGACACCGACGAGACGATGTGCATGACGTGGCTGTAGGACTCGATCTCCATCAGCTCGTCGACCTTCACGCTGCCGTACTCGCATACCCGCCCTAGGTCGTTGCGCCCGAGGTCCACCAGCATCACGTGCTCGGCGCGCTCCTTTTCGTCGGCCAGCAGCTCTGCTTCGATGCGCCGGTCCTCCTCGGGGCTTGCGCCGCGCGGTCGCGTCCCGGCGATCGGCTTGGTCGACACGTGCCGGCCGTTGACCGTCAACAGCGGCTCTGGGCTGGCGCCCGCGATCTGAAAGTCGCCGAAGTCCAGGAAGTACATGTACGGGCTGGGGTTAACAGCGCGCAGGCCGCGGTAGACCGAGAAGGCCTCCACGGGCGTGGGCGCCGACCAGCGCTGGGAGGGAACCACTTGGAAGGCGTCGCCCGCGTAGATGTACTGCACGATGCGCTCCACCATCGCTTCGAAGCGCTCGCGCGACATGTTGGACTGAAACTGCGGCGGCTTGCGCGCGTCGGGCGCGATCGGCTCGCCGCGCGGCACGGGCCCGGCGAGCGCGCAGCGCACCTCGCCGATCGTGCGCGCGGCCTGCGCGTAAGCACGCTCGACGTCGGGCTCGGCCTGTAGGTCGGCGTTGGCCAGGATCGTGACCGTGTGCTTGAGGTGGTCGAACACCACCAGCGCGTCGGAGAACATCAGCGCCATGTCGGGCAAGCCGAGGGGATCGCAGTCGAGCCCGCCCGGGGGGTCGCCGAGCGGCTCGACCGTGCGCACGAGGTCATAGCCAAAGAAGCCCACCGCACCGCCGAGGAAGGGAGCCCGCCCACCGTCGGCCTGCCCGCCCGCCATCGGCGCCTGCTTGAAGGCGGCCATGCGCTCGGCGGCCAGCCGATAGGGGTCGCCCCCGTCGGCCAGCGACCAGCGCAGCACCGCGCGAGGACGAAAGCCGATGAACGACCAGCGCCCCACGCGCTGTCCCTGGTCTGCGGACTCCAACAAGAACGTCGGCTCGCCGGGCGCCAGCGAGCGCAGCTTCAAGAAAGCAGACACGGGCGTCTCGCAGTCCTCGATGAAGCTGTAGCTGAGGGGGATCAGGTTGTATTCACGCGCCAGCTCGCATGCGCGCTGCAGGTCAGGCTCGATCGCACCGGCAAAGCCCGGCGGCACACCCGCGCCCCCGGCTGGCGACTCGCCTGACGGCGGGTCCTCGGCCGCCGCGCCCGCGGCCCTAGGAGCGACGGCCATCGAGCACCCGCTCGGCGTCCGTGAGCGAGCGCCCGCGGCTGGCCAGCAGCACAAGCAGGTGGTAGAGCACGTCGGCGGCCTCTTCGTCGACGCGCTGCGCGGACTCCTCACGCGCGGCGCGCGCCACCTCCTCGGCCTCCTCCATGACCTTCTCACCGATCCGCTGTGGATCGTCGAGCAGCGCCACCGTGTAGGAACCCGCTGGGCGCTCGCGCGCCCGCTCGGTCACGGTTCGCTGTAGGGCCGTGAGCGTCTGGAAGGGCGCGGCCGACTCGAGCTCGCCGCGGTAAAAGCACGTTCGCTCGCCCGTGTGGCAG
Source organism: uncultured Solirubrobacteraceae bacterium (assembly GCA_963745375.1). Classification (GTDB taxonomy): domain Bacteria; phylum Actinomycetota; class Thermoleophilia; order Solirubrobacterales; family Solirubrobacteraceae; genus Palsa-744. Next base: position 82,931 of record CAVUXA010000006.1, on the reverse strand, counting down.
GCCGGTCCGGCCGGCTCGACCAGCGCCAGCAGCGTGTCGCCGTCGCAGTCCAAGCGCAACGAGCGCACCGACTGCACGTTGCCGCTGGTTTCGCCCTTGTGCCACTGCTCGCCACGAGAGCGGCTCCACAGATGCAGCTCGCCAGTTGCGCGCGTGCGCCGCAGGGCCTCCTCGTTCATGTAGGCCAACGTGAGCACCTCGCCGCTGCTCCAGTCCTGCACCACGCAGGGCACCAGGCCGTCGCCGTCATAGGCGACCTGTTCGTCGATCGACTGTTGCCCACCCGCTGCGCTCATCGCCACGATTGTAGGTACCAGCCGGCATGCGGTCGTTTCAGACACACTGCACGAGCATGCCCTCGCTGCTCGCACGCCAGCTGGTAGTGGTCACAGGCAAGGGGGGCGTAGGCAAGACCACGATCGCCGCCGCGATCGGGCTGCTGGCCGCCGAGCGCGACCTGAAGGCGATCATCGTCGAGGTCGGCGACCAGAGCCGGCTGCCCGCGCTGTTCGGCCTCCCGGCACACCAGCCCGGGGTGGAGACACAGTTGGCCGAGCGCCTGTCGAGCATCTCGATCGACCCTGATCGCGCCCTGTTGGAGTGGCTGCAGGCGCTCGGCGGGCGCGTGTCGGGGCGCGTGCTCGCCTCCAGCGGCACGTTCCAATACTTCGCCGCGGCGGCGCCCGGGGCCAAGGAGCTCGTAACCATGGTCAAGATCTGGGAGCTCACGCAGGCCACGCGCTGGCAGCGTCGCGCCCGCGGCTATGACCTGGTCGTGGTGGACGCGCCGGCCAGCGGGCACGCGCTGGGCTTGCTGCGCTCGCCCCACACCTTCGGCGCGATCGCACGCGTCGGCCCGGTGGCCGGCCAGGCCGAGAAGCTGCGAGCGCTGCTGGAGGACCCCGCGCGCAGCGCATACCTGGCGGTCGCGCTTGCAACCGAGATGGCCGTCACCGAGGCGCTCGAGTTGCAAGACGACCTGCACGAGCAGCTCGGCCAGTCCCTCGACGCGGTGATCGTCAACGGGCTGCTGCCGCAGCGCTTCAGCGGTGCTGAGCTGGCGCGGATCGAGGCTGTCGACGAGCGTTCTGTGGCCGCCGCCGCGCGTGGTGGGGGGAGCGCAGCCGCCACCGGTGACAACAACAACGACGAGGCCGCGTTGACGCACGCGGCCGTCCGCGCGGCCCGCTCGGTCCACGATCGCGCACGCCTGCAGCGCAACCAGATTGCTCGCCTGCGCAGGCGAGGCTTCACGGTGATCGGCGTCCCGTTCGCCTGGGGCGCACAGTTGGACCTGCCGGCCGTGCGCACGATCGCGGCGCAGCTGGGGCGCCGGCTGTGACGCGTTAGGGTGGGGCCCTTACTGCGCCGCGAGCCTGTACTTACGCGTCGCCGGATCGCGCTCGAGCAGGCCGACGGCCAGTAGCGTGGTCACGTAGCGGTGCGTGGTACTCGTGTTCATGTCGAGCATGCGCGCGATTTCCGCGATTCCAAGGTAGTCGCCCTCGGACGGGAAGCAGGACAAGACGAGCAGACCGGACAGCAGCGACCGGGACAGCCGCCTGTCCTCCATCTGCGCCGGATAGCTCCATTCCTCGGAGTCCAGCGCCAGCGTCCAGTCGGGGTCGCGCAGCGCCGACAGCAGCACCGACATCGTGCCTCCCTGCCCGGCGGTGCGAACCACCTGGTCGACCTGCGCCTGGGAGAGCTCAAGCAGGACCGACTGCTCGCCGGCACCGTCGTCCTCGGGGCGAGCCGAACGCCTGCGAGGACGTCCGGCCCGCTGCCACTGGCGAGATGACGCGGCTTTGGATGGGCCGGAGCCACCCGTCGCGGGGCGACGACCCCGGCGTGGTTTCTCTCTCCCTGAGGGCAAGACTCCTATCCCGTTTTCATCCATCATCGCGTGGACATCATGATCGCTCACCGCTACACATTCTACAAAGGCTGTTCTGAATATTCAGTTCTGACTAGTCTGCGGACGAGCCTCTATCACCCGTCAGACAGGCGCGAATCAGATAGTTGTCTGCTGCGCCGGTCAGGAGGCGCGCTGGTCATATCTGACGCGCCAGATGCGCAGGATCGGCACGAGCAGCCGCGTGAGCGAGCCCCCCGCTGTCGCGATGCGCGTGCTCGACTCGCGCACCGCGGGGGCGCGCGCACTGTCGCTCGACAGATACATGGCGAGCATGCATGCGAGGATCACCGCGTGGCGCTGGCCGTCGTGCAGGCGCCTGGCCTCCCGTGCCGAGCGCTCGATCAGCTCGCACACGCGAGACACGGCCGCCTCGCCGCTGGGGTAGTAGCTGACATAGCTGTGCTGTCCCTCAGCGGCGTCGCCGAGCTGATCGATGTAGCTGTCGAGCAGCGTGCTCACTGCGCAGATCCACGGGTCATAGGCGCCAACGACCTGCGCGTAGTCCCTACGCGGCGGACATGCCGCGAGTGCCATCAGCGCGTGGACGCCTACCGAGCTGCTGGCGGCGGCGCTGCGCTCCCACCAGCTCGTCTCCGACTGGCCGGCGAGCTCACCCTCAGCCCAGCGCTGCAACGCCGCGCCATTGCATAGGCGACCGGCCACGTGACTGGAACTCTGTGCGCCCGCGCACCTGTCGGCGGCGCTTAGAACCAACGGACGCACACTCTCGTAGGAGGGCAGCGTCAGGCACTCGTCGCGGCATGCCTGCACGAGCGCCCGCAGGTATCCGCCGTCGCGGCGCCAGGGATGAAAGCGGTAGTAGTCGGACATCTCGGCCGAAGGGTCCAGCGCCTCTGTGAGCGCCCGGTGCAGCTGCTGGCCATTGTCGTCGTAGGCGGCGCGCTCATGGGCGTTATCGAGGTACTCGAGGGTCGTCTCATAGGCGACCAGCAGACGCAGAAGGTGTAGATCGCGATGTCTGGGCAAGGTCGCGAACAGGGCCGCACCGACGATCAGGGTGCGCTTGCGCGACAATGCTCCAAGGGCGTCCTCGCGCAGCGTAGGGTCGGGAATCACCCACGCACGCTCGCGCCAGCCGGCTATCTCATGTGATGCCGCCCTCAGGCCCCAGGCCAGCTCGCGCGAGGCGGCGCAAGCCAGCGCCCAAATCTGCCGCGCAGAAAGCGGCATAGGATCGTTCATCTCCCCAGCAATCGGAACGCTCCCGGAGGCTAGTGAGCGCGTCGGACAACTTTGGACGAGCTTTGTTCATCCTTGCGCCAGCCTTGCCCAGCTTTGACGAGGGTTGCTCATTCCTGAAAGCTGATCGCCGGGCGCACACGACTGGCCAGATGACCTGGTATCGCGACGATCGCCACCGCCAGGACGGTGATCGCCAGGAAGCTCACCAGCGCGGTCGACACGTCGGCCGAGAAGACGACCGGAAACCCGGTGACGGCGGCGAGCGCATGGCTGAGCAGGACCTGACCATAGATCCCGAAGACCGCGCCGATCGAGCAGGAGCTTCCCAGCAGCAGCATGGTCTCCAGCAACAGCCCGCGCCAGAGTTCGCCGTCCCTGAAGCCGTCCACCTTCATGTCTGCCAGCTGCACGCGGCGCTGCCAGATCATCGAGCCCATCGCCGCGCTCATCGCCAGCACAGCCGCGATCAGCACCAGCCAGGAGATCTCGGTCAGCCGCTCCAGACCCTGGCGGCTGGCCGAGCGTTGGCGCAGCTCGCGCTGAGGGGCTGTTTCCACGGCGAGTCCCGACGCCGGGCCCAGCGCCCGCTGGACCTCAAGGCGTCCCTGCGCAGGCGAGACGCCTGCGGACAGCGCTACGTAGTAGGCGCTCGGGTCGGCGCTGGCCCATGCCCGCTCGTAGTCGCCCTGGTTGAGGATGATCGCCCCGGGAGGCCAGCCGAGGTTGGTGATCGACGCGGCCACGCGCAAGGTCATGGGCCGCGGCGAGGGAAGCTGAAACGACTGCCCGATGCGCAGATGATGCTCGCTGATAATCGCTTGCGAGACCACCGCCCAGCCGCCGGCCGCAAGACGAGCGCGGGCGATTGCCAGATTTCCGCCGGCCAGCTCACTGGGCGGGATCGGATAGGCGGCGCCAGGCGGAGGCGCGAGCACCCACACTCGTCGCTGCTGGTAGTCGAGCAGCCCGCCCAGCAGCGGTCGCACCGACGCTACTGCGCCAAGGCGCGTCAGCGCTCCGGTGTGGATGGCGGGAAAGGGCGTCGTGGCGAGCAAGTTGTCCGAGCCGGGCGGGATCACCCACAACTGTGCGTTGGCGTTAAGCTCGTGGACCAGCCTGTCCAACCCGCGCTGCAGGTTGCTGTGCGCGCCCTGGATCGCCACGCTGCCGAACACGGCTATCGCGCCCGTCGCGCCGATTGCAAGCGCCCGCGCGCGATTGGCGCGCGAGCGCAGCTCAATCACAGCCAGGTAGGCGGATACGCCGGAGAATGGCCGGCGTATCCTGTCGAACGCCGTGACCGCTGCGGTGAGCGCGGCCGGCAACAGCAGCAGCAGCGCGGCGGCCAGGCTGACGATCCCCACGATCGCGGCCTGGGGCGCCGCTAGCAGGATGACGGTCGTGATCGCCACGCATGCAGCCCCCACGGCGAGGGCAGCAGCGCCCGTGCGCGTCGGGCGCTGCGGGCGTGAGAACGCGCCAGCCAGAGGGTGGAAGATCTCGCGTCGCAGCGGTGCGAACACCCCGATGTAGGCGGCCACCATGCCACCGCCAACCGCCAGGGCGACGCTCTGCCATGGCACGATGCGCTGCGCGCCAACCGGGAATCCCAGCGACAGGTAGCCCGGACTGGCGCTGAACAGGCCCAGCGACATGAGCTCTCCGAGCCCGAGTCCCAGCAGCGAGGCGGCCACGCCGAGGACCAGTGCATCGAACAGCAGGACCCTGGAGATCATGCCGGCGGTGTAGCCATCGAGGCGCAGGTCTTCCACGAGCTTGCGCCGCTGGGGAACCGTGAGCAGCATCGCGTTGAACGCGAACAGGAAGCCGACCAGCGCGCTGATGGCCGCGAACAGGACGGTCGACTGGTTGGTCGGTCCGGCGGCCTGGGCGAACAGCGTCGCTTCGAACCTGGCCGGGCGCACGTTGAGCGTCCCGGCCGCCAGCCGCGTCAGGCCGGACATCACCAGAGCGTCTGCTCCGGCGCGCGGCTGGACCAGCACGCGGGTCAGGCGCCCACCCATGCCAGCCAGGCTCTGGACATAGCGCAGCGGGCCGAGCGCGACGGGCGTGTTCACCAGCGCGCCAATGTCGCCCGGGCCAAGCGTGGTGCCCAGAAAGGCGGTCAGCGTGCGGTCACCGATCTGTAGCTGAACCGGATGAAGCGCACCCACCCCGATCGCATGGGCGACCGGCGTGGGCAGCGCGATCGCATGCAGGCTGGCAAGACGCGCGTACCCGAGGCGGCGCACGAGCGGGCCGCCTACACGCGCGAAGCGCGGATCGGTGCCGACCAGATCGATCGCCTCCGAGCCGCTCGGGCCGCTGATGCCGACGCGCTCGTCGAGCACCGGCACCGCCACGCTCACGCCAGGCAGGCGCGCGACCTCCCGGAGCAGGCTTTCGTCAAAGCCCTGGGGAGTGCGCGCGACGAGCTGCAGGCGCATCGACCCGACGATCCCCGCGGTGACCTGCTCGACCGACCCATTGAGGCTTGCGCTGGCGACCTGCGAGGCGAACAGCAAGCCGACGCCGACGGCGATCCCGAGGACGGCAAACAGCTCCTGGGCGATGCGCGAGCGCAGGCGGATGCGATAGAGCCGAACGACGTTCGACAGCTTCATCGGCCGGTCTATCCGGCGCTGGCCGGCACGACAGCCTGGTCGGGCTCGTACTCGACGAGCCTGCCGTCCTGCAGCGCAAGCACACGATCGGCATAGGCGGCTGCGCGCGGATCATGCGTGACCAGCAGCACCGCAGCCTGGCGCTCGCGGCAGATCTCGGTCAGCAGGGCGAGCACCTCGTGCGTGCGGACGCTGTCGAGGCTGCCGGTGGGCTCGTCGGCGAGGACGAGCTTGGGATCGGTCGACAGCGCCCGCGCGATCATCACCCGCTGGCGCTCGCCCATCGACAGCTGCTCAGCCCGGTGCTCGGTACGCTCGGCAAGACCAAGGCGCTCCAGCAGCGGCGCCACCCGACGGTGGGCCTGGCCGACGCCAAGATCGGTGCCCATCAACTTCAGAGCCGCGTTGTCGAGCGCGCTGGCGCTGGGCAGCAGGTTCAGCGACTGGCGCACGAAGCCGAGCTCCCACAGCCTGTAGCGCGCTGCGTCGCGCTCGGACAGCTGCGACACGTTGCGCCCATCCATACACACCGCGCCGCTGTCCGGGCGCAGCAGCGCAGCGATCAGCAACAACAGGGTCGTCTTGCCCGAGCCGCTGGGGCCGTACAGCGCGACGAGCTCACCGGCGCCGACCGACAGCGAGACGCCATCGACGGCTCTTACGGGCTCTCCGTCGCCGAGCGGATAGTGCTTGACCACGTCGCGCAGCGCGAGCACTTTAGGCAGAGCGCTCCTTGCCCCGGAACGCGATCACGTTGTCGGGTGGGCTGGAGGGCTCCGGCGGAGCGAGCAGCCGGCCGCCGCTGAGCGCCGCGATCTGGTGCGCGCCCATCATCTCGGGCATGTCGGGCACGGTCAACAGCACGCCGAGATCGCGCTCCTCGGCCAGCTGGCGCAGCAGTTCGATCACCTGCTCGCGCTCTGGCACGCCGAGATTGGTGGTGGGGTCGTCGCCGAGCAGCAGGCTGGGTCTGCGCACGATTGCGCGTGCGATCGCGACCAGCGCCCGCTCGCCGTCGGACAGGCTCGCCCAGGTCTGCCCAGCGCACTCGGACACGTTGACGCGGGCCATCGCATCCCTGGCGCGAGCGTATGCCTCGCCCTGCTTGTGCATCGCCAGCAACGGCAGAGCGACATAGTCGAGCATGGGCAGCTCCACCTGCGGGCCGGCTCTGCGCATCCACCCGATCCGCTCGCGCATCAACTTCGCGTGGTTTGTCTCTGACAAGCCCACCAGATCGCCGCCTTCGAAGCGCACCCGCCCGCGGTCGGGCGTCTCCAGACCGGCTGCGATGCGCAGCAGTGTGGTCTTTCCGGCTCCACGCTTGCCCCATACCACGACGAACTGCCCGGCGCGAACCTCAAGCGTCAGATCGCTCAAGACCTTGACCTCATGGACGCCGCGCCAGTAGCTCTTGCTGACACCCTCCAGGCGGAGCAGCGCCTCTCCCATCACAGAGCCCGTAGCCGACCTGCCCGCCCTGCTCCCGCGACGACGGTGTCGGGCACGCGCAGGCGCATCGACTCCTCGCGCAGGCGCTCGAGCAACTCACGGGCAGCCTGCAGCCACTCGATCCGCGCCTGCCACATCGCGATCTCGGCATCCCTGGCGAGCACGCGCATCATTCGCGCCCATTCCTGGGACTCGCCCGCCGCTTCCTCGCCGGCCAGCTGCTTGAGGTCGCGCAGCTGGCCCATGCAGGCCAGTTCCTGTCCGTAGACCATGTCGATCAGGCGCGACAGGTTGCGCGGACAACACAGCGCGATCTTCATGTGCAACTCGTCGCGCAGCGGCGGAGCGGGCGAGGACCCGAGCATCCACGCCTCGAAGTGTTGGACACCTTGCTCGGTCGCTTCATAGATCATCCGCGGCGCGGCGCGCCTGGCTGGGCCGGCTCCCATCTCGCCGGCGGAGCGCACGAACTCGTCGCGGCTGAGCTGGTCCAGCGCCGAGTACACGCCCGAAGGCGCGAACCCGGAGGAGCCGAAGCGCTCCTCCAACCGCTGCGCCAGCTGATACCCGTAGCCGGGACGCTCGATCACAAGTCCCAATACAGCGTGCTTCGCAGACATGCCCACCCTTCCTCGCCGAGCCGAGTAATCCAGACGGTACCCCAATTGGAGGCGGCACGCATCCCAACCGGGAGATGAATCATATGCACTCGAATTCCTGCGAAGTCGACCGCGTGCGGTTATCGGAACGTGCAGGTCTTTTCTGCGCGGCCCAGAGCTCTTGACGCGGACCCTTACGTCAGGCCGAGACGGTCGAGCAGCGCCTCGTCGGCGCGCCAGTCACGGCGCACGCGGACCGACAGGTCCAGATGGACCTGGCATCCGAGCTCCCGCTGCAGCTCGCGCCGGGCGGCCGTGCCGATCGCCTTGATCATGCGCCCGTGCGCGCCGATCAGGATGCCCTTCTGGGACTCGCTCTCCACCCACACGAGGGCCCTGACCACGGCGAGCCCCTCGCGCGGATGCTCGAGCTCCTCGACGACGACCTCGACCGCGTGCGGCAGCTCGGCGAACGTGCGCCTGAGGACCGCCTCGCGGACCAGCTCGGCGACGAGCAGCTCGCGGGGCTGGTCGCTGCTGGCGTCCTGCGCGAACATGAACGGCCCCGCGGGCATCAGGGCGGCCAGGTACTCGACGAGCGCCGCCATGCCGGTGCCCCGCCGCGCTGAGATCGGGAAGACCTCCGCGCCGGGCACGAGCTCGGCGGCCTGCGCCAGGACTGCCAGCAGCTCGGCGCGGGCAAGGCGGTCGACCTTGTTGACCGCGACCGTCACGGGTGTCTGCGCGCCTGCGAGCGTCTTGGCGATGAAACGGTCGCCCGGCCCCACGCCCTGCTCGCCGTTGATCATCACCAGTACCGCGTCAGAGCCCTCGAGCTCCTGGCGCACGCGCCGCGCCATGCGGGTCGTCAGGGCGTCGCGGGGGCGCTGCACGCCCGGCAGGTCCACGAGCGCCACCTGGCAGTCGCCGTGACAGTAGACGCCGCGGATCGCCCTACGGGTCGTCTGGGGCCGGTCGGACACGATCGCCACCTTGCGCCCGACCGCGGCGTTGACGAACGTGGACTTGCCCACGTTGGGCCGTCCCGCGAGCGCGACGAAGCCAGCGCGGGTCACGGGCGATCGCCGGCCAGCAGCCGGCCTTGGAGCGCGAGCATCTCGCCGCTGTCGGTCTCGTGATCCATGCCCAACAGATGCAACATCCCATGGACGATCGCCTCGCGCACGTCGACGGTGTGCTCGGGACAGATCATCACGTCTCCCAGCTCGCGCTGGCCAGGATCGATCGCCTCGACGCCATCGATCGGGAAGGACAGCACGTCGGTCGCCTGTGCCTGCGCGCGATGCTCACGGTTTATTCTTGGTGATCCGCGCAGCGTCGACGAACTCGATGGCGACGTGCCCGTCGTGCACCCCCGCAGCTGCTGCCGCGGCGCGGCACAGCCGCCGCATCTCAGCGAGCGATGGCGCCCGCGTGGCGAGCAGCCCCGTGCCTAGGACCTCGACCTCGAGCATCCGCGCTCAGGCGCTGCGAATGGCCGACCGGCCGCCGCCGTCGGCCGTGATACCTGCGACCGACGACCCTGACGTCCGCCCCAGCGTCTCGCGCTGGGAGTGCACGTCATAGGCCTCGACGATGCGCTGCACGAGCTTGTGACGGACCACGTCCTCGCCGCCGAAACGCACGAACTCGATGCCCTCGATCGACTCGAGCACCTCACCGACGACGATCAGCCCCGACGCTGCTCGCGCGGCAGGTCGACCTGCGTGACGTCGCCTGTAACCACCATCCTCGAGCCGAAGCCCAGCCGCGTGAGGAACATCTTCATCTGCTCGGGCGTCGTGTTCTGCGCCTCGTCGAGGATCACGAACGAGTCGTTGAGCGTGCGCCCGCGCATGAATGCCAGCGGCGCGACCTCGATCACGCCGCGCTCGATGTGCTGGGAGACCTTCTCGGGGTCGAGCATGTCGTGCAGCGCGTCGAACAGCGGCCGCAGGTAGGGATCGACCTTCGCCATCAGGTCGCCCGGCAGGAAGCCCAGCCGCTCGCCGGCCTCGACCGCGGGCCGGGTCAGGATGATGCGGTTGACCTCGTGCGCGGCTCAGCGCGGCGGCGGCCATGCGCCACCGCCAGGAACGTCTTGCCGGTGCCCGCCGGACCGATCGCCGAAGGTGATCGTGCTCTCGCGCACCGAGTCCACGTAGCGCTTCTGGTTGACCGTCTTGCGGGCCACTCGCAGCCCGCGGTGGCGCCAGACGACGTCCTCGAGCACCCGCGCCGGCGATTCGTGGGCGTCCAGCGCGCCTGTCACCGCGGAGATCGTCGCCCGGGCCGATCTGATGGCCGCGGGCGATCAGCTCAGCCAGCTCGCGCACCACGCGCTCGCCGGCGTGGGTCTCGGACTCCTCGCCGTCGAAGGTGAGCAGGTTGCCGCGCAGGAACACCTTGCACGTCCAGATGCGCCTCCAGCGCGCGCAGCACCACATCCTGGCTGCCCGCCAGCTCGGCGGCGACTTCGTTGGAGAGCTCTATCTGGGTCCTCATCATCCCGCGAGCGCAGCGCGCACGAGCCCGGACACGCGCTTGCCGTCGGCGCGCCCGTCGACCGCCGCCATCGCCTGCTTCATCGCGATGCCCATGTCCTTGGCCGACTGTGCTCCACTTTCGCGCACGGCCTGCTCGACGATTCCTGCAGCTCTTCCTCGGATAGCTCGGCGGGCAGGTAGGAGCCGATCAGCTCGCCCTCGGTCTCCTCCGCGCCCGCGAGGTCCTCGCGGCCAGCGTCGCGGTAGGCCTTGGCGGCCTCCAGGCGGCGCTTGCGCTCGCGGCGCAGCACCGCCAGCTCGTCGTCGCGGCCCTCCTTGGCTGCCTTCTGCAGCTCGGACAGCACCAGGCGCAGCGCGCCCACGCGCCCTTTTTCGCCGGCGCGCATCGCGCCCTGCACGTCGACCTTGATCTGCTCGGTAATCGCCATCTCAGATCAGGATACGCAGGTCGGCCGGGCGGCTTGTCAATTTGTGGGCGACGGCCGGCTCTCCTGCTCCCCTGCCAGCGGGGTCGGGCTGCCAAGGCGCCCCGGCGAGGAGGGGTCTCGTCCGAACACCAGCGCGACGTTCCAGTCGACCAGCAGGCGCAGCCTGCGTCCCAGACCGGGCATCAACAGCAGGTGATAGGTGCGGGCGATCAGCCATGCCGGCAGGCCTCGCCAGCGCACACCGAGCGTGATCGCAACTGCATTGTTGTGCCCGAGCTCGGCGACGACGCCTTTCGTGCGATAGCGAAACGGCCGAGCGACCCCGCCGGCGAGCGTGGCAGCGACGTTGCGCGCCACCAGCCGGCCCTGGCGAATGGCGTGCTGGGCGGTCGGCGGGCAGGGCTTTCCCGGCCGCGAGGCGTCGGGCACCGCAGCACAGTCGCCGATCGCCCACACGCCGCCGCGCGCTTGGTCGCTGTGCTGGGCGCGCACGCGCATGGTCGCGTCCACGACGATCCGCCCGTCGGGGTCGAGGGGCAGGCCGAGCGTGCCGACCGCTGGGCTGGGCTTGACCCCGGCGGTCCACACGACGGTGCGCGCGGAAACGGTTTCTCCGTCAGACAGCGTCGCAGCCTGCGCGGTGAGTTCGCGCAGGCTGGTCTGAGTGCGCACCTCGATCCCGCGCCGGCGCAGCTCGCGTTCGGCGAACTCCGAGAGCGTGTCTGGGACCTCCTGCATGATCCGCTCGCGAGCCTCGACTAGCACCCAACGCATGCCCTGGAGGCGGCAGCGGGGATACAGCTGGATGGCCTGCGCGGCGAAGTCCTGCAACTCGGCCAGGCCCTCAACCCCCGCGTAGCCGGCGCCGACGAACACGAAGCCGAGGTACTCGGCGCGCCGCGCCCGATCCTCTAGCGACTCGGCTATGTCCAGACAAGTTAGTACCTGGTTGCGCAGCGCGGTGGCGTCTGACAGGGACTTCAGGCCGATCGCGTGCTCTGCCAGGCCGGGGACGGGAAGCGTGCGCGAGACCGACCCCAGGGCGACCACTAGCTGGTCATAGCGAAGCGTCAAGCGCTCGCCGTCGATCCGTGTCACCGCAAGCTCTGACGCGCCTGGGTGCGCACCGGTGACCTGCCCGATCACGAGATCTGTGCGCCGCAGCTGCGAGCGCAGTGGAACGACCACGTGTCGCGGATCGAGCGTGGCGCCGGCGGCGCCGGGAAGCAGCGGGGTGTAGAGCAGGAAGTTGGACTCGTTGACGAGCGTCACGCGCGCGCTCTGAGGCTCCAGTAGGCGCTCCAGGGCGCGCGCGGCGTAAAAGCCGCCAAAGCCGCCGCCGGCGATCACGACCTGCCAGGCCACGCCGACAGAATAGGGTTCGCGGCCGTGAGCACCGACTCTCTCTACCCGAACGCGCTTGCGCCCTTCCTGGCCGAGGTCGCCAGCATGCGTCCGCCCGACGCCGAAGTGATCGACGCGCACACTCACCTTGGCCTGGACGAGGACGGACGCTCACTGACGCCGGCCCAGCTGCTTTCCCAGCTCGATGACGCGGGCGCGCGGCGCGCGTGCGTGTTCCCGCTGCACGACCCCGAGCGCCGCCCCGCCTATAGCGTGCCCAACGACCGCGTGCTGGCATGGGCACGCGAGAGCGAGCGCCGGCTTGTGCCCTTCTGTCGTCTGGACCCGGCCGAAGACCCGCTGGCGGAGGCCGAGCGTTGCCTGGAGGCAGGCGCACGAGGCATCAAGCTGCATCCGCGCGCGCAGGACTTCGTGTTCGACAGCCGCGAGATGGACGACGTGTTCGGTTTGGCCGAAGACGCGGCCGTCCCGATCCTGATCCATGCTGGCCGTGGCCTGCCCCCGCTGGCCGAGGGCCTGGTCGAGCTGGCACTGCGCCATCCCCAGGTCGTTCTCATCCTGGCCCACGGCGCGATCTGCGACCAGGGCATCCTGGCCACGCGTCTGGCCGACCATACGGGGGTGCTGTATGACATGTCCTGCTTCTTCCCGCTGGATGTGATCGAGTTGTTCGCGCGCGTGCCCGCGGAGAGGATTGTGTTCGCCTCCGATCCGCCCTACGGCCTGCCGGCGACCACCCTGTACATGGCGCTACGCGTTGCCGCCAAAGCCGGCTTGGACGAGGCAACCGTCAGGACGGTGCTGGGCGCCACGATGGCCGGCCTGCTAGATGGCCACGGCCTGCCGGCCGTCACGCCCCCGCGGCGGGGGCCTTCGATCGAGCTGTCCGGGCGCCTCGCGCGCGTGTACGGCTACGCCAGCCTCGTCGGTCCCGCGCTGTTCGCGGGGGCGATCGAGCAGGCACAGGCAATGCTGGATATGGCGATGGCGGCCTGCCGTGACCCCGACCCGGGAGCGGACGGCGAGGCGCTCGAGGTGATCGGCTCGGCGCTCAGCGCGGCCAGCTCCCTGCTGGGCACACAGACCGGCGTACGTCCGGCGATCGATCTTGTGTATCGCTCGATCGTGCGCGCGGCCACTGAGATACCCGACCGCAGCTGATCGCTGTCGCACACGGCGCGGGGAGCAGATCGGCCGCTTGGCCCAGCGGGCGCAGACGGCTGCTCACGTGTCGGCGCCGGTGAGCCACACGGCAGCCCAGTCGCCGCTGTGCAGCCGCTGTCGCTCGCGCAACGCCAGTCGCTTGCCGAAGGCATCGACGACCTCGTCGACCTCGTCTGCCAGCAGGCCGCCGGCGATCAGGTGCGCGGGCGGGGCGGCGATGCTGTCAGCCAGCGCGAGCAGCAGCGGACGCAGCAGGTTGGCGACAACGCTCAGCGGCCCAGGCGGTCGGTCTGCGATGTCCATCCAGGGCAGCGCCTGCGTGCGCAGGTCCAAGTGGCGAACGTCGATCGCGGCCTCGTTGACGGCCGCGTTGTGGCGTGCGGCGGTGACGCTCTCGCGCTCGTTGTCGAGGCCTAGCACCGGCCCGAAGCCAAGGCGCGCGGCGGCGATCGCAAGCACGCCCGAGCCGGTACCCACGTCGAGCAGCGCGCCTGCGGGCGGCTGGCCGGCGGCGAGCTCGAGCAATAGTGCCAGGCAAAGGCGTGTGCTGGCATGCCCGCCGGTCCCGAACGCCTGGCCAGGATCGATCACGATCTCTTGCACGTGGCGGTCCTCAGCGCCCGCGGGGGCCTCCCACGGCGGTCGTATGCGCAGGTCGGGCAGGCGACGCCCGCCCTGGGAGGCCGGCGCGCTGATCAGCGCGGGACGATGAAAGCGCTTCCAGCGCTCAGACCAATCGTCTGGCAATTCGCTGGTGGAGAGCTCCACGAGCGCCTCGCCGACGGCGGCGCGCAGGTCCGGTAGGCGCGGCAGCTCGCCGGGCGCGCCATATACGGCGTACTCGACCGTGTGTGGGCCAAGCGCCACCTCTTCCACGCCGGCGGGCGCCAGGTCCAGCAGCTCGGCCAGCACCAGCTCGGCCTGCTCGCGCGCAACGCGAACGGCCAGGCGGATCACGCGGCGTGGCTGCCCAGCGCGCGACGCAGCTTGGCGAACATCGACTCGTCCGAGCGCAGGTTCTCCTCGGTGAGCGTCTCGCGCAGGCGCTCGAGCAGCTCACGCTGCTCTGCGCTCAGGCGGCGCGGGATGACCACGTTGACCACCACCCGCAGATCGCCGTGGCGCCCGCGCCGCAGCGACGGCATCCCCTGCCCGCGCAGCGTGATCACGTCGCCGGGCTGGGTCCCCGCGGGCAGATCCAAGGACGCGGCGCCGTCCAGGGTGGGCACCTCCATGCTGGCCCCCAGCGCGGCAAGCGGGGCGGGGACGTCCAGCGCGGTGATCAGGTCGTCGCGCTCGCGCACGAAGCGCTCGTCGTCGCGCACTTTGATGACCACGTACAGGTCTCCAGCGGGCGCGCCCGCTTCGCCAGCGTTGCCGCGGCCGCTGAGACGGATGCGCTGGCCGTCTGCGATCCCAGCCGGCACGTCGACCTGCAGCGTGCGCCTCCCAGCGACGCGCCCGCGGCCACGACACTCTCGGCAGGGGCTCGTAGCGATACGCCCGTCGCCGTGACAAGCGTCGCAGGTCATCGTTCGCATCATCTGGCCGAAGGGTGTGCGGGTGACGGCCTGCAGCTGCCCGGCGCCGCCACAGCGCTCGCACGTCTCGATCGGGGTGCCCGGCTCGGCGCCGTTTCCATGACAGTGTTCGCAGCGGTCGACCGCCTCGTAGGCCACCTCCAGCGTCGCCCCACGAGCCGCCTGCAGGAGATCGATGTCGAGCGCCACCGCCAGGTCCTGGCCCTGGGCGGGCCCGCCGCAGGCGCCCGCGGCGCCACCGCCGAAGAACGCGTTGAACAGATCGCCAATCGAGCCGAAGCTGTCGAAGTCGGGGGCGTAGCCGCCCGAGCGCAGCCCTTCGTGGCCGTAGCGGTCGTATGTGGCGCGCCGCTCGGAGTCGGAGAGGATCTCATAGGCCTCGGCGGCCTCCTTGAACTTCTCCTCGGCTTGCGGGTCGTGCGCGTTGACGTCTGGATGCAGCTCACGGGCCAGCTGGCGAAAGGCCTTCTTGACCTCCTGCTCGGACGCGTCGCGGGTGACGCCGAGCACCTCGTAGGGGTCGCGCGGCATGCCTGTGGTGCTAGTTCTGGCCATAGGCGTCTTCGACGAACAGCGACAGCTCGTGGGCGGCCTCGCGCACGGTCGCGATCGCGACCGCGTAGTCCATCCGCACCGGCCCGATCAGCGACACGGTGCCCAGCCGACGACTGGCCAAGCCATAGCCCGTGGCCACCAGCGCCAGCGAGTGCATCGCGGGGAGCTCGTTCTCCTGGCCGATGCGTACGTAGACCCCGGACTGGCCGAGCGCCAGCCGCAGCACGCGCAGCAGCGCCACCCGCCGCTCGAGCAGCCCGATCAGCTCGTTGATCTGGGCGCTGTCCTCGATCAGGCCGGCAGAGAACAAACGTGCGGTGCCGTCTACGTAGAGCGAGTCCTCGGACTCGTAGGCGAGCTCGCCAAATGCGGGCGCGAAGCGCTCGAGGAAGGTGAGCTCGGTGGCCGACAGGCTCGGGTCCAGCAGCCGCTGCTGGAGCATCCTGGCACCGACCTCCAGGCCGACGAGGCGCTCGTTGAGGTACTCGCCGGCCCATGCCACCAGACCGGGGTCGACCGCGCGCTCGAACGTGGCGAGCATCTTCGAAACGCCGCCGGTGGACGTGATGATCACTAGCAGCACGACCTGCGGCTGCAGCGCGAGCACCTCCATGCGGCGGATGGTTGCGCTATTGAGCGGCGGGGCGGAGACGACGGCCAGCAGGTTTGTCATCTGCGAGAGGGTCTCGGTGGTCGCACGCATCGCCTCCTCGACCTCCTGGCGAATCAGCGACAGCTCCAGGCGCCCCTCGGGCGGCTCAAGGGCCTTGCCAGAGCGCAGCAGACAGTCGACCACATACCGATGCCCGGCGTCGGTGGGGACGCGGCCGGCCGACACGTGGGGATGTGCCAGCAGTCCATACTCCTCCAACAGGGCAAGCTCGTTGCGCACCGTCGAGGGGCCGCAGTCGATCTGCGGATCGGGCGCGATCGACCGTGAGGCGACCGGCTGGCCAGTTTGCAGGTAGCCATCTATGACCTTGCACAGGATCCGCTCCTGGCGGGGGGTGAGGGCCTGCGTCATGGATCTGATTGTAGGTGGCGCAGTGGCGCCGAACCGGTGCGCACGCCGTCCCTGAGCGAGCGCCTGCGTGTCTAGATCTCGAGCTCTGCCTCGGCGTTGCGGATGATCTGCTCGCCAGCCTGTTCGGCGACCGTGTCGATGACCACGTGGCCATCGGTGCGCTCACGCACGGTTCCAGTGACGAGCACCTCTTGCTCGGGCACGCCCATGCCGCGGAACTGGACCGACAGGCGCTTGAGGTGCTCGGGCCCTCCCGCCACGTCGGTCTGCGCGCGCGCGACCTGCGCCATCGTCCACAGGCCGTGCAGGATGCGCCCGGGCAGGCCGACCGCACGGGCGAACTCCTCGTCGATGTGGATCGGGTTGAAGTCTCCAGACGCACCCGCATAGCGGACTGCGAGGTACTTGTCGGGGGTCACCCTCACCTGCGGGATCTGCGCTCCAGCTTGAAGATCGGCCATCTTGCTCACACTCCTCGGACGATGTTCGTCCATGTCCCGCGACAGACCTGCTCGCCGCGCTGGTTGGTGGAGATCGACTCAAACACGTAGTAGCCCCTGCCGTCGCGTTCTGAGATGTCCTTGACGCTCGCCGTTGTGGAGATTTCATCGCCGGCCACGACCGGGGTCCCCCACTGGAACTCCTGGCCGCCGTGCACCATCATCGCGAAGTTGAGCTCGATCTCCGGATCGAAGATCAGCGGACCGACGGCGGGCGCGCCGTAGACAACGGTGAACATGGGCGGGGCCACCAGGTCGGCATAGCCGGCGGCGCGCGCGGCCTCGACGTCGAGGTAGACCGGGTTGCTCTCGCCGACGGCGCGTGCGTACTCGCGGATCTTCTCTCGGCCGACCGCGTACAGCACCGGCTCATATGTCTTGCCGACCGCTTTGGCGTTGACGGGCATCTGGCGGGCTCCTGACGTGGCGAGGGTCGTTTCGTGCGGCGCGCCAGTTTACGCACACCCGCCTGGGGTTGGTTGCAAAGCATTACCTGTGTCCTTAAACACAAAAAGGCCCCTAGGGGCCTTTTTGCGGGAGACGCTGAGTGGCTTGCGTCTCCATATCGGCAGGTCATGCGCGCGGGCCGCGGCTCGTATTCATCGCCACAGCCCGCATTGGCCACCTGTGCTTAGAAGACGAGATCGCCCTCGCCGGCCCCGACGCCCACGAGCTCGCGGTCGTTGTCCTCGTCGGCCCCGGCGGTGTCGTCGGGTCCGTCCTGCAGACCGCCGTCGAGCCGCTGGGCGGGGCTGTCCAGGAACTGCACGGTGTCGGCGACGATGCTGACCGCCTGGCGTTTGTGGTGCTCGTCGGTCTCCCACTCGCGCCACTCCAGCCTGCCGTCGATCGCCACGCGACTGCCACGACGCATGTAGTGGGCGACGCTCTCGCCCTGCGCGCCGTAGACGCTGACGTCGAAATAGTTGGGCCGCTCGGCCAGCTCGCCGGACGAGTCGCGTCGGCTGGAGTTGCAGGCGATCCGCAGGCTGCAAACGCTCGTCCCCGAGGGCAGGGCACGCAGCTCAGGGTCCCGGGTCAGGCGTCCTACGAGGATTGCGCGGTTGATGCAGAAATGTGACATTGCTGGGTCTCCTTGGTCAGAGGTTTGACCCCCCGCCAAGGACGCTACGGGCCGACCGCGACGGTACTCTCGATCGTGCCTGGCGGGCCCTGGGGGCCAGACAGCGCGTCAAGCGGCAGAGCGATGACGCGCTCGCCCGCGTGGGCCTGCTCGATGGCCCGTTCGAGCGGCCCGCGCACGTCGGGCGCAGCGAGATAGATGACCCCGGCGACGCAGCGGCAGCGTGCCCAGGCCCGGCAGATCGACGCCAGCCGCCGTGGGGCCTTGCGCGTGAGCTCGACCTCCACGGCGACCGGCAGCCCATCGGCGGCGTCCTTGGGCCAGAGCACGAGGTCGGGGCGGTGCAACAGCCGAGCGCCGCGCTGGGCGGGACTCATGTGTGCGCTTGCAAGCGCGCGGCCGTGCTCGCGCTCGTCGCGGCGCAGCTCGCGCTCGCCGAGCACCCGATGGCTCGGATAGCGGCGCTCCAGCGCCGCGGCGACGGCTGCGCAGGCAATCGCGTGGGCGGCGTTGGTGGCGCTTATGCGACACGGATCGAGCCCGCGCATATTTGCCGCGCGCATGCCGGCCGGCGTGACCGAGTACAGCGTTGGCTGCCCGGTCAGTGGTCGGCAGCGACACAGCAGCCGCCGGCGCTCGGCGGCGAGCAGCCTGGCCCGAGCGCTGGCCGCCGTGCAGCCATCGCGCTCGGCCAGAGCCTCGGCCGTGACCGCGCCCATGCTTGCCGCCCACTGGAGCACTGCGATCCGCTCGGGCGGGTGGGTGCTGGCGGATTGGCGTGTCATCGCCGTCCTTTCGTGTGGTTGTTTGATGAGTGCATGCGCGCGATCTCGGCTCTGCCGTCGCGGTCGAGCACGATCACCGCGGCCCAGCCCTGCCCGAGCCTCATGACCTTGCCGGGGTCGAGGACCGGCTTGCTCGTTCGCGTGCGAGTGCTCCTGCCGTCGCTGTGGCTGGAGACCTTCCAGGCGCCCTCCTGGCCGGCGAGACTCAAGATCATCTCGGCGGAGCTGGGGACCACCTGACGGTGGGCAATCAGCGCCGACAGGTTGCCCATGACCTGCTCGAGCAGTCGCTCGCGCCCCGGCAGACGCAGGTCGCACAGCTCCTGGGTACCGAGCAGCAGGCTGAACCCGGCCGAGCGGGCGCGGCCGAACAACCTGACAACCTGCTCGGCGGCGATGGCGGAGAACTCGTCGATGACGACCAGCGTCGCCTCGGGCCGTCCCTGCAATGCGGCTATGACCGTCTGCAGGTCCTGCACGATGGCTGCTCCGAGCATCTGCGTGAGCAGCGGCCTGCTGTCTGACTCCAGGCTGAAGTACACCACCGCATGGCTGCGTGCGGCGGCGAGCAGGTCCAGCCGTCCGCTGCCCGCGGTGCATGGATCGAGCCAGGCGCCGATATCGGACTCGGCGAGGATGGCCAGCCGGTCGCGCACCCCCGCAAGGTCGCTTTGCTGGCGCGCGGTCATCGAGTCCAGGTAGGCGTGCGTCGGCACGGCCTCGGACTCGGGCAGGCCGCGCACGAGCCCCTCGAGCGTTGCGGGATCGAGGTGATCGACGATCAGCTGCAGGCTGACCTCCAGGCCTGACCTGCGCAGCGCCCTTACCACGTGGCCGAGGTAGCGCTGGGATTGGCGCAGATAGTGCGGCTCAGTAAAGCGCTCGCCGGCCAGCACCTTGTCGGCTATCTCCGTCTCGCTGCCGCGAGCGTAGGGGTTGTAGATACAGCCCCCTGAGGGGGTCCATTCGAGGAAGGGCCGTCCGGCTTGGCTTGCCGTGCAGCGTGCCTGCTCGCGCAAGTCGCGGTCGCCCTTGGGGTCGATGATGACCGCCCCCATCCCCTGCTCGATCGACTGCACGACCATCGAGGTCTGGGTGGTCGTCTTGCCCGAGCCGGTCGCTCCGACCACAAGCGTATGCCGGCCGCCGGTGGAGGCGTCGAACGGGATGCAGACCGTCCGCCTGCCCGTGGCGCGACCGAGCAGCAGCTCACCCTGGCGGCGCCGGCGCTCGTGCCCGAGAGCGCTCGCAAGGCTCTGCCTCGCGATCATGGCGACCACGCGCAACGCATCCAGAGGCCCGTAGCGGGCGGCGGCGATCTCGGCCATGTCCCCGCCGGCGTCGAGATCTTGGCGATGCCAACGACGACCCCAGATCGAGGCGGTAAGAGCGGCCACCGCCGGCGTCAAGGTCGGGCCCGCCGGACGGATGGGCGCGAGCGCGATCAGGGCAAGAGCGGCGGCGGCCCAGCTCCAGCGCAGGTGCCTCGCGCGCATTAGCCGCGCGGCGACGAGGCCGACGAGCAGGCCCAGCAGGCTGTGCAGTACGCCGTTGGCCAACCAGCGGCCCAGTTGCTCGATGGGCGCCAGCGGATCGATGTCCCGTTCAGGGAACGGATTGGAAGATGGCATTGTGGCCACTCCTTTCTTGAGACCGGCCACGCGGGCAGGTCGATATGGACCGGTGCATGCCGGTCGTGCTTGTCGAGATCGGGCGGCCGCGCGACATGCGGCTGCCGAGGGTGCTGCGGGTGCCTCACCGGGCCTGTTGAGCCCGTTGAAGATCTTTCAGGTCAGCCGGTAGCCGACTCCCCATACGTTGACCACCCAGCCGCCGTCGCCCTGGGCTGCGAGCTTGCGGCGCAGCCTGCTGGCATGGCTGTCGACAGTGCGCGTGGAGGCGCCCGATCGGTATCCCCACACCGATCGCAGCAGCTCGTCCCTGGTGAATACGCGCTGAGGATCGCCGGCGAGGTGCGCGAGCAGCGCGAACTCCATGCGGCGAAGCGCCAGAGGCTGGTCGCGCAAGCTCGCGGTGTGCGTGGCGCTGTCGATTGCAAGGGGCCCGACCGCGAGCACCGACCCGTCTGCCATCGCGTGCTCGGTGCGTCTCAGAATCGCTGCTATCCGTGCCCTGAGCTCCAGATACCGGGGTTTGCCGACAAGCACGTCATCGGCGCCGGCGTCGAAGGCGCGCAGCATGTCCAGCCCTCGCGCTCGGGGATCGAGCACGATCACCGGGAGCGTCTGATCCCACGGCACGCCGGCTGGGCCCTGCGATCTACGAATCTCCTGCAGCAGATCGAGTGCCCCGCGTGGCGACTCCAGGCTGCCCAGAACGGCCAAGCGCGGCGCGCCCGCCCCCGCCAGGATGCGGGCATGCTCGCTGGTGCGCGCCAACGCCACCCGATAGCCGTCGGCGCCGAGCTGCTCGGCGATCGCGCGACCGAGCTGCGGCTCAGCCTCGACCAGGAGGATCGGCCGTATCGCGCAGTCCAGTCCAGCCGGCTGGACGCTCACCTCGATTCGACCTCGCGTGGTGCGACTCCCAGGCCGCGTCTTGCGATCAGCGCGAGCACGTCGCTGTGTATCCAGGGAGTGGGCGCGCTGCGGCCGGCCTCTGACAGCAGGCCGATGCGACGGGCAAGCCAGCTCGTCTCGCCGCTTTCGTTGCCCTTGCCGTCGCGCTTGACGCGCCCGCAACGCGAGGCGATCTCGCTCATGCTCAGCCCGCTTCGCTCGAGGGTGGCGAGGACAACCTCGCGCAATCTGCGATTGAGCACGATCGGGCTCTCCTGCAGGCGCTTGAGCTCGGCGCTCAACAGGACGGTCGAGAGCTCGACGTCGGCGGCATGACGCGCGAGCGCACGCTGCGTGAGCGAGCAGACGGGCTCGTAGTCTTCGAGGCTTGCAACCGCATCGCGCGCGCTGATCGGGCGGGGCTGACTGTGCGCGGCCTGTGGCGGGTGCCGACACCAGCGCAGCTCGGGAATCGACATCCGGCCGGCCAGGAGCTCCAGCCGGTAGCGGTTGCCAAGCCGATCGGTTGGCTCGGACTCCGGATCGCCCCCCGCGAGCCCTTCCTCGGGCATACCCTGGCCGTGGGCGACGGACGGCGCCACACGGGCGTCCTCGATCGTCAGACGCCGGCAGCGGCCACGAGCGCGGGGCGCGTCGTGCAGATAGTGCGTGCATACGATCTCGGCGTTCTCGGCGGGCTCGTCTGCGGCCAGATGCGCAACGAGCCGCGGATCGCCGTGGGTGGCGGCGTCGCAGTCGATGACAAGAACGCTTCCGGCCGGGCCGGGATCGGCGAGGATCTCCCGCTTGTGGCCATCCGGGTCGACGTAGCGGCCGAGCGGGCTCGGCTGCGAGGGCCTGCGCCGCGGACGGGAGCGTTGCGGAGACTGACCGCCGAGGCGGTCGGCGGATCGTGATGCAAGGGGGCGAGGGGCGCTGAGCGTGGGCTGCATGGCTGTCTCCTGAGCGGTCGGTTCGTTGCCCGGGCAAACGTCGCCGAGGACGTAAGCGGGGGATGTCGGGGGCCGCTTGTAGGACCGCAAGTGGCAGCCGTCAAGCCCGGCGAACGGCGCGATGCCTGGACGCTCTCAGCGCTCCGAGAACCCCTTAAGGGGTCTCGGAGGTGGCGATCGCTGCGCGGTCCCGACGCAAGAACTTGGCGCGAAAACGCTCATCGTGGCCATGCGTCAGGCCCCGCCTTTTACGAAGACATGTGTCTGAGCGCCCGGCATCTGAGGGGCGCATGGAGAATCGGAGTCGAGGCGCACTGGAGCGCTCGGGCGCTGCCGAGTGAAGGCGCTTGTCGTGAACTGTGAGCGCTCGTCCCGTGTCAGCTGGCCGGGACGTTTGCGTGCTACGGCGAGGGGATGGGAAAGAAGTAGTGGGCATCGAGCCTAGCCGCAAGTCGAACGCTGGCAGGGCATCGCACGGCGTGCGTGCCCGAGTAGGCGCAGTCGCCCACTCCCGAGCTGTCGCAGTTTGGCTCTGCAATGCCGATAGAGAGGCGTTGCACGAGCAGTCGCCCGCTGCTGGAAGCCTGAGGCGACTGCGTGAATGCAGTGCTCGCGACAGTGGCGACTGCATGAGCTGACCGGCCGGCTGCGCCCTTTGCGCAGGCAACTGCACGAGTGTTCGCGCGCCAGATCCTCAGGCCGCCGCTACGCGGCGCCCCAGACCCGCGTTGGCGCAACCGGCAGACGCGGCAGGTGCTTATTCGCCGGCGAGGCCGGCTACGGGCAAGATCTGGCAGGGCTGTGCAAGCGCCTCGCCTGCCCTGGGGTCGCCATGGGCCGCTCTCACGCGCACCGCGGGCGGGACGCGGGTGACGCCGTAGGCATACAGGACGCCCTCATGCACGTCGCGCTCTGACGCGAACACGATCTGTTCGCGTCCCGGGTACTCCCAGTCGACGGGATACTCCCCGGCGTAGGCACGGCAGGCACACAGGACTGCGTCGGCACGCCTGGCGCTCTCTCGCGCACGAGCCCGGTCGCGGCAGACGAACACCACCATGGGCGCGGCCTCGCAGCGCCGTCCGTATCGCCTCGTGTGCGCAGACCATCCGGCGAGGAAGTGGTCGTAGCGCTCGAGCTTGTCGAGCGCACCTCCGTTGGCAAGCCGGCTCTCCAACTCCACGATCACGTCGACGGCGCGTCCCTGGTGCGCTACCTCGACGATCGCGTCTGGGCGAACGGTCTCAAAGCGCTCGACCTCCACGCGCTCCCCGCCGGCGCCTGTGCGCAGGAAATCATGCGCAGCGCGCCCGCCGGGCAGGCGCAGTTCCGCGGGCGCAAGCGGAGCCTGCTCGCCGGCGCGTGTGACGCGGGGCGGCGAGAGCACCGACTCTGCGGGTCCACGCAGCCTGCAGCATGACGGGCCGAGCAGCTGCGCGAGCGCCAGTGCCCAGCCGGCGGCACGCACGTCGCGGCAGGCCCGCGCCAACCGGCGCGCGCGCTCGGAGGACAACCCGACGACAGCGCCATCGCCGGCGCTCGATCTCCACGGCGAGGAGTCGTGCGGACGCTCGTCGTGACCGAGCAGCCGCAGGCCCGGCTCGGTGATCACGTAGCACATCGGTGTGCCTCCCCCATCGTGGCGGTGAAACTGGAAGCGCTCGACCAGCCCGGCGTCGGACAGCCGCTTGAGTCGTCGCTGGGTTGTCGTGGCAGCACGTTCGGGGTTGACGCGGCGATGGATCTGGCTGCTGAGCACGTGCCTGAAGCTGGCGATCAGCGTGAGCACTTCCTGGTCGATCGGCTCGGGCTGCCATTTGCCGGCCGGCGCGTGCGCTGGGCGCGCCCAGCGCACGCTGTGGGCGCCGTCGAGCTCAACAAGCTCGCGATAGCTGGGCGACGGGGAGTCTGGGAGAGCGGGCCCGTCGTCGCCGCCGTCCCCGTCGGCGCGACGTGAGACGGGCGTACGAAGCGTCGTGGGCGCTGCGTCGACGGGTGTTGCCGGAGTGCGACCGGCAGGCGCCGCGCCGACCTGCTGAGGGAGATCCGTCTCGTGCTGTTGCCCGGCGTTGTGAGGTCGGTCCCAATGGGGCTGGCGCAGGTCTGTCAATTGGCGAGCGCCGCGCATGCGCTGATTGGCGGCGTGCTGGGCCAGGCGCTTGTGATCGACCCGCAGTGGAATCGTCTGTGCGACAAACGGGGCCTGTCGGCCGCCGGGCGCGCTCCAGCTTGCGATCGCATGGTGCTTGGGCAGGTGCAGGCGAACGTCGGGGTGGCCCAGGCTCGACAGACGCTCGATGCCCGGGCGCACGGTGTCGGAGAATTCGGCCATGGTCAACGCGACGGCGGCCCGCGCGTCGCGGGCAGAGGCGGTGGCGAAATACACGCGATGGGCAAACAGCGCGTCGAGCTGCTCGCGCACGTCGCGGTCGATCCACTGTGCGTCGGTCTGCCAGCAGGCGACGGTCTCAAGACCCGCAGAGCGCTTGAGCGCCATCGTCTCGGCAAATCCGCGGTTGAGCACCAGAGGGGCCTCGTCGATCTTCAACGCGACGGCCACGCGCTGCTCAGCGCCGAGCAGGTCCTGCTGGCGGGCCAGGGCGGCGTCGAGCATCCCCAGCAGCAGCTGCATCAGGACCGATGTGTTGCCGGCGCCCATCGCGCCGAGCGCGCCCTTGACGACGAGAACCTCAGCGCCACCGATCACACGATCAAGGTCGACCCGCAACGAGTCGTTGAGCAGGACGCGCTTGATCGAGGGCGAGTTGAGCAGCCGCGCGAGCTTGTTGACGGGCGCATCGAGCTTGGCGGTGGTCGCGCTGCGCGCGTCGGCCAGCTGGGCGGTGAGCTCGGCCGTAAAGAAGTCGGAGATCTCCTTGAACTCTGGCAGCGTCCTGACGTGCGCACCCACGCTTCGCCTGTAGGCATACCCGTCCTCGCCGACGGACAGCAGGCGGGCGGCGTCCCACAAGGTCGAGCGGCGGTCGTGGGCCAGCACGGCGATGATCGCGTTGCGCAGGTAGCGATCCGACGACGCCCGGATGTCGGCGTCTGTGAAGAGGTTCTTCAGCGCTGCGACGACGTAGTCGGCGATCACGTCGGCCGGGGCGTCCACCGCGAGCGGATTGAAGCCGCATGTGGGACACGCCATATCCAGCAGCGTGCATGTTCGGTCGCCGGGCACGAGGCTGACCGCCGCCTCGGCCGCGTCTCCCTTGGGATCGAGCACGATCACCGCGCAGCGATCGCGGCGCAGGTCCTCGGCGATCGTGGCGACGAGGTAGCTGGACTTGCCCTGCTCGACGGTCCCCGGGACTGCCGTATTCTGCTTGCGCAGCTCCACGTGGATCGACACCGCGCCGAGCGCGTCGCGCAGCGTGCCGTGACCGTCGGGCGGTCGCAGGACGCCGGGCGGCGCAGGCGCCAGCGGCAGGCTGCTGCGCGCGAAGGGAACGGTCATGTAGTCGACCGACGGCAGTTGCCACAGGGCGGCCAGCTCGGTGGACGCGAAGACGCCCTTGCGAAACGACGGCAGCGGGTTGCCCTCGCCTCGCTGCACACGGCGCCCATACAGGCCCAGCAGCCCATGGCGTACGGCGGTTCCCCGCTCGACCAGGCGGTTCTCGGCTCCCTCGGCGCGCAGCTCTGAGGCGATCCGCTCGCAGACGGGACGAGACGGGCCGACCACTCGGAGGTCGAGGAAGAACAGGGGCCTGTGCTGAACGTCCAGGCCACCGCGAAGCTCTGAGTCCTCTACGACCGAGCGGTCGAGCAGGAGCAGGTGCTCCCTGCGCTCACGCGACAGGTGCGCCTCGTGGCGCTTGTACAGGCGCTTGGCCAGCCGTTCGAAGAACGCGGGCGTGGGCGTGAGCGCCAGTTGCACGAACGCGGGCTCACCACAGGCGGCCATTGTCGTGATCAGCCGGTTGACCGGCGGCTCGCGCTCGTGCTCGAAGTGATCGAGCGCCTTGACGCGCTTGATGAACTCGGCGTGCTTCTTCAGGCGCAGGACGGTCGGCGCCAGGCCAATCGCCTGGTGGGCCCGATCCACACGACAATTCGGATATGCGGCCTGCAATGCGGTTTCCACCATGCGCTCGAGCCCACTCGGACAGGTCACTGCGAGCCACGCGCAGTTGGGCGTGCCGGCCGTGTGATGCACCTCCAGAGCCGCGCTCGGCTGCCCCCACAACAGCCGTCGCCACCAGCGTCGTAGCAGCCGCTTGTGCAGCGCCTCGAACATCGCGATCACGGCTTGTGCGCTCGCACGGTCGGTTCGGTAGGCCTGCACGCACAGACGCACATAGCGTCGACGCCGCCGTGCGCGCCGGCGCACGGCCAGAAGCACGAGCGCAGCAACGAGCGCGAATGCGAGAGCCAGCCGCGCCGGGAACAGGCCGCGCGCGGGCGTCCAGTCGAACGGCGTACGCGTGAGCTCGCCAAATGCGCCCACAAGCGTCCTGCCAGCCAGGTCGAGAAAGCCTGGAGACCTGTCTGCCCGCAGGGCCATGCCCGGTCCGCCTCCGAGCAGCCAGGCGATCGCGGCGAAACCCACGAGCACGGCGAGCAGCCCCAACAGTCGCCACAGCAGAAAGCGAAGCACCTGCCCATCCACTCCGACCGCGCCAGACGGTCGGGACGCTGGCGCCGGCACGGCGGTGTTCTATGCCGACCTTCAGTCGGGTCAGCGGCAGTCGATCAGCGCGGGCGTGTGGCGCGCTCCACCTGGGCGCCGCGCGGCGTGAGGTGCCATGCGTTGGCTGCCCCCTTCTCCTGACCTTCGCCGACGTTTTCGACGAGGTTCAGCCGCGCCAGACGGGTGAGCAGCTTTGAGATCTGGCCCTGGTCGACGATGCCCGAACCTTCGGCGATCTCGCGATTGCTCGCGCCGGGACGCTCCCCGATGACCATCAGCACTCGCACAGTTCGATAGGTCAGGCGCATGTCAAGGCCCTGCAGCGGGTCCTGGCTGCGCGTGCGCGTGGACGGGCGTCGCTCCCTGTGGACCTCGAGCGCCGGCCTGCTCAGTTCTCGACTGGCGGCCCTCGAGCCCAGGTAGGGGAGCACGAGCATGCTCATGAGCGGACCCAGGAGGTTCGTGAGCGGGTCCTTGCCGCCGTCGAGCAGACGCGTGTGTATGACGGCGAAGACGGCTCCGACGACGCCTTCTGCCGTGACCTCGGGGGGCTTGCGCGTGCCGCTCATGATAAAGCGCCCCTGGTCGACCTCTCCGGCAAGTTCGTCGAGCACCTTGGCGCGACGTTCCAGCACACGCTCGCCGGCCCCAAGCGCCTCCACCACACACAGCTTGGCTAGGCCTGGCTCTTCGTCCATGAACAGCAACAGCCTGCCCAGACCCGCCCGGATCCCCTCGCGCCAGCCGGACTCGCGGTCGTGGGCCTCTTTGACCAGCACCCTCGCCTGCGCTAGCGCCTGATCAAAGGCCGCCAGGAAGCAGTCCTCGCGGTCGGCGAACACGTCGTAAAACGTCTTGCGCGAGACCCTTGCCCGGCCGATGACCTGAGCGACGGTCATGCGCGCGTAGCCAACCTCCTCGACCGCGTCGACCGCCGCGGCAAGCATTCGACTGCGTTGAATCTCAGTGACCTGTCCACGCGGGAGCCCGTTGGGACCGGGGCGCAGCCGCGGGGTCACGGTACGTGTCTTGTCTATTAGCGCCATGTCTTCCCGCCTAATCGTCTTTCGCCAGTATTAGAGGGCATTTCCGCCCCTTTGTCGCAGTGCGCACGAGGGGCCTCGACCCGGTCGATACGCGCTTGGACTGCCCGCTTCTTGGGTTTATGTCAAAAGGTTCACTGGTCAATGCACTTAAGTCGAGGTGCGTCTCCCACTTTTTCGGGCGCCCCTGCTTCCACTGGTTCAAACGGCTCTGGCATCGCGCCGACGCCGCACGGCAACCCTGATAAGTAGTGCACTACCAGTTGTTTACCACTGTGCTGCCGGCAGTCCGCTTACTGCCTGCTGGCAGGCGCTAGCGCCCTCGAGGCATCTCCATCCCCGGGCTTTGCTAGCCTCCTCGTCAACGAGTCCTGCCGCTATCGTCCAGGGGACTAGGACGCCGCCCTCTCATGGCGGAAACCGGGGTTCGAATCCCCGTAGCGGTACTTGCGGTGCGATATTGTCCGCGCCTGCCGGTCAGGTTGGCGGATGTGGCGGAATTGGTAGACGCGCACGGTTCAGGTCCGTGTCGGGGTAACCCGGTGGAGGTTCGAGTCCTCTCATCCGCATCGAGTGATCTCGTCGTGGCCGGAGAGGTGCTCTCAGAGACGACCGTTCCCGGAACGCGACGCATACGCAGGCCCCTACCCCGCCGAGTCGCCCGGCAGGTCCTCCCCATTCGCCCTGACTCGTTCGCGTTGCGCAGCCAACTCGTCATCGCGCAAGAGCCGATCGTCGGCTTCGCGCAGGACGCTGGCTAGGTGCTCATGCTCGGGGCGCGGCGGCGAGCCGTCCTGCGGCCTCGCTGCGATGTGGGGTCGGCCGTTTCGCTGGGGGTTTGCTGCCTGCATCCCGTGACTGGCCTGGACGACCGGCTGCGGGGAAGCGCCTGCACGGTCCACCGACGGCGACCTCATGTCACTGGCCAGACGCTGCAGTTCGTGGTCATATGCCTGGCGCTCGTTCTGCTCGGCGCTGGGCGCCGTGCCGTTGACGGCGGCGTGGTTGGAAGCCTCCCGCGGCTGCGCACGGGATAGGGGCGCATCTTCAGACAGAGCGGCATGGGCTCGCATGAGCAACGAGCCGGGCGATTCCATGACCCGCGCCGTGCCGGCGAGCAACTCGGCAACCGCCGCGTCGACGTCGCCGGCGAGAAGGTCGACGTCGGGCAGCGCCTGGCGGTCGGCATACACGCCGAAGCAGGCCTGGTCGGCGACGGTGAGCATGCCGACGGACACCGCGTGATTCTCAGACAGCGGGACCATCGGATAGACCGACTCCAGTTTGCAGCCGAGCATGTACATCGGCGTGGTGGGACCTGGGATGTTGGACACCACGAGGTTGAACGCGCGCGGACTGGACATCAGGCGCGACAGCGCCTGCTGCACCGTCACCGGGGTCCGCGATGCGGCCTTGAGCACCAGATCGGAACCCTCGGGCTCACCCTCTCGCTTGGCTCGGCTCATACTCGCGTGCACCTCATAGAGACGACCGACCGGGTCTGGCTCGTGGCAGGGCAGCTCGGCGAACACGAAGGAGATGTGGTTGCCAAGAACGTCGTCGGGGCTGCGCACGCTGACCGGGACCATCAC
This sequence comes from uncultured Solirubrobacteraceae bacterium, assembly GCA_963745375.1. Taxonomy (GTDB): domain Bacteria; phylum Actinomycetota; class Thermoleophilia; order Solirubrobacterales; family Solirubrobacteraceae; genus Palsa-744. Next base: position 53,439 of record CAVUXA010000006.1, on the reverse strand, counting down.
CTTCAGAGCCACAGGCTCATCGCCGCGGCGAAGCAGGAAGGAGCGTATGCCGCCGGCGACCGCGGCCAGGATCACGTCGTTGACCGTCGTGCCATATGCGCGCTTGATCGTGAGCAGGTCCTGGAGAGGGCGCTGGGCCCAGGCCAGGCGACGCAGCGGCGACAGCTGCCCGTTGAGCACGCTGGTGGGTGCGGCGCGCAGCAGCTGATCGAGCGCGCGGAACGCGCGCATCGCGCCACCGACGACCTGCCGCGCAGCCGGTCCGGGCGAGCTGGCCGCCTCCAGCGGCCATTGCAGCAGGTCCAGCTGCTGGCCGAGCAGGTCGCGCACGCCGCGTGCCAGTACCCGCTCGCTGCCGGGCTCGGGCTCGGCGCTCCAGCTCTCGCTCTCATAGGAGACCGTCTCGGGCGTAGGGTCGAGCAGCAGCGAGGCGAGCTCGACGGCGGCCAGACCGTCGACCATGCAATGGTGGGTCTTGCCGACGATCGCAAAGCATCCATCCCGCGCGTCCTCGCAGATCCACATCTCCCACAGCGGACGGTCGCGTCGCAGCGGTATCGACATCACCTCGTCGATCAGCTCGCGCAGCGGACCCGACGCCCAGTAGACGTGACGATCGACCGAGAAGGCCGGGTCATCGATCCACTCGGGCGCATGCAGGCCCAGCGGAACGGACGCCAGCTTCTGGCGGTAGCGCGGCGCGCGACCGACGCGCAGCTCGATGTGCTCGCGCAGCTGTTGGAAGCTCGGCGGCCGCCCTTGGTCAGACGCCGAGAACAGCGCGACCCAGCCCACATGCATATGCGCGGTGGGCGTCTCAACGGCCAGGAACGACGCGTCGAGCGCCGACAGGCGCGGAATGGTCATTCGGCCAGCACCAATCGTGCTCCCCCATTCGCTGACACGCTGGAGCCAGCGGCATGCTCGGCGCGACCGAACGACGGCTCCCAGCGTCCGGTGGCCCGGGCCCGCGATATCCGCCTGCGTCCCCATTCGGCGGCGAGCGCGAAGTGCAGCAGCTGGTCGAAGTAGGTGTCAAGCGGCGTCGTCGCGATGCCAGCACCGCGCAACGCCACCCGCGTGCGGCGATCGTCGAATCCGACCTGCATGGCGAAATAGGGAAAGAAGACTTCGCTGCGTGTGAGCGCTCGGCGACTGCGCTCGTCGGTCGCCGCGCGAACGAGCAGCGGGTGGATCATGCGGCGGTACAGCGACGGCTCGATCAGTCGGGGCGCCGGGCGCTTGAAGAACGAGGTTGCCAGCTGCACGAGCTCCCCGACGCTGCTCGCGTGGGCGCCCGCGGTCAGATGGAAGGTCGCGCCCTCGGCCTCGCGGGCCTGGCTGAGCGCGAAGGTGGCATCGGCGACGTAGTCGACTGGCACCACGTCCACGGGCGCGCCGCCACGCGCGGGCAGCGCGAGGTACGTTCCGCGTGAGAACGCGCGCAGCGGCCAATAGAGCACGTTGAACGACGCCGTCCAGCCGCTGTCGCGCTCGCCCACGATGATGCTCGGGCGCAGGACCGTGATCGGCAGCTGCCCGCGCGAGCGGGCGATCAGGCACTCGGCCTCGAACTTGGACTGCTCGTAGGTGTTGCGAAACCGCTGGCCCACGTCGAGGTTGTCCTCGCTGAAGCATCCCGCATGCGCTCCTGCGACGAAGGCCGTGGAGATGTATGACATGCGCCGCAGAGCACCGTGGGCGTGGCTGCGTTCGGCCAGCTCGAGCACGCGCCGCGTCCCGTCCACGTTGATCGCTCGCGCGGTCTGCAGCTGCAGCTCGAAGGACACCGACGCGGCCGCGTGGACGATCTCGCTTATCTGTCCTGCCAGCCAGTCCAGTCCACCCGCTATCCCCAGGCCGGCGCAGGTGATGTCGCCGCGCACCGCAACGACACGCCCTGCATAGGGGTGAGCAGGACCGAACAGGTCCAGCAGCGTGCGTCGCATGCGCGCGTGAGCCTCGCCATCGTCGGCGCCGCGCACCAGCACGTACACCCGACGATCGGTGCGCTCCAGGTAACGGGCCAGCAACTCCATGCCGACGAATCCCGTGGCACCGGTCAAGAACACAGCATCGGTTGTTCGCTCCAAAGTCCTCTCCGACCTCGACGACGTTCAAAGCATGACGAACGGGTCGGCGTCAACAAACATGGGCGCCTCCGACCGTCAACGAGTCGGCGTCAGCATGTCGAGCGTCTTGGCGGGGCGCGTCGCGACATCTCGGAATCTGCGCACAAATTGCATCGACGTGGGCTCCGCAATGGCGGGCCTCCACGTCGCGCGTACGACAAGTTGGCGCACATGTCAGGCACGTGACCGCAACCGGCCTGGCGCGTGGTCCTCTAGCCTGCTGGTCAGCGATGCTCGCCTCGATACCCAGCCCATCGAGCAACGGCTTTTCCATCGGTCCGCTGTTCGTGCATTTCTACGGCCTCATGTACGTGGTCGGGATTACGGCCGCGATCCTTCTGTCGCGCAGGCTCTGGCGCGACAAGGGCGGCGACCCCGACCTCGTCTACACGGTCGCGATCTGGGGCGTGCCCGCAGGGATCCTCGGCGGGCGTCTCTATCACGACATCACCAGCTGGAACGAAGTTCCGCACAACTGGTACGGGTGGCTGGCGGTGTGGCAGGGCGGCCTCGGCATCTGGGGCGGTATCGCCGGGGGCTTCCTCGGCGGTGTGATCCCGCTACGACGTGCCCGGGTGGGCGTCATGCGCTTCATGGACGCGGCCGCGCCAGGGATCCTGGTAGCCCAGGCGATCGGCCGTGTGGGCAACTACTTCAACCAGGAGCTGTTCGGCGGACCTACCAGCCTTCCGTGGGGGCTGCAGATCAGCGCCGCACACCGTCCGGTCGGCTACCTGGCCTACTCGACCTTTCAGCCGACGTTCCTGTACGAGCTGATCTGGGACCTCGTCCTGGCGGGCGCACTGACCTGGGTCATCCGCCACAGATCGATCCGCGCGCCGGGCATCTTCGCGCTCTACGTCACCGGATACTCGGCGTTTCGCATCTTCGAGGAGACGTTGCGAGTGGACCCCGCCCATCATTACCTCGGCGAGCGGCTGAATTTCTGGGTGGCGAGCCTGCTAACGATCGTGGGAGCCGCCTGGTTTGTGTACACCCAGCGCGCCGGACGCGACGAGCAGCCCGTGGATGCGTCGCCCGCACAGGCGCCAGCCGAACCGCTGATGGCCCGACGCACATGAGACCCGAGCGCCTGTACTTCACCGGCTCTGACGAGGCTAACGCCCTCATCGCCTCCGACCCAATGGCCTTGCTGATTGGATTCAGCCTCGATCAACAGGTCCCCGTTCCCAAGGCTTTCTCTGGTCCGCTGGCGATCAAGGAGCGCGTGGGGACACTCGATCCTGCGAAGCTCGCCGCGATGGACCTCGATCCCGTGTTCCGCGAGAAACCGGCGATCCACCGCTTCCCCTCGAAAATGGCCGAGCGCGTCCACGACCTCGCGGCGCACATCTGTGCCGAGTACGACGGCGATGCCGAGCGGGTCTGGACGGACGCCAAGAACGGAGACCAACTGCGCGCGAACCTCGAAGGGCTGCCCGGCTTCGGCGAGATGAAGGTCAAGGCGCTCGGGTCGGTGCTCGCCAAGCGCTACAAGCTGGCGAAGGCCAAAAGCCTCGTTCCGCCGCATCCAACGCTGGGCGACGTCGACTCGCCGCAGGCGCTGGCCGACTACCAGGCCGCCAAGCGCGTGCACAAGGCACAGTGGAGCAAGATGAAGACGAAGGCCTAGCCTTGCAGTCCGGCGGGCACGGGCACCGATCACAACCGGCGCCCGCGCACGCGGCCATCTGCAGCCGACCCAGACGATCTGCAGCCGACGCTACATGACCGGCTGCCCGGAAGGATGCAGCGCATCCCAGTTGCCGCCGAACGCTTTGACGCCCACGTAGCCGGTCGAGCCGGGCTTGTCCAACACGTAGGTGTACAGCGCGTGTCCAGCGTAGGTCAGTTGCTTGGCGCCGCCTGGGAGTTCGATCGTGGAGAGCAGCGAGCTCTTGACGCCGAAACCAGCGGTCGGGGTTCCGGTCGTCTCAAGCGCGGGCCAGAACCTTGAGCACAAGAAGATCTTTATGCAGCTGTTTTCGGTGCCCTGATCGTGGGTGAACATGTACAGCGTGAGGCCAGATGAGCTCGTCAGGATGAAGCCGAGTTTCGTCAAGCGCAGCTCGACCGTGGCGGCCGCGCCGGCGTGCGCCTTGGGCGCGGAACCCCGGGCGCTCGCGATAGCCGAGCCGCTTACGGCGCTCATGACGACGCAGGCCAGGAGAATGGACGTTCGCTTCATAGGTTGCCCCCTCGCATCTAGGAGTATGGGTTTGGGATCGTCGTTCGACCCTGTCGAGTAGACCCCGCACGCACCACAACCTTCCCGGCGGCCGACCGCCCGAGTACGCACACGCAAAACGGCCCGCGTCAGACGCGGGCCGTTGAGGTTGTGCTCTCTGTTGTTGTCTTAGCCCTGGCGCCGCTGATGGCGCTGCAGCGTGACGATCGCGAGTCCCGCGCCCATCAACATGAGCCCGATGGCCACGCTCCAGCGCAGGTCAAAGCCCGTGAAGGGCAGCGTGCTCGCTTTCGTTTCTTTGGCCGGCACCGTGCTGGTCGTCGAGGGTTCCGCTTCTTTGCTTGGCACGGGCGTCGGTTTGCTTGATTCTTTGGAGGGCGAGGTGCCCGTGCTCGGCGTGGTCGGCGTCGAGTTGTATTTGGATGTCGGTTCTGCGGCGACAGCGACGGCCGGCGCGGCGAGCGCCAGCGCGAGCACGGCCGCGAGGAGGCTGAGCCAGCGCGACATGCCGGGCGATCCCTTCCTCATCGGCGACGCTGCTTTAGTCCGTGACCTGCTCGAGGCCATGACGTCGGTCCGAGTCATGCCAACCTCCCGTTGGTGGTGTGATGAACGCTTGGGCCCGCTTGGGACCTTCCTGGGTGCAGCCGCGATGGTGCCGATGGGTAACGCATCCTCTCCCGTTCGCCGTTTTCGCGCACTGCCCTGCATTTGAACTGGAGGTCTATCAGTTGAGCCGGTCGCTATGCGGGCTGGGTTCATAATCCCGGGCGCCGCGGCGCCGCCCCCCAATCTCAACCGACCTGCACGCGGCCCTCGAGCGAGCCCTGGGCGAGCCTGCCGCGCAGCACCTTCTTGTCGAACTTGCCGACGCTCGTCTTGGGGATCTCAGAGACGAAGGCGAACTCGTCGGGCAGCCACCATTTTGCGACCCTGCCCTGCAGGTGCTCGACGAGCTCCTGAGCGCTCGTGCCTGCACCCTCGCGCAGGACGACACAGCACAGCGGACGCTCGGCCCAGCGCTCGTCGGGCTTGGCGATGACGGCCGCCTCGACGACGTCGGGATGGGACATGATCTCGTTCTCGAGCTCGACCGAGGAGATCCACTCGCCGCCGGACTTGATGACGTCCTTGGCGCGGTCGGTGATCTGGACCATGCCGCGCTCGTCGACCGATGCGATGTCGCCGGTGCGCAGCCAGCCGGTGGCGAACTTCTCGTCTTCTGAGCTGTCGGCGTAGTAGCGCGAGGCGACCCACGGTCCGCGCACTTCGATCTCGCCGGTGGACGTCCCGTCCCAGGGCACCTGCCCGCCGTCGTCGTCGGCCAGGCGCAGCTCCACCCACGGCAGCGGCCGCCCCTGCATCGCGCGATCGTCCCAGTAGACGTCGTCGTGCTCGCCCTCGCGCGGTCGCGAGTAGGTAGCCACGGGACTCGTCTCGGTCATCCCCCACGCCTGGTAGATGCGCACGTCGTGGCGCTCCTCGAAGTCCTTCATCAGCTGTCGTGGCACCGCGGAGCCCCCGCAGGCGGCGTTGGATAGCGACGACAGGTCCACCTCGGGGTGCTCGTCTGCATAGGCGAGCAGACCGGCGAAGATGGTGGGCACGCAGCCCATCAACGTGGGGCGCTCGTTGGCGATCAGAGCGGCCAGCGGCTCAGGCTGCAGGTGGCGGTCGGGCAGGATCAGGTCTGCGCCCGCCAGCGCGGCGCCGTATGGCAGCCCCCAGGCGTTGACGTGGAACATCGGCACGACCGCCAGGATGCGATCGGCGCGAGAGATGCCGGTGCCGTCCTTGGCGAGGGTGACGGTGGAGTGCAGGCTGATCGAGCGGTGCGAGTAGAGCACGCCCTTGGGGTTGCCGGTGGTGCCGCTCGTGTAGCACAGCGACGCCGCCTGACGCTCGTCGAGGTCGGGGTAGTCAAACGGCCGGCCGGCATCGGCGTCAGCCTGCGCGAGCAGCTCCTCGTAGGCGATGGCGTTGGGCAGCCGCCCGTCCGGCGCTCCCTCGCCGTCGCCCATCACCACGAAACGCTGCACAGTGTTGAAGTCCGGAGCGAGCTTCTCTAGCAGCGGGACGAGCGAGTCGTCGACGAAGATGACCTTGTCCTGGGCGTGGTTGACGATGTAAGTGATCTGCTCCTCGAACAGCCGGATGTTGAGCGTGTGCAGCACAGCGCCGATGCAGGGGACGGCGAAGTACAGCTCGTAGTGGCGCTGGTTGTTCCAGGCGAACGTGGCCACCCTGTCGCCCTGCTCGATGCCAAGCCCCTGCAGCGCCCGGGCGAGACGATCGACGCGCTGGGAGACCTCGGCGTGCGTGGCCCGTGTGACCGAGGTCCCGTCGGCGTTCAGCGTGACGACCTCGGCGCCGTGATTGCAGGTGGCAAGCCTTTGCCGGATGTGGTTGAGCGTGAGCGGGAAGTCGTCCTGCATCAGCCCCGCCAAGAACGTCGGCGCGGCAACGCCTGCGGCCTGCGTGGTGGTCCCTGTGTCCGTCGTCATCCTCTCCTGGCTCCCTCTCTGATCAGTGGCTCCCCAAGCGCATCGTAGACGCCGCGCGTGCGCGCGGCGATGTCGTCCCAGTCGAAGCGCAGCACGTGCTCGGAGGCCTCCGCGACGAGGCGGTCGCGCAGCTGGCCGTCGACGAGCAGGCGTTCGACCATCACGCCAAGATGCTCGGCGTCGCCGCCGTTGAAGCGCAAACCGACGCGCTCGCCCACGGGCACGACCTCGCGCAGCCCGCCGGTATCGGCGACTATGCACGGGCAGCCGGACGCCATCGCCTCCAACGCGACCAGCCCGAAGGGCTCATAGATGGAGGGAACCACGCACAGGTCGGCGATTCGGTAGAGCGAGTGCAGCACGTCATCGCCGATCCAGCCGAGAAATGTGCCGTGATCGGTCAGCCCGAGGCGCTGCGCCTGTGCCTTGAGTTCACCCTCGTGCGTGCCGCTGCCGGCGACCAAGAAGCGCACGTTGCCGACCCGTTCGATGACAGCGGGCAGCGCGTCGAGCGCCAGTTGGAAGCCCTTCTCGTAGACCAGTCGCCCGACGAGCAGCACGAGCTTCTCGTGCGGCGCTGCGAACTCGCGCCGCAGTGCGGCGAGATCGCCCGACGGGCGCAGTTCGCTGGGGTCGACCCCGTTGGGTATAACGGTCACCCGCTGCTCGTCGATGTCGAAGATGTCGGCGACGTGCTCGCGCATGTAGTAGGAGCAGACGATCAGCGCATCCGCGCGTTGGGCCATCCATCGCTCGACCGCGTGGATGTGCGCCTGGGGCTGATCCTGGACCCAGCCCTGGTGGCGCCCGTGCTCGGTGGCGTGGATGGTGGTGACGTAGGGCACGGCCAGGCGGTCGGCGAGCGCGGCGGAGGCGTGCGCGACCAGCCAGTCGTGGCCGTGCACGAGGTCATACGAGTGCGTCTGGGCCAGCGCCTCGCCGGCGGCGAGCATGTCGTCGTTCATCTGGCGCACCCAGGCGACGAAGCGGTCGAGGTCGCGTGGCCAGCCGGGCTCGCGCACGCGGTAGATGTTCACGCCACCTACCTCTTCGGGGCCGGCCAGCTCGACGTCGGCTGCATGCTCGACCCCGCGGGTGAGTACGTCGACGGCCACCCCCTGGCGCGAGAGCGCCTCGGCGAGCTTGCGCACGTGCCTGGCGAGTCCTCCCTCGATCACGGGCGGGTACTCCCAGGAAAGGATCAGCACGCGCTCGCTCACGCCACAGACCCTATATCGCCAGGAGCGCAAGCTCGTCCAGGCGCAGCGCTGCGCGCGACGCCCACACGTCCCCCCCGCCCTCGCACACGACGCCGTCGGCGCTCAGCGCCTGCAGCGCGGCTGCCAGGACGCCCTCGTCGGCGCCCAGCTCGGCGGCGAGCTCTGTGTGCGACCACCTGCGCGGATGATCCTCGCGCAGCAACTGCAGGACGATGGTCCTCTGGAGCCCCCGGTCCGAAGCCGGGTTGCACCGGCGCGATTGTGTGTTCATCGGAGCCGTTCCTTCGCGTCCGTGCGTCTCCCGCGCGACACGGGGGCGACGCGTCTGTTTCCAGTCGCCGGGAGAGTACCGACAACCTGGAACCTACAGGTCGAGCTGCGGGTCGGGGGCGAGATCGATCTGCAGTTGACGGGGGGACGGCAGCAGCGGCTCGCTGGTCTGGCGCGGCCTGCCGCGCTTTGCCCAGTGGTTTATGACCTCGCGGCTGCGACAGCTGTAGTAGTTGACGCGCGGGTCGGTCGGGCGCAGAGCCAGGCCGCCGGGCGCCTGCCCGGTGACGACGGCGTGAAAGCGCCGGCCTTTGTGGTCGACCTCGACGATGTCGCCCGTGTGGATGCCCTCGAGGCGCATTGCGCTTGTGAACTCCAGCAGATTGCGGCGAACGTGCCGCGGCGCCGCGCAGCCCGCCCGCGGCCGCGTCGCTGCGCGCGGCCGCGGCGGCCGGGGCTAGGCTCTGCTCGCAATGCGCTGGCTCGTGGACGGGATGAACGTGATCGGAACGCGCCCTGACGCGTGGTGGAAGGACAGGCATGCGGCGATGACCCGCCTGGTGGGCATGCTCGAGCGCTGGGCGGCGTCCAACGGCGAGGACGTGACGGTGGTCTTCGAGCAGCCGCCGTCACCGCCGATCCGCTCGACGGTGATCGTGGTGGCGCATGCGCCGCGCCCGCGCCGCGACTCGGGCGACGATGAGATCGTGCGCCTGCTGCACGCGGACTCACAGCCTGGAGCGGTGCGGGTGGTCACCTCTGATCTGTGGCTGGCGGACCGCGTTCACGCGGCAGGCGCGACGGTCGAGCCGTCAGCGCCGTTTCGCGCGCTGATCGAAGACGCATGATGATCCCGACCACCCGCTACGCGCGCAGCGGCGACGCGAGCATCGCCTACCAGGTGGTGGGCGAGGGCCCGCTGGACCTGCTGTTCTTGACCGGTTGGGTGACACAGATCGAGCAGCTGTGGGAGGCGCCAGCCAACCGCCGCTTCCTGGAGCGGTTGACGAGCTTTGGCCGGCTGATCCTGTATGACAGCCGCGGGACGGGGCTGTCGGAGCGGGTGCTGGTGGACTACACAGTGGAGCGCGAGGCGGGCGACGCGCTGGCGGTATTGGATGCGGCGGGCAGCGAACGGGCGGCGGTGGTGACGTATGCCCAGGGGGGGCTTGCGGGAGCGCTGCTGGCGGCGAACCATCCGGATCGGATCGGCGCACTGATCATGTACGCGTCTACCGCCCGCACGGCGTGGGCGCCGGACTACGACTGGGCGATCCCGCGCGAGCAGCGAGAGCAGCTGAGCGTGAACAACATCGCCAGCTGGGGCGAACCGAACGCGGAGGCGATGAACATGTGGGCGCCATCGATGGCAGGCGACGACGAGCTGGTGGCATGGTTTGCGCGCATGCAGCGCCTGGCGGCGAGCCCGAGCGAGGCACGGATCATCTCCCAGGCGATGGTCGATCTGGACGTGCGCGAGGTCCTGCCACGCATCCGCGTGCCGACACTGGTGATGCACAGACCCAAGGAGCTGGTGTGGGACGTGCGCCATTCGCGCTACCTGGCCGAGAACATCCCGGGCGCGCGTTACGTGGAGCTGAGCGGGATCGACTCGCTGCCTTTTGTGGGCGACAGCGAAGCGCTCCTGGATGAGATCGAGGAGTTCCTGACGGGGGCGCGCAGGGGCGGCGAGCTGGTGCGGGCGCTGTTGACGGTGATGTTCACGGACATCGTGGACGCGACGGCGCTGGCGGCGGAGCTGGGCGACGCGCGCTGGCGCGACCTGCTGGCGCGCCACGACGAGCAGCTGCGCAAGGAGCTGGTGCGCTTCGACGGGCGCGAGGTCAAGACGGTGGGCGACGGCTTCCTGGCGACGTTCGACGGTCCGCCCTCGCGCGCGCTTCGCTGCGCGCTGGCGATGGTGGCGGCGGCGCGCGGGCTGGGCCTGCAGGTTGCGCGTGGGCGTGCACACGGGCGAGTGCGAGCTGATCGGCGATGACGTGGGCGGCATGGCTGTGCACATCGCTTCGCGGGTGGGCAACCTGGCGCGCCCGGGCGAAGTGCTGGTGTCGGGCACGGTGTTCGGGACGGTGGTGGGCGGCCCGTTCTCCTTCCAGGAACGGGGCTTTCGCGAGCTCAAGGGCGTGCCGGGCCGCTGGCCGCTGTTCGCGCTGAGCGCGTGAGCCATCGCGGACGCGACAGCCGTTACTACGTGATACGATACATCTGCTCACGAAGCAATACTCGGGCTGGCACCGCACCAGAGCCTGCAGACGACCAGGTGGAGGACCGTGATGGCGAACCCCAAGAACGTGGCTGACAACGACGCGGACCGCTGGTCTGACCCGGCGTTGCTGGTCCTGTCGAGCCTGGCGGGTGGCGCCAAGCACGGCTATGCGATGGTGGCGGACATCGTGGAGATGGCGGGCGTGCACCTTGGCCCGGGCACCCTGTATGGCGCGCTTGCGCGCCTGGAGGACCAGCGCCTGATCGAGAGCTTGCCGGCGCAGGGTCGCAGGCGCCCCTACCGGATCACGGCTGCGGGGACGCGCGTGCTGGAGGCGCAGCTGACGACGATCGAGGCGGTGGCTCGCACGGGCCTGTCGCGCCTGCGCGCGGCGGGGAGCGCGGCATGAGCAGGGTGCGCAGGGCGATGGCGGGCCTGCTCGTGGGCTTCTACCCGCAGGCGTGGCGGGAGCGCTACCGGGTGGAGATGCTGGCGCTGATCGAGGACGATCCGCCGGGACTGGGCGGCCTGGCGTCGCTGGTGGCGGGAGCGGTGGACGCGCATGTGCGCCCGCGGGCGGCGTGGAGCGAGCAGGCGTCGCCGCTGGCCCGTATGCGCATGTCGGTGGTGGGGATGTTCGGCTGCTGGATTGCGCTGTCGGTGGTGGGCGCGGGATTCCAGAAGGAGACCGAGGAAGCGGCCTTCGGCGCGGCGGGCGAACGTCACCCGGTGCTGGCGATCGCCCACGATGCGGTGGTGACGGGAGCGATCATGGGCGCGCTGGCGATCGCGATCGGGGGCCTGCCGTTGGTGTGGGAGGCGATCGGCAGCGCGCGTGCAAGACGCGACGGGCGCCTGATGGGCCTGCTGGCCCTGCCGGCGGGAGCGATCGGGTGCTTTGCGGCGTTGACGTCGCTGCTGCTGGTCCTTGGCCCGTCGAGCACGGGCGGGCGAGTCAACTCGGCTCCGCTGGCGATCTGCATTCCCTGGCTGCTGGGCGGGCTTGCATGCGCGGCGACCTGCGCGCTGGCCCCACGCCTGGTGCTTGCCCGCACGGCGGTGTCGCGTGACTCGCTGAGACGCGCGTCGCTGGCGAGCATGGCCCTGTGGCTGGCGATGGGCGTGATATCGATCTCACTGGTGGTGTACGAGGTGGCGCTTGCGTGGCTCGCGCCGGAGCTGGCGGCACAAAGCGGCGGCCCGCTGGGGCCGAGCACTGGCGTGATGCTGGCGGCGGGCACGGCGGTGGCGGTGGCGAGCACGGCGCTGGCGCTGGTCAGCTGCAGGCGCGCGGTGCGCGCTCGAGCACTGCCGGTCCAGTAGCGGCGCCGACCAGGGACGCGGTTTGCGCACGGGAGCTGCGCTCAGCCTCCTGGGCGCGATAGCGGGCGTTGGCGCGCGACAGGTAGACGAGCGTGGCGAGCGCGAGCAGGGCGGGCAGGAAGTGCGGCCAGTGGATCTCCAGGGCGGTGAGCGCCTTGGCGCCGATGCCGCTGGCGCGCACGCTGTGGGCGGCGGAGCCGAGGACGCCTGGGGAGCACAGCCAGTGCACCCAGCCGTGGGCTCCCTGACCGATGGCGAGCGTGGCGATGGACCCGAGCGCGACGGCGGCGGCGAAGATGGACAGCGCGAGCGAGACGGCGGGCCTAGGGCCGACGCGCGGCGAGCTCTTACGCGACAGCGCCATCGGCCTGTGCGTGCCCGGCGGGGCGGGCCGCCTGTAGGGCCTGCTCGCGCCCATCGACGTCGGCGTGGGCGATCCTGATGACCCCGTCTGACCCTGCGTCTTGGAGCGCGTTGCGCACGTCCGCGACGGCGGTGGCGCCGGCGACGTGCAGCGACTCGGTGGAGCGCATGGCGCGGCTGAAGATGAAGGCGCCCTCGAGCAGGCAGAGCATGGAGAAGGCGAGCTCGCGCGCACGAGCTCGTGGAATGCGGGCGAGGACGAAGTACTCGCTGGCGCCATGGATCCATTCGGCGAAGACGTCGGCGGTGGCCTCGCGCAGGGGCTCGTTGGTGGAGGCGACCTCGAGGGCAACGGTGGCGATGGGGCAGGCGTCCTCGTAGTTGGTGTCTTCGAGCGTTTGGGCGGCGCCGGCGAAGAAGTGGCGCACGGCGGTGAGCACGTCGGGAGCGGGGATGGCGACGGCGGCGAAGAGCTGCATGTAGAACCGTCCGGAGGTGCGGATGACCTCGCGGCCGAGGTGCTCCTTGCCGCCGGGGAAGAAGTGGTAGAGCGAGCCGAAGGGGGCGGCGGCGTCGGCGGCGATCTGCTTCATGCCGGTGCCGGTGTAGCCCTGGCGGCGAAACAGCTCGGCGGTGGTGTTGAGGATGCGGTCTCTGGTGTCGCTGGGCATTTTCTTTATGGATGAGTTGTGTTGTCGGCTGATGTGGGCATGCGACTGGAGGTGAACGGCTGTGGCGCTTGCACCCCGCACGCGCATCTGGCAGACTATCGCCTCTAGAACGATCTATCAAGTATCTGCAGGGAGGTCTCATGAGAAGCGAGACGCAAGCGCGCGGCCTGACGGCGCTGAAGGCGATCCTGGCGGCGGAGATGCTGTCGACGGCGATCCACTACACCCACAACTTCGTTGAGGTGAGCCACTATCCGGGCCCGAAGGACCTGTACACGCTGACGCGCGTGGCGATCGTGGTCAGCTGGCCGCTGTTGACGTGGATCGGCGTGATGGGCTACCGCAGGTACCGCGAAGGCCGCTTGCAGGAGGCGCGGGTGTGCCTGGCGGTGTACTCGGTGACGGGACTTGTGACGCTGGGCCACTTCATCTACGGCAACCCGAAAATCCCGGCGTTCTTCTACGCGACGCTGTTCACGGACGCGCTGACGGGCCTGGCGGTGCTGGGGTTCGCGCTGTGGTCGACGGGCACGGCGGGGCCGCGGGCGCAGGCGGCGGGGGCGTAGCGGTCCGCGCACGAGAGCCGGCATCCTGAATACCACAAAACCGGGTCAAGCGTCGTACAGTCCCGCCACACGAGAGCTGTGAGCGTCGCGCTACGACTCCCTCCCGACAATGTCGCGCCATTTGTCCAAGACTTCGCGGCTCTCTGGCTGCGCGTCACAAATTGCCTCCGCAGTGACGTCTCGCTCATCTGCATCGCGTGGTACAGGCCCCCCAATCACATCATTCCACGCCTGGGAGACCGGATCCAGCACCACGGGCACATTGTCACGCAGACGCAAGAGACTAAGCCCGACGGTCGTTGAACCTGACTCTGCCACCAAGTTATCTCCCAGGCCGCAGAGCATGCTCGTCGTCGGAACGTCCTGTCCATCACCGCAACAAGCGAAACTTGCTAGTGCCGAGTACTCCGTCTCGTCATCGTCGTCCACAGCACCGTCTTCAGCATCATAAGGCGGCCAACTCCGCCATCCCATGACTACTGCGAGTTCATCAAAGATGTCGCTCGCCTTACTGACTCCCACCTTGGCGACTACATCGCCGCCCAGCATTCTCGCAAGTAGACGCGTCCCCTCGTCTATATCCGCGAGCACGAGACCGCCGAGCACCCGGCCCTCCACTCGCGAATAGAGACTTCGTGGCGGCTCAAGCGCGACCCGCGTCGGAAATCGTCGCCAGTGAGGACCATCAGGTTCGTCTATGAACTGTGCCCACTCGCGTTCCCAAGAGTCCGGGGAAACCCACAGCACGCAAAGTGTGTCCTTGAGATAATGCTGAAGCAACTTCGGAAGAAAAGGGAGCAGAGTCCTACGTGTGAACACTCCTCTGAATCCCCAGCCCTTACCTAGAACGTGATCCGTCACACCCTCAATGAGCGCGCGTCCCGCAACCTCGCGTCCGATGCTGTCGAGCAGCTCGCGCTCAAAAGGAACTGTTCGCTCGCTCAAATGGTAGCGCGTCAGCGAGACGCCAAGCACCTGTCTACTGTCGAAGACAACAAGGTCTGGCGTCCTTACCAGCTCTTCAACATGACGATCTGACCACCGGTAGATAGCACGACTTCGCACCGGGGTCGCTGGGTTGTACATGCTGATCCCGTTGTACACGAGGTCGTGGCGCGGCTCGGCCGCACGCCAGAACACGGCGTCAAAGCCATCGACACGAATGGATCGCCACTCGCCAGTGACAGGCGACCCCGGAGCCGGAACATCCATTGGGCCTTTGCGTATCTTCGTCTCGACGCCTGGCCGCATGAGCACAAAGCTCACTGTGGGATTCGACAGCCGATAAAACCCTCGAACTTGATCAAAAAACTCTTCAAGCTCCGAGCCCCGCAGAGTCGACGTCACTCCACCTCGACTCAACGGCACAATTACCTCTGTTCCGTAGGGCACGTCAGCCCAGTCGAGCTGAACCAAATCGTCGTCAATTCGTGCGACAAAGGTGACACCTCTATCCGATCCGAGATGTCTGGTCGTTACCCGCATTTCCGATCCCAACAAGAAGGCCGCAAAAGCGCCCACCCCGAACCGTCCGGCCTTCATCCAGGAGACTCTATTCTCACGATTAATGTCGGTATCCCCACTCGAGAAGCTAAACGTCGCTCCAGCGGTGAGGAAGTAGCTAGTCACTGTGTCGGGCGTCATGCCAACGCCTCGGTCGCTCACCCGCAACGACACACCCTCAGATGTCTCACAGAGCACGACCTCCACATCCGAGTCTTGCTTACGGAAGTCCGCGTCATCCACGACACATTCGCAATGAGCTTCCCAGCGATGACGCTCGCGTATTGAATCGACTGCATTTTGAATTAGCTCGCGACCAGCCACGGCGGGTTGATTCCCGTACAGGTCGCCGATGACAAGGCGAAAAAGGTCGTCGGCGCTACGAAGCGCTGACTTTCGTGGAACAAATGGAAGGCGCGCGTGAAGACTCGGCTCTATCAAATTAGTTCTAATACGCTGACGAGCGAGCCGCAATGATCCAAGTGTCGGAGCCGAATAGGTCTCACTCAAAACTGCCGTTGTAATGTCCAGTTCTCGCTGAAGATCCTCGAAGAGCTCGGCAAGTTGGAGATGGGTTCGAAGACCGTGCGACGGTGTCACCTCGATGAAGATCGCGAGTGGATCAGTAACGAACCACGAGATCGATCCGATAGCCTTGTGCTTGTTCCACTCATCGATGCTCTGTGGGCTTGGCGGCTCCCTGAGATGCAGCAGGAGTGATGGAGCTCGGACCCCTTCAAGCTGGAAGTAGTCGGCGATTCTAATCAGGCCGATCAGATACGGTACTAGGACTCCGAATGGGCGTTGATTGCCAGGCTGCAGATATGAGAGATAGTCAAGACAAGTCCTCATGGGCTCGTTGTGGGAACGGGCAACCAAGCCCACCACATCGGCGAACTCAGGAGCTTCACTGCTGAGTCGCGGATATAGATCGGTAGCCCCTGGAAAGCCAAAGACCGCGATCTCATGAGCGAGCCGAGCATGATGGCGCCGAAGGAACTCTCCAATCAACAGATGGTCGGCCTCCGTCCACTGATTTGGATGAAGAGTGTGATCACCATAGGCGATTGTCGGGACTCCGTCGTTCGCTGGCCCGAGTATGCGGTCGAGCTGCGACTGAGTGAAATGCCGGGCCTCCTTGCGGAAAGCAAGCCAAAGAGTCTCCCACGGCTTGTCTGGTGGACGCACACCTTGCGACGAATCGAACCATGGAAGCGGTTTGCATGGAGATGATGCGCTTACAAGCTCGACAAATCCCTTTGCCCGAATATGTAGAGCGAGGTCGTGCAGAAAAACGCCGCAGATCAGAACGGCCGCGTCTGCTGGCTGTATCAGGTTCTGCGACCAGACGTCGTCTGGTATGAGTCGTACGGCAGCGCTAAGGACGCATTCGACGTGGTCACAACCGTGATCCGTGTACGCGGGGAAGAAGGGCATCTTGTTGTCCTTCAAGAGAACTGTCGATGCCTGCGCGACACGTAGCGTTACGGCCTCGAGGGAGGATCCTTCGACGCTGCGCCGAAGCTTGGTTGGGATCATCACCATGGAGCGATAATCGTAACGAGTTCGACTAACGGATTGCGGTAACCATGCATCTTGCTGATCGGCGGAAGCTTACTCCACCGATTCGCTTTGCTCAGGACGTTCTCAGGGGCCTGCGGCCGAGCGCCTGGTGCATCTCGCGGCGCCCATAAAGGCATCGGACGAAGTTCCTGCCGCCCTGGTGACCGACTACGATCGCGACATCCTCGGTTCAGAGCATGAGCTTTCAACCGCTCGTAGAGCGCGACCCGTTGGAGGTTGGACCCTTTAGATGACTCTGCCACCGCTACCCGAATCGGTGAGGCTACTACTTGGCTCGGATGGCGATAGTCGCTGGGGCGGACTCGGACATCTCCCGGTGCAACTCGCTAACGCGCTTCTACACAAGGTACGTTCCGTCATCCGTGCCCGGAGGGTGGGATTCGGAGCTCGTGTCTGAATCCCACCAGTCGCGCCTCGACGAGCGCTGCTGAGCGCCTCCACTAGCCGCCGAATCAGGTCAGCAGGAACCTAAGCTCCGGCCCCTTCACCAGAGGACCGGAGCGGTTTCGTCCTGCTTCAAATAGTCGGGGCGGCGGGATTTGAACCCACGATCCCCGCGCCCCAAACGCGGTGCGATACCAGACTTCGCCACGCCCCGATGTGGCTTCAAGTCTACTGCCATTCGGAGCGCAGTCGATTCATCCATGCCACCAAGCGCGCCCGAAATCGCGCGTCGCCAGACCGGACCGTGACGACACCATGGCGGCATCGCCAGCGCCCCGTCATCTGGTTGCTGTTCGACTTGCGCAGCAGCTTGACCGTCTCGCCTCGATCGCGAGAGCGTCGCTCCAGAACCCATATCACGCCGCAGACACGACCCACACCAACCCGGCTGCTAGCCTCCGCCACCGCCCATGGCCGACGTCCAACCCCTGCGCGCCCTGCACTACGACCCCGCCGTGGTCGGCCCTCTGGCAGACGTGACCGCACCCCCCTACGATGTGATCGACGCCAGCCAGCGCGCGGCGCTCCTGGCCCGCTCGCCGTTCAACGTGGTCGCCGTGGACCTCCCCCAGGCCGAGCCCGGGGGCGCGGACCCCTACGCAACAGCGGGCCAGCTGTTCGAAAACTGGCAGCTGCAGGGCGCCCTGGTACGCGACAGCGAGCCGGCCCTGTGGGCGCACACCCAGGACTACACCGGCCCGGACGGCCGGCGCCGCACCCGCCGCGGCTTCTTCTGTCGCGTGCGCATCGAGGACTACGGCCCCGGCCGCGTGCGCCCCCACGAGCGCACCCATCCCGGCCCCAAGGAGGATCGCCTGCGCCTGACGCGCGCCACTCGCGCGAACATCTCCCCCATCTTCTCGCTGTACTCGGACCCGCAGCAGGCGGCCTGGTCAGCGCTGTCGCCGACGACCACCGAGCAGGCGCCGTGGGGCGAGGTGACCGACGCGGACGGCACCGTCCACCGCCTGTGGCGGGTGTCAGACCCGCAAGCGATCGCGGCGGTGCAGGCGGCGACCAGCGAGGCGGAGCTGTTGATCGCGGACGGCCACCACCGCTACGAGACGATGCAGGCGTACGCCCAGGAGGTGGGCGGGCAGGGCGAGCACAGCTACATCCTCATGTGCCTGGTCGCGCTGGAGGACCCTGGGCTGACCGTGTTCGCGACCCACCGCCTGGTCAGCGGGCTGGACGAGCAGCGCCGCGCGGCGCTCGCGCAGGCGCTGGAGCGGGACTTCGACATGGCCGAGGTGCCGATCGAGCAGATCGCGCCGTCGCCCGGTTCGGGCCCGCTGCAGCTCGGCTACTTCGACGGGCGCGACGGCCGCGCGCTGCGCCTGACGCTCAAGGACCAGGCGATCGCCGATGTGGCCCTGAGCGACCGCGCGCCGGCCTACCGGCGGCTCGACACGGGCGTGCTGGAGACGTTGATCTTGAAGAACGCGCTGGGGCTCAGCGACGATGACATCTCGCACTTCAACGGGATGTTCTACGCGCGCGACACGGAAGAGGCCCTGGCGATGGTGCGCTCGGGCGACTACGACGCGGCGTTTCTGGTGCGCCCGACCCCGGTGGCGCAGGTCCGCGAACTGGCGGCGGCGGGCGAGAACATGCCGCCGAAGTCGACCTATTTCTACCCGAAGCTGCTCACGGGCCTGCTGTTCAACGAGCTTTCCTAGCTGGACCGAGGGGTATCATTGATACACGGGAGGGACGCGGGGAGCCGATTGAAGGGATCGCTATGAACGAGAGCCAAGGGCTGACCAGGATGAAGGCCACCGCGCGCCGCGACGGCACGGCGCTGAGACACACGGTGCAGGTACGAGACCATCAGATCACCGTCGACGAGCCGCTGGAGTCGGGCGGCGAGGACACAGGGCCGGATCCCCGCGAGTTGCTGGCGGTGAGCCTGGCGTCGTGTACGGCGATCACGATCGAGATGTACGCGGCGCGCAAGGGCTGGGACCTCGGCCACGTGGAGGTGGACGTCGAGTACAGCCCCGCCGAGCGCGGCTGCCCCACGAAGTTCCAGCTGGTGATGCGCCTGCCTGACGACCTGCCCGAGGAGCAGGTGCAGAAGCTGACCGTGATCGCGGCCAAGTGCCCGGTCCATCGCGCGCTGGAGGGCGAGGTCATGTTCCAGGAGCGCATTGAGCGCGTTCACATGGCCGCCTGAGGGCGCCGCCGCCGGAGGCTCCGATCTGGTTGCCCCGGCGGCCGATCAGGTCCAAGCGGCGGTGCTCGTGCCGCTGTTCGTGCGCGAGGCGACGGGCGAACCCGATCTCGTCCTCACCAGACGGCGTGCGGACCTGCGCAGACACGCCGGCGAGATCTCCTTTCCGGGCGGGCGCAAGGACGCCGAGGACGCCGACCTGCTGGCGACGGCGCTGCGCGAGGCCGAAGAGGAGATCGGCCTGGAGCGCACGCAGGTGACCGTGCTGGGGGCGCTGCCGCCGACGTCGACGTTCGCGACCAACTACCTGATCCACCCGTTCGTCGCCGCGATACCGGAGGGGGTGGCCTGGCGGCTGTCGCCCAAGGAGGTCGACGCGGTGCTCGAGCTGCCGCTCGAGGCGCTGCGCATGGGCAGGACGCGAACACGCATGGAACGACGCGGGATCTCGTTCGAGACGGACGCGTACGTGGTCGACGAGCACCTGATCTGGGGCGCGACAGCGCGGATCGTCGAGCAGCTGCTGGAAAGTCCCTACGTGCGCGACGCGACCGGCACAGGCAGCTCGTCAGCGCTGGGGCGTCCAGCTCGATAGACCCGGCCAGGCGTTGCGCGCGAGCGACTCGGACAGCTCCGGGTACGACGACGACCCGATCGAGCGGGGCCACAGGCCGCCGGCGACCATCGCCAGCGAGCCCAGCAGCGCGACCCAGGCGCCCTCCCCCACGGTCAGGGTGAGCAGCTCTCCCGCCGGCGCGGGTACGTGGAGCATGCGATAGAGCACGCACACGGCGGCGACGCTGCCGAGCAGCAGCACTGACGCGCCGCTGCCGGCGGGCACGGGCGAGGCGGCGCGAACGAGGGGGATCAGCGAGTCGAGCAGGGCCAGGCAGGCGAGCACCGGCAGGACGACGCTGAGGTCGGCCAACTCCTGGTTGGCGCTGAGCTCGGCGAACTGCCTCCCGGCGAGGGCCCCGGCGCTGAAGCTCAGCCCATACCAGGGCAGGAACACCGACACCGCCAGCGCGATCGCGCCGAGCGCCGAGACCAGCAGGCCGTATCTGGACCGCTCCCCCACCATGCTGCGATCCTCATCGGCCCGATCGCCGGACGGCTTGACAGGAAACGCAGATTCATCCGCCCGTTAGCAGCCCGGCGATCGCGCCCTGTGCCTCGGCGAGCCACGCATCGGTGTCGCCCGGATCGGCGGTGAGGAACGCCGCGGGGATGGCGTTGCGTGCGGTCAGCTCGCGCGCGATGCGCTCGCCCTCGGCGAGCAACAGCCCAGGCTCGCCTGAGGGCGCGCGTGCCTCATAGAGGAAGCCGCGCACGGTGGTGTCGATGGCCTGGATTAGGAAGAACTCCAGGCGCTCGGTGTGCAGCGCCTGCAGTTGCGTGGCCGAGCCGGCGGCCGTGCTCATCAACCAGCAGAGGATCGCGACGCCGTCCAATGCGGCGCGTAGGGTGGCCAGTCGATCGGGCGTGCCGATCCAGCATTCCGCGCCGACGGCCTCGATCGCGGGCCGGCCCGCGTCGGTGCGGGTGGTGATGCGCACGGCGTGCCCCTCCCCCACCATCGCGCCGCCCAGCTGCCTGCCTCGGCACCCACCCCCAACGATCAAGATCCGCGCCACGGTGCGCCATGTTATGCGCCGAGCCGACAAGCGATCCACGGCGACTCGGGCCCCACACGGTTACGCGGGGCCTATGATCATCGTCCGCGTGGACGAGCCGACGACAACGGGACAGGACGTGGTGACGATGGACAAGATCGTGGCGCTGTGCAAGCGCCGCGGCTTCGTGTTCCCGTCGTCGGAGATCTACGGCGGGGTGGGCTCGACGTATGACTTCGGCCACTACGGCGTGCTGCTGAAGACGAACGTGAAGAACGAGTGGTGGCGGGCGATGCTGCAGGAGCGCGACGACATCGTGGCGCTGGACTCGGCGATCCTGCAGCACCCGCGCGTGTGGGAGGCATCGGGCCATTTGGCGGGCTTCACGGACCCGCTGGTGGACTGCAAGACGTGCGGCCAGCGCTTCCGCGCCGACCACCTGTCCGACCTGCAGTGCGGGCGCAAACCGTCCAAGCACCCGGGCGAAACGGACGAGTGCGACCTGACGCAGGCGCGCGACTTCAACCTGATGTTCGAGACGACGATCGGCCCGGTGAAGGAGTCGGGCGCGACGGCGTACCTGCGCCCGGAGACGGCGCAGGGCATCTTCATCAACTTCAAGAACGTGCTGCAGTTCTCGCGCAAGAAGCCGCCGTTCGGGATCGCCCAGGTGGGCAAGTCCTTTCGCAACGAGATCACGCCGGGCAACTTCATCTTCCGCACGCGCGAGTTCGAGCAGATGGAGATGGAGTTCTTCGTGCCACCGGACAACGCCCAGGAATGGTTCGAGCACTGGCTGGCAGAACGCGAGCGCTGGTACACCGAGCTGGGCCTTCGCCCCGACCACCTGCGCCTACGCGCGCACGACCCGGACGAGCTGTCGCACTACTCGTCGGGGACGAGCGACGTGGAGTACCTGTTCCCCATCGGCTGGTCGGAGCTGGAGGGGATCGCCAACCGCGGCGACTTCGACCTGACCCAGCACGCGAAGTTCTCGGGCGAGAAGCTCGAGTACTTCGATCAGGCGACAGGCGAACGCTATGTGCCGCACGTGATCGAGCCGGCGGCGGGCGCGGACCGCGCGACGCTGGCCTTCCTGGTGGACGCGTATGACGAGGAACTGGTCGAGCGCGAGGGCACGGGCGAGGGTGAGATGCGCACGGTGCTGCGTCTGCATCCGCGCCTGGCGCCGGTGAAGGCGGCGGTGCTGCCGCTGGTGAGCAAGGATGGCCAGCCGGAGCTGGCCCGCGAGGTGCATCGCGCGGTGCGCGAGCGCGTGCAGTGCGAGTACGACGCGGGCGGGGCGATCGGCAAGCGCTATCGCCGCCAGGATGAGATCGGAACGCCGCTGTGTCTTACTATTGACCACCAGAGCGTCGAGGACGGCACGCTGACCCTGCGCGACCGCGACTCGCTGGCGCAGGAGCGGCTGCCGATCGAGGGGATCGGCGAGGAGATCGAGCGGCGCGTCCACGCGCCGTGGCGTACGCCAAAGCTAACCACCTGATAGGAGGGCAATGGACTTCGACCTGACCGACGAGCAGCGCCTGATGAAGGACACGGCGCGCGAGTTCGCGGACAAGGAGATCGTGGTGCAGTCGCGCGAAAACGCGCGCAACCACCGCTTCGACATGGAGATGGTGCAGAAGGTCGCCCACCAGGGCTACCTGGGCGCGATCGTCCCGGAGGAGTACGGCGGCGCGGGCCTCGACTACCTCTCATACGGCCTGGTGGTGGAGGAGATCGGCCGCGCGGACTCGTCGATCCGCACGGTGATCTCGGTGCAAACGTCGCTGGTGTGCTCGGGGATCTTGAAGTTCGGCACGGAGGAGCAAAAGCACACGTACCTGCCGAAGCTGTGCTCGGGCGAGTGGCTGGGCTGCTTTGGCCTGACGGAGCCGGACACGGGCTCAGACGCGGCCAACCAGAAGACGCGGGCGAAGAAGACGGACAGCGGCTGGGTGCTCAACGGCTCGAAGATGTGGATCTCGATGGCCAACTACGCGAAGGTGGCGGTGATCTTCGCCCAGACGGACCCGGCCCTGGGCTACAAGGGGATCGCGTGCTTTTTGGTGGACACCGACCACCCGGGCTACTCGGCGCAGCCGATCGAGCACAAGATGGGCCTGCATGCGTCGGACACGGGCTCGATCTCGTTGGAAGACGTGGAGGTGTCAGACGAGCAGATGCTGGGCAGGGTGGGCGACGGCTTCAAAGTGGCACTGTCGAACCTGGAGTCGGGGCGCTACTCGGTGGCGTGCGGCGCGGTGGGCATCTGCCAGGGCTGCGTGGAGGAGTCGGTGAAATACGCAAAGGAGCGCGAGCAGTTCGGCAAACCGATCGCGAGCTTCCAGCTGGTGCAGGCAATGATCGCGGAAATGGTGCTGAAAACGGATGCGTCGCGGATGCTGGCGTGGCGCGCGGGCTTCCTCAAGGACCAGGGCCGGCCGAACAGCCTGGAGACGTCGATCGCGAAGCTGCACGCGACGGAAGCGTCGCTTGAATGCGCGAACCTGGCGATACAGGTGCACGGCGGGGCGGGCTACGTGGACGACCACCCAGTGGAGCGCTACTTCCGCGACGCGCGCGTGACGACGATCTATGAGGGCACCTCGCAGATCCAGCAGATGCTGATCGGGCGCGCGATGACGGGCGTGAACGCGCTCGTGCCGGTGTGAGCGGCGACAGGAGCGCACGCGATGGTAACCCAACAGGAAACGACGAGTTTTGATGAGGCCGGCTCCGCCGGTCGGCGACGGCCCGGTCGCGGGGAGGGTCGCGCAGCGTCTGTGATCGGCGTGCTGGGCGCGGGCACGATGGGCAATGGCATCGCCCAGCTGGCGGCGCGCTCGGGGGCGAAGACGCTGCTGTACGACCCCTTCCCGGATGCCCTCGAGAAGGGCACGCAGAGCGCACGCAAGGGACTGGCCAAGGAAGCGGAGAAGGGCAAGCTGACCGACGAGCAGGCCAAGGCGGCGGCGGAGAGCCTGTCGCCGGTGGACGACATGGCGGCGCTGAGCGACTGCGAGCTGGTGATCGAGGCGGCGCCGGAGCGCCTGGAGCTCAAGCACGAGATGTACGGCAAGCTGTCGGAGATCGTGAGCGAGGAGTGCGTGCTGGCGACGAACACGTCGTCGCTGCTAGTGACGGCGATCGCGCGGGGAGCGAGCCACCCCGAGCGGGTGGTGGGCATGCACTTCTTCAACCCGGCGCCGCTGATGCGCCTGCTGGAGGTTGTGGCGGGCGTGCAGTCCTCGCCACAGGCGCTAGCGCTGGCGCGGGCGACGGGCGAGGCTATGGGCAAGACGGTGATCGTAGCCAAGGACGGGCCGGGCTTCATCGTCAACCGCTGCAACCGCCCGTTCGGCCTGGAAGCGCTGCGCCTGTTGCAGGAGCAGATTTCAGACGTGGCGACGATCGACCGCATCTGCCGCCTGGAGGGTGGCTTTCGTATGGGGCCGTTTGAGCTGATGGACCTAGTTGGCGTGGACACGGGCCTGGAGATCTCGGAAAGCTTCTATGCGCAGAGCTATGGCGAGCCGCGCTGGCGCCCGTCGATGATCGCTGCGCGCCAGGTGGCGGCGGGGCTGTACGGACGCAAGAGCGGGCGCGGCTACTACGACTACGGCGATGGCGCCCACCGGCCACAGGACCCGGAGCCGCCTGCCGCGGGCGCGCCGGGCCAGGGCGAGGGCGTGGTGGTGATCGGCGGCGAAGGCGTGGTCGCGCAGGAGCTGCGCGCGGCGGCGGGCGCGGCGGGCTATGAGGTGCGCACGCCGCACGAACCCAGCGGCGGCGTACTTCCATCGTTGTTCGTCGACTGCGAAGCCAGGCCGACGCTGCGTGATTCGGGCGCGGAGACAGGCATGCCCGACCGCCGTGGCGCGCCCGCGCCGTTGCACGGCGGCGCGCACCTGGTGTTGTGCGCGAGCGGGTCGCTGTCGGCGCTTGACCCGGATGGCAGCGCGGTGGGCTTTCACTTCCTCCCTCCGCTGGAGCAGTGCACGCTGGTGGAGCTGACGCGCAGCGAGACCTCCTCGCCGGTGGCGGCGGCGCGGGCGGAGCGCTTCTTCGCGGCGCTGGGCAGGCACGTGGCGTGGGTGGGCGACGCGCCGGGCCTGGCGCTGGGCAGGATCGTCTGTCAGGTGATCAACGAGTCGGCGTTTGCGCTGGGTGAAGGCGTGGGCAGCGCGAAGGACATCGACACGGGGATGGTGCTCGGCCTCAGCCACCCGCGCGGCCCGCTGGAGTGGGCGGACGCGATCGGCCTGGATCATGTGCTGACGGTGCTGGGGGCGCTGGGCGAGGAGTACCGCGAGGAGCGCTACCGACCGGCGCCGATGCTGCGCCACCTGGTGGCGGCGGGGCACCTGGGCCGCTCAAGCGGCGAGGGCTTCTTCGCCTACGACGACTGAGCGGCCCGCCGACCACCGCCACGCCGCAGAGCTAGGCCCCGCGCCTACGAGGGCTGGCCGGCGGCGTCGGCTGCGGGCGCGTACTGTGCCTCGGCGGGGTCGCCGAGCGGCATCCCGACGGGCACGGGCACCCCGGGCGTGTCGCGCAGGTA
Source organism: uncultured Solirubrobacteraceae bacterium (assembly GCA_963745375.1). Lineage (GTDB taxonomy): Bacteria > Actinomycetota > Thermoleophilia > Solirubrobacterales > Solirubrobacteraceae > Palsa-744. The sequence continues at coordinate 28,091 of CAVUXA010000006.1, read as the reverse complement.
CCACTCGGCGTCGAGCGCTGCCTGGCAGCCGGAGCCGGCGGCGGTGATGGCCTGGCGGTAGGTGTGGTCGACGAGGTCGCCGGCGGCAAACACGCCGGGCAGGTTGGTGAGCGTGGAGCGCCCCTGCGTGATGACGTAGCCGTTATCGTCGATGTCGACCTGGCCGCGCACGAGCGCAGACTGGGGCTCGTGGCCGATGGCGATGAACGTGCCCGATACGGTCACGTCGCGCGTCTCGCCGGTGTCGACGTTGACGAGCGCGGCGTGCCCCAGGGTGCCGGCCTCGCAGGGGACGAACGCCTCCACCCGATAGGGGGTGAGGAACTCGATGTTGGCCTGGGCGCGGGCGCGCTCGAGCATGATCTTGGAGGCGCGGAACTCGTCGCGGCGGTTGACGACGATCACCTTGGAGGCGAACTTGGACAGGAAGATGGCCTCCTCCATGGCGGAGTCGCCGCCACCGACGATGATCGTGGGCGCGCCCTTGAAGAAGGCGGCGTCGCAGGTGGCGCAGTAGCTGACGCCACGGCCCGCCAGCTCCTCCTCGCCGGGCGCGCCGAGCTTCTTGTGCTCGGCGCCCATGGCCAGCACGACCGTGCGCGCACGGTGCTCCTCGCCGCCGACCCAAACGCTGTGCACGCCACCGGGCTCGGAGGACAGCTCGATGCGGTCGGCCTGGTCGGTAACCAGCCGCGCGCCGAAGCGCTCGGCCTGGTCGCGGAACTTCTGCATCATCTCGGGTCCCATCACGCCGTCGGGAAAGCCGGGGTAGTTCTCGACGTCGGTGGTCTGCTGCAGCAGACCACCCCAGGCGAAGCCCTCGATCACGAGCGGCTTGAGGTTGGCGCGCGCGGTGTACAGCGCGGCGGTGTAGCCGGCGGGTCCGCTGCCGACGATGATCACGTTCTCCCCCTCCGGGGACGATGCGACGTCGCTCATCTGGTCTCCTAGGCGCCTGTGCGCCTTGATCGCAGGTCGCTTTACTTTGTAAAGTATAGCATCCCAGCTGGCCGTTTGTGGTCGCGCAAGCCTACAGTGCGCCCGCCGTCTCGGCCGCAGCCGCCACCAGTCTCAGGAGCCCTGCAGCGCGCGCGCGGTGCCGGTGGGGCTGCGGCGCACGGCGGTCGCGGGGGGACCCTGCTCGTCTCTCCAGCGGGCGACCGTGCGACGCAGCTGCAGATAGGCGACAGCGCCTGGCAGCGTGGGCAGCCAGAAGGAGAGGGCGCGATAGGACAGCACGGCCAGCAGCGCCAGGTTGAAGTTGACGCCGAAGGCGGCGAAGGCGCCGATCATGCCTCCCTCGACGCCACCCAGGCCGCCGGGCAGCGGCAGCAGGTTGCCGAGCGTGCCCAGGAAGTAGGCCATCCACACGACGGTGAACGGCGGCGCGGAGCCGAACGCGTGGAACATGGTCCACAGCACGGTGATGTCAAAGCCCCACCATGCGAGCGCGCCGAGCAGCCCAGGATCGCGCATGCGGATCACGTCGATGGCGGTGCGCACGCCGCTGGCCGCCAGCGCGGGCACGGTGGCAGCGCGCGCGACCCAGTGGGCGATGCGACCGGAGCCCGACGCCCAGCGGCCCAGGCGCCGCTCGATGTCGTTGGGCAACAGCGCCATCGCGCCTGCGGCCGCGAACAGGACAGCGGCGACGATCGCTGGGATGATGGTGATCGCGAACGACCCGCCCCCGGGGAACAGCCCGGTGCCCAGCCCGAGGCCGTCGATCAGCAGCGATCCGGCGTAGATCACGTACAGCACGACGAAGAATGCGACCATGCGACAGGCGACGATGCGCGGCTCCATGCCCGAGCGGCGCAGCGCCCAGGCGGTCAAGGCGATGCCGCCGGCGCCGGCGGTGGCGAACAGGCGCGTGGCGGCGACGCCGGCCATGGTGATCTCATAGCTCTCGCGCAATCTGATCCGCTCCTGGCCGCGCGCGAGCACCGAGCGAAACAGCACCAGGTAGCCGGCGAACGAGAGGACCTCCAGCACGACACCAACGGCGATCCACCAGCGATCGCCGCCCTCGAGATGGCGAACGGTGGTGCCAACGCCGGTGAGGTTGGGCAGCACGAAATACAGGAAGCCGATGCCGAGCGCGATGAAAAGGGCGAAGGCGACGATCTGCCGGCGCGTGAGCAGCACACGCGGCATCTCATCCTCGCCGGCGCCAGCGTGCACTTCGAGATTCGGCGCCCTATCCCGTTCTTCCCCCCGCGCCATCTTCTCCCCGCTCACCCCCTCGCTCAGATCCCCTCGTGAGCGAGCGTCTCCAGGGCGGCCACGGCATGCCCGATGCGTGCGAGCGGCGGTCCGGCGCGCGCCTGCAGCCGACGCAGGGCGAGCGTGAGCGCGGCGCCGGCGAGCAGGTCGACGACATAGTGCTCGCCCAGGTAGACCAGCGCGACTGTGAGCGTGGCGGCGTAGGAGAAGCCCAGCACGCCGGCTGCTGGGCTCGCCTCGGCGAGCAACAGCGCGGCCATCACGGATGTGGCGATGTGCAGAGAGGGCATGGCGGCTAGGGGATTGCCTCCGAACACACTGTAGAGCGAGTCCCAGCGGCCTTTCCAGAAATGCTCGCCGTACTCGACCATCAGGCGGCGCACATGCTGCTCTCCGCGATGGCCGCCCCGCGCTAGCGAGGCTGCATACCAGGGCGGGGCGGTGGGAAAGAGCCAGTAGAAGCTGGCGCCGATGTCGAACGTGGCATAGGTCATGACGGCGGCGCGCGTGAAGCGCTGCGGATGGCGTACGAGGATGTAGACGAGCGAGCCGTGGGGCACGATGAACCAGACCCAGTGGGCCCACACGAGCACGCGGTCGACCGTGCGCCAGACCGGCGCGCCGGTCGCGGGGTGGGTGCGCGCGAATGCGCGCTGCAGGCGCATGGTGGGCAGCTCGCCCAGGCCGAGCACGCGGTCGATGTCGATCGGGTAGTCGATGTGCACCCGGGCGGCCTGCGCGGCCTCGTCGTCGTGGGGCGTCTTGTAGGCGGCCAGGTAGGCCCACATCTGCAGGCAGCAGACGGCTACGTCGCGCCGGGACGAGCGGCGCGCGGCCACGGACAGGCCGAGCGGCCCAGCGAAGGCGACCGTCTGCATCACCAGCGGCGGCGCGCTCACGCGCTTGCGCAGCAGCGGAGCGGCGATGGCGGCCGCGACCATTCCCCAGGCGGTTGCTCTGATGGCCCGCGACCGCCGCACTGGGCGCGGAGTGTATAGAGCGCTACTCGCGCACGAGCGCGCCGGCGGCGCTTGCGGCGGCCTGCACGAGCGCGCCGACAACGGGGCTGCCCTCGTCGGCCTCGGGGTGCCACTGCACTCCCAGCACGAAGCGCTTGTCAGGCAGCTCGATCGCCTCGGGCAGCTCGTCGATGGCCGAGCGGCCGCTGACGAGCAGCCCCGCGCCGAGACGGTCGACGCCCTGGTGATGATGCGATCTGGTCGAGTGGACGAGCTCGCCGCTGGCGCGCGCGGCGAGCGTGCCCTCGTCCAGCAGCACGTCGTGCTCGGCGCCGTCGAAGGAGCCCAGCACGCGCCGGTGCTGCTCGTGGCCGAGCAGGTCGGGCAGATGCTGGTGCAGCGTGCCTCCGAGCGCGACGTTGATCAGCTGCATGCCGCGGCAGATGCCCAGCACGGGCATGTCGCGCTCGATGGCCGCGCGCGCGAGCGCGATCTCGAAGGCGTCTCGCTCGGGGACGGTGTCGATCGTGTACGGCCCGGCCTGCTGGCCGTAGGCGGCGGGGTCGATGTCGGCGCCGCCCGCGAGCACCAGCCCGTCGATCAGCTCGAGCGCCTGCTCGGGGTCCTCGGCCAGGCGCGTATCAGGCGGGAGCATCAGGGCCAGCGCGCCGGCGCGTTGCACGGCCTCGATGTAGCCGAGCCCGAGCAGCGCTGCGGGCTGCTCCCACACGCCCCAGCGCGCCTGCTCGAGCGCGGTGCACATGCCGATCACGGGACGTGTCATGCCTCAAACCATAGGATCAAACAGAGCCGGAGGGCGTGCACACGCCAGATCGGGCGACTGAAGGCAAGCCAAGAGGAGGCAATGTGAGCAACCGGGTTGTCGCCGACGAGTCAGACATGCAGCTTGAGACGGTCAACGTCCGCCGCGAGCAGGGAGCGGTGACGATCGAGCTCAACCGCCCGCAGGCGCTGAACGCGTGGAACGCACAGCTGGGAGCGGACCTGCTGGCGGCGGTGCGCGCGGTGGCCGCCGACGAGACTGTGCGGGCGGTGGTGATCACGGGCGCCGGGCGCGGCTTCTCGTCGGGAGCGGACCTGCGCGACGCCGGCGGCGGCCTGACCACGCCGGACGGACGGCCGGACACCTACAGGACGCTGACCGAGCGCTACCACCCGATCATGAAGGCGATCCGCGAGATGCCAAAGCCGGTGCTCGCGTCCGTCAACGGCCCGGCGGTGGGGATCGGCTGCTCGCTGGCGCTGTGCTGCGATCTGATCGTGGCGGCCCAGAGCGCCTACTTCCTGCTGGCGTTCGTCAACATCGGGCTTGTTCCCGACGGCGGCTCGTCGCTGTTCGTGCCCACGCGGGTGGGGATGGCGCGGGCGATGGAGCTGTCGATGCTGGGCGAACGCCTGGCGGCGGATCGCGCGCTGGAGTGGGGCTTGATCAACCGCGTGGTTGACGACGAGCAACTGGCCGGCGAGACGGCCGCGCTGGCGGCGCGCCTGGCGAGCGGGCCGACGCTGTCCTACGCGGGCGCCAAGCGCCAGCTGAACAACTGGCTGTACGCGCGCATGGACGAGCAGCTGGAGCTGGAGGCCCGCCTACAGCAGGAGTCCGCGGGCAGCGCCGACTTCATCGAGGGCGCGACCGCGTTCGCGCAAAGGCGAGCGCCACGTTTCAGCGGTCGCTGACGCGGCCGGGCAGGCTCCACCAACCACTGCCGCCGTCGTCGCTCGCCGCCCTCGCCGATCCTCGTGGCATTCGTCATCAAGCGCGTACCGTCCGGGCCTGAATAGAATCCGCCCCGCCTTGGGACACCTCCCCACACTGCTCGCGTTCTTTACGCCGGCCAAGGGCGCGTCGCCCAACGCCAAAGAGATCGACACGCTGTATGAGATCACGCTGGTGATCGCGCTGATCATCTTCTTCGCGGTGGAGATCGGGCTCGGGTATGCGCTGGTCAAGTTCCGCAAGCGCAAGGGCGCGGTGGCGGCGCAGATCCACGGCAACACCCGCCTGGAGATCGGCTGGACGGCGGCGGCGGCGGTGATCCTGCTGGGCCTGGCCGTGCTGACGTTCGCCAAGCTGTCCTCGATCCAGGACCCGCCCAACTCGAGTCCGGAAGGAGCGTCGCTGAGCCAGCTTGGTGATCAGAACAACCTGATCTTCGCCAGCAGCGAACGCAAGCTGCCGCCCAACGGCAAAGCTCTGAACATCAGCGTGATCGGGCGCCAGTACATCTGGCAGTTCGTCTACCCGGGCGCCAACGAACCGGACGGCCTGGGCGCGCCGTACTCCTACGAGGAACTGGTCGTGCCGACCAAAACGACGGTGTCGCTGGACATCACCTCATCGGACGTGGTGCACTCGTGGTGGGTGCCGGAACTCGGCGGCAAGTTCCAGGCGGTGCCTGGCTACCACAACTACACGTGGTTTGAGGTCAGCAAGCCGGGCATCTTCCGCGGGCAGTGCGCGTTCTTGTGCGGGCGCGGGCACGCGCGCATGATCGCCACGGTCAAGGCGCTGGAACCGGCGCAGTTCGAAGCTTGGCTGGCAAACCAGAAGAAACAGATCTCCGAAGCAAACGCAGCCGCCCAGGCCGCACGAGCGAAACTCAACGCCCAGACCGGCGCCGGAGCCGTCGAGAACCCCTAGGAACGGGAAGGAGGCAGGCACACGACATGGCGACCTACGCAGCCCCAGTCCCGCAGGTGAGCAGCCACCGCGTGGAGCCGCGCGAGCGCGGCTGGACGAGCTGGATCACGACGACCGATCACAAGCGGATCGGGATCATGTACATGGTCACCACGTTCGTGTTCTTCTGCCTCGGCGGCACGGAGGCGCTGATGATCCGCCTGCAGCTGGGCGCGCCGAACAACACGCTGGTGACGCCGGAAATCTACAACCAGCTGTTCACGATGCACGGCACGACGATGATCTTCCTGTTCGTCGTGCCGATGATGGCGGGGCTGGCCAACTACTTCCTGCCGCTGATGATCGGCGCGCGCGACATGGCCTTCCCGCGCCTGAACGCGCTGTCCTACTGGCTGCTGCTGGCCGGGGGGCTCGTGTTCTACGCATCCCTGTTCTGGCACCCGCCGGAAGCGGGCTGGACGAGCTATCCGCCGCTGTCTGACGCGCTGTACTCGCCCTCGGGCGGCCAGGACGCGTGGATCTACCTGATCCACCTCACCGGCCTGTCGTCGCTGGTGGGCGCGATCAACTTCTACGCGACGATCGCCAACATGCGCACGCGCGGGCTGAGCTGGGGGCGCCTGCCGCTGTTCGTGTGGGCGATCCTGACCTACTCGGTGCTGCTGATCTTTGCGCTGCCGGTGATCGCGGCGGCGGTGACGATGCTGCTGACCGACAGGCACTTCGGCACCCACTTCTTCGACCCCACCGAGGGCGGCTCGCCGCTTTTGTGGCAGAACCTGTTCTGGTTCTTCGGGCACCCGGAGGTCTACATCATGGTGCTGCCGGGCTTCGGCATCGTCTCGGAGATCCTGCCGGTGTTCGCGCGCAAGCCGATCTTCGGCTACAAGGCGATCGCTGCGTCGACGGTGGCGATCGCATTCTTGGGATTCCTCACGTGGGCCCACCACATGTTCACCACGCCGATACCTGAGGCGATCCTGGTGTTCGTGATGCTTAGCTCGTTCTTGATCGCGGTACCGACGGGCGTGAAGATGCTCAACTGGATCGCGACGCTGTGGCGCGGCACGATCGAATTCAAGACGCCGCTGCTGTTCTGCGTCGGCTTCATCGCGCTGTTCCTGATCGGCGGGATCTCGGGCGTGTTCTTGGCGATCTTCCCGGTCGACTGGCAGCTAAATGAAACCTACTTCGTGGTGGCGCACATCCACTTCGTGTTGATGGGCGGCGCGGTGCTGCCGATCTTCGCGGCGATCTACTACTGGTTCCCGAAGGTGACCGGGCGTATGCTCAGCGAAGGACTGGGCAAGCTGAGCTTCTACTTGATCTTCTTCGGCATCGTGATCACCTTCCTGATCCAGCACGTGATGGGGTTGGACGGCATGCCCCGGCGCATCTACGAGTACGACAACGTGGGCCACCTGGCGCTGTACAACCAGATCTCGACGGTCGGCTCGTTCATCCTCGCCTTGGGCGTGCTGGCGACGATCGTCAACGTCTGGCGCAGCCTCAAAGTGGGCGTGGTGGCGGGGCCGGATCCGTGGCAGGCGAACACGCTGGAGTGGTTCACCACATCGCCGCCGCCGGTCAACAACTTCGACGTGGTCCCGCTGGTGCGCTCGGTGGAACCGATGAAGGACATCCGCCGCGAGGTCGCGCGGCGCAGCGGCGCCTACGCGGACGGTTCGACTGCGACCGTTCCAGCCGGGGCGACGCGGGTCGGGATCTAGATGGCGGCGCCCTCCCAGACGGGCGCGGCGCCTGCGATCGAGGCCGCAAGCCTCGGCTTGGTCACGCGGCGCAGATCAGCCACCGTCCAGCTGCTGGGCGACTACCTGGAGCTGACCAAGCCCAAGGTCCAGTCGCTGTTGCTGTTGACGACCATCGCGACGATGTACGTGGCCGGCGACCCCTCGCCGGCCTTGGTCGCGCTGACGTGCCTGGGCGGCTATCTGTCGGCGGGCGGGGCTGGCGCGGTCAACCACTGGTTCGACCGTGACATCGACGCGCAGATGAAGCGCACGGCCGGGCGCCCGATCCCCGCGGGGCGGGTATCGCCGCAGGCCGCGCTGAGCTTCGGCTGCGCGCTTGCGTTGCTGTCGCTGCTGGAGCTGTCGCTGTGCGTCAACCCGCTCGCGGCAGCGCTGTCGTTCTCGGGCTTTCTGGGTTACGTGTTCGTGTACACGGTGTGGCTGAAGCGGCGTACGCCGCAGAACATCGTGATCGGCGGGGCCGCCGGCGCGGTGCCCCCGCTGGTGGGCTGGGCGGCGGTCACCGGCTCGGTCAGCGGCACGGCGGTGATGCTCTTCTTCATCGTGTTCTTCTGGACGCCCGCGCACTTCTGGGCGCTGTCGCTGCTGATGCAAGACGAGTACCGCAAGGTGGGCGTGCCGATGCTGCCAGTGGTGCGCGGCGAGGCGGAGACGCGCAAGCAGATCTTGCCGTACTCGGTGCTGCTGTACGCGGTCACCCAGCTGCCGTTCTGCGCTGGCGGCTTCGGCTTGACCTACCTGGCCGCTTCGATGGTGCTCGGGCTGGGCTTCATCGCTGGAGCGGTGCGCCTGTACCGCCGCGTAGACCGACGCTCAGCGCTGCAGCTGTACCTGTACTCGCTTGCGTATCTGGCGCTGCTGTTCTGCGCGATGGTCGCGGACGTCCATGTGTAAGGATCGCAGGCCGGAGGGCGACGTACGGATCGCGGCCCGGACGGCCGCAGGAGGTATTATCTTCCGCCGATGATGACCAGGCGCCTTGCACGCAAGAACATCCGCACCGGGCTGATCATCAGCGCGATCTGCATGTTCATGTTCGGCCTCACGTTCTTCGTGGCCGCTGTCTACGTATCGTGAGCCCCCTCGATCCTGAGCTTCCGCCGGTCGGCGAGGAGATCCACCTGCCGGGCCCGAGCATCCTGCCGCTGCTGACCGCGGTGGGCATCACGCTTGCGCTGGTAGGGATCACGACCTTCATCGAGCTGACCGTGATCGGCGGCGTCCTGACGATCGTGTGCGTGTTTCGCTGGATCAAAGACACGCGCAGCGAAATCGACGAGCTCCCGCTCGACGCACACGGCGATCACTGAACGCCGGCACCGCGACCGCGGCGACTCAGTGTCCGGCCCGGCGCTAGCCGGGCAGACGCATGGAGCGACAGATGCATGGAGTGACCGGCGCGGTCGCTGGATCGCGCCGGGTCACCCCATTGCCGCGCGCCCGCTCCCCAGCAGGCGCGACGCCCTCTCACCCCATGGCGGCGCTCGCCGGCACGGGGCAGATCGCCCCGTCGCCGGTCCAGCAGCGCACCACGTCACGAACTGACAGCACCCCAGCGGCCTGCCCGTGCTCGAGCACGATCAGATGGCGAAAGCCGCCGCGCACCATCGCTGCGGCGGCCTCCTCCAACGACCAGTCAGGGGCCGCGTAGACCACGTCGCTGGTCAGGTGATCGGCGACGTGCTCGTGATCGACATCCTGCCCCTCTCCGATCGAATGCAGGATGTCGCGCTCGGTGATGATCCCGGGCCCGTGGCCGTCGGGGTCCATGACCACTGCCGCGCCCACCGTGCGCTCGGACATCAGGCGCGCGACCGTGCGCAGGCTGTGGTCGGGGCCGACCGCCAGGACCATCGTGCTCATGCCATCACGAACCTGCATCGCAGTCACGCTCGCTTCCACTCCGATGTCCGCCGCACCAGCTTTGGGCGACCTGTTACCCGCACGGCCGCAATCAAAACGACCCCACGAGGCTTGCAACGATTGACTCAATCTACCGCTATCGGGGTCGCACGTCAAGCCTTGCGGCCGTTCGCGGGGCGGAGGCATTAGGATCACGCCGCATGGAGAGGTTCGTCGCTGAGAGCCTGCGTGTGCGCGCATGGGTCGTCGCCCATGTCTAGGCAGCGCTCGCTCACAATCGCCGCCCTGGCGGCGGTGCTGGCGGTCGCGATCGGCATCTGGCTCAGCTACGTGATCCACTGGTTCCCGGTGGCGGCGGCCACGCAGGCCCACAACACCGACCGCTTCTACCACGTGCTGGTGATCGCCTCGATCCCGATCTTCGTGGTCGTGGTCGCGGTGATCCTCTACAGCGTCTGGCAATTTCGCATGCGACCGGGCGAGGAGCTCAAGGACGGGCCACCGATACACGGAAACACTCGCCTGGAGGTCTTCTGGACGGCGATCCCCACGGTGCTGATGCTCGGGCTCGTGGGCTGGTCGTTCGTGGTTCTGCACGAAAACGAGAAGAAGCCCGCACATGAGATCACGATCGGCGTGACCGGCCAGCAGTTCGTGTGGACCTACCAGTACCCCCCGTCGCTGACCGGCGGCGCGGCGATCAACAGCTACCAGCTGTACGTGCCCGAGGGCGAATCCGTTGACTTCAAGTTGCATTCCAAGGACGTCATCCACGCCTTCTGGATCCCCGCCTTTCGCCTACAGGAGGACGTGGTCCCAGGCATCACCACCAGCTGGAGGGCCACACCGGACCGGCTGGGCAGCTACCCGGTTGTGTGCAACCTGCTGTGCGGCATCGGCCACGGGCTGATGCGCTCGACGATCCACGTGGTCACGCCGGCCCAATTCCGGGCGTGGATCAAGAGCCAGGAGAGCCCAACCTCGGCCAGTTCGCCAAGCAGCTCGACAACCAGCGGGACGGCTGGGTAAGGTGCGTGCAGGGTGTTGACCGCATCGCAGGGGAGATGCAAGATGGCCGCAACCATGAGGACGAGCGCAGCAAAGGAGAGGCTCTAATGGCCGCGAGATTCCGCGCCCCTGGCTTCTATCGCGCGGGCGTGATGATGGTCGGCGGGGTGGGCTTCTCGGCGCTGTTGACATGGCTGGTGCGCATGTCCACAGGGCACACCACCTTCCACCACTTCCTCCAGGCCGAAGCGATCCTGACGGTCTCGCTGATCGCCGTGCCGCTGGCGTTCCTGGTGGGCATCGGCGGATTCGACTACTGGTTCTACTGGGCAGTCGGGCGTCCGACGCGCCCAGAGGATCACTCGGGCCATGGCGCATACAGCTGGAAGGACTACTTCCGCATCAACACCGACCACAAGGTGATCGGGGTCCAGTACCTGGTCAACTCCTTCTTCTTCCTGCTGGTGGGGGGCCTGCTGGCGATGCTGATGCGCGCGCAGCTGGCCCAGCCGGGCTCGCAGTTCGTGGACGCGAACACCTTCAACGGGCTGTTCTCGGTCCACGCGACGCTGCTGATCTTCCTGTTCATGGTGCCGGTGTTCGCGGGCTTTGGCAACTTCGTGATCCCGCTGATGATCGGCGCCCCGGACATGGCTTTCCCGCGCCTGAACGCGCTGTCGTTCTGGCTGCTGCCGGTCGCCGGCGCGATCATGCTGCTGAGCTTCCTGGCCCCCGGCGGCGCCTTCGCGGACGGCTGGACGGCCTATGCGCCGCTGTCGGACAACGCGCCGATCGGGCAGGACTTCTTCTCGATCGGCGTGCAGTTCGCTGGCGCCTCGTCGATCATGACCGCACTGAACTTCTTGGTGACGATCATCACCATGCGCGCGCCGGGGATGAGCTTCTTTCGCCTGCCGCTGCTGGTGTGGGCGAACTTCGCCACATCCCTGCTGGTGGTCATCGCCACGCCGTTCGTGGCCGCGTCGCAGTTCTTCGTGCTGCTTGACCGCGCGCTGAAATTCAACTTCTTCAACGCGGCCAAGGGCGGCGACGTGTTGATGTACCAGCACGTCTTCTGGTTCTACTCGCACCCGGCGGTCTACATCATGATCCTGCCCGGCTTCGGGATCATCAGCGAAGTGCATCGCGGTGAAGGCGCGCAAGCCGATCTTCGGCTATCGCATGATGGCCTTCTCGCTGCTGGCGATCGTGGGCCTGGGCTTCACCGTGTGGGCGCACCACATGTTCACGTCGGGCATGTCCGCGCTGGATCCGCATCCCGATGGCGATCACCACATCGATCATCGCGGTACCGACGGGGATCAAGGTGTTCTCCTGGCTGGCGACGCTGTGGCGCGGGATCCTGCACCTGGACACGCCGATGCTGTTCGCGCTGGGCTTCATCACCACGTTCACGTTGGGTGGGATCAGCGGCATCATGCTGGCGATGGTGCCGTTCGACATCCACGTGTCGGCGACCTATTTCATCGTGGCGCACATCCACTACGTGCTGTTCGGCGGATCGCTGATGACGATCTTCGCGGGCGCGTACTACTGGTTCCCAAAGATGACCGGGCGGATGTACGACGAGCGCCTGGGCAAGTGGCACTTCTGGACTACGTTCCTGTTCATGAACCTGACGTTCGGGCCGATGCACGTGCTCGGCCTGCAGGGCATGCCGCGGCGCGTGGCCACCTACGCGGCGCAGTTCGCCGACCTGAACCTGTTCATCTCGATCGCGAGCTTCGCCCTGGGCCTGAGCACGCTGATCTTCGTCTACAACATGGTGACCAGCTGGCGCGGCGGGCCGATCGCGCCAGCGAACCCGTGGCGCGGCCTGACGCTGGAGTGGCAGGTCAGCTCGCCGCCGCCCGATCTTTAACTTCGACCGGCTTCCGACGGTGGTCGGCGGTCCATACGAGTACGGCGTCCCGGGCGCCGTGCACGGCATCTTCGCGCCGGCCCCTGCGACGGTCGCATCCGGCGCGACGACCGGATCGCCGATGGTCCGAGCGCCCAGCCAATGACGAGGAGGCTAGATCGATGAAGGAGATCCTGGTGGTCGCCAACCGCACGCTCGGAGGCGAGAAGCTGCTCGACGCGGTGCGCACGCGCGCGAGCTCGGGCGACGTTCGCTTTCGCCTGGTGGTGCCTCAGACCAAGCCGTCTTCGGGTCTTGTGATCTACGACGAGGCGGTGCGCGAATCGGCGCAGGTGCGTGTCGACCTCGCGCTCTCGACGGTGGCCGCGGAGGGCATCGCTGCCAGCGGCGAAGTCGGCGACGGCGACCCCTTCCTGGCAACGATGGACGCTGTCGCCGAGCACCGCCCGGACGAGATCATCGTGTCGACGCATCCGGCCACCCACTCGGGCTGGCTGCGACGCGACCTGATCGCGCGCATCGCCAACGCCAGCGGCCTGCCTGTGGACCACATCGTGGTGGACCTCGACCAGGAGGGGCTGCCGTTTCGCGTGACGCTGGTGGTGGCCCACAAGACATCCAGTGGCGAGGAGCTGATCGAGTACCTCAAGCGCAAGGCCGCACACGGCGGACAACATTTGTTCATCGCGGTGGTGCCCCAGCTGGACGGCAGCGGCGACGCTCCCCGCGAGGCCCGCGAGCGCCTGGCCAAGATGCTCGACCGCCTGAGCGACGCAGGGCTGGTCAGCTCGGGCATGATCGGCGACCCGGACCCGTACACGGCGGTGATGAACGCACTGGAGCTGTTCCGCGTGGACGACGTGGTCATCTCCACGCTGCCGGGCGAGCGCTCGGGCTGGCTGCGCTCAAACCTGATCGAGCGCGTGCAGGGAGCCGCCTCGGTGCCTGTCGAGCACGTGGTGGTCGATCCGCAGGCGCAAGCGACCGCGGCCCCGGCGGCCTAGCGGAGAATCCCGGTGGAGGCAGCCAGCATCGCCCACGCAGGCGGCCACGAGCATGGCCATGCCCACCCGCCAGCGGCCAACCGCAGCTCGCGGGTCGACCCGCCGTTGCTCGGAATGCTGCTGTTCATCATCTCCGAGATCATGGTCTTCGGGGCCTTCTTCACGGCCTACTTCTTCATCCGTGTGGCCCAGGGCGACCCGTGGCCGGCGCCGGGAACGCACCTGCCAGTGGAAGTGGCAGGCATCAACACGGCCATCCTGATCTCGTCCTCGTTCACCATCCACTGGGCCGAGAAGTCGATCAAGTCGGGTAACCGCTTCGGCCTGAAGGCGGGCATGCTGACCACGTTCCTGCTCGGCTGCACGTTCCTGTTCATCCAGATCAACGAGTACGCCAACATCGGCTTCGCCCCCCAGGACGCCGCGCAGACCACGATCTTCTACTCGCTCACGGGCCTGCACGGCGCGCACGTGTTCATCGGCCTGTGCCTGCTGCTGTTCGTGACGATCCGCTCCTTCCGCGGCCATTACAGCCCGGAGGAGCATCGCGGCGTGGAAGTGCCGGGGATCTACTGGCACTTCGTCGACATCATGTGGATCGTGGTCTACACCACCGTCTACGTCATCTGACGCCCGCGGCGTGCTGAACCCGCTGCGCTCCGAGGACGAGGCGTTTCGCTTCCTGGTGCGCGCCATCGCGGTGTTCGCGGTGATCATCGCGCTGATCTTGATCGTGCGCGCAGTCGCCTAGAGGCGACCCCCACCCGCACCCCGCCGACCTGTGACGCCCGCGGCGCTCAGGGCGCTCGTGCTACTTGACCTTGAGCGTGCCCCACATACCCGCGGCGCGGTGGCCGGGGGCCTGGCAGAAGAACGTGTACGCGCCTGGCTTGAGGTTGACTTTGAGCGCAACGTTGCCCTTGGACACGAACTGACTGGCGCCGATCGGAGCGCCCTTGGCAGTGGCGCCGCCTTCGCCGGCTTCGATGGCGATGTTGTGCGCGACACCCGACATGTTGGGCATTTCGATCGTGACAGGGCCGGCGGTTGCGGTGGCCTTATTGGTGACATATGCCAGCTGGCCGCCGGGGCTGGCGGGGATCGGCAGCTTGCCGCCCGCCTCGACGGCGGGCTTGCCGGCTCCGGGCGCCTGCACGGCGGTGGCCAGCAGGCCGGTGTCCTTGCCGGGCGCGTCGGCCGACCGGGTGACGTAGGCGGCGATGTCGGCCAGGATGGCGCCGCTGGCGAGATCCTTCGGCATGGCACCTTCGGGGTTGGGGATTTTGACCTGCTGTTCGACCACGCCACGGATCGCGCTGCGCTGGAGCCCTTCGGCCAAGTCCGCGCGGAAGGCTTCATCGAGGTTGGGGCCGACGCTGCCCTTGGTTTCGGCGCGCGCAAGGGTGTGACAAGAGCCGCATTTGGCGACGAACGCCTGCTTGCCGAGGATCACGTTGGCGTTGTCGCCGCCCTTGATCGTGGAGCAGCCGGCAAGGGCGACCGCGAGCGCCGCCAGCACGCCGCCAGCACACGTGCGCGCTGCGGGCGTGCGCAGGCGCGCCTGCCGGGAGCTGCGTACAGCCGGAGTCGCATCGGTCAAGCTCATGTGCGGCAAAACACTATCCGAACAGGCGGCGCGCTCGACGGGTGCCCGCCCGCGTGGGCAGGCATGCGGTCAGGGCTCGCGCAGCTCGTCCAGTTGCCCGCTCGCTGCCGCGATCACCCCGCGCGCAACGCCGTCCCATGACCAGCGTTCGCGCACCGTGCCGACCAGCCCGGTGCGGGTCTGGGCACGCAGCGCGGAGGGTGCTGTCAGCCAGCCTTCCAGGCACCCGGCGAGGGCGCGGACGGCATGGTCGTCGATCGGAAAGGACAGCCATGCTCGCGCCTGCTTGGGGACGTGGCGGGCGAGCTCCTCGCTGACCTCCGCCAGCCCCGAGTGGGCAGCGCTGATCGGCAATGCAGCGCATGCGGCGGCCTCGACCGCAACCATGCCAAACGACTCCGGGAAGGTGCTGGGCACGACCACCGCCTGGCATGCGGGAAGCAGCTCGGCAAGCTCTGAGTGCTCCAGGCGCCCGGTGAAGAACACGCCCTCGCGCATCGCGCGGGCCGCCTGCAGGTAGCGCTCGCGCTCGTCGCCGCGCAGGCTGTCCAGGAAGGCGAACAGGTGGACCAGCGGCCGCGCCACCTCGACTGCACAGAGGTCAAGGTCTGCGGGCGCTGCGGGTGACCCGGAGGCGACCTGGCCCTCGGGGGCGACCTCCAGCGACCTGCCCGCCAGTGCTATCTGCCTGGCGGCCGCCATGTCCGCGTCGGCCAGCGCGCCCAGCAGCCGCTGCAGCGCACCGCGATAGGCGCCGAAGCCGACCAGCACCAGCTGCGCCTGGGGCACGCGCTGCAAGACCAGCGGCCAGGCTGCGATCAGCAGATCGACGCCCTTGCTGACGATCAGCTTGCCGACGAACGCCACCAGCGCGTCACGCTGCGGGCGCAGCTGCTCCAGCGCAACCGCAGCCTCGAGCTCGTCGCGCGCAAACGCGCTGTCGGCGTGGGCAGGCTCCTGCGCGACTGCCTGCGCCTGCGCGCCGGCAGACCTGCGCAGCCGCACCGCCAGGTCGGCTACCCCGGCGGCGGCCGCCTGCGGCGGGCGGGCAGCGAAGCGCTGCACGTCCACCCCGGGAGGGCCTAGTCTGGTGCGGCGCTCCAGCGAGCCGTCGTCGCCCAGCGCCCGCCACAGGCTGGCCGCCGTGTGACGAGAGCCGACCAGCACCGCCCGCGCGCCCGCTAGCCCCTCGCGCGCCGGGTCCAAAAAACGCTGCGGATGGGGCTTGACCACATACTCGAGGGCACTGCCGTGCACCTTGACCACGTAGGGCACAGCGCCATGCAGGCCGCGGGCGAGTATCACGGGGCCCATCACAAGGTGGTTGGCCAGCGCCAGCTGCGGGCGCACACGGTCAAGCAGCTCAGCGACGGCGGCCACGTTCGCATCGATGTAGCGGGCGATCTCCTCTTCGCTGCAGGCGGGGAAGGTGCGTGCCTCGATTCCCTCGTAGCGGTCGGCCACATAAACCGGCAGCAGGTCGCCAATGTTGGGGCGATAGACCGTGCAGCGACCACGTGCGATCCCACCGGCGCTGTGAGCCGGGGCGCTGCGCAGCTCGCTCACGCGCAGCTCGCCCGCATCCCAGTCGCCGGCTGCGTCCACGAACGCGTGATCGTACGGATGGCGCTCCTGGCAGAGCAGGTGAACGTCGTGCCCGAGCCCCACCAGCGCATCGGCCAGGCGGGCGTTGTAGACGTTCGATCCGGTCCCGCCCAGCAGATACCCGTGGAAGATCAGGACGCGCACCGACGGGCAGCCTACCCCCGCACGCTCAGGTAGAGTTCAGCCCGTGAGCACGCACCAGCGCTACCGCATGCGCAACCCTGCCGACGGGCGTGAGGTGATTATCGAAGCGGAGCCCGGTCAGGTCTACGTCGACCGCGACTCGGGCGAGTCGCTGGAGGTCGTCGGCAAGGTCCTGCCACTCGCCCCCTCCCAGTCGCATTTGCCCTGGGCGGTGGACAACCTACGCTTCTGCTCCTGGTGCGGCCAGCTGGCGCAGAAGGACCTCAACGACTGCCCCACGTGCCACAGGCGGATGCAGCCCCTGCCCTCGCATACGGAGAGGGCCTCCTGAGGACACGTCGGCGTGCCGGCGCTGAGCGCATGAGCGCCCCCACCGTCACCCCTGCCACAGACCGCCTGCGGCGCCCACTGCGAGCGTCGCTCGCGCGCGCCGCCTGCGTCCTGTGCGTGATCCTGCTCGCCGGCGTGCTCGTGGCCGCGTGTGGCGGCAGCAGCGTGTCGGACACGGTGCCAAAGAGCACGCCCAACATCACCCCGCCGACCAACACGAGCGCCGAAGCGGCGGCCGCGCAGACGACCTCCACGTCCACGACGGCGACTTCGCGCAAGACCACGAGCACGCCCTCCAGCGAAGCCTCCTCGTCGAGCTCCTCCAGCGAAGAAGCAGCCAACAGCGAAGCCTCCAAAGAAGCGACGCCGAGCGGCTCCGGCGAAGCCACCCCGTCGGGCGGCGCCTCAGCGGAAAAACCGAAAGAAGCGGAAAAAACCAGCGAAGGCGCCGAAAAACCCACCGAAGCAGCCCCCTCGGGCGGCGCCAGCGCGCCGTAGTTCTACGGAGTTGAGATGAGGGTGGCGCTGTAGGTCAAGCGCGCGGTCTGGTACAGGCAGTAGTACTGCACCGGGCCGCCGATGGCCGTGTCGGCGGTCTGGGTTCCCGTGGTCGTGCAGCCGCCCTTTTGACGGCTGGCCCGCCACGATGTGTCGTTGCCGAAGCCGAGCGCCAGCGCGGGTGCCCAGGAGGGCACGGTGAGCGCAACCACGTCACCCTTCTTGACCGGGATCGTAGTTTCGAGCGGGAACTGGGCGGTCTTGCCGAAGTACGGCGTAAGCTTGACCACCGGGCTCTGGGCGATCAGCTTGTATGTGAGGTTGGGCTTGGGCAGCGGCTGCAGGACCGCGATGCCCGCTTCCGATTCGCCGCCCTCGTTGGCGTCGAAGAACTTGACCTGGCTTGCGGTGGGCTTACCCAGCGTGATCGTCCAGGCAACGAGCGTGCCGTTGCGGGGCGCGCTCAGCGGGTTAGTTGCCGTTGCGACCTTGACCTGAAAGCCGGTCGTGCGGCTCACCGCCAGGCACGGGCTGGCAGGACAGCTGGGGACGGTTGCTGGAGTGGTGGCTGGGATCACGCCGACTTCGGCGAGCGTTGCGGGCGCGGCGGCGGGCACGATCAGCGCGAGCGCGACGCTCGCCGGGAAGGCCATCAATATGCGTCTCATATCTGCCATTCAACACGCCCCACCGCCAGATGTAGCGGTTGGAGTAATTCGCTATCGGTCGACAAGTTCCTTCGCCACGGTGGCTATCTCGTCCTGCTCGCCCGGCGTAGGCGTCCACGGCAGTTGCAGAGGATCGTGCTCGTAGCGCGGAATCACGTGCATGTGGAAGTGGAAGACGGTCTGCCAGGCGGCGGCGCCACACGAGTTCATCAGGTTGACCCCCGCCACGCCGAGGCGCTGCTTCATGCGGCCGGCCAGCCGCTGGGCGGCGAGCGCCACGGCGCCCAGGTCCTGCTGGTCGACGCTCAGCAGGTCGGTCGAGTGCGCGCGCGGTATCACGAGCGCATGCCCGCGGGTGGCAGGGGCAATGTCCATGAAGGCGATCGTGCGTTCGTCCTCGTCGACGATCGTCGCGGGCAGCTCTCCGGCGACGATCTTGCAGAAGATGCAGTCGGGGTCGCTCATCGCCGCACAGCCTAGAGGTTCGCGAGCATCGCGCGCGCGTATGCGACGGCCTGATCTGCAGTGGTCACCTCGCCGGCGTACTGGGCCTGCGCCAGGCCGTCCAGCAGCTGGCCAACGCGCGGGCCGGTCGCGATGCCCAGCGCGCCGGCCAGCTCGTCGCCGCGTAGCAGCGGCGCAGGCGGGCCCTGCTCGTGCCAGGCGAGCGCATCCTCGAGCACGCTTTCGCTCAGGCGTAGGTGGGCGTCGATCGCAGCTCGCGCGTTGTCTCCGCGCGTGGCCAGGCGGTCCAGGACAGAAAGCAGGGTGACGTCGACCTCGACCGGCGAGCAGGCGTGCAGGTAGGCGTACACGCTGCGCCGCGTGAGCGGCTGGGGCTCGTGAACAAGAAAGCCCAGCCGCAAGTGGCTGCGCACCAGGCTGGCAACGTGCGCGCGCAGGCGCTCGCTCGCGCGCAGGCGCGCGAGCACAGACCGGGCGACGTCGGCCCCGCGAACGTCGTGGCCGATGAACGTGACGCGTCGCTGCGGCCCTCGCACCTCGCGCGTGAGTGGCTTGGCTACATCGTGCAGCAGCGCCCCCCACCGCAGCGCCTCGCCGCGGGTCATCTCGTCGGCCAAGGGTTCGGCCAGCAGCGTGGCTACCGCCGGCCAGCTATGGCCCAGAGGCGCCTGGAGTGCAGGCATCTGCAGCGCCCCGATCGTCGTCAACTCGACGGCCCGCTGCAAGACCTCAAGCGTGTGGCCGAACACGTCGAGGTGGTGAAAGCGGCTCTGTTGCACCCCTTCCATCGCAACGAGCTCCGGCAGCACGACCTCGGTCACGCCGAGTTCGCCGCTCATCCGCAGGCCGTCCACGGCACGCGCAGCGGCGACGATTCGCCGCAGCTCCATGAACACCCGCTCGGCTGAGACGTCGGCCAGCCGCCCGGCCGCGGCGCCGGCCATGCGTAGGGTGTCGCGCTCGGGCTTCAGGCCCAGCTCGACCGCGACGCGCACGAGCCGCAGCACCCGCAGCGGGTCGTCGGTGAACGCGCCCGGCCCGGCCATCCGCAGGCGTCCTGCGCTGAGGTCTGCGAGTCCTCCCAGCGGGTCGATCGGCGCGCCACCGGCGATCGGTTCGGCGATGGCGTTGACCGTGAAGTCGCGCAGCGCGAGATCATCAGCGAGCGTCTGCGCGCGCAGCGGCTCGACGTCGACCTGCCAGGAGCGGTCGCGGGCGACCACCCGCCACGCGCCGAATCGCTCGGACAGCGCAAAGCATGGCGCACGTCCAGCCGCCCCGGCTACCGCGCGAGCGGCCTCTCCGGGGTCGCCTTCGACGACCACGTCCACGTCCACGTTGTCCGTGTCGCGCCCGAGCGCGCGGTCGCGCACCGCCCCGCCCACCAGCCACGCCGGCCGGCCCGCGAGCGCCCTGCGCACGACCTCCAGCCCGTCGCTCACGCGCCGCCCGTGCTCACGCCTCGCCCGCGCTCACGCCGTGCCGGGGCTGGTGATCCGCACGCGCGCGCTGACCGCGCCCCTGTGCAGGGCCGCGCCGTCGCGGTGATAGACGCGCGGGACGCGCGGCGTGAGCGCGCACGTGACCTCGTAGTTGATCGTGTCAAGGCGCCGGGCGATCTCCTCGGCGGTGATCCGCTCGCTGCCCTGGAAGCCGATCAGGATCGCTCGCGCCTCGCGCAGTCGCTGCGCGCGCGCGTCGGACCCGAGATCGATCGTGATGTTGTCCATGCTCACCGTTCCCACCAGCGGGTAGCGCTGCCCGCCCACCAGCACGTCTGCGTTGTTGGACAGGCCGCGCCGCCAGCCGTCGCCGTAGCCGATCGGCAGGACCCCCAGGTAGGTGTCCTGATCGGCCACGAAACGCCTGCCGTAGCCGCTGCTCTCCCCCTCCCTGCACGGCTTGACCTCGGCCACGTATGAGCTGAGCTCCAGCGCCGGCTCGAGCCCGCGCGCGGCGGGGTCGCGGCTGAAGGGATCCATGCCATAGATCGCGATGCCGCAGCGCACCATGTCGAACTGCGCCTCGGCATCGCGCAGCATGGCCGCGCTGTTGGCCGCATGCACCACCACTTCCGGATGCTCGGCCTTGACCGCCCTGACCCAGTGCGCGAACGTTTCCAGCTGGCCGGTGAAGAAGCCGTCGTCCTTTAGGTCATCGGCGGTGGCGAAGTGCGTCATCAGCCCCGCCAGGCGCACCTGCGGCTCCTGCAACGCCACGAGCGCCACACGTGAGGCCTCAGCGGGATCGCGCGTGCCCAGCCGCCCCATGCCCGTGTCCAGCTTGACGTGCACGCGCCCGCCGCCCGCTGCGATCACGGCATGCAGATAGCGCTCGCTCCACACCACCACGTCGGCGTCTGCGCCAAGCGCTTCCTCCAGCTCGTCGGGGCTGAGCGCGCCCATCACGAGGATGCGCACGTCGCGCAGGCCCGCGTCGCGCAACTCGTGCGCCTCGCGCGCGCCGGCCACAGCCAACCAGCTCGCGCCCCCTGCCAGCGCCGCGCGGGCGCTCTGCACAGCCCCGTGGCCGTAGCCGTCGGCCTTGACCACGGCGCACAGCGCCGCTCCGCGGCGCAGCTCGGTGCGCAGGCGCGCACAGTTGCGTTCGATCGCCGCCACGTTGACTCTCGCCAGCGCCCTTCGTGCGGTCATGTTCTCTCCTGTCCGTATTCGCTGCCGCCGTCCCAGCGCCCCCCGCCACGGCTGCGGCCCGTCTCATCGCCACCATACGCTCCCGTCCGGGCGCCAGGCAGCGCGGCGATCACGTCGGTAGCGATCACACCCTCCGGCGCTCCCTGTCGGCGCGCGGCCTCCCGGCCGGCGCCCGCGTGCAGGAACACGCCCGCTGCGGCTGCCGCGAACGCGTCGAGCCCCTGCGCGAGCAGAGCCGCGATCACGCCAGTGAGCACGTCACCAGTGCCCGCGGTGGCCAGCGCCGGGCTGTCCCCCCGGCTGACGGCAACGCGCCCGGCAGGGTCTGCCACGAGCGTGTCGTCGCCCTTGAGCACCACAACGGCGCGCGCCTGCTCGGCAGCCGCGCGCACGTGGTGCAGGCGCTCTCGCTCGATCTCGCTGCTGTCGAGCTCCAACAGGCGCCCGAGCTCGCCGGCATGCGGCGTGAGCACGGTCGGCGCGTCGCGCCGTGACAGCTCTGCCAGGCGTCCAGCGTGGGCGTTGAGCCCGTCTGCGTCGAGCACCATCGCCACTGAGGCCTCGCTCGCAAGCTCGCGAGCGAGCGCAAACGCGCCCTCGCTGCGTCCCAGGCCGGGGCCGAGCGCGATGGCGCCGCCGCGAGCGCTGGCCGCCAGCACGGCCTGCGAGCCGGCGGGCATCAGCGCGCCGTCCTCGTCTGGCAGTCCCCTGGTCATCATCTCGGGTGTTCCCCCGGCGGCGACGATCCCCTGCTGTGAGGCCGGCACGCAAGCGGTCACGTAGCCGGCGCCCGCGCGCATGCTCGCCTGCCCGGCCATCCGCACGGCGCCGGTCAGCCCACGCGAGCCGCCGACGACGAGCACGTGCCCGGAGACGAACTTCGTCGAGCTCGCCGCCCTGCGCGCCAGCAGGCCCAGCACGGAGGGCTCGATCAGGCCGACGCTGGCCTGCGCGGGGTCGCCGCGCGGTATGCCAATGTCGATCGTCTCGACCACGCCCGCATGCCCCTTGCCGGGGAAGATCCACAGGCCGGGCTTGGCCACATGGAAGGTCACGGTGGCCCATGCGCGCACGGCGAGGCCGCTGATCACGCCCGTGGAGGCGTCCACGCCGCTGGGCACGTCCACGCTGACCACGCGTGCGCCCGCGCCATTGATCGCGTTGATCGCGTCTGCCACCGCGCCGCGGGGCTCGCCCTGAAAGCCCGTGCCGAGCAGCGCGTCTACCAGGATCGCCGCGTGACCGAGCGCGCGGGCAGCCTGCCCGGCCCGACCCGGGCTGGCGCCGGGCTCACCGTCCGTCCATGGCGTGCCGTCCAGGCGCACGGGCGCCGGGCCGGGCAGGCGTTCGAGGTTCACGCGCGCGTCTCCGGACAGCTCGCGCGGCGGCGCGATGCACACCACCGTCACCTCGCGTGCGGCCTCGCGCAGCAGGCGTGCGGCCACGAGCCCGTCGCCGCCGTTGTTGCCCTTGCCGCACACCACCCCCACCGGCCCGTCTGCAACCAGGCGCTCCACGGCCCGCGCGACGCCCGCGCCGGCTCGCTCCATCAGCTGCAGGCCGTCGACCCCGCGCACATCGATCGCCCAGCGGTCGACCGCGCGCATCTGCTCGGCATCGAGCAGCGGTGTGAGCCAGTCGAGCGCGGCGAGCACGGTGGATGCGATGCTAGATGGTCTTCCCGCTGTCAGCCGCGCGCGAGAGGTGTGGCGCGGCTGCGCGCCCAGCGGTGCCGCGCGCTACTCGACGGTAACTGTCTTTGCGAGGTTGCGCGGCTGGTCGACGTTGAGGCCACGCCGGCGTGCAATCTCGTAGGCGAGCAGCTGCAGCGGGATCACCGCGAGGATCGGCTGCAGCATCCAATCGACGGCCGGCAGCGTGATGACCGCGTCGGCCTGTTCGGCGATCCGCTGGTTGCCCTCGGTCGTGACCGCGATCACTCGTGCGCCGCGCGCGCGAACCTCCTGCATGTTGGAGGCCACCTTCTCGAGCACTGGTGAGTCGGTCGCCACGCAGACCACCGGCGTGGAGTCGTCCAGCAGGGCGATCGGGCCGTGCTTCATCTCCCCCGCGGCGTATGCGTCGGTGGCAATGTAGGAGATCTCCTTGAGCTTCAGCGCGCCCTCCAGCGCGACCGGCAGGCCGACGTGGCGCCCGATGTACAGGAAGAACTCGCTCTGCCAGTAGGCGTCGGCGATCGCGCGAACCTGCTCGGCGGCGCCGTCGAGGACCTCGTCGATGCAGCGCGGCAGGCGCTTCATCTCGCTCACTAGCTCGCCCAGCCGCTCGGGCTCAAGCGTGCCGCGCAGCTCGGCCAGGCGCAGGCCCAGCAGATAGATGACGGCAACCTGGCACAGGAACGTCTTGGTCGCCGCCACGCCGATCTCCAGGCCGGCGCGCGTGAACAACACGCCG
This sequence comes from uncultured Solirubrobacteraceae bacterium, assembly GCA_963745375.1. Lineage (GTDB taxonomy): Bacteria > Actinomycetota > Thermoleophilia > Solirubrobacterales > Solirubrobacteraceae > Palsa-744. The sequence continues at coordinate 4,330 of CAVUXA010000006.1, read as the reverse complement.
TCTGCGTCGCGCGTGGCCTGGGAGCCCATCACGTTGGTGACCGCCAGCACGGTTGCGCCGCGCTCGCGTGCCAGGCGCATCGCGGCGAGCGTGTCAGCGGTCTCGCCCGACTGGGAGATCCCGACCACGAGATCGCCGGGGCCGACCACCGGGTTGCGGTAGCGGTACTCGGACGCGACGTCCATCTCCACGGGCAGGCGCGCCCACTCCTCGATCGCGTAGCGGCCGACCAGGCCGGCGTGATAGGAGGTGCCGCAGGCGACGATCACGATCCGCTTGACGTCCGCGAGGATCGTCTCGGCAAGCGCCCCCTCCTCGTCGAGGTCCACGCCCGTGCCGCGCGCGGTTCGATCGGAGATCGCCTCGGCGACCGCGTCGGCCTGTTCGTGGATCTCCTTGAGCATGAAGGTCTCAAAGCCGCCCTTCTCGGCGGTCTCCTCGTCCCAGTCGACCGTCTGCTCGGCGCGCTCGATCGGCTCGCCGGCGGCGGTGGTGATCGTGACGGCGTCGGGTCGCAGCACGACCACCTCGCCGTTCTCTACGTACTGCACCCGCCTGGTCTGCGCCAGGAAGGCGGGCACGGCGGAGGCGATGAACTGCTCGCCCTCGCCGCGACCGACGATCAGCGGACACTCCTTGCGCGCAGCGACCAGCACTTCGGGCTCGTCTAGGCTCATGGCCACGAACGCGTAGTGACCCTCGAGCTCGGCGTAGGCGGCCCGCACGGCATCGGCAAGGTCTCCGTGATAGTGCTCGGCGATCAGGTGCGCGATCACCTCGGCGTCGGTCTCTGACGTGAACACGCCGCCGTTGGCCGCGAGGTGCTCCTTCAGCGCGAGGTAGTTCTCGACGATCCCGTTGACCACCACGTGCACGCGGTCGGCGCTGTCGAAGTGCGGGTGGGCGTTCTCCTCGCTGACACGCCCGTGGGTCGCCCAGCGCGTGTGACCGATACCAGTCGTGGCGGGACGCTCGGCCACCGCGACTGCGCCGCCGGCTTGCGCGGCCGACCGCAGGTCGAGCTTGGCCCGCAGCGCGCTCAGGTTGCCGACCGCGCGCACCGCGTCGATGCGATCGTCGACGATGACCGAGATGCCGGCCGAGTCATAGCCGCGGTACTCGAGCCTGCTAAGACCCGCGAACAGCAGCTCCTGGACAGACTGCTCCCGCTCGCGCCTGCCCACATAGCCAACGATGCCGCACACCGCATCGAAGATACCAACGGCTGCGCGGGCGTCCAGCGATGTGGACGTCTATCCCAGTTCGCGCTCCACCAGCGCGACCAGGTCTGCGCACACCGTCTGGGCCTCCTCGTCGGTGGGCGCCTCGACCATGACGCGCACGAGCGGCTCGGTGCCGCTTGGCCGCACGAGCACGCGTCCGCGCCCGGACAGCGCCTGCTCGGCGGCCTGCACGGCGGTATGCACCTGCTGTGCGTTCTCCAGTGCGCCGCGGTCGCGCACGCGCACGTTGACCAGACGCTGGGGCAACTTGGCCATCGCGTGGCGCTCGCTCAGGTCGGCTGCGCCGAGCGCCTCGAGCGTGAGCAGCGCGCTTGCGATGCCGTCGCCGGTGCGGTTGAAGCCCATCTCGATGATGTGCCCGGACTGCTCGCCGCCCAGCGTCCAGCCGCGCGCGCGCAGCTGCTCGAGCACGTAGCGGTCGCCGACGCTGGTGATCGCCACCTCCACCCCCGCCTGCTCCATTGCCGAGTGAAAGCCGTAGTTGGTCATCACGGTCACCGCCACGCCGCCGCCCTCCAAGCGCCCGCTGTCGCGCAGGTGCAGCGCGGCCAGCGCCATCAGCTCGTCTCCGTCTACGACCTCGCCACGTCGGTCGACCGCGAGCACGCGGTCGCCATCCCCGTCGAAGGCGAAGCCCAGCGCGTGGCCGCCCGAAACGACCCGCTCGCCGAGTGCGTCGATGTGCGTAGAGCCGCAGCCCGCGTTGATGTTGCGTCCGCTGGGCTGATCCGCGATCACCGTGACCGTTGCGCCCAGGCGCCTGAAGATCTCCGGCGCCACCTGGTATGTGGCGCCGTTGGCGCAGTCGAGCACCACGTCTAGCCCGTCGAGATCCAGCTGGGCAAAGCGCGCGTGCAGCTCACGCAGGTAGTCCTCGGCGGCGCCGCGCAGCTCGCGGATGCGCCCGATCTGCGCTGGGCGCGAGCTCGCGTCGGCGGATGCGGGGCCGGCGGGCGCGGCGTCGGAGCGCTCGAGCTCGCGCTCGATCTGCAGCTCGGCCTCGTCTGAGAGCTTGTAGCCGTCGCCCGCGAAAAACTTGATCCCGTTGTCCTCATAGGGATTGTGCGAGGCCGACAACACCACCCCCAGGTCGAATCCGTAGCGTGAGATCAGCAGCGGCGCGGCGGGGGTCGGCAGCACGCCGCCCAGCAGCGCGTCCCCCCCGGCCGCGCTCACGCCGGCAGCGACGGCCGCCTGCAGCATCTCGCCCGACTCGCGGGTGTCGCGGATGATTAGCACCTGCGGGCGCGGCGCGCCGCTTTGGCGAGTCGCGCCCGCTCCCAGCGCGAGCGCCAGCTCGGCCGTGAGGAACTCTCCGGCGACGCCGCGGACGCCGTCGGTCCCGAACAACTTGCGGGTCATGCGGGTGGGCGGGTCACCTAGAACTCGAGCGCACTAGCGCTTTGAGAACTGCGGACGCTTGCGCGCCTTCTTCAGACCGGCCTTCTTGCGCTCCTTGGCGCGCGAGTCACGCGTCAAAAAGCCTCTGCGCTTGAGCTCGCCCCTGAGGTTGGGGTCGGCTTCCAGCAGCGCGCGCGACACGCCATGGCGCAACGCACCCGCCTGGGCGGAGATGCCGCCGCCGTGCAGGCGCGCGATCACGTCCATGCGGTCCTGATAGCCGACCGTCTCAAGCGGCTGGCGGATGTTGCGCTGGAGGGTCGTCCGCGGGAAATGCGTATCGAGCGGGCGTCCGTTGACCAGGTACTCCCCGGTGCCCGGTCGCAGCGTCACGCGGGCAATCGCCGTCTTGCGCTTGCCCGTAGCGCGGTAGCGGGCACCCGACGCGAGGTCGATGGCGGCCGTGGCGATCGGCTGGGTGAGCTCCTCCTCCTGCTCCTCCTCGACCGCCTGCTCAGACTCCTCCAGCTCGTCCTCGAGCGCGTAGGGGTCCTCGTACTCGTGCTCGCTGCGCCCAAGCGGATCGACGCCTTCGGGCACGATGTCCACTTCCAGGTGTGCGCCAGGCACCGTCGGCTTGACCCGCTGCGCAGGCTCCTCCTCGTCCTCCTCGTCCTCGTCTGCGGGCTCCTCGGCAACCGGTTCGGCGACAGGCTCCTGGACGGCCGGCTCCTCTGCGGGCGCCTCCTCTGCGATCGGCTCCTCGGCGGGCTCATCCATCGGCGCCGCTTCGCCGGCAGGCTCGTCCATCGGCGCCGTCTCGGCGGCGGGCTGCTCAGCTGGGTCCTGCGCCTCGACCTCGTCGGCGGGGTTGTCGGGCGTGTCTGCGTGCTCGTCGGCCATTAGCCCTCGATCTCCAGAGTCTGCGGTTTCTGCGCTATGTGCGGGTGCTCGGGCCCAGCGTAGATCTTCAGCTTGGTCAGCTGCTTTCGAGCCAGCCGGTTGCGGGGCATCATGCCTTTGACGGCCAGCCTGATGATCTCCTCGGGTCGCCGCGCCATCATCTCCTCGAAGGTGCGCGAGCGTAGCCCCCCGGGATAGCCGGAGTGGCGGTAGTAGCGCTTATCGGTGCGCTTGGCGCCCGTGACATGGACCTTCTCGGCGTTGACTACCACGACGAAGTCACCCGTGTCGATATGAGGTGTGTACTGCGGCTTGCGCTTGCCGCGCAAGACGTCTGCGACCTGCGTGGCAAGCCGGCCCAGCGTCTTGCCGTTGGCGTCCACCAGCATCCAGTTGCGCTCGCGGTCGCTCGGCTTTGCTACGTAGGTCTTTGTCGAGGGAGCCATGACGTGAAAAAGGCCACGCTGGACGATCTTCGATCGGTCGCGCGGCGAAGCGGACATGATAGGCGATGTTGCAGCCGCCCGCCGGAAACGCGCAACGACGGTCAGCGCTCGCGCAGCCGCTGCTCCTCGACGGTCAGCTCGGCGGTGGGCATCGCCTCCAGGCGCTTGTCTGGGATCGGCTCGCCGCTTTGCACGGACAGCCCATAGACCCCGGCGGCCAGACGCACTTCGGCGCGCTCGAGCGCCGCCAGCTGGACGGCGAGATCCTCGGCCAGTCCGGCGTCGAACTCGCTCTGGTAGAGGTCCTCGGAGCCCATGTCGCCGGGTTGCCGACGCTTTGAACAGTTCGTGTGCGGCCTTGTGAGGAAGTCAAGTGAAACAGAAATCCATCTTCAG
>CAVUXA010000005.1:0-321865 GCA_963745375.1 uncultured Solirubrobacteraceae bacterium | reverse complement strand
TCTTCTACGTGCTCGACTCATCGTATCCTGGTCAACATGCTGGTGCTCACCGGCCTGTTGCGGTTCGTGATGAAGATGCCGGACGCCATCGTGTTCGGCCGCATCCTGCCGGCGCTCGGCCTGATGATGTGCCTGTCGACGTTCTACTACGCCTATCTCGCCTATCGGCTGGCGCAAGAAGACCGGCCGCAGCGACGTCTGCGCGCTGCCGTCGGGCGTCAGCGTGCCGCACATGTTCATCGTCACCTTCGTGATCATGCTGCCGATCGCGCTGAAGACCAACGATCCGATCAAGGGCTGGGAAGCCGGCCTGGTCTGGGTGTTCTTCCAGAGCTTCATCCTGATGATCGGCGGCTTCATCGCGCCGATCGTCCGCAGGATCACGCCGCGCGCCGCCCTGCTCGGCACGCTCGCCGGCGTGTCGATCACCTTCATCTCCATGCGCCCGGCGCTGGAAATGTACATGACGCCGGTGATCGGCCTGACCTGCTTCGCCATCATCATGGTGAGCTGGTTCGGCGGCTTTCAGATATCCGAAGGGCATTCCTGCCGGCCTCGTCGCCATCGCGGTCGGCATGATCATCGCCTGGGGCTCCAACCTCTTCGGCCTCAACTACGGCGGGCTGAGCGTGCAAGGGCATCGCCGACGCCTTCACGAATTTCGGCTTCTCGGTGCCGCTCCCGGCCGTGGATCACATCTTCTCCGGCTTTGAATATCTCGGCGTGATCCTGGTCACCGCGATCCCGTTCGGCATCTACGACCTGGTCGAGGCGATGGACAATGTCGAGAGCGCGGAGGCCGCGGGCGATGCCTATCCGACCACGCGCGTGCTCACCGCCGATGGCGTCGTCAGCCTGATCGGCTGCCTGATGGGCAATCCTTTCATCAACGCGGTCTATATCGGCCATCCGGGCTGGAAGGCGATGGGCGGCCGCATCGGCTACTCGGCCGCGACCGGCATCATGGTGATCGTGCTGTCGTGGTTCGGCATCATCTCGCTGATGCTCGGCGCTCGTGCCGGTGGTCGCGATCTCTGCCGATCCTGCTCTACATCGGCATGCTGATCGGCGCGCAGGCGTTCCAGACCACGCCGAAGAGCCACGCGCCCGCGATCGTGCTGGCGCTGACGCCGCATCTTGCGGCCTGGTGCAAGACGCTGATGGATGGCGCGCTGGCGCGCGGCCGGCACCAACGCGGCGGCGGTCGGCTTTGACAAGCTCGCCGGGGTCGGCGTGCTCTATCACGGCCTCGAAGTGCTCGGCGGCGGCGCGATCCTGACCGGTCTGGTGCTCGCCGCGATCGGCGCCTTCGTCATCGACAAGAAGTTCGTGCAAGCCGTCGGCCTTTGCGTTCGCCGGCGCGGTGCTCACCTTCTTCGGCTTCATGCACGGTGAAGCGATCGGCATCGCGGTGACGCCGACGGTCGCGATCGCCTATCTGATCGTGGCGGTGTTCTTCTTCGGGTTGAGCCGAGTCGCCGGCGAGCGCACTCGACCGCTCGGCGCCGCACGAGGCGATGCCAGATGGGGCGTTGGCCGCAACGCCCGCGGAATGAGCAACACGGGCCGCCGGCCGCGTTTCGTTTCGTAGGACAGGACTATTCCGCCGCCGCTTTCGTTGCGCGGGGGAGGAGACGAGCGCGGCGAAGTCGTCCGCGCGGGGCAGCGCGCGATCCTGAAGAAGCCGAGAGAGCAGCTTGCCCCGCCGGCATCGAATACGATCCCTTCCATGAGCGCCTGGCCGAGGCCCCCAAATCGGCGGGCCGCTTGAGCGCGTTTGCCGCCGACATGCTCGACTGCGGTCCCGTGCGCAATCGCCGAGCCCGTGCGGTCATTTGGCAGGCTCGTTATCTTCAGGATTGCGAGCACTGGAGTAGCGGAGGCGGCCGTCTTGGCTGAACACGTTCGGGTTGCGCAGCGCTCCTTTCAGCGACCGGACGCCGCTGAGGCGGAGCTTCGGCCATCCCAAAGGCCTCACCTTCCTGTTCACCACCGAGATGTGGGAGCGCTTCTCGTATTACGGGATGCGCGCGCTCCTCGTCCTCTACATGACGAAATATCTGCTGCATCCCCGAGCACTCCGGCAACGTGCTCGGTCTTGCCGGCCTCAAGCGCATGCTCGAAGCGGTCTTCGGTCCGCTCGACGTGCAACCCTTTTCGTCGCAGATCTACGGCCTCTACACCGGCGCTCGTCTATCTCACGCCGGTCTTCGGCGGGCTTCTTGCCGACCGCGTGCTCGGCCAGCGCCGCACCGTCATCATCGGCGCGATGCTGATGGCGATCGGCCATTTCATGATGGCGGTCGAGCAGCTATTCCTGTTCGCGCTCGCTCGCGCTCATCCTCGGCAACGGCGCGTTCAAGCCGAATATCTCGACCCAGGTCGGCGGGCTTTATCCGCCCGGCGATCGCGCGGCGCGACCGCGCCTATTCGATCTTCTATGTCGGCATCAATGTCGGCGCGTTCCTGGCGCCGCTCGTCTGCGGCACGCTCGGCGAGAAGGCGGGCTGGCATTACGGCTTTGCCGCCGCCGGCGTCGGCATGCTGATCGGGCTCGCCATCTATCTCTACGCCATGCCGCTGCTGCCGCCGGACGAGCTGCAGAAGGCGAGGCGCGGCGCATGTCGAGACGCGAGCCGCTCGACCGCGACGAATGGCGCGCCATCATCGCGCTGCTCGTGCTGTTCGTGCCCAACACGCTGTTCTGGGCGACCTACGAGCAGCAGGGCAACACGATCGCGCTATGGGCCGACGCCAATACCGACCGCACGATCGATCTCCTCGTTTGGCCGTGCGAGATTCCCACCACCTGGTTTCAGGCGTTCAATCCCGCTCATGATCTTCGCTTTCACGCCGTTCGTCGTCGCGCTGTGGACGCGGCAGGCGGCGCGCGGCACGGAGCCTTCGACCATCACCAAGATGGCGCTCGGCTGCTTCGGCGTCGCGCTGGCCTACCTGTCATGGCGCTGGCCGCCTGGCATGCGGGCGGCGGCAAGGCGAGCTGGCTGTGGCTGTTCGGCTATTTCGTCGTCATCACCGTCGGCGAGCTTTATCTCTCGCCGGTCGGGCTGTCGCTGGTGACCAAGGTCGCGCCGGCGCGCATCCTCTCGATGATGATGGGCGTGTGGCTGGCGACGAGCTTCGTCGGCAATTTCCTCGCCGGCTGGCTCGGCAGCTTCTGGAGCCGCATGGACAAGCCGGAGTTCTTCCTGATCGTCGCCGCGATTGCCGCGCTCGCCAGCGCGGCGATCTTCGCCTGTCGATGGCCGCTACGCGGCAGGTTGGGAATGACATCGAAGCTCGCGAGCCGGCGTTGGCCGCGCCGGCCCGATCGGTCGCGTCATATGCTTCTTAGAGCGGGTGCGCCGGCGCAGGCGAGGAATTTCACGGCATGAGCGATCTTCGCGACTGGTTGCGCGGTGCACAATCTCGAGCAATATGCCGACGCGTTCGAGGCGAACGATATCGACCTCGATATCCTGCCGGAGCTCAGCGAGCGCGATCTCGAACAGCTCGGCGTTTCGCTGGGCAATCGCCGGCGGCTTCTGAAAGCGATCGCCGAGCGCGCACGCGTCGGCATGCAAGGCGGCGAGTCCGGCCAGCGAATGCCCCGCAGGCGCGGCGGATGCCGAGCGGCGACAGGTCACCGTGATGTTCTGCGATATGGTCGGCTCGACGGCGCTGTCGGCCATCGATCCCGAACTGCTGGGCGGGTTGATCCGGCGCTATCAGGACGCGGCCGCCGGCGCGATCGGACGCTTTGGCGGTTTCGTCGCCAAGTTCATGGGCGACGGCGTGCTGGCCTATTTCGGCTTTCCCTGCGCCTTCGAGGATGCTGCGGAGCGCGCGGTTCGCGCCGCGATCGGCATCCTGTCCGAAGTCGGCGCCCTCGAGATGCCCGATGGCCACGGCTGCAGGCGCGGATCGGCATCGCCACCGGCCTGGTCGTGGTCGGCGAAATCATCGGCACCGGGATCGCGCAGGAGCGCACCATCGTCGGCGAAACACCAATCTCGCCGCGCGGCTTCAAGCGCTGGCCGGCACCGACTGCATCCAGGCACGCGAGTCTGCCCGGCGGATTGCTCGAGCTTGAAACCCACGGCGCGCACGAACTGAAAGGCTTCGCGCGCCCGGTGCCGGCCTGGCAAGTGGTCGGCGAGGCGCGGTCGAGAGCCGCTTTGCCGCGATCCGCCCGGCGCGGCTCCGCTCGTCGGCCGCGCGCACGAAATGGGGCTGATGCTCGAACGCTGGCATCTGGCGCGTCAGGGCGAAGGCCAGATCGTCACCCTGATCGGCGAGGCCGGATCGGAAATCGCGCTTGATCGAGGCGTTGCAGGAAGACGTCGCGGCGAGCCGCACGCGCCGTCATCCATCTGCAATGCTCGCCCTATCACAGCGACAGCGCGCTCTATCCGGTGATCCATCATCTCTCCCGCAGCCGGCTTTGCGCCGGCCGATCTATCGGATGCACGCATCGAGAAGCTCCGCGCCCGTTCTCGCGCGGCACGGCCGCGGCGATCCCGCGGCGCTCCATTGCTGGCTGAGCTGTTGTCCATTCCGCGGGGCCCGCTGGCGCGATTGCGCTACGCCGGCACAACGCAAGGCGGCGACGCATTGCCTACTGGTCGACGAGATCGTCCGACATGGGCGAGAGCGATCCAGTGCTCCTGTCTCGAAGACGCCCACTGGATCGATGCCACCACGCTCGAATTGATGACGCGCTTGACCGACAGCATCGGCCGCGCGCGGCTGTTTGTCGTGGTACCGCGCGGCCGGATTTTACGCCGCCCTGGCTCGCGCGGCCGCACGCAACGCTGCTTACGCTGGGTCGCCTGGGCCGCGACGAATGCGCGCGAGCTGATCGCCGGCGTCGCCGCCGCGCACGGATTTTCGGCGAAACCGTCGCGGCGATCGTCGCCAAGACCGACGGCGTGCCGCTCTTCGTCGAGGAATTGACCGAAGAGCGTTGTGAAGTCGGCGGGCGAAGGGGCGCGGCGGTGCCAGCGACACTCAAGGATTCGCTGATGCGCGCGCCTCGACCGCCTTGGCGAGGCGCGCGAGGTAGCTCAGATCGCGGCGGTTATCGGCCGGCAATTTACGCTTCCTCTGCTGGAGGCGGTTGCGCCGAAGCCAAAGGTCCAACTCGAGGCCGCGCTCGAAAACTCGTAGCGGCCGGCATCGTCTTTCCCGAAGGCGGGCCTGGAGCGCGCTTTAGCTTCAAGCACGCGCTGGTGCGCGACGCGGCCTATGAAAGCCTGCTGTTGGCGCGCCGGCGCGAATGGCATGGGCGCATCGCGCAGGCGCTCGAGGAGCATTTCCCCGAAGCGGCGGCGAACGAGCCGGAATTGCTGGCCTATCATTTCGGCGAAGCCGGCCTTACCGAAAAAGCCTGCGACTATCGCATGCGCGCCGGCGAACGCGCGCTCGCTCGATCGGCCTATCTGGAAGCGGTTGCGAACTTCTCCGCGGGTCTCAAATTCGCCGACACGCTGCCGGAATCGCCGGTGACGGCAGCGGCGGCAATTAGATTTCTTACTCAAGCTCGGGCCGGCGCTCGGATGGTCGTCGCGGTATGCAAAGCGCGGCCGCCGAGGAAATCTATCGCCGCGCAGCCGAGATAGCCGCACTAATCGGCGATGGCGCGGCGCTGTATAGGGCAAATGGGGCCTTTGGCTCGGAGCCAATCTTGGGCGCAAGACAGCGTTGGCGCGCGAGCGGGCGGCAGAGCTCGTGAGGCTCGCGCAGCAATCGGACGATAGCGACCAGTTGCTCGAGGCTTACCACTGCCGCTGGTCCACCGCCTTCTTTCGTGGCGAGGTGGCCGAGGCTTTAAGGACAGTCCGCATCGGAATCTCAAACTACGATATTGTCCGTCATCGTCATCTTGGTCCTGCTTACGGCGGACACGACGCCGGGGTCTGCGCCCTCGTGGTCCACGCGAACGCGCTGCAATTTTCCGGCGACGCGCTGGGGGCGAAGGCGGCGCTGGCGAGGATGCGCTGCGCGAGACGCTCGGTCATCCCAATACTCTCGGCCATGCGCATCCGCCCCGAGCGCCTGACCGACGAGATCGCGCGCTTCCTGGACGAGGTGTGGCGCAAGGGCGACAGCGCTGTCAAGCGCCCGGCCAAAGCGGCCAAACGGGCGGGAACGCGCCGGACCAACTGACGCCACCCGGGTCCTAAGCGACCGGGAACAGTTCCAGTTCGTTGACGCTGACGTGCCCGGGAGTCTGTTCGCTGCCGATCGAGGCGGCGGGCACCTGGCTGATCCACAGCGTGACGAACCGGAAGGCCTTGGCGGAGTGACGCAGCGTGATGCGCAGGTCTTTCTTCTTGTCGATCATCGAAGCGCTGAGCGTCACCCAGGCCGGGGCGGTGATCGACGTGGGCGGCGCGGAGGTGTCGGCGCCGTAGACCTGGATGGTCATGCCGGGAGTTGACGTGACGACGATGGCCGTCGACAGGCGCTGCGGGCTCTTGAGGTCGATCAGCAGTCCCTCGGCCATCTTGGGCGCGGTGGCCGGGTTGACCTGCGCGGTCCACGCGGTCGTCCGATCGCCGTCGATGGCCAGGCTGGGATCGCCGAAGCCGGCGGCGGGCAGGTCATACGGGTTGTATGTGGAGGCTGCGTTGGTGTCGAGCAGGATGGCCGCCTGCTGCGATTCGCTGGGCGCCTGGCCGGCTGTGGATTCGCTCGGGGTGGAGCCATTGGCGCCCGCGCTGGACGGCTGTTTACTGGTGCTCGAAGGCGTGGGCGTGGCGCCTGGCGCGGTCGCGGGGATTTTCGGCGCGGTGGCCGACGGCTTTGGCACGGCGGCAGTAAGCGGGATCTTGGGCGGTTTGACGACGCCGTGCGGGAGGACGGGTTTGACGGTCTGGGGAGACGTGGCTTTGGACGGAGGCACGGGTGTCGTGCTAGCGGGCGGTGTGACGGGAGCCGCCTGCGCGACGGTGGTCGTGAGCGTGCGAGCCTTGGGGGAGCTGTGCGTGAGCGCGGCGTAGGCAGCGACCGCTGCGCCGAGCACCAACACGGCGGTGGCGGCAAGGACGGCCGCGCTCGCGCGCCAGCCGGGGGCACCGAGGCTGCCAGGGGCGCCGGCGCCGCACTGCAGGCACCAATCCTGGCCGGGCGCAAGCGGGGCGGCGCAGTTGGCGCAATTGCGCTGGACGGTCTGCGAGGCGCCTAGACCAGGAGTTCCGCCCACCCCACCCTGCCCGGCGGGGGTGCCGGCGGAGTCGCCCTGCTCGTGCTCGCCCGCGTTGGCTGGCGGTGAATCGACTAGCAGCGAGGCCACGAGCTTGGATTCTAGCCTTCCAGCGGCGGCAGGCTCCCTGCAGTGAGCAGGCGCTTGGTGGCGGCGCGCCAGGCGCGCTCGTTCAGCGTGGCGTGGGCGGGCCGCCGGACACGATGTCTCGCCCGGTCGGCGAGAGCTGCTCGTCGAGCTCGAGCTGCCAGTAGTAGCGGGTGAAGGTCACGCCCGGGCGAAACTCGCCCACGTGGGGTTCGACGCGCTCGCCGGCGGCCATGCGCACGATCAGCTCGGGGTAGGTGCGCCCGGGCAGGGCGGCGTAGACGGGTGCTGGGAAAGCGCCTCCGAAGCGGGTGTTGACGTCGGTGATGGCCACGCCTACGTCGGGGTCGCGAAAGACCTGGATAGTGGCCGGGCCGCACACGTTCAAGGCCTCCATGACGCGCCGCCCGAGCTCGATCAGCTCGCTGTCGCGCACGACCTTCCCCTTGATCGACTCGCCGCCGCGGGACTCGAGCATCGTGCGGGGGATCGCGTTCAGGCAGCGCCCGTCCTGGTCGCCGAGGCAATCGATGGACATCTCGGGGCCGCCCATCGCGCGCTGGACCATCACGGGCTCTGGCCCGGGCAGGTTCCGCGGGCGCGCGACCTTTGGAGCATCCTGGACGTAGTCGATGAACAAGCGCGCCTGAGCGGGGTTGTGCGCGACGTGGATCGAGCGTGCGCCGGAGCCCTGCCGCGGCTTGATCATTACGGGATAGTCCAGCGCGTCGAGATCGTGGTCGGGCAGCACGGTGGGCGGCGATGGCAGCGAGTGACGCTGGAGCAGCAGGTGGGTCTCGTACTTGTCATAGGTCGCGCGGGCGATCTGCGCGGCGGGCACGAGCGCGGGCAGTCGCCCTTCCTCGTTGGCCTTGGCCAGCACCTCGATGTCCAGGTCGGTCAGCGGCAGCACCGCGCCGACGCCGTGCTGCGCGCACAGGCGCTCGAGCTCGGGCACGTAGGCGGGGTCGTCGATCAGCGGCACGGCGGCGCGCACGTGCGCGGCGTACTGGGCGGGTGCGAGCGGGGCGGGGTCAGCGACGATCGTGGTGGTCAGCTGGGCGAAGCAGGAGACGATGTCATAGCGCTTGCCCGCGCCCGTGAGCAGGATCGCACGCAGGCGCGTGCGCGGCAGGGTGACGACGGCCTTGTCATCACCCGCGCTCACAGCTTGCCCTCCCAGCCGCCGGCGGCGCCCTTGTACAGACCCGAACCGCCGAGCACCATGGCTACGGTGCGCCACAGGATCCGCAGGTCCAGGACGAGCGAGCGATGCTCGATGTAGTACAGGTCGAGCTCGATGCGTTGGGCCCAGGGCAGCGACGCACGCCCGTTGACCTGAGCCCAGCCGGTGATTCCCGGCTTGACCGCCAGCCGGCCACGCTGGCGCTCAGTGTATTGCGCCACCTGCACGGGCAGCGTGGGGCGCGGCCCGATCAGCGACATCTCCCCGCGTAGCACGTTGAGCAGGTTGGGCAACTCGTCCAGCGAGGTGCGGCGCAGGAACGCGCCCACGCGGGTGATGCGCGGATCGCCCTCGTTGATCGCCAATCCTGCTCCGATGTGCTCGGCGCCGGTGACCATCGTGCGCAGTTTGAGCACGTCGAACTGGTGGCCGTGCAGGCCGCTGCGCGCCTGGCGATACAACACCGGGCCGGGACCCTCTAGACGGATTGCCAGCGCTGCCAGCGCGAGCACGGGCGCGGCCAGCGCGAGCGCAACTGAGGACACCACGATGTCGACGCCACGGCGGATCACCGCGCGGGACAATAGGGCGTCAGCGCGTGCCCTCGGCGGCCTCCCAGTGAGCGTCGGTGCCGTGGCGAAGCCAATCCCACAGTCCGGCGGCCAACGAGGCCGTGGTGAGGACGTAGTAGCGAGCGATCAACAGCGGGCGAAGGGGCAGCGCGCCGGCGAGGGCGGCGGCGAGCAGCAGCGCGATCTGCGCAGCAAGCGTGACGATGTACAGCGTCCGCGCGCCACCGCTGGCGAGCACCACCAGCGCGACGTTGGCGGCAAGGGCGAGCACGTGCAGGCCGGGCGTGGCGTAGCGCAGCAGGCGGTGGGAGAGGATCATGAGGGCGTAGCCGAGCGGATAGCCACGCGGTGAGAGCATGCCTCCGCGCAACACGATCGGCCAGGTGTGGCTCATCATGCGCCGCTTGCGGGTGAACTCGCCACCGAGCGAGGGGACCATCTTCTCGCTGCTGTGTGCGCCTGGGACATACACGGCGCGCAGCCCCCGCTTGACCATGTTGAACGGCAGCGACAGATCATGGCCCATAATCGGGTCGACCACGATGTAGGTGTCGCGGCGGGTGGCGTAGATGGCGCCGTTGCCGCCGGTGATCGAGGACAGGCGCGACTCCAGGGCACGCAGGGCAAGCTCATAGCGCCAGTAGACCCCCTCCTGGTTGGCATCCGCGCTCCTACCCGCCCCCCCGCGCGCCCCTCCAGAAGAGGTCGCCGCCTGGGGCAGGTAGCGGACCTGGCCACAGGCGTAGCCGACGCGTGGATCGGCAAAGGCGGCGACGAGCACAAGGGCGGCATCGGGCTCCCACAGCGCGTTGGCGTCGGAGAAGGCGACGATCTCCCCCCGCGCGCGCTGCACGGCGGCGTCCTGCGCGCGGATCTTGCCGCCCCGGGGCAGGTCGAGCACCAGGTCGGCGCCGGCGGCCCTGGCGTGCGCGGCGGTCGCGTCTGTGCACCCGTCGCAGGCGACGATCACCTCGAGCAGCCCGCGCGGGTAGTCGAGCGCGAGCGCGTTGACGACCTTTGCGGCGATGACCTGTTCCTCGTTGTGGGCCGCAATCACGAGCGACAGCGAGGGGGGAGTCGAGTTTTGATGGGCTCCGCCGCCAGGGCGGCTCCGCTGGAGGGGTTCGCGTGGTTCTCGCTCGGGCCGCGGGAGCACGCGCGCGACGGCTGCGAGGGCGGCACCGTAGCCGAGCTGCGTCCACACGATCAGCCCACAGGACAGCCAGAAGACGATGGCCAGAGCGAGCACGGGCAGGCATTGTTGCGGAAGTGGCGGCTTGCGCAGCGGCCATGCGGGGTACTCTCCCGGCGATGACTTACACGATCAAGAACCTGCGCGACACCAACGACAGCGCTCCCAAGTTCGGCCTTGAGGATCTGGGCGAGGCGCATTTTCCCCGCGAGGATCTCGGTGCGCAGACCACCGGATTGGCGTATCACGTGCTCAAGCCCGGCAAGCGCCAATCGTTTGGCCACCGCCACGAACAGGCTGAGGAGGTGGCGGTGGTGCTTTCGGGCGGTGGACGGGTCCGGCTCGACGACGAGATCGTCGACATCGGCGAGCTTGATGCGATCCGCATCGCGCCGCAGGTTAAGCGCGCGTTCGAGGCGGGGTCCGAGGGCCTGTCGCTGATTGTGTTCGGCCCTCACCGCCAGGGCGACGGCGAGATACTCAACGACTTCTGGACCGACTGACGTACAGCCCGGGCCGGCGAGCGGGCACAACTCATCTCCCCAGCAGCTGTCGATAGAGCGCGAGCGTGCGCTGCGCGATCGACTCCCAGGCGTACTCGCCTGCGGCTGCCGCGCGGGCGCGCTCGACCATGTCGGCCAGCGTGGCCTGATCGGCCAGCAGGTCGCGCAATGCCTCGCCCAGCGCCGCCGAGTCGCCGGCTGCAAACGTGCGCGCGGCGCCGGAGGCGGCGATCTCGGGAAACCCGCCAACGTCGCTGAGCAACAAGGGAAGCCCAGCTCCAAGGCCCGTGAAGGCCACGCCCGACTGGTCGATCTCGCGATAGGGCAGCACAAGCAGGCTGGCGCGGCGCATGACGGCGAGGATCTCCGCGTCGGTGATGAAGCGGGTAAGCCAGCGCACGTCCCCTGGCGCAATCGCGCGCAGCGCAGCCAGGTCCATACGCGGCATGCCGATGATCCACAGCTCGGCGCCCTGCATGCCCCGCCAGGCGTCGAGCAGCAGGTCTAGCCCCTTGTAGGGGCGCATCAGCCCGAAGAACAGCACGACGGGGCGATCGCCACCGCGCAGCTGTGCGGGCAGCTGAACTTCGGCATGTCCCTCCCACGGCCGCAGTGCGCCGTGCGCGATTACGTGGACGCGATCGGCATCTACACCGAGCTCGTCGACCAGCCGCATGCGTCCGTGCTCGGAGTGCACCACGACCGCGTCGAAGCGG
This sequence comes from uncultured Solirubrobacteraceae bacterium, assembly GCA_963745375.1. Taxonomy (GTDB): domain Bacteria; phylum Actinomycetota; class Thermoleophilia; order Solirubrobacterales; family Solirubrobacteraceae; genus Palsa-744. The sequence goes on along the minus strand of CAVUXA010000005.1, from coordinate 310,402 downwards.
TCATACAAACGCCGCTGGGCTGCGAGTTGACCGGGACGGGGCTCGCGCGGCAGGATGTCGTGCGCGGTCAGCACGAGCGGACGTCCGCGAGGCAGCAGGTGCCGGTCGAGGTGCTGGACGGTCAGCCATTGGAAGTGGACCACGTCGGCTGCGCGTGCCGCGCGCCGGTAGCGCAGCATGTCGGGGACGTGCTCGGCGAGCTTAACCGCGCGACGAACGCGGGCGTCGCCAACGTGGCCGGCGGCGCGGTAGAAGGCGTCTTGGCGTTCGTAGCCGGCCGGCGGCGCGCCCGCGCCGTAGGCGAAGCGGCTCGTGTACAGGCTGACCTCGGCGCCGGCCGTGGCGAGCGCGCGGCAGAATGCGTGGTCGTAGGGCGGCGTGTAGGCCGAGGGATCGACGACGTGGACGCGCATGTGCTCAGAGACGGGCGCCCGCAACGGTAGCGCGCGCACAGCTGCCATTCTCACGGTAGTGCCCACGGTCGAGGTGAGCTACTGCGTCGTCAACACCTCCCAGCGCGACCTGCTGGCGCGCGGGCTCGATGCGATCGCGCGCGAGCGCGAGGGTTTGCCGTTTGCCACCGAGACGCTCGTGCTCGACAACGGCTCGCGCGACGGCTCCGCGCAGGCCGCGCAGGCGCACCCGGCGGTCGACGAGACAATCGCGATCGACCACCGTCGCGGCAAGGCAGTCAACGACTCCGAGCTGCTGCGACGCGCGCACGGACGCTACGCGCTGCTGCTCAACGAGGACTCCGAGCTGCAGCCCGGCGCAACGCTGGCCCTGTGGCAGGCGCTGCAGAGTCGCCCCGACGCTGCCTGCGCGGGCGCAAAGCTGCTGCGCCCCGACGGGCGCGCACAGGCTTGTGCCTGGCGCTTTCCCACGCCGCTGACCGCGCTCGCCGGCGCGCTGTTCCTGCACCGCCTTTACACGGTCCAGAGCAAGGGCGAGCACACGCGCGAGGTCGACTGGTGCCAGTCCTCGGCGCTACTGGTGCGTCGGGAGGCGGCTGCACAGGTCGGCTACCTGGACCCGGATTTCTTCGTGTACTCAGACGAGGTCGACTTCGCCCGGCGCCTGCGCGACAAGGGTTGGCGCAGCCTGTACGTGCCCCAGGCGCTGGCCGTCCACCACGAGCAGCTGGCCACGGGCGCGGTCCCCGAGCGGCGGATCGTGGAACTGGCGCGCAACCGCGACCTGTACATGCGCAAGCACCACTCGGCCGCGTCCGCCCGCGCGGTGCGCTGGCTGACCGCCTACAGCTACGCGCTGCGCGCTGTCGCTGCGCTTGCGCTGCCCGGACAGTCGCCGCGGCGCTATCGGCGCCACGTGACCGCCACGCTCATGCCGCGGCGCGGCGAGGGCCTGCGCGAGGCGGCCGATGAGTACAACCGCGCGGCCGACGATCGCACGAGCGGCGGCTGACGCACCGCCGAGTGGCGCTCAGTGCAGGTCCAGCTCCTCCAGTAGCGCGTCTACCGCGCGGGCGTCCAGCTGCGTCCCCGCCACCCTGCGCAGCTCCTGCGCAGCCTCCCGCGGCGAGCGCCCACGGCGGTAGGGACGATCGGTGATGATCGCGTCGTAGGTGTCGCATGCGGCGATGATGCGCGCCGCCAGCGGGATCTGCTCGCCCGACAGGCCGTCGGGATAGCCGCCGCCGTCCCAGCGCTCGTGGCTGGCGCGCACCGCCGGCGCCAGGTGCGCGAACGCGTCGATGCGCCCGACCAGCTCTCCGCCGATGGCGGCATGGCCGCGCATCGTCACCCACTCCTCGTCGGTGAGCGGGCCGGGCTTGAGCAGGATCTCGCTGGGCACTGCCACCTTGCCGATGTCGTGCAGCATGGCCGCGTAGCGCACATCGCGCGCGCAGCTGCCCGGCAGCGCCATGCGCAGCGCGACCCGCTCGGCCAGTTCGGCCACGTCCTCGCCGTGGCAGGCGGTGTAGTCGTCCTTGGCCTCCACCGTGCTGGTCAGCGCTGCAAGCGCCGTCGTGAACGCCCCCTCCAGATCGCCCACCAGCCTGGCGCGGTGCAGCGCCGCGCCAAAGCTCGACGCGATCGCCTCCACCAGCGCAGCGTCGGTTTCGCTGAGCACACCAGGGTCTGGCGCCTCGATGTTGAGCACGCCCCACACCGACCCGTCCAGCAGGATCGCCACCGACAGCTCCGAGCGGGGGTCTGTCTGCGGGTCGCGCACGATGTAGTCCGGGTCGGCGTGCGTGTCGCTGACGAGCGCTGTAGCAGCCGAGCGGGCCACCCGACCGTTGACCCCCTCTGTGACCGACTGCTCGGTCAGCAGGAACTCGGCCATCACCTCGGCAAGCGGACCGCGCCCGGCGATCAGCCGCAGCACGCCGTCGTCATCCAGGCGCTGCACGGCGGCGAGATAGAAGGCGAACGTCTCGTGCAGCTCGTCGACGACCAGCTGGGCCATCTCCTCGACCTCGTTCTTTGCGGCAAGCCGGGCGGTCAGCCTGGCCGCCAGGCTCAGCTGCTCGCGCAGGTAGGGCACCTCGCCGACCGCCGCCACGCCCTTGGCGCGCGCGTCAGCGCGATAGCGACGCAGCGCCTCCGCGCGGCGCTGGCGCTCCTTGGCACCCGCTTGACGGGATCGTTTGACAGAGAGCTCAGCCATACTCGGACTCCGATCGGCCACAAAAGCCGCATTCTTGAGCCAAGAATCGCGCGAGTCGACAACTCCCCCTCGACTGCCCGTAGAACTATCGCCCGCCGTTGGCTTCTATCAGAGGTCTCTAAGCGGATCCTCGGCGTACGCCTCCACCTCGCCGTGCCCGGCGCGGTAGGCGCTCACCCTGCGGCGACCCTCGGCGACCAGCGCACGGGCGCCGCCGAGCTCGTGCGGATGAAAGAAGCGCGTGAGCAGCAGCGCGGCGGGCACGAGCGCAAGCCATGCGGCGCGCAGCAGCAGGCCTGCCAGCCCGTGGGTCGGCAGCAGCAGATCGCCCGCCACCGCCACGCCTGCGAGGATCGCCATCAGATGCGCCAGCCGGCGCCATTCGAAGCCCACCCTGAACAGGCTGCGCGTCAACAGGTACATGGCTATGAGCATCGCCGCGTAGGCGCCGCACAGCGCGATCCCCGCGCCGGCTATTCCCAGGCCGGCTCCACCGTGGGGCACGAGTGCGACCAGCAGCGCCACGTTGACCACCAGCCCGGCCGCTCCCGCGCCGAAGTTGCGCGACGTCACGCGCGCGCGCCCCGCGATCGCCACGAACACCAGGTACAGGCCATACAGCGCCCAACCGAGCGCGAGCCAGGGCAGCGCTCGGTAGGCGCCGAAGTACTCGTGCGCGGCCAGCAGCCGGACTAGCCAACGCCCAAGCAGCGCCACGGCGCACACGACCACGCCGGTGGCCAGCGCGTAGTAGGTGGTCACCAGCGAGTACAGGCGCGAGGCCTCCTCGTCGTTGTCGATCGAGTAGGCCAGTGGCGGCCACGCGTACTGAAAGCCGCGCACGGCCACGAACACGACGGTGGCGAGCTTTATCGCGATCGCGTACTGGCCGGCGGCGCCTTGGGAGAAGACCCTGAACAGGTAGAAGCGGTCGGCCACCTGCAGCGCGTACACGCTCGCGTCGGCCGGCACGGTTGGCAGCCCGAAGCGCAGCATCGCGCGCAGGTCCGCCAGCTTGACCAGCAGCGAGAAGCGCCGGCGCAGCACCCACCACAATCCCAGCACGACCAGCGCCGAGGCGCAGAAGTTGCCCAGCAGAAGACCGCGCGCGCCCTGGCCGGCGAACACGACCAGGGAGGTCGTGAAGGCGACCGTCATGAGCACGTTGGCGCCCGACGCGTACACGTACGTGCGTGCGCGCTCGTCAACGCGTAGCTGCGCGTAGGCCATCTCCAGGTTGGTGAACGCCCACAGGCCGAGCACCGCGCAGTCGAACAGCAGCGGGTCACGGAAGCTCAACAGCAGCTTCGACAGTGGGCCCGCAAAGGCCACCGCGACCAGAGAGGCGACCGTCGTCGTCCAGGCGACCGCAGCGGTGGCCGTGCGCGCGATGCGCGCGCGCCGGGCCTGATCGTCGTCGTCGAAGTAGAAGCGGATGAACGCCTCGCCGACCCCCACGCGCAACAGGATGCTCGACAGGATCACCGCCGTCAGCAGCGATTCGGCCGCTCCGTAGGCTTTCGTGCCCACGTGGTGGGTGTACAGCGGCAGCGTGAGCAGGGCCAGACCCTTGGCCAGTATGTCCCCAAACTGGTAGGCCGCGCCCGTTGTGACCAGGCGCTTGAGGTAGCCGAGCACCGCTCAGAAGCTACTGGCCGGCGCGCGCGCCCCAGTCGCGACCGTCACGGTGCCGGGGTCGTCCTCGGCGTGCACTGCCATGTCCTGACGGGCGAGCGCGACGCCGATCGCCAGCAACGTCCACGTGAACGGGTCCTCGAGGAAGTCGGCGTAGGTCCAGGTGTGCAGCACCAGCGCCGCAAAGCACGCGGCGATCGCCATTCGCGGTGGCGAGCGCCCCGCGCCGCGGAACAGCACGATGAAGGCGCTGAGCAGCAGCGCCGCATAGACGGCCAGGCCGAGGATCCCCTGCTCGGCGGCGATCGTCACGGGGATCGTGTGCGAGGCCGACGTAGCGCTCTGCGCATCAGCGTGGCTGTGGCGCTTGTACTCGGTTTCAAACGAGCCTGGGCCGTAGCCCTGCAGCGGCCGTTTGGCGAGCAGTTCCAGGCCGCCCGACACGAGCGACGTGCGCCCGCTGGTCGCGTTGTTGGTCGAGCCGCTGGAGCCCTTCAGGCCGAAATGCAGGCTGGTGGGCGCCAGCAGCAAGACCAGCGCGCCGAGCGCAAGCACCGCCGCGGACACATACACAGCCCAGATCGCGCTCCAGCGCCACGCCGCGAGCACGGCCAGGCCGAGCAGCAAGGCGGCGATGCTCGACTGCGAGAAGCTTGTTACCAGGCCGGCGAGCAGCCAGGCCAGCGCAACGGCGCCTGCGATCACCACGCGCCTGTTGCGATTCCACAGCACGAGCGTGCACAGCGCGATCATCACCAGCGCGAGGAAGCGCCCGTAGATGCTCGGATCAAAGAACACCGAGTTGACCCTGAAATAGTTGTCGTACTGGTCGGCTGCCACCACCTTGGGATTCAAGAACAGCGACTTGCGGTCGTACTCGACGAAGCCGACCCCAGCGAACACCACCGCGAGCGCGACCAGCGCGACGAGGCAGCGCACCAGCAGCTCGCGTGTCCAGCGCACCTGCACAAGCAGGGCGAACAGCAGCGCGAACGGCACGTAGAAGAAGGCGATGTTCTCGAGCGCCTTGACGCGGTCGGCCGAGTAGGCAACCTGCAGCACATACAGGCAGACGGCGCCGAACAAGAGCCACGTAAGGCCCCGCGGCGAGGCCCAGAAGGCGAGCTGACGAGGCGTCCCATCGTCGGCCCCGGGCGCCGTCGCATCCGCGCCCTGGCTGGGGACCTCGGCCGCGTACGCGGCCGCTCCCCCGCGCTGGGCAAGGCGCGCGAGCAGCGCGGGCAGCAGTCGCCCGAGCGTGCCTGCGGCGACGACCAGGTAGATGGGGATGAGCAGGTTGACCGTGCGCCCGTCGGCGGAGATCGGCAGCCTGAAGGGCAGCGCGACGATCGCCAGCAGCGGAAGCGCCTGTGCGTGGCGGCGCATTAGCCAGGCGAGCACGGCGATCGCGACAAGCGCCGCGGTCAGGCCGCCAACTATTGTGCCAGCGCTGGGCAGGCTGGTCGCCACCGGCACGGGCCCCAGGATGGTCGACGCCGCGCCGACGCGCATCAGCGACCCACCAGCGTGAAGCTCCATGGCGAGAGCAGCGTGCGGTTCTGGCGGCGCAGGCTCACGCGCACGCGGTATTCGCCGGGGGTCGCGGGCGGGCCTTCGTTCTCGGCCACGAGCACCACGCGCCCGCTGGCCGTCTCCAGGTGGCCGTAGCGATGGGCGGTGCCGCGACGGCCGTTCCAGCGCAGCGAGAACTGTTTGTAGCGCGCCAGCGGCCGATCGCGCACGAGCGTGGCAACCACGTCGCCGCTGGAGTCGATGATCGCTACGGTCGCCTCGTCGGCGTTGGCGAGCTTGAAGGAGATCTCCTCCAGGTTGCCTGGCGCGGGGCCGGCGGGCGTGAAGGTCGGCGTGCGCTCGAAGCGCTGGACGACGGTCGGCGTGTGCTTGAGCCGTTGCGTGACGAAGAACGCCGCGAAGCAGGCGACCACGAGCAGCGCGAAGACGATGCGCGCGAGCGCCTGGGCGTCAGCGCCCGCCGTCCCGCTGTCCGCCGGGTCGCCATCGATCCCGGCGGCGACCCCGCTCAATCCCCGCCACCCAGCGCAAAGCGCTCGACCGTGTCAGAGCGCAGGCCGAGACGCAGCGTCTCCAGCGACAGCACGTCGGCGGGCGCGATGTTGCCGAGGTTGCACTCGCTGCCGAACTGCTTGAGCAGCCACACCTGCTGCTTCTGCAGTGGCGCATCGAAGATCAGCTTCTCCTTGTCGATCGAGTGAACGATCTCGTCGATCAGACCGGTGCGCACCTCGCCGTTTGCCCGGTAGATGCCGGCGGTGCCCGACTCGCGTGCCTCGGCGATCACCTTCCAGGCGCCGGCGTCGAGGTCGCGTTCGATCTGTTCCACCCACACGTAGGGAGCCATGATGAAGTCGGCATCCTTGCTTCCCACCTCGGCGAACACAGTGAACTCGCGCGAGAGCCTTTCGATCAGCTCGCGCTTGACCGCGGGCTCGATCTCGATCGTGCCGTCGGAGATCTCGACGTGGCGCAGGCCGAGCTCGTGCAGCCATGCGATCAGGCCGTCGACTCTTCCCTGGCGGATGGCCAGCTCGGTCAGCGTGCCCCCCAGCACGACCGGCACGCCGTGGGCGCCATAGCGCGCCAGCTTGGGCTTCAGGTTGGCGCTCACGAGCGCCGTGCCCCAGCCGAGCTTGACCACGTCGACGGCGTCGCCGGCCACCTCTAGCAGCCCGTCTACCTCGGCGACCGACAGGCCCCTGTCGATGATGTGCGTGATGCCGTGCTCGCGTGGCTTGACCGAGCGCTCGGGGATGTCCAGGAAGGCGGCTATGGGACCGTCGCGGCCTTGTCAGCGCCGGCGACCACCACCACGTTCGCCGATCCCGCGAGTGACGCCACGGCCGATTCCAGCGGCTGCACGCGGCTGACTTCGAGCGAGTGCGCCACGCCTTCGGCTTCGGCTTGATGGCCGCTCGCGTACTGCACGACCGTGACCTGTCCCGAACCCGGCGGGCGACCGTTCAGCGGCTGTGCCTGCGAGTAGCCGCTCTGCTGCAGGGCGGCTGAGATGTGGTGGGCCAGCCCCGTCGTTTCGGTGCCGTTGAGCACGGCCACGCTCGTTTCCGCGGGACTCACGGCCGGGGCTTTGGGCGCAGGCTTCGAGCGCGCTTTGCTGTGGGTGCTCGCGTGGTGGACACTCGTCTGCGAGACGCTTGTCGTCGACGGCGTCGACGTGTTGTGCTTGGTGGACGAGCCGCCGAGCGAGGTGAGCGCAACGACGGCGACCGCCACGACGATCACCGCAGCGGCGATCAGCGCAAACATCCGTGCGGGCGAGCGGGCGGGCTGGGCGGGCAGCTCGGCGGCGGCGCCACGTGTGCCCGGGCGCACGACCCTCGTACTCCGGCCCGTGGACGCCGCGGCCGCAGCACGCTCGGACTGTGCGCCGGGCGCGGGACGGGGCGCCGCGCGGGGATCCCCACCGGCTGCCGTGGTGGGCGCGGGCGGGCGCCGCGGCGGGGATGCCGGGGCAGGCGGGTACGGCGGGCTGGGTGCTCGGGCAGCTGCGCTGGCGGTGCTCGCCGCGGCGGCAGTAGCCGGGGCGACGCTCGTTGCGGGCGCGCCCTGCTGAGCAGTCCGGGGCGGGGCGCCCGGGGCGGGTGCGACCGCCTGCGCAACGCCCGCCGCCGATGCAGGGCTGCCCAGCGGCGGCGGGGAGCCCTGCGGACGAGCCGGGGCGACACCCTGGCCGGGGCCACGAGGCGCGGGGGATCGAGGCTGAACGGGAGGGGTCGATCGAACGGGAGACCCGGCCTGGATGGAGGGGGGACCCTGGCCAGGACCGGCCGTCTGGCCCGACGCGGCGACCTGGCCTGGCCGGGACTGGGCGGCAACAGCGGGCGCGGCCTGCGCAGGCACCGGGACGGGAACCGGTGGGCTCGGGGCGGCTGGGCCGGTGCTGGGGACACCTGGGACAGGTGGAGCGCTGGCCGTGACCGGCCTTGGCGCCGGCAGCGGCACGGCGCCCGGCGCAGGCTGCGCGCCGGGGGCGGGCTGCGCGCCGGGGGCGAGCGGGGCTGCGGAAGTAGCCACGGTGGGGGTTGCGCCGGGAGGCGGCGGCTGGTTGGGGGCGGGACGCGCGACGGGCCGCACGGGCTGGACGCCCGGTGTGCGGCTGCTGAACGCGCATGGCCGCGGCGGCGGCTGACGCGCTGCTCGAGGTCTGCCGCGCGCTCGGGCGCACGCCCGGCCCACTCGCGCAGGCGCTTGAGCTCGCGGGCCTGGGAGAAGACCAGCAGCGACAGCAGCGCGATCCCGACGAGGGCCACGAACGCCGCTATCGCGCCGATCTTGGTGAACGTGTTCGAGAGCGACAGCGCGAGCAGCAGGTGCGTCATGAATCGGGGGAGTGTACGAGGGGGCAGGCATGTCGCGGCGATCGCCGTTGGCGTAGATGCCGTTGACAGCCCCGCTCGACCGCCAGCGCCGCTGCCTCCTCCTCGGCGCCCTGCTCGTGCGCGCCGGACGCGGCCCCAGCAGCGCGGCCGACAGCTCGCGAGACCTTCGCGGCCAGCCCGGCCGCGTCGCCCTCGAGCACCAGCAGGCCGATCTCGGCGAACATCGACTCCACGGCCTCGCACGGCCAGCGGCTCGCGCTCGGCCAGCAGGATCTTCTCGGCGCTGGTCGTCGGCTGCGGGCGCTCGTAGGCGTTGAACAGCTCCTCGTGGAGCTTCTCGCCGGGGCGCCTGCCGACGATCTCGATGTCGATGTCGCGGTCCGGGTCCAGCCCGGACAGCTCGATCATCGCGCGGGCGAGGTCGAGGATGCGCACCGGCTCGCCCATGTCGAGCACGAACACCTCGGCGCCGCGCGCCCGGCGCCGTCGACGATCAGCCGCCTGCGCTCGGCGCGGACTGCGTCAGCGGCTCTCCGCGCAGGCCAGCGAGCCCGAGCGGATGATCAGCTGGACGGCCTCGGGGATCGTCATGAAGTAGCGGGTCATGCGCTCGTCGGTCACCGTGACCGGGCCGCCGCGCTCGATCTGGCGGCGAAAGATCGGTACCACGCTGCCCGAGGAGCCGAGCACGTTGCCGAAGCGCACGGCCGCATAGTGGGTCGCTGCAAAGCGCGCCGCTGGCGGCCTCCAGCGCGAACTCGGCCAGCGCCTTGGACGCGCCCATCACGGTCGCCGGCGCGACCGCCTTGTCGGTGGAGACCAGCACGAAGCGCTGCGCCCCCAGCTCGCCCGCGATGTGCGCGACCACCCTGGTGGCGATCGCGTTGTTGCGTACCGCCTCGACCGGGTTGGCCTCCATCAGGCCGACGTGCTTGTAGGCGGCGGCGTGAAAGACGACCGTGGGATGGTGCTCGGCGAAGACCTCGCGCATGCGCTCCTCCTCCTTGCAGTCGGCGAGCACCGCGGCGAGCATCGAGCGGCGGCACGTGACGCTCGTCCTGCAGCTCGCGCTGGATCGCGAAGAGGTTGTCCTCGGCGTGGTCGAGCAGCACGATCCGGTGCGGCTCCACGCGCGCGATCTGGCGGCACAGCTCCGAGCCGATCGAGCCGCCGGCGCCGGTCACGAGCACGGTCTCGCCGGCGAGGTAGGCGCCGACGCGCTCGAGCTCCATGTGCACGGGCTCGCGGCCGAGCACGTCCTCGACGCGCACCTCGCGCATCTGCCTGCGCCAGAGCTGCCGCGCGTCCTGCAGCAGCTCGAACACAGTGGGCAGCGTGCGCACGGGGATGCGCGCGCTCGCGGCACTCGCGCACGATCCGCGCACGCGTCGACCCGGGCGCGGAGGGGATCGCGATGATGACTTCGTCGGGCTCGGCCTCGTCGAGGATGCGCGGCAGGTCGCCTTCGGTGTTGCCGCGCACGCGCACGCCGTCGATGCGCAGGCCGTCGCTTGCGCCGGGTCGTCGTCGAGGAAGCCGACCGGCGCCAGGCCCAGCTCGCGGTTGCGCATGATCTCGCGCAGCACCATGCGCCCGCCGTCGCCGGCGCCGACGATCAGCACGCTGCGCTCGCCCTTGCCCGCCGCGGAAGGCAGCCAGCGGACGGCGCTCATACACGCTGCGCGCGATCGCGCGCACGCCCACCAGGAACACCAGCGACAGCAGCGCGAACAGCACGATCACGCCGTTGGGCAGACCGACCGCAACGGCGTTCAGGCGCACGTGGCCGCTGATCGAGCCACCCCCTCGATCGGCACGTAGCGATCGACCGGCCGCACGATGGCGATCGCGACGACCGCGAGCAGCACGATCGCGACGACCGCGCGCGACGACCGCCTCGTAGTCGCGCTGGCCCGAGTAGCGCCAGCGGCGCTGGTAGACGCGCGGCGAGCACCAGCACCGGCAGGCTGCCGAGCGAGCACCCACCAGATCGTTGGTTCGCGCAGCTGGGAGTAGTCGCGCGGCGGCCCGCTGTTGAAGCGCAGCTGGAAGGCGAGGTAGTACGCGAGCGCGACCAGCGCCCCATCGACCGCGAGCTGCGGCAGAGAGCGGCGGTGAAGGGGGAGGGCCGCCGAGCGGATCCGTCGGCGCATTGTGCAGATTGTACGGCCGCTACAGGGGCCTCGCGAGCGGCCTGTGGGCCACCAGCAGCGGCGACAGGAGCAGGTCGACGAGGACCCGCGGATCGCGCCGCACGCGCTCGCCGGCGCCGCGCGCGATCGCGCTTGGACAGGTCCAGCTCGTCCGCGTCGCGCAGCTTGCGCAGGCGGCCTTCGGCGATCAGGCGCTCGTCGACGGCCCCGAGCCGCCCTTCGAATGTGCGTGTACACGGGCGTGCCGAGCGCCACCGCCTCGCGGTTCATCGTGCCGCCGGCGGAGATCACGAGGTCGGCGTGGCGATCAGCGACTGCGCGTCGATCGCGTGCTCGGGCACCACGAAGCCGCCGGCACCGCTGCGAGCTGCGCGCGCTGGGCGCCCACGCGCAGCAGCACGACCGGCTGCACGCCGTCCTCGCCGGCCGCCCGGCAGGCGCGGCGAGCACGCGCGCGAACAGGTCGTTCTCGAAGCGGTGATAGAGCGAGACCTCCGGCGGCGTGCGCACGACCACGATCGGCTCGGCCGGGTCGAGCGCCGAGCCGCCGAGCACCTCGTCGCTCGGCTGGAAGTCGGCCAGGTAGTACTCCTCCTTCAGCCCCTCGTACGCGCGCACCTTGCCCGCGCGCGCCGTAGCGATCCAGGCGCTGCGGCGGGATCGCGTCGGGCACCACGACGGCGCTCGCCAGCCGGCAGTTGACGTTGTGCTGCACCTTCGCCCACTCGTAGTCGAACATCGTCGAGCTCGGCACGCGCAGCAGCGCCGCCGCCACGGTCACGTCGTTTGAGCCGTGGCCGAGCGCGATGTCAAAGCCGCGGCCGCCGTGCGCGCGCGCGTCTGCGCGCGCCCAGCGCACCGAGCGCCGCCGAGCGCGACGCGAGGCCGGCGGCCTTCGCGGCCAGCCGCCCACCGCGGTGGCGGCCGATCGCCGTGTGGGCGATGCCGAAGCGCTCGCACAGCTCGATCGTCTGCGCGAAGTCGCGCGCGGTCACGCGCACGTCGTGGCCGTCGGCGCGCAGCCGCTCGATCACCGGGCGCATGACCAGCACGTGCGGGCTGTTCGTCAGGTCCACCCAGATGCGCATGCACCGGCCACGGTAACGATCCGCGCCCGCGGGCATTCGGCCGATCCGCGCCCGTCGCCGCCCCGCGCCGCTATCGTTGCCCGACCGATGCTCGTGCTCGCCTCGATCTCCGAAACGGTCGTCAACGAAACGTCCCACTTCGTGCGCGAAGCCGGGCTGCCGGGCATCTTCGCGCTGATGGCGTCTCCAGCGCGTGCATCCCGATCCCGTCGGAGGTGGTGATGCTGTTCGCCGGCTTCGCCGTCGCCGACCCGGTAGAGCGGCGCAACACATCACCACTTGACGCTGGTCGGGATCGTGCTCGCCGGCCTGCTCGGCACGCTCGTCGGCTCGTGGGTCGCCTACGCGGTCGGCCGCGGCGGGCGCCTGGAGCTGCTCGAACGCCACGGCGACAAGTTTGCACGTGGGCCCCCCGCAGATGCGAGCGCGCCGAACGCTGGTTTGCGCGCTACGGCGAGCCCGCGGTCCTGTTCGGCCGCGTGATCCCGGTCGTCAGGGCGTTCGTGTCGCTGCCGGCCGGCGTGGCCAAGATGCCCCTTGGTCGCTTCACGGTGCTCACGCTGATCGGCGCGTTCCCGTGGGTGCTCGCGCTGGCGCTGGCCGGTCACGCGCTCGGCAGCGACTGGACGAGCGTGCGCAAAGGCTTCGAGTACGCCGACTACGTGATCATCGCGCTCGTCGTGGTCGGCGATGGTCTACGCGGTGGTGCGCCGGCGGCGCGGGCGCAGCGACGCGGCGACCGATGCGGCGGCCTGAGCAGGCGCTCGCGCTGCGCCACGCCCTCGCGCTCGGGCTGCTGCAGGGCCCAACTGAGCTGTTGCCGATCTCATCCTCGGCCCACACCACGCTGCTGGCTTGGTTCGCGGGCTGGCCGTACGCCGATCTGAACGGCGAGCAGCGCAAGTCCTTCGAGGTCGCCCTGCATGCGGGAGCCGGCTTGGCGCTGGCGATCGACATGCGCGCAGAGCTCGCGCGTGCAGCCGGCCAGCTCGACGGACGACGCGCTGTAGCACTCGCGCTGGCCCTGGGACCGCCGGCGCTGGCGGGATACCTGTTGCAGGCGCCGATCGAGCGTCGCCTGGGCGGGCCACGCTCGATCGCCGCGGGCCTCGTCGTCGGGGCGATCGTGATGGTGCTCGCCGACGGGCACGCAGGCACAGCCTCGCGCGGCGCTCGCCGCTGCACGGACGTCGGCCCCGCCGACGGGCTGGCGCTGGGGCTCGCGCAGGCCTGCGCGCTGGTACCTGGCGTGTCGCGCAACGGGGCCACGCTCGCAGCGGCCAGGGCACGCGGCTTTGCCCGCGCCGACGCCCAGCGCCTGTCGTGGCGGGCGGCGCTGCCGGTGATGCTCGGGGCGAGCCTGCTCAAGGGACGGCGGCTGGCCGGCGATGCAGGACCGCGCGGCGTTCGTGCAGCGGCCGGGCTTGGCGGGGCGGCGGCGTTCGTGTCGACCCTCGCAAGCGCCAGGCGGCTGCGCCGCGAATCGCCGGTGAATCGGTCGCTGGCGCCCTACGCGCTGTATCGCTGTCTGCTGGCGGGACTTGTGGTCGGCCGGCTGCGACGCGCACAATAGAGCCGATGACCGCTATCGGCACCCTGGTCGGGGGACGCTATCGGCTCGACGCCCGCATCGGGCGCGGCGGAATGTCGACCGTGTATCGCGCGTTTGACGTGGTGCTCGAGCGGCCGGTGGCGGTCAAGCTGATGCACCGCGAGATCGCAGCCGATGCAGACCAGCTCGAGCGCTTCCGCCGCGAGGCGCGCTCGGTGGCGCAGCTGAGCCATCCCCACGTGGTGACGGTCATCGACGCCGGTGAGGAGAACGCGGCGCCCGACACGGGCGAAGGCTCCGCCAACGGGGCGGTCGGCACTCCCTACATCGTCTTCGAGTACGTGCAGGGGGAGACGCTCAAGGACGTTATCCGCCGCGAAGGGCCCCTGGAGATCACCCAGGCTCTCGCCTACGCGATCGAGATCGCGCGCGCGCTGGGCGCGGCGCACGAGTGTCACATCGTCCACCGCGACGTCAAGCCCCACAACGTGCTGATCGGCGAGGAAGGCGCTGCCAAGATCACCGACTTCGGGATCGCGCGCTCGCTGAGCGAGGAGGCGCTGACGATGGCCGGGCGGGTGCTGGGCACGACCGACTACGTCTCGCCCGAGCAGGCTCTCGGCCATCAGGTGACCGGGCAGTCGGACCTCTACTCGCTCGGCGTGGTTCTGTACGAGATGCTCACCGGCGAGGTGCCCTTCCACGGAGACTCCCCGGTGGCGGTGGCGATGAAGCATGTGCGCGAGGCGGTCCCGGACGTGCAGCTGCGCCGACCGGAGGTGTCAGCAGCGACCGCCGCCGTGGTGGATCGCGCGGTCGCCAAGGACCTGACGGTGCGCTATGCCGACGCGGCGGCGATGGTGGCCGACCTGGAGGAGGTGCTGGCCCTGGAGACCTCGCGCTCGGGGCAGGTCACGGGCGAGGTGACCAGCGTGCTGCGCACGCTGCCAGCGCCCGCGCGACGGCGCCTGCCCTGGCGCGTGCGCCATCCGGCACGCTGGATCGCCTCGTTCGCCCTGGTGGGCGTGATCGTCGCGATCGTCCTGGTGGCGGCGGCCGGGCACGCCCATCGCGGCGCCGCCGTGGCGCAGGACATCGACTCGCGCCCAGGCCTGGACGCGATCGCGCTCAGCCAAACCGCGGCGCACGACTACAACCCGTTTGGCACGGGGCCGGAAAACCGCGACCAGGTGGATAACGTGGTCGACGGCGATCCGAGCACCAGCTGGAGCACGGAGCAGTACTACGACGGCACGCTCAAGAAGGCCGGCGGCGTCGGCTTGGGCGTGTACCTCGACGCGGCCCCACGCGTGCTCGCCAAGGCGATCGAGATCCAGACCCCCACGCCAGGCTTCGCGGCGCAGGTCTACGTGGCCGACCACATCGACCTGGAACTGCCCTACGGCAACTCCACGCCGCTGACCGCGCGCGGCTGGCACGGGCCGGTCGGCTCCAGCGGCTACGTCCACAACGGCGAACGCGTTGCGCTTGCACTGCCTGGGCGCCCATTTCGCTACTACCTGCTGTGGATGACGTCGCTGCCACCGGGCATGCGGTCGGCGACGATCGCCGACCTGACGCTGTTTAGGTGAATGCGGCGGCTGGCGCTCGCACGCCAGGCGACAGAGGCGATCGACGACCTGCGGATAAGGCACGCCCGAGACCTCCATCAGTTTGGCATACACGCTCGTGGGGGTAAAGCCGGGCATCGTGTTGAGCTCGTTGACGAGCACGCGCTCTCCGTCCACGAAGAAGTCCACGCGCGCGAGGCCCTCGCAGCCGACCGCCAGGAAGGTCTCCACGGCGAGCGCGCGCACGCGCTGGGCCGCGCTGGCGGAGATCCCGGCGGGCATTCTCAGCTCCATCGCGCCGGGGGAGTACTTGGCGTGGAAGTCATACCACTCGCCTGGGAACACGATCTCGCCGGGCTGTGAGACGAACGCCTCCTCGCCGGGGTCGCGTTCGCCCTCCAGCGCGCCGAGCACGCCGCACTCGACCTCAACCCCGTGGGCCATTGCCTCGACGATCGCCAGGCGATCGTGTGCGAAGGCCTGCTCGAGCGCCTGTGCGAGCGCGTCGGCGGCGCTGACCTTGACGATGCCTACCGACGAGCCCAGATGCGCCGGCTTGACGAACACAGGCAGCCCCAAGCGCGCGATCTCCTCCAGCGCTTGGGCGCGCGAGCGTGCGTAGCGTTCTGCGCGGATGCCCACGTAGTCGACCTGCGGCACGCCGACGGCCGCCATCAGCCGCTTGAACAGCACCTTGTCGAGGCTCACCGCCGAAGCGGCGACCCCGGCTCCCACATAGGCCACGTCGAGCGTCTCCAGCAGCCCCTGCACGGTTCCGTCCTCGCCAAAGGGGCCATGCAGCGCCGGAAAGACGACGTCAGCGCCGAGCAGCCCCTTGCCGGGCGTCATGCTCAGCCCCTCGCCGTCGTGGCGCCAGACGCCGTCGCGACCGATCTCCACGCCCATGACCTCGTGTCCGCAGGCGAGCAGCCCGGCGGTCACGGCCGCCGCCGAGGACAGCGATACGTCGTGCTCGGATGAGCGCCCGCCGCCGAGCACGACGACCGTCAGGGTGTCGGCGGTCGAGCCGGCGGCGTGCATGCTTGCGGCCGGCCTCACGGCACCCCGGGCGCGGCTGGGGTGGTCGTGGTCGAGGTGGTGGTAGTAGGCGTGGAGGTCGTGGGCGTGCTGGTCGTGGGCGTGCTGGTCGTGGGCGTGGTTTCGGGCGCGAGCACGCCGACGGTGATCAGCACGGTGGCGCCCTTGCGTACCTGCGAGCCGGGCATCGGGCTCTGCGCGAGCACCACGCCGACCTGGGCCTGTTCGCTGGTTGCGCGCGTGACCTTGCTGGCGTTGACCCCGATGTGCTTGAGCGCCGCCACGGCGGCCGCTTCGGCCGCCCCTACGAGGTTGGGCAAGGTGACCTGCTTGGGCGCCTGGGTAACGGTGAGTTCGACCTTTTCGCCCGCGTGCAACGAGGAGCCCGCCGTCGGCGACTGCGCGACCACCGTGCCCGCCGTCTGCGTGCTAGACACCTTCTTGGTGACCGTGCCGACGGCCAGTTCGGCGTTGCCGAGGTCGGCTTCGGCGGCTGCCTGGGACTGGCCGACCACATCGGGGACGCGCACCGGGGCAGGGCCACTGGATACGAGCAGGGTGACCGAGCTGCCGACCTCGATCTCGGTGCCGGCGGGTGGTTCGGTGGCGATCACGAGACCTGTCTTGACGGAGCTGCTGGCCTGCGCCTTGGTCGTGGGCTTGAAGCCGGCTTTGCGCAGTTGCGCAGCGGCCTTGTCGGCGGACAGGCCGTCCACGTCGGTCAGCGCCGCGCTCGCGGGTCCTTGGGAGACGACGATGCTCACGCGCGCGCCCTTCTTGGCATCGTCGCCGGCCTGCGGCGACTGGCTGACGACCAGGCCGCTGGGGACGGTAGCGCTGGAGGCCAGCGACGCGACCGGGTTCAGGCCCGCCTGGCGCAGCGCGGCGCCGGCGGCCTGTTCGCTCTGTCCGACCACATTGGGAACGCTGACCGACGAGCTTGGCTGGGTGAGCAGGACCACCAGCACGACGGCGGCGGCGAGCACGACGGCGCCAAGCCCCCACAGCAGAGCCCTGCGGCTGCGCCCGTCGCCCCGTGGCGCGGACGGCGCGTGGTCGTCGCCCAGCTCCGCCGGGGCAAGCAACAGTCCGCCGGCGGCGGGCGCGACCGGCGCGGGCGCGCGGTGCACATGCCCGTCGGGCACCGCCACGGTGTGCGCGGCTGTGTAGGCACCCAGCGCGCCGCGCTCGTGTTCGAGCGCGACGATCAGCTCCTCCGCGTCGGCGTAGCGCGCGGCGGGGTCCTTGGCGAGCGCGCGCAGGACCACGGCGTCCAGCGAGGGCGCGAGCGCCGGGTTCAGCTCGCTGGGTGGGCGCGGGTCGGCGGATACCTGCTTGAAGGCGATCGCCACCGCTGTTTCGCCCTCGAACGGCACCACCCCCGTCAGCAGCTCGTACAGGATCACGCCGATCGAGTAGAGGTCGGATGTCTCGCTGACCATGTGGCCCTGGGCCTGCTCGGGAGACAGGTACTGGGCGGTGCCCATGATCGAGCCGGTCAGGGTCATGTCCGAGGCGCCCGCGCGGGCAATGCCGAAGTCGGTTACGCGCGCGCGCCCCTCCTCGTCGAGTATCACGTTGTGTGGCTTCAGGTCGCGATGGATGACCCCCCGCCGATGGGCGAAACGGGCGGCACGCAGGATCTGCACGACGATGTCGATCGCGGTGGCGGGGTCGAGCGGGCCCTGTTCGCGCACGATCGCCTTCAGCGAGCGCCCGGCAACGTACTCCATGGCGATGTAGTACGTGCCGTTCCACTCGCCGCGATCGAAGATGCCGACGATGTTGGGATGCGACAGCGCGGCCGCGCTTGAGGCCTCGCGGCGGAAACGCTCGACGAACTCGTGGTCTTCGGCGAAGTGGTGGTGCAGGACCTTGACCGCGACCTGCCTGCCCAGCAGCTGGTCCTGGGCGAGGTACACGTCGGCCATGCCGCCCGAGCCCAGGCGCGAGATCACCCGGTAGCGGCCGTCGATGATCGTCTCGGGCTCGATCACGGCGTGGACCTCAGCAGCGCTTCGATGACTTCCCTGGCGACCGGCGCGGCGAACTGCGCGCCCTGTCCGGGCACGTCCTGCAATGTCACCGCGATCGCCACGCGCGGGTGCGATGTGGGCGCGAACGCGACGAACCAGACGTTGTTGATCGTGTTGCCGATGAGCGTCTGGGCGGTGCCGGTCTTGCCCGCGACCGTCACGCCGGGGATCTGCGCGGCGGTGCCGGTGCCTTCCTTGACGACCGCTTCCATCATCGTCGTGACGGCTGTAGCGGTGGAGGGCTTCATGACGACCGACTGCACACGGGGGGCGACGGTCTGCACGGTGGCGCCTTCGGGATTGACGACGCGGTCTGTCAGGTGGGGGACCATCAGCGTGCCGTGGTTTGCGACGGCGGCGGCGACCTCGGCCATCTGCAGCGGGGTCACCTCCAGCTTGTCCTGGCCGATCCCCATGCGACCGACGTCGACCAGCGGGCTGGTGGGCGCGAGCAGGCGCGCGCCCCGGTACTCGCCGCTTGCGGACATCTCTTCGCCGGGATAGTCCAGCTGCGGCTTGCGATCGAAGCCGAAGCGGTCCATGTAGCGGGCGAGCGTGCGCTTGCCCAGGCGTTCGGCGACCTGGGCGTAGACCGTGTTGACGGAACGCGCGAGCGCCTGCGTGAGGGTGATCTGGCCGAAGCTCTCACCGTCGTCGTTCTGCAGCGGCACGCCCGAGATGAGGATGTCGTTGCGACCGCTGAGCGTCGATTCGGGCGTGAACGCGCCGGTGTCGACGGCGGCGCTGGCGGTGATGATCTTGAAAGTCGAGCCGGGGGCGTAGCCGAACTCGGTGGCGCGATTGATCAGCGGCGCTTCGCTGTCGCGTTTGAGCGTTTCGGCATGGGTGCTGGAGCGCAGTGAGTTGGGGTCAAAGCTCGGCGAGGATGCCATCACGGTGACCGCGCCGCTTTGCGGTTCGATTGCGACCACCGCGCCGCGGTGTCCGGCCAGGGCGGCGTTTGCGAGGCGCTGGGCGCTGGGGACGAGCGTGGTGATCACCTTGTCGCCCTGGGGCTTCTTGCCCTGCAGCTGGTTGAGGATCGCCTGCAGGTTCGTTTCTTCTTGCTTTCCGTCGAGCTGCTTGTTGCGGTACAGCTCCAGACCGCTGCTGCCGACGCCGGTGACGAACGAGTAACCGATCGGGGCTGCGAACTGCATGCCTTTCGGATAGGTGCGCTGGTAGGTCCCTTCGGCCCCGCGCACGCTGCGCGCGAGCACAGTTCCGTCGGCGGCAAGGATCGGGCCGCGGTCGATGCGCTCCTGCTCGAGCACGGGGCGCACGTTGAGCCTGTTTTCGCGCAGCGAGGATGCTTCGAAGATCGTCCAGCGCGAGGTGAAGGCTACGAGCAGCGCGAACAGCACGGCGATGAGTCCGTACAGACGGATGATGGGACGGTTCACAGCAAGCGCCTCATTCGAGCTGCCCTAGTTCGAGGCTGCGGACCAGCGAGGCGGCATTGGCTTCCGAGCGCAGCGAGTGGTCGAGCAGCGTGCGCCGTTTTTCGAGACTGAGCGTGGAGGCGCTCACACCGGACACATACTGGCTGCTGTACAGCGCGACGTTTCCGGGCAGCTTGTAGGGCAGGCCTTGGTACAGCGTGACCAGGCCGCGGCTGTTGGTCCCGATGAAGTAGACCGACTGCGCTGCCAGATAGGCGGCCGAGCCGAGTATCACGAGCACGGCGAGCACGATCGCCAGCGCGCCAGCGCGCCGCAGGCGCAGCCGGCGACCCCGTCGCGCGCGAGCTGGCGGGGTCGCGGCAACGCGGGGTGTACGGCGCTTCGTGGGCGCCTGCGCGACGGCCACGTGCGAGCGTTCGACCGCCTGCGCCGGAGGCGCGGTCGTGGCCCGACCATCGCAGGCGGGCGGCGCTGGACTGACGGCGGGCAGCCCGACCATCGTCGCGCCCTCGTGCACGGGCGGCTGCTGGCCGGCGACCTGGACCTCCTCCAGACGCAGCAGCACCACGGTGATGTTGTCGCGTCCGCCCGCGTCGTTGGCGGCCGCTATCAGCGTCTCGCCGGCGTCGCGCAGGTGCGGGTGTGCCAGCAGCACCGCGGCGATCTGCTCCTCGGAGAGCATCGTGGTGAGGCCGTCACTGCACAGCAGGTAGACGTCGCCGGCGCGAGCGGCGAAGGAGCGCGTGTCGACCTCGACGGTGCCCTCGGGCCCGAGCGCGCGTGTGATGACCGAGCGCTGGGGGTGCTCGACGGCCTCCTCAGGCGTCAGGCGTCCCTGGCGCATGAGCTCGTCGACCAACGAGTGGTCGTCGGTCAGGCGCAACAGCTGCCCGTCGCGCAGGCAGTAGGCGCGACTGTCGCCGACGTGGGCGATGGCGATGTCGCGCTCTCCCACATAGGCGGCCGTCAGCGTGGTGCCCATGCCGGCCTGCTCAGCGTTTGCCTGCGAGAGCTCGTGGATGCGCGCGTTGGCCTCGCGGGCGAGCTGCGCGAGGGCGAGCTCGGGCGCGGTCGAATCGGCCAGCCCGAGCTGGAAGGACTCCACGGCGATGCGCGATGCGACCTCCCCAGCCTGCGCTCCGCCCATCCCGTCGGCGACCACGAACAGCGGCGCGCTGGCGAGCAGCGAGTCCTCGTTGGCCCGCCGCTGGCGCCCGGTGTCGGTCCCCGTGTACTGCTCGGCTACGCGCAGCATGTCAGTTGCGATCGACCATCTGGGCTAGTCGACCTCGAAGGCGAATTCGCTCTCGCCGATGCGCAGGTGATCTCCGGGGTGCAGCGGCCGGGGCGTCTGCAGCAGCTCCTCGTTGAGGTAGGTGCCGTTGGTGGAGCCCAGATCTTCGACGACCAGCACGTCACCCTGCTCGTAGATGCGCGCGTGCGAGGATGAGGCGAACGGATCTTCGAGTCGGATCTCGGCGCGCTCGCCGCGGCCGAGGACAATGTCGCCGTCGAGATCGTAAATCATGCCGACGTCGTGCCCGGTGGCGCGTTCGACCACGAGCCGGGGAGCGCGGTGGGCGAGGTCGGCGCTGACATGCGCAGACGCGGAGTACATGCCGGTGGCGTCTGGAGGGATCGCGCCGGGCGCCTGGCCGTCTCCGCCGAAGGGCAGGCGCGCGCCGAGGTCCCTGCGGGTGCTGCGCGCGACCCACAACAAGAACAGATACAGGACGGCCAGGAACCCGAACTTCAGCGCTACAGAGATTGGTTCGAGCGTGTTCATCCGAGTTCGAAGACGATCTCTGTGGAGCCGAGCTCGAGACGATCTCCGGGCGCGAGCAGCTGCACACCCGTAAGCGCGTGGCCGTTGACAAGCACGCCATTGGTGGAGCCGAGGTCCGCGATCGTCCAACCATCCGGGCCGGGTCGCACCTCGGCGTGGCGGCGCGAGATGCCGGTGTCGTCGAGGACGATGTCGCAGTCGCGGCTGCGCCCGATCGTGGCCCCCTGGGAGCGACCAGCAGCCGCCTGTCGTCGAGCGCCAGCAGCGCGCGCTGGGGCCTGGCGCGGCTGCGCGCCTGCTGGGCCGGAGCGCCGACGCGCGCGGAGGTGCTGTAGACCATCGTGTGGCCGTGCTCCTCGCTGTGCACAGGAGCGTGGCGCTCGCCGGCCTGGTCGTCGGCGCGCGCCAGGCGCGCCTGGATGCCGAATTCTCCGAGCGCCAGCTGCTCATCGGTGTGAAAGACGATGTGCGGCGGGGACGCTAGGATCAGCTCCTCGCGGCGGGCGTGCTCGAGCAGGTAGGCGCAGAGCTCTTCGATGACCTCCTGCTCGACCCCCTCGTAGCGCTCGCGATCCTCGCCCGACAGCCACACGGAGTACTCGTTGGGCACGTACACGCGCGACACGGACACCGTACGGTGCGCGTCCATCTCGCGGGCGAGCTTGCGCGCGAGTTCCATCGGGCGGACCTCGGAGCGAAACACACGCCCGAAGGTCCCCTCGACGAGATTGGCGATCGTGGTCTCTACGCTCTTAAGCAGGTTCATCGGTGGGCGGTCACGGCGGCCGATCGCTGATCGACGGGCAACCGTCAGCCATGCTACGCACCCTGGGTCAGGTAGGGCCGCGCAGGGCGCGTGCGGCGATCGCAAGCGCTCCCGCGAACATAGCTCCGAGCACGAGCCCGCGCGGGTTGGCGTGCGCCGACGACAGGCCTGCGTCGAGTGCTGGGGCGGCGGCGGCGATGGCGGCAGACCAGACGACTGCGGCGACGAGGTCCAGCGCTGCGCTGCCCCCGCGCACGAGCCACGGCAGCACGGTCGCGCCGCTGGCCCACAGCGCTGCGCCCAGCAGCGTGCCGAGCGTGAGAAGGGGACCCAGGACGTGTACGGCGGCGCTGCTCAGCGAGGTCTCCCAGGCGACGCGGGCGGGAATGCCGGCCGGCGGCCCCAGCCACAGCTGCCGCGACAGCAGCGACTCGGCCAACATCAGCCACCAGTAGCCAAGAGCGGCCAGGCAGGCACGCTGGCGCCAGCGCGACGCCTGCCCGGCGAGCGCGGGGAAGGCGCCTGCCAAGCCGGCGAGGCCGAGCGTAGGCGCGAGCACACCTGCCAGCCAGCCGGCCGACAGGCGTGCGGGGCGCCGCTCGGCGGGCCAGACGAGCAGCGGCGCGAGCGCGGCGAAGGCCAGCAGCGCCACGCCCGGGCGCCCGGCGAGCGCCTGCCAGACAACTGCGGCGCCGGCCAGGCCCAGCCACAGGGCGCGCGGGAGGGCAAGTCGAGGGCCAGCAGCATCGGCCTGCTCGGGCACAGCGTCGGGTGGCTGCACGTCGCCAGCCGGGTAGGCGAACGGGATCCGGGCGGGCGAGCGCGCAGGCACGGGCGTGGCGGCCTGCACCTGACGCAGCGTGGGCTCGCGGGCGCCGCGAGGGCGGGCATGGCTCCAGCGCGGGCGGCGCAGGCCGCGCTCGATGGTGTCCTCCAGCTCAACCTGCAGGTCATCGAGGGTCCCCCGCTGCTCGGGCGCGGGGGACAGCGCGAAGTCGAGCGCCCGCGTGAGCTGGCGCGGCAGGTCGGGGCGCTCATGTTGGAGGGGCTTCAGCGGCTGCCCGATCCGCCGCGCGGTGGCAGCGGGCGTGGGGCCGCGCACGGGGTTGGCTCCTGACAGCGACTCATACAGGACGAGCGCCAATGCATAGAGGTCGGCTTGCGCGCCGACCTCGCGGCCTTCGCTCTGCTCGGGCGCCATGTAGGCGAGCGTGCCGAGCACGTCGCCGGTACGGGTGAGCGCATCCTCGCCGATGAGGCTCGCGCCGCCAAAGTCGGTCAGCTTGGCCGCGCCGTCGGCCTCTTGGGGGTGGTCGGGAACGAGCACGTTCTGTGGCTTTACGTCGCGATGGATGACGCCGCGGGCGTGGGCGTGGGCGAGCGCGCCGGTGAGGGCGTGGCCGATCTGGAGTGTGTGCTCGTCGGTGAGCTCACGGGTGGCGATCAGCCGCGCCAGGGTCTGGCCGTGGACGAGCTCTGAGATCAGGTAGAACGCTTCGTCGACGGCACACGCCTCGTACAGCGCGACGATCGCGGGGTGAGACAGGCGCGCGGCGGCAAGCGCCTCGCGGGTAGCGCGCTCGCTGTCGATCGGGCCCCCACCCGTCCCGAGCCAGATGCGCTTGACGGCGACTTCGCGGCGAAGCAGCTCGTCGTGGGCGCGCCAGACTTCCCCGAAGCCGCCGGCTCCGAGCCGCTCAAGCAGCAAATAGCGCCCGAGCGCGAGATCCTCGGCGTCCTCGACGGGCGCTCCGGGACGCTGCGCAGGCGCTCGCGCGATCCGGCGGCGAGCAGGCGTCTGGGCGGGGACCTCGCTCGTGGAGGTGCTTTGAAGGAGGGTGCGAGGCGACTCCACCGGATATCGCGTTCGCCACACGCGCGGCCGGTACCTGCTCAGCGGGGCAGGAATATGAAGACTGACCGAGAACTTGCAGGCTCGTCAGGGAGGTGACCGGCAGTCATACTTGGGCACTTCCGGAATCCCTGCAAGGAGCAGCTTTTGTCGTTCTTTGACGATGGCGAGGAGACAGCGCCTCGGCCATCCTCCAGAGCACCTCGGCCCCCGGGCGCGGCCACGTCGGGCACCCGGCGGCCACGTCCGCGTCCGCGCAGGCCCCGACCCGCGGGCAGCGGTTCGGGAGCCGACCAGCACACTCTGATGATGCGCCGCCGGGTGGCGGCGGCGGTGGCGGTGGCGGTGTTGATCGTGATCGTGCTGGTGGTTAACGGGGTTCTGAAAAGCCAGAAGGTCCAGTCGCTGAAGGAATACAACCGCGACGTGAGCACGCTCGCTCAGGAATGGGACAACCAAGTGGCCCACCAGCTGTTTGCCGCACTGACCGACTCGGCCGGCAAGCCAGCGGCCGAAGTGGAGGATCAGATCAACCAACTACGCCTGCAGGCGCAGACCCTGGCCACACGCGCGAACAGCTTGAGCGTGCCCGGCGAAATGGCGGGGGCCCAGCGCGATCTGCTGCTCGCGTTCGACCTGCGCGTGGAAGGTATGACCAAGCTGGCGGCGCTCGTCCCCAAGGCCTTGGGGGGCCAGGTTCAGCAGACCAGCCCGCAGATCGCGGGTGCGATGGAGATATTCCTGGCCTCCGACGTGATCTACTCCCAACGGGTGGCTCCGCTGATCCAGCAGACGCTCCAGGCAAACGCAGCACAGGGCGTCCCCACGGCCTCCACCCAGTTGCTGGCCAATGTGGGCTGGCTTGAAGCGAACACGGTGCAGTCGCGCATCACCGGCAAGGCGGCGAGCTCCTCCCAGAGCGGCGAAACGCTCACCGGTCACCACGGCAGCGCGCTGAAGAGCGTCAGCGTGGGGACGAACAACCTCGAACCGGAACCGGCGCTGAACCACATCAGCGGCGGAGGCAACCCGACGTATACCGTTGCGGTGGAGAACGCCGGTGAATTTACCGAGACAAACGTCAAGGTGGATGTGACGGTGACCGCCGGCGGCAAGCAGTACAAGGCGTCGCACGCGATCGACAAGACCGAACCGGAAAAGACGGTCGACGTGGAAATCCCGGTCAGCGGGATCCCGCTGGGCGTGGCTGCAAAGATCGAAGTCCAAGTCGAGCCGGTGCCCGGCGAAACCAACCACGAAGGCACCAAGGACACCTTCCTGGCGATCTTCGGCCAGTAGCCAGACGGCCCCGGACTGCTCCACGCCAGCCGCGGGCCCCGCGGTGGTGCCGGCCCCGCCAGCGGCTAAGTTGTGGCGATGGCGGCTTCGATCACCGACACGCAGGGGATCATCGCGATCGCGGCGGCGGCCGTGGCGGCGGTGGCGCTACTGGCATGCGTCGCGTTGGGGCTTTCGCTGCGCAGGATGCGCAGCGCACAGCGGCTGGTGCTGGGCGAGGGCGAGCGCCAGGACGTGGTGACGCATGCGGCGGCCATGCAGGAGGCTTTCCAGGCCCTGAGCGCGTATGTGCAGGACACGGCGCTCCGCCTGGACGGACGCTTGGCGGGTGTCGAGACGGCGCTGCAGGGAACGCTGGCCCACCGCGCGCTGGTGCGCTACGACGCCTACAACGAGCTGTCGGGGCATCAGTCGATGTCGATCGCCCTGTTGGACGACACCCAGTCGGGCATCGTGCTGACATGCATCCATCACCGCGACCAGGCGCGCGTGTACGGCAAGCAAGTGCGCGCCGGACAGGGTGAACTGGAGCTGTCTCCGGAGGAGGCCGAGGCGGTGCGCGTGGCGGTGACCGGCGAGGCGGCTTCGGCGGGAGATGCTGCCGAGCGCTCGGCCTGACGCGGCGGGCGAGCTCTCGCCGCCCGGCACGGGCCGGGCGCGCGTGGGCTATCTCGGGCCAGAGGGCACCTTCAGCGAGGAGGCACTGCTGGCCAGCGCGACGCCGGACGCGGTGCGCCCGGTTGCCCTGGCGGGGATCTACGAGACGATCATGGCTCTGCAGGCCGGCGAGCTGGAGTGGGCGATCGTGCCGATCGAGAACTCGCTGGAGGGCTCGATCAACATCACGCTGGACCTGCTGGCGGGACAGGCCAGCGAGGTGCAGATTGTGGGCGAGGTCCTGCTGAAGGTCAGCCACTCGCTGATCGCGGCCGAGGCGTTGGACCTGGCGCAGATCGACACGGTGCTGACGCATCCGCAGGTGCCGGGACAGTGCACGCGGTTCCTGCATGGCGAGCTGCCCCATGCACAGATCCTGCCGGCCAGCTCCACGGCTGAGGCGGTGCGCAGCGTGGTCGCAGAGCACCGGCACGGGCAGGCGGCCCTGGGCACGGTCTTGGCGGCGAGGATCTACGGGGGTACGGTGATCCGCGAAGGCGTCGAGGATCGCGCGGACAATGAAACGCGCTTTGTATGGCTTGGGCACACGGGCGACGACAAGAGTCCGCCGTTGCGCGCGGTGGACTGCACGCCCGCCCCCCCATGGAAGACGTCGCTGGTCTTCTGGGGCCTGGGCGCCGAGCGACCGGGGTGGCTGGTGCGCTGTCTGGACGAGTTCGCGCGCAGGCAGATCAACCTCACCAAGATCGAGTCGCGTCCGCGCCGCGAGCGTCTGGGCAGCTACATGTTCTTCGTCGATCTCGGCGGCTGCCCCGAGCAAGGGCCGGTTGCGGAGGCGATCTCGGGCGTGCGCGACCTGTGCGAGCAGGTGCGCGTGCTCGGCTCCTACCGAGCAGCCCGCTCGCCAGGGCGACGGGAGAGTTGAGGGCGCCTGGCCGCGTATCTGGCAGCATCGGGCGCGGCAGTTGCGTGCGCAAACAGGCCATTGCCCCGCTACACTGCGGGCCTGTAGATGGAGAGCACGGTTCCCCCAGCACCAATGGGGTCCGTGTCGCCTTCAGAGCCCCAGCGACACGGACCTGAGACGTCGCCTGCGAAGGCGATGAGCGGCAGGGTGCTCGTCCTCAACGCGACCTACGAGCCGATCAACGTGTGCACGGTCAGGCGAGCGGTCGTGCTGCTGCTCAAGGAAAAGGCGGAGCTGCTGGAGCGCAGCCGCTGGGAACTGCACTCGGAGACGTCTACGGTGGCGCGGCCAGTGGTGATCCGCCTGGTGAGCTACGTGAACGTGCCTCGCGACGCGCATCGGCGAAAGATCACACGCCGGGCGGTGTTCGCGAGAGACAGCTGGACCTGCCAGTACTGCGGTTCGCGCTCGAACCTCACGGTCGACCACGTGATCCCTCGCTCCAAGGGAGGCTCGTCCAACTGGGAGAACATCGTTGCGTCGTGCGCGCCGTGCAACCGGCGCAAGGGCGACCGCCTGCCCCGTCAGGCCGGCATGCACCCCAAGCGCGCGCCGCGAACGCCCCGCGCTGAGATCTTCATCCACGTCGCCAGCCCGACCATCCCAGCGGCTTGGCTGGCGTACCTGCCGCAAGCGGCCTAACCGCTCCCTGGCACGTCGCCAGGCGGCGTCCTCGATCGCTCACGTGCACAGCACGCTACGCTCGCTGCGTCCTTGCCTGGCTTGGCCATCGAGCGGTTAGGCCCAAGCTCGACATAGCGAAGGGCGCCTGTACTACGGCGCCCTTCGCAAGCTGCTTTGACTGGAATGACCGAGAGCGACGAAAAGGCAGCCGGAGGGACCAGGCCCGGCGGTCGTCTCGGGGTGTCCCGGGTTGGATTCCGCTGACCGGTTCGGGGACGCTCGCAAAGCGAGTGTCTACCGGTTCGGTCGGTCCAGCCGTCCGACCTAGCGGCCGGTCACCTCCAGGGTCCCGCAAGAACTGTCACTCAACGTTTGGACCACCTCCTTTCTCTGGTCAAGCCAGAGTAGCGAACGGAGATGACGCGGGCGACATCGATCGCTTCGGACGGGCCCCTCAGGGGATGATCACGCCGAACTCCTGCGAGTAGGTGGCGCCGGGGGCGCCTTCTGCGAGCGCGGCGGGCACGGCGGGCATCACGCCAATACCGGTTTCTACGTACTGGGCTTCGAGGATGTTGGCTAGGTGCTCTGGCGAGGCGATCCAGGCGGCGACGATGGCCTGGGGCGTGGACAGGTCATATGTGCCCCAGGCGAGGTTCTCGCCGATCACATAACCATCGTCTGGGCTGGGGATGTAGCCGGTGGAGCGGATGCGCTGCACGGGGGTGACGCCGCTTGGGGAGACGTGGGCGAAGTAGTCGTCTGCGACCAATTCCTGGCTGTGTTCTTCGGCTGCGGCTTCCAGGTCGGGGCTGGCCTTCAGCGGCGCATCGCCGTTTTGAGCGCGCTCGCGGTTGATCAGGCATAGGACGGCCGCTCGCACGACGCCCAGGTTGCCGGCGTCGGGTGTGATTTCGGTGTTGGCGCAGGGAGCGGCCAGGACCTGGGCGATCACGGCCGAGCGAGATGCGGCGGCGGCCTGCGGCGAGGCGGCGAGGCTCGGGGCGGTGCCTGCGAGCGCGGTGGGAGGCGTGTGCGTGGGCAGTGGGCGCGTGACGTGCTGGGAGTGGCTGCTGCGGGCGTGTGCGCGACATGCGCGCCGCGATCTACTCTGGTAGCGGAGTCGTCCACCCGTGCGTGCTGGTGCTCGGCGGGGGTGGGTGGGACTCCATTTCGCCAGGCAGGCTGTGCGAACGGTGTGCGTGGCGTGTGCATGTGACGCTCTGGATGCGGCGTCTGAGGCGGCGGGCAGGGCCGAGGAGATCAACAGTGCGAGGGCACAGAGGGCGCTTGCAAGGGGGGCTCTTGTGTGTCTCACCCCCAGCCTGTCGGCCCAAGGGTGTGACTATCTGAGGCTCCCGGCGAGAATCTGGACGGGTTTAAGGAAGTGTGCGGGCAACAGGCAGGCTGGCGCGGAAATCACGCCGGATGGCCTGCGGGGAACGTGCGCTCAGGTTTCGGGTTGGGCGTCGGGCAAGTCCCCGGCCGCCTCGTCAGCCGGGCCGGACGCGTCGTCGCCGGTGTCCACGACGAGGGCAACGGCGCTGACGAGGTCGTCGTCCTTGAGGTTCATGACGCGCACGCCGGTGGCCGAGCGGCCCTGCTGGGAGATACCCCCGGCGGAGGTCCGCTGGACCATGCCGCCGACGCTGATGAACACCAGCTCCTGATGTTCGCGCACGACGAGCGCGCCCGCCAGGCCGCCCTTTTTCTCGGTCAGCCCGATCGTCTTTACGCCTTTGGCGCCGCGATTGGTCTTGCGGTACTGGGCGATCTGGGTGCGCTTGCCATAGCCGTTCTCGGTGACGACGAGCAGGTCCATGTCGTCGCGGGCGACGTCCATGGCGATGACCCGCCCGTCCTTGCCGACATCCATCCCGCGCACGCCCGTGGTATCGCGTCCCATCGAGCGCGCGTCGGACTCGGCGAAGCGCACGGTGAGGCCGGCACGGGAGACCATGATGATCTCGTCGTCGGGGTCGACGGCGCGGACGGCCAGCAGCTCGTCGTCGTCGCGGATGTTGATGGCGATGATGCCGTCCGCTTTGATCGGCGTGTTGTAGGCGAGCAGCTCGGTCTTCTTGACGGTGCCGTTGCGGGTGGCGAACACGAGGTACTTGGTCTCTGAGAAGTCTCGCGTGGAGACCACCGCCTGGATCCGCTCGCCCTCGCGCAGCGGCAGGATGTTGACGAGCGCGCGGCCCTTGGCCGTGCGCTGCGCCTCGGGCAGCTCGTAGACCTTCGAGCGGTAGACCTTGCCGCGGTTGGAGAAGAACAGCAGATAGTCGTGCGAGGAGCACACGAACAGGTGCTCGATGAAGTCGCCGTCCTTCATGTCCATTCCGGTTACGCCGCGTCCGCCGCGCTGCTGCTGTCGGTAGGTGGCCAGCGGCAGCGACTTGACGTAGCCGCTCTGGGTGATCGTGATGACCATCTGCTGGTCGGCGATCAGGTCCTCGATGTCGATCTCGTCCTCGGAGTGGCTGATCTCGGTGCGGCGCTCGTCGCCGAAGCGCTCGGCGATCTCCGTGAGCTCCTCCTTGATGACCGCGAGCACGCGGCTCTCGTCGCCGAGGATCGCGCGCAGCTCGGCGATGCGCTCGGTGACGTCGGCGTGCTCCTGTTTGATCCCGTCAGCCTCCAGCGCGGTGAGCTGGGACAGGCGCAGGTCGAGGATCGCGGTCGCCTGGATCGGGCTGAGCTCGAAGCGTGCTATGAGCTGCTCGCGGGCGCTGTCGCGGTCGCGCGAGCCGCGGATCAGCTCGATGATCTCGTCGAGGTGCTCGAGCGCAGTGAGCAGCCCCTCGAGGATGTGCGCGCGGGCCTCCTTCTCGGAGAGCTCGTGCTTGGTGCGGCGCACGATCACCTCGCGCTGATGGGCAACGTAGTTGTGGATCATCGCGCGCAGGTCGAGCGTGCGCGGGACGTTGTCGACAAGCGCGACCATGTTCACACCGAATGTGCTCTGCATGGGCGTGTGCTTGTAGAGCTTGTTGAGCACGACCTTGGGAATCGCGTCGCGCTTGAGCTCGATCACAAGGCGCATGCCGCGCTTGTCGGAGTGATCGTTGAGGTCGGCAATCTCTGAGATCTTCTTGTCGCGCACGAGCTCGGCGATCTTTTCGATCAGGCCGCCCGGGCCGCCCTTCTTGACCATGAACGGCAGCTCGGTGACAACGATCGCCTCCTTGCCCTGTTTGAGCGGCTCGACGTGGGCGCGCGCCTGGATGCGTACCCGCCCGCGCCCGGTCTCGTACGCGTCCTTGATGCCAGCGCGGCCGAGGATGATCCCGCCCGTGGGGAAGTCCGGGCCCTTGATGTGGCGCATCAGGCCCTCGACCTCCATGTCCGGGTCGTCGATGTAGGCGACCGTCGCGTCGATCACCTCGCGGATGTTGTGCGGCGGGATGTTCGTGGCCATGCCGACCGCGATTCCCGACGAGCCGTTGACGAGCAGATTGGGGAAGCGCGAGGGCAGGACCAGCGGTTCGCGACGTGAGCCGTCGTAGTTGGGCGCGAAGTCGACCGTGTCCATGTCGAGGTCGCGCAGCATCTCCGTGGCGATGCGCGCCAGGCGGGCCTCGGTGTTGTGGCTCACGAAGCCGTTGGTCAGGAACGAGTGGTCGTCGCTGTCCACCCGGAGCGAGTAGACGGGCTGGACGCCAGCGGGCTCCACTGACGCGACCTTGGCGTAGTAGTAGGCGCCGCTCACGAGCGGAGCTACGACCTCACGCACCTCCTGCGATGAGATCCGCTCGAGGATCGCTGTAGAGCTGCGCTCCCAACGCTCGATCCGATCGACGTTGTTCCGCCGCAGCCAGTCGCGCTCGGCGTACGTGGATCCTCCTTCGGAGCGAATGTAGCCGGCGATGTGAGGGACATGGTCATGGCTAAGCGCCCGGCTCGTGTTCGGTATGCGAGCGAGTACGTCCTCGAGCTTTGACTGCTTGGCGCCAAGAAAGCCAACTTGCTCTGCGAACAGGCGCCCGTCACGGCGGTTGGTGATCACAACCTTG
The DNA here is from genome assembly GCA_963745375.1 of uncultured Solirubrobacteraceae bacterium. GTDB lineage: Bacteria > Actinomycetota > Thermoleophilia > Solirubrobacterales > Solirubrobacteraceae > Palsa-744. Next base: position 278,988 of record CAVUXA010000005.1, on the reverse strand, counting down.
ATCTCGCCGCGACTCGAGCGGCTGAGTCGGGAGATCACTCCGAACTCGAGTAGAAGCTGCTGCACGCCACGTGCCAGCTCGCCGCTGCGGGTCGAGTAGGAGATCTGGATCGTGCAGCGGGGTAGCAGCGAGCAGGAGCCGTCGCCCTCGAACAGCGCCTGCAAGAACACGCGCTTGAACGCGGAGCTCCCGGACCAGACGAACTCGGGCACGCGCTTGTGCTCGCTCGTCAGTCCCTCCAGCTCCGCCAGCGGGCTCGCGCGGAGCGCCGTGAGGTTCTGGACGTCCAGCTCATAGCAGAGGCTGCCGGACCTGATCTTGCGCGAGGTGGTGTACCGCGCTCCACCTACGACCAAGTCGTATGCCTCGACAACCGCGTCAAAGAAGTCCCGGTCGACGTTGTTGAAGCCAGCACGCCGATCGCCGAACCAGCCCTCCGACACGAACGCCCCAGCCAGCAGCGCGAGCATGCGAGAGCGCTCGTCCAACTGCTGATCGGCCGCGCTGGTGGTGCGCCCTCGATGGATCAGAACCCGCTCGCCCGGCTGGATCTCCTCGAGGAGCTTCCACATCAGCAGCGGAACCCCAACCATGTCCACCAGGCACAGCACCGGGTGATTGGAGGTCCCGGTCAGCTCGTAGCCCTCGGCGGTGCGCAGGCGCAGTGTTGGGTGCTCCCCCGAATGAAACAGGACAGAGGTTTGCACGGGTCGACCGAGGCGATCAAGGACCTCTACATCGATCGGAGTGTCGGAGTTCGGGGTGGCATCCGGCACGATCGAGTCGATGCGAACCGTGCCCGAGCCCATGCGAACGCGTGTGTCTCCTGCGACGCAATACCTCATGGCGGCTGCCGGGTCGTCGTCGATCGAGCCGAAGTTGCCCTGGCCGTCGACGAGCTCGTAGCGCATCGAGAAGTCCTGGGCCATGCGCACGAGCGTGTCGTAGATGGCGGAGTCGCCGTGCGGGTGATAGTTGCCCATCACCTCGCCGACGATCTTGGCGCACTTCGCGTAGGAGCGGGTGGGCCCGAGCCCGAGCTCGTTCATCGCGTAGAGCACGCGGCGGTGGACGGGCTTTAGGCCATCGCGCACGTCGGGCAGAGCGCGCCCGACGATCACGGACATCGCGTAGTCGAGATACGCGGTGCGCATCTCCTCCTCGAGCGCGCGCGGTTCGATGTTGCCGCCGCCGATCACATCAGCAGATGCCATTGCTCACCTCCCGCCTACACATCTAGGTTCGCAACCGCCCGTGCGTTGTCCTCGATGAAGGCCCTGCGCGGCTCGACCTGGTCGCCCATCAGCATCGAGAAGATGCGGTCGGCGGCGAAAGCGTCCTCGAGCGTGACCTGCGCCAGCGTTCGCGTGGTGGGCGACATGGTGGTTTCGCCGAGCTGCTCGGCGTTCATCTCGCCGAGGCCCTTGAAGCGCTGGAGTTTGATGCCCTTCTGCGCGACGGTTAGCACGGCTTCGTGGAGCGCCTCAAAGGTGGCGGCGACCTCGCGAGCATCGGCCAGGCGCACGTCGAAGGGCGGTGTGCCGACGAGCTCGACGAGTTGAGCGTGGACACGCGCGAGCTGACGGTACTCCTGCGAGTCGAACAGCGTGCGCTTGATCCTGTGCGTGCGGGCGAAGCCCGTCTTCGATTCGACGGCCTTGACGCGGATCTCCAGCGGATCCTGGTCGACAACGTCGGCGAGGTGGGTGTCGCCGACGACGCTTGCCTTGGCCAGCAGCTCGATGGCGGCCTCTGCGCTCATCACCTGTGCGTCAAGCAGCGAAGACTCCTCCAGGAACTGCACGATCTCGTGTCCGTGAACGGCGCGCAGCGAGGACGACCAGCCCTCGTATTGCTTGAGCAGCCTGGAGAAGCGCTGCCAGCGCGTCTCGGTGAGCTTGAGCTGGGTGGCGTGGCGGTCGAAGACCTCGATCTTGTCCCACTTGTCAGACAGCAGTATCTCCTCGAGCTCGGAGTCCTTCTCGATGTAGCGCTCGCGCGAACCCTGCTTGAGCTTGTATAGCGGCGGCTTGGCGATGTAGACGTAGCCTGCCTCGATCAGCTCCTGCATCTCGCGGAACAGCAGGGTGAGGACGAGGGTCCTGATATGAGCGCCATCAACGTCTGCATCTGTCATTAGCACCACCTTGTGGTACCGCGCGTTCTCAATGTTGAACTCGTCGCGCACGCCGGTGCCGATGGCGGTGATCAGCGCCTGGATCTCGGTGTTCTGCAGGACCTTGTCGATGCGCGACTTCTCGACGTTGAGGATCTTGCCGCGCAGCGGCAGCACGGCCTGGGTTTCGCGGTCGCGGCCCTGCTTGGCCGAGCCGCCGGCGGAGTCGCCCTCGACGACGAACAGCTCGGCCAGCGAGGGATCCTTGATCGAGCAGTCGGCGAGCTTGCCCGGCAGCGTGGAGTTCTCCAGCGCGGACTTGCGTCGTGTGAGGTCGCGCGCCTTGCGGGCGGCCTCACGGGCACGCTGGGCCTGAACGGACTTCATGATCACGGCGCGGGCCTCGCTGGGGTTCTCCTCGAGGAACTCGCCCAACCCGGAGTTGACGATCGACTCGACGAAGCCCGCCATGCCGGGGTTGCCAAGCTTGGTCTTGGTCTGGCCCTCGAACTGCGGGTCGCGCAACTTGACCGAGATGACCGCGGTGAGGCCCTCGCGCACATCCTCGCCCGACAGGTTGTCCTCTTTCTCCTTGAGCAGCCCGTGGTCGCGTGCGTACTTGTTGAGCGTGCGGGTGAGCGCGGAGCGGAAGCCGCTCATGTGCGAGCCGCCCTCGCGAGTGTTGATGTTGTTGGCGAAGGAGTGGATCGACTCCTGGTAGGAGGAGTTCCACTGCATGGCCACCTCGGCGGCGCCCTCATCGCTCTCGCCGGCGAAGAACACGACCTTGCGGTGGACGGTGTCCTTATTCTCGTTGAGATAGGCGACGAAGTCCTCGATGCCGCCCTCGTACTGGAACTCGGCCGCGTGGCCCTCGCCGCGCTCGTCGACGATCGAGATCTTCAAGCCGCGGGTGAGGAAGGCCGTCTCGCGCAGGCGCTCTTCGAGCGTGCGGAAGTCGAAGTCGAGCGTCTCGAAGATGTCGGCGTCGGGCAGGAACGTGACGGAGTTGCTTGTGCCGGCGTCGGGGGCGAGCGCGTCGCCCTTGACAAGCGGCGCCTGTGGCGCCCCACGCGAGTACTCCTGGGAGAAGACGTGGCCGTCGCGGCGGACCTCCACGCGCAGACGTTCGGACAGGGCGTTGACGACCGACACGCCGACGCCATGCAGACCGCCTGAGACCTTGTAGCCGCCGCCCTCTCCGAACTTGCCGCCGGAGTGCAGGACGGTGAGCACGACTTCGACCGCCGGCCGGCCCTCCTTCTCCATGACTGCGACAGGGATGCCGCGGCCGTTGTCAAAGACGGTGACCGAGTTGTCGGGGTGAATCGTGACCGCGACCTCGGTGCAGAAGCCAGCGAGCGCCTCGTCGACGGAGTTGTCGACAACCTCGTAAACCAGATGGTGCAGGCCCATGATGCCGGTCGAGCCGATGTACATGCCCGGGCGCTTGCGTACCGCCTCCAGGCCCTCGAGAACGGTGATGTCCTGCGCGTCGTAGCTGGACGCCGCGTTCCCCATCAAAGGGTCGTTCACGCGGTCGTTTCCGGCGCCGTCTTCAGCGCTGCTGCTGCCAGTTGCCAATGGCCCTCCGATGACATGGGAACGCCCCGGATTCCGGGGCGCGAGGACCACGGCTGGGGCGAAGTGCTTGTGCGCAAGATGATAGCACGTCAGACCCCTCGACCCACTTGCAAAACCGGCCGAAGTGCCTGCAAAATGCAGGGAAAACGCGTGCGCATCGGGCTATTCAGGCACACTGGCGGGACGGGCCCGTTTCAGCCGGTCCGGCAGCGCAGCTGCACGACGGCGCCCTCACCGAGAGCGGCGTCGAGCCGGGCGAGCAGATCGCAGGCCATCAGCTCGAGCTCCTGCGCCCACACCGAGGACTCGCACGTGACCGTAAGGACGCCTTGGCGCTCGGCGGTCGGGCGCGCGGCGGCGCAGATGACCGGGCCGACCGCCTCCTCCCATGCGGCCTGCGCCTGGGCGAGCGCGGTTGCGGGCGAGAGCGTCGCGGCGAGCCCTTCGAGGGCTGCGGATATCGGCCGAGGGGCGACCCTGCTCATAGGACAACCTCCAGTTGCTGGGTAGCGAGGTTGTTTTCTCTTTCTTTCCGAGAGAGGGAGATCTCGCCCGACCGCAGGGAGGGCGAGCGCCGAGACTGCTCAGCGCACATAGCTGACCACCGCCGGGAGAGCGCCACGCCCGCTTGCCGCTTAGACGGCCCGCATGAGACAAGCGCCTCCCGGTGGTGTGAGGCACCCAGAGCGGCGACAGGGCGTCGCCCCACCGAGGGCCTGCCTATGAGCACCCGCCACGGTACCTCCTGGTCGGCATTTTTCAAATGAACCTCATGTGAGGAGGAGGATCTGTGGGCGCAATCTGCGGGATCGACTGGGCCAGCGACTGGCACGACGTGCACATCACCGAGGAGCACGGAGCGCTGCTCGCCGCTGAGCGGTTCAGCCATGACGAGCGTGGCGTGGGCGCGTTGATCGCGCTGCGCGTGGAGTGCTGCGCGATCGAGCGTCCCGACGGGCTGCTCGTCGGGCGCCTCTTGGCGGCTGGCATCGTGGTCCTGGCGATCCATCCCAACCAGGTCAAGGCCGCCAGGGATCGCTTCCGCGCGGCGGCAGGCAAGAACGACCGCTTCGATGCGTTCGTGCTCTGTGAGCTGGCCAGAACCGACCGCCATCGCTTCCCGGCGCTCGCGCCGTGCGACGATGAGACACTGGCGCTGAAGACGCTCGTGCGCACCCGCGAAGAGCTCGTCGAGGCGCGCGTCGCCCTCGCCAACCAACTGCGTGCCCAGCTGCAGTGCTTCTGGTCGGGCGCCGAGCGGATCTTCGCCGACATCGACAGCCCGATCGCGCTCGCGTTCCTCGAGCGCTACCCGAGCCCCAGCGACGCCCGCGGCCTCGGCGCCAAGCGCCTTCAGAGCTTCCTCGCACGCCACGCCTACTGCGGCAGGCGCACACCCACCGAACTGCTCGCCAGAATGCGCAGCGCGCCGACCGCCGCGATCGGCGAGTTCGAGTGCGACGCGCGACGCTCCGCCGTGATCGGCCTCGTCGCAGCACTCAGACCAATCGTCGAGCAGATCAGCCAGCTCACCAGCCAGATCGCCGGCGCCACTCGCGCTCACCCTGACGGAGCGATCTTCCCCTCCCTCTTCCGTGACCGCAAGAGCGTCATCACCGCCGCCGGCCTGCTCGCAGAGATCGGCGACAACCGCGCTCGCTACCCGAGCACAGACAGCCTGGCCGCCGACGCCGGCCAGGCTCCGGTCGCGATCCAATCCGGCAAGCGCAACACCGCCACCTTCCGCTGGGCCTGCGACAAGCGCCTGCGCAAGCACATGTGCGTCCTGGCCGACAGCACCCGCCACTGGCATCCCTGGGCCAAAGACGTCTACACCCGTGCCCGCGCCCGCGGCTGCGAGCACCCCCACGCGATCCGCATCCTCGGACGCGCCTGGACACGCGTGCTGTGGCGCTGCTGGCAAGATCGCACCCCCTACGACCCCGCCCGACACCACGCACTGAACAAACTTCTCACTGCCAAGGGTTGACACAGGGCGTCTCATGCGGCGACGGCCTCCTGCAGGATCGCGCCGGTGGAGATGCGTAGGCGCGTGACGTTCGCGTCGGCCGCGCCTGGCACGTGCGCGAGGTCGGTAGTCGCGATGACGCTCTGGCCGGCGCCGGCAAGCTCGGCGGCGAGCATCTGACGACGCTCGAAGTCCAACTCGCTCATGACGTCGTCGAGCAGCATCAGCGGTGTGCGGCCACGCTCGCGGGCGAGCAGCACGCGCTCTGCCAGCAACAGCGCCAAAAGCGCCAGGCGCTGTTCGCCCTGGGAGCCGTAGACGCGCAGCTCGCGTCCGTCGCGCAGCAGCGCGAGCTCGTCGCGATGGGGCCCATGGCCGGAGAAGCCGCGCTGGACGTCCACGTCCAGGCGCTCGTGAAGCTCGGCGACGAAAGCTTCCTCGTCGACCGCGCGCGAGCGAGGACGGTAGTCGAGCGCGAGCTGTCCGCTGCAGCCCAGCTGTCGGGTGCTGTGAGCGAACGGCTCGGCCAGCAGCTCGACCGTCTCCGCACGGTGGCTGCGCAAAGCCAACGCGAGCCGTGCGAGCTCGTGGTCCCAGGCCGACAGCGACGCCTGGGAGGCTGCGCGTGCGCGGATGCGCCCGAGCAGCGCGTTGCGCTGGGCGAGCACGTGCGCGTAATCCCGGCGAACCTGCGCTCGCAATGGCCAGATAGCGGCGACCAGCTGGTCGAAGTGGGCGCGACGCAGCGCGGGAGCCCCCTTGACGAGCTCCAGGCGCTCAGGCATAAACACACTCACCAGCGGCCTCCCCGGCACGTCGAGCAGGCGCTCGACCGCGGCTCCGGCGGCGGTCATCCGCTTGACCGCCTGGGCGCCCACGCCGGGGCTGCCATAGCCCACGCTCAGCTCGTGCTCGTCGGCGCCGTCGGCGAGACGCACCACCACGCGGGTAGCCTGCTCGCCGAAGCGGACGAGCTCGCGCTCGTTGCGCGTCCGTGGCGAACGCCCCGTGCAGCCGAAGTACAGCGCCTCGATCAGGTTGGACTTGCCGGCGCCGTTGGGCCCGTGGACGATCGTCAGGCCAGCACCAAGGCGGGCCTCAGCGCGAGCATAGGAGCGAAAGTCGCGCATCTCGATGCTGAGCACGCGCATCACGGTACGCGTGGCAGGGAGATTACGGAACGTGTGACCTCATGGTCAAGCAGGTCAAGGACGCAGGGAGCGTGGCGTGCTGTGCACGCGAGCGACCGAGGACGCCGAGATGCGCAGGCCATGAGGTCACACGTTCAGCCGTATCGGCATTATCAAGTAGACGAAGTCGCTGCTGTCGGGCGTTTCGATCAGGCCCGGCCTGAGCGGGCTTATGAGCTTGAGGATGAGCTCGTCCGACTCGACGCTCTCGAGGCCGTCGCGCAGGAACTCCGGGTTGAAGCCGATCTCGAACGGCGCGCCGTGAAAGGGCACGGGGATCGCCTCGCTGGCCTCGCCCACGTCGGGGGTCTGGGCAGACACGGTGAGGGTGCCCTCGCTGAAGCTCAGGCGCAGGGGGGCGTTCTTCTGGGCGAGCAGGCTGATGCGCCGCACGACGTCGGTGAGCTCAGGGGCGGACAGGCGTAGCTCGTGCTCGACTGACTCTGGCAGCAGCTGGCGGTAGTTGGGGAACTGGCCGTCGATCAGACGCGATGAGAGCACCACGTCGGCGTGCTCGAAGATGACCTGGTTCTGTCCTACGCTCACGGCGAGCGAGTCGGCAGGCTCCTGCTGGGCGATGCGGACCAGCTCCTGGAGGGCCCTCGCAGGCACGTTCGCCTCCAGAGTGCCTTGCAGGGGCGCCTCGAGCGAAGTCTGCTTGACGCTGAGGCGATAGGAGTCCGTGGCTACCATGCGTAGCTCCTGTCCCGACGCGGAGATGAGGATGCCGGTGAGAACGGGGCGCGTCTCGTCGCGCGACGCGGATCGGGCGACGCGCGAGATCGTGTGGATGAAGGCAGGGGCGGGAAGCACGACGCGCGTGTCAGGGGCTGGCGAGGGAAGCTGAGGGAAGTCGTCGGCGCGCAGAGTCCGCAGATGGAAGGTGCTGGGGCCGCAGATGAGCTCGACGTCTTGCTCTGCGACGCGCAGCTCGATCGTCAGCTGGTCGGCGGGCAGCGAGCGGGTTACATCGAGCAGGAGGCGCGCGGGCAGTACGACGAGGCCTGGGCGCAGGACCTCGCCTTGAAGAGGAACTCGCAGCCCGACCTCCATGTCGGTGGCAAGCAGCTCAGGGACGCGGTCTGGCTGGGCGGAGATCATGACGCCGGACAGTGCTTGCACGGCGCTGCGTGTCGAGGCGACGCGTGTGGCGATTTGTAGCTGTGAGAGGAGGTTGGCTGTGGGGAGAGCTAGCTTCACGATGATGTTGTGATCAAGCTGTAGTGATCAGTAGGTGTTGTGGGGATGTGTATAGCGGCTTAGCTGCTGGCGAAAAGCGCTGTCAGGACTGTGGATGAGCAGTGAAGTGTCTCAGGCTGGGCGGTCGGGGCGTGGGCTGGAGGTGGGGTTGCGATCGGCGTCGACGGTGAGGGAGCGCTTGAGCTGCTCGACAGCTTGACGCGAGGCGTCGTCGTCTGCGATGCGCGCAGAGATGCGTCGCCATGCGTGAAGAACTGTCGTATGGTCGCGCCCGCCGAAGGAACGCCCGATGGTGGGCAGCGACTCGCCGGTGAGCTCGCGCGCGAGATACATGGCGACCTGTCGTGGCCAGGCTACCCGCGCGGTGCGTGAGCTGGAGAGCAGCTCCTCACGGGAGAGGCCGAAGTGTTGGCAGGCGGCGTTCTGGATGTCGGCGACGGAGCGCGGCTGGACCTGTGTGTGTTCTTGTGGATAGAGCCTGTGAAGAACCTCGCGCGCGAGGTCGGCTGTCAGCGGACGACCCGTGAGGGAGCTGAAGGCGACGGTGCGGATGAGGGCGCCCTCGAGAGCGCGGACGTTGCTGTGGACATGCTCGGCGATGGTGTTGAGCGCGAGCTCGTCGTTGAGCTCGATGCGGTCGCGGTAGGCGCGCATCCGTAGGATCGCGACCCGTGTGGAGAGGTCTGGGGGCGCGATATCGGCGACGAGGCCAGCCTGGAAGCGCTCGCGCAGCCGGTCCTCGAGCGCCTGCAGGTCCCGTGGAGGGCGGTCGGAGGTGAGCACGATCTGTCGCCCGCCGTCGTGCAGGGCGTTGAAGGTGTGGAAGAACTCCTCCTCGGTCTTGGTCTTGCGCTCGAGGAACTGGATGTCGTCGATGAGCAGGACATCGATGTGGCGAAAGCGTGTCTTGAAGGTCTCCGTGTGGCCGCTGGCAAGCGCCGCGAGGAACTCGTTGGTGAAGGCCTCGCCGGTCGTGCAGCGGACTGTCAGCCCGGGGTTGTGGGCGAGCACGAGGTTTGCGATCGAGTTGAGCAGGTGCGTCTTGCCGACGCCGGGGGGGCCGCAGATGAACAGCGGGTTGTAGGCCTGGGCGGGCATCTCTGCGACGGCCAGCGCGGCTGCGTGTGCAAGCCGGTTGCAGTCGCCGATGACGAATTGCTCGAAGGTGAGCTTGGGGTTGCCCGAGGGTTGGGAGGGCGCGTCGAGCGGCGTGACGGGCTGATGGGCGTCGGGGTCGCTGGTGAGCTCGACGTCGATGGCGCGCCCGAGCACGAGGGCGACCGTGTCGTGCAGTAGCGCTCCGAAGCGATCGCCGATCCAACGGCGGCTGTCCGGCGGAGCGAGGACGACGAGGCGCCGCTCGGAGAGCTCGATTGCCCGCAGGGGCTCCAGCCAGGTGTGGTAAGTGGCCTGACCGACGGCGAGCGCGAGCTGGTCTTGCACCCGCGTCCATATGTGCTCGAGCTCGGCGTTCACGGCAGCGTGTATCGACCCGGGTCGGGAGAGTGGTGCACTTTCGGCAGGGGGCCCGTGAGAGCCCGGTTGGGCGACTATACCCAACGCCCTTCGGTGCCCGGCGGGGCTCGCCGCAAATGGCGGAAAATTTCAGCGGCGGGTTGCGGGAGGGCCAGGGGCGGTGCCCGGCGTATACTTCAGGGGCGATGAAGCGGACCTATCAGCCGAAGAAGCGCAAGCGTGCCCGGACGCACGGCTTTCGTGCGCGCATGAGCTCACGTGCGGGCCGGCTGACGCTGCAGCGCCGGCGCGGCAAGGGACGTAAGCGCCTCTCGGTCTGAGCTGCGCGGGCGAGAGTGGACCCCGTGGGCGAGCGGCAGGCGAGTAGGCGACGGGCGACGGGCACAGGACGGCTGTCGCGCAGCGCGGAGTTCGAGCGCGTGTATCGGCAAGGACGCTCGACGGCCAATCGCCACCTCGTGCTGTACGACTTCCCGAACCCGTCGACGCAGCAGCCGAGGCTGGGCCTGTCGGTGTCGCGCAAGGTCGGTGGCGCGGTCGAGCGCAACCACGTCAAGCGCTTGCTGCGCGAGGCGTTCGCGTGCGTGGAGCAGGATCTCAAGGAGGGTCGGGACGTGGTGGTAGTTGCCCGCGCGCCCGCCCGTGAGCTGGCCGAGCGAGAGGGTTTGGCGGGTGTGCAAGCGTCGCTGGTCGATTTGATCGCCAGGGCGGGACTGGGCGTCAAGTCGCAGGAGCCGACCGGGAAGGGTGCAGGATGAGCAGTGCCCACAGCCGCGTGCTCCGCGCCGTGGCGGTGGCGCCGATAGTGGTCTACCAGCGTGTGCTCTCGCCGGCGATCCCCCGCCACTGCAAGTACGAGCCGACGTGCTCTCGCTATGCGGTCGAGGCGATCTGGCGGTACGGCATACTTAAGGGGCTGGTGCTCGCCGGGTGGCGTCTGCTCAGGTGCAACCCGTGGAGCTATGGCGGATACGATCCGGTGGAGGCCCAGCGAGTGTTTCCGATCCGGGCGGGCGGGCTTGTCAAGCGGGCGTCCGACCAAACACCGGGCGCGGAGCCCGAGGCCGGGTCTGGCAAGCGCAGCGCAGCAGGCCCCAAGCAGAGCCATCCCATGACCGCAGAGACCACCTAGAGCATGCCGATCTTCGCAAACGTGATCCAGCAGGCGTTCTCGCCGTTGATCAGCCTGTTCGAATCGATCATGGTGTTCATCCACGCCCACCTGGTGGGCGGCAGCTGGGGACTAGCGATCGTGGGCCTGACGGTGCTCATCCGCGCGATCCTCGTGCCGCTGACCTACAGGCAGCTGAAGTCGATGCAGGAGATGCAGCGCCTGGCCCCCCAGATCAGCGCCCTGAAAGAGAAGTACAAGGAGGACAAACAGCGCCAGCAGCAGGAGATCATGAAGTTCTACCAGGAGAACAAAATCAACCCCCTGGCCTCGTGTCTGCCGCTGCTGCTGCAACTGCCGGTGTTCATATCGCTCTTTTACATGCTGCGGACGGACCTCAAGAAGCACATCTGCGGGTCTCAGCTGGTCAGCTACTACAACGCCCATCCGGGGCTGGCGACGAAGTACAAAGCTGGCTCGCATTTCAGCGCCGTGGCGCGTCTGCCGGGCAAGTTCATCGAACAGACGACCTGCAACACGGTCGCCCCTCACTCGGCCAAGTTCCTGTTCCTGCCGGACATCACGAGCAAGGCGACCGGCGTCGCTCTGGTGGTTTTGATCGTCTTGTACGTGGGGTCCCAGCTGGCCTCCACGTTCATCGCCACGGCGGCCGCGGACAACAACCAGCGCTTGATGTTCCTGCTACTGCCGGTGGTGTTCGTGGTGATTCTCTACCGCTACCCGGCGGGTCTGCTGGTGTACTGGATCACGACGAACCTGTGGACGGTCGGGCAGCAGTACCTGATCAAACGTCATATGGGAACTCCGATACTCCCGGCCAAAGGCGCCGGGTTGTCCGGTACCGGGGATGGGGGCTCGACCAATGGCCGGGCCGAGCAGGCGCGGGGCGGCGCCCCCAAGCCCCAGCCGGCGCTCGCCGGCGTGAGCGGCTCGCCGGCTGCGGGCGTTGCCCCGCCCCGCCCGCCCCGCAAGAAGAAGAAACGCTCGGGCAGGCGCCGATGAGCGACGAGGATGCAGACGCGCAAGGGCCCGAGCTCGAGCCGGCGGAGGCCCTTGAGGAGCTCCTCGAGGAGATCACCGAAGGGCTCGGCCTGGACGCCGAGGTGCGCGTGGAGGGGGCCGAGGGGGTGCTGCACGGCCGCCTGACGGGCGACGACGTGGGCCTGTTCATCGGCCGCCGCGGTCAGACGATCGATGCCGTGCAGCATCTCGCTCAGCGGATCGTCTTTCCAGAGGGCCCATCGGAGGTGCGGGTGGTGATCGACGCAAACGGCTATCGCGAGCGTCGTGCTGAGGCACTGCGGGCCGAGGCCGACGATGCCGCCGACGATGCGGTGAGCTCGGGCGGCCCGATCGAGTTGGACCCGATGCCGCCGTTCGAGCGGCGCATAGTCCACGAGTACCTGCGCGAGCGCGGCGACGTGGAAACGCACAGCGAGGGCGATGAGCCGGAGCGCTACCTGGTGGTCACGCCGCGGACAGGCGGATGAAGCGTGCGGTGTTTCACGTGAAACCATCCTGACGGGGAGTGACCGTCGTGTGCGCGACCGAGGGCGACCCCCGCACCATGGGCGGCCTGGACGCGCTCGCGGCCCGCTACAGCCTCGAGGTATCTCAGCGCAACCGGCTCGCGACGCTGTTGGCGATCCTGGCGCAGGACAAGCGCGCACCGACGACGATGCGCACGACAGAGCAGGCGCTGGACGGCCACCTCGCCGACTCGCTGGTGGCCCTGGAGCTGGAGGCGACACAGAACGCCGAGCGGATCGTGGATATCGGCTCGGGCGCGGGCTTTCCGGGGTTGGTGCTGGCCGTGGCGCTTCCGGCGAGCGGGGTGTGCCTACTTGAGAGCCAGGCGCGCAAGTGCGCTTTCCTGGCGGATGTGATTGCACGGCTGAGCCTCGACAACGTCGGCGTGGAGTGCGCCCGCGCGGAGGAATGGGCAGCGCAGGGCGAGGGCCAGGACCTGGCAGTCGCCCGCGCGGTGGCGGCGCAGCCGGTGGTGCTCGAGTATGCAGCCCCGCTGCTGCGGCTGGGCGGTAGGCTGGTGGACTGGCGGGGCCGCCGCGACGCGGACGAGGAGGACGCGGCGATACGGGCTGCGAAAGAACTTGGCCTGCGCAGGGAAGATGTGCGCCGGGTCCAGCCGTTTGCGGGGGCGAGGAACCACCATCTGCACGTGTTCGTGAAGCAGGCGCCGACGCCCGCGCGATTCCCGCGCAGGGCTGGCATCGCGAAAAAGCGCCCGCTCGGGGCCGTGTGAGCACCGCTGCGAGCCCCGTCGACGCGCTGTCCGGCGACGAGCAGTCGCGCGCGGACGATCGGCGCTAGCTTGCAGTCGGTGGACTCTGAACCGATCAAACACGGCGAAGCGGGGGAGCCGCGCGAGCGCGGCGAGGCTCGACACCAGCGCATGGCCACGGTGTACGCGGTTGCCAATCAGAAGGGCGGCGTGGGCAAGACGACGACCGCGGTCAACGTGGCTGCGTGCATCGCGGAGGCTGGGTACGCGACGCTGCTGGTGGACGTGGATCCCCAGGCGAACGCGACGGTCGGCGTGGGGGTGTCGCGCAGCCGCGCGCCCGGGCTGTACGAGGTCCTGACGGGCGAGGTGACGGCGGCGCAGGCCATAACGGAGTCGGCGGTGCAGGGCCTGCACCTGTTGCCGGCTGGCGCGGGCCTGGCGGGTGCCAATGTGGAGCTGCCGCGCGTGGACGGCTTCGAGCGGCTCCTGCGCGATCGCCTTGCGCCTCTGCGCGAGAGCTACGAGTACATCCTGCTCGACTGCCCCCCGTCGCTGGGTCCGCTGACGGTCAGCGCGCTTGTGGCGGCAGACCGCGTGATCGTTCCCGTTCAGACGGAGTACTTCGCCTTGGAGGGCCTGGCGGGGCTGTTGGAGACGCTGGCGCTGCTACAGCGCGATCTCAATCCGACGCTGACGGTGGCGGGCATGCTGCTGACGATGCACGACAGCCGCACGCGCCTCGGCCAGGACGTGGAGCGCGAGGTGCGCGCACACTTCCCGGATCTAGTGTTCGACACGGTGATCCCGCGCAACGTGCGTGTAGGCGAGGCGCCGAGCTACGGGCTTCCGGTTACCCACCACGATCCGCTCAGCGCGGGCGCGGAGGCGTACTTCGAGTTGGCCAAGGAGGTGGCTGCGCGTGGCTAAGCCGAGGCCGGGGATGGGGCGTGGCCTAGAGGCGATCCTGTCGGTTTCGGCGCAGGGCGACGAGCCGCGCGAGGACGAGCTGCGCGAGCTGCCGGTGGCGCTGATCTCGCCAAATCCCAAGCAGCCGCGTAGGCGCTTCGACGCACAGACGCTGGAGCAGCTGGCGCAATCGCTGGGCGAGCGCGGCGTGCTGCAGCCGGTGCTCGTGCGTCCCAAGGCGGGCGGCACGTATGAGCTGGTGGCCGGCGAGCGACGCTGGCGAGCGGCTCAGATCGCGGGCCTGCAGAGCATCCCGGCAATCGTGCGCCAGCGCGAGGACGCGGCGGCGCTGGAGTTGGCGCTGATCGAGAACATGGCGCGCGAGGACCTCAACCCGATCGAGGAGGCGCGTGCGTGCGCGGCGCTGGTGGAGGAGCTCGGGTTGACGCGCGAGCAGGTAGGACGTCGCGTGGGACGCGGCCGCGTGGCGGTCAGCAACCTCGTCCGCCTGCTCGACCTGCCGGACGAGGCGATCGAGCTTTTGCAGGCGGGGCAGCTGAGCGAGGGCCATGGCAGGGCGCTGTTGCTGGCCGACGATCACTCCGCTCGCCGAAGCCTGGCTGCGCTGGCAGCGCAGGAGGGCTGGTCGGTACGGCTCACCGAAGATCGCGCCCGCCACAGCAACGTGCGCGCGCCTCGAGGTACACCCAAGCGGGCGGTTCATCCGGACCAGGAGCAGGCGGCCAGCGAGATAGCGCAAGCGCTTGCGGGGGCGCTCGGGGCGGAGGTGCGCGTGAGGGTTGCTCGCGACGGCGGATACCGCGCGGAGCTGTCGTTCTCGACGCCCGAGGAGGCGATCGAGCTGGCACGCAGCATCCACCCGCGCTCGCTGGCATAGGTATCGATATGGCCGCTAGAATCGCGCCAGCGGGCGATTAGCTCAGCCGGTTAGAGCGCTTCTCTGATAAGGAAGAGGTCCCTGGTTCGAGTCCAGGATCGCCCATAGGTCTTCCATGGCCGGACAGAGCCGTTTTTCGCCGAGCGCCGCCGGCCACCACGCGGACTCGGAGACATCAACATCATTGTTGCTGCCCATTGCTGCCCATTCACACAGCCTCGCGGGTCGCACGGGCCATGCGAGCGCGTCGCGCTGATCGCGCTGCCTGCCTGGTGCGCACGATGAGTTGCTGAACGGGACCGGCGCCTGTAAGTGCTGCCCGACGGGCCTGTAGCTGCGCGCCGCGCAACTCAGCCATCAGATCAAGCGCGCCGGCAGTTGCATCCGGGCCGCTGAACACGATCGCGAGCTCTTGCGGCTCGCCGTCCAGGAGAGCGAACCAAGAGGCGCTCGCGAGTATGGGCGAGGCGTCGAGGGTCTCGAAGAGGCTCGCGACCTGCGCCGGGCCCACTTCGGCGAGCACGATTTGCTGACCCGCTTGCACGCGCCCGACGGGATGTCGCTGCTCCAACTCGGCGCGGAGGTCGTCTGCGCCCGCGTGCGGAAGGTGGTACGCAACAGTCGCGCGTCTGCCGGGCCTGCTCGGCGCCGCCGGCGGGGGAGGTCGATGCTCAAGAAGCCCCGCGTGCACCATGTCGTCAGCGGTGCGCTTCACGTTTGCGCGGCCCGTCGCGTTCGCGATCTCCGGTGCTGTCAGAGTACGAGACGATGCCGAAAGAAGTACTTGGCCGATTACGCGACACGCCTTGTGCGACCAGTCGAGTGGCTCAGCGGGCGGGGGCATTACGATCAGCGATCATAAACTGGCGGGAAAGCCAGATGGGTTTAGAGCCTAATTCCCAGGGCATAATGACCGGAGAGTTCCATCCGCACCGAGGTCCATAATTATGATCATGATCGGAACTCCAACCTGCAGGCCACGACGCCGACAGGGCGTTTTTCTCGGATCTTGCGGCGGAAGCAAAATAGCCCCTAGCGGTGATGGTTCTCGCCGCCTAGAGTGGCGTCCTCTATGGAGAGTGCGATGATCATCGATGAGACCTCAGCTGCACTGGCCGAGGAGGTCGAGGCGGCCGAGAAGGCACTCATCGCGGTCGCCGAGAGCGACCCCAGGAAATGGTGGTACCCCTACGAGCTGCGCCAGCGGGCGCGCAATGGTTGGAGCGCCGGAGCGATGGGGATTGCACTCGACAACCTCATTGACCGGGGTGTGTTCCGGATGAACGCTGAGTTGTGCGTCCGGCTGCAAGGCTAGCTTCAGCGGGTGCCGCCCTACCGGCTGACCTGCCCCAGCGCTGCTCGGCGTGCCGGACTCGCCATGCGACTGAGCGACACAGTTGCGCGTCCACCGACGCCTGAACGTAGCTTTAGAACAAGGGCTCAGCGCGACCGCGATCGCATCCTCTACAGCTCGGCCTTTCAACGCCTGGCGTATGTCACGCAGGTGACAGCGCCCGAGTCGGGCCACAGCTTCCACAACCGTCTGAGCCACTCACTGAAGGTCGCGCAAGTCGGCCGACGGAACGCGGAACGGTTGCAGCAGCTTGCGAAGTCGAAGCAGATCACCGGAGCGGCAGCCCGGATGGTGATGGCACTTGACCCCGATGCGGTCGAAGCTAGCTGCCTTGCGCACGATCTCGGACATCCGCCCTTCGGCCATATAGCCGAGGAGGTGCTACACAAGAAGGCATCCGAGCACGTTGTAGACGGGTTCGAGGGCAACGCGCAGAGCTTTAGGATCGCGACGCGGTTGGCGATTCGGACCGATCGAACCACTGAACCGGGCCTCGACCTGACGCGACAGACCCTCGACGGCCTCCTCAAGTACCCGTGGCGGCATTGGCCCTCCGATCCACTCAGTGGTCAGAAGCGCGAGCGCAAGTGGGGGTATTACGAAGACGACTACGATGCGTTCGCATTCGTGCGCGAGGGTTGGCCCGAGGAAACTGCCGAGACGCTCCCGGAGCGATGTCTGACCGCAGAGATCATGGACTGGGCGGACGACCTTACATATGCGGTGCACGATGTCGACGACTTCTTTCGAGCGGGGCTCGTGCCACTCGATCGCCTCGCCGAGCGGAACGGGAACGAGCAGACGCGTCTCCGACGGCTCTTGCTCGACGCGAAGCAGGCAAGCCCTCAGAACTTCCCGACCGACAGCGTCGAGTCTCTGGTGGCCGCGATCGAGCGAGTGGTGAGTCATTACGGCTTGGACGCGCCCTACGAACACACGGCGTCAGCCCGAGCGCGTATGCGGATGTCCGCATCGAAGCTCATCACTCGCTATTTGGAGGCATTTACGCTTCAAGACGATCCATCAACAAAGACCGTCCTGCTGAAGATAGCGCCCAAACAGCGGCTTGAGGTCACCGCCCTCAAGCAACTCGTGCACGTGTATGTCGTGCGAAGACCTGGCTTGGCCGTCGTCCAGCACGGCCAGCGTCGCGTAATCGAAGATCTGTTCGACTTCTATTTTCGAGCGAGTTCGCAACGTGGGGTCGACGGCGGCGATCACCGTCTCTTCCCGCCGGGCGCTCGGGAGCGACTTGTGAACTCCGCATCGACCTCAACTGGCCGCGCGCGAGTTGTTCTGGACCTCCTCTCTGGTTTGACTGAGGATTCGGCGATACAGCTTCATCACCGACTCTCGGGGGGCTGGACGGCCCCGACGTTGGACGCGACTGCCCAGGTCGGCTAGGGCCCGGAGGCGGACTCGTGGATCGTCCGACGTAGCGCCTCGACAAGGTCCGGGAGCGTCGTCAGGATCGCGCCGCCGCTATCGACCACGAAGGTCTCGACTTGCAGGTTGAGCGCGACACCGTCCTCACCCGCCTGACGCAAATCGGAGCGGAGACCAAAGCAACGCTTGCCGAGGCCCGCGGCGTAGCCCAACTCCGCGACAGTGCCGGAGTCGGGCTCCTGGCCCTCAAGGGATGCGACCAGCAGCGCGCTCCCCTGCATGGCTGTCACATTGCGTCGGCCGATCTCCAACATCATCTCGCGGAGGCGACCGGCGGCGCGTGCGTCGTCTACTTCGGTCGCGGTTGTCAGCGCCCACGGATCGACTGGCTCAACGACAGGTTCGAGGGCCGGAAGGAGGACCTCTCGGTAGTAGTAGCGTCCCGCTTCATCGAAGCCTAGTGGGCTGGCTACGTAGCAGCGGGGCCGTGGATTGGACGCCATCGACGGAGCCTACGCCGCCCTCTGCATTGGTGCTTGCCCGGCCCCGCTCGCGACGCCCTTGAGGTGCTTGGCAACTGCTCGACTGCTGGAGATCGGCGATTCCACGAGAGAGGCCAGGCGCTCGGGCTCACCGTCACGCCGGTCCATCTGGCGGCCGTAAATCGCTAGCGTGAGGTTGGGGGTTGTGTGTCCCATCCGGGCCATCACGTAGGGCGGCGACTCCCCGAGTGCATGCGCTCGCTCGTGTACCCCGCTGGGGCAGGGACCAGCTCGAACGGCTCAACCGTGTTGGCGTTGTGCCGACCTTCGAGAAGGACCGCGTCCAGCTCGCCGAGAAGTCAACGGAAGTGCCCTTGCGATTCGACGTAGCGTCCCAAGCCGAGGCACGAGCGCTACTCCGTAGGGCTCTCGGGAGCAAGGCGCGCATTACTTCCCCGATTGCGTGGCTAGCACAGCCGCCTCACCTCGACGGTCTCACACAGACACAGTCGCCCGCACCCTGATTCAAGGCGTGGCTTCGCATAAGAGCTCGCTCTGCCGCCAACTGCGGTAGCTTCGATGCAATGACGACGTCCGAGATCGTTGAACGTGCCGGTCGCCTTCTGGCCGATGCGGTGCCTGCCCAGTCGAAGGTGATCCTCTTTGGATCGCATGGCCGCGGGGACGCGACGGCCGACAGCGACTTCGACTTCCTCGTAATCGAGCCATCTGTTGCAAGTAAGGCAAAGGAGATGGTGCGTCTGCGGACCGCTCTCGATCCGCTCAGGGTGGCTGCCGACGTTGTGGTGGTCCCGCGCGAGTACGTGGAGGAATGGGGCGACGTTCCTGGGACGATGCTCCACGATGCGCTGACGGAGGGACGTGTCCTCGCCGAAACATGACGTCCGTGATCTTGCCGCCCGATTCGCGCGCAAGGCTCGCAGCGACGAGATCGCGCTCGAAAAGCTCGCCAACGATCCCGACGTACCCGACGATCTCATCGGCTTCCATGCGCAGCAGGCCCTTGAGAAGCTGCTCAAGGCGGCTCTTGCGTATGCCGGCGTCACGCCGCCTCGGATCCACGACCTCGGCGAGCTGATTGCGCAACTTGGAGATGCGGGCCTATCTCCGCCGGCCTCGGCCAGCGATGCGCGCGCTCTCGTCCCGTGGGCAGTCGAGTTCCGTTACGAGGACATCCTCGACGAACGCCTCGATCGCACAACAGCCTGTCAGACGGTCGTGCATGTCCGCGCGTGGGTCGATGGCCTACTTGACGGCGACGAAGACGCCCAGTCGAGAGGCGCATGAGGAGCACGTAGGGTTTGGGCAGCAGCGGGTTTCTGCTGCCCAAACCCCATCCGATCGCCGCCAATCCGGGCGCATCCATGGGTCATGATCGAGGCTAGAATCCCGCACGAACACTGGCGATACTGGCATTTCAACGAGCATGACGTGTCCCCTGATAAGGAAGAGGTCCCTGGTTCGAGTCCAGGATCGCCCATCGTGCAGAACTGCCCTGGCGCGCAGGCCGGTTGGTTGACATAAACCACGCGCTCAGTGGCAGGTGGCCCGGCGACGTCGCAGCGCTGGCATCCAGCCGCGCTTCCCGGCGTGTCGATCCCCGCAGTGCGCTAGTCTCCGGCGCGCCTAATCTCGGACATGTGCCCGAGAGCGGGGGAACCGAGACGTTTGGGGCGAATTCCGTGGTGATCCACGGGAGGCGCGATGCGCCAGCCCGTCAGCTAACCCCGCCGGCCGACCACGAGAGGACGATTGTTGCGCTCACGCCTTGCGAGGACTGCGGCCATGCTCATACTGCCCCTGCTGGCCCTCTGCGCGGCCATGGCCCACGGCGCGACGGCGGCGATCACGGGAGGCACCGCGCCGGCACCTGCGCCCGCGCCGGTCACGCCGACCG
Source organism: uncultured Solirubrobacteraceae bacterium (assembly GCA_963745375.1). GTDB lineage: Bacteria > Actinomycetota > Thermoleophilia > Solirubrobacterales > Solirubrobacteraceae > Palsa-744. The sequence goes on along the minus strand of CAVUXA010000005.1, from coordinate 259,132 downwards.
CACCTGCAAGCCCGCCTGTGTCTGGGGCTCCCGTGGGTACTGCTGAAACGACCGGTGTGGGCGCGACGGGCGGCTCAGCCACAGGCGGAGTGGCGATCCCCTCCGCGCCTCCGTTCGCAGGCAGTCCCTACCCGATCAGCCCCAGCGGCTGGGTATTCCCCCTTTACCCGGTCTCCAGCGTCGCATCCAAAGGCCGCTGGACGCTCGATCAGGGCGTGGACCTGGGCGGCAGCGCCAACCAGTGCGGCTCGCACCTGCGCGAGCTGGCGGTGGCGAGCGGCACGATCGTCCACGAGGGCCTGGAAGGCTTCGGCCAGTGGGCGCCCGTGCTACTCGTCGAAAGCGGGCCGGACACGGGCCGTCTGATCTACTACGGCCACGCGTCTCCCGACATGGTGCCCGTAGGCACCCGCGTCAGTGCCGGGCAGACGATTGCCGAGGTTGGCTGCGGCGACGTTGGCATATCGTCGGCTCCGCACCTCGAGATCGGCATGCTGTCCGCCGGCGCGACCGATCCCGAAGGCCTGCCGGCGTTCGGGCAGACGTCCCACGAAGCACTCGCCAACCTGAGCTCCGCGTACACCACCGCGCTGTCTGCCTACGAGGCCAGGCGGGCAGCCGCGGCGCGGGCCAGGCGCGCGTCGGCCGGCCACACGCGCTAGTGGGTCATCCATAAACGTTGCACCCGAAACCGAGACCAATAGCCCGTTCTGGCACAGGGATTCGGGAGTGCAAGTCCGGTCGAACAATCATGGACGACCCACTAGCGGGTGTTGCGCTGGCCCCGTCGACACGGGCGGTTCGCTAGCAGACCGATTTGGCGGCTAACGCGAGCGGCGCTAAGGCAACCATGCCCGCCTGCCGATGAGTGCCTCGTGACCATCTCCGCTCGCAGGTTTCCCCCGCGCGTACTCTCGCGCCCCCAAACGTTCCCGCTCGCCGTCCTCATCGCGCTGTGCCTGTCGCTGTCGCTGCTCTGCGCCAGCGCGAGCGCGCACGTCGTCGAAGTCGGCGGCACAAAATTTGGGGTGCAACGGCACAGCGAAACGCTGCTCGAACCGGGAGAGGAACCACAGACGTTCGCTAACCCAAGCGGCAGCCCGGTTCTTCACCAGAACTCGACCTACGCGATATTCTGGGACCCCGACTACCACTATCTCGACCCGTGGACGGAAGTGATCGATCAGTTCTTCCAGAACATGAGCACGGCCAGCGGGGACCTCGCCAGCGTGTTTGCGGTCGATACGCAGTACACGGACAAGACCAACAAGCCCGCGTTCTACAAGTCCGCGTTTCGCGGGTCCTATGCAGATAAATCTCCGTATCCCTTGCCGGCGGGATGCACGAACCCAGAACCGCTTGGCGAAGGTGAAAACATAACATGCCTCAGCGACAAGCAGATTCGGGCACAACTCGAATCATTTATATCACGCGAAAAACTGCCCAAGGGCATGGGTACGATCTACTACCTACTCACACCCCCGGGTGTGACCGTCTGCACCGACGAAGGAAACACGGCCTCCCACTGCTCTAGCAACGCCGGCTCCCCCGAAAGCTTCTGCAGCTACCATGCGGCTGTCACGCCGACCAATCCGAGCACCGGCGACGCCAACACGATCCTCTACGGTGTGATCCCGTGGACGGCCGGTAGTCTCGGTAACCCGTTGCTCGCTCCCGGCAATCGAACCTCCGGCTATGACTGTCAGGACGGGGGCTTCGATCCCAGCAGCAAACCGATTGCTGAGGAAAAAGAGCACGCGAAAGTTTAACGTCAAAGAAGAAGAACATAAGCGGAAGGAAGAAGAAGCGAAGAAGCGGGCCTCCGCGGAAGCAGAAGAAAACACGAAGAAGACAACGTACGAACAGGCGTTCGAAAAAAAACTGATCACGAAAACAGAACTTGAAGAAAAAGAAGCTGAACTAAAAGCAGAAAAGGAAGCACGCATAGCAAATGAAAAAGCAGAAGAAAAAGCGGCAGTAAAAGCCGAAAAAGAAGCGCGGGAAAAGAAGGAAAGGCTTGAAGGCCCTCATCAGGAGGAGCCCAACCAGGCCAGTTCCCCCGACCAAACCAGTTGCCCGAACGCTTACGACGGCGGCTGTGATGTTGGTCTGGCCGACATCATCGTCACTCAGATCGCGTCCGAGCAGCAGGACATCGTCACCGACCCGCTGCTCACTGCCTGGCAGGACAAAAAAGGCAATGAGGTCGTCGATGAGTGCCGCAACCTGTTTGGGCTAGTGACCGGGGGGTCCTCGGTGGCGAATGAAGAAAGCGTCGCCGGCACCCTCTCCAACCAGATTTTCGGAACGGGCAACTACTACCTCAACAACGCGTTCAACGCCGCCGCTCTCAAAATTTACCAGCCGGGCGACGCATGTATTCACCATGCGAACCTGGCACCGTCGTTCACCGCCCCCACGCCGGTTAACTCGGGTGAAATTGTTGGATTCAACGGCCTGGAGTCGAACATCGCGCTGGACGCGGCCGTCGACTTCCCCGGCGGCGGCGCCGAAAAGCTCACGTACGCGACCTACACCTGGAACTTCGGCGACGGCAGCCCGGCGGTCTCCGGCTTCGCGCCCGGCTCCCCGCCCTGCTCGGAAGTGCCGTGGCTCAGTCCGTGTGCCGCCAGCGTCTTCCACTCATACAAGTACGGCGGCACCTACGAAATCACGCTGACCGTTCGCGACGTCGGTGGCAACGAAGCCACAGTCAACCACCCGATCACCGTCGTCGGCCCGCCCCCGCCTTCAAAGGAAGAAAGCGCCAGCAAATCTGAAAGCTCGAGCAGCTCGGGAGGCTCGAGCAGCTCGGGAGGCTCAAGCCAGTCCAGCCCGGGTGGCACCCCTCCGGGCCCCGCGCCAGCCGCTGTGCCGGCTCCGGTGGCGCTCGCTGCGGCGCTGTCGCACAGTCTCTCGAGTGTGCTGAAGAACGGCCTTGTGGTGCGCTACTCCGTCAACGAGCAGGTAGCAGGGCACTTCGAGGTCCTGCTTGCCGCCGACCTGGCGCACCGACTGGGCATCAGCGGCTCGCGGGCCACCAACCTGCCCGCTGGCTCGGCCGCCGAGCTGGTCATCGCCAAAGCGATCCTGGTCACCACCAAGGGCGGGCGCAACACCGTCGACATTCAATTCTCCAAGCGCACAGCCGCGCGCCTGGCCAAGCTGCACAAGGTGACCCTGCTGCTGCGACTGATCGTGCGCAACGCCGCGTCGCATAACCCGGCCACGACGACGGTCCTCACACCGATCACGCTCACCCACTGAGCGCTCGCGCGAGCCGCACCGTAAATCCGAGGTCAATCCGGGGAGCGCTTGTTTCGCTTCGAGCGCGCCTTGTCGCGGAAGACGAACCACCACAGCGCGGCCAGGAACACCCAGCCGAGCACGATCGACACGAGCGAGATCACACCCAGACCGGTGCTGTTGGCGCCTTCAGCTTCGCCGCCCAGCGCGATCGGCACGTTCAAGGCCAGGCTCACGAGCGGAGAGGGCGCAATGGCCATCGCCTACAGCCCGGGCCAGTGGCGCACGACGTAGCCGGAATTGTCAGTCGGCTGCACCTGCCAGCGCGACGCGTACACGCCGCTGCGCCCGGCGGTGTCGTAGAGCATGCCGTCGACGTACATGTATGTGTGCCCCGCGTTTGCATACACCGTGACGTAGTGACCCGGACCGGGGACGCCCCAGCTCTCCAGTTCGCCGGAAGTCTCGGGCGCGCCAAGCAGCCCGCCGGCCGCCAGGGCATAGCTGACCGAGCCCGAGCAGTCATAGGCGTTGTCGATAAACGACGCGTGCCCGCCGCCGTAGACATAGGGGAAGTCCGCGATCTCGTTTGCGCCCGCGATGACCTTCTGCACCACTTCGGGGATGGCGGCGGGGATCGGGATCGTGCCGTTGCCGCCGATCGACTCTCCGCCGGGCACGGGGGTCAGCGTGCGCTGCTGGTTGAGCCTGGCGGTGCGTTCGACGGCCTGCATCTGCTGGAGCTCCTTGCGGACTTCCGCGTTAGAGGGCGCGCCGGCGGCGACGATCGCTTCTCCCGCCTGGGTAGGAGCGGCTGCGCTTGCGTGCTTGACCGACGCAGGCGCCGGATAGCTGTCCGCTTCCAACGGGTCTGCGACCTCCTTGGCGACCCCCGGTTTGTCGCCCGGCTTGGGCGACGTGGCCACTGCGTCGCCAGCTGCGCCAACGGGGGCCGTCGACTTGGCGGCGGGGTCTCCCGGCTTGATCGCGGAACCGACCGGTGCTTCACCACAGGCGCTGAGCGCGACGATGCCCAGCAGGCAACCGACCGCCGCCGTCGCCTTGCGCGCGTGGGTCATGCGAATAGGCTAGCGACCGCGTCCGCCGTGAGGTGTCGATAATCTGGTGTGATGCGCGAGGAAGCCACGGCCGTGCAGCTGCGGCCGCACATCCGCCTGCTCCACGGCATGCGCCATCCCTCCAACTGGCTGCAGCTCGTTCGCTTCGGCATGGTCGGAGGCGTCGGGTTCATCGTCAACCTGGCCGTGTATTCGCTGTTCGTCCATCCCATCGGCGTCGACTACCGCGTGGCCTCGGTTGTCGCCTGGTTGGTGGCCGTGATCAACAACTTCGTGCTCAACCGCCACTGGACCTTCGATGCGCGCGCCGGTCGAGCGCACTTCCAAGCCCTGCGCTTCCTCATCGTCAGCCTCGTGGCGGAGGCTTTCAGCCTGCTCTTGCTGACGCTGCTCGTGGAGGGCGCGGGCATCGCCAAGGTGGGCGCCCAGGCGCTCGCGGTGGCCGGCTCGATGCCGCTGAACTTCCTCGGCAACAAGCTCTGGAGCTTCCGACCAGAGTCTTGAGCTGGCCCTCCCGGTGGGTCGGACGGGGCTACCTCGGGACCTATACTCTGGCTTTCCCCGCTCGGAGGCTCTTTGTGCAGGAGATGGTGATTTACGGTGTCAGCTTCGACATGGTTGGCAAGCAGCCGATCGTGCTCCTGAAGACTGTCGAGGGCAACAAGTTCCTGCCGATCTGGATCGGGCATCCCGAGGCGGCGTCGATCCTGATGAAGCTTCAGGGCGCGGGCACGCCGAGGCCGATGACCCACGATCTGCTGTGCGACATCCTCGGCGAGCTCGACGTCAAGTGCACACAGGTGTCTGTCACCGAGCTGCGCGAGAACACCTTCTTCGCATCCATCACCCTCAGCGTCAACGGTCGCGAGCTTGAGATCGACTCGCGGCCAAGCGACGCAATCGCTCTCGCCGTGCGCTCCGGAGCCCCCATCTACGCCGCTGAGGAGGTCATCTCCGAGTCGGCCATCGAGTTCGAGCACGACGTCGAGGAGTCCGAGGACGTCGTCGAGAAGTTCAAGGAGTTTTTGGACCAGGTCAGCCCAGAGGATTTTGCGGCCGGCGACTCCTGATCAGCGAGTGAAGGCTGAGGCGAGGATGCGCTCGATCAGTTCGTCGAAGCCGATCCCGGCGGCGTCTGCGGCCAGCGGCAGCAGGCTCGTTTCGGTCAATCCCGGGCCCACGTTCGTCTCCAGCACCGACAGCTCACCGCTGTCTGCGTCAAGCATCAGGTCGACGCGGGCCAGGCCGTGGCAGCCGAGCAGCCGGTATGTTGCAAGCGCCAGCTCCTGCGCGCGCTCGGTCGCCCCGTCGGGCAGCTCCGCCGGGCACACGAACGTGGTCATACCGATCTCATAGCGCGACTCGTAGTTGTAGAACTCCTCTTCTCGCGGGATCGCCTCGACCACCGGCAGCGCCAGCGGCTCGCCGGCTGCCGGCGCGGTCGTCGCCGACGCGGAGCGGGCGGGTTGCGCTTCTACGTCGAGCACCGACACCGCCAGGTCGCGCCCCTTGACGTAGCGCTCGATCACGACCTTGCGATCGTAGGACAGCGCCCCCACGATCGCCGCGGGCAGCTCGTCGCCCGAGCGCGCGAACTTCACGCCCAGCGCCGAGCCCTGGCTGGCGGGCTTGACCACCATCGGGAACCCGAGCATGCGCTCGACGTCGCCCAGCGCCGCCGCCACGCCCAGCTCTTTGATCGCGGTCTCCTTGAAGGCGGCGAAGTCCGGCGTCGGTATTCCCGCCTCGCGCATCAGGTACTTCGCCAGCGCCTTGTCGGTGCAGCGCATGCACGCCGCCGGCCCGGAGCCCGTGTAGGGCACGCCGATCGTCTCCAGCAGGCCCTGCACGGTCCCGTCCTCGCCGTCGCCGCCATGCATCGCCACGAACGCCGCGTCCGGCCGGCAGTCATGCAACTGCGCCACGAGCTCCGGGCCCGCGTCGATCGCCACCACCTCATGACCCAGCCGACCCAACGCGCTCTGCGCCCGAGCGCCCGAGCGCAGGGATACGGTCCGCTCCAGCGACCTGCCGCCCTTCAGCACCGCGACCTTCTTGGCGGCGCTCATCGATCCTGTCGCCGGCGCGTCGAGCGCTGCTGCTCGCGGCGAGGCAGCGCGACGACATCGGCGAGCGGGGCACCTTCGTCTTCCTGCGGTCCCGTCTGCGCTGCCGCCGGCGAGGATGAGGCTGGCGCCGACGACGCTGAAGTGGCGGATCCGGTCGTCAACGTTCCCAGCAGACCCGTGTCTCCGCCCATGATCTTGCCGATCCGCCGGATTCCCTCGCGGATGTCCGCGTCGGGGACGCCCGCGAAGTTCAAGCGCATGGAGGAGCCCCCACGCCTGCCGTCCACGTAGGCCGCGCGGCCGGGCACGAACGCCACCCCCTCGCTGCGCGCCATCAGGTCGGTCGTGTCCACCTCGCCGTCCAGGGTGGCCCAGATGAACAGCCCGCCCTCGGGCCGGGTCCAGCTCGCGCGACCGCCGAAGTGCTCCTCGAGCGCCTCCAGCATCACGTCGCGGCGGCGGCGGTAGAGATTCCTCAGGCGCTCGACGTACTCGACCCACGCCGGCCCGGGAGGGTGGGCTTGCGTTCCGCGCTCGGCGAAGTACGCCGATACGAACATCTGGGTGACCGGCGAGGAGCACAGGTCCGCGCCCTGCTTGCCCAGGTTCAGCTTCTCCAGCACCGGCCGCGGCGCGACCGCCCAACCGAGACGCAGCCCCGGCGAGAGAATCTTCGAGAACGTGCCCAGGTAGATCACCAGGTCCGAGCCCCCGCCCCTGCCGGCGATGGAGGAATCGAGCGAGTACAGCGTCGGCAGCGCCTCGCCCTCGTAGCGCAGCAGGCCGTAGGGGTTGTCCTCGAGCACCAGCAGCTCACGCTCGCGTGCGACCTCGACCAGGCGCCGGCGCCTGGGCAGCGACATCGTCACCCCGGCCGGGTTGTGGAAGTTGGGGATCGTGTAGATGAACTTCGGCCTGCGCCCCTCGCTCTGCAGCCGGTCCAAGGTGCTCTCGAGCTCGTCGATCGGCATTCCGTCGGCGTCCATCTCGATCTGCACGACCTGCGCCTGGTAGGCGCTGAACGTGGGCACCGCGCCAGGGTACGTGGGAGCCTCCGCGACGATCACATCGCCCGGGTCGATCAGCGTCTTGCACACTAGGTCGATAACCTGCTGGCCGCCCGTCGTGACGATCACCTCCGAGGGGTCGATCTCGGTGCCCTCCGCGGCCATCACCTCCGCGATGCAGCCCACAGTGCCAGCCATCCCCTCGGTAGGCCCGTACTGCAGGGCGCGCGCGGTCGACTCCGCCGCCACCTGAGCCATCAGCTTCGCGTACAGCTCTGGCGCGAACGTGGTCGTGTCGGGCAGTCCGCCCGCCAGCGAGATCACGTCCGGGCGCTCTGTCAGCGCCATCATCTCGCGCATCGCCGAGCTTTTCATCCCGCGCGTGCGCGTCGCGAACAGCGCCTCGTAGCGCGCCAGCTCGTGCGCGGTCGCCCGTGCGCGTCGTCTATCGTCCATGCCCGCCCGTGCCCTTTAGGCTACGCATTCCCGCACGGTAGCGCACCTCTGCAAGCCCACCGCATGAACGGCCTCATCTTCTACATCGGTCTCGGCGCCGGCCTCGCGGCCGCCTGTGGTCTGCGTCCCTTCCTGCCCGCGCTGCTGGCCGGCGCGCTCGCCTCATCCAAGGCGCTCGGCGTGAGCTTCGCCGGTCACTCGTTCGCGTTCCTGCACGAAGACTGGTGGCTGCTGGCCGCCGCCGTCGCGCTGTCGCTCGCGTACGCGCTGCAGATCCTGCTGTCGCTCGCGCCGATCATCGACTCCTCCGATCGCAGCCAGCCCGTCGGTCCGCTCGGCGCATCGCTCGCAGGCCTCGGGTTGGGCGCGGGAGCGCTGCTGTTCGCAGGCACGCTCGCCGCGCACGGCGACGCCTGGTGGCCGGGCCTGCTCGGCGGCTTCGTGGCTGCTGGTCTCGCCCAGCGCGCGGTTTGGCCGGTGATCGTCCGCGCTCGCGCGCGCCTGGCCGACCGCACCGCGCGCGAAGCGCTGACCGTGTACCTCGACGCTTGCGCCCTTGTGCTGGCCGCCGCCGTCTGCCTGCTGCACCCGCTCGGCTACGTGGCAGTCGCAGCGCTCGCGTGGTTTGCCTGGCGCGGGCGCGACCGCGCGCAGGCCAAGTACGCCGGGCTGCGCATCCTGCGCCGCTAGCGACCACGAGATGGCGCCCAAGCTCGTCCTGTGCGTGATCGACGCGATGGCCCCTGCCATGCTCGAGCGCGCGATCGAGCAGGGTGTCGCGCCGGTCCTGCAGCGGCTGGTCGCAGACGGTCTGTACGTCCCTGACTGCGTGGCCGCGTTCCCGTCTGTCACGCCCGTGTGCGCCGCGTCGATCGTCACCGGCACTGGCCAGGACCGCCATCGAATTCCCGGCATGAACTGGTTTCACCGCGAGGAGGACCGCTACGTGGAGTACGGCTCCAGCTTCCGTGCCGCACAGCGTTTTGGCATCGGCCGCCAACTCACCGACACCGTCTACAACATGAACCGAGCCCACCTCGCGCAACAGACGCTCACTGTGTTCGAGTCGCTCGACGACGCCGGCGTGCGCACGGCCGGCACCACCTACCTGATGTATCGCGGCCGCCACCGCCACGAGCCCCAGCGCGACACCGCGCTCACGCGCGTCGCCTCTGCGTTGATCCGCCACCCCGTCATGGGCCCGCGCGAGCTCTTCTACGCCGACATCTTCGCCTCGCGTCGCACCGGCTGCCGCTCGGGCCTAGGCATGCCCGGCGTGCGCGACCGCCACTCCGGCTGCGTGTCCGCCTACCTGGTCGAGCACGACCTGTTCGATTTCCTGCTGCTGTCGCTGCCCGACAACGACTGGTACTCGCACAAGCATGGACCCGACGCCCAGGTGCGCTCGCTCGCGCAGGCCGACCTACAGCTGGCTCGCGTGATGAACGCCGCCGGCGGCGTCGACGAGTTCCTGGCCGAGCACGCGGTCATCGCCATGGCCGACCATTCCCAGGCGCCCGTGCTGCACACGATCTCACTGCAGGATGAGCTGGACGATCTCGGGGTGCTCAGCCCGCCGCGCGCCTCCGCGCGCTCGGGCGAGGAGGCAGTCGAAGCGCGCATCGCCGTATGCCCATCCCAGCGGGCAGCCATGGTCTACGCGCTGCGCGAGTCAGAGCGCGATGCCATGCGCGCATCTGTCGAGACCCGCGCGCTGGCCATCGAGGGCGTCGATCTGGTCATGTGGCTCGAGCGCGACGCCCACGACGCTCCCCGCGAGGCCGTCATCTCCAGCTCGGCCCACGGCGAGCTTCGCTTCGCTCCAGGTGGGTCGCTGATCGATTCCCGCGGGGCCGCCTGGAGCACCGACGGTGCCCTCGCCGCGATCGGCGCCACTGCGCACGACGGTCGCCTGCTCAGCCCCGACTACCCCGACGCCCTGGCTCGCGTGTGGTCGGCGTTGACGTGTCCCACCTCCGGAGAGGTGCTGCTGTCGGCCGCCCCCGGCTATGAGTTCGTCGACTGGGGCGGCCAGGCCCATGTCGGCGGCGGCAGTCACGGCTCGCTGCACGCCAGCGACTCGCTCGGCGCGCTGATCCTCACCGGCGTCCCTCTGCCCGAGGCGGTCCCTGCCCAGTGGGCGATCCGCGACGTCGCGCCGCTCGTCCTGCGCCATTTCGGCCTCGACGCTTCATCCTGAGCGAATGCGCCACCGCGCCCTCGTCGCCGTCCTGCTCAGCGCGACCCTGCTCGCCTGCCTGTGCCCTTCAGGGTATGCCCTTCAGGGTGCGCCCACCACCACCCTCGGCACGCGCGCCCCGAGGACGACCACGTCCACCACGACGTCGACCAACTCCGAAGCGCCGATCCCGGTGCCCGACTCCAACGTGCCACCGGCCGGCCGGCGCCTGTCGGCCAACCGGGTCATCGCGATCGCCAGCGCGCTGGGAAAGATGCGCGCCGTGCGCAGGAAATACCCCGGTTCCTACGCCGGCGCCTACCTGAAGGTCCCGTTCCACTGGCAGGTCAGTTTCTTTTCGCGCAACGGCAAGACCGAGATCGGCCAGGTGACAATCGCCGACCTGACCGGCAAGGTGCTCGAACAATGGACCGGCTTTCAGGTCGCCTGGACGATGGCGCGCGGCTATCCCGGCGCGTTCGGCAGGCACGTCAACGCCCTGTACATATGGCTGCCCCTGTGCGTCCTGTTCCTCGTGCCCTTCGTCAACTTCCGCAGGCCCTTGTCGCTGCTGCACCTGGACCTGCTCATGTTGCTGTCCTTCTCGGTCTCGCTGGCCTTCTTCAACCACGCGCACATCTACGCATCGGTGCCGCTGGCCTACCCACCGCTGCTGTACCTGCTCGCGCGCATGCTCGCGCTGCTGCGACGCGGTCGGGCGGTACGCGCCCGCGCATACGGGCGGGCGTGGATCGGGTCGTCGCCCGGACCGCTGCGCCTGCTCGTACCCGCTCCATGGCTCGCCGTTGCGGTGGTGTTCCTGCTCGGCTTTCGCATCGCGCTGAACGTCACCGACTCCAACGTCATCGACGTCGGCTACGCCGGTGTGATTGGCGCGCAGCGGATCGTCGACGGTCGGCCGCTGTACGGCTCCTTTCCGTCCGACAACGAACACGGCGACACCTACGGCCCGGCCAACTACGCGGCCTACATCCCGTTCGAGCAGGTGTTCGGCTGGGGCGGCAGTTGGGACGACCTGCCCGCTGCGCACGCCGCTGCGATCTTCTTCGACCTGCTTGCCGTCGCGCTGCTGTTCTGGCTGGGCCGGCGCCTGCGCGGCCCCACGCTGGGGATCGCGCTGGCCTACGCGTGGGTGTCCTTCCCCTTCACCCTATTCGCCTTGGAGAGTAACTCCAACGACACGCTCGTCGCGGCACTCGTGCTCGCGGCGCTGCTCGCGGCCACCTACACCTCGAATGTCACGAGAGCCGGACGGGGCGCCCTGGCAGCGCTCGCCGGTCTGACCAAGTTCGCGCCGCTCGCGCTCGCGCCGCTCCTGGCCACGCATGGACTACCTGACGTTGGACGGATGCGGCGCGCCCGTGCGCTGGCAATGTTTGGGGCTGGATTCGCGGCGACGGTTGCGATCGTCTCGATACCCGCGCTCGGCCACGACTCGCTGCACGAGATCTACGAGCGCACGCTCGTCTACCAATCAAACCGCGGCTCGCCGTTCTCGGTGTGGGGCCTGTACCGGCTGCACGCAGAGGAGATCGCGGTGGAGGCTCTCGCTGTGGCGCTTGCGCTAGCGCTCGCTTTCCTGGGTGGGTGGGCTCGCAACAACGACATTGTCGGGCTGGCGGCGGCCTGTGCCGCCGTCGTCATCGCCGAGCAGCTCGGGATCGAACACTGGTTCTATCTGTATATCCCCTGGTTCTTTCCGCTGGTCATGATCGCCCTGCTCGGGCGCTTCAGTGAGCCTCCTGCGCCTGTGCCGGCCGTGGCATCAGCACCTGCTCGATCGAGTCGGCCCGCAGCGGCGCTGAGCAGCTGATCAGCACGCCCATCAGCCACGGGTCCTCCTCAGAGGTTTCAAAACGGATCGGCATCTGTGTCAGCAGCGACTCGATCGCCTGCTCGCGCTTGACGCCGATCACCCCTCCGCGCGGGCCGGTCATGCCGACATCGGTGATGTAGGCAGTGCCCCCGGGCAGCACGCGGGCATCGGCGGTCGGCACGTGCGTGTGGGTGCCCACCACCGCTGTCACTCGCCCGTCCAGGTGCCAGCCGAGCGCGACCTTCTCCGAGGTGGCCTCCGCGTGCATGTCGACGAGGATGTGCTCCACGCCGTCAAGGTCGCCCAAGGCCGCCTCGATCTCGGTGAACGCCGAGCGACCGGCCCGTAGGTACAGGTTCCCGCTCAGGTTGATCACTCCCAGGCGCACCCCGTCGTGCTCGACCACGCACACGCCTCGTCCCGGCTGGCTGCGCAGGAAGTTGGCCGGGCGCACTATCGGCCGTTTCGCCTCCAGATATGGGTAGATCTCCCGGCGATGATAGGTGTGGTTTCCTAGCGTGATCGCGTCCACGCCCGCCGCGAACATCTGGTCGGCGATCTTCGGCGTGATGCCCAGGCCGCCGGCCGCGTTCTCGCCGTTGACCACCACGAACGTCGGCGCGTAGCGCTCGCGCAGGACCGGCAGGCAGTCCAGCAGCGTGCGCCTGCCGATGCCTCCGACCACGTCGCCCACGAACAGGATGCGCACGCCGGCAGGCGCGCTGTTGGGCGCGGCGCCGACGCGGGCTTGGCTGGCGGGCTCGCGCACGACTGCGCCCGCCTCGTCCTCAGCCATACTCTGGCGATGGTCGCAGGCAAGCGATGAGCGTCCCCAAGACCCCCCCCAGGCCGACCGATCGAAGATCGGCCAGCCCGAGCCGGAGGAACAGAAGATCACCGACTCGCCGCCCGAGCGGGTGGCTGGGGAGCCAGCTCCCCCAAGGGTGGTCGTACCTCGCTGGGTGCAGTTGGTCATGCTCCCGCTCGCCCTGCTCGCCACTTGGGCGCTTGCCAAAGCGGCGGGCAAAGTGCTGTTGATCTTCATCATCGCCGGGCGTCATCGCGCTGATCCTCAACCCGGCGGTCGACCTCGTGCAGCGCCCGCACGTACCCCGCGGCCTGGCCGTGCTCTCGGTGTACGTCGCGTTCTTCCTGGCGCTGGCCGGCATCGGCTTCCTGCTCGCTAACCCTATCTCCGATCAGGTGCGCACGTTCACAAACCATCTACCCCAGATCGTCAACGAAGCCAACAGGAAGATCGCGACCTTCCAGCGCGAACTGCAAGAACACGGCATCCATCTGAAACTCGTCAAGCAGGGCAAGACCGCGCTGCAGAGCATCCAGGACAAAGTCGCCAAGAGCGCCGCCAAGCTCGCGTCCTTCGGCGGAGCCCTGGCCACCGAAGCCGCCAACGCGATCTTCGACCTCGTGCTCGTGTTCGTGCTGTCCGTCTACATGCTCATCTACGGCAGGCAGATCGGGCACCTCGCCCGGCGCCTGATGCCCGACGGCGACGGCTCGCGCGCCGACGACTACCCCACGCTCGTACAGCACGCCGTCGCGCGCTACATCGGCGGCCAGCTGCTGTTCAGCACCGTCATGGGCGCCTCCGCCGGGCCTGTCGCTGTGGCTGTTCGGCGCCCTTGGCATCTTCCCCGCCGGCAGCACCTACGCGGTCGCCTTCGCCGTCTTCTACGGCGTGATGGAGCTCGTGCCCTATGTTGGCCCGATCCTCGGCGCCCTGCCTCCGGTCTCGTCGCGCTGTTCATGCACCCAATCACCGCGGTGTGGGTCGCGCTGCTGTTCGTCGGGTTGCAGCAGCTGGAGGGCCATGTGGTCGCGCCGCAGATTTTCGGGCACACGCTGCGCATCAACCCGCTGCTGGTCATCTTCGCGCTGCTGCTGGGCCTGCAGTTGCACGGCATCGTCGGTGCGCTGATAGCGCTGCCGATCCTGCCGATCCTGCGCGAGACGACCGTCTACCTCAACCGCCATCTCGCGTTCGAGCCGTGGAAGCGCGGCTCGGACGGGCTGTTGTGACCCCGTCGCCGGCTCTCGCTCATGAACGCGCCCACGGCAACGCCTGTCGCCAGTCCCGTCCTCAGCGTTCGTGGGATCGCCAAGCGCTATGGCGACCGATGGAACATCGGCCAGCAAGCGCTGCGCGAGGTCAGCTTCGACGCCATGGCAGGCGAGCTCGTGGCCATCGTCGGGCCCAACGGCGCCGGTAAGACCACGCTGCTGTCGATCATCGCCGGGATCCTCGCGCCGAGCGCCGGCGAGGTCAGCCGGGCGGCCGGCGAGGTCGGCTGGGCGCCGCAGGCTCCCGCGCTCTACTCCAAGCTGTCGGTCGCCGAGAACCTCGCCCTGTTCGCGCGCCTGGAGAAGGTCGCAGACCCGCTGGCGCGGTCGCGCTGATGCTCGAGCAGAGCGGCCTGCGCGAGCGCGCGCACGAGCGCGCCGGGCGCCTGTCCGGCGGCAACCGCCAGCGCGTCAACGTGGCCATAGCGCTGATCGGCGACCCCCCGTGCTCGCCCTCGACGAGCCCTCCGCGTCACTCGACCCGGCCCAGCGCGAGCGGCTGTGGGACTTCGTCTGCGCGCTCGCGCGGGCGGGCAGGACGATCGTGTTCTCCACCCACAACGTCGCCGAGGCCCAGCGCCACGCCAGTCGCCTGATCGTCCTCGCCGACGGGCGCATCCTGTTCGACGGCTCCCCCGCGGCGCTGCTGGCCGCCGCCGGCCAGCGCCCCGACGGCGACCTCGAGCAGGCGCTCGTCGACTTCCTGCGCGCCGACGGCCAGTCGTCTGACGGCACCAGCCCCGCGGTCGCCGACACGGGCGGGCCGGCGCGGGAGCACGAGCGATGAGGTGGCTGGCGCGCAAGGACCTGCTGATCCTCGGCCGCTCGCGCCTGCTCGTCGGCCTGCTGATCGTCTATCCCGTAGCGATCGCGCTGCTGATCGGCTTTGCCATCTCGCGCAGCCCCTCGCGGCCGCGTGTGGCGATCGTCGACGAGACCCCGCCGGGGGAAACCGTGCGCGTGGGCGACCAGCACGTGAGCGTCGGCCAGTACGCCCGCCAGCTGTTCGGCCACGTCCAGGCGGTCAGCGTGGCCACCCGCGCGCAGGCGATCGAACAGGTCAAGTCGGCCGCCGTGCTCGCAGCGGTCGTCATCCCGTCCGACATCGCCGCGCGGGTCGCCTCGGCGACCGCCCAAGCCGAGGTCGAAGTCGTCTACAACGGCGACGCGCTCGAGCAGTCGATCGTGCAGTCGCAGATCGGCTCCGCCCTCGCCCAGGCCAACCTCGGCTTCTCCAAGCAGATCCAGCAGGCCGCCGCCCGGGTGATCGAAGTGCTGCTCAAGGGCGGCAGCCTGGGCGCGCTCGGCGCCAACCAGAACCTGATCGCCCTGGACGCCATCCCGCCGCTGCTCCACGGTGTGATGGCCCACCAGCCGCCCGGGCCCGACCGCGCCGCGCTCGAACGGGTGGCCGACTTCGCGCAGTTCGCCGCGCAGAACCTCGCCATCAGCAGGCAGGTCCTGTCGACCATCGGCCAGCCCATCCGCGTGCGCAGCACCCTGCTGCACGGGCGGCGCACCCCGCTCGACACCTTTGCTGTGGTTGTCGCGGTAACCGTCTCGTTGATGTTCCTGTGCGTCCTGCTCGCTGCCGGCGGCGTCGCGCTCGAGCGCGAAGAGGGCACGCTCGCGCGCCTGCTGCGAAGCCCGCGGGCGGGCAGGGCGGCTCAGGTCGGCGGAGTAGGTGGTCCGGCGGGTGGGACGGCGGCTGGGGGTCGGGCGGGTGGGAGTCTGATAACCCGTGAGGCGCTGCTGGCCGAGAAGTCGCTGCTGGCGGCCGGTTGCTCGTTCGCGGTTGCCTTCGCCATGCTTGCCGGGGTCGGCGCGTTCGTGACGCTCGACTGGGGCCGAGTGGGACTGTGGGCGCTGGCGCTCGCGTTCGGTGCGCTCGCCTTCGGCGGTCTCGGCGTGGCCATCGGCGCGCTCGCCCGCGAGGTGCGCGCCGCCTCGCTGCTGGCATTTCTGCTGTCGCTGCCGCTCGCGTTCCTCGCGCTCGTGCCCGCCGGGTCGGTGTCGGGCGGTTTCTACGACGCGATCGCCGCGATCTCGTTCGTCTTCCCCTTCAAGGCGTCCTTGCAGGCGCTCGACGCCGCCGTCAACAGCGCGTCGCCGTCCGTCGGCGCGTCGGTCGCCCATCTCGCCGGCCTGACTCTGCTGTTCGCGGTCATCGCGCGCCTGGGGTTGCGCCAGGTCGAGTAAAGGCAAAGGCCGACCTCGCCCGCGCCGAAGGCGCCCCTTGGTCAGGATGTTCGATCGCGACAGGTATCCTCGAAGGCGATGGCCTTTCCCCTGACGCGCATGCGCAGACTGCGCGCGACCGCCGGCCTGCGTGGGCTCGTGCGCGAGACCGACCTGAGCGCCGCCCAGATGGTGCTGCCGCTGTTCGTCGCCGAGGCTGGCGTTCTGGGCGAGCACGGCCACGCCGACCGGTCTGGCGGGCAGGCAGGGCATCAGCCGATCGCCACGATGCCCGGCGTCGATCGCCTGTCGCTGTCGGCCGCCGTGGACGAGGCGCGCGAGGCGGCCGCCCTGGGCATCGCCGGCGTGCTGCTGTTCGGCGTGCCCGCCGACAAGGACGACGAGGGCTCCGGCGCGTGGGACGACGACGGCGTCGTGCAGTTGGCCACGCGCGCCATCAAGCAGGCCGTCCCCGACCTGCTCGTGCTCACCGACGTGTGCCTGTGCGAGTACACCAGCCACGGGCATTGCGGCGTGCTGCGCGGCGACGGGCCCGACGCGCGATCGGTCGACAACGACGCCACCCTCGAGCTGCTCGCGCGCGCCGCCGTCAGCCACGCTCGCGCCGGAGCCGACATCGTCGCGCCGTCGGACATGATGGACGGGCGCGTCGGCGCCATCCGCGAGGCGCTCGACGCAGACGGCTTCGCCGACGTGCCCATCCTCGCCTACGCCGCCAAATTCGCCTCCGCCTTCTACGGGCCGTTTCGCGACGCCGCCGGCTCCGCGCCGGCCTTCGGCGACCGCCGCAGCTACCAGATGGACCCCGCCAACGGGCGCGAGGCGCGTGCGCGAGGCGCTGCTCGACGTCGACGAGGGCGCCGACATGGTTATGGTCAAGCCAGCGCTCGCCTACGGCGATCTGATCCGCGCGGTCAAGCGCGCCACCCGCCTGCCCGTCGCCGCCTACAACGTCAGCGGCGAGTACGCCATGGTCAAGGCCGCCGCCGCCGGCGGCTACATCGACGAGCGCGCGGTCGTCCTGGAGATACTCACCTCGCTGCGCCGCGCCGGCGCCGACACGATCATCACCTACCACGCAAAGGACGCCGCCCGATGGCTTCGCTGAAGCTGCGCAGCCGCAAGGACGGCGCCGCCGTCCCGCTTGACGATCTCGACCGCAAGCTGCTCAACCTGATGCAGGGTAGCTTCCCGATCGCGCCGCGGCCCTACCGGCACGTGGCCGAGCTGGGAGCGGTCTCAGAGCAGGAGGTCATGCAGCGCGTGCAGCGCCTGCTCGACAAGCGCATCATCCGCCAGGTCACGCCCATCTTCGACACGCGCGCCCTGGGCTACTCCTCGATGCTGGTCGCCGCCAAGGTCGACCCCGAGCACCCCCATCGCGCGGCCCAGGTGATCAACGAACACCCCGGCGTGTCGCACAACTACCTGCGCAACCACGAGTTCAACCTGTGGTTCACGATCGCCACCGAGCCCGACTCGCAGCTCGGGCTGGAGGGCACGCTGGAGGTGCTCGCGCGCGAGGCCGGCGCCGAGTCCGTACGACAGCTGCCCACTCTGAAGCTGTTCAAGATCCGCATGGATCTGGAGATGGAGGGCGACACCGATGCGCTCTCGACTGCCGCTGAGGTTAAGGAGCCGATCGAGCTCGAGCCCCAGCCCTACGACGACTTCGACATCGCCGTCATCCGCGCGCTGCAGGGCGACAGGCCGGTGATCGAAGAACCGTATGCTCCTGCCGCCAGCGAGCTCGGGATCACCCAGGAGCGCCTGCTCGACCACCTCGCCGGCATGCAGGAGCGGGGCCTGCTGCGCCGCGTGGCCGCCATCCTCTATCACCGCCGCGCCGGCTTCTCCGCCAACGGCATGGGCGTGTGGAAGGTCCCCGACGAGCAGATCTTCGAGATCGGCTGCCGCATGGCCGCCGTGCGCGGCATCTCCCACTGCTACCAGCGCCCCACCTACGCCGACTGGCCCTACTCGGTCTTCACGATGGCCCACGGCCGCTCCAAGGACGAGTGCGACGCGGTGCTCGACGCGATCGCCCAGATGACCGGGATCGACGAGCGCGCCACGCTGTACTCCTCCACCGAGTTCAAGAAGATCCGGCTGCTGTACTTCACCGACGAGTTCAAGGCGTGGGAGCGCGAGCACGCCGTGAGCTCGTGACGGCCTCGCTCACCGACACGCGCTCGGCCGAGCTGTACAGGCGCGCGCCTGGAGGTGATCCCCGGCGGGGTCAACTCGCCCGTGCGGGCGATGCGCGCGATCGGGCGCGAGCCGATCTTCGTCGCGCGCGGCCAGGGGGCAGAGCTGATCGACGTCGACGGCAACCGCTTCGTCGACTACGTCTGCTCGTGGGGACCGCTGATCCACGGGCACGCCCACCCGCACGTGCTCGCAGCGATCGGCGACGCGGCCGCCAGGGGAACCAGCTTCGGGGCGCCCACGCCCGGCGAGGTGCAGCTTGCGGTCGAGGTCACGAGCCGCATGGAGGGCGTGGAGATGTTGCGCACGACCTCCTCCGGGACCGAGGCCACGATGACCGCAATCCGCCTGGCGCGCGCTGCCACCGGCCGCGACAAGGTGCTGAAGTTCGCCGGCGCATATCACGGGCACGTCGACGGGCTGCTCGCACTGGCCGGATCGGGGCTGGCCACGCAGGCGCTCCCGTCCAGCCCCGGCGTGCCGGCGAGCGCCGCCTCAAACACGATCGTTGTGCCATGGAACGACCCCGACGCGCTGATCGCCGCCACCGAGCGTCACGAGCTCGCCGCGATCATCGCCGAGCCGCTGCCCGCCAACATGGGGCTCGTGCCCGCGCGCGAGGCCTTCCTGGAGCTGGCGCGCGAGCGGGCAGACGCCAACGGGGCGCTGCTCGTCCTCGATGAGGTGATCAGCGGCTTTCGCGTCGCGCGCGGAGGCGCCCAGGAGCTGACCGGCGTGATCGGCGACCTGACCATCATGGGCAAGGTCATCGGCGGCGGCCTGCCCGCCGCCGCGGTCGGGGGCCGCGCGGAGGTGATGCGCATGCTTGCGCCTGCCGGCGACGTCTACCAGGCGGGCACGCTGTCTGGCAACCCACTGGCCGTGGCCGCCGGCCTGGCCACGCTGGAGCTACTCGACGAGGGCGCCTACCTGCGCCTGGCCGCAATAACACAGGCCCTCGCAGACGGCCTGCGCGAGGCCGCGCGCGAGGCCCGAGCATCTGGCGGGGCGGACGGGTATCCGATCCAAGTCGCAAATGCGCCCGGCCTGCTCACTGTCTTCTTCAGCGAGCAGCCCGTGCAGAGCTTCGCCGACGCGCAGGCCTGTGACTCCGACGCCTACGCGCAGTGGTGTCGCGAGCTGCTCGCCCGCGGCGTCTATCCGCCGGCGTCGCAGTTCGAGGCGTGGTTTCCCTCGCTCGCGCACGACGCCGAGCACGTCGAGCGCACGCTTGAGGCCGCCGCCGCCGCATTCGATTGCCTGCCCGAGCCTGGAGCAAAGCCGCTGTGAGCGCCCCGCCGACTCACCCAAGCGGCGCCGGACTCCAACGCCTGCGGGCGCTGCTGGACGAGCAGGGCGGCCTGATGGCCACACTGCTCGCGCCGTCGCCGGACACCAACGGCGGCGGGCATGCGTGCCCGCACGAAAGCCCCGCAGCGCTCGCCGCCGAGGGCCCGCGCGCGCAGGGCAGGCGCGAGGAGTACGAGCTGTTGGTGGAGGCCATCTACGAGGGCTACCTACTGCATTACGACTCGCCCCGCCTGTTGCACGTACCCGAGGCCGACCTGAGGCTGCTGGCCGGCGACCAGCTGTATGCGATCGGCCTGGCCCGCCTGGTGGGACTCGGAGACACGATGGCCGTGGCCGAGCTCGCCGACACGATCACGCTCAGCGCGCTGGCCAATGGCGCCGGGCGCCGGGCGCTCGCGGACGTGGTCTGGCAGGCCGGCGCGCGGGCGGTCGGTTGGGGGTCCAGCGAGCCCCACACGCAAGCCAAGGCGCTCGCCTTCGCAGGCCGCTGGGAGGCGATCGAGGCGATGCGCACAAGCGTCTGAAGCCGGTGGCGCCGCGCTTGACGGCGCCTCGATATTGTTTGGCTGCGGTGGCAGACAAACGCGCAAAGCAAAGGTCCAAGTACACGCTCGACCGGGGGATCCCGGGGGCCTTCGAGGGTGAGACGATCACGCGGCGCAGGTTCATGACCGGCACCGCTCACACCGCGGGCGCGATCGCCGCCAGCGCGTTTGCGCTGCCCGCGCTCGGCTTCGCCATCGGGCCGATCTTCAAGAGCACGCCCCACCGCTGGGAAATCGTGGGCACGGTCGACCAGTTCCTCGACAACAACTACGTCCCGGTCGTGCTCACCGTCACCCCCAACCTCGGCGAGGCGGGCAAGACGACCGTGTACATGCGCAAGTTCAACCCCGAAATCGACACCGACTCCTACGACCAAGGGACCCCTTACATCGCCATCTCCAGCCGCTGCGCGCACGTCGGTTGTCCGGTCCGCTGGGTGGACGCGTCCGAGCGTTTCATCTGCCCGTGTCACGGCGGTGTATATGACCTTCTGGGTCGGCGGGTGGGTGGGCCTCCAGTCCGGCCGCTCGACCGCTTCTACACCCGCGTCAAAGGCGAATACGTGGAAGTGGGCCCGCGCTTCTCCGTCAACAGCGAGCTGCGCCGCTTCTCACCGCGTGACCCCGGCGAGCCGCTCGACGGCATCGGCCAGTACCTGTACCCGTCCCGTCCCGGCGCTCAGAAACTCTAGGAGCAGCCCCTCATGCCCAGGATCCCCAAGCTCCCCGCTCCCCCGCTCCCCCCGCCGCTGCAGGAACCGCCGCCGCGGCCGGGCGAGAGCAACGGCAACGGCGGACCTCTGGAGGCGGCGGCGCAGGCCGGGATTACCGTCGTCGACTGGGTCGACGAGCGCACCTCGCTGAGCGGCGCCGGGCGCTGGCTGATGTTCCGCAAGGTGCCCAAGGGCACCAACTGGTTCTACACGCTCGGCTCGGCCACCATGTTCGCCTTCCTCAGCCAGGCCGTCACGGGCGTGTTCCTGGCGATGTACTACCGCCCGGACCCGGCCGGCGGGGCCTACGAATCGATCCGCTACGTCACCAACGACGTGTTCCTCGGCCAGTTCGTGCGCGGCATGCACAAATGGGGCTCGAGCGTGATGGTGGTGCTCGTGTTCTTGCACATGGGGCGAACGTTCCTCTTCGGCGCCTACAAGTACCCGCGCGAGCTCAACTGGGTGATCGGCGTGGTGCTGCTGATCCTCACGATGGTCATGTCGTTCACCGGCTATCTGCTGCCGTTCGATCAGCGCGCCTACTGGGCGACGATCGTCGGCGTCAACATCAACGGCACCGGGCCGCTGATCGGCCCCTACCTGAGCGACTTCCTGCGCGGAGGCTCTGAATTCGGGGCGACCACGCTGTCGCGCTTCTATGCCATCCATATGCTGCTGATACCCGGGTTGCTGGCAGCGTTGATCGGCGCCCACCTGTACCTGGTGGCCAAGCTCGGCACCACCGCGCCGCCCTGGACCAAAGCCCAGAAGCGCCAGGAGCTGCGCGAGGCGCAGGTATGAACCAGCGCCAGAAGGAGGAGTACCTCCGCGAGTACTCGATCCTCAAGGCCCAGGGCAAGCCGTTCTTCCCCTACGCGGTCGCCAAGGACGGGGCGATGGCCTGTGTGGTGATGGCGATCATCATCGCCATGTCGCTGGTGCTGGGCGCCGAGCTCGGCCCCAAGGCCAACCCCACCAGCACGACCTACGTGCCGCGCCCGGAGTGGTACTTCTTCTTCCTCTTCGAGCTCCTGCGCATCATCAGGACGCCGAGCCTCGTGCCGCTCGCGACGATCGGCGTGCCGACGATCTGCATGATCCTGCTGTTCTTGCTGCCGTTCTACGATCGCGGGCCCGAGCGCCGCCCCGAGCGCCGCCCGATAGCGACGATCACCGCCGTCGCGGTGATCGGGGCGATGGCCTACCTGACCTACTCGGGAGCCAACGTGGGCGCGCCCACGTCGATCGAAATGACGGCGCCCGCGGCGGTCGTCCAGGCCGGCGGCAAGACGCTGGCCGAGTATGAAGAAGGCAGCAAGGTGGTCGCGCAGTCCGGCTGCTTGGCCTGCCACAAGCTCGGCGACAACGGCAACGCCGGGCCGGGGCCCGACCTGACGCACGTAGCCGCGCGCATCCCCCGCCAGGCGATCGCGCGAACGCTCGTCAACCCCACCGCGCCGATGCCCTCGTTCAAGAACCTGCCCGCGAAGAAGTTCAGCGCGATCGTCAACTTCCTCTCGCAGCTCAAATAGCGCACGTCGTGCCCGCCAGCGGCCAAGCCGGCGCACCCCCGCAGGCCAACCCAGGCAGGCTGCAGGCGCCCGAGGTGCGTGCCATGTTCGACCGCATCGCGGGCGTGTACGACGCGCTGAACACCGCCATGACCGCTGGCCTGCACCATCGCTGGCGCTCGCGCGCCGCCGACCAGGCCCATGTCGGCCCGGGCGCGCGCGTGCTTGACGTGGCCACGGGCACCGGCGACCTCGCGCTGGAGCTCGCGCGCCGTGTCTCGCCGGGCGGCGAGGTCGTGGGCAGCGACTTCTCCGAGGGAATGCTCGCGCGCGCTCGCGTCAAGGCGGAGGCCCGCCCAACGTCGGGGGTGCGGCCGCGCTTCGAATGGGCCGACGCGCTCGCGCTGCCATACCCCGACGACAGCTTCGACGCGGCCACAGTGGGCTTCGGCGCGCGCAACTTCTCAGACCTGGCCCGCGGACTCGCCGAGATGACGCGCGTCGTACGTCCCGGGGGGCGCGTGGTGGTGCTGGAGATCCTCACGCCCACGCGCCCGCCGCTGTCGCTGTTCTACCGCGTCTGGTTCGACCGCCTGGTGCCCGCGCTGGGCAGGCTCGCGGGCGCGCTCGTGGCGCTGCGCTCGCGCGAGGGCGCCCAGCGGACGAGCATTGCCGACGCCTACACCTACCTGCCCGACTCGGTCAGGCGCTTCCCCGGCCCTGCCGAGCTGGCCGGCGAGCTGGCGCGCGCGGGCCTGTCGGAGATCCGCTACGTGCTGCTCGCCGGAGGCATCATGGCGATCCACTCCGGCACGGTTCCAGTCGAGCAGGCATGATGGGCGCGGTGGGCGGCACAGCGGCCAGCGAAACCGTAGGCGAGGTGGACGGGCTCGACGCGATCATGCGCCTCGGCGGCGAGCAGCTGCGCACGCGCATGCTGCGCACTGAGCTGCACCTCGAGCAGGTAACCGCTCGCGCCGGCGCGCCGCTCGCGTCGCACGCGAACGCGATGGTCGTGGCAGGCGGCAAGCGCCTGCGCCCGCTGCTGGTGATCCTGGCCGCCGAAGCGGCCGGCGGCCCGGTCGGCGTGGAGGGTGGGCCGGTGGGGTTGGCGGGCGGGCCATCTAATAATGCCGACGGCGAGGAACGCCTGGTGCGCGCAGCGGCGGCGGTCGAGCTCGTACACTCGGCCACCCTCGTCCACGACGACCTGATCGACGGGGCCGCGCTGCGCCGCGGACGGCCCACGGTGGCGGCAGCCGCCGGCCGAGGCATGGCGGTCGCGACGGGCGACCTGCTGTTCTCGCGGGCGTTCGCCGAGCTTGCGCGCAACGGCGACGCGGCCCAGCTGTGCGCCCTGTCGGACGCCAGCTCGGCGCTGGCCGCAGGCGAGCTGCTCCAGCGCGAGGACGCCTACGCGACACATGTGCCGGTGGAGCGATACCTGAGGCGCTGCGAACTGAAGACGGCGGCGCTATTCGAGGCGGCCTGCCGCCTGGGGGCGCTCGTGGGCGCGGAGGGCTCCCCGGCCCTGGCAGACGCGCTCGGAGCGTTCGCGCGGCGCATAGGCCTAGCCTTCCAGATGCTCGACGACGTGCTCGACGTGTCCGGGCCGGTTGAGCGCACGGGCAAGTCGCGCGGCACCGATCTGCTCGACGGCACGGTCACGCTCCCGTTTATCCTCGCGCGCGAGCACGAGCCCCAGCTGGCCGCGTTCGAGTTGGCCTCGCTGAGCTCGGCGGGCGCGGCAGGCGACAGGCAGGGCATCGAGGCACTGTGCGAGCGGATCGCGGCTACAGGTGCGCTGGAGGAGGCCAGGGAACGGGCGCTGGCGGTGGTCGCGCAGGCCAAGGCCGCGCTGCCGGCGATCCTGCCGGACGGGCGCGCCGCGCTGCTGGACCTCGTGGCCGATGCTGTCGTCGAACGCTACCGCTGAAAAGGAGTCGACCGATCGCGTGGCCTGCTCGGGTGCAGCGGATCAGAAGTCGCTCGGCGTTACCAGGTCCGCGTCGAGCGCGCGGATGAAGAACTCAATTTCCTCAGACATGTTGGCGTGCGTGATCCGGCGCAGGTCGCCCAGCAGGGCGCTTGCGCCGCGGTCGAGCTCGTCGTCGAGGCGTTCCACGGCGGTCTGCTCGAACACGCCCTCGCGCCTTGACTCGCACTCCGGGCAGCGCAGTACGATGCGCCAGTGCCGCGGGCCCTCCTCGCTCCAATCCAGGGGGTAGGTCAGCTCGCCGGCGCAGTGGAAGCAGATGTGCAGCTGGTCGGGAGAGGACGTTTGCGGGACGGCCTTGCCGGCGTCGGCGCGGTCGACCCCGAGCGCCTCGTCGGCTGGCGGCTGGAGGGGTTGGATGTGAGGGTCGTTGTCGGGTCGCATCAGCTGTGTCTCAGTCGTCATCGACGCGTCAGCCGGACGCCTTTAGCTCGTTGAAGAGGCACTGTTCGCAGTGTTGCTGCGGGTTAATACGGTTCCGGGCGACGCACGGACCACTGGTCGGCGAGCGCCGGCGCAAAGCGCGGCTTGCGCCGCCAGCCTGCTGCTAGGTTCATGGGTCTGATGGTCAGCGCGATCCGTACCGTCGGCCACGAGCAGCGGCTGACGCTCGTTGACCATCTCGACGAGCTGCGCACGCGCCTGATCCTCAGCGGGGTCGCCTTCGCGATCGTGTTCGGCTTCTGCTTCTGGCAGAACCATGCGCTGTTGAAAGTCATCAACAAACCACTGAAGACCCAGACGCAAAAGCAGGTGGCCAAGGGGCAGGGCACGGTGGGCCAGGCCGTGCTGGCCCAGCAGGGGCTGCTGAAGATCGCCGGGGACACACGCGTTGCGCTGGGCGTGCTGGCGGCTCCCGGCAGCGGCCTGTCCACGCATGCACGCGCGCAGCTGCCCGCGCTGATCGCCGCGCTGAAGGCCGACGTGGCCAAGGTCCCGCGCAATCCGCCCGGCGACAACCCCGTCACGCTCGGGGTGGGCGAGCCGTTTACGACGACGATCACCGTGACGCTGTACTTCGCGTTGATCATCTCGCTGCCGTTCATCTTGTTCGAGCTCTACGGCTTCATCCTGCCGGCGCTCGCGCCCCATGAGAGACGCGTGGCCATGCCTTTGCTCGCGGCGGTCCCCTTCCTGTTCGCCAGCGGAGTGCTGTTCGGCTACTTCGTGGTGCTGCCCGCGGCAGTGCGCTTCTTCGTCAACTTCAACGCGGGCGAGTTCAACGTGCTCGTCCAGGCCAGCCAGTTCTATGGCTTCGCCACGACCGTGCTGCTGGCCATGGGGCTGATCTTCCAGGTTCCCGTGGCGATCGTGGGCGCCACGCGCCTGGGCCTGGTCACGCCGCGCCAGCTGCGCAAGAACCGCCGCTACGCGATCGTGGCGTGCGCGGTGATCGCCGCGCTGCTGCCCGGCGACGCGATCACGCTGGCGCTCGAGACGGTGCCGCTCTATGTGCTCTATGAGACGAGTATCCTGGTGGCATCGCTTGTCGGGCGAGCGCACAGCGGCGCGCCCGACGGGGCCAGCGCCGGCGCCTCGCCACACGGGGATCCAGCGCCACCGACCAACGACCAAGCGGAGCCGACAGTGCAAGACATCATCGACCACGTAGACGAGAGCCTGTAGGGCCGATGCTGTTCGATTTGAGGGGGCGCGGGCGTCGTCGCACCGTGAGAGTGATCTACGGCAGCCTCGCGGTGCTGTTCGGCGCGGGCCTGGTCCTGTTCGGGGTCGGCGCCGGCTTCGGCGGCGGCGGCATCCTCAGCAGCCTGTCCAAAGAAGGCGAAGGCTCGGGCGGTCCCAACTACAGCGCTGAAATCAAGAAGTACTCAAAGCTCACAGCAGCGCAGCCGCATGACTTCGCAGCGTGGGAAAAGCTGATCAAAGTTCAGCTGCAGCAGGGCGCGGGCGAAGCCTACGTGACCAGCGCCGGCGCGCTGACGAGCAAGGGCAAGGCGCTGTTTGAGCAGATCTCCGAATCGTGGTCGGGCTACGTCGCGCAGAACCCTCCTAAGCCGAGCCTGGAACTGGCCAAGGAGATGGTGCGCATCTACGACGAAGAAGGCCTCGACAAGCCGACTTCGGCCGTGGAAGTCCTGCAGCTGATCGTCGCCTCCGAACCGAACAACGCCGCCTACTATGCGTCGCTCGCCCAATACGCCTACAAAGCCAAGAACGTGCGGGTCGGCGATTTGGCCTCTGCAAAGGCGGTCGCTTTGGCCCCGACGTCCGAACGCACACGGCTGAAGACAGAGCTGGCCGAACTGAAGGCCAACCCGTCAGGCGAAAAGGTCGAGACGATCACGACCAACGGCAAAACGTACGCGGGCAAGCTGAACTCCGAAGGCAAGATCCCGAACGCCGTCGAAGTCAAGAAGACGCCCGCCAAGCCCGGCAAGACGTCGAGCAGCGGAACGACCTCCGTCAAGAAGTAGCCGGCCGCGCGCCGCCCTGCTGTTCGCTTCGCTGGTAGTCGAAGATGAACTGGACCAAACGCCGCTGGTCGTGGTCGCTGATCGACTTGAACACGATCGCGCAGCGACCCTGGGGATCGGTCCGCACGACTGCGCCGGTGCCTGTGATCGGGGGAGCGCCGGGCGCGAGCGTCAGCTGGAACTCGAACGTTTCGCCCCTGCTCAGCATGTCGAGCCCGCTCACCAGCAGCCCGCCGGCGCTGACGTCGATCGTGAAGGTCTGCACCCGCGTGCGGTTGGCGCCAACGTAGGCGACCACCGGGCATTGGGCGCCCACGCGCACGTTCTCGCGGCGGATCTCCGGCCCCCCCGCCCCGGGTCGCGACAGCACGGGCACGTTCACACGCGCGCCGAACGGCGCTCGCAGGCGTTCGCGCGCGCCTGCGATCTGCAGCATCACCAGCTGGCGCCACACGAACACCGCGCCCGCCCAGGCCGCCAGGTAGCAGGCAACGCCGGCGATCAGCGCGCGCAGGCCGGCCGCGGCCAGGGTGCTGGTCGGCAAAGACAGATAGCCACCCAGCGCGAAGCCGATCAGCCCACCCCACCCCTTCGCGCGCGCGACGTGCCTGGCCGCCCGCGGGTGGGCGGCCACGCTCGGGCCCGCCGCATCGGGCGCGTCTTCGCTGGGCCCCTTCTTGGAGGCCTTGTCGGCCTTCTTGGCAGGAGCGTCGGCCGTCGCCGGCATACCGCGCAAATTCTCGCGTCAGCACAGGACAGCGTGTCCGTGACGGGCGGATGCGGCGCCCGCTCGGATAGAATCCGGGTCCCGAGCCGGCTCGCCTCGCCGGCGCCCTCGTGGGCCGTTAGCTCAACCGGCAGAGCAGGGGCCTCTTAAGCCCAAGGTTGCAGGTTCGATTCCTGCACGGCCCATTCGTGCAAAGCATGAGCCCGCCCGTCGATGCCGCAGCAGAGCCGCCAGGCGGGCCGGCGATCGCGCCGAGCGATCGCGCCGCGGCTCTGAACACGTTCGACCGCATCGCCAACCTGGTGGCTACGCTCGCGCCGCTCGCCCTGGTCGGCTTCGCCGCGTGGCGAGCGTGGGGCGGAGCGCTGCGCTGGCCGGACCTGGTCGCCCTGACGGTCTCCTACCTGCTGACCGGCCTGGGCGTGACGGTCGGCTTCCATCGTCTGCTGACACATCGCAGCTTCAAGACGAGCGCGTCGATGCGGGCGCTGCTGGCTGCGCTGGGGTCGATGGCGGTCGAGGGGCCGGCGATCGAGTGGGTGGCAAACCATCGCAAGCACCACCGCTTCTCCGACCAGCCGGGCGACCCGCACAGCCCGCATGTGGACCGCCCGCAGGGCTGGCGTGGCGCGCTTGCGGCCTGTTTCACGCGCACGTGGGCTGGATTCTCGGTGGCGATGCGCTGGCCGACAGGCAGCGCTATGCCAAGGACCTGCTGGCAGACCCGGTCGTCAGCTTCGTCGACCGCACGTTCCTGGTGTGGGTCCTCGCCGGGCTCGCGCTCCCGTTCGGCCTGGGCGTGGCGCTGACGGGCTCTGTCGCGGGTGGCCTGACGGCCCTGTTGTGGGGCGGCGCGGTACGCATCTTCCTGCTGCACCACGCGACGTTCTCGATCAACTCGCTATGCCACTTCTTCGGGCGGCAGCGCTTTGCGACGGCGGATGAGTCGCGCAACTTGCTGTGGCTGGCGCTGCCCACGCTGGGCGAGGCGTGGCACAACAACCACCATGCGTTCCCCACGTCGGCACGCCACGGCCTGCGCTGGTGGCAGATCGATCCGTCGGGGTGGCTGATCGCGGGGATGGAGCGCGCGGGGCTGGTGTGGGACGTCGTGAGGATCAGCCGCGAGCGCGAGCTGGCCAAGGCGGTGGGCGCACCCGGGGCGCCCGTGCGCCTGTAGCGATGGCGGGTGCGGACGAGATGCTCGAGGCGGCTGCGGCCCGCGCGGGCGAGCTGGCGGTGCCGGGGCTGAGCCCGCGCCCGCGGCGACGCGTGGCGGTGCTGGCCTGCATGGACACACGCATCGACCCGCTGGCGATGCTCGGTCTGGAGCGCGGCGACGCGCACATCATCCGCAACGCGGGCGGGCTGGTGACCGACGATGCGATCCGTTCGCTGAGCGTCTCCCAGCGGTTGCTGGGCACCGAGGAGGTCGTGGTGGTGATGCACACCGGCTGCGGCCTGCATGGGGCCTCCGAGGACGAGTTCGCGCGCGCTCTGCTCGCCGATGGGGTGCACCCGGGCTGGCGCCTTGGCGCGTTCGAGGACCTCGAGGCCACGCTCGGCCACGGCCTGGAGCGGCTGCGCCGCAGCCCGGAGCTGCCCGTCCGCGAGCACATCCGTGGCTTCGTCTTCGATCCCGAGAGCGGGACATTGCGCGAGGTGCGCCCGGGCCCTAATTGACGGCGCCGCCGGCGGCTGCGGGCGTGGCCGTGCCGGATCCGGGCGAGCTGCCGTTGCGCGCGATCAGCGTGTCCCGGCCGGCCTCGGTCCACACGACCTGCTCGCGCCCCGGCCCAACGCCGACGAGCGCGACGGGCGCGCCGATGTGCTCGGCGATGAACTGCAGGTATTCGCGCGCTCCCTCGGGCAGGTCGGACACGGCGCGGCACTCCCCCAGGTCCTCCTTCCAGCCGCCCAGATCGGTCAGCTGGGCGGTCGTGTGATGCAGCACGGTCTGGTGATAGGGGAAGTCGTCGAACTCGGCTCCTTCGGCGCCGCGGTAGCTCGTGCACACCTGGATGCGATCAAGGCCCGACAGGACGTCGAGCTTAGTGACGACCAACGAGGTGAGGGTATTCAGGCGGGTGGCGTAGCGCAGCGCGACCAGGTCCAGCCAGCCGGTGCGCCGCGGGCGCCCGGTGGTGGTGCCGAACTCGCCCCCGCGCCGGCGGATCAGCTCGCCCATGTCGTCGTGCAGCTCGCTCGGGAACGGCCCGGCGCCGACGCGCGTGGTGTAGGCCTTGGCGATCCCCCAGACTTCGTCGATGGCCTTGGGGCCGAGCCCCGTCCCGACGCAGGCTGCGCCGGCGAGCGGGTTGGAGGAGGTGACGAACGGATAGGTGCCGTGGTCGATGTCCAGCATCGCTCCCTGCGCGCCCTCGAGGATCACCATGTCTCCTTCCTCGAGCATCTCCCACATCAGCTTGGAGGTGTCTGCGATGTGCTGCTCCAGGCGGTGGCCGAAGGTGAGGTATTCCTCGGTCATCGTGTGCAGGTCCAGCGCGGGATCCTTCTCGAACGGACGCAGCGACAGCCGCTTGGGCTCCATCGCGGCGACGATCTTCTTCTTGAGGATCTTCTCGTCGAGCAGGTCCTGCACACGGATGCCCAGCCGCGCGGCCTTGTCGGCGTAGCAGGGGCCGATGCCCCTGCGCGTGGTGCCGATCTGCAGGCTGCCCAGCTTGGCCTCGCCGGCGGAGTCCAGCAGCAGGTGGTAGGGCATGATCAGATGAGCGTTGGCCGAGATGCGCAGGCCGCCCACGTCCACGCGCCGGGCGCGCAGCGCGTCGAGCTCGTCGATCAACACCCGCGGGTCGATTACTACGCCGTTGCCGATCACGCAGCGCTTGCCCGGATAGAGGATGCCCGAGGGGATCAGGTGGAGCTTCCACTCCTCCTCGCCCCGCACAATCGTGTGGCCGGCGTTGTTGCCTCCCTGAAAGCGCACGACCGCGTCGCCGTGCTCGGCGAGCAGGTCGGTGATCTTGCCCTTGCCCTCGTCGCCCCATTGGGCGCCCACTATCACTATGCCTGGCATGCGCAAGGGAGTTTAGGGTGCCCGCAGGGGCGCCCCGGGCTGGGCGGGCGGGCTTCCGACTCTCAGGCCACGCGATCGGCGATCTCGGCCTGTCCGGCGCGAAACTCGCGGCGCTTGTCGGCGCCGTGCAGCGGCAGTGGGTCGCCGCAGATTTCCACCAGGCGCGAGACGGTGCGTGCTCCTAGGCGCTCGTCGAGCTCGTCGGGCATGAGGTTGGTCGTGGCCACGATCGCGCGCTGTGCCTCATAGCGGGCGTTGACGATCGAGTACAGCTGCTCCAGCACCCAGTCGGTCTGGTTCTCGGCGCCGAGGTCGTCGACGTGCAGCAGATCGACCGCCCCGAGCCGGTCCATGAAGTCGAGCATGCCGCCTTCTGCGTCCATCGAGTCGCGCAACAGGCTGAGCAGGCGCGGAAGCGAGTAGATGGCCACCGATCGCCCGGCGTCGAGCGCCGCTTTGGAGACCAGCATCGCAAGCGTGGTCTTGCCCGTGCCCACGTCGCCTTGTATCCACAGGCCCCTGCCGCTGTCCAGGTTGCGCTCGATTGCTGCCACGTAGCGGCGGACCTCACGGATCTGCTCGGGTGCGGTCCTGGCCATGTCGCTGATCGGCGGGCGCTCGAAGGACACGCCCTCGTATCTGCGCGGTATGCGCCCGGCCAGCCTACGTGTGCGAGCGCGCGAGATGCGGGCCGCCCGGCAGGCGCAGTCGGTGGTCGTGTTGGTCGCCTCGTCGACCACAAAGCCGCTGCCGTCGCACACCGGGCAGGTACTCATTGCGCGTAGCGCCCTCTCATGCGCGCATCCTGGGCACGTAGGGCAAGTCGGACAAGGACGCAGGGAGCGTGGCGTGCTTTGCACGCGAGCGAACGAGGACGCCGTCCGGCGCCGCTATACGTGCCCAGGATCATTGCGCGTACCGTTCGCCGGCGTAATTCATAAACTTTGGGTATTCCTTGTGGAAGGTGAGCGTGACTTCGCCGGTGGCGCCGTTGCGATGCTTGGCGATGATCAGGTCTGCCTCGCCGGGGCGCTCTGAGTCGGGCTCGTAGTACTCGTCGCGGTAGATGAACATGACCAGGTCGGCGTCCTGCTCGAGGTTGCCGCTCTCGCGCAGGTCCGACAGCTGGGGTTTCTTGGGCGAGCGCTGCTCGACCGCGCGGCTGAGCTGCGACAGCGCGATCACCGGCACACCCAGCTCGCGCGCGAGGATCTTCAGGCCGCGGCTGAGCTCGCCGACCGCGGTGACGCGGTTGTCGTAGCGGCTGTCGGTGCGCATCAGCTGCAGGTAGTCGATGATGATCAGACCCAGCCCTCCTTCGCACTGGCTGTGCAGGCGGCGCGCCTTGGCGCGGATCTCGAGCATGCCCACGTCGCTGGAGTCATCCACCCACAGCGGCGCGTTGGACAGGCGCGAGGAGGCCTTGACGATCTTGTCCCACTGTTTCTCGGGCACGCGACCCTTGCGCAGCTCATCGCCCTTAATGCGCGCCTGGGAGGCGACGAAGCGCTGAGCCAGCTCGGTCTCGGCCATCTCCAGCGAGAACAGCGCCACCGGCTTGCCGTGCTCCACCGCTGCGTTCTCGGCGATGTTGCACACCAGTGCGCTCTTGCCCATTGCGGGGCGGGCGGCGATGATGATCAGATTGCCCGGCTGGAAGCCGCCGGTGATCTCGTCGAGGTCTTTGAAGCCGGACGGCGTGCCCGTCAGCGAGGTGCCTTCCAGCGACAGCTTGTGCAGCTTGTCGATCTCATCATGCAAGACCTCGGCGATCGCGCGGAAGTCCTGCTGGCGGTCGTCGCGGGCGACCTCGAGCATGGCCTTCTCGGCCAGCTCGACGAGCTCGCGCGGCGGCGCCGAGTGCTCGAGCACGCTCTCCTGGATCTCATATGTGCTCGCCAGCAGGCGCCGCAACAGGGCGTTCTCGCGCACGATCTGTGCGTAGCGGCGAGCGTGTCCGGCCGATGGCACGACGCCGGTCAGCTCGTCGATGGCCGCCGGGCCGCCGACGTCTGCCAGCTTGCCCATCTGGCGCAGGCGGTCGGTGACGGTCAACACGTCCACCGGCTCGCTCTCGCCGTACAGCGCGAGCATCGCCTGATAGATCGTGCCGTGGTGCTCGCGGTAGAAGTCCTCGGGCCGCAAGCCCTCTTCGATCACCAGCGCATACAGCGAGCGGTCCGACAGCAGGATCGCCCCGAGCACCGACTGCTCGGCGTCGAGGTTGTGGGGCGGGGCGATCACCCCCGCGGGTGCGCCAGTCGTTCCGTTGGTTGCCAGGACGGCGCTCATTGCCACGGTTGCGTCGAGTCTAGGCCGGCATCCCGAGCCGCCCCGCCGGCGTCCCCGCTATCTGGGAGGAAATCGCTTCTCACGAACACATGTTCGCACGGCCGGGTGACGGACAACCGCCCGCCCGCGGCGACCGTTGCCCTGTCAGGCGCTCAGCGCTGGGCGGCGGCTCAGGCGCTCAGCGCTTGGCGACGATCATCGTCTTGACGGTGGCGGTCGTGTTGTCGACCACCTCGACGACGACCATGTACGTGCCCACGTTCTTGATCGGCTCGGGCATGTGCACGTTGCGTTTGTCGATCTTCAGCCCACGCGCTTCGCGGATCGCGGTGGCGATGTCCTGCGCGGTGACCGAGCCGAACAGCCGCCCGTCCGCGCCGGCCTGCTGGGGGATGGTCAGCACCGTCCGGTTGAGCAGGTTGACGTTCTCCTGGGCTTTCTCGACGGCGTCGCGGGCGGCCCGCTCGGCGGCGGCCTGGCGCTGGCGGATGGTTTCGATCGCGCCCCTGGTAGCGGGCTGGGCGAGCTTGTGCGGGATCAGGTAGTTGCGCAGGTAGCCCTTAGACACGTCGACGACCGTGCCCTGCTCGCCGAGCGTGTCGACGTCCTGGAGGAGGATCGCTTCGGGCATCAGCTCGTACCCGCCCTAGCGTTCGCGATCGCGGTCGCGACCGCCGCGGGGACTGTCGTCGCGGCCGCCCTCGTTGACGTAGGGCAGCAGCGCAAGCTCTCGCGCGCGCTTGACCGCGCGCGCGATCTGCACCTGGTGGCGCCGGCAGGACCCGGTGATCCGCCGCGAGCGGATCTTGCCCTTCTCAGAGATGAACTTGCGCAGCGAGGCCACGTCCTTGTAGTCGACCTGCTCGACCTTGTCGCGACAGTGCTGGCAGGGCTTGCGCCGGCCGCTGCCCGGGCCGCCCTTCTTGTCGCGCCGGCGCACTGGCTTGCCGCGACCGCGTGCCTTAGCCATCAGCGCGCTCCGGCGCTGCGGTGGGGGACGGGCATGGCGATCTTCAAAGACACGGGACCTCGCTGTGGTGGCTGGCTAGAACGGAATGTCGTCGTCGCCGGAGGCGCCGGCGACCGGTGCTGGCTGGAAGTCCCCTTCGTCGTGCGGGACGTCGCCGCCCGTCGAGGCTCCGTTTGCGACCGACCGACTTTCGATCGGCCCGCCGCCGGAGGCTTCGTCGCGCGAGCCCAGGAACTGCACCGAGTCAGCAATGATATCGGTTGCCTGGCGCTTGGTGCCGTCCTGTGCCTCCCACTCGCGCCACTCCAGGCGCCCGTCGATGGCCACAGGGCGTCCCTTATGCAGGAAGCGCGCAGCGTTCTCGCCCTGCGTGCCCCATACGGTGACGTTGAAGTAGTTGGGCTTGTCCTCCCATTCGCCCGTGCTGCCGTTCTTGCGGCGCGTGTTGCAGGCGATGCGCAGGCTGCACACCGACATGCCGCTGGGCAGCGATCGCAGCTCGGGGTCAGCGGTCAGGTTTCCGGTCATAACGACCCGGTTGATGTTGGTTGCGGCCACGGCTGTTCTTCCTTTCAGCTTGTTCTCGTCCGCTGCGGCTCCTGTCGGCGTCCGGACTTTGACTTCGAGTCTAGACCCGCCCGCCGACCGCAACTGCGCGGCGCCGGCGCGAACGCGCTCATTGCGAGGATCGCTTCGGGGTTGACGGCCCCTTGGCGCGCGGAGAGGTGCGAAAGACCTCGTCCCAGTAGGGCGCGCTGATCCCGAAGCCGCGCGTCTCGTCCTGGAAGTGATGGCGCATGTGGCGCTCGCGCAGCATCCGTCCCAGCGGCCCGCGTGGGCGGAAGTGGTGCAGGTAGTAGTGCATCATGTCGTACACGAGGTAGCCGGCGAAGAACCCGGCGCCCAGGCCGGGCGCGTAGCTGACGCCGAAGGCCAGGTACAGCAGCCCGAACACCGCCGCTGCGAGCGGGACGCTGACAGCGGGCGGCATGACCAGGCGCATGGGGTCGTTGGGGTGGTCGTGGTGGACGCCGTGGATGATCCAGTGCATGCGCGCGCCCAGCCCCTCCTGTGGTTCAAAGTGGAAGACGAGCCTGTGCAGCCAGTACTCGAACAGCGTCCACAGGGCATAACCGCCGCCGGCCAGGCCGATTGCCGCGGGCACGCCTACCTGCGAGAGGTCCCAGGCGGCCAGGGCGACGATGGCGGGTACGAAGATAACTACCGGGATGACCGGGTGCACACGGGTGAACGCGTCCAGCACCCTGGACTCGAACATCGGCGGCGACGCGCGCAGCACGTCGGTCCTGCTCGCCGGCCCACCCGGTGTGTCCTCGGCCCAACCCATTGAGCGATCTTATTACGCCCGCGCGGTGGCCGCGGGTCTTTATGCGGGCTCGCCGACGGGCAGCTCGGCGTCGGCCTGGGCCTCGGGGCCCGCTGGGATCTGTTGCTCGCTCGCCTCGGGCTCGTCGGCCCGCGCGGTGGTCACGGCGGCAGGCACGCTGGGCGCGTCGGGCACGCCGGGCTTGAGCTTGACGATGCGAAAGCGCAGGATGCCGTCGGTGATCCGCAGCGAGCGGTCCAGCCCGGCGAGCAGGTCGCTCGTGCCGGCGTGGAACTGCAACAGGTGGTACTCGGCGCTGGACTTGCGCTCGATCGGGTAGGCGAGCGGCCGCTCGCCCCACTGGTCGTAGCGCACGAGCTCGCCTTGGGCCTCGATCGCGGCGCGCGCGTCGGCGACGATCTTCGCGCGCGACGCCTCCTCGGCCTGCAGGTCCAGCAGGAGCATCAGGTCGTATGTGGGTGCGGGCAGGGTCATGCGCTGGAAGCCGACAGAGTAGCGGGTCGACAACACCTAGACGGCCGAGAGGCAAGTGAGGCAAGGACGCAGCGAGCGTGGCGTGCTTGGCACGCGAGCGAGCGAGGACGCGGCATCGCGCCGCCTATCGGCCGCCTAGTGCCTTGGCGCGGATGTCGGCCAGCTGCTCGTCGACCCAGTCGCCGGGGTCGCGCGAGGTGACGATCTGCGCCAGGCCGGCAGCCCGCCGCCGGCGCTCGGCGGGCTTCATGGTCAGCGCGGCGTAGATCGAGTTGGCGAGCTCCTGGATGTCGAACGGGTTGACCGACAGCGCGTACTGCCCGAGCTCCTCGTGTGCGCCGGTGTTCTCGGACAGGATCGACACGCCCTCGCGCTCGTTGATCAGTGGCCCCTCCTTGGCGACCAGGTTCATCCCGTCGAACATGGCGTTGACGAGCAGCACGTCGTAGTGCTTGTAGGCGGCGAGCGCCTCGTCGAGGTCGTCGCGCAGCTTCAGCTGGATGGGCATCCAGTCGGGGGTTCCATGGCGATGGTTGACCACGGCCACGAGAGCCTCGATGCGTTCGAGGTACTCGGCGTACTGCGGCACGTCGGTGCGCGACGGCATCAGCTGGGCCATGAACGTGACCCGCTCGGAGAACTCGGGGTGCTGCTCCAGGAACAGGTCGAAGGCGGAGAACCCGCGCAGCACGTTCTTGGACAGGTCGGCGCGGTCGACGCGCAGGATCAAAAAGTCGCGGCGGCGGCGCAGGAGCTCCTCCTCAAAGCGCGCCACTCGCTCGCCCTGGGCGATTTGGCAAGTGGCGCGGTGGTCGATCGGCAGCGGGTAGGCCCTTACCCACACCTCGCGTTCGCGAAAGTGGACGACGCCCTCGTCGAAGTCCACGTCGAGGTCCATCAGGTCGCGGCAGCACTGCAGGAAGTTGTGACGGTAGGAACGGGTGTGAAAGCCGACGATGTCGTTGGCCAGCAGGCCCGCAAAGATCTCCTGGCGGATGCGCGAGGGCAGCACCCGCCAGGCGTCTGGCTGGGTCCAAGGAATGTGGATGAAGTGGTGCAGGAACGCATCTGGACGGGCCCTGCGCACGAGATCGGGCAGCGTGTACAAGTGATAGTCGTGGACCATCACGACCGGCTCTGAGTCGCCCTCGAGCTCCTCGACGACCGCTTTGGCGAGGTCCTCGTTGACGACGTTGTAGCCGAACTCGAATGCCTCGATCTCCTCGCGGCGAATGTCGGGCGCGTTGGACAGGTCCCACAGGTAGTGCTGGATGAACCACAGCATGGGGTTGGCGAACACGTTGTAGAAGCGGTCGTAGGCGTCGGGGTCGCTGACCACCAGGCGCACCTGATAGTCGCCGCCACCTGGGGCGCTGACGGGAAAGGCGCGGCCGCCGTTGGCGCGCGAGACCTCGGCGTCGTAGTCGCTCATGGCCGACGCGATCCAGATCGCGTCGCGGTGAGAAGCAAGGCCGGTCAGCGCCGTGACTAGCCCCCCCGAGCCGCGCTGCACCTCGCCGTGCGCCTGGAAGGTGACCGGCCCGCGGTTGCTCACCAGCACCAGCGGAGCCCGCTGTGCCGGCGTGTTGCTCATGCCTTGGCGAGCTCGGTGAAGATCTTCAGATAATCGCGCAAGTAGCGCGGCGTGAGGAAGTGCTGGCGCACGTGCTCCTTGCCGCGCCGGCCCAGCGACCGCCCGAGCTCGGGGTCGCGCAGGACCTCCAGCGAGCGCTGCGCGCACTGCTCGACGCTGGAGACGAGAAATCCGGTGACGGTGTCCTCGATCTGCAGCGGTATGCCGCCGACGTTGCCGCCGATGAACGGACGGGCCTTCCAGATGGCCTCGGTTACGGTCAGCCCGAAGCCCTCGCGGGTGGACTTCTGGATGAGCACGTCAGAGTGCGACTGGAAGGCGTTGACCTCGATCGCGCCGACGTTGTTGAAGTTGTTGAGGATGTGTATGTCGGGGTCGCCGTCGGCGTGGGCGATGGTGGCGTTGAAGAAGTCCCAGCCCTCGGGGTCGTCTGAGGCCATCGAGCCGACCAGCGCGAGTTGCACGTCGGGCATCTCCTCCTTGACCAGGCGGTAGGCGTCGATTACCCCGAGCGGGTCCTTCCAGGGATCAAAGCGCGAGACCTGGCACATCAGCGGGCGGTCGATGTCGATGCCGAACTGCCCGCACACGAATGCCCCGTCTTCGGGCGACAGCGCCATGTTCTTGGGCGTCAGCGGGTCGATCGCGGGCGGCACCACGTTGACGTGGCCGCGCATGCCGGCGGGCACGTAGTCGCGCATGTGAAACAGCGACTCGGGATACTGCTGGATATAGGGCAGCAACTGGGCGATCGTGTCGGGGTTTGGGGTGGAGACGTCGATGTGGCAGCGCCAGATCCAGCCCTTGGCCTTCTCGGGCACCAGCTGGCACAGGGCCGCCGGCTGCGGGTCGTGGACCAGGCAGACGTCCCAGCCTCCGGTCAGCTCGCGCGCGTTGATCTCGTTGTAGCGCCGCCATGTCGCCCACTGCTCCTCGTCGAGATCCTGGGGGGCGCCCTGCAGGGCGTTGTGCATGAGCTTGGTCGCGTTGAAGAACTCTTCGCGTCCGTAGATCACCTGCCACTCACAGTCCAGGCCGACGTCGCGCATCAGCGGCACGAGCGTGTAAAGGATCTCAGAGACGCCTCCGCCGAACGCGGTTGCGGAGATGTGCACGACGCGCTGGCCCTTCAGCGGCTCGGCCAGCTCCTTGATCTCGGCGATCAGGTCCCGACCGCAGATGTGCGTGTAGTCGGCGAGCGTCTTGTGACCTACGGCGACGGGCTGGAGCACGCGGCGGCACGATACCTAAACCGTGCGCGCAAGCGTGCGCGCGGACCGGCTGCGGGACTATGGTCTAGCCAATGATCAACTGGCGTCTGTACCGCGCGGCGTTCGTGCCGTTCCTGTTTGGGTTGGCCGTGGCGGCGTTCTCGCTGCAGGGACGCCCAGCGCCGTTCAGCTCGACGCTGGCGCCGGAAGCGTTTGAAGGCGAACGCGCGATGGCCGACCTGAAGGGCCTGGAGGCGGCCTATCCCGACAGGCGCCCGGGCAGCGCGGGCGACGAAGCGCTGGCGGAACACGTAGCACGGGCGCTGGAAGGGCTCGGCGGTGCGGTGGGGGGCGGCTTTACGGTGCGCACGCAACGCGTCAGCGGCCAGACGATCGAAGGCGAGCGCACGCTGAGCACGGTCATCGCCCAGCGCCCCGGATCGACGGACGCAACGCCGATCCTGATCGTGGCACACCGCGACGCGGCGGCTGCGGGGTCGGCGGCGGAACTGTCGGGCACGGCGGCGCTGCTGGAGTTGGCACGCGTATTCGCGGCGCGCGAGACCAAGCGCACGATTGTGCTGGCGTCGACCAGCGGAGGCAGCGGCGGCGACGCGGGGGCAGCCCAGCTGGCTGGCGGGGGCATCGCCGCGACAGGCGGCGGTCACGGACCGTTCGACGCGGCGATTGTGCTGGGCGATCTGGCTGGCACGCGCACGAGCAGGCCAGTCGTGCTGCCCTACTCGGATGGCGTGGGCTCGGCGCCGCTGGCGCTGCAGCGCACGGTGGAGAGCGCGATCGCGGGCGAGACAGGCGTGGATCCGGGCGCGCCGAGCACGCTCGGGCAGCTGGCGCACCTCGCCTTTCCGCTGGCGGTCGGCGAGCAGGGCGTGCTCGACGCGGCCGGCCTGCCGGCGGTGCTGGTGCAGGTGTCGGGCGAACGCGGGCCCTCGCCGAGCGAGCCGGTGAGCGCGCAACGACTGCAGGGCTTCGGGCGCGCGGTGCTCAACGCGGTGGACGCGCTGGACAATGCGCCGGACGTGTCGCAGGCGATGGACTCGAGCACGCCGATCCAGCGCAAGACGATGCCTGGATGGGCGCTGCGGCTGCTGGTGATCGCGCTGCTGATCCCCGCCCTGGTGGCGGTCATGGACGGGCTTGCGCGCGCGCGCCGGCGGCGCGCGCCGGTGGGGCGCTGGACGCTGTGGACGTGCAGTTGCGCGCTTCCGTTTTTGGGCTGCGCGGTGTTCGTATACCTGCTCGGGCTGTCGGGCATCCTCGGAGCGGCCCCGTCGGTGCCAGTCCTGCCGAGCGCCCTGCCCCTCGACGTCAAGGCGGTGGTGGCGGTGGTGGCGGTCGTGCTCACGCTGGCGCTGGCATGGCTGTCGTGGGGCGTGCTCGTCCGCCGCGCGGGCTGGGGCGAGCGTCCGGACCCCGAAGTGGCGGGCCTGTCGATGCTGGCGGTGGCGCTCTCGGTGTGCGTGGTTGTGTGGGTGGGCAACCCGTTCGCGGCGCTGCTGGCACTGCCTGCGTTGCATCTGTGGCTGGTGCTCGCGTCGCCGCTGCGCCTGGAGATCGACCGGCGCGTGGGGCGCGCGGGGGCGCTTGCGTTGGTTGCGGTGGGCGTGCTTCCGCTGGCGGCGCTGGTCGCCTTCTACGCGCACCAGCTGGGCCTGGGCGTGGGCGGCGTGGCCTGGACCGCAGTACTGCTGCTGGCGGGCGGGCACGTGGCGTTCGCCAGCGCGATCTTGTGGAGCGCGGCGCTGGGCTGCGCGGCGGGCGCGACGATGCTGGCGGCGATGCCGCGGGCGCCGCTGGCGGACGCGCGTGTGGCCGACGGCGTAGAGGTGACGATCCGAGGCCCGATGTCATACGCGGGGCCGGGGTCGCTCGGTGGTACCGAGTCGGCTCTGCGACGATAACGAGACATGCCCAACGTCATCATCACTCCCGGTCCGGCGCCCAGCGGCGTGGCCGGCGGACGCTCGTGGGGCTCTCGCGGCGTGCGCGCGCTGGCGGTGGTGATGATCGCTCTGGGGGTCCTGCTGCTAGTCGACGCGGGCGTGACTCTGGTCTGGCAGGAGCCGATCTCGGCGCTGTATGCGCTGCTGCGCCAGGATCGCCTGGGCGGGGAACTGCGCCGCGTGGAACGCTTGGCGCCGACCCCGTCAGAGCGCAGGACGCTGGCGAGCCTGGCAGATGAGCGTCAGCGGATTACGTTCCTGGCGCGCGAGCTGCGGCGGCGTGCGGGCGACGGCAGCCCGGTGGGGCGCATCGTGATCCCGCGGATCGGCGCAAGCTATGTGGTAGTCAACGGCACCGACACGAAGGACCTCGAGAGCGGGCCAGGGATCTACGGGGAAACAAGCTTCCCGGGGGTCGCGGGCACGACGGCGATTGCGGGGCACCGGACGACCTACCTGGCGCCCTTCCGCAACATCAACCTGCTGTCGCGCGGCAATCGCATCCAGGTGAACATGCCCTACGGGCAGTTCACCTACACGGTGACCAGCCAGCGTGTGGTGGCGCCCACGGACGTGGGCGCGGCGGTGGCCAGGGTGGGCTACAGCCGGCTAGTGCTGTCGGCGTGCACGCCGCTGTTCAGCGCGGAAAAACGCCTGCTGGTGTACGCGAGGCTTACGCGCATCGTGCCGGAGGGCGCTGCGCGGGTGCTGCCGGGCGGCGTGCTGGCGCGACCGATACTGGCGCCTGTGGCGCGGGCGCGACGGCGCCACAGGCATCTACCACCGATGCTCGAATCCCTCGATCCGCACGTCGTGTTCTCCGTCTGACAGCGCGACGCCGGGCTCTCCGTCGGCGACCTGCCCGACCCAGCTGACGTGCACGTTGCCGCAGTGGTCCACGGCGTGCT
Source organism: uncultured Solirubrobacteraceae bacterium (assembly GCA_963745375.1). Taxonomy (GTDB): domain Bacteria; phylum Actinomycetota; class Thermoleophilia; order Solirubrobacterales; family Solirubrobacteraceae; genus Palsa-744. The sequence goes on along the minus strand of CAVUXA010000005.1, from coordinate 217,728 downwards.
CCACGCGTGCGCGATCGGCGGGGCTGGCGCAGAAGCACAGCTCGTAGTCTTCGCCGCCGCCGGCGGCCAACTGCCAGGGCGCCTGGCCGAGCGCGGCGGCGACCTCGGCGACGCCGTCGGCACACGGCAGCGCGGGCAGCTGGAGGCGCAGGGACACCCCGCTGGCGCGACCTAGGTGCGCGGCGTCGGTGGCGAGGCCGTCGGACAGGTCGATCATGGCGTGCACGCCGGCGCGCGCGAGCGCGCGCCCCTCGGGCAGGCGTGGAACGGGGCTTGCGGCGCGCGCGAGCGCGGCCTGGCAGCCGGGCGTGCGCGGCGCGCGTCCGGACAGGACGGCAAGCGCGGCGCCGGCTGCGCCGAGTGTGCCGGTGACTCCGACGAGGTCTCCGGGCAACGCTCCGCTGCGGCCCACGAGCTCCTCCTCGCGCTCGGCCCAGCCGACGGCGGTGACGGCGACGGTCAGCGCGGGAGCGGCCACCACGTCGCCGCCGGCGATCACGGCGCCGCTTGCCTGCGCGAGCGCGTTGGCGGCGACCATCAGCTCCATGGCGCTGTCCTGCGAGAAGCCGGCGGGCAGGCCGAGCACGAGGTAGGCCTCGCCGGCGTCGGCGCCCATGGCGGCGATGTCTGACAGCGCGCCGGCGAGTGCCCGGTGTCCGACGTCGGCGGCGCTTGCCCAGCCCTCGCGCAGGCGGAAGTGCACGCCGTCTATGAGCGCGTCGACGGAGGTGACGCACAGCGGGCGTGCGCGCACGACGGCGGCGTCGTCTCCGATGCCAAGCAAAACTCGCGGGGCGGCCGGCGAGCGGGCGAGCTCGGCGGCGATGGATTCGATCAGGGAGCGCTCACGGGCCTGCACTGCCCGTCAACGATGCCGGTAGACGATCCGGGCGCGGTCGAGGTCGTAGGGGGACAGCTCGCAGCGGACGCGGTCGCCGGGGAGGATGCGGATGCGAAAGCGGCGCATCTTGCCGGCAACGTGCCCGAGCACGATGTGATCGTTGTCCAGCTTGACCCGGAACATGGCGTTGGGCAGCGCCTCGATCACCTCGCCCTCGAATTCGACCTTGTCCTCCTTGGCCACCGCGCATCCCATCTGGTCACATCACCCTCCGGTGGGACCGGGGGTGTGACCATCGCTTGCTTTATTGCGATCAAACTACCAGCGCTGGCGGGCCTACGGTGGCGCGGTGCCGCCGGGGTTGCCGGTGCCGCCGGCACCCTGGCCGCCGCCGGGCCCGCCGGACGGTGGTGTGGGCGTGGGCGTGACGGGTTCGCGGCCGGGCGTGGCGGGTGTTTGCGCTTTGGGCGCTGGGGCTTCCTGGGCTTTTGGCGCGGGCGCTTCCTGGACTTCGATGATCGCGCGTTCGCTGTGGTGGTGGCCCTGGCCGCCACCGGACGAGTGGGGCAGCCGCTTGACGGCGGGCCGTTCGGCTGTGGAAAGTTCGAGCGGTGTGAGCGTGGGCGTCTGGCCGGTGGTGGCGTATTTGCCGTAGAACGGCCGGTATTCGATGCCGGCGCTGGAGGTGTTGAGCGGCGCGCAGGATTGGTTTTCGGTGACGGCGCCCATGTACGTTTTCCAGATGACGGCGGGCAGCGCGCCGCCCTGCTGGGGTTCGCCGTGGACGTCGGTCATGGGGACGCGACGGTTGGGGTAGCCCATCCAGACGACGCTGGCGTACTGGGAGTTGTAGCCGTCGAGCCAGGCGTCGGCGAGTTCTGAGGTGGTGCCGGTCTTGGCGGCGGTGGGGCAGGAGATGACGGATTTGACGGCGGTGCCGCCGAGCACGTTCTGGTGCAGGATGCTGGTCTCCTCGCCGGTGATGGCTTCGCTGAGCACCTTGACCCGATGCGGCCTGCCCCAGTTGTTGTCGACGCGGCCGTCGGGGAAGACGACCTTGGTGATGGCGATGGGCGTGTTGCGCCAGCCGCCGTCGGCGAGCGTGGAGTAGACGTCGGCCATTTCCAGCGGCGTGACCCCGTATTCCAGCCCGCCGAGAGCCTGGGCGGGGTTGCCGATCAGGTGGGTTTTGACCCCCATGGCGTAGGCCATTTTGGTGATGGATTCCTCGCCCAGGTCGGCGGCGAGCTGGGCGTAGACGGTATTGTCGGAGGTGAGCGTGGCCTGGACGAGGTTGATGGATTTGTTCAGCGAGGTGCCCTCGAAGGTCTTGACTTCGTACTTGGGTTCGCTGGCCAGCCAGCCTGGCGCGAGCGTGTGCGACAGGTAGTTGGTGCTGTTTGGATCGACCCCGTGCGAGAGGGCGTCTGCGAGGTCGATGGCCTTGAACGTGGAGCCGGGCTGGCGGTGGCCGTCGGCGGCGAGGTTGAACTGCGACTTCTCATAGCTCTCTGACTCGGCCATGGCCTCGATTTCGCCGTTTTGGGGGTTGAGCGTGACGACTGCGGCGGCGGGGTCTTCGGGCTGGTTGAGCACTTCGGCGATGGCTTTGCGGGCGAGGCGCTGCATGTTGAGGTCGATGGTGGTGTAGACCTTCAGGCCGCCGCCTTGCACCGTCCTGGCGCCATAGCGTTCGATCAGCCGCTGGCGGACGTATTCGAAGAAGAAGTCCTCTTTGCGTTCTGAGTAGTAGCTGCCGCGGTGCAGCTCCAGGGGCGCGCGTTCGGCGGCGGCGGCCTGGGCGGCGGTGATGTAGTGCAGCTGGGCCATCTTGGCAAGCACCTCGTTGCGCCGTTGGATGGCGGCGGCTGAGTCGAGGAACGGGTTGTACTGGGAGGGGGCTTGCGGTAGGCCGGCGAGCAGTGCGCACTGCTCGAGGCTCAAATGCGAGACGGGCTTGTCGAAGTAGATGCGGGCGGCGGCCTGCACGCCGACCATGGTCTGTCCGCCGAGCGTGCCGTAGTCGACGTCGTTGAGGTAGCTGCCGAGGATCGCGCGCTTGCTGTGGCGTTTGTTGTATTCGATGGCGAGCTTGGCCTCTGAGATCTTCTGTTTGAGCGTGCGCTCGTCGCCGCCGAGGTAGAGGTTGCGCACGAGCTGCATGGTGATGGTGGAGGCTCCCTGCAGGGCGCGCCCGTTGACGACGTCCTTGACGGCGGCGCGGAAGATGCCGGTGACGTCGATGCCGTCGTCTTTGTAGAAGCGCTGGTCCTCGATGGCGACGGTGGCGTTCTTGAGGTTCTGGGGTATTTCGCTGAAGCTAACGGGCGTGCGCAGTTCGTCTGACTGGATGAAGCCGAGTGGCGTTCCGTCGGCGGCGAATACCTGGGAGGTGCCGCCGCCGACCTTGGCGTGCAGCGAGGCGAGCGCGGGTGTGCCGTGCACGGCGTGCACGACGTAGGCGACGGCGGCGATGGCGCCGACGAGCAAGGCGACCAGCAGGGCGCCTCCGCCAAGAAGCAGGAATCGCGCTGGCCCCGCTCGGCTGTGAGCTCGCCGGCGCTGTCGTGCATGCCGCGACATCTGGTGAGCATCGAGATTACCGTGCAGCGTCATGAGCTCCGACACCATGAGCGAGCTGGCGGTCCCATTTGAGCCGAGAGTGGGCTGGTGGGCGCGCGTGCGCGCGGACGAGGAGCGCATGACGGCGCTGCGCGAGTGCTGGCGGGCGCTGTGGATCTCGCGCGCGGTGGTGTGGGTGGCGGGGGTGGGAACGGTGCTGGCGTTTGGCTTTGGGCCGGCGCGCACGGCGTTTGATCCGCCGGGCGTGACGAGGGGCTTTGGCTGGTTGGGCGACCTGCTGGCGGCGCCGGCGGCGCGTTGGGACGCGGCGTGGTACCTGGTGATCGCCCACTACGGCTACCGCCCGGAATTGGGCGCGTTTACGTCGTCGCGCACGGCGTTCTTCCCGCTGTACCCGCTGGGCCTGCGGGCGATCGCGTGGCTAGGCGCGCCGCCGGTGGCGGCGGGGGTTGCGCTGTCGCTGGCGGCGCTGGCGGCGGCTCTGTACGGCATCCATCGCCTGACGACGCTGGAGCTGACGGCGCGCGCGGGGGCGCGCCCGGATCGCGTGGCGGTGGCGGCGCGCCTGGCGGTGATGCTGACGGCGCTTGCGCCGATGGCATTCTTCTTCTCGGCGGTGTACTCGGAGTCGCTGTACCTGGCGCTGTCGGTGGGATTGTTTCTGTGCGCGCGCAGGGGACGCTGGATGTGGGTGGGCGTGCTGGGCGCGCTGGCGGGCGCGACGCGCAGCACGGGCCTGGTGCTGGCGTTGCCGGCGCTGATGATCTACCTATATGGCCCGCGCGAGGACAGGGCGCGAGATTTTTATGAAGACCGGCTGCGCCGGTCGGGACGGGCGCGGGAAGGTGGCGGTCGGGCGCGGGCGGTGCGTTTACTTGCGGGCAGGCTGGCGCCGCGTTATGCGCTGCGCAGGGATGCGCTGTGGCTGTTGCTGATGCCGGCGGGCGTGGTGGCGTATGGGGCGTTTTTGGGGTTGTCGGGCGGTGATCCGCTGGCTCCGCTGCACGCTCAGGACGTGTGGGGCAGGCACTTCGCGGGGCCGTACGCGGGCGCGTGGGATGGCGTGAAGGCGGCGTTTGACGGCGCGCGTCAGCTGCTGTCGTTCCAGCGCAGGCATGTGTACTTTGCGGCGGCGGGCGGCAGCCCGTTTGTGGACGCGGGCCACAACCTGATGCTGGCGGGGTTTCTGCTGGCGGCGCTGCCGGCGGTGGTGGGCGTGCTGCGCAGGCTGCCGCTGGCCTATGGCGCGTATGTGGTGGCGGCGCTTGCGCTACCGCTGTCGGACCCGGTGCGCGCCCAGCCGCTGATGTCGCTGCCACGCTTTCTGCTGGTGCTGTTCCCGCTGGGCATCTGGCTTGCGGCGTGGCTGGCTGAGCGCCCGCGCGCGCAAACGCCTGCGCTGGTGGCGTCGGGTGCGCTGATGGCGCTATTTGTGGCGCAGTTTGCGACCTGGCACTGGGTGGCGTAGGTGGACAACCCGATCGCTCCGCCACACCTCTCGCCGGAGGTCGAGCCCCGGCGCGAGGAGCCGTCGGAGGGCGACCGCAGACGCTCTCCAGACACGCTGTGGCGGCCGTGGATGGCGCCGGTGGCGCTGCTCGCTGGGCTGGTACTTGCAGCGGTGGGGGGGCTGGTGGTGGACATTCCGCTGGTGGTGTTTGGGGTGAAGATCACCAGCTCGCACACGCCGCCGGGGGTGTCGATCCTGGACACGGTGGTGCAGGACGTGGCGTTTGTGGTGGCGGCGGTGTACTGCGCGCGCGTGGGCGGGCGTGTGGTGCGCTCGTGGCAGTTCGGGCTGCGCGCGCCTGGCGTGAGCTGGGCGTCGGCGGGCGGGCTGATCGTACTGCTGCTGATCGTGTTCATCGTGCTCAGCGCGATTTGGTCGGAAGCGGTGAACCCGAGCAAGGAGAAGCTGCTGGAACAGCTGGGCTCCAACGAAGGGACGCTCCTGCTGGTGTTGAGCGCAGGCCTGACGTGCGTGGTGGCACCGATCTGCGAGGAGTTCTTGTTTCGTGGCTACATCTTCACTGCGCTGCGCAACTGGCACGGGACGCTGCCGGCGGCGTTGCTTACGGGGATCATCTTTGGCGGTGTGCACGCGGGCTCGGCGCCGGCTTTGGACCTGGTGCCGCTGGCGGGACTGGGTTTTGGGCTGTGCCTGCTGTACCGCTACACGGGCTCGCTGTATACGTCGATTGCGGCGCATTCGTTGAACAACTCGCTGGCGTTTTCGAGCCTGGAGGACTGGGGCTGGCAGATCCCGGTGTTGATCGTGGGGGCGCTGCTGGCGATAGCGGCGCTGGCGTGGGCGTTCAAGCGCATCGGCCTGATCGAATCCACGGCTGTGTTGCCCCGCCCTGGCACATGACGCCCGCCTGGCGCATACGATCTCGGGCCAGATGAAGCCTCTTGGCGCAACGATGATGTGCGCGGCGCTGCTGGGCGCGTCGGCGGCGCCGGCGAGAGCGCGGGGGCAATCGCCACAGGTGCCCTCTCCGGCACCGTCCTCTGCGCCTTCCCCCGCAGCGCCTTCCCCCGCTCCGGCATCCCCGGCGGCCCCGAGCCCGGTGGCGGGCCGGCTGGTGCTGGCTGTGCAGAAAGCTGGCGGCAGCCCGCTGTTCGCGCTGGTAGGCCGACGGATCGTGGTGCGCGGGATCGTGTGGCCATACGTGGGCGGGCAGGCGGTAAAGGTGGGCTTCTATCTGGACGGACGCGAGGTTCGGGCGGCATCGGTAGCGGTGGCGGCGGTGGGCAACGGCGAGGGCCAGTTCCATGTGGCTTTCACAGGCGCTCGGGCGGGGCTGGTGCAGGCCCGCGCGACGCACAACGCGACGGCCCAGCAGGGCGCGTTCAGCGCGCGCTCGCAGGGCGTGCACTTTGTAAACCCCAACCTGGGTGAGGGGGCGCAGGGCCAGTCGGTGCGCGTGCTGCAGTCGGAGCTGGACACGCTGCACTATGCGGTGCCGTTGACGGGCTCATTCGAAGAAGGGACGGGTCGTGCGCTGATTGCATATCGCAAGATGACGGGCCTGGAACGCATCCCGTATGCGGGCAAGCAGGTCTTCGCAAAGCTGGCGCGCGGGGCTGGGCGCTTCCACGTGCGCTACCCGGGCGACGGCGGCCACGTGGAGGCGGACCTGTCAAAACAGGTGCTGGCGGAGATCGAACCGCAGGGACGCGTGCGGACGATCTATGAGATGAGCTCGGGCAAGCAGTCGACGCCGACGGTGCTGGGGCGCTTTCAGGTGTACGAGAAGACGCCGGGGGAAAACAGCAAGGGCATGGTGGACTCCAACTATTTCATCCGCGGCTACGCGATCCACGGGTACGCGGAAGTGCCGGCGTACGCGGCCAGCCACGGCTGCCTGCGCGTGCCGATCCCGGACGCGGCGGCGATTTACGCGTGGGTTGGCGTGGGCACGCGCGTGGACGTGTACGCATAGCGGCGAGGGTGCGGCTGCCCGTGGACGCGGTCGCGCGCTGCGCCGATGGCCCCGGGCCGAGCTAAACCCTGACGCGTAGTACGCGCGCGAGGTAGCTAAGGCCGAAGCCGTAGACGAGCAGTGCGAGCAGCAGCTTGACGCCGCGGATGGCCCATTCGCTGCTGGAGCCCGAGACGATGCTGGCAAACGGGGAGGTTAGTTCATTGAAGGCTTCGTCGAGCGTTTTGTGCACGCTGCCCTCTTTGCTTGAGGTGCTCACGGCGGAGCCGGGCGCGACTTCGCCCTTGAGCTCGGCCTGCTGATGGCCGGATGCGCTCTTGGTCTGCTCGACTGCGAAGGTGACAAACGAGGCGACGACGATCGCGCAGATGACCAGCGAGGCGACCCTGAGCAGTTTCACGAACGTAGAGATCACGGCGCTTAATGACGTCGGAAGCTGCCCGCTAGATTACGTCGCGAAGTGGACACATTGGACGGATATACGAGTGATTTGACGCTGGCGCGCGAGCTGCTGGTAGCGCAGCTGCGCGAGCATGCGCTGGTGATCGGCGAGGTGACGCTGACGAGCGGCGCGCGCGCGCAGTACTACGTGGACGCCAAGCGCGCGATCTTGCGCCCGCAGGGCTTTGCTGCGCTGGGCGCGCTGGTGGCGGCGCAGGTGGGCGACTGGCAGGGCACGGCGGTGGGCGGCATGACGATGGGCGCGGACCCGGTGGCGTGCGCTGCGCTGGCGGGCGGCGCGCGCGCGAAGGCGTTCTTCGTGCGCAAGGACGCAAAGACGCACGGCCTGCAGCGCCGCATCGAGGGTCCGCTGCTGGCACCGGATGACCGCTGTGTGGTGGTGGAGGACGTGGTGACGACGGGTGGCTCGACGCTGGCGGCGATCGAGGCGCTGCAGGAGGCGGAGCATGAGATCTGCGGCGTGATCAGCGTGCTGGACCGCTTGGCGGGGGGCGGCGAGGCGATCGAACGGGCGGCGGGCGCGCCGTATGTGGCGCTGACGACGATCGACGACGTATACCCGCAGCGCCCTGACCGGACGGCGGCGTGAGCGACGACACCGGGCATGAGCCCGCGGCTGCACCGATCGTCCGCGCGGCGGGTCCCGAGGACGTGGCGCTGCTGCTTGGTCTGTTTGGCGAGCTGGCGGAGTACGAGCACCTGGAGCACGAGATGCAAGCGACGGATGAGCAACTGCGTGAGGCGCTGTTTGGCGAGCGCCCGGCGGCGCAGGCGCTGATCGCCGAACAGGGTTCGCAGGTGCTTGGCTACGCACTGTTCTTCGACACGTTCTCGTCGTTCTTGGCCAAGCGGGGCGTGTGGCTGGAGGATCTGTTCGTGCGCCCGGCCCACCGTGGAGCGGGCGTGGGCAGGGCGCTGCTGGCGGCGGTGGCAGCGCGCACGCGCGAGGGCGGCGGCGAGCGCCTGGAATGGGCGGCGCTCGACTGGAACGAGCTGGCGCTGGGCTTCTACCGGCGCGTGGGCGCGCAGACGATGGGCGAATGGATTACCCACCGCCTGGTGGGCGATCAGCTGGCGCGGCTGGCGGCAGAGGCTCCTGACTGAGCTGGCGGGCACCCGACCGACGATGGGGGTCGGCAGGGAGCGACGTCGGGTCGGCGAGCGTCTAGCCTTACCGTCGGCCCCAAGCCCGCCGGGTCGGGCCACGCCCTCGTAGTCCAATGGATAAGACGACCGCCTCCTAAGCGGTAAATCCAGGTTCGACTCCTGGCGGGGGCATCAGCCTGAAAGCCCTGTGTTCAAGCGGCTTTTAGGCGCTGCCCGTTGCTCGCCGCAAGCTCGGTCCAAGGCGTCTGCGCCTCGCTGCTGCCCATTGCTGCCCATTCAGCTCCCCCGACAAGCGCTCGCAGGTGCTCCTTGGCGGCGCCGTCGCGGCGCATCCCGTGGCGGTAGACGCGCAGGGTGAAGCCGGGGTCCGTGTGCCCGAGTTGGTCCATGACGCTGCCAGGATCGACTCCGAGCGCGACCAGGATCGACGCGAAGGTGTGGCGCAGCTTGTGCGGCGTCAGACCCTCTGGCAATGGAACCTCTCCCGCCTCGATCAGCTTCTCGTTGGCCGTTGTCACGGCCTTGTCGAGTACGCGCCGACGGATGTTGCCCTGGATCAGCTCGGAGCCGGCCGCGGTGGTGAATACGAATCCGCTCGGGTTGGTGCTCGGGGCCTGCGCCTTGTACGCGGCCAGCTCGTCGTGCAGCGCAGGCAGTAGGTCCACCTGTCGCATCCCGGCGTCGGTCTTCGATGCGCGCACGGTAAGCCGGTTGCCGGCGAGGTCAATGTCTCGCCATTGGAGCGCGGTCAACTCCCCGATCCGCAGGCCGGCGAAGACGAGCGTCGAGAGCAGCGCCCGCCGGTAGACGAGTCCGCCCTTCTGGTCGTGGCCTCCCTTCGCCTTGGCGTGGTGGTCGAGTCCGCCGGCAGCATCGAGCAGCGCCTCGATGTGCTCGGCGCGATCGAGCCACACGGGAGCCGCCTTCTGCGGCTTCAATCGGCGCCGGCGCCCCTTGGCCGGGTTTGCTGCGATCAGCCCGTACTCGACGGCGACCTCCAGAATCTGCCCGAGGCGCGTGATCGTCTTGTTGATCGACGTGACCGACAGGGCGCGGCGTGACCGCTTGCGTGTGCGTCCGTGCTTGTCCGTGTACGCATCGGTCTGGGGTTCGCCCTTGGCTGCGGCGGCTTGGATCGCTCGGGCTTCTGCCACCTTGGACTGCCTGTAGCGATCGACCTCTGCAATCGTGATCTGCGACAGTTGATGGCTCTTGAAGAAGGGCAGCAGATGTCTTGAGAGCTGCCATTCGTAGTCGAGCCGCGTCTTTTCCCGCCACTCTCCCTTTGTGGACTCGAACCACTGTGAGGCGAACTCATGGAAGGTCGGGTCTTGGTGGATCTCGGGAGCTGGCTCGGGCGCAGGAGGGCGCCAGATGCCGCGCCGCACGTCGGCGAGGACGTTCTGTAGCTCCGTCTGTGCCTTCGCTCGCGTCCATCCTTCTGCTGCTGTCCCGAGCGCGACGTACTCGCGTCGGCCGTAGGCGCGAAAGCGCAGGCCGAACGTCGGGCTGCGCCTGCGCGGGTCCACGATCACTTGGCCGGTAGCTGGGCGTGCCATCACGCATCGCCTCCTTCCAGTGCTGTGAGCTTGCGCGCCAGCTCGGCCGCGGTGATGCCGTCGAGATTGATGTCGCCCTCGATGCAGCCGGTCTGGAGGTTCGCGCTGGCCGACGCGCCGCAAGCGACCCGCTGATCGAGGATGCGCTCGACGGCGATCATGGTGTCCTCCAGCGCCTGCTGGTCGAGCATGTTGGCCGGCGTGAACGTGATGACCGCGGCGTCGGCCTCAACGTCGATCGTCCAGTGCAGCAGCACGCCGTCTGCCTGGAGTGTCCCGATCGCGGTGCGTAGTTCGGCGGCACGGCTCACGAGCGCCGTGAGCGTGATGTCAAGGCCAGTAGCGAGCCCGAGCATCACGTCATAGGGCGGGTCCAGTCGGCCTGCTTCGATCGCCTCCAGGCGCCGCGGTGTGACTCCTGCCGCCGCGGCAAGCTCGCTCGCGCTGATGTTCCGCTCGACGCGCAGCTCGCGCACCCCGCGCCCGAACGCGATCAACTGCTGTTGCTGCTCCTGGTCGTACCCGGCCATCACTTCGCCTCCCGATCTGGCGTGCCCCAATGCGCGACGTTGCGCCTGCCAGTGCGTCGAGCGCGGCGCTTCGCGCGCTCGTCCGGGTCGAATCGCCGATCAGCCGCGTCATGGCGATCGTCAACGTCCGCGCGCGCGTCATCCGGCTCGCTCCACTCATGCAGGCAGTGGATCGCCGAGCCCACGCGCCGGCAGTCGCGGTGTAGACGCTCGCCAAGCTCAAACCACGCATCCGACGTGGCGGCGGGGTCCGCGTCGAGTAGACACATTGCATCGTCCAAGCCCTCGCGCACGCTCACGAGAAAGCCGTCTATCTCCTGTGCGGCGACCGTCCTCGCGTCCCGCCACGCGCGGTGCTGTGGCGACTCTGGCAGCGGTGGCAGGTGGCCGGCGCGGCGTGCTCGGGCAAGGCGTCGGCGCCCGCTGCTCGTCAGCGCCCACGTCTGCACTCCTTGGCGGCGTGAGCGCACGATCGAGCCTGCCGCCTCCAGCGCGTCGAGCTGAGCCCGGACATGCCGGGCCAGCTCTGAGCGCTTGGCGATGGACAGGTGCTCATACACCCGCCACACCGGCACACCGGATAGACGGGCGGGGTTGTGGCGTTCGGCCCGGTCGATCGCTGCCAGCACGAGCGAATCGGCCACTGTCTCGGTATTGCTCATCGTCGGTTCCTCCTGTCGTCGGAGGCGCCGGAGGTGCTTTGCAGCGTTCGTGCAGCGCTTTGGGTCCGGTAGCGTTGCCCGCGCGCCGTAGCTAATCCCTACGGGGCCACGCCCCCGGCTGTTTGCGCAGCGCGGGGGCACTATGTTTGGACCCCAACATGGTAGCTCAACCTGACTAAAAGTGCTTAGGTGCGAGACGCGGCCAAAGATCAGCTCGTGCTCGGTCGGGCACTCCAAAGCCTTCGCGAGCGCGCGCAGTTGACCCAGGACGAACTGGCTGCGCAACTCGACATCCACTCCACCTACGTCTCCCAAGTCGAGCGAGGTCGGCGCGGCGTTCGCTGGCACACGGTCCTGCGTTTCCTCGATGCCCTCGGAGCAGACCTGCACCAACTCGCCGACGCGGTAGCCGAGGTCGAACGAGACAAGCACGCCTCCAAGTGACGGGCCGCACCTCACGAACGCTCCCGGCTGGCGTCTGCCGTGCCCGCAGAGCCTCGTATGGGCAGCAGCTCGACTCCGCTGCCCATTCGCGGCGATCTGGCTCGACGTGAAATCTGCCGCTGTGCAGGAGCTTTGCCCTGACGCGATCTACCGCTCTCGGAGCGAGAGGTCCAGGCTGCGAGCGCGTAGTCGAGGTCGAACCTAAGCCGGCCGCGCGGTCCGTCGCCGATGCGCTCGCCGCCCAGCTCGGCCGCGTGGGCGTATACGCAGTCGCGCGATACGCCGAGCGCTCGCGCGACTGTCGCGGCGTCCACCAACCGGCCATGCGGAGCCTCGTCGTGCAGCATCTCGCCCACGCGCTCGGCGATGGCGTCCACGAGCAGCAGCTCGCGTGGGGTGAGCGCCGATGCCCCGGAGCAACTGGCGCCGGCGTCGGGCATCCGTGGGCCGGAGCGGGTGGGGACCTTGGACCTCAATCGGCCTCCGTCCCGAACTTCTCGGCGACGCGCGCAAGTTCGGCATCCGCGTCCGGCTCGTTGTCTGGCTGGTGCAAGGGTGCAGCGCCCCCAGGGGGGATCGCAGCTTGCACCTGCTCGGTCTGCCCGGTGCAAGTGTGCAAACCGCCCGGCTGCACTGTTTGCACCTTCTGGTAGTCGTTGCCCTGGCGGGTGAGTAGCCCGTCCTTGACGAGCGCGGCGAGAGCGTTGCGGACGCTGCCGTCCTTCGGTCGCCGGCCGACCAGCGCGGCGACCTGGGCGAGCCGGAGCGGTCCGGTGCCCATCCGGGCGACGATTTCGTCGCTGAGCTTCGCTCGCACCGGCTGCGCAGCCGAGGGCGGTTGGTCCTCGGGCGGCTGGGCCTGGTCGATCAGGACACGTCCGCGGTCAACCTCCAGACGTAGCCATAGCCGCTCGGGCTCGGCTGCTACGCGCATCTTGCGGCAGCGCAGGAACCGCCGCCGCGGGTCGGGATCGTTGTCCTGGCGGCCAAGGTGCCAGAACACGTCCACGCTGTCACGGATCGAGCTTGCGCCACGGAAGTCCCGGCCGGCCTTGTTGGCGTGGTGAATAAGGAGGATCGCGGTGCCGTTGTCATGTGCGAGCCGGCGCAGCGGGTCAAGTGCTCGTGCGGTCTGCGCTGTGTCGTTCTCATCCATCCCCGGTGTCAAGCTGCGCAGCGAATCGAGCACCAGCAGGTCGGGCCGTTCCTCTGTCACGAGCGTTTGGACGTGCTCGATGTGCCGGTGCAGGTCAAGCCCGCTCGCGTCTGCGACCCTTACGCCGGACGCGGGCAGCCCAAGGGTATGGACGCGACGATGAATCTCCCACTCGCCATTCTCGGCGTCGAGGTAGATCGTGGCGCCCTGCTCGCACTCGATCCCGGCCAGCTCGCCACCGTGAGCGCAGGCGCCGGCGAGCGCCATCGAGAACAAGCTCTTGCCGTCCCCGCTGGGCGCATACAGCACCGTGAGAGCCGCCCGCGGCACGATAGGCGGCGCGAGCCACGCCACTGACGGCGGTGGCGTTGTCGCCATCCTCGCCACATCGAGGAACCGGATCGGCGAGTCTTGGCTCACCGCGCGGTTCCCAGCGATCCAACCGCCCAGGACGTGACGGACGAGCCTAGAAGACGATGAGGTGGCGCCGGGCCTTTATCCGGCTCGGATTCTCCGTCTCCGGGGTCGCTGCTGGATGATCGGCTGCCGGAGCTACACCGACGAGCACGCGGTCGCCCAGCGCCGCGCTTACGCGCAGGACGGACGGTACAGGTGCAGCAGTGGCGTGTGACCTGACCGGCAGTGCGGGATACCAAAGTGAGCCGGGAATGAGCAACCGCGGTGATGTAGCGGCCGGCGTGGGCGATCCCTGGCGCCCTCGTCGGGGGTGGCTGCGGGTACGTGACCTCTCCCGTGCGGACGCGCAGGATGAGGTCGAGCGTGTCGTGCGGCGCCTCCTGCACTTCTTCGTCCCTTCGGTCTTCGCTCACCTCCACCATGCGAGCGGGTGTGGCGCCGAGCATAGCGCCTCTCCCGATGCTCGTCGGAGCCGTCTCAGATAACACCCGACCCCCCGGACTGACGCAATACGATGCGCCGATCCGGGGGGCCGAAGACCTAGAGGGGACGAAACCTCGCAGCCCGAATCGTACATGACCGCTGAGGACCCGGAGGCACAACGCGGGAGATGGACGACGCAATCGACGCCGAACGCAACTCCAAGCGCTGGGAGCCATGTGGAGATGCCTTTACGGTGCGCTGCGCCTCGTCTCGAAGCGGTCGATCGAGTCTTCGAGGATTCGCTGCCAGTCCGCGTGCTTGGGCGTCACGCCCCACTCGGCGATCAGGTGCCAGAGCACCAGCTCCAGCGGGACGCGCCGCGTGGGGATGTGCAGCTTGGGGAGCGTCACGGCCGCTTGCGACCCGAGTTTGGCGTTGACGTGGAGGTGAGCGAGCGTGTAGCGATAGTCGGCCTGCGGTGGTTGGCGGAAATACTCCCAGCGCAGAAGCCATGCTGCCTTTTCATCGGCGCTCGCCAGCCGGTAGGCGTAATCGACGGTCTGCAACGCTCGTTGACCACTTCCGTCGTCTGAGACACCAGTAGCCGTAGCCTGCTGCCATTCAGCTCGAACGAGACCGGGCGTCGATCGGTTCCCCAGCGGGAGAGCGTGAAGCGTTGTCGGTTACCAGGATCGGCGGCTGCTGTGAGCCGCCCATCGGTGACCGTCCGGTTTAGGACGCCGTTGAGAAGGTCGGCAAACTCTCGGGCGACGCTAAGCGGTGACCTGATGGCCGTTCTGCCCCATGCCGGTCCACATTGCGAGCAGCGGAACGTCTGGGTCCGCGTCGTCAAGCTCCCCAGCGATGTACCGCGTGGTGAACTCAGCCACGGACATGCCCAGCCGCGCGCGCGCCTCGGACTCCAGGAAAGCCCGGTACTCGTCGGCGGTCATCTCGATAACCGGAGTGCCGGAGTCTGTCTCGCTACGGGTCATGTTGGCTGCCGTCTCGGTGGGGCTGTGCCGTCGGGTGATGCCTTACCGACGCGGTTGGGTGATAATGATCTTATCGGCATCGGACGGGTTGCGCCATAGCTTGCGCGCCGGCGTGCTGGTCACGAGCGGTGCTCGTCAAGCAACCGGGGATGTCGTGCGTGTCGCCGTCAGACGGGGGGTCGTCGCTTCGGGCTCGTCGCTTCGGCTTCTTGTAGAAGCGTCTCAGCACGAGCGAGGGTGGGCTGCCACGCCTCGTTCGCCGTCTTGACCTCGATGCGGTACTTGGCGAGCAGGCGCTCGAAGGTCCGCCAGTGCATCCCCTTGGGCTTGGTCACGATCCGGTCACCGTATTGGTAGCCGATCCGGTCGCCGCACTTGACGGCCTTCCGGGTGACGCGAACGAGCCGGCCGGACTGTGCGGTCGTGTAGACCAGCCCCGCGCACTGCCGGCACTGAATCTGCCCGCGCCAGAGGTACAACAGCGCGCAGCGCCGCTCACACTCGGGACACAGCCACCACAGCCGCGAGCCGCCGTAGTTGCAGGCGGTGCTCGTCACGCCGACCTCACACAGGACGCAGCGATCGCGGCGGTTGTAAAGCTCGACTCGACCGTCGTCAATCAATTCGGCCGTGATCGGCGCGAAGCGCGAGGCGCCCCTGCTCAGCACGCGCACGTGGACGCTGGGCGCCCGGTCAACGATTGGCCGGGCATCGAACCGATGCCACTCACCCCTGCTCATGTCTTGCCCAAATCAATAGCGAAGTTCGGGACCGCCGTAGCCTTGAGGCGTCCGAGCGCGGACGGCCCCTCGTCTTACACGCCGCTGGTGCTCTAGGGGACCGGGGGCGCTCCCTTCCCCGGTTCGGGTGCGGTCTGTTCGGGGGGCAGTTGCGCTTCTTCGGCCTGGAGGCGGGCTTCTTCCGCTGGAGGTGCTTTTGTGCCTATCGCGGGGATCGCCCCCCACCATTCTTCGAGCGCCAGTTCTTCTTCGGGGGTTGCCACGAACTCCGCAGCGATCTGTGCTCGGCCCCGAGAGCAGCCGCCGCCCCCGGCGCCCTCAGCGCACTTCCAGCCGTCCACGATCCAGTAGGCGTCGGCTATGTCGTGGTAGCGGCGTTTGGTGTAGTGCGCTGGCCCGCGGTGGCGCGAGTAGAAGCGGCGCATCAGCGTCACGGCCTGGTGGCAGGGCAGCTCTCCGTGTGTGATGCCGACCCCGAAGACCCGCCATTCGTCGTCTTCGTACCACGTCTTGACCGTCCAGAAGCCGCAGAAGTGGGAGCCCTTGGGAGCGGCGGCCTGCGCTTCTTCGGCCTTCCACACGATAACCCCGATGCTGCCCCAGACCACTAGCCAGACGGTCACTGCGTACAGGACGCCTATCGTGGCGGCGAACACTTTCGTGAACATGGTTAGCGCCCTTCGATCCACGCTTGCGCCGGCCCGGCGCATCCGACTTCGGTGTCGATGGTCCAGCTTCCGGCGCTCCGTGCCGCTTCCTCGCACGCGCCGATGAGTTCGCCTTCTGTGGCAGGGCCGCCTGAGACGCCTGGGTATTCGGCTTCGGTCTTATGCCGTCGCGCTGCGTCTTCGCGTTCCACGCGCTCGAACAGGGCAGCGTCGGGCATCTTGCTTCGGGCGCGCGCACGGGCTTGGAGCCCTTCTTCATACTCGCGCTTTTCAGTCGCCGCGTCTTCTTTGCTGTGCGCCGCCATGGACCGCCGAAGCCTGGCGTACTGACGCTGTTCCACTACGGCCGCGCGCTTGATGAGCGCGGGTTGGCCTTGGCACGGCTCGATCTTTTCGACCGCACCTGAGCCTTCGACGGCTTCAAGCGCAAGCTGGCACGCTTCGGCTTCGTCAGCGAAGTGTCCAGATTGCGGGTCGGCCTCCGGCTTCGCCTGCACCGCGAGCGGTGTCGTGCTCCTAACAGTGGTCACGCCAGCGCCACAGGCGGTGGCCGTCAGAGCGAGGACTGCGAGGGTGGCGGCGATGGCTCGCCGCTCGTTAGACACGTTCTCCGCTGGCCCCGTGGACGATCCTCGTGGAGTCTTCGTCCTGTCCCCGTCGTTGCAAGCTCACGACGAGTGGCGACCTGCGGCCAAAAGTCAGCGTGAGCGCTAGTGCGAATGGCCACCCCAGCGTCAACGCGACGAGCAGAAACCCCCACATCGAGAAGCCTTCGCTGTCGGCGCGCAGCGCTACCAAGATCGCCGGCAAGAACCAGAGGAACACGGCCACGCAGATGACGACGACCAGCAGGCCCCTGAATACGTTTTCAACTTCCACGGCGAATGTCGCTAGCACGTCTACTCCGCGGGTGCGGCTGTTCGTCGCAGCATCAAGACCTGCGCGATTCTGGATAGCGCAACACGGTTGGGCTGTAGAACCTAACACGGTTGGGCTGCAACGTGCAGCGCTGTGTCAGCACCCGATCCACTGCTCGTCGGCCTCGGCGAAGCCATCCGTGACCTACGCGACGAGCTTGGCCTCTCCCAGGAGCGCCTTGGCCTTGAGTCCGGTGTCCACCGCAACTACATCGGCGGAATTGAGCGTGCCGAGCGGCGACCGACCGTCGCTACCGTGGCGACGCTGGCGACCACGCTCGGCATCCGGCCGTCCGATCTGCTCGCCAAAGCGGAGACGCGAGCTGAGCATCACGGCGCATCATGGCCACCCGCCGCGCAAGGCGACGCACAGTAGCCGCGTCGATGCAGCCGTTTGGGCAGCAGCCCGATTCTGCTGCCCAAACCCCACCGGATCGCGCCCAATCCTGCCTGATCCACGATCGGGCGGGACGGGCCGAATCGTCAGTAACCGCCCATAGATCCAGCCTTTTCGGCCGCGCCCCGAGTCGTCCTCCTAAGCGGTAAATCCAGGTTCGACTCCTGGCGGGGGCATAGCCATGAAACCCTGCAAGTCAGCACGTTCTAACGTTCTACGTTCTGGGACCATCTGACTGCTCGTTGCAAGCCCACCCGTGGGTCCAAGAGCACCGCTGTACCCATTGCTGCCCATTGAGAACGTGAATAAAGCCATATTTCCGAGGGTCCTCTAACGTTCCGGACGATGCCGTTCAGCGACGAGACAACCCCCAAAGTACGACCCACGCCTCCCTTTGATGCCGGGACCATCAAGCGGATCCATGTCAACCAGCATGTAATCCGGCGGAACACCAAGACGGGCGACACGGCACCTCCGCTCAGCGTCAAGACCTCCAAGGGGTCCTTCGCATGCAGCGACGTAGTGATCCACGGTGATTCCGTCGTGCGGTACTCCCCTAAGCGGCCCCTATCATGTGGGGCGCGAGTATGGATTGAAACGCGGGCGCGCCTTAGCCTGGGCAGGATGGAGGATCAATCGAGCGCTTAGCGTCGAGTCGTCCCTCGCGCCGACGACCAGGCTTCGCGCGGGGAGGAGCCGCGAACGTGCGAAACCCCTCGCGTGCCTCGGCGGCAGGCGGGCCGACCGGGATGAGGACAAATGGCTCAAAAGGCCTCGTCGCGGGACCTACCTGAGCGGCTGAACTCGCCAGGGTGCCGCGTAGTAGCCGGAGCTCCAATACGAGTGCGAGGTCCTTCCCGTCGGACGCGCCGGCGACTGCGCTAAGAAGGCTATCGCGAGTCGAGTGCCAGACCAGTCTGGCGTCGGCTAGGCCTTTTGTCGCCTTGACGATTAGCGCGACGAGTGCCGTTTCGAGCACGTCCTGCTCGTAGTAGCGACCGTCCGATCGATCGTCGATCAGGCTCTGTTTGGCCCAGTTCCGCCGCGTCGAGCGCGCAACGCCAGTGATCCGCAGCAGCGTATCTTCGTCAACGCAGACGATGCTGTCCGTCGCTGGTGGGATAGTTCTGGCCATGAATCTGTCTATTTGGCCAAAACATTGGCCAAATCACAAAAGATCATGTCACAGGGCCGGCCTCCCGTCGGATTACTTGATGTGGACCCCAACAGCTCAAAGGAACCGATGCTCGAAGACAGCGCTAGCGCCTGATGCCGAGAGGCCAGCCGCGAAGATGACGCCGCGGCTGGGCAGCGCCGTCGTGGTTCTCGACGGCGACTGCGTCCTACTCGGCATTCGCGGCAAGGAGCCAAACAAAGGCAAGTGGGTCCTCCCCGGAGGCAAGATCAAGCCCTTTGAGTCGATCGAACACGCCGCGATCCGCGAGATCCGCGAGGAGACCGGTCTAGCCGTCGAGGTCCACGGCCAGCTAGGCGTCTGGGAGATCATCGACCCGCCCGAGGAGCACAGGGTCATCGTCTATAGCCTCGCCCGGCCGATCGGCGGCAAGCTGAAGGCCGCCAGCGACCTCGACGAGGTCCGCTTCTGCCATCGCGACGAGCTCGACGAGCTCGACATCAGCGATGTCGTCTGTCGCGTTCTCGACCGGGTCACCTGGGCCGACTAAGGCGGCCGAGGATTCGCGCGCGGAGTCTATGACCGCTCGGTTCTCATCGCGGATTCGCCGGGTCTGGTTCAAGCTAGACTCGCGGACCCTCGAGCTCGCGGGCGCGGGGGGTGTCATCTTGGTTGTCGTTGGCGTGGCCATCGGGACCAACCACGCCGTGGGATTGATCCTCGTAGGGCTCGGCACCTCGGTGATCGCATCCGTGCTAGTCGGTGGCATCGCGCTGGGGCGAGACCAGTTCATGCAGCAGCTTTTGGGTGACGGCGTCCAAGACGTGTTCGTCGACCGCAACGCCCGATTCGAAGACAATTTCTGGAACGAGCTGATCCGCGAGGCACGCAGCCACATTCGCGTCCTCGGCACCGCCAACCACGGCTACATATCCGACCCCGCTGTGGCCGACGCAAGCGCGCGCGATTTCACAGACGCGATCGTTAAGCACGACGTCAAGCTCGAATTCCTCTGGCTCAACCCGGACAGCGACTTGGCGCCCGTGCGCGAACGGGAGGAGCATCGCACCACGCGGCTTGACACCTGCAACGCCATCCTCTTCTTCTGGAAGCTCCGGAAGGAGCTTGCCAACCCCCGCCAACAAGAGCGGCTAATCCTTAAGGAGTACGATGCGACACCTTCATGCGGGGTCACCTGGGTAGACGACTTGATGATCGTGACTCAGTACATGGCGGGCAACCCGAACCTTCGTTCGCCCGGGATGGTCCTCGGCAAGTCCCACGCCTGGCTCGATCGCCCGATCGAGCGCCTGCTGCGCAAAGCTCCGCGTTTTCCACCGATCACCAACCGCTACATCGGCAACTTCAACGCGATCCGCCAAGGCGCCACACCCATCTCGCCAGAGCGCATTCTCGCAATCGAACAGAAACAATCCAAACTTGACCAGAACCGCGGAGACCTCAAGAGCGAGGGGGAGCTACGAAAAGAGCTGCCACCCGAGGAGACCGGGTCTACATGACACTGGCGGCGTTGCGCAACACACACGACCCGGAGGGCAATCAATTATGACGACTGCTCCCGCAAGAAGCGCTATGCATGATCCGAAGTATCGGTTTGGCTCTGAGGACGCCGTATTCCACCGCGACGGCGACTATTTCCTTCCCGATGATGAGCCGCTTGTTCTATTCCGCGGCAAGGATGTGGGCACGTTGGTTGCACTGAAAGCGTACAGGGAGTTCATGGAGTACGTCAGCGAGCACGCTGACACAGAGCATGCTCGTCAGGTGGCCCAAGCCCACGCCAAGTCGATCACCGAGAGACTCGCGACGATCGCACAATTCCAGCGAGATAATCCTGATCGCACAGGTCTCGGCTGTCACACGTGTCCGCCCGGAATAGCTCCCCACGACATCACCGAGCATCTCCGTTCTCTGATGCCAGAAGTGGCTCGTGCCGGCGAGCGTGATCCCGCCTCCTAGCGGTAAATCTAGGTTCGACTCCTAGCGAGGGTACCTTGCTCGCAAATCAAGAAACAGGCTTCGTGCGTCGGCTGCTGGGCTTCGAGAAAGTGGTCGGAGTCACTGGACGCGATGCCTGTGCATCAGGCCGACCGACCACCTCATGATCGCCATGGAGTACTCGGGATCCAGGTCGTAGCCGTTCGGCCACACGACGGTCCCAGCTTCGGGGTCGACACGCACCTGGTGGAAGTTGGGGGGGTCTTGCAGCGGCTCGGCTATCGGTCCCCAGAGGTCGTCTGAGAGATCGACCTCGCGAACCAGGCTGTCGGTAATATCAATCGCAGCCGGAAGCCATCGAGTGGCTCTACGGCGGTAACACGGGCAAGTTGGTGAACGTCGCTCATGGCAGTGGATGAATGCTAGCGACCGGCTCGCGGGCCTGGGCGCGCCGCCAGTTGTCATGTAGCTCTACCTGATGCAGCATGGACCACTCCCGGTCAGCCGGAGTGCTCGAATCGACAGTCGGCCGGCCAGATGAGCGCCGTTTTGGGGCGTAGCCATGGTGTCGTGACCCTGGGTAGCGATCCCATTCCGTTGCCGAGCTCCGCCCGTGACGGACATACGCCGCAGTAGCCTCTCAACGCGTGGGCGTGATTCAAGAACTGGCTATCGATCTCGATGTTGAGGAGCGCACCCTGCGTCGAGCTGCCTCGCAGGGCGCTCTCCGTGTGAACCGGAGCGGGCCGCGCCGGCTTCAGTTGGAGCCAGGCGAGCGCGAGTACCTCCGTGCACATTGGCCACTTCTGTCCACCCTCCGACGGGCGCTGCGGACCGAGCATGGGGTTCGTCTGGCCGTGCTCTACGGCTCGCTGGCACGAGGCGACGAGGACGATGGCTCTGACCTTGACCTGCTGGTCTCGCTCGCTGACGATCGTCCCTCGGCCGGTCTTAGACTGGCCGTCCGTTTGCAAGGCGTCAGCGGTCGTCGGGTCGACGTCGCCCATCTTGACAGGGTGGAAGCCCGGGCGCCGCTTCTTCTGGATCGCATTGTTGATGGGGGTCGCGTCCTGGTCGACCGCGATGGCGAGTGGGATCGGCTGTGCGAGTGCCGCTCCCCGCTACGTGCTCGCGCGCTACGTGCTCACCGCCGAGAGATGAATAGCGCGGCCCGCGCGATTGAGGAACTGACTGCGTGAGCGGCAACTTGCCTGCAACGATCGAACGCAACGCCCTCGCGGTCGAACCTTCCGCTTCCAGCCTCACAGCCGTTCCAGATACCCCTTCAATTCCTTAAAGAAGATGTTCCCTTCGACGCCTTCGCCCGCAGGATCGCCGCCGGCGGGGTCGTTGTGGGAATAGGTTTCCTCACGGTCGATCAGCGTCAGGTTCTCCTTGGGGATGCCCGACTGTTCGGCCAGGATTTCGGCGGTCTGTAGCGTGTTGCCGCCGCCAAAGATTTTGTCCAGTTCGGTGTCGATCGCGAGGATCTTCAACGACGTGGGCAGGTCGTGGCCGAAGATGGCGTGCTCGTCGAGGACTTCCTGCGCGGGGTTGGCGTTGCCCTCGGCCACTGCGCCGGTGTCGAGGGTCAGCCGTTCGGGGAAGTACCACTCGCTGCCGTCTCCGTAGGGTAGGTCCGTGCCGGACAGCATTTCCGCGTAACGGCGCAGCGGCGTGAGCGCGCCTTCACCGTTCCAGCCATGCAGGCCGTCTTCTTTGGCGGTTTCTTCGATGCCTTTGCCGGCGTGCACCTGGGCCGCGATCAGCGTTGGCGGCGAGGTGCCTACGTTGACGCCGAAGCCGAACTCGGCTTCGTTGGTCGTTGCGACCGGTTTGCAGCCGGGTTCGCTCAGTTTGCAGCCGGCGGGTTCCGTCGGCTTGAGATCTGCGGGCAGGAACGGGAAGCTCTGCGTCAGCGAAGCTTCTTCGCCGAACAGCACCGTCGCTGTCGAGCCGAGCATCGAGAACAGCCCGAGGTCGGGTGCTGAGATTCCGCCGAACGCCAGCCAGGGGGACTTGAGCGAGAGGGCAGTCAGCTCTTTTTCGGCTTCTTCTTTGCTCACCGGAATTGGGCTGCTGCCACCGTCGTCGTAGACCAAGCCCGACAGACCGTCGGCGCCGGGAGTGCCGGAGAAGTCCCAGGTGGCGTACGCGGTGACCACCGAGCCGCCGAGCGAGTGTCCGCCCAACACCACTTTCCCGCCTAGCGCTTTGGCGGATTCGATCACCGTGTGCAGGTCGTCGACGGCGACGTTCATGCCCCATTCGCGGGCGAATTCGACGTCTTCTGAGGGGATCGGCCTGTAATGGACCTTTGGAGGGTGCCCTTCTCCGAGGTAGCCGAGGTAGTAGCGGAACAGTTCGGCGGCGGTGGCCTTGCCGGTCTTTGCCAAGTGCAACATGGACTGGTCCTCGAGCAGGTTCTCGCGGCGTTCGACCGACCACACCTGCCAGCCCGGGAGGCGTTCTGTCAGCGATTTGGCGAAAGGCACGAAGTAGCCGGCGCCGGCGGACGTTCCTGGCTCGAGCACGAGCACGTTCTTGGCGTTGGTGGGACCAACCTTGACCACACCCACGCTGTTGAGGTCGATCCGTTGTGGCAGGCGCAGTGTCCGGGGAGGCGTGAATGTTTCGGGCGTGCCGGGAGCGGGCGGCGCAGGCATGAACATCCTGTGGATCTTTATGGCGCTTGCGCTGGCGCCCACGGCCAACGCGCCGCACGCAACAGCCACCGCGCCGGCCAGCAGCACGATTCGAGTGATCCTCTCCTTGGTCAGGCGCATCCCCATGCTCCTCCTCGTTCGCTCTCACACAGCGCGCATAGCGCGGACACTGTTGTCAATAGCCTACCCGCCAGGACCTTGGTTGGACAATGACTATCCGCCGAACTTCGGCTTCGACAACTGTGCAAATGCACAAGGACGGCGGTCCTACGGCTCTGACGGGACATCGCTGCCACTGGACGCCGCGTCGACATCGCCCGCCAAGGCCACATATGCGCACGCCAGGTCGTGCGGACTGGCGAGGTCGAGCCCTGTCTTGTCTTCGATGCGGGCAAGCCGGTAGGCGAGCGTGTTGCGGTGCACGTGCAGCGCGGCGCTGGCCGCGGTGCGGTCCAGGCGGCAGGCGAGCAGCGTCTGCAAGGTCCGCGCGAGCTCGGCGCGGTCGCCGTCGGCCAGCGGCGCGAAGATCCGCCGGCGCAGGCGCTGCACGAGAGCGGGCGAGCGCCCGACGATGATCTCGAGCAGGTGCTCCTCTGCCCTCACGAGCCCGCACAGGCCGACCGCGCGACCGTACTCGGCGAGCACGGCGATCTCCTCGCGCGCGGTCGCGAGCTCACCGCGAGGCGTCGCCTCGCCGATCGCGAGCAGAGTCTGTGGCCCCTCCTGCAGATCCGACAGCTCCAGCGGTTGCCAGGCCAGGCCGGTGACAGCCTCGCCGTGGGTGACGGTCAGGCGCCAGCCGCCGCGACGCAGTCGCGTGGCGAGCGCGGCGTGGCGGTGGGGCGCGCGCCCGGGGATCACGATCGCAAACGGCGCGTAGGCCTGCTCGATGGGGACGTCTAGTCGCTCGGCCAGCTCACGGTCGGCGGCGTCCAGCGGTGCGGCGTCGCACAGCCGATCGAGCAGAGTGCGCGTGCGTCGCTCCTCCTCGGAAACCAGCAGCTCGCGCTCGGCCAGGTAGGTCTCGGTCACCACAGCAGAGACCTGGTCGACGTACTGGGCGAGCAGGCCGGCGAGCTCCAGCAGCGCCTCTGACTCGCCGCTGCGCGCATGTCGGCGCAACAGCTGCCAGCCCATCTGGCGCAGCAGCCCAAACGAGCGCAGCAGTTCCTCCAGGCGCACACCCTCCGTGGCGCGGGCGCGGGCCCACGCCCGCAGCGGATCGAAGTCGGCATCGGGGGGCATCACGCCTGTCGACAGAAAGCGCCACCAGCGCGTCAGCGAGCGGCGCAGGCCGGCGACGATTTCGGCGTGTGAGTCGGCCGACACGCGCTCCAGTGCGGCCACATGCGACTCGAGCTCGCTGGCCAGCTCCATAGCCGCCTCGACACGCGGGATCCTCGCCACGATTGCGGCCGCGGCTGCGGAGGTGTCGCGAGCTGGCGAGCCCACGCGAGCAATTATCGGCCCTGCTGGCGCGGTGGCCGGCGATTGCCTGTGGCGCTGCACGACGATCCCGCCCCGGCGTTGTGGACACATCCGGACGCGCGTATACGTTGCTCGGGCACACACGCTCGCCATGCGGCATGGAAGCCGCGGGCGAGCTTCTTTTCCGATCAGGGGGGACACATGACCCGGCAGCTGTCCACGTGGCTCGTCTTGGCGGCGTTCGGCGGCGCGGTGGTTGCAGGCTGCGGTGGCGGGGGCAGCAGCTCGACATCGAGCAGCCAGAGCGGTTCAACGGCAACGACCACGAGCGCGCCTGCCACGACCGCGGCGGCAGCGAAACCCACGTCTGTACCCTCGAGCATCCCCACGAGTCCGGCTGCCTTGGCAGAGGCTGTGGCGGTATGCAAGTCGATCATCACGCGCGATCCCACGCTGTCGTCGGCGACCAAGGCGAAGGTCGAATCGATCTGCAACAAAGCGTCGCACGGCGATCTCGCCGGCGCGCGCGCGGCCGCCAAAGAAGTGTGCACGGAAGTGATCAACGCCTCGCCGATTCCCGCCCCGGCCAAGGCGCAGGCACTGGCCGCCTGCAAGCGCGCGGGCTAGTTCCCGTCGGCGTCCTCGTCGGGGACGTCCTCGTCGGCGGCGTACAGCGACTCGCGTGCGAGCTCGCGTCCCTTGACGTCGAACAGCTTGATCTCGAGCAGGTCGTGGCGGTAGTCGTCGGGAGCGATCAGCGTGAAGCGCTCGTCGATCACCTCGCACTGGTCGACCGCCAGGTCGGCCAGCTCGGCGGTCACGATCCGTCCTCCCGAGACGAGCGGACGCCCCCACACGAGCGTCATCGCGGCCACCGCGCCGAGCTGACCGCGCCATGAGCCGATGACCTCCTCGCACAGATCCAGGCGCCAGTCGGGGTTGCGCTCGGCGGTCTCCTCGGTGAGATCTACCTGCGCGGAGAAGTCGCTGGGCTCCTCGCCGTCGGCGCTGGCGGGGATGAAGCGCACGTAGCCGAACAGCTCAAACCCCCCGGACGTGCGCGAGGTCCCGGGGACATATGTGCGCCCGTGCCAGCTCCTGTCCGGATACCACACGACCGTCCCCGGCTCGCCGAGGTCGGGCTGCTGCTCGTCCAGGCCGCGGGCCGCGGCCATGAACTCCTCGCGCAGACGCTCCTCCCAGCGGCCGTAGGGAAGCTCTTCCTGGGGGGGCTCTGCGGCGAAGCGCGGCACGAAGCGTTCCACGGGGGCCATGACCGAGCCAGACTATTAGCTACCCCGCCGGTGAGCCGTCACGCGTCGCGCAGCAGCGCGGCGGCGTGCTCGGGCGCGACGATGTTGAGGTTGAGCTCGGTGGAGAGCTCCAGTCCGGCCAGATGGGTCAGGCGCGGCATCACGTCGATCCGCCAGCAGAAGTCCTCCACTCCGCGCGGCGCGGTGCGCACCCACATGTTCAGCGGCGGGCTGGAGCCCAGATGGCGCGCCAGGCGGCACAGGCCGTCGTGCAGCAGGCGCGCGCCGGTCGGTCCGTCGTCCTCGAAGCGCGCACGCGGCTGGCGCGGCGCGAGCATCAGCTGGAAGGGCAGGCGCGAGGCATACGGGGCCAGCAGGACGGCCTCGTCGTCGATCGCCACGATTCGCTCGCGCAGGCGAACCTCCTCAGCGATCACGTCTCCGAGCAGGCTCTGGCCCATCGTGCGCGTGGTGTAGGCGGCGGCGCGCTCGCGCTCGCGCGCGACAGCCGCGGGCACGAAGTCCAGCGCGTACAGCTGGGCGTGTGTGTGCGGCAGCGATGCGCCCGCCTCGCGGCGCTCGTTGACAATCAGCTGCGCGTAGGCGCTGGCGGCGTGCGCGCGCATGCGCTCGCGCCACACCTCCATCGCTGCCACCACCTGCTCGACGGGCAGTTGCGCCAGCGACAGCACCGACTGGGGCCCGTTGATGATCACCTCGTGCGTGCCGGTGGCGGGCAGCGACGCGAACAGCTCCGGCTGGCCTCGTCCCTGTGCCATCGGCTCGTCCGTAGCGGCTTGCGTAGCGTCCGGCAGGTGGCCATCGGCAGGGGTGAGTGCGGGATACAGGTTCGGGACGACGCGCACGGTCCAGCCGGGCCCGTCCACGGCGCCACCGTTTGGCCGCACCGCGTAGATCTCGGGCGGGGTGCGGTCCTCATGCCCGGCCGCGAACGGGTCGCTGTCAGGGTCGATCGGATCGGGCTCAGCGCAGCTGGGCTGGCCTCCGGGGCGCAGCGAGCGCTCGCCGGCCACGATCGTCCTGTGCCCGCTGAGCGGGTCGATCCGCAGCTCGGGCACGCTCAACCGTCGAGTGCGTAGCGGCGCACGTCGGCTTCGAGCTTGGCCACGCTCGGGTAGGGACCCTGGTGGATGTACTCCTTGCCGCGGGAATCGAGAAAGACGGTGACCGGCGTAAAGGTCGAGTCGGTGATCGTCACGCCGGCCTGGCCGCTGCGGTCGTAGTAGCTGGGATAGCTGACGGGCAGCGTGCGCAGGAAGCCGAGCGGGTCTGAGCGGGTTGTGTCGCCCGAGTCGATCCCGATGAACGCCACGCGTTTTCCCTGCGAGACGGAGACATGCTGGAAGACGGGGAACTCCGCGCGGCACGGTTCACACCAGGAGGCCCACTTGTTGATCACGACGGGCGTGCCGCGCAGCGCTGTCAGCCGGGCGCGCAGGGCGCCCAGGCCGCCGGGCAGGAGCTGGTTGGCCTGCGCGTGCAGCGCGGCCAGCGGCGGCGGCGAGCCGGACAGCAGGGTGCGTGCCTGGGTGAGGGTTATCGGGGTCGGGGCTGCGCCGGTCGTGGAGCGCGAGTCGCCGAGTTGCAACAGCCCGACGACCAACAAAACCAGCACCGCCAGTGCGACGGCGGCGATCGACGCGCTTCTTGGGGTCATCGCGGCTAAGGGTCGCAGATCGACTGCCCTTCAAGTGCGCCTCCGCGTGCTATATCCTCACGGACACAACGAAGTCGGGGGCCGTTGTCGGGCATCCGGCGAAACGGCGCCGGTCGAGCGCCGACCTTTTCGAGCCGCGCCGAAGCCACTTTCGACGGCGGCTCTGTCTCGAAGTCCAGAGCCTTTCATGGCCGAGTCCACCTCAGTGGCCCTCGCGGCCGCGCCCATTCCAAGTTCCGCCGACATCGCGCGGGCGGAGAAGTTCGTCCACGACCGCTTCCTGCACGAGAGCGAGGATCCCGCGGTCGCGCTTGCGCAGGGGACCCCGCGCAGGCGCGCGCTCGACCAGGCGCTGACCGAGCTGGACGCCAAGGCCAAGCACCCGTCGACGGCCTGGCGGCGGGAGTTCTCGCTGCTGCTCGGGCTCGAGCGGCTGCTGTCAGACGAGGAGCCCAAGCTGGCGGACGGGACGGTGCTGTCGGCCCACCAGGTCGACGCCCTGTCGGGCACACTGACAGCGCTGCTGGCGGAGGCTCAGCGCACGGCTCCCAACGGCGACGCGCGCGCGGCGGCGTCTGCGTCGCCCGAGCTGCTGGCCTCGGCGGACATCCTCGGCCCCGAGGACCTCCCAGCAGCCAATGGCTCGCCGTCGGCGCCGGCCACGAGCGTGGCCACTGAAGATGAGGACGAGGAGGACGAGGACGTCGAGGAGGACATCGAGGACGACGATCTCGATGAGGACGACCTGGAGCCCGTGCAGCGGGCGGCGCCCGACGACGAGGACGACGAGGAAGACCTCGACGAGGAAGACGAGGAAGACGAGGACGACGACGAGGACGACGAGGAGGAGCGCGAACCGGAGGGCGAGTCAGACGAGGAGCCGCGCGACTGGGTGGAGGACGAGGACGAAGACGTAACGTCGCTCGACGAAGGAGAGGAGCAGCCCGAGGACCCCAACGCGGCCAAGCGCTTCTGGTTCGAGCACGCGACGGGAGCGGGCAAGACGGTGGCGGCGCTGGGCTTCGTGGAGGCCTCGCAGACGGGCGGGGTGCTGATCCTCACGCATAGGCGCAACTTGGTCGACCAGTTCCACGGCGAGCTGCGCGACCGCGGCTACTCCAAGCGCATCAGCCGGCCGCTGCTCAAGGGCGAGGACTCGGTCAAAGGTCCTGTGACGGTGGAGACTTACCAGTGGTTCGTGCGCAACGCGGGCAAGATCTCAAGCGCGTACACGATCGTGATCTGCGACGAGGCGCACACGGCCCTGGGCGAGAAGACGAGCGCGGCGATCCGCAACTGGACGGGGCCGATCTTCATCGGCATGACTGCCACGGGCGCGCTGATCGCACGTCATGTGACCGACCTGTTCCCGACGCAGACCTCGCGTTTTGACCTCGCGCAGGCGGCCCGCCGGGGGGTGATTGCGCCGCTTCGCTGCGTGCGCATATCGCCGGGCGTGGGCGTGCGCACGATCGCCAAGGTGCCGCTGCGCCGCGGCGAGGTGGACACCGAGTTCGACCAGGACGAGCTGGCCAAACTGCTCGACCAGCAGCCGTTCAACGTGGCGGTGGCAAACCTTTACAAGACGCGCTTCAACGGCGTGCCGGGCGTCGTGTACGCGGCGGGCGTGCGCCACGCGTACAACCTCGCCGAAGCGTTCCGCGCGGAGGAGATCAAGGCGCAGGCGGTCTCGGGCGAGACGCCCAAGCGCGAGCTGGCGGAGATCCTGGCGCGCTATGAGCGCGGCGACATCGACGTACTGATCAACGCGCAGCTGCTGGCCGAGGGCTGGAACAGCCCGCGCGCGACCGTCTGCATGCACCTCGCGCCGACGGCGTCCAAGCGCATCTACCAGCAGCGCGTGGGGCGCGTGACGCGCCGCCACCCGGGCAAGGAGGCGGGGCTGGTCGTCGACTTTGTGCACCCGGCGACCAAGCACGACGACCCGGTGGTGACGCTGCACTCGCTGCTGGACCGCGACGTCTACCGCGGAGGCGCGATCGTGGTCGGCCCGATCCGCCGCGGGCGCGGCCGGCGCATGCGCGTGGAGCGGCGCGTGCTGCCGGTGTGCGCGGAGGAGGAGCGGCGGTTTGCGGTCTTCGAGCGCGAGCTGTGGCGGATCGCGGTCGAGCACCTCGACTACGGCGAGCAGCACGTGTGGGCGGCGCTGGCGGGCGCGCGCGTGACGCCCAACGGCTGGCGCCGGGCGCGCGCGATGCTGCACTTCGACCGCACGGGCGAGCTCAAGAGCCGCTTCCTGATCACCGCGGTGCAGCGCAACAAGAACTCCCAGCTGCGCCTGCGCGCGCTGACGGACATCGCGGCGCTGCGCGATCCCGACGCGTTCGACACGGCGATAGACATCATCGGCGGTTGGCCGCGCGATGAGCGCAAGGAGGCGACCAAGATCATGTTGCGCGCGTTGGTCGAGCGGCGCATCGGCCGCCGCGACCAGGCCAACGCGTGGATCTGGCGCCTGGCGGAGTACACGCGCGACGTGCACGAGGAGTACGCGGTGCAGCGCTGGCCGGAGACCAAGCGCCTGCTGGGCCTGCTGGTCAACTCAGCGGGCGGCGCGCACGCGCGCAACGCGCGCCGCCTGATCCATGCGGCGCGCAAGCAGGATCGCCGCCTGGCGGCTGCGCTGCTGGCGGCTGCGCTGGCGCACACACCCGAGGCGGAGGAGGCGCTGCGCGGCGCGCGCACGCGGATGGCGCGAAAGCCGCCTGCGCTGGCGCGCGAGCTGCTGCGCAACTTCCCCAAGCGCCGGGCGCGCAACGCCAGGCGCAGGCGCAAGGGCCCCAAGGTCGCGTCCGCCGTGGCCGCCAACGGTGCCGCGCCGGCCGGATCGGGGTCAGCAGATCAGCACGAGATGGACCTCGCCGGAGGCGAGCGCGGCCTGGCCGCCACCGGCGAGCGCGACGAGTAGACGCCCGTCGCCGTCGATGCCGCTGGCGCGCCCGGCCCCGCCCGTCCAGGCGACGTCGCGCCCGAGCAGCGCGTCGCGCGGGCGCCAGGCAGCAAGCGTCTCCTGAGCGTCTTCGGCCAGCCGCCGCGCGAGCGCGTCGAGCAGCCGCGCGAGCGTGGGCTCGACCGCTGAGGGCTCCAGGCCCAACGTTGCCGCCGGAAGCGGGTTGCCCGCGCCTGGCGCATCCTCGCCTGCATCGGCGTCGGCGTGTGCGCCTGCCTGCTGGCGCTGCCCGGCCTGCAGCTCGGCGGGCAGCTCGTCCAGGCGTACGGCCACGTTGATGCCGATCCCGAGCACGGCCCAGCCTTGCTGTGGGCGGCCCTCGACGAGGATGCCGGCGAGCTTGGCCAGGCTGCTGGACCCCTGGTCACAACGCTCGCCATCGCCGGCGGGCACTACGACGTCGTTGGGCCACTTGATCAGAGCGCGCTCTCCGATCACGTCGCAAACGGCGACGGCGGCGAGCAACGGCAGCAGCGCAGGCGGCGAGCGGAGGACCAGCGAAGCGAGCACGGAGCTCCCGGCGGGCGCACTCCAGCGCCTGCCCTGACGCCCACGCCCGGCTGTCTGCTGGCGGGCGCTGACGAGCGTGCCGTGCGGCGCGCCGGCGATGGCAAGCGCCCGCGCGCGGTCGTTGGTGGAGTCGGTGCTGCGCAGGTGCACGCGCGGATGGCCGAGGGCGGTGGCGGGCGTGATCGCTTGGCCGGTCGCGCGGCGACTCACGCCGGGCGCACCAGCAGCTCGTCGTCGGGCACCACGCCGAGCAGCTCGGCGGCGGAGCCGCGGTTGACGGCCAGCGCGACGGTGCGCGTGGCGTCCTCGTAGATCAAGAGCTCCCCAGGGGCGACCTCGGCGAACGTGGTGACATACCGCGCGGTGTGCGCGGCGCCGGCGTGGCGCACGGCGACGGTGTCGCCCAGCTGCGGACCGATGCTGGCAAGCTGTTCCTGGGTGGCGTCGAGGATCAGGTTGCCGAACGTGTCGCAGCGGAGCACGTGGACCGTGAGCGTGCCCTCGCCGGTGTGCGCTGTGGGCAGCCCCATCCGGCGCAGCTCCTCGACGGGCAGTGCAGCGCCGACGGCCGACAGTGGCTCGCCGGCGGCCAGCGCGGCGGCCACGGGGGCGAAGATGTCGCGGCCGTGAAAAGTGTGCGAGACGGGCTGCAGGCACTCGGGCGAGTTGCCGATGTCGACCGCTTCGACGACGCCGCCGAGCCGCTCGGCGGCAGGCATCAGCAGCCCGTTGTCTGGCCCGACGAGCATGTTGTCGCGCTCGGCGGTGCGCAGTGCGACCGCGCGGCGGGTGCGCGCGCCGACGCGCGGGTCGACGACAGCGAGGTGTACGCCGGTGGGCAGGAAGGGCAGCGCGGAGCGCAGCATGATGGCGCCGGCGCGCACGTCGTGGCGGGGAATGACGTGGGTGAGGTCGATCACCCTGGCGTCGGGACAGCGGCGCACGATCACGCCGTGGCAGACGCCGACGAACTCGTCGATGTGACCGTAGTCGGACAGGAAGGTGATGACTGGTGGGGTCGCGCTGTTGGCGGCCATCGCTAGGCGCGGACCTCCCCGTCCGGTGTCTGACGTAGCGGCTCATCGCCGTTGTCCGTCGCGGCAGCGTGGGCGAGCAGCGCGTCGATCAGCCCATCGATGTCGTGCCGGGTGGCCTCCACGTCAGGCGCCAGCCCGTGCTGGCGCAGTGCGTCGGAGGTGACAGGCCCGATCGAGGCGACGCGAGTGCCGGGCGACAGGTCGGGGCGGCCGCCGACGGCCTGCAGGAAGTAGCGGACGGTGGACGATGAGGTGAAGGTTATGTAGTCGGCCGTACGGCATTTCGCGAGCGTGTCGATTGATAGCGGCTGGGCGACCGTTTCGTACAGTTCGAGCACGTCGACCTGGGCGCCGCGGGCGCGCAGCGCGTCGGGGAGCACGTCGCGCGCCTCGCGCGCACGCGCGATGAGCGCGCGGCTGACGGGCAGGCCGGCGAGCGCTTGAACAAGCCCCTCGGCGACGAAGCGCTCGGGCACGACGTCGGCGACGACGCCGCGCTGGGCGAGCGCGCGGGCGGTGCCGGGGCCGATGGCGGCGACCTTGGCAGCGGCGAGCGCGCGCGCATCGCCGGGTGGGTGGACCCCGTCGTCCAGGCGCTCGAACAGGGCGGCTACGCCGTTGGGGCTGGTCAGGCAGACGAGGTCGTAGGGAGTTGGGTCGAGGGCAGGTCCGGGCAATGGCTGGATGCGGATGACGGGTGCCTGCACGACGGTGGCGCCGAGCTCTCCCAGGCGTCGCGCCAGCCCGCTTGCCTGGGCGCGTGCGCGGGTGACGGCGATCGTGCGCCCCCGCAGCGGCCTGGGCGAGAGCCAGGACAGCTGCTGGGCCAGCGCGGCGACTGGCCCGACGACGGTGATCGAGGGAGGTCGCACGTCCTGCTGACGGGCGGCGTCGGCGATTCCGTGCAGCGTGGAGCTGACCGTGCGCTGCGTGGGCAGCGTGCCGCCTTCGATCACGGCGGCAGGCTCTGCAGCACTGCGCCCGGCGGCGATCAGCGCCTGGGCGATGTGGGGCAGGCGGCGGACGCCCATGTAAAAGACGAGCGTGCCGGGGAAGGCGGCGAGCGCGGGCCAGTCGATCGTGGTGTCGTCCTTGTCGGGGTCCTCATGTCCGGTGACGAGCGCGACGGCGCTGGCGAGCCCGCGATGGGTGACGGGGATGCCGGCGTAGGCGCTTGCGGCGATGCCGGCGCTGATGCCGGGCACGACCTCGAAGGGGATGCGGGCGTGGCGCAGCGCAAGCGCCTCCTCGCCGCCGCGCCCGAACACGAACGGGTCCCCACCCTTCAGCCGCACGACCGTAGCGCCGACCTTGGCCCGGTCGATCATGAGCGCCTCGGTCTGCTCTTGGGGGATGGATGCGCCCCCACCCTCCTTGCCCACGAACAGCAGCTCGGCGTCCGCCCGCGCGCTGTCGAGCGCGGCCGCGGGGATCAGGCGGTCGTACAGAATCACGTCGGCCTGCGCGATCAGCTCCAGGGCGCGCGCGGTCAGCAGCCCGGGATCGCCGGGGCCGGCGCCGACGAGGTAGACCCTCCCGCTCATTCGCCCACCGGCCAGTGCTCGACGTCGAGCACGGCCATTGGGAAGTGCTTTGGGTTACCCGTCGCAAGCCGCGCGCCGACCGCCATGGCGGCTGCTGCGATCAGACAGTCAGATTGGCTGAGCGTTACCCCTCGGCGGGCGAAGTCACGACGCCAGCGCCCGGCGCGTTCGCCCTCGACTCGACCAAGCGGTGCCAAATGGAGCCCTCGCAGAAAGCTCAGGACGATCTCCTCTTTGTCGACGGTTGTGCCCCTCAAGACCTCGTCCACGTTGACGGCGCATATCCAGGGGATCTGGTCTACGTCGAGATACTTTTGTATCCGCTGGGCGGCAGGGCGCCTGCGCAGCGCATCGATCAGAACGGTGGTGTCGAGCAGCAGCGGCAATCCTCAGCCGACACGGCGAGGGTCGCTGAAGCGCTGTGCATGGACCCAGCCGGCCGGATCTGCATCCCACTCGTGCCCCTCGTCAGCGAGGGCGCCCAGCCCAGCCTCGATGTCTTCGCGTCGTCGCCTGTCGTCGAGCGCTCGGCGCAGGGTCTCGCTGATGAACGTGCTGCGGCGTCGCCTTCCCACGCGCCGGTCAAGTTCCTCGACGAGGTCGTCATCGAGACTTATGTGCAATCGCATGGCCACAACTTAGCACACAGCCATATTCTCGGCCTGTCGCAGCATCTCCCCGGCACCGACCGAGAGCAGCCTCTCGGCGACGCGCCGCCCAAGTGCCTCTGGCTCATAAACTTCGCCAGCCAGCTCGTCGCTCGTCCACGCGGAGCCGTCGGGCAGCCCCACCCATGCGCGCAGCAGCAGGTTGCCGTCGCCGGTGGGGACCGCGTGCGCACCCAGCGGCGTATGGCAGCTTGCGTCGAGTTCGCGCGCGAGGGCGCGCTCGGCGTGCAGGCAGGCGAAGGCGCCTGCGTCGGTGATCGCCTCCACGGCCTCTCGTACCCGCGAATCCTCGGCCCGCCCCTCGAGCGCGAGGATCCCCTGTCCGGGCGCGGGAACGAATAGTTCGGGATTGAGTACAGCACCCACCTCGGTCTCTCGGCCCAGTCGCTGCAGCCCGGCGTGCGCGAGCACGATGGCATCGAGCCGCTCGTCTGCGTCGGCGAGTTTGCGCAGGCGTGTGTCGACGTTGCCGCGAATGGCGACGACATCGAGGTCCTCGCGCGCGGCGCGCAGCTGGGCGATGCGGCGGATGCTGCTCGTGCCGACGCGCGCGCCGGGTGGGAGATCGTCCAGCGAGCCGGCTCCGCAGAGCACGTCCTCGGCAGCGGCTCGTGTGGGCGCACCGAGCAGCTCGAGGCCCTCGGCGAGCTCGCCGGGCACGTCCTTGGCGGAGTGCACGGCCACGTCGATCTCCCCGCGGGCGAGCGCGTCCTCGAGCTCGGCGACCCAGCGCGACTTGTCCTCGGCCGCCGCGCCAGTCGCCCCGTTGTCGTCTCCCGCGCTCGGCTGGTCCACCTGGACCTCTTGCTGAGCGGGCCCCTGCTGACGGTCCCCGCGCGTGACCATCGGGACGATCTCGCAGCCGTGGCCGAGCAGGCTGGCGACGAGCTCGGCCTGGGCGAGCGCGAGCGCGCTGCGCCGGGTGCCGATCCGCATCAGCGCTCGCTGCGGCGGCGCAGCTCGTGGACCTCGGCGAGCTCGCTCGCGGCGTGCTCCTCGTCGGTGGCGTCGTCGTGCAGCCCGAACAGCTCGCGGACGAGCTCCAGGCTGGCGTGCCCGCCCGTGCCCTCAAGGTGCGGTCTTCGCGCATGCTGCGCAGGCGGATGGTGGGCTCGTGCAGCAGGCGGCTCATGACGGCCCGCGCGATCGCCTCCACGCGGGCGATGTCGCGTGGCGAGGCGGACTCCCAGCGAGCGGAGTTCTCGGCCGAGCACCTGCTCGACGATCGAGTCGCCGTGCTCGCGCAGGGCGGCGACGGTGGGCAGGGTGTCGAGCTGGCCCAGCCAGCGGGCGAAGCGGTGGATCTCCTCCTCGACGATCTCCAGCGCGTGCGGAACCTCGTCTGCGCGGCTGCTGAGATTGCGCGCGATGACGGCCTGCAGGTCGTCGATGTCGTACAGGGTGACGCCGTCTAGCTGGCCGCAGGCAGCGTCGATGTCGCGCGGGACGGCGATGTCGATCAGCAGCAGCGCGCGCCCGCGGCGTTCGTCCATGACCAGCTCGAGCTCCTCGCGGCCGACGATCGGGTGTGGCGAGGAGGTCGAGGAGAGCACGATGTCGGCGGCGAGCAGCTGCTCGGGGAGTTTGTCCAGGCCGACGACAGAGCCGCCGAAGCGCTGGGCGAGGCTGAGCGCGCGGTCGGCGTGGCGGTTGGCGACGAAGATGGTGCCGGCGCCCTGGTCGGCGAGCGCGCGGGCGACCAGCTCGCTCGTCTCGCCGGCGCCGAGGATGACGACGTGGCGCTGTCTGAGCCCCCCGAGCACGCTGAGCGCGAGGTCGACGGCGACGGAGGGGACGCTTACGCGGCTGGAGCCGATGCCGGTCTCCGAGCGCACCCGTTTCCCGGTGGTGAGCGCGGCGGCGAACAGGCGGTTGGACAGCGGCCCGGTGGCGCCGGCGCTCATGGCCGCCTCGTGGGCGCGCCTGACCTGGCCCTGGATCTCGGCCTCGCCGACGATCATCGACTCGAGGCCGGCGGTGACCCGGAAGAGCTGGCGCGCGGCGTCGCAGTTGCGCGGCGAGTAGATCGCGCCGGCGAGCTCGGTCGGGCGGATGCCGGCACGGCGGGCGAGCAGCCCGAGGACCTCTGACTCGGCCTGGACTAGATCCCCGCCCGCCCCGCCGACGACCAGGTAGACCTCGGTCCGGTTGCAGGTGGAGATGACGACCGCCTCGCGCACCTCGGCGGTGGCGCAGGCCTGCACGGCGAAGTCGGCGCCGTCGCGCTCGCTGAAGGCCAGGCGCTCGCGCAGTGCGACGGGCGCTGTCTTGTGGGAGATGCCGAGTGCGAGCAACTCGCTCATCGCGATCCGCTCGCGGACTCGCGCTCGCTTCCCTCGTCGAGCTCGCTCAGCAGCTCGCCGAGCTCGCGCTCGATCCGGCTCAGGCGGATGGCCATGATGGCGACATAGATGAGCACGAGCGCGAACAACACGATGTAGGCGCCGGCGACGTACTTGCCGGCGGTGTGCAGCGGCAGGGCGGGCAGCTCGGCGAGCGTAACGGCGGTCATCGCTGTCCGGTGGTGCGGCCGCCTGGCGGCGGCGCGGCGGTCATGGCGGTGACGTGCTGCAGGCTGGGGGCGGCGCTGCGGGGCGCCCGGCGAGCTTCGGCCTGGCCTTCCAGGCGTCGGCGCAGCGCACGGACCTGGGCGCGCGTGTGCTTGGCGGTGAGCTCGTACTTGCACAGCGTGGCGAACAGCAGCGACATGGCGGCCAGCGAGACGAGGAAGGTGAGCGCCATCGAGCCGGGCAGGTTGGACGTGCTGCCGAGCACGCGCGGGTGCAGGTAGGCGGTGGACAGGCGCACGGCGATGAAGTTCAGCGGCACGAACGCGCCTGCGGTGATGGCGAACACGGAGGCGTAGCGCGCCTGGCGCTCGGGGTCCTCGATGGCGAAGCGCAGCGGCTGGTAGGTGGCGTACAGCAAGAAGACGATCAGGAAGGACACGAGCGTGGGCTCGCTCCACACCCACCAGTGTCCCCACGAGCCCTTGGCCCAGATCGACCCGGTGATGAGCGTGCCGACGGCGAAGATGAGGCTCATGTGGATGACCACGTAGGAGCGGTAGTCCCAGCGCGGGTCGCGCGTGCGCAGGTGTGCGATGGCGAGCAGGCCGCCGAGCACGAAGCCGCCCAGCGCAACGATGGCCAGCGGCACGTGCAGGTAGAAGATCTTCTGCAGGAAGCCCTGTTCGGCTTCGAGCGGGGCGTAGAAGAACACGAGGCTCAGCGAGACGGCCATCGCGATGACGGTGGAGATGCTCAGCGTGCGCAGACCCTTGCCGTAGGCGGGCGTCTCGCCGCGAGCGCGACTACCTCTTTTTATGAGGCCAGCCTGCGGCTGGCTAGAGCGTTCCACGGTCAGTCCTCCAGGAGGAAATCGAACAGGGCGAAGGCGATCAGCCCGAACACAAGATCATAGAGCCCGAGCGTCAAAAGCCATCGCACTGCGGGCCAGGCGGGGTGGCTTGCGACGAGCAGCGGCGAGCTGGCGCGCGCGCCACCGATGACGATCGGGACGAACAGCGGCAGCGCGAGCAGCGGCCCGAGCAGGTCGCGCGCGCGCGTGCGCACGGCCAGCGCGGCGACGAGCGTGCCGATGACCGCGACGCCGATGTCGCCGAGCGCGAGCGTGACCAGCAGCCCCGGCAGCGCGGGCCCGAGCGGCGAGCCGAGCAGCAGCAGCGCGAAGGCGGCGACGGCGACGATCTCGAGCACGACCAGATAGGCAAGCAGCGCGAGCGCCTTGGCGACGAACATCGCGCTGCGGTCGACGGGGGCGAGCAGGAAGGCGTCGAAGCCGCCCTGGTCGGCGTCGGCTACGAACAGGCGGTTGACGCCGAGCATGGCGGCGAACAGCAGGGTCACCCACAGGATCCCCGCGGCGAGGTCGCCTTCGACGCTGTTGCGGTTCAGCGCGAAGTGAAAGACGACGAACGTGGAGACGGCGAACAGGGACATGCCGGGTACGGACTCCAGCGTGCGCAGCTCGAGCAGCAGCTCCTTGCGCAGCAGCGCGGCTACAGTCGATTGAACCCCGTCTGGCGCAGCGCGCGCGCCGGCGACGCGGTCGCGACGGACGGCTGCGCGCCGCCTTGTGCGGGCGGCTGCATGGTGCCCCGTTGCACGTCCTGCGGCGGTAGGCCCTGCACGCTCATCATCGGTACAGCTCGGCGATGTCGGAGGTGTCGACCTCGCTGGCGGCGCGCAGCAGGACGGGCCGTCCACCGCGCAGGCCGAGCACCACGTCGGCCTCTGTCAGGCCCCTGCTGGGGTCGTGGCTGCAGATCACACGAGTACGCGGCCCGTCCGAGGCGTCCCGATCGCCTCCGGCGCCGATCAGCGGCGCGACGAGCTCGACGGCGGCGGGGTCGAGGTTGGCGTAGGGCTCGTCGAGCAGCAGCAGCTGCGGGTCGTGCAGCACGGCGCGGGCGACGGCGACGCGCTGGACCATGCCGCGCGAGAGCGTGCGCAGCGGCTCGGCGGCGCGCGCGGACATGCGACACGGCGTCGAGCAGCTCCACGACACGCTGCTCGCCGACCCCGTGCAGGCGTGCGTGGAAGCGCAGGTTCTCGCGCGCGGTCAGCTCGCGGTAGAGCAGCGGCTCGTGGCCGAGCAGTCCGACGCGTCCGCGCACCTGCCAGGCGTCGTGGATCAGGTCGCTGCCGAGCACGCGCACGCTGCCGGCGTGTGGGCGCAGCAGCGTGGCGAGCACGCGCAACAGCGTGGTCTTGCCGGCGCCGTTGGGCCCGAACACGACGAGCGTATGTCCGGCGGCGAGCGACAGCGACACGTCGCTGAGCGCCTCGCGTTCGCCGTAGCGGCGAACCAACCCGTCGACTTCGAGCGCCGCCACCGGGCTCTGCTACACCTGCAGCGCGTGCGCGTCCTGAGCCCGCGCGATCAGATCCCGCACGGCCTGCTCCCCGCCCCCATCGCGCAGCAGCGCGATCGGGTCGGGATCGCCGTTGACGATCCCCTCGAAGAACTCCTTGCGCTCCTGGTAGGTGGGAAGCGTGGCCTTGGCCCAGCCGCGTACCTCGTTGAGCAGCACGGCCAGGCGCGCGTAGGGCGCGCCGAACTGGGCTTCGATCTCGCGCTTCATGCGCTTGGCCAGGGCGGGCGATGCGCCGGCGGTGGAGATGGCGATGGCGAGCGGGCTCATACGCACGATGGCGGGCAGGATGAAGTTGCACAGCGGCGGCACGTCGACGACGTTGACGAGCATGGCCCGCCGCTCGGCGTCGTCGAAGACGGCGATGTTGACGTCGGTTTCGTCGGTCGCCGCAATGACCATGAACGCGCCGTCGAGGTCGGCGGCGCCGGCGTACTCGCGCTGCTCCCAGTGGATGGAGCCCTCGCTGGCGTACTCCTGCAGGGCGGCCTGCGCTGTGGGCGCGATCAGCGTGACCTGTCCGTCGCAGGCGAGCAGCCCCTCGACCTTCTCCAGGCCGACCTCGCCCCCGCCGACGACCACGCAGCGCCGGCCGGTGAGCTTCAGGCAGGCGATGTAGAACGGCGTGTCGAGCATCCCCTGCACGCAGCTCTGATCGCAGGTCCCCTTGCGCAGCTGGCAGACGCACTCCTTGCCTGCATAGGCCTGGGCGGGCATGCGTAGAAGAGTAGTGCAGCCGTCAGGGCGCCCCTCGCGCTAACGGCGGTGATGGGCGGGTGCGGTGAAGACGAGCGCCTGATCGGTTGTCCAGCGCAGTTCGTCGGATTCGCGCTCTGTTACGGAGAGCGTAACCATGAGCCTGTGCGTGGCTGACAGCAGCCGGCGGCCGGCGGCACCCAGCGCGAGCCTGGCCGTCTCGTCGCGCCCGATGGGGACCGTGACGGTCCTGCGCGCCAGCGTGGCAGTCCGTCCTCCCGCCTTGGGCGCGAGCAGCCGCAGGGTGATCTTGCAGGGGCCGGTGGCATGAAACCCGCAGGTCAGCGGAACGCTCGCCCGTCCTGCGCTGACGCTCGCGCGGGGCGTCACGGCCACGCTGTCGATCCTGATGGGGTTGGGCAGCAGCGGGGCGACGGGGTCGAACGTGATCTCCTGTCCGGTGCTGTCGACGGCTGTGCAGCGGTCGGTCGCCGGGCACGCCACGCCGGTGGCGCTTTCGGCGGCGATGGTGATCGGCTTGGGGTTGCCGGGCGCTGCAGGTTCGAAGGTGAACTCCCGTTGGTAGCCGACGGCCGTGCACTGGCCAGCCGACGGGCAGGCGATCGCCGACAGGGTGTTGCTGGATGCGGTCAGCGGGTCGGCGGAGGGCAGGCCGCTTGGGTAGATGGTCACGGGCGCCGGGCCTGAGGGCGCGGATGGGTTGAACGTGACCTCTCTACCGGCGGAGTCCACTGCCGTGCACTGGCCGCTCGACGGACAGGCGAGGCCCGTCAGGCCAAGCGGGGAGGCGTCAGGGTCGACGGTCAGCGGGGACGCTGGCCCCGGAGCGGATGGGTTAAACGTGACCTCTCTACCGGCGGAGTCCACTGCCGTGCACTGGCGCAGCGACGGGCAGGTGACGGCCGCCGGGCTCGCGCCGGCGTCGATCGCCGTCGGCGTCGGGTTGGCGCGGGCGGCGGGGTTGAACGTGACCGCCCTTCCCCCCGCGTCAACGGCAACGCATTGACTAGGCGAGGCACAAGCCACGGCGGTGACCTCCCCGCCGGCGTCGACGGTGACCGCCGCTGGAGCTGCAGGGGCCTGCGGGTTGAAGGTGATCTCCTGGCCCGGGGAATCGACGACAGTGCACTGGGTGGTCGAGGGGCAGGCCAGGCCGGTGAAGTAGACGTTCGCCGCGATCACCACGCCCGTCGGTTCTCCGGGCGTCGCGGGATTGAAGGTGAACTCGAGCCCCCCTTGCCCGACGGCTGTGCACTGCGTAACAGACGGGCAGGCGATGGCTCGCAGGAACGACACGGGAGCGCGCGGCGCCTGGGCCGCTGCGGCGGAACCGCAGAGCGCGGTGGCGATAGCCGCGATCGCCGCTGGCATGACATGACGAAACACCGACATCTCATAATCGTATGTCGTAACCGGCGTTCTCAACGTCGCGGCAGCCCTCGCCCGAACGCACGCGCGCCGACGCGGGCGACGGCCACAGCCCCGCTGCGCCACGCGCGCTCACGGTCGCCCTCACGCCCGGAGCGCAGCTTGGCGATGGCGCGCGCGGCGTTGGTGGACGTCTGGTCGTAGGGGCCCCACCACAGGCCGCGCAGCGCGGGGGGATCCCAGGTGATGAGCTTTTCCTGGGCGCAGGCCCGTAGGCCGGCCTGGCCAAGTGTGCGTCCCAGGCCGCCGCCGCCGGCCGCGCCCCACGGGCCCCGCGACACGGTCGGGCCGGGCAGGTGGTCGTTGAGCCAGACCATGCCGGCGTGCAGCTCGCGCGCTATGCGCAGCCCCTGATAGCGGTCGGCTGTCCACACGGACGCGCCCAGCCGGTAGTCGCTGTCGTTGGCCAGCGCGATGGCCTGATCGATCGTGTCGACGGCCACGACGGCGAGC
Organism: uncultured Solirubrobacteraceae bacterium; assembly: GCA_963745375.1. Classification (GTDB taxonomy): domain Bacteria; phylum Actinomycetota; class Thermoleophilia; order Solirubrobacterales; family Solirubrobacteraceae; genus Palsa-744. The sequence goes on along the minus strand of CAVUXA010000005.1, from coordinate 176,037 downwards.
ACGGGCCCGTCGAGCGGCTCGCGCATCACGCGCATCTCGTGCGTGGCGCCGCTGAGGACGGCTGGCGCATAGAACGAGCCGTCGCAGCCGGGCGGCTGCACGGGGCCGCCGCAGTGCAGCTGGGCGCCCTGGGCGATCGCCTCGTCGACGAGCGCGGCGACATGCTCGACCCGGCGTGCGGAGGCGAGCGGTCCGACCTGCGTGCGCGGGTCGGCGGGATCGCCGACGGCCAGCGCGCGCGCGCCGCTGACGAGTCCGGCGAGAAAGCGCTCGTAGACCTCGCGCAGGACGTAGACGCGCTCGATCGACCCGCGCGCCTGGCCGGCGCCGGCACAGCCGGCCCACAGGGCGCCGGCGACGGCGCGGCGCAGGTCGGCGTCGGCGAGCACGAGCATGGCGTCCTTGCCGCCGAGCTCGACGGTGACCTCCTTCTCGCGCGACACGCAGGCCCGCGCGACGACGCGCCCGACGGCGGGCGAGCCCGTGAACAGAACCTTGCCGACCGACGACTGCGCCAGGGCGACGCCGACATCGGAACCGCCGTGGGCCACCCGCACCAGGCCCTCTGGCAGGCCGGCGCGCGCGAGCACCCGAGCGAGGCGCTCGCCGGCCAGGCAGGCGCGTGCGGCGGGCTTGAAGACGACGCCGTTGCCGGCCAGCAGCGCGCCGGCGATCTGGCCGAGCGGCTGGGCGAAGGGCGCGCTGCCGGCGCCGATCACTCCGACGACCCCGTAGGGCTCATACGCGATCCGCGCGCGCTTGGCGATGGCCATCGAGCGGTTGGTCGCGACGCGTCGGCCGCCCAGCAGCTGGGCTCCGTCGTCGGCTACCCAGATCAGCGCGTCGATCGCGGCCAGCAGCTCCAGCGCGGCGACCTCCGCGCGCGGACGGCCCTGCTCGCGCGCGAGCGCGTCGAGCAGGTCGTCGAAGTCGTCGATCACCGCCTGGGCCATCCTGCGCATGTACCTGGCGCGGTCGGCCACCCGCAGCAGCGCCCACAGCGGCTGGACCTTGGCGACCGCCGCGACGACCTCGTCCAGCGACTCGGGCTCTGTCGTGCTGACGCTGCCGAGCACCGCGCCGGTGGCGGGGTTGCGTGAGGTCAGCATGCGCAGCGATTATCGCGGCTCGACGCCACGGCTCTCGCGAACCTCGGCCAGGCGCGCGGCCAGCTGCGCCTCGGCGTCGTCGGGGGCGTAGAAGCGCTCGGCGGCCAGGCCCTGGGGCAGCAGCTGCTGGGGGCCGAGGTGTCCGGGGTGGCCGTGCGGGTTGTCATAGCCGCCGCGGTCCTGCCCCGGGCGCGGGCCGGAGCGCAGCCATGGCGGCACGGGCGCGGCGCCGTGCTCGCGCACGTGGCGTTGCGCTGCCGCGAGCGCCCGCCCGGCGGCGTCTGACTTGGGCGCCAGAGACAGGTAGATGGCGGCCTGGGCGAGCGCGTAGCGGGCCTCGGGCAGCCCGACGTGCTCGACGGCGGCGGCCGCCGCGGTGGCGACCGAGAGAGCGCCGGGGTCGGCGTTGCCGATGTCCTCGGAGGCGAGGATCACCATGCGCCGGACGATGAAGCGCGGGTCCTCGCCACCCTTGAGCATGACCGCGAGGTAATACAGCGAGGCGTCGGGGTCAGAGCCACGCGTGGCCTTGATCCAGGCGGAGATGTAGTCGTAGTGGCGGTCTCCCTTTTTGTCATACAGGACCGCCCGTCGCTGCAGGGCGTCCTCGGCCAGCGCGAGCGTCACGCGAGGGCCGGTGGCGGCGGCGAGCTCCAGGGCGTTGAGTGCGGTCCGCGCGTCGCCTTCGCTGCGCGCGGCAAGGAAGGCCAGCGCATCGTCGTCGGCGTCGATGTGGGTGCCAGCGGCGTGGCGCAGCACCTGCTGGACCTCCTCGACGGTGAGCGCCTGCAACGCGTACACGCGCAGGCGCGACAGCAGCGCGCCGTTGACCTCGAAGGCTGGGTTCTCGGTGGTGGCGCCGATCAGCGTCAGCAGCCCGTCCTCGACGGCCGGCAGCAGGGCGTCCTGCTGGGCCTTGTTGAAGCGGTGGATCTCGTCGAGGAAGAGGACGGTCTGGCCCGCCCCGGTCTGGCGCCTGTAGGTGGCGCGCTCGATCACCGCGCGCACCTCCGCGCGTCCGGCCGCCACCGCGCTGAGCTCCTCGAAGGCGGCCTGCGAGCGCTCGGCGACGATCCGCGCGAGCGTGGTCTTACCTGAGCCGGGCGGCCCGTACAGCACCATCGAATGCGGGCGTCCGTGTTCGATGGCCGTGCGCAGCGCTGAGCCGGCGCCGAGCAGGTGCGACTGGCCGACGAAGTCCTGCAGGCTGCGCGGGCGCATCCGCACGGCCAGCGGACGCTCGTCGTGACGTCCGTCGTCTTCCAGTGGCCCCCCGCCCGCGTCGCGCTCGCCACCCGTGTGCGCCTCGGGTCCGACCTGCCCTGGCGCCTGCGCGGAATCCTCGTCGAACAGGGTGTCCATCGCCTGTTGAGTATCGCGCGTGCGAACGGGCAGACCCGGGTTTGCCGCAAACCCGGGTCTGCGGCAGGGCGCGGGCCAGGACGCGTCGAACCTATCTCGGATGGGTATCGGCGCCGCTGAGATACTGCCCTCTGGGGGCGGGGGCTTCGACTTCCTGGGCGGATCGCCCCAGCCGGGCGCGGCCGGCTCGTTTGCGCCCCACTCGCCGCTTGCGCTGTTCTGGCGGCGCTTTCGCCGCGACCGCGTGGCGATGGCCTCGCTCGGCTTCATCGTATTCGTGATCGTCCTCGCGCTGGCAGCGCCGCTGGTGGTCAAGCTGCTCGGGCTGCCCGGGCCCAACGTGGAGAACCCCAACCTGACGAACGCCTTCGGCAGCCCCCTCGGACCCAGCGCGGCGCACCCGTTCGGCGTGGACCAGCTCGGCGAGGACGTCATGTCGCGCGTGATCTATGGCGCGCGCGTGTCGCTGGAGGTGGGCATCCTGGGGACCGCCATAGCCGCGGCGATAGGCGTGGTGGTGGGCGTTGTGGCGGGTTACTATCGCGGCTGGATCGACACGCTGCTGTCGCGATTGATCGACGTCGTGCTGTCGATCCCGATTCTCATGCTGGGCCTTGGGCTGGGCGCAGCGTGCGCGGTCAGGGGCTGCGTGAAAGGGCTCATCCGGCCGGGCCTGGGGTCGATCATCTTCATCGTCGCGCTGGCCAACTGGACCTACGTCGCGCGGATCGTGCGCGGCCTGGTGCTGTCGCTGCGCGAGCGCGAGTTCGTGGAGGCCTCACGCGCGCTGGGCGCATCCGACGCGCGGATCATGTTCAGGGAGATCCTGCCCAACCTGGTGGCGCCGCTGATCGTCTACTCGAGCCTGCTGATCCCGGCGAACATCCTGTTCGAGGCGGCCCTGTCGTTCCTCGGCGTGGGCATCCGTCCGCCCACGGCCAGCTGGGGCGAGATGATCGCGCAGGCCACCCCCATCTTCAACACCGCCTGGTGGTACATGACCTTCCCGGGCCTGGCGCTGCTGTTGACCGTGCTCGCGTTCAACCTGCTCGGCGACGGCCTGCAGGACGCTCTCAACCCGAGGACCGCGCGATGAGCCGCGGCTGTGACGCAAATGCCAACACAGGAGGCGCCATGTCGAGGAAGATCAGGGCGGTTGCGCCTATGGCGCTGGGAGGTGTGTTGGCGCTGGCTCTGTCGGCGTGCGGCTCCAGCGGTTCGGGCACGAGCTCGAGCGCGATCACCAGCAACGGCCTGAAAACGCCCCAGTCGGAGTCGCTGAGTGGGGGCCGCCGCGGTGGCACGCTGACGGTGCTCAACCACGAGGACTTTGAAAACATCGATCCGGGGATCGCGTACTTCTCGATCGACTACCAGGCCGTGTACGCGATGCAGCGGCCGCTGTTCTCCTACATGCCCAACAGCTTCGCCGCGCCCGTGCCCGATATGGCCTCCGGCCCCGCCGAAATCTCCTCTGACGGCAGGACGATCACCGTCCACATCCGCCAAGGCGTTCACTTCAGCCCGCCGGTCGACCGCGAAGTGACCTCGGCGGACGTCGCCTACGGGATCGAGCGGGGTGCCAACCCCAACGTGGCCAACCCCTACTTCGAAACCTACTTCAGCTCGCTGGAAGGCTTTGCCCAGGCCAAGGGCGGCCCCTTCCCGGGCATCGCCACGCCGAACGGGCACACGGTCGTCTTCCACCTGGCCCAGCCCAAGGCGCAGGTCGTGCTCGATGCGCTCGCGCTGCCGCTGAGCGCGCCTGTGCCCGAGCAATACGCGGCCAAGTTCGACGCCAAGAAGCCCAGCGAATACGGCGACTACCAGGTGGCCACCGGCCCCTACATGTTTAAGGCCGACAGCGAAGGCAAGGTGCTGGGCGTGGGCTATCAGCCCGGCAAGTCGGCCACCCTCGTACGCAACCCCAACTGGCGTGCCAACACCGACTTCAGACCGGCCTACCTGAACGAGATCGACATCAAGATCGGCGGCGACCCGAATGTGATCGGGCGCCAGGTGCTGGAAGGATCGGACCTCATCCAGAACGACACGGCGGCCGCGCCGATCGTGCAGCTGGCATACGAACACTTCCCCAGCCAGCTGCAGATCTCGTTGGGCGCCGGCGAGAGGTACATAGCGGTCAACAACAAGCAGGGCCCGTTCGCGAACGTCGACGTGCGCAAGGCGTTGTGGGCGGCGCTCGACCGTACGCAGATGAACAAGGCGCGGGGCGGCAAGCTGGTCAGCGAAGTGATGACCCACTTCATCGACCCGGAAATCCCTGGCTTTGAAGAAGCGGGCGGCCTGCAAGGCCCCAGGGTCGATTACAACGAACACCCCGAAGGCGACCTGGCGATCGCCGAAAAGTACATGCGCCTGGCCGGCTACCCGAGCGGGAAGTACACGGGCGCCAAGACCATCGAGGTGGTCGGCTCGACCGGCGACCCCAACGCGGAGAACGCGGAAATCGCCAACAGCACGCTGAAGGATCTTGGCTTCAAGACGACGCTGAACCTGGTCGAACAGGCGATCATGTACGAAAAGTACTGCGGGGTCCCCCACGAAGAGATCGACGTCTGCCCGAATGTCGCCTGGGGGGCCGACTTCGCCGACGCCCAGACGCTGATCGCCCCGACGTTTGCAGGCAAGAGCATCCTGGCGAGCGGCAACAACAACTGGGGACAGGTCGACGACCCGACGATCAACGCGGCGATCGCCAAGGCGGAACTGATTGTCGGCAAACAGGCGCGCGCGAAGGCGTGGGCGGCAATCGACCTCGAACTGGTGGCCGACGCGGCCGCGATCCCGTTTGACTGGGAAAAGGCTCCGCTGGTCGAGTCCAAGGACGTCGCCGGTGTCGGCGACGTGTGGAACCAGGGCTCCTGGGACTACTCGTTCACCTCGCTGAAGTAGGCCGGCGGGGGCGGCCTCGGCGACAGCGATGACGCGCTACATCGTCCGCCGCCTGCTGTGGGGCGTTGTGCTGCTGGTGGCCGTGTCGGCGCTGACGTTCGTGCTGTTCAGGATCCTTCCCACCGGCGACCCGGCTCGGCTGCGCGCCGGGCACAACGCCGGCCCCCGGGTGATCGCCGCGCTGCGCGTGGACCTCGGCCTGAACCGCTCGCTGGTGGAGCAGTTCTGGCTGTACATGAAGGGCATCTTCCTGCATCTGAACCTGGGCTACAGCTACTACAGCGACGCGTCGGTCAAGAGCCTGATCGCCGATCGCCTGCCGGCGACGCTGTCGCTGACGCTGGGGGCGGCCGTGATCTGGCTGGTCTCCGGTCTGGCGGTGGGAATCGCCTCGGCGGTGCGGCGGGGCTCCAAGCTCGACCGCTCGCTGATGGGCACGGCGCTGGTGTTCATCTCCGCGCCCGAATACTGGCTGGGCCTGATCGCGCTGTACCTGCTGGCGGCCGACATCGGCCGCCTGAAGGTCTTCCCGGGCGCTGGCAGCTACGTGGGGCTGACGAGCGACCCGTGGCGCTGGTTCACCTCCCTGATCCTGCCCTGGCTGGTGCTGGCGGCGACCAACGCGGCGATCTACGCGCGGCTGATCCGCGGGAGCCTGATCGAGACGATGGGCGAGGACTACATCCGCACCGCCCGCGCCAAGGGCCTGAGCGAGCGGCGCGTGGTCCTACGTCACGGCCTGCGCTCGGCGATCAACCCGGTGATGACGATCCTCGGCCTGGACATTGGGGTGTTCCTCGGCGGGGCGGTGCTGATCGAGACGGTTTTCGACATTCCCGGGATCGGGCGCCTGAACTACGAGGCGATCAACCACGCGGACTTCCCGATCGTCCAGGGCACGGTGCTGATCGCGGCACTGTTCATCATCGTGGCCAACATTGTCGTCGACGTCGCCTACGCCTACCTGGACCCGAGGGTTCGCTTCCAATGAGTGCAGCCGCCGAACCGCTGTTGCGCGTGGAGGATCTGCGCGTGCAGTTCCCCACCGAAGACGGCGTGGTGCACGCGGTCGACGGCGTCAGCTACCAGCTCGCGGCGGGCGCCACGCTGGGCATCGTGGGCGAGTCCGGCTCGGGCAAGAGCGTCGCGTCGCTGACCACGATCGGCCTCACGCGCGCGCAGGGCGCCCGTATCTCCGGGCGCATCCTGTTGCAGGGCCGCGACCTGCTCGCCCTGTCAGAGCGTCGCCTGCGCCAGGTTCGCGGCAACGAGATCGCGATGATATTCCAGGACCCGCTGTCGAGCCTGCACCCCTTCTTCAAGGTCGGCACCCAGATCGCCGAGGCCATCCGTGCGCACCGCGACTGCTCCAGGGCGCAGGCGCGCAGGCGTTCGGTGGAGCTGCTGGAGCTCGTCGGCATCCCCGAGGCGCAGCGGCGGGCCGGCGCCTACCCGCACGAGTTCTCCGGTGGCATGCGCCAGCGCGCGATGATCGCTATGGCGCTAGCCAACGAGCCCAAGCTGCTGATCGCCGACGAGCCCACGACGGCGCTCGACGTGACCGTCCAGGCGCAGATTCTCGCGCTGCTGCGCCGTTTGCAGGGCGAGCTGGGGATGGCGATCGTGATCATCACCCACGACCTCGGGGTGGTCGCCGAGATGGCCCAGGAGATCGCGGTGATGTACGCAGGGCGGATCGTCGAGATGGCGCCCGCCGAGGCGATCTTCGCCCGGCCCGAGCACCCCTACACGTGGGGTCTGCTGCGCTCGATCCCCACGCTGCAGGCGCCGCGCGAGCAGGCGCTGGTGCCGATCGGCGGGACACCGCCGAGCCTGATCAGCCCGCCCTCGGGCTGTCACTTCCACCCGCGCTGCGCCTACGCGCAGCCCGACCACGCGCGGATCGACCCGGGCCTGCAGCCGGTGGCGGGCGAGCGGGGTCACACGGTCGCGTGCCTGCTGTCGGGCGAGGAGCGCCGTCGCATCTGGACACAGCTGCGGGGCACCGCATGAGCACCCTCAGGGGCACAGGCGAGCCGCTCGTGCAGGTGAGTGACCTCGCCAAGCACTTCCCGATCACGCGCGGGATCGTGCTGGCGCGGACGGTCGGCGCGGTCAAGGCGGTGGACGGCATCAGCTTCGAGGTCCGCCGCGGCGAGACGCTGGGGATCGTCGGAGAGACGGGTTCGGGCAAGAGCACGACCGCCCGCCTGGTCATGCGCCTGCTCGATGCCACGTCGGGGCAGGTGCGCTTCGAGGGGAAAGACATAACCCGCCTGCGCGGCGCGCCCCTGAAGGCGGTCAGACGGGAGATGCAGATGATCTTCCAGGATCCCTACTCGTCGCTGAACCCGCGCAAGACGGTCGGCTCGATCGTGGCCGAGCCATTTGCCATCCACGGCCTGGAGGGCGATCGCGCGCAGCGCCGGCGGCGCGTGCAGGGGCTCTTGGAGACGGTGGGCATGAGCCCCGAGCACTACAACCGCTACCCGCACGAGTTCTCCGGGGGGCAGCGCCAGCGGATAGGGGTGGCGCGCGCGCTGGCGCTCGAGCCTAAGCTGCTGATCGCCGACGAGCCGGTGTCGGCGTTGGACGTGTCGATCCAGGCCCAGGTGCTGAACCTGCTGCGCGAGCTGCAGCGCCGACTCGGCCTGACGCTGCTGTTCATCTCGCACGACCTGTCGGTGGTGCGCTACATGTGCGATCGGATCGCGGTGATGCTGGAGGGGAAGATCGTCGAGCTGGGCCCCGGCGAGCAGATCTTCAGCGCGCCCACCCACCCGTACACGCGCGAGCTGCTCGCATCCGTGCCGGGGGCGCGCGCGGGCGATGGGCGTACGATCCACGGGTGAGCGCCGATCTCGCCACAGAGGCACAGCAGCTGCTGGCGAAGCTGATCGCCTTCAACACCGTCAACCCCCCGGGCAACGAGCGCCCGGCCCAGGAATACCTGGCCGACCACCTAGCGAGGGCGGGGTTCGAGTGCGAGCTGCTCGGCGCCCAGCCCGACCGTCCCAACCTCGTGGCCAGGCTGCGCGGCGAGGCGGCTGACGGCCCGACGCTGTGCTATCTGGGCCACGTCGACACTGTGCTGGCCGACCCGCACGAGTGGACCCATGACCCCTGGTCGGGCGACGTGGCCGACGGCTTCGTGTGGGGTCGCGGAGCGCTTGACATGAAGTCGCAGGTCGCCGCGGAGATCGCGGCGGCGGCACAGCTCGCGCGCTCGGGCTGGCGACCGGCGGCCGGGGAGCTGTTGCTGGTGGCGGTCGTCGACGAGGAGACCGGCGGGGCGCTCGGCGCCCAGTGGATCACCGAGACGCATCCCGACAAGGTGCGCTGCGACATGCTCGTCAACGAGGGCGGCGGCGCGGTGTTTGAATATGGAGGTCCGCCCACCCGGCGCCGCTACGGCGTGTGCTGCGCGGAGAAGGGGGTTTTCCGCTTTGCGCTGAGCACCGATGGCGTGGCCGCTCACGCGTCGATGCCGGGGATGGGCGACAACGCGCTGCTGAAGATGGCCACAGTGCTCGAGCGCCTGGGCGCGCGTCAGCCGTCCTACGCTCTGACCGACGAGCCGCGCGCGTTCCTGCGCGGGATCGGCGAGGACCCCGACGATCCCGCGGGCGCAGTCGCGCGCATGCGGGAGAGCGATCCCATGCTGGCGACGATGTTCGAGCCGATGTTGGGCGTGACGTTCACCCCGACGATGATCAGGGCTTCGCAGAAGATCAACGTGATCCCCAGCCGCGCCGAGCTGAAGGTCGACTGCCGCGTGCCGCCGGGGCTGGGCGAGCAGGAGGTGCGCAGGGGCATCGCCGAGGTGCTGGGCGAGCCGGGGACGGACTCGTCGCCGCGCTGGCGCATCGAGTTCACCGAGCGCGTCCCCGGCAACGGCTCGCCGCTTGACTCGCCGCTGATGGACGCGATCTCGCAGTGGATCGGCGAGCATGACCCGGGTGCGGAGGTGGTGCCGGTGATCCTGCCCGGCTTCACCGACTCGCGCCATTTCCGCCAGGCGTTCCCCGAGTGCGTGGCCTATGGGTTCTTCCCGCAGCGCCACCAGTCGCTGCGCGAGACCTCGCCGCTGATCCACGGCGCGGACGAGCGGATCGACGTTCGCGACCTGGCGTTCGCGAGCGAGCTCTTCCGCGATCTGGCGGTGCGTTTGCTGGGCTGAGGGTTGCATGCCCTCGACAGCGCGCCCTAAAACCCGCATAATCAATCGTTGATGCCAAGGATGGTGCATTGCAAGGAGGGGATGGCGATATGAGTGCGCCGGAAGCTGCCCACGTGCATGAAGCGGGCGCGTCGCCGAGCGGACAGGCTGCGGGCCCGGGGGCAGGCCAGCGGTCAGCGTCGACGAGCGCAACCGCCACGCGTGTGCCTGCGACACATTCCCCGGCGGTTGCTGGGCATGCCCCGGCGGCGGTGACGCACGTGATCTCCGTGCCGCCGGCGCCCACGCCGCAGGTTTCGCTGACCCAGGAAATTCAGAACTTCGCCCAGAGCTGGTCGCCGGTGGTGTTCATCGTGTTCTTCACGGTGATCATCTTCGTGATGTGGCGCATGTTGAAAGTGATGCCCAAGACCAAGCCACAGCAGATCAAGCCGGCGTCGAATCAGTCGGTGACGTTCAACGACATCGCGGGCGTGGACGAGGCAAAGGCGGAGCTGCAGGAGATCGTCGAGTTCCTGCGTGACCCCAAGGCCTTCCACGCGCTCGGCGCGAGCGTTCCCAAGGGAATCCTCTTGCACGGCCCCCCAGGCACGGGCAAGACGCTGCTGGCCAAGGCGGTGGCCAACGAGTCGGGCGCGCAGTTCTTCGCCCAGTCGGCGGCGTCGTTCGTGGAGATGTTCGCGGGCCTTGGCGCGGCTCGTATCCGCAGGCTGTTTGCGATCGCGCGCAAACACGAACCGGCGATCATCTTCATCGACGAGCTCGACGCGGTGGGTGGCCGGCGCGGGATGGACATCTCGGGCGAGAAGGATCAGACGCTCAACCAGCTGCTGGTGGAGATGGACGGCTTCGCGTCGAGCGGGCGGGTGGTGGTGATCGCGGCGTCGAACCTGCTGGAGAAGCTCGACCCGGCGCTGCTGCGCCCGGGACGCTTCGACCGCCAGGTGTTCGTGGTGCCGCCGGACGTCAAAGGCCGACTGGGGGTTCTGCAGGTGCACACACGCTCCAAGCCGATGGGCGACGTGGACCTCGGGCTGGTGGCCCAGCAGACGAGCGGGCTGACGGGGGCGGACCTGGCGAACATCTGCAACGAGGCGGCGATCTTCGCGGCCAGGCGCCGGGGCAAGTCGATCTCGGCCGCGGACTTCGACTCGGCAATCGAGCGCGTGATCGCGGGCGTGCAGTCAAAGCGCGTGCTCAACGCGCACGAGAAGCGCGTGGTGGCCTATCACGAGGCGGGGCACGCGCTGTGCGGCGAGCTGCTGCCGTCGGTGGACCGCGTGCACCGCATCTCGATCGTGCCCCGCGGACGCGCGCTTGGCTACACGCTGAACCTGCCGGCGGAGGACCGCTACCTGAAGACGCGCGAGGAGCTGCTCGACTACATGACGGTGCTGCTCGGCGGGCGCGTGGCCGAGCAGGTGGTCTTCGGCGCGATCACGACGGGCGCGTCGGACGACCTCAAGCGTGTGGCGGACATCTCCCACTCGATGGTTCACGACTACGCGATGGGCAACGCGGGCGTGGGGCGCTCACCTGACGGGGACGTGCGCCTATCGGAGAGCACGCTGCGGATCCGCGATGAGGAGCGCAGGGATCTGATTGAGGAAGCCCGGCGGGCTGCCCAGAGGATGATCGTCTCCCATCGCGCCCAGCTGGAGGACCTGGCGCAGGAGTTGCTCGAGCATGAGGTGCTTGACCGCGAGGCGATCGAGCGGATCCTGAAGGGCGTGCCTCGCCTGGAGCGCGCGCCGGGCGTTGGCCTGCGCGTGGTGGCGGCGGCCCAGCCGAGCGAGCCACCGCCGGGGCCCGCTCCGATCGGCATATAGACTGCGGCGGGTGTTCAGCCGCATCGACCACATCGGGGTTGCCGTGCAAGAGATCGAGCCGGCGCTGGCGCTGTACCGCGACGAGCTGGAACTCGAGGTGGCCCACCGCGAGGTGGTGTCCGAGCAGGGCGTGGAGGCGGTGCTGTTGGACGTGGGCGAGAACCACGTGGAGCTGCTGGCACCACTCGGCCCGGACACGCCCGTGGGCAAGTTCCTGGCCAAGCAGGGCCCGGGGCTGCACCACGTGGCCTACCAAGTGTCAGACATCGACGCGACGCTCGACGCGCTGCGGCGTGCGGGCCTACAGATGATCGACGAGCAGCCGCGAATCGGCATACGCGGCTCGCGTGTGGCGTTTATGCACCCGCGGGCGAGTATGGGGGTGCTCACCGAGATCGTGCAGCCGGCGGCCGGCGTGGGGGCGCACTGATGTCGACCGGCTCGCGACGCATAACGATCGGCTTCCACGGTGGACAGGCGCTGGCGCTGCGCGTGAGCGACGATCAGCTCAAGGCGCTCAACGGGGCGTTGGGCGGCGGCGGCTGGCACGACGTCCAAAGCGAGGACGGCCCGGTCCGCGTGAACCTTGCGCAGGTGGTTTACGTGAGCGCGGATAAGGACGAGTCCCGCGTCGGCTTTGGCTAGCGCGCGTTGAACCTCGACGAGCGGCTGCTGTTGGCGGCGCGAACGCGCGGGCACACGCCATCGGCCGAGCGCGCGGTGGCGCGGTTCTCGCGCATCGGCGAGCACGGCGCGGTATGGCTGGCGTTTGGTGTGGCCGGCTGGGCGCTGGACGGCAAGCAGCGCGATCGCTGGCGGCGCATGACGAGGACGATCGCGGGGACGTACGCGTTGAACACGGGCGTCAAGCTGCTGGTTAGGAGGCGCCGCCCGCAGCTGGCCGACCTGCCGCCGCTGACCGACACGCCCACGCAGCTGAGCTTCCCCAGCGCGCATGCGGCGACTTCGTTCGCGGCGGCGGGGTTGTATCGCCGCTTGGGGGTGCCCGCGCTGCCGCTGTATGGGCTCGCGTCAGCGCTGTCTCTGTCGCGACTGTACCTGGGCGTGCACTACCCCTCCGATGTGCTGGCCGGCGCGCTGCTGGGCGGCGCGGTAGCGGGCAGCGTGGCGCTGGCCCATCCGCTGCCTCGACGGCCCCCCGGGGCTGAGTGCGTTCCTTATCTCTGCGCTTGGACGCACAAGCGCATATACTGGACACATGAGTCAGGCGCTCATGGCTTCAGCGCAGAGATTGGGTTGCAGTGAGCGCACGCTACGTCGCTACTTGAACGACGGCCTGCTGCGAGGGCGACGCATGGTCGGGCACCGGATGGAGTTGTCCGGCGCGGAAGAGGCATATCTGCGCGCTCACTGGCAGCTGCTCAGCACGTTGAGATCGGCGTTGCGTACCGAGCGAGGCGTGCGCCTGGCGGTGCTGTTCGGCTCGATGGCCGTGGGTGACGACGAACGCCGCTCGGACGTGGACCTTCTGGTGGTCCATCGTGCCCCTGCGCCGCGTGCTTTCGCGGGCCTGCGGCTGCGTCTTGGCCGCGCGGTGGGCAGATCGGTCGATGTGGTCGGCTTGGAGCAGGCGGAAGCCATGCCGACGCTGTTGGCTGACGTGCTGCGCGAGGGCCGCGTCCTGATCGACCGCGATGGACTGTGGGAGGCGTTGTGCGGGCGTCGTCGCGAGATATTCGCCGCCGCAGAGCGCGAAGATCGGGTAACTGCGAAACACGCGCGCGCGGCGGTACTGGCCGCTCGGGAGCGGATCGCTGCGGCGGCCTAGCCGTGGCGCTCTCCAAGGGGCAGCGTCGGCTCAATGCGATCCTCAAGGCGATTGGGCCGGTGCGTGAGCAGTTGCTGGTAGCCGTCGAAGAGCTGGACCCCGATTTCCAGCTGGATGCGCTCTTGCTGGCGGCGCATTCACCCGATCCGCGTGAGCGCAACAAGGTCGCGGTGATAGAGCGCGAGTACGAGGTGCTGCTCAACTGGTTGGACGAGCTGGCGGCAAGGTCGCTGTCAGAGGGGCAGCGACTGGGCGTGGTCGACAAGGCGTCAGGGCATCCGTGGGCGCGTCTTGCGGAGCTTGGTGTCATCTCGCAAGGTTCGGCCACACGCTTGCAAGAGGCGAAGGAGTTGCGCGACGAGCTCGCACACGCCTACCCGCCGGCTGGCTGGCGAGCGTTGCACGATGGTGTGCAGACGCTGCTGTCCGAGCTCGATGGCTATGTGGATCGCTGTGCAGCCTGGATGGTGAAGGAGGGCATTCTCGAGGAAGCGGCGCCATGAGCACCAGGATCGGCATCGTGGGCATGCCCAACGCGGGCAAGTCGTCGCTATTCAACGCGCTGACGAAAGCGGGCGCGGAGGCGGCGAACTACCCGTTCACGACGATCGAGCCCAACGTGGCGGTGGTGGCGGTGCGCGACGAGCGCCTGGAGCAGGTGGCGGCGACGGTGGGCTCGTCGGAGATCGTGTGGGACACGGTCGACTTCCACGACATTGCGGGCCTGGTGGCGGGCGCCCACCAGGGCGAGGGCTTGGGCAACCGCTTCCTGGCGAACATCCGCGAGACGGACGCGATCGTGCATGTGGTCCGCGCCCATGGCGACGAGAGCGTGGTGCATCCGGAGGGCGACGTCAATCCGCTGCGCGACATGGAGACGATCGAGACAGAGCTGATCCTGGCCGATCTGGAGCAGGCCGAGCGCCGCGTGGAGCGAGTGGCACGGCAGGCCCGCAGCGGCGACCGCGCGGCGGTGGCCGAGGAGCGGTGGCTGCGCACGGTGATCGAGGTGCTGCAGGCGGGCGGCCCCGCGCGCGGCGTGCCGGTCCCCGAGGACGCGCCGAACGCGGCGCGCGACCTGGGCTCGCTGACGGTCAAGCCGGTGCTGTTCGTGGCCAACGTGGACGAGGGCTCGGAGGAGGTCCCGGCGGACATCGCCAAGCACGCGGCTGCCCAGGGCGCACGCGCTGTGGCGGTTTCCTCGCGCATCGAGTCCGAGCTGGCCGAGCTGGAGGACGAGGACGCGGCGGCGATGCGCGAGGAGCTCGGCGTCAGCGAGTCCGGCCTTCAGCGCGTCATTCGCGAGGCGTTCGCCCTGCTGCGCCTGATCGCGTTCTTCACCGCGGGCGACGGTAAGCCCGCCCAGTCGTGGCACCTGCACGACGGCCTCACGGCGTGGCACGCGGCTGGCGAGATTCACTCGGACATCCAGAAGGGCTTCGTGCGCGCAGAGGTAATCGGCTGGCGCGAGCTCATCGACGCGGGCGGCTACGCGGGCGCGCGCGAGCGCGGCACGCTGCGCCTGGAGGGGCGCGACTACGTGATGGCCGATGGCGACGTGATCACGGTCAAGTTCACGCCATAGCCGTTCACCACGCGGGTCGATCGCGCGCTTTTGGGGCAGCGAGCGTGGACGGGCCTCTGTCAGACGCCCAGCAGCGGCAGGATCGCGGCAAGCGACAGCAAGGTCGCGAGGAACGTGATGGTGGGCAGCAGCCAGCGGGGCGTGGCGCCCGGGCTGCGGCCTGCGTCGAGCACGACGGTGGTGCCGGCGAGGATGTCTCCGATGCGCTGGCGCCGGTCGGGGCCTGTGCGCATCATCGAGATCAGCCCGGAGGCGTACATCAGGGGCAGCGCGTCGAGTAGGCGTGCTGCATTGCGAATCGCCACCTGGCCTGCGCTGGGCTGGGCGCCGGTGAGCGTGGCCACGTGGACGTGGCAGATTCGCTTGCCGAGCGTGCGCCCGCCATGCGACTCGCACAGGAAGAAGTACGCAAACAGCAGCCCGAAGTCCAACAGGAGCTCTTCGAGTGCGTTCGCGGACTTGCCTGGTAGGCCGAGCAGGGGCACGGTCACGACCCCAACCACGAGGGCGTCCAGCACGAAGGCGTTCAGTCGAGCGCGAAGCGCGAGCTGTGCCAAGCCGGCGGACTCCTCGGCGAGCGTCGGGTCCTGCGACGTCTGCGCTGAGTCTTGCGTCGTAGCTGTATCTGCGTGCGCAACGGCGACCTGGCCGTAGCGCAGGGCGCCGGTCAGCGCATCCTCTCTCATAGCTATTCATCGGCAGGCGCGGTCAACTTCTGCAGGCGCTCTGCCAGCCGGCGCATCCCCATCTCGCGCGCCATTGCACTGCCGCCGGCGAAGTCGGTCGGCCGATCGGACGGGCGCTGCACGTCGATCCGCTGCAGCGTTGCGATCCGCTTGAAAGCAAGTAGGAGATCAGAGTTGTCGCGCAGCGCTGCGGCCACGCGGGGGCGCATGCCCGGGCGCGTGGTGCCTCCTGGCGCTCGCACTGCGTGGTCGCCGCCGCGCGCGCGTTGGTCAGGCCCCTCGCTCGCGCTCGCCGCCGCGAGCACCGCCTCCAGCGACCCGTATGCGGACAGCAGCTCGGCGGCGGTCTTGGCGCCGATGCCCGGCGCGCCCGGAAGCCCGTCGGAGGGGTCGCCGCGCAGGGCGATGAAGTCGGGCACGAGCTGCGGGTCCACGCCGTAGCGCTCGCGCACCTGCTCGGGGCCGACCTCGATCAGCTGTGTGCCTTTGCGCAGCTCGACTACCGCTACGCGCTCGCTGACCGCGCCGAACAGGTCGCGGTCGGCGGTCAGCAGCAGCGCCTGCCCGCCGGCCTCCTCCTCGCTGCGGGCATACGAGTACATCACGTCGTCTGCCTCCAGATCCGCGCTCGTGGGTACCGTCCAGCCGAGGCTCTCGAGTAGGCGCGGCGCCTTCTGCCACTGCGCGGCGAGCTCCGCGGGCATGGGGTCGCGGTGGGCGTGGTAGGCCGGGTACAGCTCTACGCGGTAGTTCGCCTGCTCAGCGCCCATGCACGCCACCACGCCGCGCACGTCCCGCGCCGGAAGGCGCGCATCAATCAAAGCCAAAACCGCGTTCACGGTGCCGAGCAGTGCGTTCACCGGCCTGTCCTGCTCGTCCACGATCGACTTGGGTAGCGCGAAGAACGAGCGGTACAGCAGCCATGGCACGTCGGCGATCAGCAGCGGCGCTGGCACCCGCTCAGGTTATGCGCCAGGCGTGCTGCGCGGTGGGCGGTGGCGCGCGGGCAGCGTGCTCAGCCGTCGAGCATCCAGCAGTTTTCCGTCCACACGAAGCGACTTGCCCCGCCCATCAGCGGCGTGCTCAGTTCAAGCGAGGCGACGTAGCCGTGGACGATCACGATCGCCGATCCGATCGCGCGCTTCTGGGCGCGCAGCCGCGCCCGGGCGCCCGGCTCGCGCAGGAGCTTTGACAGCTTGGCGTTCCAGCGCTGTTCGCAAGTGCGGCCGTGCTCGGCCGCCCGCAGTGGGGCGTTGAGCACGCCGCATGCGCCCGCGCCATTGCCTGCGAGCTCAGCGCTGACGAAGTTCGTCGCCGCCCGGCGTACCCACGCGATCTGTTCACCGCTGCCAACCGAATGAGCCGCCTGCGCGCCGGCCGGCAGCGCGAGCGCGGCCGCGCACGCGAGCACGGCGATCGTGCGGCAAACGCTCATACCCAAGGTGTCGGCAGTCCGGGGGCGATCCACGAGGTCTGTGCTGCCAGGTGGGTCCGCAGCGGACGCATATCGTAGGCGCGAGGCCGGTCGGCGATGCCCTCTACTGCGCCGCCGCGCCTCCCGTGGCGAGGGTCGACACCGGCGCGCCCGGCGCCCGGGCGCCGCCTTGCGCGGAGCTGGATACGGCAGGCGTGGCCGGTTCGGCAGGCGCGGTGCCTTCAGGCGACGGGGCGGGGGTCGCTGGGGGCACGCCCGCGGGAGGCGAGGGCGCCGGCGGCTGGCCGCTGAGGTCGGGCTCGCGCGTGACACGCGTGCCGGTCTTGACGCTGAAATACGCCCACGTGCTCTGCAGCCCCAACCGAGCCTCCAGTTCGGGCCCGCTCACCTGCGTGTCGCCACCTGTGCCCAGCACCTGCGCGGACACGATCCGCGGGGAAGCGCCACGCCGCAGCACCTCGACTCCGCGCAGGGATCCTTTGACGAGGCCTCTCAGGCGCGCCGTCGCGGAGGCGAAGCTCGTGCTCACCCTCCAGCTCGAAGCCGCGCTTTCATACGGGTCGGCGACCGCCTGCAGCCACGGCTGTGGCGCCGAGCCGGGCCACGCGTTGGCGATGTCCTCGGTCATCCCGCCCGAGCTGGCGAAAAAGAACGTGATCGCCGGCTGGCCTGCGTACAGGACGATCTGGCCAGCGGTGTCCGCGACAGCGGCGTTGGACGACGCCGTTTCCGCCGCGGCCCCCTCGTACACCTGCGAGCGGGTGTCCGCGTACACGTCGAACCTGGGGCCGCCCGCGTGGTCTGTCAAGGCGTATGTGCGGCTGGCGATCGCCTGGGCCTCCAGCGCGGCCAGCGGCCAGCTGGCGGGCATCTCCGCGGCGACCACGCCGCGGACGTAGCGTTCGAGAGGTACCCGGACCACCTTGGTGCCCTCCAGTACCCGCACGACCGCGTCGGCGGGCGCCTGTCCGAGCGTGGTGCCCGTGTAGTAGTGGGCGAGGATCGCCTGGTATGAGGCTCCGTGGACGGCGTAGCCGTAGGCGCCGTCCTGGCTCATGCCCACGCCATGGCCGTCGCCCGCGCCTTCGATCACGAGCGTCGATCCGCTCGCGCCGGCTGCCGTGCTGGCCCACAGGCAAAGGCCCGCCAGCACGCCAGCGAGCAGCGCAACGGTTCGCCGCGCGTGCCCGCGCAGAGCAGCGCTTGGGCGGTGGTAGGTTGGGTAAATGACCGGCATCCGCGCCCACAGCAACACAGCCGCCATGCCGTGCTCGCGCGATCTGGACGAATGTCCCATCGTCCTTCCGGTCGGGTTGTTGTGGCCGCCGCGTGAGCGCTGCACGATCGCTGGCGCACGGCGGCCACACGGGCGGCTGGCATGACAAACGTAGACAGCGAACGCGCGGTGCTCGAGCGGGTGCCCACGCAGCTGTTCATCGGCGGGCAGTGGCGCGCGGCGCAAGCCGGCGGCATGCTGTCTGTCGAGGACCCCGCCACGGGGCAGTCGCTCGTGGACGTGGCCGACGGGCAGGTCCAGGACGCGATGGCCGCCCTGGCTGGCGCAGCGGACGCGCAAGGCGAGTGGGCGCTGCATCCGCCGCGCGATCGCGGCGAGATTCTGCGCAGGGCCTACGAGGCGATCGTTGCCCAGACCGACGATCTGGCGCTGTTGATGACGCTTGAGATGGGCAAGGCGCTGGCCGAGTCGCGCGCGGAGATCGGCTACGCGGCCGAGTTCTTTCGCTGGTTCTCAGAGGAGGCCGTGCGCATACACGGCCGCTACATGGTCAACACGACCGGCAAGGGCCGGGTCTTGACGATGCGCCAGCCGGTCGGCCCGTGCGTGTTCGTCACGCCGTGGAACTTCCCCATGGCGATGGGTACCAGGAAGATCGCCCCCGCGATCGCAGCGGGCTGCACGATGGTGGTAAAGCCCGCCAAACAGACGCCACTGTCGATGCTCGCCCTCGCCAAGATCCTGCAGGAGGCGGGATTGCCGGCGGGCGTGCTCAACGTGATCACCGCCGCGCGCTCGGGCGATGTGGTCGAGCCGCTGCTGCGCGACCCGCGCACGCGCAAGCTATCGTTCACCGGCTCCACCGAGGTGGGGCGCACGCTGATCGAACAGTCCGCCCACCAGGTTCTGCGCGTGTCGATGGAGCTCGGCGGCAACGCCCCCTTCCTGGTGTTCGCCGACGCAGACCTCGACGCGGCCGTCGAGGGGGCGATGCTGGCCAAGATGCGAAACGTGGGCGAGGCATGCACCGCAGCCAACCGCTTTCACGTGCACGAGTCGCTCGCCGACGAGTTCGCTGCCAGGCTCGCGCAGCGCATGGGCGCGCTGAAGGTCGGCCGCGGCACCGAGCCAGACACCGACGTGGGGCCGCTGATCGACGAGGATCAGCGCAGCAAGGTGGCAGAGCTCGTCGACGACGCCACTGCCCGCGGGGCAAAGGTGCTCGTCGGCGGGCAGCGTGTGGACGGACGCGGCTACTTCTTCGAGCCGACCGTGCTGGCAGGAGTACCCGACGACGCGCGCTTGCTCGACGAGGAGATCTTCGGCCCGGTCGCCCCGATCGCCACGTTCAGCTCAGACGAGCAGGCCCTCGCGGCGGCCAACCGCACGGAGTACGGGCTGGTGGCCTACGTGTACACACGCGACCTGGAACGGGCCTTTCGCATCTGCGAGGGCATCGAGACGGGCATGGTCGGTCTCAACCAAGGTGTGGTGTCCAACGCGGCAGCGCCGTTTGGCGGGGTCAAGCAGTCTGGCTTCGGCCGCGAGGGGGGATTCGAGGGGATCGGGGAGTACCTGGAGACGAAGTACGTGGCGATGAGCCTGTGAGCATCCCGGACCCGGCGACCGCAACTGCGCTACACGCCGGCGAGCGACGACCGCGCCTCGTCGACGACGTCGATGTCGAACGCCCGCAGACGACGCTCGAGGTACTCGCCGGCCTGCTCGGCGGGCATGGGGTGGCACAACAGGTAGCCCTGCACCAGCTCGCAACCGAGCACGCCCAGCTGCTCCAGCTGCGTGGAGGACTCCACGCCCTCGGCTACGACCGTGAGCTCGAGCGCTTGGCACATCTGCACGATCGCGCTCATGATGGCCGCGTCGCGCGGGCTGTTGCCGAGGCCATCCGTAAACGAGCGGTCCACCTTGACTCCGTCCAGGGGGAACTGGCGCAGGTAGCTCAGCGACGAGTAGCCGGTGCCGAAGTCGTCGAGCACCAGACGCATCCCGCGCTCGTGCAACTGCGTGAGCACCGCCATCGTCGAGCCGGCCTCCTCGATGAGCACGCTCTCGGTGACCTCCAAGCCGAGCGTCCCTCCCAGCACGCCGCTGCTGGTGGCGATGTCGGTGACCTCGGCAGGGAACACAGGGTTGGCCAGCTGGCAGCCCGATACGTTGACGAAGATCTGCAAGGGGACACCGAACCGGTGCTGCCAGGTGGCTGCCTGCGTGCATGCCTCGCGCAACACGTATCGCCCAAGCTCGCTGATCAGCCCTGTCTCCTCGGCGATCGAGATGAACTCGAGCGGGGGGACCAGCCCGTGACGAGGGTGCATCCAACGGACGAGCGCCTCGCAGGCGACCGGCTGGCCGCTGGCCAGCTCGATGATCGGTTGATAAAAGACGCACAGCTGTCCGTTATCGAGCGCGCTGCGCAGCTCGGACTCGGTGCGCAACCTTGCCAGCGCCTGCGCTCGCATGGTGCTGTCGAACAGCTCATAGCGCCCCGGGCCGCGTTTCTTGGCGCGGTACATCGCCGCGTCGGCATCGCGCAACAGGGACGCTGAGCTGTCATTGCGGTCTTCTGCGATCGCTATGCCAACGCTCGTGGTCAGGAAGTGTTCGCCACTGGCCAGCGCGAAGGGACTGTCGAAGACCGTGCACAGGCGCTCGGCGAGTTCCACGACGTTGCTTCTGGTGGCACCGTCGCTCTCGCACACGACCACGAACTCGTCGCCGCTCAGGCGGGCGACCGTGTCGGTGGCACGCGGGATGGCCCGCAGGCGAGTGGCGATCTCGACCAGCACCCGGTCTCCGGCCGCGTGACCGAGCGAGTCGTTTATGAGCTTGAAGCGATCCAGATCGAGCAGCAGCAGCGCTACGTGGGTCCCGTTGCGCCGGCGCCTGGCCAGAGCGAGGTCGAGACGGTCCAGCGCGAGCGGCCGGTTGGGCAGCCCGGTGAGGGGGTCGTGCAGTGCAGCGTGCCGGGCGAGCTCCTCGCGGCGGCGGCGCTCAACAGCGGCTGACAGGAGGTTGGCGACGGCCACGAGAAAGTTGACGTTGTCCTCGCTGAAGCGCCGGGGCCGCTCGGAATGGGCGCTGAGCACGCCAAAGGGTCGCTCGGGCCCCTCGATGACGGCGTTCATGCCACACGTCACCCCCTGTTCGAGCAGCGGGCGGGGATCGAAGCGCGTCTCGCTGCGCAGGTCCTCGGCGACGACAGGCTGGCGCTCGGCGAGCGCATAGCCGGCCTGCGTGCCTTTGCCCGCAGGCAGCGTGCCGGTGCCCCTGTAGCCCACGTTGGAGATGATCTCCAGCGTTTTCTCGTTCTCGGCGAGCTCGAGCACGGCGCACAGCGCCACGTCCAGCGTGCTGGCGACGGTCGCGACGATCTCGTCTGTGAGCGTGCTGAGGTCCTGCTCACGAAGCGCAACCTGCCCGAGGCGCGCAACCGCCTCGTGCTGGCGAGCATGCAGCGCGAGCCGTCGCTCGATCTCCTTGCGCGGCGCCGTGTCGTCGGTTGGTAGGTCGATAGTGCTGATGGTCTACTTGCATCGGCCACCATGTATCGGGGCTATACCTGAGGTCGCCCATGCGGACGCTCAAGCGCGCCCATGCGCGGGTACAGTCGATGGGCCGATGCGCCGTCTCGCTTTGTCCTTTGCCCGCCGCACGCCGTGGCTGGGGCTGGCGGTGGCGCTGCTGGCCGGCTGTGGCAGCTCGTCAGCCGGCAACGAGATCGCCTCCAAGACCGCCGAGCAGATCGTGGCGATGTCGAGGACGGCCGCAGAGGGCGCGGTCACGGTGCACGTCTCGGGCTCGGTCGCAGGCGCGGGCGGGCCGCTGTCGCTGGACCTGCAGCTGGTGGCGGGAAAGGGCGGCCAGGGACACATCGCTGCGGGCACACTCGACTTTAAGCTGATACTGATCGGACGCTTCGCATACATCAAAGGCAACCCCGCCCTCTATCGCAGGCTTGGCGCACCGCTTGCGGGGGAGCTGCGGGGCGGGTGGTTGAAGGTCAAGACCAAAGGTGCCCTGGCGGCATTTGCCGGGCTAACGAATCTCGATTCACTGGTCGATACGACCCTGACCAGCCATGGAACGCTTGCACGCAAGGGCACGAGCACGCTGGACGGGCACGAGGTCGTCGCGATCGACGACCTCGCCATGGGCGGCACGCTATACGTGGCCGCTGAGGGCAGTCCATATCCGGTCGAGGTCCGCACGCCAGGTGGCGGAACGATCAGGTTTGACCACTGGAACCAGCCTGTCACCCTCACAGCGCCAACGGATGTGGTCAACGTCAACCAGCTGGTCGGCCACCGGTGAGGCCCTTCCGTCATGTGTCTATCCGCACCCGATCCCGGTCAAGATCGTGGTGGCGGGCGCCGAAGCGGCACTCGCGCGATACGACTTCAAACCTGAGGCCGGACAAGGACGCGAGAGCTCTCAGTGAACAGTGCGATTCAAGCCAGCCTGCTGCAGCCCGCCAAGCAAGGGATGGCCGAGGCGCACCCAGGTGCCAAGCGGACGCGCGGCGGCCGGCTGGTCAGGGCGCTGGCACGTATGGGCATCGGCGATCTGACTTCGGGCAACCAGCCCGGCCGCGGACGGCCCCCCGCCGCAACCCGTCGGCACCCGGCGCTCGGCGTGCTGCCGTGGCTCGTGCTGATGACCGCTGCGCTGGTGGGAGCAATCGTGGCCGGCGCTTCGACGATCGTGTCGGGCTGTCTGCTCGTGCTCGCTTGCGCGGCCACGGCGTTGGGCTGGCGCTTGGGCGACCGGCGCCGGCTGGCGCTCGAGCAGGAGATCGAGAACCGCTCGCTGGAGCTCAAACGCGCGCTGTCTGAGCTGGAGATCGCGCAGGCCGAGACGGTGCAGCGGCTGTCGATGGCAGTCGAGTTCCGCGACGAGGACACCGGCGCGCACATTGAGCGCATCGGACGCTTCTCCACGCTGCTGGCCGAACACATCGGTATGGACCCCGAATTCTGCGAGCGGCTGCGCCACGCGGCGCCACTGCACGATGTCGGCAAGGTGGCCATCCCCGACGCGATCCTGCTCAAGCCGGGACCGCTCACGTCGGAGGAGCGCGCGATCGTGGAGACCCATGCGGAGGAGGGCCACAGGCTGGTGCGCGGCTCGTCGTCCTCGATCCTCGACATGGCAGCAACGATCGCGCTCAGTCATCAGGAGAAGTGGGACGGCACTGGCTACCCGCGCGGACTGGCGGGCGAGTCGATCCCGATCGAGGGTAGGATCGTGGCGGTGACGGACGTGTTCGACGCGCTGACCAGCGATCGCGTCTACCGCAAAGCATTCCCGGTTGAAGACGCCGTGCAGATGATGCGCGAACAGCGCGGGCGCCACTTCGACCCTGTGCTGCTGGACGCGTTCATGGAAGTGCTCGGCACCCTGGGACCGGACCCGCACGAGGGGCCCCGGCCGGACCCGATGGTGCTCGTGGAGAGCACCCTGGAGACTTATGCCAAGGCATTGCAGCGCGGCGACGCGGAGATGGCCGAGGGCGCGATTGCAACGGCGATCGAAGACGGCATCACGCCGAGCACGCTGCACGCCGAGGTGATCGACCCGGCGCTGCGGCGCATCAACGTGCTGTGCGAAACGGGGGAGATCGACGGCGACCGCGAGCACCGCGCGATGACGATCACCCGCCGCGTGCTGGCCACGCTGTACCGCTACATGCTGGGCAGCACAGAACCGACCCGCGAGCGGGTGCTGCTGGCAGGCGTGCAGGGCGACGACCACACGCTCGGGCTGCAGATGGTCCACGACGAGATCGCGGCGGCGGGCTACCAGACGATTTTCGACACCGACCTGTCGGCTGAACAGCTGCTGGTGATGGTCGAGAGCCAGTCGCCGGACATCGTGGTGTTGGGTGCGACCGTGCCGAGCGCGTCTGACTCGCTGGAGGTCGCGCTGCGCGAGCTGCGCGAGAACCACCCCGACCTGCCAATCATGCTGGGCGGCGCCGCGGTGGGCGGCAGCCTGCCGCGCAATCGTCGCGGCATGCGTGTGCTGGAGCGCATCGACGAGTCGGTCGAGGCGATCGAACAGCTGCTGTCCACCGCCAACGCCGCGTCGCCCGCAGCCGTATAGATTTGCGGGCATGGCTGCCCGCGCGATCGTGACCGGCGGCGCCGGCTTCATCGGCTCGCACGTGGTGGACGCGCTGCTGGCGGAGGGCTGCGACGTGACGGTCATCGACGACTTGTCCTCCGGCGATGCGCGTCGTGTGGCCGCACAGGCGCACCTGCGCGAGCTGGACATCGTCGACAGGCCCGCGTTGGACGCGGTTGTCGCAGAGGTCGCGCCGCAGGCGATCTTTCACTTGGCAGCGCAGGCCAGCGTGGTGGCCTCGGTGGAGGATCCGGTTCGCGACTGCGATGTCAACGTCAAGGGCACGCTGCACGTGCTCGAGGCGGCAGCCCGCTGCGCCGCGCCGGTCGTGTTCACGTCGACCGGCGGCGCGCTTTACGGAGACCAGGCGCCAAGGCCGACGTCCGAGGACTACCTCCCCGAACCCCTGTCGCCCTATGGCGCGTCCAAGCTGGCGGCGGAGGCGTACGTGAACACCTGGTCGCAGTCCAAGGGCATCCCCAACGCGGTCTGTCGCCTGGGCAACGTGTACGGGCCGCGCCAGAACCCGCACGGCGAGGCGGGCGTGGTGGCGATCTTCTCCAGCCATCTATACGAGGATCGGGCGCCCAAGGTCTACGGGCACGGCAAGCCCACGCGCGACTACGTGTACGTGACAGACGTGGTCAGCGCGCTGCTGGCCGCGCGCGGCAAGGCAGGCACCTACAACATCGCGACGGGCGTGCAGACCGACGTGATCACCGTCTGGCGCGAGCTCAGCGAGGCGGCCGGCAAGCAGATCGAGCCCGAGCTCGCCGATCTGCGCCCCGGCGAGCTGCAGAACAGCTGCCTGGATGCCAGCCGGGCCCGGCGCGAGCTCGGCTGGCGCGCGCAGGTGCCGATCGCGCAAGGGCTACGGTTGACCTACGAGGCGCTCGTGGAGGAACTTGCGCGGGGGTAGGGCCCGCGCTGAAAGCCCGGCGCCAGCACTACCGGCTGCTCGGGCGAGCCGGTAGCATCGATCGAGCGGCCAGATAGCTCAGTTGGTAGAGCACACGACTGAAAATCGTGGTGTTCGGAGTTCAAACCGGAGTCTCGCAGCCTGACGTTTCGCCTGGAAATGCAGGCTTTGTGGTCGCGGTGCCGAGGCCTCTTTCGCGGGGTTCGAGGACGTTTATTGGGGGTTGCTGACCTGATCGCTGACCCAATTGACTGCTCTGGAGTAGTTTTGGGGGGTGTCGCCTGCTTGCGGGCGTTGCGCATGAGCGCGTCGAATTTGGCGCCGTTCTCGCGTCTGGCGCGCTGCTGCAGCTGCGCGTAGACCTCGAGGGTCATCTTCGAGTTGGCGTGCCCGACCTGCCTCATCACCCACACAATGTCGAAGTTGTTCGCCAGGAGCGCGATCGAGATGTAGGTGCGGCGCATCGAGTGGGGTGTGATGTGTGGCAACGCGGGCAAGCCCAGCTTGCATATTGCGTCGCTCGCCGCGACAGCGGCATCAGCCAGGATCTTTCCGACCGCATGGGGACTTATCCGCCCGCCCTGATCATTTTGAAAGAGGTGGCTCTCGGGGGCGGTTGAGCGACCGTAGCGGCGTAGCCGGTCGATGTGGCCGAGGATGACCTCGACCAGGGCGGGGCTCATCTCGACTGCCCGGACACCCGCTTCGGTCTTCGCATCGGCGATCAGAAAGCGCGCCTGCTCGGGGTCATGCAGCCGCAACTGGCCGATCTTCAGGTCGCACAACTCGCTGACCCGCGCGCCCGAGTAGCCGAGGGTGGAGACGATCGCCCCATGGCCCACGTACTTGATGGCACCCAGATTCAGGCGCTTCAGGTGATAGCTGATGCTGCCCTTCGCCAGCCCCAGCTCGCTGACGATAGCTGCCTGGCTCTTGCCCTCGGAGGCGGCCAGCGCTACCGCAGCCCGAGTCGACTCTGCGGGCGCTGCCAACGCTGCCTGCTTGAAGAGGGCAAGCGGCGGATCCTGCGCTCGCGCGCAGTCCTCCAGACAGGCCAGCTCATCGATCTCGAGGAACGTGCGCCTGGGCTTCGGGACGTGGATACGCAACCGGCGGCTGCGCCCCGGGTTAACGCTCAGGTGCCCGTCCTCGACCGCATCGTCGAGAACGGCGGCGAGCATGTTCAACAGCTTCTTCAACGAGGCCGCTCCCAAAGGCACCATTCGGCGGTTGCGCGCATCGCGAAGGTCCGCGCCGGCGCGCAGGCCCTCACGCAACTGCTCCGCCTCCGCCAGCTTGTGAGCCTTGAACGCCAGGCACAGCTTGCCGTCGATCTCATCGAGGCGGTAGCGACCGAAAAACCGCTTGAGATGCCCTGCCCGCCAGCGGTAGTCGCTGCGGGTGTTCCGCATCAAGCGGCCTTTCCCCGAGGACGCCCTGGAACCTGGCCGTCAACCAATACTCGATGTAGTCATCAAAGAGAGGGATCTCAGCCGGAGCGGCGCTCCTTACAGGCTCGCGGCGTGTGGGCTTCTGCCAGACGCCAGCTTCAACCCTGGCGATGATCTTGCGCAGCTCAACACGTGCGGTTCGCTCACTCCAGCCTCCGCCGCATCCGTCCTTGCAGTTGCAGTCACGCCGCTCGTGCAGGAACACCGCCTGCCGCTCGCCATACGCGCGGAACCGCAGACGGAACGCCAGCGTGCCATCGGCCCGCACTTCGGCGTCAAGAGTCCCGGTCGGCCGCGGAGCCATCAGACACCGTTTGCCCTGATGTGACTACGGTACTCGCGCATCGGGACGGACCTGCTCCCCGGTTGTCCCGGGCCGGGAGACGTTGGCGTGCCGCTCGGCAACCGCGCTTGTGGGCCGATCTTATCGTGCCCATGCGGTAGCCAGCCGCGTGTGGTGCCGACCGCGTATAGCGCTTGAAAGTAGACGTTTTGGGGTATAGTGAGCTGGTGCCTACCAGGCGTTTCAGTGAGCTGGCAGAGACCGCGGCGGACCGGTTCGGCCTGGTCACGGTCAATGACGCGCGGGAGGTCGGCTACGAGCCCAAGACGCTCGTGAAGCTGGCTGGGCGAGGACAGCTGGAACGGGTGAGTAGAGGCGTATACCGGGTGCCCTTCGTGCCGGGTGGAGCGATGCAGGCATACATGGCGGCGGCGTTGTGGCCCCAGGGTACACAGGGCGTGCTCACCCACGACACAGCGTTGGATCTGTGGGATGTCAGCGACGTGAACCCCGCCAAGATCCACATCACCGTGCCGCGCGGACACCGCCCGCAGAGAGCGATCCCCAGGGCGTACGTGATCCATCGCGAAGACCTCGACCCGGCTGAGATCACCGCTATCGAGGGGATCCCTGTCGTCAAGCTCGCCCGCGCCCTGCGCCAGTGCGCCCGGGAGCACCTCGGGCGCGATCTGCTCGAGCAGGCCGCCCGCCACGGCCGCGCTCGCGGGCTCCTGAGTGCCCAGGAACATGAGACCCTCGTGCTGGAGCTTGGGCTCGACGGCGTCAGCGGACGAGCGTGAGCCCACCCCCCAAGCGACCCAAGACGGTGAATCGGCTGCAGCGGCTGATCACGGAGTGGGAGCGTGAGTCTGGGCAGCCGGTGCGCCGCCTCAATCTCAGGGTCGCATCAATGATGCTGGCCGGCGCACTGCGACGTGCGGTCGACGATGACGGAGTCGTCGCGTTCGTGACCAGGGGCGGAGTGGCGATGGAGCTGCGAGCCGGCGAGAAGGCACGCGTAACGGGCGACGTGGATCTCGTCCTGCGCGGTGACCCCGAGTCCCTGCTCGCGCACCTCGATGCCTCTCTCGCGGAGGACTACGAAGAGTTCTCCTTCGAGCGCAATGAGCCCCAGCCGCTGGAACTGCGCCCACACGTCCGCAGGATCCGGGTGAAGGTCGCGTTCCGCACCAAGCCCTTCATGACGCTCGTCGTCGAGGTCGCACCCGTCGAGGCCGGAGGCGATGAGATCGAAGAGATAGCTGCCCACGACCTCAGCACCATCGGCCTCGACGGCCCCGACATCATCCCAGTGCTCGCCGTTCGCTGGCAGATTGCCCAGAAGCTGCACGCCGTCACCGAGCCACCACTACGACCCGGCGGGGAGAACCCGCGCTACTGGGACCTCATCGACCTGCAGCTCCTCCAAGCCTTGACCGGAGCGAACCTCGCGCCCGTAAAAGAAGCCTGCCGGCGCATATTTGCTGCACGTGGCCAGCAACCCTGGCCACCGCATGTCACAACCTACCCCGACTGGAGCGACCGATACACAACCATGGCCAGCAGTCTAGACATGCCGATCACCGATCTCGACGAAGCAGTCGAAGTCGTCCACGCGTTCATCCACGCCATAGACAACAGCTGAACATTCCTATTCCTCGTGTTCATCCTGTGTTCACGCCACTATCCGATCGTCGGCTTCTTCCTAGACCAGATCGAGCCGCCGCTGACCGGCCGCTTCCGGCCGGGCGGTCGTGATGCTGCGCCCGAGGACCAAGATGACGCGACCGGCACGTGCGGGCGGCTCGTGTCTCGAACTCCCGCCATCTGTTCGGCCAGCCGGTAGCCTCCAATCAGGTTCGCAGTGCTCATCCGCCGGGCGCAGAAACGCTAGGATCGGGGTCGCGGCGAGATAGCTCAGTTGGTAGAGCATACGACTGAAAATCGTAGTGTCCTCGGTTCGATTCCGAGTCTCGCCACTTATTTCAATGGGTGCCTGTTTGCGTGGGGCGGAGGCCGAACCGCTCGTGGGCCGTTTGGTCGCGTCGACGACTGA
Source organism: uncultured Solirubrobacteraceae bacterium (assembly GCA_963745375.1). GTDB lineage: Bacteria > Actinomycetota > Thermoleophilia > Solirubrobacterales > Solirubrobacteraceae > Palsa-744. The sequence continues at coordinate 147,056 of CAVUXA010000005.1, read as the reverse complement.
TCCCTGTGCCTACGGTCATCCTGGCGCATATGACGGTTGGCGGGGCCGTGGATGGCCGCGAGACGCCGCGAGCCGCGTGCTCGCACAGTCACGAACGGCGAAGTAGCTGCAGTCGAGCACGAGCGTGAAGTGGACGTATCGCGAGATGCGTGAAGTGGCCTGTCCTCGTCCAAAGACAACGGCCGCTCGTGCACACCAATCGCAGCCCGCACACACTACATCTCACTAGCGGAGTTCAAGTGGTCTGCCTGATCTATGATGGGCAGTATGAGTTTTGACGCCTACCTGGAGCATCGCCGCCGTGTCGCTCGCCGCCTCTGGTTCGCTGTCGTCCTCGTATGTGTGGCCGTGGGCTACGCTGCCGGTCTGGCGTCGTCTTTGTTGATCGGCGGCGCTGTGACAGTCGCGCTGCTGGTAGGTGCTGAGGTTGCCTACCGCAGCGTTGACAAGGCGGTCTGGCTCAAACGCTTCCCAGAGCTTGACAATCCCAGTGTGAGATGGGCACGGCGGGGCTGGTTTCTCACGTCCGACGAGGAGCCACTTTCGCTCAGTGGCCGATAATCGCGCGGGATGGTCGTCGCAATCCGTCAGTCCGGTGGTGTGCCGACCAGTGATCGGCTCGCTACTCGCTGGGCGTCTGTCGCGATCTGTTGTGGACGACACTGACAACCGCGCCTATTGCGGCGCCTACGCTACCTGCCGCTCCCACCGATATGACTCTCGTAACGGTGAGTGGGTCTTCCCTCAGCAGCAGTGTCACAACGCCACCCACTATGAAGATGGCCGCTACGTGTATTGCAAGCGAACAGGCCAAGGCCAGCGGCGGCACGTCCACCGGGGTGGGCGGACCACCCGGAACATAGGGAGCACCCGACCGACGCAGGTATTCTTGGTTGACTCGCTCGGCTGCCTTGACGTTTCGCATCGCAAGCCATGTACGCCAGCTGTTGGCGAGCATGAAGACTCCCAGTGCGGCTGAAGTCGTCGCCCGTGCGTCCGCGGCCCGGCTGAAGAAGTAGATCGCGAGCCCGATCCCTGCGAGGCCGAACGCGCCACCCAGGGCGAGCCCAAACGCAAACGAGGATCGCTGAAGCGGCGCTGACGCTCTCGCGCGTAGGCGACCGCGTAGCGCGCCACGACTACGTCCTCGGCGGGTTCACCGCGCCGCACCAACCGTCTCGCGCGTCGCCTTTCGGGGCCTTCAGGCTCGCCATTGTGGCTGCCAGCTCGTGTGAGATGACCTCGCCCATACCCGACCCAAGCCACAGGCGCCATTTGTTCACGGACACAACCGCGGAACTCCTAATCGGCCGGTGCGTGCTGGTAGATGTCCTTCTGGGCCGTCATCGCGTGTGTCGGGGGTCGCCTCCCCGCGCTTGAAATCGTAAAGTGTCCTCGGTTTCAATTCCGAGTCTTGCCATCGCCCGACAGGGCGTCGCGGGGGTTTGGACTACGACCTCCCGCTGTCTGTCCAAACCCGCCGTATCCAGCTGTATCTTGCCGTCGACGTGCGCGACCGCCCGGCGGTCCTCATCAGGTGATTCGCGGCTGGACGGGTCACGAGCGAAGTCCACATAGTAGGCTCCCAGTCGTGGGCGAGGAGCTGAGAGTGTAGGACATGCGCATGAGGATGCTGAAGGCTCGCCTGGGTTCCGGCGGCTGATCGCGGTGGCCCGTGCGAGATCGCGCAGCCCGCTCCAGCCAAGCCGTTGGGTCGTGGTCGGGATACTCGCGTTCGCGCTCACCACACCCGCCGGAGCGTTGGCGGCGGCGAGCGAGCCAGTGGGCGTGGTGGCCACGGCGCCGGGCGATAGGGCTGCCACCCGCACGCTTCTAAAGGCCGAATACGAACTTGCGAAGGCAACCCTGACCCACGCCGTGGCCGCGCGGGCCGCGGTGGCCCGAGCAGCCGAAGGTCTTGGCCACGAGTGCAAGGGCGTGCTTGACGGAGCCCCGGACGAATCCGTGATCGAAGAAGAAGAAGGCCCGCTGGCATCGCGGCCCAGGCTTTCCGGTCGCACCCAGGGCGAACGGGCACGCAGCGAACATGAGAAGCAGACGATCGACCTGGAGATCGACGAAACGCTCTTCGCCGCAGCCGACCGCATCCTGCGCGGCCCCTACCAAGCGTTCATCGCCACAGCCGAACGGCTGACCTGGAGCGACCCCACCATCAACGCGCTCGTCCACCAGAAGACAGCACGGCTCCGGGAAGATCTCATCGGCCCGCCGGTCGCGGTCTGCGCAGAAATGAGGACTTGGGCGGCGAGCGGGTTCCACCTGCTGCCACCCGCAAGCAAGAGCCTCGAGGAATCGGCGGAAGCTCGCAGCAAGCAGGCCGTGCAAGGTAACCTCGGGGTGCTGCTGCGGCCCTACGAGAGCCCTGCCGAGCGGGCGATCATTCGGCGCATCGATGCGTTGAAGGAAAGGCCCAGGGAAAAACAGCGCACCGACGAAGCGTTCTTGAGCGCGGACTACCACATGGAGCTGGCACTCGGGGAGAAGCTGTCGCGTTTCGCCGAGCAGCAACTCGCGCCAGTGATCGGCAAGGGACGGACATCTGCGGGCACAACGTTCGTGATCCGCGCAAGCGTGGGCAAGAGTGCCCGACGCTCCTGTAGGCACGAAGTGGAAATCGAAGTCCACGAAGGCAACGGCGGCAGCGGCGGCGGCGTCTGTCTCGGCAAAGGCGCCCGCTCACACCCCTCCAGCAGCTGCTCAGGGCCTGTGGAGACCGTCGAGCTCGCCACGCCGCCAGACGTGCGCGGGGCACGGGTGCAGCTCAGCGACGGGCGGACCGTAACGGTCTCCGTCGTGCAGGTCCCAGCCAACGACGGAGGGCCGGCGGGAGTCTTCATCGACGCCTTCCGCGGGTACAACCCCTACCCGGTCTCGGTGCAGGAGCTCAGCCGCGACGGCAGGGTCCTGCGCACTGTGGGCTTGGGCCGAGTGCGCTGCACCAAAGAACCCGTTGCCGACGGACCTGGGCCGCCTCAGTTCGTCAATCTCGCAACGGTCATGACCCCCTCCGGTGAACCCCTCAACATCACAGGAACTCTTCATCGGTTCCGCGGACAGACAGAATTCTTCCTGGGCCGGCAACTGGGCATGCGAAGCTCTGAAAGCGGCGAAGAACACGGGGAGCGACACCAGTTCCAGTGGGACCTCTCAAGCGAATGTGCGCCGCATCCATATACCTTGCTCGACGGCATCCTCGCGCCGCCCGGCGCATCTGTCCTGGTGCGCACCCCGGCTGGGCTGGCACCACTCACGAAGGTCGAACTGGCAGCCTCGATGCACGCAGAAGGACCGCTGTTCTACGGCGTCTACACGACACCGCCAACCGAAATCGTCGTCGAGCGCTCGGACGGCTCAGTCCTCTACACGGAAAGCCTCGCAGCAAAGGCAACCGAAGAAACAGAATTCTGCGAAGGCTATGCAGAAGGGTGATACGCCAGATTCGTGAGTTTCAAGGTGTCGGGCGCGATCAAGTCGATGCCGTGCTCAGAACGTTGAAAACTGATCGATGCTGAAACCGGTGCACATAGGGGCCGAGCCCGAACGGAGCACGGCCACGAGCTCGTGGGCTCTGATCGTGGCCCGGCGTGGAGTGAGGATGCCTCTCCCTAGCTTACGTGGCCACGGGGTACCAGCCGCGGCCTTTCTTCTGCAACCGTCTTTTCCCTGCTCGGAAAAGGCCGGGCAAAGAACGCGGTAGAGATAGTTCTGCTTGATCCCCATCTTCGCGGCGAGCTCGGGGGATCGTGATCCCCGGCTGCTTGGTGATACGGGAGTACGCTTCAGCCCGCCACGCGGCACCGTGAAATAGGTGTCGCGCTGTCGAATCTCTTCCGTGGTCCTCCGCGCCAAGCGTGTGGCAGACAGCCAACGAGCCGGCGGAGTCGGGGTCGCTCGCCTTGCACTCGATGTTCCGGCGGGGGGCGTTCACGCCCCAGATTCTGCTGGGCTCGGCGGCACTGTGCCCGCGAGCTGCGCGCGCACCCTGCCACCGTAGGCGACGAGCGCGGGATCGTGAACTTCGTTTCGGTCGTGGTAGGCGAAGTAGCGCGGCGCGAGACGCAAGCTGCCGTGCCGAGCCGTCTTCTGCTCAAACTCCTGCCGCGAGCGGACGGCGTAATGGTTGAGCCGCAGGCGCCCCACCGAAACCTGCTTGACCGAGGACTCGCGGATCGCATACGGGTCCGTCTCGATCAGCGGCAATCGCGAGAGGCCGCGCCGCATCCGTCGCGCCCGCTGGTCGACGCTTATCACTCGCACCGGCTCATGGCTCTCTGTGACGGCGAGCGCTGCGTCGGCGTACTCGAAGAAGTGAGGGCCGACCGGCCGCGCGGCTCGTGTCGGATCCACGATGCTCTTGATGCGCCGGTTGCGAACCCACTGCGTTCTCGCACGCTTTAGGAAGCTCTCGATCACCAGGCCGTCCGGCTTGGCTGTGAGGCCCGACGAACCGTAGACCTGCCAGTTGACGACGACACCAGCATGCTCCTCGTAATCCCTGAGCACGTCGGCCAGCAGCGTTGGCCCTGGTGAGAACAGGAACTCATCGAGGTCGATAAACGCAAGCCAGCGCGTGCGACCTCGGGCTCGCGCCAGAGCATCAGCGTAGGCCCAGCCCTGCCCACCCTGCGAAAGCGGGATCGAACACTCTGAGATCGACACGACGCCCGCGCGAACCCACGGCTCAACAACGTTCCTGGCGCCATCGGCGCTGAGGTTGTCATACAGGAAGAAGTGCTCGACCCCGACGAGCCGATGGAACTCGATCCACTCAGGCAGATACGGCGCCTCGTCCTTGAAGATCGCGCAAATCGACAGGTACGCCCGCTGCATCCTCGACACGATAGTTCGGCACCGCCCGTCCGGGAGAGCAGAAACCGCGGCCACCGCTCGCGAGGTTGGCCTTCTCGGTGCCCGCCAGCAAGGATTAGTCGATCAAGTCGACCCGTTTCTGCTCACGCGCCGTGGACATATAGGTTTTGCCGGGATGGCTGTTGAGATCAGACCTGTTGTGACCCGGCGCGAGCTGCGCGCGTTCATCAGGCTGCCGTGGCGGATTTACCGCAACGAGCCCAAGTGGGTCGCACCGCTAGTAGCGGACGTGAAGAAACGCCTCGATCAGGGCAAGAACCCGTTTTTCAAGCACGCGCAGGCGCAGTATTTCCTCGCTTATCGCGACGGGCAGCCTGTGGGGCGCGTCAGCGCGCACATCGACCAGAACCTCAGCCGCCAACACCAACGTCACGAAATACACGGTGCGCTCGAAATCCCCGACATGCGCAAACCCGGTGTTGAACGGCACGATCAAGAGAAAGGCAAAGAGCACCTGTACGCCCGTGACGACCACGCGCAGCTCGCCGGTCATCGCCTCGAGGTTGCGATCCAGACGCTCAAGGTCCGTCTCCCGGCGCCGGGAGCGACCGGCGTGACTCTCGCGATCGGAGTGGGGTGGTTGAGCGTCAGGGGTCATCATCAGTCCCTACCCGCCGTCACTCGCGGCGGGGAATGCAGCTGATCTTTCCGTCGTTCTCGAGGATCGCCCACTGGATGTCGCCGATCGAGGCGATTTGTGCTTGTCGGGCCTCCTCTTGGATGTCTGCGAGCGTGATGCGCTCTAGTCGCATGTTGCGCTCGATCGGCCGGCCGTCCTGCACGAGCACGATCGGCTCCCCCTCGGCGATCAGCCGTGCGCGGGGAGAGCGAAAGGAGATCCAGCTCACCGCGACCGAGAGGAGCGCGATCGTGGAGATCACAATCAGCGTGCCCGTCACCGACTGATCACTTTGCGTGATGCCCTGCTGGACGAGATCACCCAACACCACGAGCAGGATGAAGTCAAATGGCTCGAGGTCTGAGAGTTGACGACGGCCGACCACGCGAGTCACCAGGAAGATGAAGAAGAAGACGACGGTGGCGCGGATTACGAGGTCCATGAGCTAAGGGAAGATCGTCAGCGAGCGATGGATGCTCACGAGCGGGGTTTCGCCATCATCGAGCTGAACGTCCTCACGACGCTTGCCCACGTTCGTGGGATTCACCTGGAAGTAGATCCAGCTGGTCAACGATTCGCCCGGTTCGAGCTTGCCGTATGACAGGACGACTCGCCCGTCCTTGGAGCTCGATTCTGTCGGTTCGGGCTCGATCGAGTTGACGCTCATCGATTCCCACCATCCTTCGTCGAAGACGATTTCGGGCTTCTTGATCTGACGGTGGGCCATCACCCTGACCTTCACCTGGAAGATCAATCCGCTGCGCAGCCGAGTCGGTGCCGTGACGCTCAGGCTCGCGGCGCGGGTGTCAGCCGAGCTCGTGCTCGGCTTCTGGCCGAACACGCCAAGCAGCGCTAGCACCGGCAAGACGGCGATCGCGCACAGCAACAGTCTGCGGTAGTAGGGGTGGTGCCGCCGGCCCGCCAGGTCACGGCTGCGCTCAAGCACCACGCCCTCGGGAGCGTCGGCCATCAATGTCTATTCGCGGGGCGTCACGATGACCCTCCTGACGCTGCGCTCATCCGTTCCCAGAAGAACTGCACGAGTCGCAGCGCTCAGACGCTGCGCAACGATTGAGTCGCGCCGCTGTGGGGTAGAAAAGCCGCGAACGCGACGATCAAGGAGACCATGAGGTGAGGATCGGCTATTTCTTGTCGAGTGAGGAGTTCGGCCCCCGCGAGCTCATCGCGCAGGCGCGCATGGCCGAGGATGCTGGCTTCCAAGGGTTGTGGATCTCAGACCACTACCACCCCTGGAACGACGAGCAGGGACACAGCGGCTTCGTCTGGTCAACCATCGGCGCGCTCGCGCAGGCGACCTCCACGATGAAGGTCACAACCGCGGTGACGTGCCCGACCGTCCGCATCCACCCTGCCGTGATCGCACAGGCCGCCGCGACCTGCGCGGTGCTGCTGGAGGGACGCTTCGCGCTCGGCCTCGGCAGCGGCGAGGCGCTCAACGAGCACATCCTCGGCGACCACTGGCCGGCGGCCGACGAGCGCCTAGAGATGCTCGAGGAGGCCGTGCAGGTTATCCGCACCCTCTGGCAGGGCGGGATGCAAAGCCACCACGGACACCACTACCACGTAGAGAACGCCCGCATCTACGACCTGCCCGAGCAGACACCGCCGATCCTCATCTCCGGGTTCGGCCCCAAGGCCACCAGCCTCGCCGCCAGGATAGGCGACGGCTACTGCACCGTCCAGCCCGAGGAGGAAGAAGTCAAACGGTTCCGCGACGCCGGCGGAAACGGGCCTGTCGCGGGCGGCATGAAGGTCTGCTGGGCCCCTGACGCCCACCAAGCACGCGCGACCGCGCACCGGCTGTGGCCCAATGAGCAGCTGCCCGGCGAGCTGGCGCAGATCCTGCCGACCCCCGCACACTTCGAGCAAGCAAGCGAACTCATCAGCGAGGACATGGTGGCCGAAGCGGTCCCGTGCGGCCCCGACCTCGACCTGCACCTGCAGGCGATCCGTCGCTACCGCGACGCCGGGTTCGACGAGCTCTACATCCAGCAGATCGGCCCCGACCAAGAACGCTTCTTCCAGACGTACGCCAACGAGATCCTGCCGCACTTCAACAGCGACGCCTCAACACTCATCTCAACCACAGCATGAGCACCCATGCCACATCCGCGCCAACCCCTCGCCCACCAGGCTGGCGCGGCGCACCGGGGCCACAGCTCACCAGCCTCTCCGAAGCAGCGCGCCGGCTCCTCAGAGCCCCCACGCCCGTCGCGGAGCCGATGATCTCAAGAGCCGGTCTGCGCAGCGAGGCGCACCGGGCCCGCCTGATCATGCGCGCCGCCATCAAAGACCAGCAGCAGAGCGGAAGTTAAACGCGGCGCACGCAATCAGGCTGCACGAGCAGCAGGAGATTACGTTCATCTCGAGCGCTCGGCCGTATCAAGCTCGATAGCTTCGGCGTCAGCGTCAAAGCCCCCGCTGCGGTTGCGGACAACGATGTGGCCACTCCAGCCCCGCAACGGATGCGCCTGCTCTCGCGCGAGTCCCGCGCACACCCATTTCGTTACCGCATAGGCGATGACCGGCACGACTAGGAACGCGCCGCGGAAGAACCACACCGCGCCTTCATAGCCAAACCCGAACTGGAAGAACAGACGGTCGGCCGAGCCCGCCGCGAACACCACCGCCACCGCCGAGAGCACCGCAGTGCCAAGCGCGCTGCGCCGCGGATTATCGCGCGGCCGCTCAAGCAGATCGTGACGCGCGTAGTCCTTTGAGATGAAGCGCCGGTCAAGCCACGGCAGCGCGTACAACAGCCCGAACACGATGCCGGGAAACAACACTCCGCCAAAAAACGGGTTTGGTACGAGCGTGTGTCCGAAGGCGTGGATCTCCAGGTTCGGCATCAGTCGCAGCGCGCCGATCAGCCATCCCAGATACCAGTCCGGCTGCGCGCCGTTCGTGCCGATATAGGGGTGATAGGGGCCCCACAGCCACACCGGGTTGATCTGGATCAGGCCGCCCATCAGCACCAGCACCGCGGCGACCGCCGCGAACAAACCCAGCGACCGCAGGGCGTACCCAGGCCACATCGGGGTGCCCACCACGTTGTCCTCGCGGCGGCCGGGGCCGGGGAACTGGCTGTGGCGCTGGCGCATGATGATCGCCAAGTGCACCGCGATCAGGCCACCGATGATCGCCGGTAGCAGGAACACGTGCGCGATGAACAGCCGCGACTCGAACGCGGTCGACCCAGGGAACCTGCCGCCCCACAATGCCGTTGCGAACGGGCCGCCGATCAAAGGGAGCGACATCGCGACTGCCCACGCGATCGCCAACCCCATCCCCGAGAGCAGATCGTCGGGGAGCGAGTAGCCAGCGAAGCCCTCCAAGATCGCGATCGCCAACAGGGTGACGCCGATGAAGTAGTTGATGTCGCGGGGCTTACGAAACGCGCCGGTGAACACGATCCGCAGCAGATGGAGGGTGATCGCCGCGACGAACACCAGCGCCGCCCAATGGTGAACCTGCCGGGCGAGCAGCCCGCCCGACACGTCGAAGGAGATGTGCAGCGTGGAGGCGTAAGCGCCTGAGGCGCTCTGGCCCTGCAATGCCTGGTAGCTGCCGTGGTAGACGGTCTGCGTCGTGTCCGGATCGAAGAACAGCGCCAAGAACGTGCCCGTGAGGACCAGCATCACGAACGAGTACAGGGCGATCTCGCCCAGCAGGAAGCTCCAGTGGTCAGGGAACACGTAATCCATCAGCCACCGCATCCCACGCGCTGCGCCCAGCCGCTCATCCACGAACGCCACCGCGTCCACCGGCCGGTCCTTGGCGGTGTGGCTCACGATGGGTCTCCCCACCAGGACGGGCCGACAGGCCCCGACATCGGCCCAGCAGCGCGCAGCACACCGGCGCTGTCGATAGTCAGCGGCAGCTGCGGCAGCGGCCTGCCTGCGGGTCCGAACTCGACGCTGCCACCGTCCAGTACGTCGAACGTGGAGTAGTGGCAGGGGCACACCAGCGCTGGCCCCTTGGACTCGGTGGATGGGCTGAGCGGGTCTCGAAACAGCGAGATCGCGCACGCGGCATGGGTGCAGATCTTCGAGTAGGCAAGGATGCCCTGCGGTGCCCAGCCGGCGCGCTCGGCGGGCAGCCGCAGCGTCGCGGGGTTAACGCGCACCACCACGACGGGGGAGCCCAGGTCCTCCTGACCACCGCCTTCGGCGACGGTGCCCGCGCCCTGCGGGAACGCCGTCTGAAAGCTCCGTTCGATGATGTCGGCCGCGAGCATCGGGTTGCCCTGCTCGTCCACGAGCGCGCGCCCTGCCCGCCACGGTGTGCGTCGCAGCTGCTCCTCCAGACCAGGGCCGAGCGCCGCCACGGGAATCACCACCGCCGCCGTCAGCCCGGCGCCCGCGACCCCGGCGGCGCTGGCGAGAAGCCGCCGGCGAGTGATGCCCTCCACACCCTCGGCGGCCTGCTCGATGACCTCACGAGCGGCGTCTGGGTCGGCCAGTCGGGGGCGCTGCTCGACCTTCGTCTCTTGTGGCACCAGCCAGCGGCCTGCGAGCACGAGCGCACAAGCCAGCAAAGCGAGCGCCGCGCCGAGTGCGAGACCCAGCAGCTGCGTGTTCGGATCGAGCACGAACAAGGCGACGAACGCGAGCGCCGCGACCGCCACCAGCGGCAGCACAGCCACGACCAATAGCTCCGCCCATGCGGGTGCGCCTGTGTGCCGCACAGACGGGTCCACCTCGGGTTGCCCCTGGCGGCGGGAGCGCAGCCCTCCGGTGCGCCACAGCACGAACATCACGATCGCCTTCCAGGCCCGGCTCACGCGCTGCTCCCTGTCTGCGGTGGATGTTCGGGCTGCTCGCTTGTGCGCTCGCCGAGCAGCCTGGCGATCAACAACAGCGCGGCGGCGGCCAGCAGCCACGCGACCATCCCCTCGGGGATTGGGCCGATCCGACCAATGCCCCAGCCGCCCAAGTTCTTCGGGTGCTGGATGCTCTGGATGTAGCGCGCGAGTGAGTTCACCTCCGTGTCGGTGAGCTCGCCTTCGCCGAAGCGAGGCATCACATACGGGCCGATCCGTACCGCCTCGCCGATCTGTCTCGGTGTCGCCTGATTCAGCGCAGGGACGATCGCGCCGGTCACGATCCCGCCCTGACCCTGGATGGTGTGGCAGCCCGCGCAGTCCAGTCCGAACAGGCGCTGCCCTTCCGCGAGCGATCCTCGGCTCGGCTGCACTGTTGGGATGTCAGGCCCGCCGAACGATCCGACGTAGGCGACGAGCGCCTTGATCTTGCTCTGCGGAAATGCGGGGCTTGTCCGCAGCGGCTGCGCCTTCGGGTTTGGCAGCGGCATCCGCCCGGTCTGCAGGTAGAAGTCCGCCGCCAGCGCACCGACGCCATGCAGGCTCGGGGCGCGGCCACTGATGCCCTGCGCACTCAGACCGTGGCATGACGCGCAGGAGGAATCGAATAGCGCGTGACCCTGCGCCACCAGCCCAGAAGGAGCAGCAGTGGAAGTGGGCGAGGGGGTTGCGCTGGCGTCCCAGTGAGCGGCGAAGTCAGTCAGCGCGAGCGCGCCGCACACAAGCGCCACCATCATCATCATCAGCCGGCGTCTCATCGACCCGCCAGCTCCCGCACCGGCAGCCCGGTGCCCCGGTCGGCGTAGCGGTCGCGGCGCTGCTGGCGGCGCTCCTCAGCGAGCATCGCGCTCATCGCGATCACGATCGCCAGCACACCCATCACCACGCCGCCGGCCACCAGCATCAGCACCCCAGCTGTCTGCTGGTCCGCCAGCGCCGAGACGTGCAGGGCCCGCGCCGGCGCCAAATAGAACGGGTAGCGGACCTGCTCATCGAACAGGAACACGCCGGCAGGAATCGACATCACGAGCATCGCGGCCATCAGCCACGAGAACCTCGCGATCGCACCAGGCGGGCGCGGAATCGGGTCGGCCGCGAGCAGCGGCAGCAAGAACAGCGTGCCCGTCCAGAAGTAGGCGGCGTGCTCGAGCGCATGGAGTGTCTGATCGCGTAGCGCCGCTTCATAGACACCCGTCAAATGCGTGGTGAGCACCACAATCGTGAACAACGCGAACCCGCACGCCGGCCTTGTCAACAAGCGCATCGGGCGGCTTCGCAGAACCACTGCCAGCGCGCGTCGAGCAGCCGGCGTGGAGGCGCTCAGCGCCAGGCGCACCGGCGCACCCCACAACAGCAGCATCGGTGCGAGAAGGATCAGCAGCAGATGCTCGATCACATGCACCGACAGCAGCTCATCCGCGTACTGGTCGATCCCCGACATCAACGCGAGCGCCAGGACCCCCAGCCCTGCCAGAAATGAAACCGCTCGCCAGATCGGCCAGGGCGAGGAGGCGCGGCACATGCCCCACACGTAAAGTCCGGCCGTCATCCCCAACACACAGAGCAGCACGGGGTCCAAGGTCCACGTACCCAGCAGACGGCCGACCGTGGGTGGCTGCGCGCTCACCGCAAGCCTTCCCTGCGCAGCGCCCGCGAGCGCTCGCGCTGCTCACGCACCACGCCGCCGAGGCCGAGCGCCGTGATGCCGACGCCGATCAAGATCAGCCACAGCCCGAACCCGGCGCCGATGAGCGCCACGGCAACCCCGACGACCAGCGCGATCGTAGCGACGGAGCTGTCGGTGATCAGCCGCGGCCCGTCAACCTGCCCCTGGCGGATGTCGAGCGCCCACACCACAAGCCCGACGAGAACACACGCTGCGCTTGCCACCGCCGGGATCGCGAACTGGATCAGTTTCGGGGCGAACACGGCCTGCACGCCGGTCAGCACCGCCAGCCACAACCCCCAGAGGAGCAGCACGACAGCGGCGCGTGTCACACGACCACCTCCTCGTGCGCCTCGCGCAGATCCAAAAGGGGCGCGTAGCTGCGGATCGGCGGCAGCTCGTGAAAGTTGTGGCGGGGTGGCGGCGAGCTTGTCGCCCACTTAAGCGTCTGCGCCCCCCAAGGATCATCTCCAGCCTCGCGCCGGTCACGCAACGAGACCAGCATGTTCCACATGAACACCAGCACCGACAGCGCGATCACGACCGACCCGGCGGTCTCCAGAACGTTCAGCCCCTGCCAGCCCGTCGAGGCGGGGTAGCGCGCGATCCGCCGCGTCATGCCCTCAGCACCCAGGATGAACATCGGGAAAAAGGTCACGTTCGTCCCGATTACCATCAGCACGAAGTGCAGCTTGCCGAGACGCTCGCGCAGCATCGCCCCGGTGATCTTAGGAAACCAGTAGTAGATGCCGGCGAACAAGCCGAACGCGCTGCCCGCGAAGATCGTGTAGTGAAAATGCGCCACCACGAAATACGACATGTTCAGCCCGTAATCCAACGGCGGCGAGGCAAGGATCACCCCCGTCAACCCACCAACGAGGAACTGCACGAGGAAGCCGAGGGCGAACAAGAACGAGGTGGTGAAACGCAGCCTACCGCGCCACAGCGTCGCTAGGAAATCGAAATACTCCACACCCGCCGGGACGATCAAAGCGGTCGAGGTCAGCGCGAAATACTTGTTCGAGAGCACCCCGAACGTGTACATGTGGTGCGCCCACACCGTCATCGACAAGCCAGCGAAAGCGAGCAGCGCGACCACGAACGCCGAGTAGCCGAAGAACCGCCGGGATGAGAACGTGGCCAGCACCTCGCCGACCATCCCCACGAACGGGAAGAACATCACATACACAACTGGGTGGCCGTAGAACCAGAACAGCGCCTGGTAGTCCACCGCGCCGGCGCCGCCGACGAGCACATCCCCGAAGTGCCGTTGCGCCCACAGCAACCCGAGGGCGAGCAGCAGCGCGGGGAACCCGAACACAACCATCACGCAGGTCACGACCATCGTCCAGCTGAACACCGGCATCCGCATCAGCGTCATCCCCGGCGCACGCCGGCGAAGCGCGGTCGACAGGATGCAGCCCGCCCACAGGATCTGCCCGAGGGTCGCCAGCATCACCCCGAAGATCCACAGTTCCATGCCGCTGCCAGGGGAGTGGATCGAATCTGAGAGCGGGTCGAACCCCCACCAGGAGGCCGCCGCGGCGCCGCCGCTGGTCAGAAACCCCGACCACATGCTCACGCCGCCGCACAACAGCATCCACAGCCCGGCCAGCGCCACGCGCGGCCCTGCGATCTCGGCCGCCCCGACCTGCAAGGGGACGAAGTACACGCCGACCGCGAGCGCGACCGGCACGATCACGAGGTAGACCATCGTCGAGCCGTGCATCGTGAAAAGTTCGTTGTAGGTCTGCTGGGAGACCACGCCGCCGTCCGCCGCGAGCTGGCTTCGCATCAACAACGCCAACAGCCCACCCGCCAGGAAGAACACGAGCGCGACCATGCAGGCCGCGCCGGCGATCCGCTTGTGGTCACTCGAGGCGAACGTGCGCGACGCCGCACGGGCAGGCACCGCAACCGCGTTCACGAAGACACTCCCTGCCGGGCGGCTTTGTGCGCGAGCCACACTCCGAAGCGCTGCGGGCTGACTGCCCGGATGGCGAAGTGCATCTCGCTGTGATCCTCTCCACAGAGCACCGAGCACTCACCGCCGTAATAGCCGGGCGTCTGGAACAGGAGATCAAAGCGCGTCGTGTAGCCCGGCACGAACTGCCGCTGGTAATGAAGACCGAGCACCCAGAAGCCGTGAATCACATCCTCAGAGCTACCCACGAATTCAACCTCGCTGCCCGTCGGCACATACGCCGGCGTCGGATGCCATGTATCGACATCGGCGATGCTCACGCCGTCCGAGTAGATGAAGCGCCAGCTCCACTGCGCGGCGATCACCTTGATCCGCACCCCAGGATGAGCGGCCGTGCGATCGATCGGCGTCTCCGCGGTGAACGTCACCCACAACAAGAAAGCCACCACGCCCGCCAGGACGCACGCATACGCCGTCTCCAGCACGAGCGCCTGCGAGCGCCGCCCCGGCGTCCTGCGTCTCGCGCCTGCGATCAGCAGCACCAGCAGCGTGCCGAGCACGAGCACGAACACGCCCACGGCGATCGGCAGGTAGATCCCCTCCACGCGCTCGTAGGCGTGCGCCGTGTTCGGCATCAGTGCTCGTAGCGCTCCGCCTCGCCCTCACGCAACGACAGCCCCATCCCAGGGACTGTCGGGTCCGGCCAGAGCCCGCCTTCGCGCAGCGGCGGGGCGCCGTCGAACAGCAACTCCTCGATGCGGGCGTGGTCGTAGAAATACTCGACATGCGCAAGCGGCTTGAGCGCCGCGCACACGTGCGCGTGCAGCGCTGGGCTCGTGTGCGCAGAGAGCCGCAAGCCACGCGCGGCGCACAGTGCACCCACCTGCAGCAGCTGGGTGATGCCGCCGCAGCGCGTCACGTCTGCCTGCAGCACGTCGACCGCGCCGGCGTCGAGCATCCGGCGGAAGTAGAAAAGGTCATAGCCGTACTCGCCCGCGGCGACCTCCATCCCCGCAGGGGCGCGGTCTCGCAGCAATCTGAGTCCCTCGAGGTCATCGGAGGAGACCGGCTCCTCAAACCACGACACCCGAGCCTCTCGCGCGAACGTCTCGGCGAGCGCCAGCGCCTGCTTACGCGAGTAAGCGCCGTTCGCGTCCACGAACAACTCGACCCGATCGCCGATCACGCTGCGGGCATGTCGAACGCGCTCAGAATCACGGTCAGGCTCTGAGCCCACCTTCATCTTCACCGCGCCGATTCCCTGTGCCACCCAGCCGGTGAGCTGGCGCTGCATCTGCTCCGGGGTGTAGGTGGTGAACCCGCCGCTGCCATACACCGGCACCCGCTCGCGTACCCGCCCCAGCAGAGTGCTCAACGCGACCCCAAGCAACCTTGCCTTCAGGTCCCAGAGCGCGACATCTACGGCCGAGATCGCGCTCGAGGCGGCCCCCGGGTAGCCGATGTTGCGCACCGCACGACGCATCGCTGCCCACGCCGCCGACGGCGAAAGCGCATCCCCGCCAACAACCGCCTCGCCAAGGAGCTCTGAGACCAGCGCGGCTGCCGCGCCCGCCGCGTAGCTATAGCCAACGCCGGTATGTCCAGCTGAGCGGGCTTCCACGACGACGATCGTCGTCGCATCCCAGCTAAGCGTGCCATCGGCCTCCGGCGCGTCCGTCGGCACCGTGAACGCCCTCGCCGTGAGCTGCTCGACAACGGGCTTCGCCCCGCGGGCCGGATGCTCCGCGGGGCTCTCGGCGTCTGCGCTGCTCACCGGCCCGACCCGCGATCGTGTCTCGTTCAGCGAGTGCCGACGAAACGAGCGTTCTGCTCGTTCTCGACCTCGACGTGCTCGGGCCGCGGACCCTCATCCCGGCCGCCCTCGATCTCATCGCCCTCGGGCGCCAGCTTTTTGCCGCGCAGCCACATGCTCAACGCATACAGCCCGCCGCCGAGCACGCCAACCACGATCAGCACCAGCACGAGAATGAAAATGCCTCCAAATTCCATGCCAGTCACATACCCAAACCGTCGTTGCTCAAACCGGCGTTGCTCGCGGCTCCGCCTGCGCGAGCGCGACGACCGCGGCGACATGCGAGAGGTGCGTAAGCGTCTGCGGATAGTTGCCCAGCAGCTCACCGCTGGCGGGATCGACCTGCTCTGAGAACAAGCCGAGCGGGCTGGCGGCGCCCATCGTCCGGTCGAACACCTCCCGCGCCTCCGGCAACCTGCCCTGGCGGGCGTAGCACTCCGCCAGCCAGAACGAGCAGGCAAGGAACGCGCCCTCCCGGCCGGGCAGCCCATCGTCCTGGTGGTAGCGGTAGAGAAACCCGTCCGCATCAAGCTCCGCGCGCACCGCGTCAGCGGTGCGGAGCATCCGCTCATCATCGAACTCCACGAAGCCCACGACCGGCAGCAAAAGCAGCGCGGCGTCCAACGCCGGCTCGTCAAAGCACTGCACGAACACGCCACGCTCAGAGTCATAGCCGCGCGTCTCAATCGCCTCGCGCATCTCCCTCCGCGCTTTCTCCCAGCGTCGTGTCGGCGCCGTGCGCGCGCACTCCTCAGCCAGCCTGAGGCCGCTGTCCACCGCCGCCCAACAGCACGCCTTGGAGTGAACGAAATGCCGCGGCTCACCCCGCCACTCCCAGATCCCACGGTCGGGCTCAGACCACCGCTGCACCGCAGTGTCGACGAGCTCTGAGAAGAACCGCCATTCGTCATCGTCAGGGGAGTGCCCCCGCCGATGCCACCGCCACGCCAGATTCAGGATCTCGCCGAAGGCGTCCAACTGCAACTGCCCGGCAGCTTCGTTACCGACCCGCACCGGCCGCGAGCCACGGTAACCCTCCAACTCCAGGCATTCCTCAGAGATGCGTCGCTCACCACCGATCCCGAACAGGATCTGCAGGTCCTCGGCGTGCCCGGCGCTGGTGCGCACGATGAAATGGCGAAACCGCCGGGCCTCACGCTCGCAGCCAAGCTCCGCCAGCGCGTGCGCCGTCAGCGTCGAGTCCCGCACCCAGCTGAAGCGGTAATCCCAGTTGCGCTCGCCGCCCAACGTCTCCGGCAGCGAGGTCGTGGGGGCAGCCACGATCGCCCCGGTCGGCGCGTAGGTCAGCGCCTTCAGCGTCAACGCCGAACGCACGACCGCATCGTGATCGGGGCCGTCCTTGCTCAACCGCTCACGCCAAGCGCGCCACCACTGCACGGTCTCCTCAAGACGCTCGTCCACCTTCCCGGCATCCAACGCGCTCTGCTCTCGCTCGAGCAGATGCGGGCGCACGAACCGGATCAACAGTCGCAGCCGCTCCCCGGCATGGATCTGGCCGCCCGCGACGATCGCTTCCTGCTCGACGCGCAGCTCGCCGTCGCTCCAAACCAAGAGCCCGTCGTCGCCGCCGATCGCCGTAAACACGTCTACCGCGGCGCGACGCAGCCACGGCCGCACCGCCCCGTAGTCAAACCGCGGTGCCACCTCGAAGCGCACCTCCGCGCTGCCGCGCTCGCACTCCACGATCCGCACCAGCTCACGATGCGGCTCGAGCGCCCCGTGCTCGCGCATCGCAAAGAAATCCCTCACCCGCACAGTCCCCTGCGGCCCTTCAAGGAGACTCTCGAGCACCAGCGTGTCCTCGATATAGCTCACGCCCCGCCAGCTCGCCTCGCCCTCCACGCCTACCGTGCAGAATCCTCCGCGCTCACGGTCAAGCAGCCGTCCGAAGCAGCTCCCGCTATCGAAACGCGGCAGACAGCACCAGTCGATCGAACCCTCAGCCGAAACCAGCGCGGCGCTGTGACAGTCCCCGATCAGCCCATATGAGCCGATCGCCAGCGCCTGCTTGCTCATCGCCCCCGCCGCATCGCGCCAATCCCCACAAGCCCCGCCGCGACCACAGCGCCGGCGCCAACCAGCCGCCGGTGGCGCGTGAACTCCCACTGCACGCTGCGCGGCTTGGCCTGCTTATCGAAGTCGCCGTGCGCTGAGCGCTCGCCCGGAAGCGGCGCAAACAAGTTGTCCGGCCGCCCCGCCTGCACAGGCTCATCGGTCTGCTGGGCGTCAAACCCCGTCTTCGCCAGATAGCGGTCGCTGACGCCGGGAGCGAGCGCATTGCCGAGCAGCGTGACAGCGGTCGACGCGCCGACCCACCACTCTCGCCGCGCCGGCTCGTTGGCGGCGGCCACGATCGCCCGCGCGGCGACCTCCGGCTGATAGATCGGTGGCACCGGCTGCGGGTGCCGGGGGAGCCGTGTACGCACCGTGTCGAACTGCGGCGTGTTCATAGCCGGCAACTGCACCATCGTCACCCGGACCCCGCTGCCCTCGTGCATCAGCTCGCAACGCAGCGACTCGGTGAACCCCTGGATCGCGTGCTTGCACGCACAGTAAGGGCTCTGCAAAGGGATGCCACGATAGGCCAGCGCCGAGCCGACCTGCACGATCACACCACGATCCCGCGAGCGCATCCGCGAAAGCGCACACAACGTCCCATACACCACCCCGAGATACGTGACCTCAGTCACCCGTCGGAACTCATCGGCGGTGATCTCCCACGTGGGGGCAAACACGCTCGCCATCGCGTTGTTCACCCACACCCCGATCTCGCCGTGCTCCTCCAGCGTGCCCGCTGCCTCCTCGAGCGCCTGCGGGTCAGCGACATCGCACTCCAACACCACCGGGCGCCCGCCCAGCGACTGCACCTCAGACGCCGTGGCGGCCAAGGCTTCCTGGCCGCGGGCGATCAGCCCAACCGTCGCACCCTCACGCGCGAACGCCTGCGCGGTCGCGCGCCCAACGCCCGAGCTCGCGCCTGTCACCGCCACCACCACCGATCCCATCATTCCTCCATCAAACGCCGGCGACACACACCGCGCATCTACCCAACCACCCGTCCCGCCAACCGTAACCGCACCACCCGTCCGGTGCGATTCACATCGGACGGACGCGGGTATGCAGCCACCAAGATGAGCAAGCGGGCACGATGGACTTCCTGAAAGAGGCGCTGAGAGGCAGCAACCGCTTCGTGCTGCGCCTAGCGCTCCTCGCCGCCATCGTGCAGCGATGACCGTGGCGATCCTCGATGTCGACGGGACACTCGTCGACACCAATTACCAGCACGCGCTTGCCTGGTATCGCGCGTTCCGCGACCACGAGATCATCCTCCCGATCTGGCGCCTTCACCGTCACATCGGCATGGGCGGCGACCAGCTAGTCGAGAAGGTCACCGACGCTGACGTGGAGCACAGGCTCGGCGATCAGATCCGCTCACGCGAGAGCGAGCGCTACAGCGAAATGATCGGCGAAGTCGAAGCCGTCAGCCAAGCCAGCGAGCTACTCAGCGACCTACGCGACCGCGGCCACACGGTCATCCTCGCAAGCTCCGCCAAGAAGCCCGAGATCGAGCACTACATCGACCTGCTCGGCGCGCGCCAGCTCGCCGACGGATGGACGAGCGCCAGCGACGTGAAAGCCACCAAGCCCCAGCCCGACCTCGTGAACGCTGCCTTGGAATGCGCGGACGCAGAACCAGAGCAGGCGGTGATGATCGGCGACACACCCTGGGACGTCCAAGCAGCCCAGCGCGCCGGCGTGCAAACGCTCGCGGTGATGACCGGCGGATTCTCAAAAGAAGAGTTGTGCGAAGCAGGCGCCATCGATGTCTACGAGTCGGTTGCCGAGCTGCGCTCCTCACTCGAGGAGACAGTCCTGCGGAGCAAGCCATCCAGATCGTGAGCATCTCGCTCACTGGCGCACGCGAGCGGTTCAGGCACGGTCGCTGGCATCCGCGAGCAACTCCAGTACCGCCTTCTCGACGCGAGCACGGACTCTCGCTTTGCCAAGATCCGGGCCAGCGCGACCGATTGCCGCAGCGATCGTCACCCCGGCCTGAAAACGGTCGATCACCCTCGGGTCCACATATGACGCACGACACACGGCGGGCGTATTACCCAAATACGCCGCAACCGTCTTGATTGCCTGTTTGACCTCCCGCTCATGCGCGGCTTTCCCTCTCACCTCCTCTGCGCTTGCCAACGCGACGGCGGCGAGCACCGTCGCATTCCAAGTACGAAAGTCCTTAGCCGTGAACTCCCCACCCGAGCACTGCTTCAGGTAGGCGTTCACCTCCTCGGCGGTCAGGTCCCTCCAACCGTCGCTCGCACGGTAGGCCAGCAACTGCGAGCCGGTGCGCCGCCGCTTCAAGGCCCCGACCATCACCAGCGCCTCGGGGTCGGCGATCGCCTGCACCCGCCGCTGCCCAGACTTCGCGGGGAAGTCGAAGATCACCTCACGCTCCTCGACGGTCACGTGCTCGCGCAGCATTGTCGTCAACCCATAGGACTCGTTGCGCTCCGCGTAGTCCTCCGAGCCGATACGAAAGAACCCCAGATCAAGCAGCCGCACCGCCAACGCCAGCACCCGCCGCTCGGTCAACTGCCCAACCGCGACCTGCCGCTCGCCGCTGGGGAGCTCGAGGTCGCGCGCCACACGACGACGCAGCCGTGGCAGCGCCGCACCGAAGGCGATCATCGAGTCGAACTTCCGTCGGTCGCGGTGAGCCCGCCAACGCTCGTGGTAGAGGTACTGCTTGCGGCCCGCGGCATCGACCCCAGTGGCTTGCAGGTGCCCAAGCGGGTCCATACACACCCACACCTCCCGCCACGCAGGCGGGATCACGAGTTCCGCGATCCGCCCCAGCACCTCGGGGTCATCGACACGCCCCCCGTCGGGGTCGAGGTACTCAAAGCCACGGCCGCGTCGCCGGCGCACAATGCCAGGCGCCGCACAGTTACTACGCCTCAAGCGTGCGATCTCACCCCTCCAAGCATCATCCCGGCCATACCCGGTGCTCTATGAATACAACCACCCAAGCAGCGGGCCGCCGCAGCTCTACATGGTTCGCGCCGGCACGATCGGGTAGCTCTCAAAGGCAGCCTCGATCGTCTCGATCCGGGCGCGTAGGAAAGGAGTAGGGAGATGGCCACCGACGCGCTATGGCGAATCGCGATGCGGCTCCTACACCCAGCCCAAACCGCGAGCTTGCATCTTGAGCTGATGAGCAACGAGGACCTTGACCACTGGCTCGAGGAACGCCACTCGGCCTGACCCACCGCACCAGTCGGCCTTCCGCCCAACCGTGGCGCTTCCCCGCCGGTTGCATCCGGCCGCGACGGGGTAAGCGACTACCGAAACAGCCAACAACCCCGGAGGCCGCCATGTCAGCAACGAAGAGAAGCAACGGCATTCTCGCCGAGGACGCCCGTGAGGAGCGCGAGCGGATCGTGGAGATGCTCACCAAGGCGTACTGGATGGAGATCGAGACGGTCATGAGCTACCTCGCTGGTTCGGTGAACCCGGACGGGGTGCGCGCCCAGGAGATCATCAAGTCCCTGCGCGAGGACATCCAAGAGGAGCTCGGGCACGCCACCCAGTTCGCCAGCCGCATCAAGGAGCTCTACGGGATCGTTCCCGGCTCGATGGACTTCGCAGCCGAACAGTCCTACCTGCAGCCGCCCGAGCATCAAACGGACATCGTGCACGTCATCAAGGGCGTGATCGAGGCCGAGACAGGCGCGATCGACTTCTACAACGAGATCATCGAGGCGACCGAGGAGACCGATCCCGTCACCAACGACATGGTGATCGCGATCCTCCACGACGAGGAGGGCCACCGCCGCCTGTTCGAGGGGTTCCTGCGCGAGTACCAAGACCAGCCGTGAGCAGAACGACTGCCACTGGCATGGCCACCACAGAGGAGAGAGCCCAAGCGCAGCCGCGATCCGCCCTGAGTTTCACCTTCGATGACGGCCCCGACGAGACGTGGACGCCGCGCGTGCTAAAGCAGCTCGCCCGTTGCGAAGTCACGGCGACGTTCTTCATGGTCGGCGAACGAGTACGCGCTCACCCTGACCTCGCCCGCACCGTGCTCGCCGCCGGCCACGAGATTCAGCTGCACTGTGACCGTCACATCCGCCACACCGAGCTCACCGAAGCAGAGCTACAGCTCGACACCGAACTGGCGCTTGACGCCCTGGCCACAGTGGACGTGAGCCCGCAGCTCTGGCGGGCCCCGTGGGGAATCTGCACCGACGCGAGCGTTCGAGCAGCCGCCCAGGTTGGCCTGCAGCTCGTGCGCTGGTCGATCGACACGCACGACTGGCGCGGCGATCAGCCCCACCACATGCTCGCCGATATCCACGACCAGCTCGCTGACGGTGGGGCGGTGTTGATGCACGACGCCATCGGGCCCGGAGCACAACGGGCCGGCTGCCAGAACACGGTTGCGCTGCTACCAGCGCTCGCCGCTGCCGCCCGCGCCGATGGTCTCGCGCTCGCCCCGATGCAACACCAAGCGATCAGCCCGCCAGCGATCGAGGTGCCAGCGTGAGCGTCCAACAGCTACCAACGCAAGCCTCCACCGCACGACTCGAGGACGCGCTCGCACGGATCGCCCAGCGCGCCATCGAGCTCGATCGCCAACCACGGTTCCCCATAGAGAACTTCGCCGACCTCGCTGCCGCCGGTGCACTCACACCCTCGCCCGATGGGCTGGCGGGCGAAGCGCGGCTCGTGCGGGCAGTGGCTGCCGCCGACGCCTCGACCGCGCGCATCCTCGACGGACACCTCAACGGCATCGAGCGGCTGACCCTCGCCGCCCCCGAGCCGCTGCGCTCCAGCGAGCTCACCCAGATACAGGAAGGCGAGCTGCTGCTCGGCGTGTGGGGCGCAGACCCGGCCGCCGGCGAGGGGCCACCCGCCCGGCTCGAGTACACCGACGGCCAGCCGGTGCTGCGTGGCGTCAAGACGTTCTGCTCGGGCGCCGGCGGCGTTCAGCGCGCGCTCATCCTCGCCGCAGACCACGACGGCTCGCGCCGCCTCGTCTATCTCGACCCCACCAGCAGCAAGATCAGCATCGACCGCGGCTGGTATCAGGCATCCGGGCTGCGCGCCTCAGAGAGTCATCGCGTCGAGTTCCGCGACACGCCCATCCTCGCGGTCCTCGGTGGCCCCGGCGAGCTATCACGCGAGCCCTACTTCTCCCGCGACGGCATCCGCACCTCCGCCACCTGGGCCGGGCTCGCCGACAGCATCGTGCGCGAGACCATCGGTGCGCTCGACCCCGACCGAACCGACGCGGTACAAGCCCACATGCTCGGCAGGATGCGCGTCGCGCAAAGCACCATCGACCGCTGGCTCGAGCACACCACTCACAGCCTCAACCGGCCAGATGATCCGCGACCCGAGCTCGACCCGGCCGTGCTCGCCCTGGAATGCCGCGTCGCCCTCGCAGACGCAGCCCGACTGATCTCCACCCAGGCGGCACAGGTCTGCGGGTCACGCGCACTGATCGGCGCCAGCGCCCTCGACCGCGCTCGCCGCGACCTCGATCTGTTCCTCCTGCAGCATCGGCTGGACCCCAAGATCGCGAAGCTCGGCACTCTCATGCTCACCACGGAGGGAGCATGAGACGCCCTGTGTCAACCCTTGGCAGTGAGAAGTTTGTTCAGTGCGTGGTGTCGGGCGGGGTCGTAGGGGGTGCGATCTTGCCAGCAGCGCCACAGCACGCGTGTCCAGGCGCGTCCGAGGATGCGGATCGCGTGGGGGTGCTCGCAGCCGCGGGCGCGGGCACGGGTGTAGACGTCTTTGGCCCAGGGATGCCAGTGGCGGGTGCTGTCGGCCAGGACGCACATGTGCTTGCGCAGGCGCTTGTCGCAGGCCCAGCGGAAGGTGGCGGTGTTGCGCTTGCCGGATTGGATCGCGACCGGAGCCTGGCCGGCGTCGGCGGCCAGGCTGTCTGTGCTCGGGTAGCGAGCGCGGTTGTCGCCGATCTCTGCGAGCAGGCCGGCGGCGGTGATGACGCTCTTGCGGTCACGGAAGAGGGAGGGGAAGATCGCTCCGTCAGGGTGAGCGCGAGTGGCGCCGGCGATCTGGCTGGTGAGCTGGCTGATCTGCTCGACGATTGGTCTGAGTGCTGCGACGAGGCCGATCACGGCGGAGCGTCGCGCGTCGCACTCGAACTCGCCGATCGCGGCGGTCGGCGCGCTGCGCATTCTGGCGAGCAGTTCGGTGGGTGTGCGCCTGCCGCAGTAGGCGTGGCGTGCGAGGAAGCTCTGAAGGCGCTTGGCGCCGAGGCCGCGGGCGTCGCTGGGGCTCGGGTAGCGCTCGAGGAACGCGAGCGCGATCGGGCTGTCGATGTCGGCGAAGATCCGCTCGGCGCCCGACCAGAAGCACTGCAGCTGGGCACGCAGTTGGTTGGCGAGGGCGACGCGCGCCTCGACGAGCTCTTCGCGGGTGCGCACGAGCGTCTTCAGCGCCAGTGTCTCATCGTCGCACGGCGCGAGCGCCGGGAAGCGATGGCGGTCGGTTCTGGCCAGCTCACAGAGCACGAACGCATCGAAGCGGTCGTTCTTGCCTGCCGCCGCGCGGAAGCGATCCCTGGCGGCCTTGACCTGGTTGGGATGGATCGCCAGGACCACGATGCCAGCCGCCAAGAGGCGCCCGACGAGCAGCCCGTCGGGACGCTCGATCGCGCAGCACTCCACGCGCAGCGCGATCAACGCGCCCACGCCACGCTCGTCATGGCTGAACCGCTCAGCGGCGAGCAGCGCTCCGTGCTCCTCGGTGATGTGCACGTCGTGCCAGTCGCTGGCCCAGTCGATCCCGCAGATTGCGCCCACAGATCCTCCTCCTCACATGAGGTTCATTTGAAAAATGCCGACCAGGAGGTACCGTGGCGGGTGCTCATAGGCAGGCCCTCGGTGGGGCGACGCCCTGTCGCCGCTCTGGGTGCCTCACACCACCGGGAGGCGCTTGTCTCATGCGGGCCGTCTAAGCGGCAAGCGGGCGTGGCGCTCTCCCGGCGGTGGTCAGCTATGTGCGCTGAGCAGTCTCGGCGCTCGCCCTCCCTGCGGTCGGGCGAGATCTCCCTCTCTCGGAAAGAAAGAGAAAACAACCTCGCTACCCAGCAACTGGAGGTTGTCCTATGAGCGCCACCGCCGACCTCGAGCGCTTCGAGCGTCTCTACCAGCAAAGCCCCGACCCCTGGGGCTACCGCACCAGCAGCTACGAGCAAGAAAAGTACGCGGCGACGCTCGCAGCGCTGCCGAAGCAAACCCACGGCCTGGCCCTGGAGGTTGGCTGCTCGATCGGCGTGTTCACCGGCCAGCTCGCCGCGCGCTGCGAGCACGTGGTCGCGATCGACTTCTCCCTCAGCGCTCTGGAGCTCGCTCGCCGCAACCTGCGAAGTGTCAGCAACGTCGATCTTCTGCGCGCCAGCTTTCCCGAGGAGACCCCGCCTGGCTCCTGGGATCTGATCGTCTGCTCAGAGGTTCTCTACTGATCTGCAGCCGTCGGCGCTCGCAAGCGCGATCGGCTGGATCAAGACACAGCTCAGCTTTGGTGCGAGCGTGCTGACTGTCAGCTGGCGCGGCATTGGGCGTGACGAGCCGCTGAGCGGCGATGAGCTGCACGACCGGCTCGCTCGCGAGCTCGCCCGCTGGCACGCGCTCGACGCATGCCAAGAGCAGTACAGGCTCGACCGCTTCGACGGGCGATGAGCCTACGGCGGATCGTGATCGTCGGCGCCGGCCCCGCCGGCCTGGCAACCGCCCGCGCCTACCGCGAAGCGGGCGGCGCGGCAGAGGTCACGATGCTCGGCAAGGAGACCCTCATCCCCTACAGCCGGCCACCGCTGACCAAGGAGTTCCTGCGCGGCGAGCTCGACGCCAGCGAGCTGCCCATCGAGGAGCCCAGCTGGTTTGAGGAGCACGACATCCAGCTGCGCCTCGGCTGTCAAGTGACAGCCATCGACCCCAGCACAGGCGCCGTTCACGCCGACGGCTATGCGCTCAGAGCCGACGTGATCGTGTTCGCCACCGGCGCCGAACCATCCCGCCCGGACCTGCCCGGCCTGGACGACCCGCGGGTACATACGATGCGGGAGCGGCCCGACAGCGAACGCATCGCCTCACAAGCCAAGCCAGGCACCCGCACCATCGTGCTCGGCACTGGCTTCATCGGCTGTGAGCTAGCCGCATCGCTCGCGCTGCGCGGCACCCACGTCACGCTCGTCGGCCAAGAACCAGCGCCGCAGCAGCAGCGCCTCGGCGCCGAGGTCGCCGAGCACATCGCACGTTGGCTGGCAGACCTCGGCGTGACGCTACGGATGGGCGTGAAGGTCTCCGCCGTGCATAACGGCCGCATCGTCGCGCTCAACCACGGTGACCCGATCGAGGCCGACAACGTGGTGCTCGGCATGGGCGTAACCCCTCGCAGCGAGCTAGCCGAGCAAGCCGGCCTTACGATCGTCAAGGGAGCGATCCTCACCGACGCGCAGATGCGCGCCCACGACCGGGTGCTCGCTGTCGGCGACGTCGCCTACGCCCACAACCGCAGCGCAGGACGACGGCTGCGCGTAGAGCACTGGGGCGACGCGCTCGGCCAAGGCGAGATCGCCGGGCGCGTACTCGCCGGCCAGAACACGCACTGGCAAGACGTGCCCGGCTTCTGGTCGACCATCGGCCAGCACACCCTCAAGTACGCAGCCTGGGGCGACGGCCACGACCAATGCAGACTCGATGAGCACCCCGACGGCGCGTTCACCGTGTGGTACTCGCGCCACGACAAGCTCGTCGGGGCGCTCACTCACAATCGCGACGAGGACTACGAACAAGCGCAACAGCTCATCGCCGCTGGGGGGAGCCCACCATGAACGAGCACCCGCTAGACCTCCACGGGATGCCGGCGGGAGTCGAGCTCGCGCCGCCGCACCCCGACCTCCACGCAGTCGTCGTCATCCCGGCCCGCGACGAGGCCCCCCGGATCGCTGCCTGCCTGCACGCGCTCGCCAGCCAGCACGACATGCCCACTAACAGCTACGAGGTGATCGCGGTCCTCGACGGCTGCAGCGACGACACGCTCGGAGTCATCCAGCGGACCGCTCGGCTGCACGAGCAGCTCGCCATCCACACCGCCACCCTTCCATACTCCCAAGGCGTCGGACGCGCACGGCGCCTGGGCATGGACATCGCCTGCCGACGACTCATGGGCCTCGAACGACCCGATGGGCTGATCGCAAGCAGCGACGCCGACACGACCGTCGCCGGCGACTGGCTCTCAGCGCAACTTGCCCTCTCGCGATCGGGCGCCGCCGCGATCGGAGGGCTCGTCGAGCTCGACCCCACAGAGCTGGACACGCTCGATCCGCGCGCCCTCGCCGTGCGCGAACTGGGCGCCACCACGCGGCTCGCGCTCGCCGTCCAGCAGACGGCGGGCGGCGCGCTGGTCGAGCACCCGCACTTCTCCGGCGCCTCGCTCGCGCTGACCGCCTCCGCGTATGAGCGCTGCGGCGGACTGCCAGTACGCGCAGCGCTCGAGGACGAGGCGCTAGCCCACGCGCTCACCAGCCAAGGCATCGCCATCCACCGCCCCCGCCACGTCCGGGTGAGGACCTCCGCCCGCACCGACGGGCGCGCTCCACGCGGCCTCGCGCAAGACCTCACGCGCGCAGACTGGCGAGCCCGCCGCTCCTACATAGCCAGCGAGTTCCCACTCAACCGTCTGCTCGCCGTCAAGCAGACCACCATCGCTCTCCTGCTGCCAGCCCGTGAAGTCGCAAAAACGATCGGCCCGATCGCTCGCACCGCCGCTCGACTCAAAGACGCCGGTCTGCTCGACGAGGTGCTCGTCATCGACGCCGCCTCCCAGGACGAGACCGCCGCGATCGCCCGCCAAGGCGGCGTCCACGTCGCCCAAGAGGATGAGCTGCTGGCCGACCACGGACCCTCACAAGGCAAGGGCGATGCGATGTGGCGAGGACTCGCCGCCACCAGCAGCGAAATCGTCGCGTTCGCCGACACAGACACCGAGGACTTCCATGAAGGATTCCTCCTCGGGCTCCTCGGCCCGCTGCTCTGCGAACCCGACATACAGCTCGTCAAGGGTACCTTCCGTCGCCCGTTTCGCAACGGGGACACCGTGCTCGCCGAAGGCGGCGGGCGCGTCACCGAGCTGATGGCAAGGCCGCTGCTCAACCTCCATGCCCCGCATCTGGCTGTATTCGACCAGCCGCTCGCGGGGGAGACCGCCGGGCGCCGGGCACTGCTCGAACAGATCCCGTTCGCCGCCGGCTACGGCGTTGAGATAGCAATGCTGATCGACAGCTGGCGAACCTGCGGCCTGGACGCGCTCGCCCAAGTCGACCTCGGGCAAAGGCAAAACCGCCACCAGCCGCTGCGCGACCTCTCAGCGATGGCCTACGCCGTGCTTCTCGCTGCCCAAACCCGCTTCCTTGGCCCGGAGTTCGCCGACAGCAACGCCTGCAGCTCAATCATCCTGCCACCCACCAGCACCTCCGGCCTGATGGAGACACGCCACGTAACCCTCGAGGAACGCCCACCGCTCATCGAGCACCGTCAACGCACGAAGGCTCACGCGTCGCGACGGAGTTTTGCGGGGCCAGCACAAGGGTAGGAGGCAGAGCATGAGCGCCGAGAACGACATGACCCCGCGCTTTACCCACGCCGACCGAAAGGGAGCGCTATGAGCGAGACCGTCGCCGACCACCTGCTCAACCGGCTAGCGAACGAGTGGGGAGTGAAACGCATCTACGGCTACCCCGGCGACGGAATCAACGGCATCATGGGCGCCTTCGGCCGCGCAGATGACTGCCCGGAGTTCATCCAGGTTCGCCACGAGGAGATGGCCGCCTTCATGGCGTGCGCGCACGCCAAGTTCACAGGTGAAGCCGGCGTGTGCCTCGCCACCTCCGGTCCCGGCGCGATTCACCTGCTCAACGGCCTCTATGACGCGAAGCTGGACCACCAGCCGGTCGTCGCGATCATCGGTCAGCAGGCCAGGCTCGGCCTGGGCGGCAACTATCAACAGGAGGTCGACCTCACCACCCTCTACAAGGACGTCGCGCACGAGTACGTCCAGATGGCCACCGAGCCCGGCCAGATCCGTCACCTGATCGACCGCGCAATGCGGATCGCGCTCTCCGAGCGCACCGTCACCTGCGTGATCATCCCCAACGACCTGCAGATGGAACCAGCCGTGCCGACACCACCGCACGCTCACGGCACCGTTCACTCCGGCCCCGGCTACACACCCCCGAACGTCACGCCCAACGACGAGCAACTGCGGCGTGCCGCCGAGGCGCTCAACGCGGGCGAGCGCGTAGCGATGCTGGTCGGCGCCGGCGCGCTACACGCCACCCAAGAGGTGATCGAGGTCGCCGACACGCTCGGCGCCGGGGTCGCCAAGGCGCTGCTCGGCAAGGCCGCCGTACCCGACGACCTGCCATTCGTCACCGGATCAATCGGCTTGCTGGGCACACGCCCCAGCTGGGACATGATGCAGGATTGCGACACGCTGCTGATGGTCGGCTCCAGCTTCCCCTACTCGGAGTTCCTGCCCGAGGAGGGCCAGGCCCGCGGCGTGCAGATCGACCTGGACGGCAGGATGCTCGGCATCCGCTACCCAATGGAGGTAAACCTCGTCGGCGACAGCGCGCTCACCCTCAAAGCGCTCCTGCCGTTGCTCGAGCGCAAGGACGACCGCGGCTGGCGGGAGAAGATCGAAAAGAACATGAGCGAGTGGTGGCAGGTGATCGAGAAGCGCGCTCACGAGCCTGCCAAGCCAATCAACCCGCAGCTGATCTTCCACGAGCTCTCAAAGCGCCTACCCGACGGCGCGATCCTTACCTCCGACTCCGGCTCGGCTGCCAACTGGTACGCCCGCGACGTGCGGCTACGTGCCGGCATGATGGCCACCCTCTCGGGCACCCTCGCGACGATGGGACCGGGTGTGCCATATGCGATCGCGGCGAAGTTCGCGCATCCTGACAGGCCCGTGATCGCGCTCGTCGGCGACGGGGCGATGCAGATGAACGGGCTCGCCGAGCTGATCACGATCGCCAAGTACCGGGAGCGCTGGTCAGACCAGCGGCTGATCGTGCTCGTGCTGAACAACCGCGACCTCAATCAGGTGACGTGGGAGCAGCGCGCGATGTCCGGCGACCCTAAGTTCGTCGAGTCCCAGGAACTACCCGACGTGCCCTACGCGCGGTGGGCGGAAATGATCGGGCTGAACGGCATCCGCACCGACGACCCCGAAGCGATCGGCGAGTGCTGGGATCAGGCGCTCGCCGCCGACCGGCCGACTGTGCTCGAGGTGTGCTGTGACCCCGAAGTGCCGCCGCTGCCGCCGCACATCACGATCGAGCAAGCCCGCTCGTTCGCCTCAGCGATCCTGCACGGAGACCCCGGCAGCCGGCGGATCATCGCCCAAGCGCTGCGTCAGAAGCTGCCCGAGTTCCTCCCAGGACGATGAGCGCCAAGCGCCTGCTGGGAAACCTGCGCCGCGGACGCGCGCAGCGCACCCTCGCCGCCGCGACCGCCGCAAGCGCGCTGCCGCTCGGCCTTGAGATCTACTTCGAGCACTTCCGCGGCTCCTTCGGCGACAAGTGGATGTGGACCCCCGTCGCGCTCTCACCGCTGCTCACCGCCGCCGGACTCGCAGGCGTGGGCTCCAAACGAGCCGCGAGGACCATGCTGCCCGCTGTGTCTGCCCTGTACTGCCTGGACGGACTGATCGGCGTCTACACCCACATACAAGGCGTGCGAAAGCGGCCCGGCGGGTTCTCAGAGCCGCTCTACAACATCGTTATGGGGCCGCCGCTGCTCGCGCCCGGCTCGCTCGCTCTCGTCGGCGGCATGGGCCTCGCGGCGGCGCTCGCCGAGCGGGAGCGCTGAGGGCAATGGCGCAGGCACCGAGCTCCTCCGCCGGGCATCTCCCCAAGCAGGGCGGCGACACCACGCCGGGGCCGCCCGCAGGGCTCCCACACCAGCGCAAGGGCACCACGCCGCAGATGCGCGGGCGCTACCCCGACTACGACGTGCTGACCGCCGCCTCCCATTGGGACGCGAAGACGCGCGGAGTCGTGCTCGACCGGGTAGCGAACGTCCCGCCGATCCGCTTCTTCACCGAACAGGAGGCGCGCACGCTCAAAGCGTTCTGCGACGTCGTGACCGGCCAGGACGCAGAGCCGCGCATCCCCGTGCTTGAGATGGTCGATGCGAAACTCCACGCCGGCCGCCTCGACGGGTTTCGCCACCACGACATGCCGCCCGACCCCGAGACCTGGCAGCAGGTCGCCGCCAACCTCGACGACAGCGCCCGCGAGCACGACTCAGACGACGGGTTCGCCGCCGCCAGCTCAGAGACCCAGCACGAGATCGTCCAGCGGTTCTCCGAAGGCAAGCTCGACTGGGAGCTGCCCGTCACGAAGGCGTGGGGAGTGGTGATGCGCGGCGTGCTCGGCGCGTTCTACTCACACCCCTGGGCATGGAACGAGATTGGCTTCGGCGGCCCCGCCTACCCACGCGGGTACGCCCGGCTCGGCGCCGGGCAACGCGAGCACTGGGAGGCCCCACCGGAGTTCGCAGTCGGGGCGGGTGGGCCTCAATCGAATGTGCACGAGCGGGGCCTTGAGTGAGAGAGCGTCTGCGTGTCGCTCTCAAGGGCGCAGTGCGCCCACCCGAGAACGACTCCGCGTTTCTGCTCGATCCACACCGGAGAGGTGTGCCAGGGCGCGAGCGTATGCGCCGCTACAGCCCCGACGAGACGGTCGACATGCTGATCGTCGGTGCGGGAGCAGGCGGCGCAACGCTCGCGCAACGACTCGCCCGCAAAGGCTGGCGCGTGCTCGTACTCGAGGCAGGGCCCTTCTGGGACCCCGACGAGGATTGGGTCTCAGACGAGGCCGGCGCGCACCCGCTGTACTGGACGGAGGAGCGCATCATCGGCGGCGAAGACCCCGTGGAGCTCGGCAAGAACAACTGTGGCCGCGGCGTCGGCGGCTCGATGATCCACTACGCCGGGTTCACTCCACGCTTTCACCCCTCAGACTTCGAGGTCTACACCCGCGACGGCGTAGCCGCCGACTGGCCCATTACCTACGAGGATCTCAAGCCCCACTACGAGCGCCTAGAGCGCGAGCTGCCCGTCGCCGGCGAATTCTGGCCCTGGGGCGACCCCCACGACTATCCCCACGGCCCGCACCCCGTCGGCGCCGGCGCGCTGAAGGCGTGGGAGGGGGCCAGGCGCCTGGGGATCGAGATGCGCGTCGGCCCCGTCGGAATCGCCAACGGCAGCTTCGGGCACCGCCCGCACTGCATCTACCGCGGCTTCTGCCTACAAGGCTGCAAGGTCGGCGCCAAGGCATCCCCGCTCGTCACGCACATCCCCGACGCGCTGGAGCACGGCGTCGAGGTACGCGCCGACTGCATGGTCACAAGGGTCGAGACCAACGAGGCCGGACGCTGCACCGGCGTCACCTACTTCCACGACGGCCAAGAGCGCTTCCAGGCAGCAGAGGCGATCACTGTCGCCGGATACTCGATCGAGACACCACGGCTGCTGCTGCACTCCACCAGCAGCCGGTTTCCCAACGGTCTCGCCAACGACAACGACCTCGTGGGACGCGGCATCATGGTGCAGGGCGCACCACAGGTCGCCGGACGCTTCCCCGAGGAGATGCGGATGTACAAGGCGCCCCCGCCGGAGATCAACTCCGAGCAGTTCTATGAGACCGACCCCGGACGCGGATTCGCCCGCGGCTTCTCGATCCAGACCGTAGGCCCTTTGCCGATCGGCTGGGCCGAGCACGTGCTCGCCGACGGACACTGGGGGCAGTCGCTCAGAGAGTACATGCGCGACTACAACCACTGGTACACGATCGGCTGCCTCTCAGAGCTCCTGCCCAGAGCGGAGAACCGCGTCACGCTCGCCGAGCAGACCGACCGTAACGGGATGCCCGTCGCGCGCCTGGACTACACGCAGTGCGAGAACGACCGAGCGAACATCGCCTACGCCAAGAACAAGCTCCACGAAATCCTCCACGCCGCCGAAGCGCAGGACATCCTCACGATCGACCGCTACGCCCACCTCGTCGGCGGCTGCCCAATGTCAGACAAACCCGAGACAGGCGTCATCGACCGAGACCACCGCGCCTGGGAAATACCCAACCTGTTCGTCTGCGACGGCAGCGTCATGCCAACCCAAGGGTCAGCTAACCCCGCGCTCACGATCATGGCCCTCGCATCTCGCCTCGCCGAGCGCCTGGGCGCAAAGCGGATCGACCGCGCCAGCACACGACCCGTCGAGAGTCGAGCATGAGCCTCCTGATCCGCACCGACCGCATCTGGGACCTCAGCCAGCCCATCTTCCACGACGGCCCCGCCTGGGCCGAGTATGACCCGCCGAACCTCACCCACAACTACCGCCGCGAAGCCGAGGGATTCAACGCCGAGACAGTCACATTGAACACGCACACCGGCACCCACGTCGACGTGCCCTACCACTTCGACGACGGCGGCCCCACGAGCTGGGGAGCCAAACGGGCAGTAAGCGAGGAGTACCTCAAGCGCTGGCCCTACCTGGGCGGTGACGGCGCCCAGCTCCTGCTCGATCAGGGCATCTCCGCCGTAGGGATCGACGCGCTCAGCATCGGTGGCTGGGGCGGGCCCGAGAAGGGCGAACCCGCCCACGTCGCGCTGCTCGGCGCCGGCAAGGTCATCATCGAGGAGCTCAACATCCCCGACGAGCTCGCCGGCCGCCGCGGCTTCTTCACCGCCTTCCCCGTCCTGCTTGAAGGCTGCGGCGGAGCGTGGACACGTGCCGTCGCCTGGGAAATCACCGACAGCGAGCAATGAGCGCCCTCGCCTCGTGTGTCGAACCCCGCCGCGCCGGGTAGGTCAAGCTCATGGCCGCCGAGCAACGACAGATCGAATGGCGCACCGCCGAGATCGACGACGGCACGCTCACCGTGCAGCTGGCCGGCGCGTCCTCGAAGTCATGGAAGGCGCGTTTCGAGAACGTGCTCGCACTGCTGGACACGCCGCACAGCGGCTGGGGAGAGGTCAGCCTCACCAAAAAGGCGATCAAGGTCTCCGGCGTCCAGCAGGGCAGCGAGGCTGAGCTGCGTCACTTCCTCGAGAGCGCGGTCCTTCAAGCCAACACGGACACCGCGCCCGACGCACCCCAACCGCACGACGAGGAGGACGAGGAGCCCGACGCCGACGAGCAGATGGCCCAGACCTTCCGCGGCTTCGCCGTCGAGCCCCAACACCGCTAGCAGCCTCGTCCTCGCTTTTTGCCAGTGCGGCGAGCGGGTAGACGCAGCGGTATCCACAAACCCGAGGAGGACCAACGATGGCCAAAGATCACGGCCCCAGCGTCAAGAACGACAAACAGTACGAAGGACTCCGCGAAAAGGGCATGAGCAAGGAACGCGCAGCGAAGATCGCCAATAGCCCAGGCTCATCCAAACGAGGCGGCAAGAGTTCAGGCTCAGGCACAAAACGCAAAGCCAGCACCCAAGGCGGCACCAAAGCGCAGAAGGCCGCCGCAGGGCGCAAGGGCGCCAAAAAGAGCAACAGCTAGACCATGCCCGAGCGTGCCACCGCCAGCCATGCCGGCAGCCCCAGCAAGACGCCACTCGCTTCGCTCTCCTCCCACTACGCTCCCGGCCAAGAGCGTCCGCTCGGCTCCTACGCCATCCTCACCGGCGCGTACACCACCGGCCTCGCCGGCGGTCTGATCGCGCTGCGGGCCCGTCGCCACCAGCTGCCCGAGCGCCCCACGACCGGCGACCTGCTGCTCGTCGGCATCGCCACCCACAAGCTCAGCCGGCTGCTCGCCAAGGACAAGGTGACGAGCTTCATCCGCGCGCCCTTCACCCGCTACCAAGAGCCAAGCGGGCAGGGCGAGGTCGAGGAGGAACCCTACGGCCACGGTCTGCACCTCGCCGTCGGAGAGCTCCTGGTGTGCCCCTACTGCCTCGCCCAATGGGTAGCCACCGCTCTCACGCTCGGACTTATCGGCGCCCCACGCCTCACGCGCCTCATCAGCTCCGTATTCGTCGCACACACCATCTCGGACTTCCTGCAGGTCGCCTACCGCGCAGCCGAGGACAAGCTGTGAAAAACACCAGGCCACGGCCCTTACTGGCTCGTTTGCCACCCAGGGGACAGGGGTAGACGACCGACAGACCGAAAAGCTCGCCAACGAAACAGAGGGAGGCAGCAGCGAAATGGCATCCACCCAGCTAACCGGAAAGACAGTGGCCTTTCTCACCGCACAAGAGGGCATCGAGGAGGTCGAGCTCACAGAGCCCTGGAAGGCCGTCAAAGACGCAGGCGCCACGCCCAGGCTGATCGCCCCCGAAAGCGGCGAGATCCAGGCGTTCAACCACCTCGACAAGAGCTCGACATACACCGTCGATCAGGCCCTCGAGGACGCCGACCCCGACGAATACGACGCGCTGGTGCTCCCCGGCGGCGTGGCCAACCCCGACCAGCTGCGCACCGACGAGCGCGCCATCCAGTTCGTGCAGCAGATCTTCGCTGCGGGCAAGCCAGTCGGAGTCATCTGCCACGGCCCCTGGACACTCGTGGAGGCAGACCTCGTGCACGGGCGCAAGCTCACCTCCTGGCCATCCCTGCAAACCGACATCCGCAACGCTGGCGGGGAATGGGTCGACGAGGAAGTGGTTGTCGATGAGGGGCTCGTCTCGAGCCGCAAGCCGGACGACCTGCCGGCGTTCTGCGCGAAGATCGTCGAGGAGTTCGCAGAGGGCCGTCACCAAACAGCCCAGGCTGGCGCCACCGCCCACGCGGACTAGCTCCTCGCTGCATAAGGGAGAAGGATTAATTGTGGTGTGGAGCCTCAATCCTGCATCTTGGTGGGGTGCTGTTTTCACACGGCCATAAAACCTGGATTGCCTGGGTAATCGCGCTCGCACTCGCGATTACCGGATTCATTGTTCGCAGGGCGAGACGCAGACGCTAAACAGTCCGCACACACCCACGGTGGGAGACAGGGCCCGCGGGGTTAGCCGCTCCGATCGGCGGGGTAGATCAAGCGACATCATCAAGCGACACTCAACTTCTAGGAGGCACAAAAACGATGGTGGCACTACTTGCGTTGATATTGATCCTTGCGATCTTCGGCGGCCTCGGGTTCGCCGTCCATCTGCTCTGGATCGTATTGGTGATAGCGATACTGCTGTGGCTGATCGGGTTCTTCATCGGCGGTGCGCCCGTCGGCGGCGGACGTAGGCGCTGGTACGGACGCTGGTGATGAACGCCACATCAGCCCCAGAGCAAAGAGAAGGACGAATCGCCCGCTCTTGAGAAGGACGAATCGCCCGCTCTTGGCGACTGACCAAGGCGTCCTGGCAGGTTGTCCGTGAGGATCGCGTGATCCTGCTGCTCGCGATCCTCTCCACGCTCGTGGGAGCAGTCGGCGTCGCCGTATCTTCGGCGTCGCCGGCCTCGGCAGCAGCAGCGCGCACGGGCACCGCCACCTCGTCGACGGCCGCGTGGCCATCGTCGCGCTGATCCTTGCCTACCCACTGATGTTCGTGAGCACGTTCTTCAACACCGCGATCGCTGCTGCCGCAGCCGCAGGACTGCAAGGACGACGACTCTCCCTCGGCCAGGCACTCGCGGTCCCGGCCAGCCGGGTAGGGCAGCTCGCGGTGTGGGCACTGTTCGCCACGATCTTCGGCGTCGTGCTCGAGCAGCTCGCCCGGCGGCTGCCGCTCGCCGGCGCGATCGTCGCGCGCCTCGTCGGGCTGGCGTGGTCAATCGCGAGCCTGTTCGCGATCCCGATTCTCGCGCTCGAAGGCGGCAGCGCTCCACACGCCCTGAAACGCTCCACAGCCCTCGTCAAGCAGCGCTGGGGGGAGGGCATCAGCGGCAACGTGATCGTCTCTGCGTGGACGATCGTCCTGATGATCCCGCTGCTGGTCGTCTTCGTCATCGGAATCGCCGCGACCCGCCATGCCCCTGCGGGGCGCATCGCCGTGTTCGCGCTCGCTGCCGCAGTGTTCGTCGCCCTCGTCGCGCTGAGCGGGGTCGTGCGGCAGATCTTCGCGGTGGCTCTATACCGATACGCGGCCGAAAACGACACGAGCGGACCTTTCCATGATCAGGACCTGCGCGCGCCGTTCACCAAACGCCGCAACCGCCAAAACTAGGACCTGGCTGTCCGGGCAGCTTGACTACGGCTACCTCGGGGTATTGGCAGGAAGATGGCGCGCTTCGGCTACACGATGATGTGCGAGCAGTCTCCACCCGACGCGCTCGTGCGCGACATCCAAGGCGCCGAGCAAGCCGGGTTTGACTTCTCGGTCATCTCAGACCACTACCAGCCCTGGCTCGCCTCACAAGGACACTCGCCTTACGCTTGGGCGGTGCTCGGCGCGGCCGCGCAAGCCACCGAGCGGATACCGCTGATGAGCTTCGTGACCTGCCCGACGCTGCGCTACCACCCCGCCGTCGTGGCACAGAAGGCGGCCACCATCCAGATCCTCTGCGGCAACCGCTTCCGTCTCGGCCTCGGTGCAGGGGAGAGCCTCAACGAGCACATTGTCGGCAAGCGCTGGCCCGCGGTCGCAGAGCGCCACCAAATGCTCTCCGAGGCGCTCGACATCATCGCCGCACTGTTCGACCAAAAAGGCGCCGTCAACTACCACGGCGAGCACTTCCAAGTCGACTCCGCGCAGCTGTGGGACAGACCCGAGCAGCGAATACCGATCGGCGTGGCCGTCTCAGGCGAGGACTCCTGCCGGCTCGCCGGCGCCAAGGCCGACCTGCTGGTCGCCACAGAGCCCAAGCCGCAGCTCGTGGAGATGTTCGACGCCGCCGGCGGCGATGGCAAGCCCCGCGTCGGGCAGATCGCCCTCTGCTACGACGCCGACCGCGACACCGCGATCGAGCGCGCCCACGACCAGTTCCGCTGGTTCGGCCTCGGCTGGAAGGTCAACGCCGACCTGCCCAACCCAGACTCCTTCCAGAGCGCGACCGAGCTGGTGACGCCCGAGCAGGTCGCCGAACAGATCGCTTGCGGGCCCGACCTCGATGAACACGTCGAGAAGATCAAGCAGTTCATCGACGCGGGATTCGAGGAGATCGCGCTCGTGCAAATCGGCGGAGAAACCCAAAGCGCGTTTCTCACCTGGGCCGCAAACGAGTTGCTGCCAGCGCTGCGTGACATATAGGCCGTTTACACATAAAAGCGCGAGGGTAGCCTGCGCATAACTCAGCACGACAGCAGGAGCCAACCAGCCTCGCGATGTCAGCCACCCACACCATCCCAACACCGCGGCGGAGCAGCACTCGCCAGCATTCCACCGCCCTACTGTTCCGCGAAGCCAGCCGCGGGGATCGGGCGGCCCGCGAGACGCTGACCGTGCACTACATGCCGCTCGCCCGCAAGGTCGCACGTCGCTACTGGAACTCCTCACTCCCATATGAGGACCTCACGCAGGTAGCGAACCTCGCGCTCGTCAAGGCGATCGACAGGTTCGACCCCGACCGCGGCCGTCCCTTCGAGGCATTCGCGATCCCCACAATACTCGGCGAGCTACGCCGCTACTTCCGCGACAGCTCCTGGGCCGTCCACGTCGCCCGCGGCGCCCAAGAGCGCTCCAAGGCCGTCCAAGACGCCATCGAGCTGCTCTCACGCGAACACGGCAGATCACCAACCGTCCAGCAGCTCGCCCTCTACCTTGAGCTCTCCAACGAGGACGTAGCGGAGGCGCTGCAGGTCGCCTACGCCTACACCGCCAGCTCCCTGGACGCGCCCGTGCAGGACGGCGAGGACGATGACGCCCCGCTCGTCTCAACCCTCGGCGAGCACGACAGCGGCTACGAGCACGTCGAGACAGGCCTGCTGATCGAAGATGCGCTCACCGGCCTGACCAAACGCGAGCAACGCCTGCTAGAGCTGCGCTTCGTCCACGAGCTCACCCAATCACAGATCGGCGAACAGCTCGGCATCTCCCAGATGCAGGTCTCACGACTGCTGCGCTCCACACTCGCCAAGCTACGCGAACGCATCGGGGAGCCAACCCCCGCATGACACACAGCCGACCGAGCCGGGGGCTCGACTGCGCGCCGGCACATGCATCGCCCCCTTGTTCAGCGGCCCTCCTAGCTGGGTAAAGACCAATCAAAGCAACCAAAAGCAAAGGAGGAGACAATGGGCGACCGAACGCAACGAGCGCAAGGCAAAGCCAAAGAGCTCAAAGGCCGCGCCAAGCAGCAAGCCGGGCGAGCCGCCGGCAAACCGGGCACCGAGGCCCGCGGCGCCGGCGAGGAGCTCAAGGGCAAAGCCCAGGACGCCGCCGGCAAAGCACGCAGCGCCGTCAAAAAGGCAACACGCTAAGAACCCCGCCCGCATGGCAGGCCACGGCGAGAGAACACAAGATCGCGGCGAGAACGCGCTGACAGACGTCTCGATGCTGCCCGACCGGCGCCAGCGCCCCCCGCTGGAGTCCGCATTCGTTCGCGTGATCGCCACTGGCGGCGTTATCGGGATCGGTGTCGCGCTCGGCGCAATCCTC
This sequence comes from uncultured Solirubrobacteraceae bacterium, assembly GCA_963745375.1. Lineage (GTDB taxonomy): Bacteria > Actinomycetota > Thermoleophilia > Solirubrobacterales > Solirubrobacteraceae > Palsa-744. The sequence continues at coordinate 107,702 of CAVUXA010000005.1, read as the reverse complement.
TCCTCACAAAAAGTCGCCGGCTGGATCACCGGCCTGGTGATCGCGCTCGTCTCGGTGATCCTCAGCGCGATCCTCTGGTCCTCACGCCGGCTATGAAACGCCCGCGCGCACAACTCGCCGCCGCACGGGCATGCGGCCAAATACGGGTATAAATGGGCCGTGGAGACCCAGCAGCTCGAAACCCAGGCGGACAAGGGCCACCACGCCGGTAACGGAAACTCCGCGCTCAGCTCCTCCGTCTCTGAGAGTCGCCGCAGCCATCTGCTGAGCATCACCGACTCCGCGCTCGGCTACATGTCCCTGGAGGACATGCTTTCCGAGCTTCTGGAGCGCATACGCAGCGCCCTGGAAGTCGACACCGCCGCGGTGCTGCTGCTCGACGAGGATCGCGGGGTCCTCGTCGCACGCGCCGCACGAGGACTGGAGGAGGAGGTCCGCCAGGGCGTGCAGATACCGCTTGCCCGTGGTTTCGCTGGCCGCGTCGCCGCCCAGGGACGTCCGATCATCATCGAGGATCTCGACCACGCCGACGTCGTAAACCCGATCCTCCGACAGCGGGGCATCCGTTCGATGCTCGGCGTGCCCATCCACGTCCAAGGCCACGTCATCGGCGTGATGCACATCGGCACGCTCGTCAAGCGTGCCTTCGAGGAGGACGACGTGATGCTGCTGCAACTCGCCGCCGACCGCGCCGCGCTGGCAATCGACAACGCACGTCTATCAGAGCAGCGCTCTGTTACCGCGATCATGCAGCGATCGCTGCTGCCCGATGCGCTGCCGCAGATACCCGGTATGCGCTTCAGCGCCAAGTACCTACCCGCTGGCTCTGGCATCAAGATCGGCGGCGACTGGTACGACGTCTTCCAACTCGATAACGGCCGCCTCGCGTTCGTGATCGGCGATGTCGTCGGCCGCGGGGTGCTCGCCGCCTCCGTGATGGCTGAAATCCGCGCGAGCCTGCGCGCCTACATGATGCAAGGACACAAGCTCACCGAGGTCGTCTCGATGCTCAACGACCTACTCGTCTCTGTGGGCAGCAACCGCGGAGCCACCCTCGCGATCCTCGAACTCGACCCCGAAGCCGAAGAACTCGAAGCGGTCATCGCCGGCCACCTGCCGCCACTCCTGATCAAGCCCGACGGCCACGCTCAACTGCTCCAGCAGAAGCACGGGCTGCCTGTCGGCGTGCGCGTCGGACACGACTACCACGCCTTCCGCTACCCGTTTCCCAGCGGCAGCGGCCTGCTGCTCTACACCGACGGGCTGATCGAGCGCCGCGACGAGCCCATCGACCAAGGCTTCGACCGACTCCTCGCCGCCGCCGAGACGGCAGCCAGTCGCAGCGACTCCTCGCTCGCCGACCGCGTGTACCGCACGCTACTAGACGAGACCCTACTCGAAGACGACGTGGCCCTCTTGGCGATCGAGACGATGCCGCTCGCAGATACGCTCGAAATGACCCTCCCAGCACGCCCCAACGTGCTCGGCGCCCTACGCAACACACTCGGCCGCTGGCTGCGAGCTTTCGGTGCCACCGAGGACGAGCTGTTCGACATCACCCTCTCTGCCTCCGAGGCCGCCACCAACGCCATCGAGCACGCCTACGGCGCCCGTGAAGCCACCTTCACCGTGCGCTGCGAACACGCCGGCCGACAGGCAACGATTGCCGTCCGCGATAGCGGTCGATGGCGCACGACCCGCCCACAAAGCGGCGGCCGGGGGCTCGAAGATCATGCGCTCGCTCGCCGACGACGTGAAGATCGACAGCGACCAACACGGAACCGTCGTAATCATCACCAAGCAGCTCTCCCACCAAGCATGAGCCCATTCAACATCGAACGGATCGACGGAGTGCCGATCGCCCACATCCACGAAGACATCGACGCCGCCAACGCCACTGCCACCCAACAGCAACTCGCCGACGCGCTCGGCCCAGACGCCTCAAGTCTCATCGTCGACCTCAGCGAGACACGCTACCTCGATAGCGCAGGCATCGACATGCTGCTACGCCTCAGCGACCGCCTCGACCACCGCCGCGCCAAGCTGATCCTCGTGATTCCCGACACCTCACAGCTAAAGCGCCTCGCCACGATCGTTGGTCTGTCCGATGCGATCGCCATCCACCCAAGCCTCCCAGAGGCACGGCAAGAGGCCGCCAAGCGCCCGCCGGGACAGGCCGCCGCGCACCCTGCAAGCGGCCGAACTACCTCCGCCTGACCAGAGCTTCCGAAGCCGCCCCGATCTCGGCGGAACGTAGCTGGACGGGCAGTAGACTTACCCAGCAACCACTACTGTCCATCATGGCCGAAGAAGCTCCCCGACCACAAGCCGAAGCCGACGACAGTGCGCTCGGGACCACTCTCGGAGACGCGCGTTGCGGTCTTCGAGCTCAATTACGGCAAGGGCCCCGTCCGCGCCCGCGCCGCTTATATTACGCAGACAACGCGCTTCCCAAATAGAGGACGAAGGTGACCAGTCAGCACCCCTACCTGACCATCGAGCTGACGAGTACACCGGAGGTACACACCATCGCCCTGAACGGCGAAGCGGACCTCCTGGGCGCCCCCAACATCGAAGCGGCCCTCGCAGACGCTGCCTCATGCGAAGCACAGCGCATAGTCGTCGACCTCAGAAACCTCACGTTCATCGACTCAAGCGGCCTACGTGCGCTCATGGCGGGCCATGAACAGTGCGTCGCACGAGGCCAGGAGCTGCGGATCATCCCCGGCCCAGCGAACGTGCAGCGCCTGTTTGAGCTCAGCGGGATGAACGAGATCCTCCCCTTCTGCGATGCGGAGCTCGCCGCTGACGCTCCGCCCAGCGACGATCCCCACGTCTAGCCGCCACGCTAGCCCTAGACGAGGCGAAGGCCCAGCCAGACGATGACCAGCGACACCAGGAAGATCGCCGCCTCCAGCGCGTGCATCGTCGGGCGCTTCAGATGCCAGACGACCAGCACGCACACCACGCCGACCAGCGCAAGCTTCTCATGCAGCTTGCCCTCCGCCCACAGGTGATAGTGGCTAGCCATCGCGCTGCCCGTCGCCGCCAGCACCGTGATCGCGGCCAGCGTGCCCCAGCCGAAACGGCGTGCGACCCGACGCACCTACGTCAAGTCACCGCTCTGCCGGGCGACCGGCGCTACCGCAGCCGCCAACACCAGCTGCGATCTCTCGATTCCTGTGCCCGTCCGCTGCGAGGCGCGCAATTTGCGTCTCCTGCGGGGTGAGCTGGTCGAGTGTCTCCACCGTCCGTTTGCGTGCATGCTCGCCCGTCGCCAGCAGCTCGCGCTCGGCACGACGTACGAATGCCTCGGCGCCCATGCTCGTGAACTCCTCGAGCGCGGTGCGCAATTGCCCTCGGGCGTCGACGCGGCGGCGTTCGCGCCGCAGCCACTCCCCGTAGAGAAGGTGAGTCCTGGCGAGCTCCAGGCGGACAGTGGCGTGCGCGCGGTCGAGGGCGCTATCGATCGTGCAGAGCCAGCCCGGCATCGCGACCCCTGAACTCGCTGCGAAGATGGGCATCAAGCAGAACTACCTCTACCGTGTGCTTCCTGGCCTCGAGCAGGAAGCTAAGGTCGAAAAGAAGGGGCGCGCTTGGTATCCGAAGGGCTGAGTGCACCAGTAGCGCAGCCATGCGCCCGAGGGCCGGTGTAGCCCCCTCGGGGCAAGACAACACTGCCATCAGGCTGGTCGGCCGGGGGTGCCCGCCTCCCGGCCCAAACCCCCAGGAATCCCCAGGAAACCAACGGCATCTCGGGTGTGCACTCTCCGGCGAAGACCCTGCAAATCGTGCAGTTTTCGGCCCGGTATGCTCAAGACTGAAAATCGTAGTGTCCTCGGTTCGATTCCGAGTCTCGCCATCGCCCCCCCTGCTCGCGCAGGGTTTTGGACAACGACCCCTAGCGGCTGTCCAAAACCCACGGGGCATCGGCGGGTATCCGGCGGCATCTCGGCGGCGACCAGCGCGACTGTCGGCGGCGCCGGGCCAGCGAAAGCCCTGCAAATACGCTAGTTTAGGCCGCATCCTCTGCCTCCTCAGTTGCATCGGCCCACGCCTGAAAATCGTGGTGTCCCCAGTTCGAATCTGGGTCTGGCCATGCGGTTTTGTGCCTGCTCAGCGGCACTTTGGACGGGCGGCGTCTTGATCTGTGGGCGCAGAATGCGACAGCGTCTCATGGGCCGAGTGAGGCGATCGAGGTGACGAGGATGCCGTCGGGTCGCGTGTAGGTAGGGCTATCCGCGACGATCACGAGTAGGGCGCCGCACGCGGCGTTTGTGGCGGGGGAGAGCTTCTCCTTGAGGGCGAGCAGATGGCGGGCTGCCTCGTCCACTCGGTGGTGTCCGAGCTTGATCTCGGCTGCTATCCAGCGTCCGTCTGGCGCCTCAACGATCGCGTCGATCTCGAGCCCCTTGTTGTCGCGGTAGAAGCGGACCTCCGCGCGATGTGGCTGGGCGTAGACGCGCAGGTCGTGGATGGCGTGTGACTCGAAGAGGAATCCGGCGAGCTCGATCTCGGGGCCGAGCAGTCGCTGGGGTGTGGCGCCGAGGGCTGCGACTGCGAGCGAGGGGTCGGCGAGGTGACGCTTCGGTGTCGCGGCGAGTCGTACTCGCGAACGCAGTTGCGGCTTCCAGCTCGGCTGGTCCTCGATCAAGAAGAGCCGCCCGAGTACACGCAGGTAGTCGTGCAGGGTGGTCTCGCCGAGTGGTTTCTCTGCTGCGCGAGCGATCGTCCGCAGGCCCGCGTTGGTCGCGACGTTGCGGGCGTAGGAGGCGAGCAGGCGTCGGACTCCGTCGGGATCGCGTCGGGCCCCGTCGACGCGAGGGACGTCCGTATGGACGATCATGTCGAGGTAGTCGGCGTTCGCTTCGAGGGCGTCGGCGGGCGTGAGGCTGAGGTTGTCTGGCCATCCGCCGATCGAAAGCGCCTCGATCGTCTCGGTTACGCTCAGCCTGTGTGGCTTGGCCTCAGCGGGGGAGCCATCGAGGAGTCCGCCCACCGAGACGGCGCCGCTCGAAGAGGCCACGCTCCAGCAGCGTCATTGTGCGCATCTGCACGGCGCCAATCCTGCGCGCGCCCGTGTGACTTTGCTCCTCGAACTCGGGAGTCGATGAGCCGGTGAGCAGGAACAGGCCCTTGCCGCCGCGGTCGTCGATTCGTCCCCGCACAGCGTTCCAGATCCCAGCGGCGAGTTGGTACTCGTCGATTAGCCGTGGGTGCTCGCCGTCGAGCACGAGAAGCGGATCTGTCTGGGCTGCGGTGAGCGCCGCGCGGTCCTGGTCGAGGCGTACCTCTGAGGCCGCAAAGCAGCGCGCGGTGGTCGTCTTGCCGACTGCCTTTGGACCCGTGAGCAGGACGCCTCCGTGGGTACGCAAGCGTGCCTGCACCAGCTTCTCGACGACTCGCTCGCGGTGTCCTTGCGGAGGGATTGTACCCAGCACAACGAATGGATTGTACCTCATATGACGGAGGTGTTGTACCGTGGTCGGCTATCGGACGGCTGCTCACCCGTCCCGCGGGCTGGTATCCTCCGGAGGTTATTGCCGAGTTTGTCGATAGAGATTCTTGAGAGCCGAGGAGCATGCGTGTCGAGCAGCTCGAATACGCGGCCGCTGTGGTTCGCTTTGGCTCCTTTCGCCGCGCCGCTCAGGAGCTGCAGCTCTCCCAGCCCGCCCTCAGTGAGACCGTGCGCAAGCTCGAGGCAGAGCTCGGCGTGGCCATCTTCGACCGGCAGCGCACCGGCGCGACGATCAGCGAGAGGGGACGCGATCTCCTGCCCCAGCTCCTCGACGTGATCGAGGCGTCTGAGCGCCTGCGTCACACGGCCGCGGCACTGGCCGAGTCGTCCGGGAACGCGATCAGGCGCTGAAGCCGACCGCTCGATAACCGCTCGGCATCGCTGCGCCCTCATCTCTCATAGCCGGCGGGGGCGCGCAGCGCGCAGGACGCGTACGCTGCTTGCCATGTCGCTCTCCAACCCCCTGAGCGCACGCTCATGGCGATCTGAGGTCCCCGCGTGGCGGCCGTGAGCACGCCCCCGGCCGAGCGCCCGGTGCTGCTGGCCGTGGACGACGAGCCTGCCGTGCTGGCGGCAGTCGCGCGCGACCTGCGACGGGGTTTCGGCGAGCGCTACCGCGTGATGCGCGCGGGCTCGGGCGCCGAGGCGCTGGAGATCCTGGCGGAGGTGCGCAGGCGCGGCCAGCAGGTCGCGCTGCTGATCGCCGACCAGCGCATGCCGGGGATGGCGGGCACCGCCTACCTGACCCAGGCGCGCCAGCTGGTGCCCGAGGCCAAGCGCGTGCTGCTGACCGCCTACGCCGACACCGAGGCGGCGATCGCGGCCATCAACGAGGTAGCGCTCGACTACTACCTGCTCAAGCCGTGGGATCCCCCCGAGGAACAGCTGTTTCCCGCCCTGGAAGACCTGCTCACCACGTGGGAGGCCGGCACCGCGTTGGAGACAGGGGGCGTGCGCCTGATCGGCCACCGCTTCTCCAAGGAGTCGCATGACCTGCGCGACTTCCTCGCGCGCAACCGCGTGCCCGCACGCTGGCTGGACGTCGAGCGCGACGGCGAGGCGCGCGAACTGCTGACCGTGGCCGGCGTGCAGGCCGACCGCCTGCCGGTGGCCCTGCTGCAGGACGGCAGCGTGCTCGAGCGCCCCACTGTGCTCGAGCTAGCCGAGCGCCTGGGGGTGGCCGCGCAGCCCGCGTCTGACCACTACGACCTGGTCATCGTCGGCGGTGGCCCCGCGGGGCTGGCGGCGGCGGTCTATGGAGCGTCGGAGGGTCTGCGGACGGTCATGGTCGAGCGCGAGGCGCCCGGCGGGCAGGCCGGCCAGTCCAGCCGGATCGAGAACTACCTGGGCTTCCCCGCCGGGCTGTCGGGCTCTGACCTGGCGCGCCGCGCCACCGACCAGGCGCGGCGCTTGGGCGCCGAGCTTCTGACCGTCAAGGACGCCACCGCTTTGCGCGTAGAGGGATCTGGGCGGATCGTCGAGCTCGCCGGCGGCGGCTCGCTCAGCGCCAACTGCGTGCTGGTCGCCTCGGGCGTCTCATACAACCAGCTCGACGCCCCCGGCTTCGCCGACTTCACCGGCGCGGGCGTCTACTACGGCGCGGCCATGACCGAGGCGCGCGCGTGCGCCGACCAGCACGTGGTGGTCATCGGCGGGGCCAACTCGGCCGGCCAGGCCGCGGTCTACTTCTCCGGCTACGCCGCCAGGGTGACGATGCTCGTGCGGGGCGACTCGCTGGCCAAGTCGATGTCGCACTACCTGATCGACCAGATCGCCGCACTGGCCAACGTCGACGTGCGCACCGGCGCGCAGGCCGTCGCGGCCAGCGGCGAGGACGGCCGCCTGCGGTCCCTGCGCGTCCGCCACGCCGACGGCAGCGAGACCAGCGAAGAGGTCGACGCGTGCTTCGTGTTCATCGGCGCCGCGCCGCGCACCGACTGGCTCGAGGGCGTGGTCGCGCGCGACGAGCGCGGCTTCATCCTCGCCGGACCGGACGCACGTGAGCATGGCTGGCCGTTGCCGACACGCGATCCGTACGTGCTGGAGACGAGCGTGCCCGGGGTGTTCGTCGCCGGCGACGTGCGCGCACGTTCGATCAAGCGCGTGGCCAGCGCCGTGGGCGAGGGCTCGATGGCGGTGTCGCTGATCCACGAGTACCTGGCCGACGCGTGAAGGCGCCAGATCCATCCAACCCGCCGCGTCCGTGAGCCACCCCAGCGTCGAGCAGCTGCGTGCGCTCGACCTGTTCGAGGGCCTGGGCGATGAGCAGTTGGCGCAATGGTCTGCGGCGGCTCAGTTGCGCGATGTGGAGGCCGGCAGTGTGGTCTCCGAGCCGGGAGCTGCCAAATCGGGCGTGCACTTCGTGCTCGAGGGAACGCTGGAGGCGATCGCGCTCGATGAGCGAGGACGCGAGGAAACCCTGGGCGAGCATCGCGCGCCGACATGGATCGGGGCGATCGCCGCACTTACCGGCAACCCAAGCGCGGTGCGCATGCAAGCGTTGACCCACAGCACCCTCGCGATCGTGCCGACGGAGCGCTTCGCAGAGCTTGCGCTCGCCCAGCGTCCGGTTGTTGAACGCGTCATCCGCCAGGTTCGCCCGGTCGTCGACCGCCTCAGCGCCGTCGAACGCAACCGCGAACGACTGGCCTCGCTGGGCACGATGGCCGCCGGGCTCGCGCACGAGCTCAACAACCCCGCGGCTGCTGCTCGCCGAGCCGCGGCTGACCTGGTTGAGTCGCTCGACGTGCTCGCCTCGACGATTGGCCATTTCGTCGAATCCGGGATCGAGCGCGCGGACGCCCAGAAGCTGGTCGACCTGCAGCGCGAGGCCATGGCGCGCCAGGCCGCGCGCGGCCCGCTGGACGCGCTAGACGCCGCTGATGCCGAAGACGAGCTACTGGGACAGCTGGAGGATCTCGGCGTGCCCGAAGCGTGGCGCCTGGCCGAGCCGCTGGCATCGGCGGGTGTGGACGCGGACTGGCTAGCGCAGGTCTCCGCGCTGGCAGGCGAGGCGACCGCGGCGGCGGTTCGCTGGGTGGCCGCCTCGCTGACCGCCCGCGGGCTCGCCTCGGAGCTGACCGAGTCGACCGCTCGCATGAGCGATCTGGTGGGCGCGGTCAAGTCCTACGCCTACATGGACCGCGGCGAAGTGGTCGAAGCGGACGTGCACGAGGGATTGGAGACCACGTTGACAGTGCTCGGCCACAAGCTCAAGCACACCACGATCGAGGTCGTGCGCGAGTACGACCGCTCGCTGCCGGCGCTGACCATGCGCGGCTCTGAGCTCAACCAGGTGTGGACCAACCTGCTCGACAACGCCATCGACGCCCTCGGTGAGCACGGCACGATCACGTTGAGCACACACCGCGACGGGCAATGTGTGCAGGTGGACATCGCCGACGACGGTCCTGGCATCGCACCCGAGGCACGCACGCATATCTTCGATCCGTTCTTCACCACCAAGGACGTCGGACAGGGCACCGGGCTCGGGCTGGACACCGCACGCCGGATCGTGGCCGACCGCCACCGCGGCACGATCGCCGTGGACAGCGAGCCCGGGCACACCGTCTTTCACGTCCGCCTGCCGCTGCAGGGCGCCGCCGGCTCGCCCGAGTAGACATCGGCAGCGGTGCCTGGCCGACTCCTGAGATGATCTGCGCGCACACATCGACGAGCAGATCGCGGCGCTCGCGCGTCGTGAGCCCGACGCGGAGGAGTCTCGATGAGCACCGCCACCACGACCATCAAGCCGTTGCGCGCGCGCGCGGCTTGGCAGGCGCTGGAGAAGCATTGTCAGGAGATCCGCGAGCGCCACCTGCGCGACCTGTTCGCCGATGACCCCAGTCGGGGCGAGCGGCTGGTGGCGGAGGCGGCCGGCCTGTACCTCGACTTCTCCAAGAACCGGATCGACGACCGGACGATCGTCCTGCTGTGCAAGCTGGCCGAGGAATCGCGCCTGCGCGAGCGCACCGATGCGATGTTCGCGGGCGAGCGGATCAACGTGTCCGAGAACCGCTCGGTGCTTCACGTGGCGCTGCGCATGCCGCGCGGCGAGTCGCTGATCGTCGACGGAGTAGACGTCGTGGCGCAGGTCAACGACGTTCTCGATCGGATGTCCGCCTTCGCCGACCGGGTGCGCTCGGGCGACTGGAAGGGCCATACGGGAAAGCCGATCCGCAACGTGGTCAACATCGGCATCGGTGGCTCGGACCTTGGGCCTGTGATGGCTTATGAGGCGCTGCGCCATTACACGCGGCGAGACCTCACCTTCCGTTTCGTCTCGAACGTCGACTCGACCGACTTCGCCGAGGCGACGCGCGACCTCGCCCCCGACGAGACGCTCTTCATCGTGTCATCGAAGACGTTCACCACGCTTGAGACGATGACCAATGCCCACACGGCGCGCGAGTGGGCGCTCGCGGCGTTGGGTGATGAGGCGGCGATCGCCAAGCACTTCGTGGCCGTGTCGACCAACGCGCAGGAGGTGTCGAGCTTCGGAATCGACACAGACAACATGTTCGGCTTCTGGGATTGGGTGGGCGGGCGCTACTCGATGGACTCGGCGATCGGCCTGTCGACGATGCTCGCGGTAGGTCCGGCGGGCTTTCGCGACATGCTGGCCGGCTTTCACGAGATGGACGAGCACTTCAGGACGGCGCCGCTTGAGCGCAACCTACCTGTCCTGATGGGGTTGCTCGCGGTCTGGTACGGCGATTTCTTCGATGCGCAGACGGTCGGGGTGATGCCCTACAGCCAGTACCTCAAGCGCTTTCCCGCCTACCTGCAGCAGCTGACGATGGAGTCCAACGGCAAGCACGTCACGCTGGACGGGCGCGCGGTCGACTATCAGACTGGCTCGGTCTTCTGGGGTGAGCCGGGTACCAACGGACAGCACAGCTTCTACCAGCTGATCCATCAGGGAACTAAGTTGATCCCCGTCGACCTGATCGGCTTCGCCAGGAACCTGAACCCGATCGGCGACCACCACGATCTGCTCATGTCAAACGTGTTCGCGCAAGCGCAGGCGCTGGCGTTCGGCAAGACAGAGCAGGAGGTCCGGGCCGAGGGGACCGCCGAGGCGATCGTCCCCCACCGGGTGTTCGAGGGCAACCGCCCGACCAACGTGATTCTCGCCCAGCAGCTAACGCCCCACACGCTCGGAGCCCTCGTGGCCCTCTACGAGCACAGCGTGTTCACTCAAGGAGTGATCTGGGACATCGACTCCTTCGACCAGTGGGGCGTGGAGCTTGGCAAGGTGCTGGCCAAGCGGATCATCCCCGAGCTCCAGGACAGCGACGAGCCCGACCTGCGCCACGACAGCTCGACCAACGCCCTGATCAGGCGCTACCGGCAGCTGCGGTGAGCGTCGAGCGCGAGAAGCAGCTCGCTGCCGAAGCCGCCGCGGAGCTCGTGCAGGACGGCATGCGCGTGGGGCTGGGGACGGGCTCGACCGTCGCCTATCTGTTGCCTGCGCTCGCCGCGCGTGGGTTGGACCTGCGCTGCGTGTCCACCTCCCCCGCGACCGAGGACGCGGCGCGCGAGTTCGGGATCCACGTTGAATCCTTTTGTGGGGCGGACGCTCCGGCGCAGCTGGACATCGCGATCGACGGTGCCGACCAGGTCGCGCCGACGGGCTGGCTGGTCAAGGGCGGCGGCGCCGCCCACACACGCGAGAAGGCCGTTGCGGCGGCGGCCGATCGCTTTGTCGTGATTGTGTCCGCCAACAAGCTCGTCGACAGGCTGGCCGCGCCGGTGCCACTCGAGCTCTTGCAGTTCGGCCTGGCGGCAACGCTCGAGCGCCTGGGCACGGTTGCGCTGCGCGATGTTGCGCCCAGCCCCGACGGGGGCGTGATCGCCGACTTCATCGGCGACTTCGACGATCCCGTTGAGCTGGCGGCGCGGTTGTCGTCCACGGTCGGGGTCGTCGAGCACGGCCTGTTCGAGCCCGCGCTCGTCTCCGACGTGCTGGTCGCGCGCGGCGAGCAGGTCGAGCGCGTGTACTCAAACGCCGTCGGTTGAGCGAGGCGCTCGAGCGCCGGTGGAGCTGGCTGTCGGCGGCAGAGAAGTTGCCGGCGTCACTGCGGTGACTTTGTAACCTCAGGAGACGAGCGATGCCAGATGCAGGCCATGATCGTGGGTTTCAGCACGAGGCGTTCTTTTATGCCGACGCCGATGAGCTGCTCGCGGGCGCAATCCCGTTTCTGCATGCAGGGCTCGAGGCGCATGAGGCCATGCTCGTGGCCATGCCACCGGCCCGCCTGGAGCTGCTGAAGGGCGAGCTCAACGGCGAGGCCGAGAGCATCCAGTTCGTCGACATGGAAGATCTCGGGCGCAACCCCGCGCGGATCATCTCGGCGTGGCACGATTTCGTCGACGCGCATCTGACCGCCGATGGTGACGTGCGCGGGATCGGCGAACCGATCTGGGCAGGCCGCAGCCCGGCTGAGCTCGAAGAGTGCGTGCGCCACGAGTCGCTGCTCAACCTCGCCTTCGCCGACTCGCCGACGTGGTCGTTGCTGTGTCCCTACAACACCGCCGAGCTCGACGAGCCGCTGCTGGCGAGCGCCGAGCACAATCATCCACACCTGTCAGGCGCAGGCCGGCCGCGCACGAGCGACGCGTATGCAGACCCGCACCACGACGGCGACCCACTTGCGGGAGAGCTGCGCCCGCCCGCCCAGGTGCTCGGGCAGTCGGACTTTGGACGCGAGCAGCTGGGCGAGGTGCGTGGCCTGATCGCCGAACACGCCAGTCGGGCAGGGCTGGCCCAGACGCGGGTGGCAGACCTCGTTCTGGCGGTGAGCGAGGTGGCGACCAACAGTTTGCTTTATGGCGGCGGAGGCGGGACCGTGCAGGTCTGGCTCGACAACGGCTGCATCGGCTGCGACATCCGTGACCGGGGGCGTATCGACGAGCCTCTTGTCGGTCGCCAGCGCCCGACCACGAGTCAGCTGGGCGGTCGCGGCATCTGGATCGCCAATCATCTGTGCGACCTGGTGCAGATCAGGTCGGCGTCGAGCGGCAGCCTCGTGCGCCTGCAGATGTCCGCGCACGACTGACGCAGCGTCTCGGCCCGCCCGCTGCCGGCAGGCGGCGACGATCAGACAAGCCGAACACCCCAGCGAGTGCTCAGCGACTGGCCGGGCTCGAGTCGCTGGAGACCGTTTCCGTTCTGGAAGGCGTTGGGCCAGCAGGTCATCGGCTCGACTGCCAGCCCGCGACGCCTGCGCGATGGGTGCAGCGTGTCGCCGGTGTAGATCTCGAGCACCGGATAGGACTCGTCGACCCACAGCTCGACCGTCCTGCCGTCGGGCGCCGACAGCCTGGTCACGGCGCGGCCGCTGTCATCGCGCGACAGATCGGTGAAGGGGGAGTCGACCTGCAGGTCTTCGATGCGCCGGGCGGAGCTGAAGTCGAACACGGTCCCGGCGACCGCCTCGCTGCCGCAGGGAAGCTGGCGCGCTGAGTCGGTAAGCACGCGCGTGGCCGCGGGCAGCTGCAGCGTGCAATCGTTGATCGACTCGCCGCCGGGCGACAGGTAGGGGTGCTGGCCAGCGCCATAAGGACAGGTGCGATCGCCGACGTTCTTGGCGTTGGTGGATACCGTCAGTCCGTCCTCGCCCAGCTCATAGGCCACGCTCACGTCCAGCGCGAAGGGATAGCCGGGCGTGGGATGCAGGCGTATCCCCATGACCACACGATCGCTCTCGCGCTGCACGGCTCGCCAGGGCCGCCAACGCAGCAGGCCGTGGATCGCGTTGTGTCTGGCCGGCTCGCTCAACGCCAGCTGGTGGTCGACGCCATCGAAGCAGTAGCGGCCGTCTGCCAGGCGATTGGGCCAGGGGATCAGCACCGCGCCATGCGCCCCATCACACATGGCGTCCAGCGGATAGGCCTCGAGCACGGCCCGTCCAGCGACCGCGTATTCGCGCACGCCCGCGCCCACCTCGACGATCGTGGCGGACTGCTCGCCGCTTGTCCTATGAGCGTCAGCCGTCGCGCCGCCGCGAGATTGATGCTTAGCCTGCGCAACATCGGGGTAGAGCTAACCCAAGCCCGATCGCCGACTCGTCGTACCCGCCCATCTGGCGGGCGTGACAGGCGTGACGTGGAAAGGAGCGCAGATGTCTTCAGCAACGGCAGTCGCGAACACATCGACTTCGAGTCATGCACCTGGCGTCTCCCCGGCCGGCGAGGACGTATGCGATCTGTTTGCGCGCTGGCACGGCGAGCGCGACCAGGCCGCACGCGAGGAGCTGGTGCGGCGATTCATGCCCCTGGCTCGCGGGTTGGCGCGCCGCTACGGCAATTCGTCTGAGCCATTCGAGGACCTCCTGCAGGTCGCATCGCTTGGGCTGCTCAAGGCGATGGATCGCTATGACCCCGAGCGGGGGCACCCGTTCCCGTCGTTCGCTGTGCCGACGATCCTCGGCGAGATGCGCCGCTACTTCCGCGACTCGGGCTGGGCGGTGCACGTGCCGCGCGGCACCCAGGAGCGCGCGCTGAAGGTGCGTGACGCCCAGGAGCGTCTGGCCAACGCCAAAGGCCACTCTCCCACGGTCAACCAGCTGGCGGAGTACCTCGAGCTGGACACCGAGGAAGTCCTCGACGCTCTGCAGGCCATCCACGCCTACCAGGCGGTTTCGCTGGATGCGCCACGACCCAGCGCTGACGACCAGGATGCGGTGTCCTATGGAGAGTCGATCGGCAGCGACGACGAGCGCTATGAGCTGGTCGAGCTCGACGCCACGCTGAGCTCGGTGCTGATGCGGATACCTGCGCGCGAACGCGCGATCATGCGCATGCGCTTCGTGGACGATCTCACGCAGACGGACATAGCCGAGCGCATCGGGGTTTCGCAGATGCAGGTGTCGCGATTGCTGCGGCGCTCGCTCGATCAGTTGCGCGCGCTCACCCATCCGGGCGAGGACGTGGCGCGGCCCGGACCCGGCGCAAGCTGACACCCAGCCCGGCGAGTCCAGGCACGCGGTGCGATCCTTGTTGATCGCAGCACGATGCCGCCCGCCGAGATCCCGAACGTACGCCTGAGGCTGGCAAGCAACCCCGAGAGCGTGGTGGTTGTGCGCCAGGTCGTCGCGGGCCTGGCGGATACGATCGGCCTTGGCGCGCTGGAGCTCAATGAGGTCAACACAGCCGTCAGCGAGGCGTCCAACAACGTCGTGCTGCACGCCTACGGCGGTGAGGAAGGACCGCTCGAGGTGGATGTGTGCTGCCGTCACGGGGGTTTGTGCGTGGCGGTGCGCGACCGCGGCCGCGGCATGTCCGGCGACCAACTCGCAGGGGCGTCCCCTCCAACGCCTGGGCTCGGCATCGGCTTGCCGGTCATCCACGCGCTCGCCTGCGAGGTGGAGCTAAACGACGTGCCCGACGGCGGCACGGAGGTTTGGATGACGTTCGCAACCGCCCATCCGCACACGCTGCGCCAGCCGCCCCAGGACGATGGTCTGCACGGAGTGGTCCTCGAATCCCCGTCGCCGCCGGCCAACACGGCCGCCCTGGCGGTCGCGCCAGTCTCGTTGGCGCGGGCGGTGGTCCCGCGCATGTTGAGCGCGATGGCCGCCCGCGCGTACTTTTCGATCGACCGAATCTCAGACGCGCAACTGCTGGCCGATGCGCTCGTGGCCCACACGGACGACTCGCTCTGCGCGAGCCATCTGAACCTCGAAGTCGACGCCGCGCCGCGTGAGCTGCGGCTACGGCTCGGGCCGTTGCACGCAGGCCACGCGGGTGCACTCGTTCACGACACGACTGTCGACGGGCTTGGTGCGCTGCTGCGGTCGCTCGCCGATGGTCATCGGACCGTCGGGGTCAGCGCGGGTCCCTCGGAAATGCTCGTCCTGCGCCTGGACGCACGGCGCTGAGCTGCGCCAGGGTCAGGAGGAAGCCCCGTGGCGCCCGCGAGCCCTGGATCGGCTTATGGGTTTGGCGGCCGCGGGATCGGGGCATCTGTGCATCAGGCCCCGTGAATCAGCTTCGGGCAACGACGACGAATCGAGAGGTGGGACATGGTTGCGCTGTTGGCACTCGTATTGATCTTGGCGGTCCTAGGAGGACTGGGCTTTGCCGTGCACGTGCTCTGGTACATCCTGATCTTCGCCGTGCTGCTGTGGCTGATCGGCTTCTTCATCGGCGGAGTCCCCGAGGCTGGTGGACGCCGGCGGTGGTATGGCCGTTGGTAGCGAATCCCCGACCCGACCGCCGGACTGGGTGTCCGGCTGGCGCTGAGAGGCGGGAGATGTGTTGGCAGGCTTGTCGCGCAATCCGATCCACCAGCAGTACGACGACCGAATAGGCGATTCGAGTCCCGACACGCCCATGGTCGCCGCGCCCACGGGGGCCGGGCGCTGTCTACTCAGCCCCCCTGCGCCGCACCCTCCCCACGCCGGCCGGCTGCCCAGCCCAGCGCCGGCGGGGGAGCTGCGCGAGTTGGCGTTCGATGTGCAAGCGCTGGCCTCTTTGCGTCACGCCATCGCGGGGTGGGCGGATGCGGCGATGCTCGATCGCGGGTCGGCCGAGGACCTCGTCCTGGCAGTCAACGAGCTGGCGAGCAACAGCGTTCGCCATGGCGGTGGTCGCGGGACGCTGCGCTACTGGAGAGAGGCGCAGGCGCTGGTCTGCGAGGTCCACGATGCGGGACACATCGAGGATCCTCACGTGGGACGCACGCGTCCGGGACCCGAGGCGCACAGCGGTCGCGGCCTGTGGCTCGTCAATCAACTGTGTGACGAAATGCAGATCCGCTCGTCGTACGCGGGCACCGTGGTTCGCGTAGTAAAGCGTGTGCCCTGAGACAGGATTGAGTTCTTGCGCCGGCGCGGGCGCCGTGGCAGTCCCGTTGCCATACTGATGCGTCCTGGTCAAGTTCTCGCCTGTAGGCGGGGGCAGCGACCCGGCGGCGGGCGTGGGCCAGCCTGGTACAGAGAGCCTATGACAGAGAAGGCGCCGCCGCGCGACATCGCCGTGGAACTGCTCGTCGAGGCGGGCGCGGTAATCGCCAGTTCCCTGGATCTGGCGACGACCATGCAGCAGGTGGCGCAGCTAACAGTGCCGCGCCTGGCGGACCTGTGCACGATCGACCTATGCGACGACGCAGGCGGTGCGATCAGGGAGGTCGCGGTGGCGTCTGCTGATGCGGGGCTCGCCCACGATCTGGAGGACCTGCGCCGGCGTCATCCGCTGGACCCGAACGGCGAACATCCGGTGGCGCGGGTGATTGCGAGCGGCGAGCCGGTGCTGGTGGCGGAGATGAGCGACATGCTGATGCGCTCCTTCGCCCAGGGCTCCGAGCACGCGCGCTTCATGATCGAGCATCGCTACCGCTCGGTGGCGGTGGCGCCGTTGGTGGCACGAGGACGCACGCTTGGGGCCCTGTCGGTACTGCGCCTGGGAGATTGCGAGCCCTACTGCAGCGAGGATCTGGACTTGGTCTGCGAGCTCGCCAGGCGCGCGGCCCTGGCGATCGACAATGCGCGCCTTTATTCAGAGGTTCGCCAGGTCGAGCAGCGCTTGGCGGCCATTCTGGTCAACCTCGCCGAGGCGATCACGCTGATGGATGCGCAGGGGCGGATGGTATTCGCTAACCAGGCCGCCGCAGAGCTGCTGCAGGCGAGCTCGCCCGAGGAGCTCATGCGGGCGCGTCCAGGCTCGATCATGGAGCGCTTCCTC
This sequence comes from uncultured Solirubrobacteraceae bacterium, assembly GCA_963745375.1. Taxonomy (GTDB): domain Bacteria; phylum Actinomycetota; class Thermoleophilia; order Solirubrobacterales; family Solirubrobacteraceae; genus Palsa-744. Next base: position 90,496 of record CAVUXA010000005.1, on the reverse strand, counting down.
GTGCTAGACGAGCAGGGCCGCGAGCTAGCGCTCGATCAGATGCCCGGCAGACGCCTGTTCAAGGGCGAGCGCCCGCAGCCGCTGCTCGTCAGGAACATCGTGCGCGCGACCGGAGAGGAGCGCTGGCTGATCGTGCGATCGTCGCCCGTGACCGACCCCGAGAGTGGCCGCGTGCTGTTTGCGGTCAACGTGTTCGAGAACATCACCGAGGTCAAGCGGGCCCAGCTGGCGGAGAGCTTCATGGCGGAGGCCAGCCGCGTGCTGGCGTCCTCGATGGACTACTCCGAGACGCTTGAAGGCATCGCGCGGCTGGCGGTGCCCCAGATCGCGGACGGCTGCGCGGTCGACGTCGTCAACGAGCACGGCGAGATCGAACGCGTGGCCATTCACCACCACGATCCCGCGATGGTCGCGCTGGCGCGACGGCTCGACCGCGGATATCGCCCGGCGCCCGAGGACCCTGCGGGCGTGCCGGAGGTCATCCGCAGCGGGCGCCCACGCCTGTACGCGGAGGTGGACCCCGACGCGCTGGCGGCGTACGCAACGGACAACGAGCACCTCGAGCTGTTGCAGGGGATCGGCGCGAGGTCGGTGATCATCGCGCCGCTGGCCGCGCCCGCGCGAACGCTCGGCGCGGTGACGCTGATCTGCTCGGACTCCGGGCGGCGCTTCTCGCGTGCCGACCTGGCGCTGGCCGTGCGGCTGGCCCGGCGTGCGGGCACCGCGGTGGAAAGCGCACGGCTGTACACGGAGCGCAACAGGATCGCGCACGTCCTTGGAGCGGCCCTGCTGCCTGAGTCGCTGCCGGCGGTGCCCGGCGTACAGATCGAGGCCCTGTACCGCGCGGCGGGAGAGCTCAACGACGTGGGCGGCGACTTCTACGACGTGTTGCCCTACGGCGCCGATCGTTGGCTACTGGTGATCGGCGACGTCTGTGGCAAGGGGCCGCGCGCGGCCGGCGTGACCGCGCTCGCGCGCCACACGCTGCGCGCCGCGGCGATGCTCGGCCAGACGCCGACCGGAATGCTGGGCACGCTGCACCGGGCGCTGCGTAGCCAACCGATGGGTGCGGACCTGTGCACGGCGTCGCTGGTCACATTGCGCCACGCGGGGGCTGGGCAGCCCGCCCAGTTGACGGTCACGCTCGCCGGGCACCCGCCCCCGCTGGTGATCGACGAGAGCGGACAGGCCACCCAGGTGGGCAGGCCCGGCACGTTGCTCGGCGTGATCGATCCGATCGACGTGACCGAGGTGGATGCGCAACTGCGTCCCGGTGAGACGCTGCTGCTCTACACCGACGGATTGCCCGAGGCGGGCAGATCAGACCACAGGCTCGATGAGCGGGACCTGCTGGCGCTATGCGCCCAGGCACCGGGCCTTGACCTCGCGGCGATGCTCGCCCGCATCGAGCAGACCGCCGTGCGACATGCGCAGGGCATGCTTCGCGACGACATCGCGCTGCTGGCCGTGCGCCTTTGCTGACCGCCGCGCCCGCGTGATGGCGGCGACAGCAAGCGGCTAGAATCCCTCGATATGGGGGTCGAGGACCAGCTGGGCATCACCGTCAGGCGCGAGGCGGACCGGGTTGTGGTCGACTTGGACGGCGAATTGGACATGGCCTCGGCTCCGCTGCTGCAAAGCGCGCTCGACGGCGCCGAGGTCGACCCCGAGACGATGGTCGTGCTCGACCTGCAGTCGCTTCAGTTCATCGACTCGACGGGGCTGCGCGCGATCCTGTCGCTGCGCGATCAATGCCGCGAGCGAGCTCAGCAGTTCGCGGTCACGCGCGGCTCGCCGCAGGTCCAGCGTCTGCTGGACATAACGGGCGTGTCCGAGCATCTACAGACGCCGTCGGCTTAGCGCGCCCGCGGCGGCGAATCGCGCTCCGTCTCGCAAGCGGTGGACAACAGCAAGAGCTGAGCCCGACGCCCCTCTTGGCTGCGAGGCAAATGCAGGGGATAATGGTCAGATGGACCTTGACAGCGCGCAGCTGATCCAGGATCTGGCCGAGGCAGAGCGCGAGCGCGAGCAGCTCGTGCAGGAACTGCGCCACGCGCTGCGCGGGAGCGAGCGGCGCTTCGAGGCGATCGTGGGCTCGCTGACAGACGCGGTGACGATCCGCGATCGCGAGCATCGCTTCCTGTACGCGAACAGCGCTGCGATCGCGCATCTGGGCTTTGACTCGTGGGAGCAGCTGCGCGATACGCCGCCGGCGCAGATCATGAAGGACTACCTGGTGTGGGGCGAGGACGGCGGTGTGATCTCGATGGACGACATTCCCTCGGTGCGCATCCTGCGCGGCGAGCAGGCTGAGCCTTTGCTGATCAGGTCGGTCCACCAAGACACGGGCGCGGAGCGTTGGAACCTGCTCAAGGCCGCTCCGTTGCTGGACGAGGACGGCGAGGTGGAGGCGACGATCACAATCATCGAGGAGGTCACCGAGCGCAAGCGCGCGGAGCTGCGCGGCGCGTTCCTGGCCCAGGCGAGCGCGGCTCTGGCGTCATCGCTGGACTACGAGCAGACGCTGCGTAACGTGGCCCAGCTGGCCGTCCCGGGCATCGCGGACTGGTGCGCGGTGGACCTGCTCGATGAGGACGGGGACCGCAGGACGGTGGCGGTGGCGCATGTGGACCCGCAGCGGCTGAGCCTGGCGGAAGCGCTGCGCGGCTACGTGCCCGAGCAGCTGGATCCCGAACGTGGCATTGGGCGGGTTCTGCATGCCGGCGAGGCGGTCTTCTACGCGGAGATCCCCGATGAGATGCTCGTGGCGGCGGCGATGGACGAGCGCCATCTGGAGCTGCTGCGCGCGGTGGGCTTTCACTCGGCCCTGATCGTGCCGATGCGTCTGGGCGAGCGGATCCTGGGGGCGATGACGCTCGTGGGTGCCGAGTCGGGGCGCGCGCTGGACCGGTTCGACCTCGAGCTGAGCGAGCAGGTGGCGGCGCGTGCGGCGGTGGCGATCGAGAACTCGAGGCTGTACAGCGCGCGCTCGTCGATCGCACGCACGCTGCAGCAGAGCCTGCTGCCCGAGCAGCTACCGGAGATAACGGGCTATGAGCTGGCGAGCATCTATCTGCCGGGCGTGGAGACGAGCATGGTGGGCGGCGACTTCTACGACGTCTGGGCGGTGCGCGACAGTTGGCTGATCGTGATCGGCGACGTGACGGGCAAGGGGATCGATGCGGCGGCGTTGACCGCGCTGGTCCGCCACACGGTGCGCACCGCGTCGGAGTTCGACGCTAGCCCGTCTGCACTACTCGAGTTCGTCGACCGCACGCTCAAGAAGCGCCCGGTCCTGTCGGTGTGCACGGCGATGTGCGTGCGCTTGCAGGGCGATCGGGCGACGCTGGCGGTGGGTGGGCACCCGCTGCCGCTGCATGTCAGTACTGAGGGCGTGCGTGAGCTGGGCGAGCATGGACCGCTGCTGGGCGCGTTCGCGGACGCGTGCTGGCGCGAGCACGAGGTGCACTTGCAGCCGGGCGCCACGCTGCTGGCGTACACGGACGGGATCACCGACGCGCAGGGCCAGGGGGACGTGCGCTTTGGTCTTGGGCGTCTGCGCGAGGCCGTGGCCGAGCTGGCGGACAGGCCGGCGGCCGAGGTCGTGGACGGCCTGGCGCGCAGGCTGGCGGAGTTCCAGACGGGCGCGCACAGTGATGACACGGCGGCGATAGCACTGCGTCGAACCGTCGCCGGCGCCGCGGGCGCTGACCGGGCTCAGGCGCACGAAGTCACGAGGGCGGGCTCGGACCCGGCCATGAGCGCAACGGCATAGGGACGGCGATGGTCAGGCAGGCGAGAATCGCGATTAGCGAAGAGGTACGGGGGGCAAACCTACAGTTGTCGATCGACGGCGAACTCGACATCAGCACGGTCCCGCTGCTCGAAGCGCAGATCGAAGCGACACACGAGAGCCCAACCTCACTGACCCTGGACTTGAGCGGCCTGACCTTCATGGATTCATCTGGACTGCGAATGCTGATCGAGCTCAGCGAGCGAGCGCGGCGCGAGGCATGGAAGCTCTCGCTGGTGCCCTCGCGCCACGAGTCGGCCAACATCGTGCTGCGCATCACCGGCGCCGACTCCGCGCTGCCATTCAGCGAGCGGGCGCCCGAATGACAGCGCTGTCCAAAGGAGTACGTGGCGCCGACACGCCCCTGGGCCTGCGGCTGGACCTCGATCGCGACCCCCAGGCTCCCTCGCTGGCACGCGCGGCGGTCGCGGGCTTCTGCGAGCGCGGCGAGCTGGACAGCGAGCAGGCGTCCACGCTGGCGCTGCTGGTCTCAGAGCTGGTGTCTAACGCAGTGATGCACTCGCAGGCGCCACCCACGAGCGGGATTCTGCTGTGCGTGCGCCGGCTGGAGGAGGGCGGGGTGCGCGTGGAGGTGATCGACCAGGGCAGCGGCTTCACTGCTATTCCCCGCGACCCTGGGCGATCGAACGGCGGCTACGGCCTGTTCCTGGTCGACCGCCAGGCCAGTCGCTGGGGCGTGGACCGGGTGGGCGGTACGCGCGTGTGGTTCGAGCTTGCTTAGCGACGGTTGGCGGCCTCGTGCTCGAGCAGCCAGACCTTGCGCTGAACGCCGCCGCCGTAGCCGGTCATGCTGCCGTCGGCGCCGATGACGCGATGGCAGGGCACGATTATGCCGACGGGGTTGCGCCCGTTGGCAAGGCCGACGGCGCGCGCTGCGCCGGGGCTGCCCACCCAGCGTGCGAGCTCGCCGTAGCTGATGGTCTGGCCGTAGGGAATCTCGCGCAGCGCGGCCCAGACGCGGCGCTGGAAGGCGGTGCCGTCCATTGCCAGCGGCAGGTCGAAGTGGGTGAGCTCGCCGGCGAAGTAGGCCTGCAGCTGCGCGACGACGTCCTCAAACGCGCGGTCGTCGCGCTGCCACTCGGGCGAGCGCGCGGGCGCGTGACGCTGGTCTTGCATGTGCAGGGAGCTGAGCGAGCCGTGGCGGGCGGTCAGCGTAAGCGGTCCGACAGGACTGTCGACGGTGGTCGTGGTCGTGGTCGTAGCGGGCGCGGTGGCGATCATGCTGCCTCCTTGAGTGTTTTGATGGGGCCGGCTACCGCCGGCCAGCGGTTAATGGGGTGGGTGGACAAAGACCACAGGTACTGGACGGCGTATGCGCGCCATGGTCGCCAGCGGCTGGCATGGGCGGTGAGTGCAGCGGAGCTGTGCGGCAGGCCGAGCGTTTGCGCGGCGCGGTGCACGCCGAGATCGGTTGCGAGGAAGGCGTCGGGGTCGCCCAGCGCACGCATGGCGATGGTGTGCGCGGTCCAGGGGCCGATGCCGGGCAGACTGTAGAGCACGGTCATGGCGTCGTCGCGGTCACAGCCGGGCGCCAGCGACAGTCGCCCGCCGCAGAGGGCGTCGACGAGCGCGGTCAGGCATTGCCGCCGAGCGGCGGGCATCGCAACGGTGGCGCCCTGCAGCGCATCGACTGTGGGGAACAGGTGCGTGAGCTCGCCGCGCGGATCGGCGACGGGCTGACCGAAGCGGGCGACGAGCCGCCCGGCGCTTGTGCGCGCGGCGGCGGTTGAGACCTGCTGGCCGAGCACGGCGCGCACGGCCAGCTCGGCGCCGTCGACACAGCGCGGGACCCTGCGCCCGGGGCCACGGCGCACGACGGGCCGCAGGTCTGGGTCGGCGCCGAGCAGCTCGTCGACGGTGACGGGGTCGGCGTCGAGGTCCAGTAGCCAGCGGCAGCGGGCGATTGCGGCGGTCAGGTCGCGCAGGTCGGTGAGGGTCATGCGGGCGGCGACGTGCCCTGGTTGGGGCGTGAGCTCGACGATGCCGGGCCCGTGCTCGAGCGACAGGGTGCGCCGGTAAGCGCCGTCGCGTACCTCCTCGACGCCGGGCACGGCGGTGGCGGCAAGGTGCCCGAAGAGGTTGTCGGGACACAGCGGTTGGCGGAAGGGCAGGCGCAGCGTGAGCGTGCCGAGGCCCGCGTCGGCTGTGCTCCGCGGGTCGCTGGCCTTGGCGTGCGCGCGCCTACGCAACTCGCTCGGGGTGGTGGCAAAGACGGCGCGGATGGTGTCGTTGAACTGTCTGACGCTGGCGAACCCGGCGGCGAGCGCGACCTGAATCATGGGCAGCGTGGTCGTCTCGATCAGCACGCGCGCGGTCTGGGCGCGCTGCGCGCGCGCAATCGCGATTGGCCCAGCTCCCAGTTCGGCTACCAGCAGCCGTTGCAGTTGGCGCACGCTGTAGCCGAGCTCGGCGGCCAGGCCGGTCACCCCCGAGCGGTCGACGACGCCGTCGGCGATCATGCGCATGGCGCGTGCGACCACATCGGCGCGCCCATCCCACTCGGGCGAGCCGGGGGCGGCGTCGGGTCGGCAGCGCTTGCAGGCGCGAAAGCCGGCCTGTTGCGCTGCGGCGGCGGACGGGTAGAAGCGCACGTTCTCGCGCTTGGGCGTCATCGCGGGACAGCTCGGGCGGCAGTAGATGCGGGTGCTGGTGACGGCGGTGAAGAACCAGCCGTCAAAGCGCGGGTCCTTTGACTGAACGGCCCGATAGCAGTGCTCGAAGTCCTCAACCATGTGCCCAGTCTGACCGATGCGGCGGCCAAAGTCTGGCGGGATTGCGACATGGGCGTCTGAGACCCCGCGATCGCATACGAAGGGGCGCGGACGGGCGTGCAGCTGTATTACAGGACGCGGGCGACGTGATACCGTGGTCGCATGCGCAGCGTGAGATTGGATGATGACCTCGACCTCCGCGTCCGTCGGGCCGCGGCAGCAGAAGGAGCATCCGTATCGGAGTTCATCAGACGCGCGGTGGCCGAGCGGGCAGAGAGCGCCCTCGCGGATGGGGCAGGCGAGCGTATGGCTGATGTGATCGGGGTGATCCACTCAAAGGGCGGCCGGGCCCGTAATACGGGCACCGCCTTCGCCGATCTGCTGGTGCAGCGACGCAGACACGCGTGACTCCAACCCTCACGGATGCTGGGCCGCTGGTCGCGCTGATCGACGCGGGCGAGCCCGATCACGAGCTCTGCAAGCAGACCCTCGACGAGATTGAGCTGCCACTGCTGACGACCTGGCCGGCGTTCACGGAGGCCATGTATCTCGTCGGGCGCGCCGGCGGATTGCCTGGACAGGAGGCCCTGTGGCGTCTGGTCCTCCGCGAGGATCTCGTGCTCGCGGCGCCGACGTCGCCGGCCAACCAACGCAGTGCGCAGTTGATGAAGCGCTATGCCGATCGACCCATGGACCTGGCCGACGCAACCCTCGTGGCGCTTGCCGAGGAACGCGGGCTCCGGCGGATCTTCACCCTCGACGTCGATTTTCACATCTATCGACTCAATGGACGGCGACATTTCGAGGTCCTTCCGCCCTGACCACGTGGGCTGCGCTGCCCGCGCTCTGGAGGTCGAGCTGCCGCGCGCCGTTGCAACGGTTGTCTAAACGACCGCACGCAGATTTTGGCCCCTTGCTCATGTTGGCGCTGGCTGCGCGGGGGCATAGTGGATGCTGCCCTAGGGTTCCGCTGCCGCTGACGGCAGGCCTGGTCCGAGAGGGCGGGCCGGCACCGACATAGCCGCGCCTACACGGAGGGACAAAAGCCCGGGAGACATCGTGTTCTCTCGGGTTTTTCGCATTTGAAAGGACAGTTTTTGCAACTGCACGGTAGGGCTGCGCTAATCGTGATCGACGTCCAGAAGGGCGAGGTACTGGCGGGCGAGCACGGCGTCGCGCACATGCCCGGCGGCGAGCAGCGCCACGAGCGCATCCGCGCGCTGATCGCGGCCGCGCGCGCAGCCGGCATCCCGTCGATTTTCGTCCAGGAGGTGCACAAGCGCACGCTGGTCGACTTCGGTCGTGAGCTTGACGGCGAGGAGACGGTTCACTGTCTGGAGGGCGATGCCGCCACCGAGCTCGCCGACGGCATCGCACCAACCGCTGACGAGTACCTGATCCGCAAGCGCCGCTACTCGGCGTTCTTCGCCACCGAGCTTGCGCTGGTGCTCAAGTCCTATGGCGTTGACACGCTGGTGCTGGTGGGGGCGCTAACGGACGTGTGCGTGCAGTACACGTTCGCGGACGCCCACCAGCACGACTACCGCTGCCTAGTGGTGACCGACTGCGTGGGCGGGTCCTCGCTCGCCGCCCACGAGGCGGCGCTGGAGGCCATGCGCTACCTGCAGCGCGACTGCCTGGTGAGTAGCGGCGAGGTGCTCGATGCGTTCGCGAGGGCCGGCGAGCCCGACGCCGTGGCGGTCGCGGTATGAGCATCGTGGCGGCGAGCCCCGCCCTCGAGGTCGAGGACCTGTACGTCACCTTCCCCTCGGCCAGCGGGCCCGTGCATGCGGTGCGCGGCGCCAGCTTGTCGATCGAGCCCGGCGAGATCCTCGGACTTGTCGGCGAGTCGGGCTCGGGCAAGAGCGTGCTGGGGATGACCGCGCTGGGGCTGCTGGCGCCCACGCCCAGGCCCGTCTTCGGCGGGCGTGTGCTGCTCGACGGGCAGGACATGCTGAGGGCCTCCGAGGAGGATCGCCGCGCCAGGCGCGGCAGCTACATCACCGCCGTCTTCCAGGACCCGATGGGGAGTCTGAACCCGTCGATGCGAATAGGCACGCAGGTGGCTGAGGCGGCCGGCGGGGCGGAGCGCGCGCGGGTGGTGGAGCTACTCGCCCAGACCGGCATCCCCGAGCCGGAGGTCAAGGCGCGCTGCTATCCGCACGAGCTGTCCGGGGGCCTGCGCCAGCGGGTGATGATCGCAATGGCGCTCGCGCGCGACCCGCGCCTGATCGTCGCCGACGAGCCCACCACGGCGCTGGACGTGACCACGCAGGCGCGCGTGCTGGACCTGCTGGCCGACGCTGCTCGCCAGCGCGGCACCGCGCTGCTGTTGATCACCCACGACCTCGGCGTGGCCGCCCGCCTGTGCGATCGCATCGCGGTGGCCTACGCCGGACGGATCGTGGAGTGCGGGACGGCCACTCAGGTGCTGTTCGCTCCACGCCATCCCTATCCCGTCGGCCTGCTCGCCAGCCGCCCGCGCCTGGACGGCCTGCTCGCTGGTGGCGAGCTGCCCACGCTTGCAGGGCAACCGCCCGATCCTCGCCGCCCGGTCGCCGGTTGCGCGTTTGCCGCCCGCTGTCCTGTCGCCGACGACGCGTGCGCGAGTCCCGCGCCGGTCTCGATCGAGGGCGGGCGGCGCTGCGAGTGCCACCGCCCCGGCGCGCTGGCGGACTGGCCACGTAACCACGAGCCGTCCACGCACGCGGAGGCGCTGCTCGCATGCATGGCCGGCGAGGAGACCCCGGAGCCTCTGCGGTCAGGGCTCGCGCGCGAGCGGATCGCCCCGGCCCCTGCGCTCGTTCTGCGAGACGTCGTGTGCGAGTACGCGCGCCCGCGCCGGCGCCCGTTCGCAGCGGCACCCGCGCCGCTGCGGGCCGTGGGCGGGGTCAGCCTGACGCTGGCGGCGGGCGGCTCGCTGGCGATCGTGGGCGAGTCGGGGTCGGGCAAGACCACGCTGCTGCGCACGGTCGTCGGGCTGCTCGGGCCGACCGCCGGTGACGTGCGCTTGGCGGCTGGAGCGCCGCCCCAGCTGGTCTTCCAGGATGCGGGGGCGTCGCTCACCCCGTGGCTGACGATCGGCACGCAGATCGAGGAGCGCCTGGCCGCGCTCGGCGTGCCTCGCCAGCAGCGCGGGGCGCGCGTGGACGCCACGCTGGACGCGGTCGGCCTGCCCGGCGAAGTGGCTGGGCTGCTCCCGCGTTCGCTGTCGGGCGGCATGCGCCAGCGGGCGGCGATCGCGCGGGCGATTGCCGTCCCTCCCACCTTGTTGGCCTGTGACGAGCCGGTGTCGGCGCTCGACGTCTCACTCGCCGCGCAGGTCCTGAACCTGCTGTGCGAGCTGCGCGCCAAGCTCGGCCTGGCGCTGCTGTTCGTCACCCACGACCTCGCGGCCGCACGCGCGGTCGCCGACGAGATCGCGGTCATGAGCCGGGGCGTGATCGTCGAGCACGCGCCCACCGAGGAGCTGTTTATGGCGCCTTCTCATCCATACACGCGGGAGCTGCTCGACGCGGTTCCCGACGTCCAGGTTGCACAAGCCGCATGAGCATGGCCACGCGACCGACGGACCTGCAGGGCATTGCCTCTGCGCCCTCGCCGGCCGGCGCTGTGGCGGGCACAGGCGGCGGCCTTACGCTGCGCCTCTGGGGCCGGCGTCGACCTGTTGCGCTTGGCGCCGGCGCTGCAGGCGCCTCGGTGCGCTCGGCGCTCATGCCCATCGGGATCGTGACGCTGCTCGCCGTCGCCGCGCCGCTGCTCGCCACCCATAGCTCGCTCGACGTGACCTCGGCGGGCCCGTTTCACGCTCCTTCATTTGCGTATCCCCTGGGCACTGACGAAATCGGCCGCGACATCTTCTCGCGGGTGCTCTACGGCATCCGCGAGTCGTGGCTGGGTGCGGTCGCAGTTATCACCGTGGGAGCGCTGTTCGGCGCACTCGTCGGAGCGCTCGCGGGGGCGTTCGGCGGACTGCTCGACATGGTGCTGATGCGCATCACTGACTTGTTCCTGGCGTTGCCCGCGCCGGTCATCGCGATTGCCGTGATTGCGTCGATCGGCCCGAGCCTGTTTCACACGCTGTTGGCCCTCAGCGTGGTGTGGTGGCCGTGGTATGCGCGCATCGTGCGCGCGGAGGTTCGCTCGCACGCCTCGCGCCCCCACGCCGACGCCGCCCGCCTGGCGGGCGTCAGCCGGGCGCGGCTGGTCCTGCGCCACCTGCTTCCGGCCGCGCTGGCCCCGGTGATCGTGACGATGTCCCTGGACGTCGGCAACCTGATCCTCGCGCTGGCCGCGCTGTCGTTCATCGGGCTCGGCGCTCCGCCGCCGGCGCCTGAGCTGGGAGCGATGAGCGCCCAGGGCCTGGAGTACCTCCTTGCCTACTGGTGGGTGCCGGTCGCCCCCGCCGCTGCTGCTGCACTGCTCGCCCTCGTGGCGAACCTGCTCGGAGATCGTGCCAATCGCAGACTCAACCAAGGGAGAACCTGATGACCCTCCGCCGTGCCCTCCTCGCCCTGCTGGCTGTCGCCGCCGTTGTGACGGTCGCCGGCTGTGGCGCAGCCTCGACGACGTCATCGAGCACAGCGAGCTCGGCAAGTTCGGCGAGCGACATCCTGCGGATTCCCTATCTCGCGGACATGTCGGTGCCCGATCCCGACATCTTCTATGACATCGAGGGCAACTCGGTGATTCTCTCCGCCTATGAAGGGCTGCTCAAATACGCGCCCAACTCCGACAAAATCGTCGGCGACCTCGCGACCAGCTGGAGTGAGTCGCCCGACCGGCTCACCTACACGTTTCACCTGCGTCCCAACGTGCACTTCCATGACGGCACGCTGTTTACCGCCAAGTCGGTGATCGCCAGCTTCAAGCGGCGCCTGAACGTAGGTCAAGCACCGGCCTACATGGTCAAGCCGATCGCCTCGATGACTACGCCCGACCCGCTCACGCTGGTGGTTAAGCTCAAGGAACCGGTCGACCCGTTCCTCGACTATCTGGCATCCAGCTGGGGGCCCAAGATGATCGGGCCTGAAGCGATCGTCACCCACGCTGCCACCAATTTCGGCCAGACCTGGCTGCAGACCCACGACGACGGCACGGGACCCTACGAGCTGACCGAATTCGCGCGCGGGCGCCAGTACGTGCTGACCCGCTATGAAAACTGGTGGGGGCCCAAGCCCTTCTTCGGAAAAGTGCTGCTCAAGATCACCCCGGACATCAGCACGCAGCAGCTGGAGCTGGAAAACGGGAGCGTTGACGCGATCATGCACTCCTTTCCGGCCGCCAACCTGTCATCGCTGCCCTCCAGCGTGAAGGTCTTGAAGTACCCCTCCTACCTGCGGCTGCTGCTGTATGTGAACACCAACAAGCCGCCGTTCAACAACCCGACCGTGCGCGCCTCGCTGCGGGCGGCGATCGACCCGGCCAAGCTCGTCGCCGAGGCCTACTCGGGCACCGGCACGAACTCCAAGGGCCCCTTCCCCGAGGAACTGCTTTCCAACCAGCCGACGCTGCCTTACGCGCCCAACCCGACGGTTGCTGCGCAAGGCGTCAAGAAAGCGTCCACCAAGAGCATCGTGCTCGGCTTCACCGCCGATGAATCGGGCATCCAGCGGCGCGTCGGCGAGATCCTGCAGGCAGCCCTGGAAGCGGCCGGTTGGCAGGTGACCGTCAAGGAGGTGCAGCTGCCGCAGGTGTACGACTACATCAACGACCTCAGTGCGGCGCCGGACCTGCTGTTGCAGACCAACACCCCTGACGCCGCCAACGCAGACACGTGGTCGCGGATCCTGTTCTTCAAGGAAGGAGGCCTGAACTTCCTCGGCTACGACAATCCGCACGTCGATGCGCTGCTTGAAAAGTCCCGCAGCGCCGCGCCAGCGGAATCGGAAAAGATCGAACGCGAAGTCGGCCAGGAAGTGGTCAACGACAACGGGATCTTCTTCCTTGGCGACATCGACAACGTGTTCGTCTTGAACAAGGACCTGGAAGGCGTGGAACAGATCCCCGCCTACCCGTGGACGGTCAACTACGCGAGCCTGAGAAGGACGTCGGGATGATGGCCGGCGCGATTGCTCGGGTGAGTAGGAAGCGGAACTGATGGGAGGCCTGATCGCTCGTCGCTGCGTGGCGCTCGTCGCGGTGCTGTTCGGCCTCGCGCTGATCGTGTTCGTGCTGCAGGCGGTGGTGCCCGAGAATCCGGCGCGGGCGATGGTCGGCGCGAGCGCGCCGCCGCAAGCGGTCGCCCAGAAGGCACGCGAACTGGGCTATGACCGGCCGCTGCCGATCCGCTTCGCGGATTACATGGGGCGCGTGCTGAGCGGCAACCTGCAGACCTCCCTGCGGACGCGTAACCCCGTCGTGGAGGACCTCGAAACGTTCGCGCCGGCGACGCTCGAACTGGCGCTCGCGGCGGCCGTTATCGCCGCCGCGATCGGCGTTTCGCTCGGGTTGCTGCTGGCGGCCGGCGGCCGGCTCGCTCGCGTCTTGCGCACCGTCCTGATCGCAGGCGCCTCCGTACCAGCGTTCCTTTCGGGGCTGCTGTTGATCTTGCTGTTCTACTCCACCCTTCACCTGCTCCCGGCGTCCGGGCGCGTCAGCGACACGCTGATCGTGCCTACCGGCCCGACGAAAGTGCTGCTGCTCGACGCGCTTTTGCACGGCGAGCTAAACGTCTTTGGGAGCGTGCTTACGCACCTGATCATGCCCGCGTTCACGCTCGCGCTGATACCCGCGCTTGCCATCGCCCGCGTCCTGGCGACATCTTGTGAAGGGGTGATGCGCGAGGACTATGTGCGTACGGCCCGCACGAAGGGTCTGCGCGAGCGTACCGTCATCCTGCGCCACGTCTTGCGCAACGCGTGCGGACCAGCGCTGACGATGAGCGGCTTGCAGTTCGGCCTTCTTCTCGGAGGCATCGTGGTGGTCGAGCAGATCTTCGCCTGGCCTGGCCTGGGGCGCTACATCGACCAGTCGATCGCCTACGCCGACTTCCCGGCGATCACGGGAACGACGCTGCTGCTCGGGACCGCCTACGTGATCGTCAACTTCCTTGTCGACCTCACCCAGGCGTGGGCGGACCCGCGCATCAGGACAGTGTGAGATGGAGCTGGCGACCAGGCAGGAGCCGATTCTCGACGCCGTGCTGCCGGCCGGCGCGAGCCTGGCGCGCGTGTGCAGGCGCGGTACCGCGCTGACGCTCGTCGACCTCGAGGGTGACGCGAACGTCTCGGCGCTGCTCTACCGCGCGGGCGATGAGCTGGAGCGCTATTGCATGCCCGACACGCTCAAGGCCCAGCACGTCAGCCGCCTGACGGCCGGCGTGGCGCTGTACTCGGACATGGGGCGCGTGCTCGCGTCGATCGTGGCGGACACCTGTGGCTGGCACGACACGATCGGCGGCCACGCCACGGCCGAGATCGTGGCCGAGCGGTGGGGGGCGAGCAGCTACCAGGAGGCCGCCAACCAGTGGCGGCGAAGCGCGCGCGAGGCGTTCCTGGTCGAGCTCGCAAAGCACGGGCTGGGGATGCGCGACCTGGTCGCCAACGTCAACTTCTTCTCCAAGGTCGCCGTCGACGAGCACGGCGCGCTGAGCCTCGCGACCGGCAACTCCCACGCGGGCGCGCTGGTCAAGCTGCGCTTCGAGCTGGACACGCTGGTGGTCCTATGCAACGTGGCCCACCCACTGGACACGCAGTGGCGCGCGTGCCCTGTGCGCGTGGTCGTCGACGAGGTGTCGGGCGCGGGCGCCGACGACGCGGTGCGCTGCAGCTGCGAGGAGAACGAACGCGGCTTTGCCGCCAGCGAGGCGGTGCTCGCGTGAGACGAGAGGATGACCTGTGAGCGTCTCGCTGCAGGTGCGCCAGCGCGCGCAGGAGAGCGCCAGGCTTGTGCTCGACGTGCCCGCCGGCGAGGGCTTCGCCGGCGAGCTGCGCCGGGGCGAGACGCTGAGGATCGTCGACCTGCACGGCAACCAGGCGGTCGACACGCTGTTCTTCGACGCCCACGACTACGCCAACCGCTACAGCGCCGTCGACACGCTGCGCGAGCAGGGCAGCGCGTACCTCGGCCTGGGCTCGCGCCTGCTCGCGCTCGACGGCCGCCCGCTCGTGACGATCGTCGACGACACCTGCGGGCGCCACGACACGCTCGGCGGCGCCTGCTCGCAGGAGTCAAACGTTGTCCGCTACGGCGAGCACACGCGCCACATGCACGCCTGCCGCAACACATTCCTGGCCCAGGCGCTGGCTTGGGGCCGCGGCCTTGACAAGCGTGACCTCAGCGCGAACGTGAACTTCTTCATGAACGTGCCGCTGACGCCCGCGGGCGGCCTGGAGTTCGCCGACGGCGTGTCGGCGCCGGGCAAGCACGTTGAGCTGCGCGCCGAGCGCGACACGCTGGTGCTGATCTCCAACTGCCCGCAGCTGAACAACCCATGTAACGCGTATGACCCGACGCCGGTGCGGCTGCTGATCTGGCCGGCATGAGCGTCGCTGTCGACAGCACTGCGCCGTGCACGACGGCCGCGTGCAGCGCCTCGCGATGAGCACGATCGAGGTCCTCTCGCCCGGGGCGCTAAGCACCGTCCAGGACTGGCCGGGGCGCATTGGCCACTGGGCCGTCGGAGTGCCTCCCTCGGGCCCGATGGACAGCCGCTCGCACAGGATCGGCAACCGCCTGCTCGGCAACCATCCCGACGCGGCCGGTCTGGAGGTCACTCTCACCGGCCCCAAGCTGCGCTTTTCGGCGCCGGCCACCGTGGCGGTCACCGGCGCACCGCTGGCCGTCTCGCTGGATGGCGAGACGGTCTGCCAGTGGACCGCGCTACAGGTCCCGGCCGGCGGCGTGCTGTCGCTCGGCACGATCCGCAGCGTGGGCATGCGCGCCTATGTGCTCGTGCGCGGTGGCTTGGCTGGCGAGGCGCACATGGGCAGCCGCTCGGTGTTCGCGTCGGCGGCGCTCGGCGGGTGCCCGCTGCGCCGCGGCGACGACGCTGGAGCTCGACACGGCGCGGGCGCCCGCGGGCCCGTGTGCGTCAGGCGATGTGACGGCGCTCGCGCCGAGCTTTGCCAACGACGTGCAGCTGCGCGTGGTGCTGGGTCCGCACGGCTCGCCCGACTTCCTCACGCGCGAAGGCCTCGACGAGCTACTGGCGGCCAGCTGGAGCGTCGACCCGCACTCCAACCGCACGGGCATCCGCCTGCTCGGTCCGCGGCCGCAGTGGTCGCGTGCGGACGGCGGCGAGGCGGGCCTGCACCCCTCCAACATCCTCGACAGCGCCTACAGCGTGGGCACGGTCATGCTGGCCGGCGATATGGCCGTGGTCGTCGGTCCGGACGGGCCCAGCCTCGGCGGCTTTGCGGCGATCGCGCAGGTCATCCGGGCGGACATGTGGCGCTTGGGCCAGCTGCGGGCGGGCGACCGCGTGACGCTGGCGCCGGTCTCCATGTCGTAGGCCGCCCAGCGTGCACGCAAGCGCCGAGGCGGAGATTGCGCACAGACCGCCCGCAGGCGATATGCGGCGCGACACGCCCGAACACCCGCGTGCGGGCTCGGCCATGCGCCCCGCGCTGTGGCGCGAACTTCTCTGGGCCGTCCACTGGAGGGAGCCCACGGGCCCATCACCTACAGGCGCGCCGGCGAGGGCGCCGTGCTGGTCGAGCTCGGCGAGCCCATGCTGGAGCTGCGCTCGCGCGTGCGCGTTCACGCCCTGGCGGCCGGGTTGCGCCAGGAGCGCCTGCCGCGGCGTGCTCGACATCACGGCCGGGGTGCGTTCGCTGCACGTCCAGCACGACCCCGACAGACTCGGCGCCGGAGCGCTGCTGGACGCGATCGCGCAGATCGAGGCGCGGGCTGGCCGCGCCGGAGGACCTCGTGATCGAGGGACGCACGGTCCACCTGCCGCTTAGCTGGCGTCACAGCGAGGCGATGCGCGCGATCTCGCGCTATCAGGAGTCCGTACGCGCCGACGCGCCCTGGTGCCCGGACAACATCGACTTCATCCGGCACATCAACGGCCTGCCCGACGAGCGGGCGGTGCGGGAGATCCTGACCAGCGCGGCCTACCTGGTACTGGGGCTCGGCGATGTGTACCTGGGCGCGCCGGTGGCCGTGCCGCTCGATCCGCGCCACCGTCTGGTGAGCACCAAGTACAACCCTGCGCGTACATGGACGCCGGCCAACGCGGTGGGCATCGGCGGCGCGTTTCTGTGCGTGTACGGGATCGAGGGGCCGGGCGGCTATCAGCTGGTTGGCCGCACGGTCCCCGTGTGGCGTGACGGCGAGGACCCGCCCTGGCTCCTGCGCCACTTCGATCAGCTGCGCTTCGAGCTCGTGACCGAGCAGAGGCTGCAGGAGCTGCGCCGCGCCAGCAAGGCGGGCGTTTGGTCTCCGCGCACCGAGCCCGCGGCGCTTCTCGCTGCGCGAGCACGAGCGCTTCCTGGACGCAAACGCGCCGCAGATCGCCGCCTTTCGCGCCCGCCGCGAGGCCGCCTTCGCGGCTGAGCGCAGAGCCTGGGCGGCAGCCGACGAGGCGCGCACGATGGAGGCTCTGGTGTGAATCTCGACGCCCCCGATGACGCTTGAGGGGAGTCGCTGCGGGCGCATACCGCGCAGGCCGCGCCCATCACAGCTGGCGTGTGAGCTGCTCGAGCGCCTGGCGGATGCGGGCGGGCAACCGGTGTGGATATCGCGTGTTCGGAACGAGCAGTTGCTCGCCCGTGCGCGCGAGCTCGACGAGGCCGACCCGCGCGGGCTCGCTCTGTACGGCGTGCCCTTCGCGGTCAAGGACAACATCGACGTCGCCGGCATGCCCACCAGCGCCGGCTGCCCCGGCTTCGCCTATCAGGCGAGCGCGACCGCACCGGTTGTCCAGCGTCTGCTGAACGCGGGCGCGATGCTGATCGGCAAGACCAACATGGACCAGTTCGCAACCGGGCTGGTCGGCACGCGCAGCCCCTATGGCGCGTGCTCGTCGGTGGCCGATCCAGCGCGCGTGAGCGGCGGATCGAGCTCGGGCTCGGCGCTGGCGGTCGCACTGGACCTCGTCGCCTTCGCGCTCAGGCACCGATACCGCCGGCTCGGGCCGGGTGCCGGCCGCGTTCAACGGCCTGGTCGGGTGCAAGCCCACGCGCGGCCTGCTGAGCACGCGCGGCGTGGTGCCCGCGTGCGCGAGCCTGGACTGCGTGTCGATCCTCACCGCCGGCGTGGCCGACGCGGCGACTCGTCCTGAACGTGGCGGCGGGCTATGACCCTGACGACCCGTGGAGTCGCCCCGAGCCGGCCTTCCGGGCGCCGCGGCGCGAGCGCGTGGGCGTCCCGCGCGCCGGTCAGGTCGGCCAGGAGGAGTCCGCGGCGGCGCTCGCCTGGGCGCAGGCGCTCGAACGCGCGGGCGAGCTGTGGACGCTTGAGGAAGTGGACGTGGAGCCGCTGCTGGAGGCCGCGCCGCTGCTGTATGACGCGTGGATCGCCGAGCGCACGACCGACATCGGCGAGGCGATCGCCGCCGAGCCCGATGGGCTCGACCAGACAGTCGCCGCGCTCGTGCTCGCCGGCGGGGACCTGAAGGCGACGCACGTGTTCGCGGCCAGCCACCGTCTCCAGCGCCTGATGCGCGACGCCGGGCGCATCTGGGAGCGCGTGGACGCCTTGCTGCTGCCGACCACCGCGCTGCACCCCACCCACGACGAAGTGGCCGCTGAGCCGGTCGCAGCCAACGGCCGCGTCGGGCGCCTGACCAACTTCGTCAACCTCATGGACCTCAGCGCGCTTGCCCTGCCGGGACCGGTGCGTGGCGACAACCTCCCCTTCGGCGTGACGCTGCATGCGCCCGCCCACCACGACCGGCGTCTGCTGGAGCTCGGCTGCGCATGGAGCGCGGAGGAGGCGCACATATCCTTTCCGGGCCTGGTCAAGCTCGCGGTCGCGGGCGCCCACATGAGCGGCATGCCACTCAACGCCAGGCTGACCGAGCGTGGCGGGCGGCTGCTCGCGCGCGCGACGACAGCACCCTGCTACCGGCTGTATGCGCTGGGCGGCGAGCGCGACGAGATCCCGCGTCCGGGCCTCGTGCGCGTGGGCGATGGCGGCGCGAGCATCGAGGTTGAGCTGTGGGAGCTCGCGCCGGCGGCGCTCGGCGCGCTGGTTGCCGAGGTGCCGGCGCCGCTCGCCATCGGCCGTGTGGAGCTGGCCGACGGCAGCGAGGTCAGCGGCTTCGTCTGCGAGGGCCCACGGCAGCGACGGCGCCCGCGACATCTCCAGCTACGGCGGCTGGCGGGCGTTTATGGAGTCGGCCGTGCCTGCGTGAGCGCGCGCCTGCACACGCTGGCGGCGACGCCGCAGTCCGTGCACTGGGGCTACTTCGATCCCGATCTCGCACCCGTGCTGACCGTGTCGTCAGGCGACCTGGTGGAGATAGAGGCGCTCACCCATCACGCCGGCGACGCGCCCGACCTGCTGATGGACGTGGGCATCGAGCGTGTCTTCTCCGAGGTGCACGAGCGCGGGCCGGGCCCCCACCTGCTCACGGGGCCGATCGCGCTGGCGGGCGCGCGCCCGGGCGATGTGCTGCAGGTGGACATCCTCAGCGCGCAGCCGCGCCTGGCGTACGGCTCGAACCTGGCCGGCCACTGGGGCGCGCTGTATGGCGACTTCGCCAAGGAGCGCGTGACCGTCTTCGAGCTGGATGCCGCGGCGATGAGCGCCCGCGCGCTGTTCGCGTATGACTGGCAGGCGACGCCGCTGGTGGATGTGCCCGGCACGATCGTGGCGCCCGGCAGCGTCGCGCGCGAGCCGGCGCTGGAGGGCGTGACCGTGCCGCTGCGCCCGCACTTCGGCACGATGGGCGTGGCGCCGGCTGCGCGCGGCCGCCACTCGTCGGTCCCCCCGGGCGCCCACGGCGGCAACATCGACAACTGGCGCATCGGCGCGGGCGCGCGCATGTACTACCCCGTGCAGGTGCCCGGCGCGCTGCTGTCGGTGGGCGATCCGCACGTCTCCCAGGGCGACGGCGAGATCAGCGGCACGGCGTTGGAGGCGTCGCTGAACGGCGTGCTGCGACTGAGTGTGCGCAGCGACCTGCGGCTGAGCATGCCGCTGCTGGAAACCCCCGATGAGCTGCTGGTGCACGCCTTTGGCGACGACCTCGACGAGGCGATGCGCGCGGCGGCGCTGCTGACGATCGAGCTGCTCGGCTCGCGCTTTGGCCTGCGCCGCGACGACGCCTATGCATTTTGCAGCCTGGCGGTTGACTTCGCGATCACCCAGGTGGTCGACGGCCGCCAGGGCGTTCACGCGCGCATCGAAAAGCGCTGCCTGCCGTTTCGCGGCTCGTGATCCGCTCCTGGACGTACGGCCCCGCCGATGGCGTGCCTCCGCCTGTGGCGCCGTTCGCGCACGCGACCGCGGCCGGCGAGACGCTGTACGTGACCGGCCAGATGCCCACGGGCACCGACGGCAAGCTGGTGGCGGGAGGCATCGTCGAGCAGACCGACCAGGTCATGCGCAATCTCGCGCGCGTGCTGGAGCTGGTCGGCGGCACGCTCGAAGATGTCGCCCAGGTGCGCGCTTACCTGCTTGGTTGGGAGGACTATGCGGCCTTCAACGCGGCCTACACGGCGTGGTTTCCCAAGCGCTTGCCCAGCCGCACGTGCGTTGGCATTGATGGGCTCGCGGTCGGGGCGCTGGTGGAGGTGGATCTGGTGGCCTGGCGAGAGGGCGGGTGGGCGTAGGACAAGTTATGCGGGCGTGTAGGAACGGGTCCGAGCCCTTCCAGCAGGGGCAGACCAGCCGTTCTGGCACGATCTCGCCGGTGGCACGCCGCACGAACAACGACCACGCCGCCATCCTGCGGCGGGTGCGTGCGATCCCACCAGGCTACGTGCGCACTTACGGCGACGTGTCCCCAGGCGCGCCGCGTCTGGCGGGCTACGTCTTGAGCCAGACCGACGCACGCGACGCGCCCTGGCATCGCGTTGTCCGCGCGGACGGGTCGCTCGCCAAGGGCGCCCGCCAGCGGCGCCTGCTCGAAGCTGAGGATGTCCCCTTCCGCGGCGAGCGCGTGCTCTTGGCACGGGCGCGGCTGGACGATCTCGACGTGATCTGACGGCCGTATTTGTTCGGTGCAATTGCTTTGACGCCAGCCGCACACTTAATGCCCGGTCCAGCGGCGAGCTGCTCTCGCTGACCTGGCTTCGCTCTCGCGCTCCGCGCCGTCAGGAACCGTCGTTCACAAATGCCTGGTAGAGGCGGCAGGGCTCGTTGCGCAGGCTTACGCAGGGCGGCAATGCGCTGGGCACATTGACACCGGGCACGATCGGGAGGGTGAGGTTGGCGGGCATGCCGGGCCCGAATGCGATCGACACGTTGGCGGTCGTGCCCTCGGGTTGCGTCTGGCTGAACGACCACACGGGCTGTGTGCCGTTGGGCGCGGAGATCGTGACCCTGATGCGCGAGCCTGCTCGGTAGGCGTGCCCCTCGAAGTACAGCGGGATCGTGACCGGGACGAATTCGTCAGCAGGCATCGGCTGCACATCGGAGGCAAGGAAGGTCGGGATCGGCTGCAGCGGCGTGGGTTCCTGATCGAACATGTTCGTCGAGGTGGTGGCGAGCTTGCGCTCGCTGGCGCGGATCCAGCCGTTTTGGACGAAGGTTTCGTTGCCGTCGGGGCGCACCTCGCTGACCGTCGCCTGGAGATCGACGTCAGGCGTGGATGACTTCACCCAGATGTTGACGGCGCCTGCGCCGATTGCGGTTGTGTCGCTGCTGAGCGGTGCCGACAGATAGGACACGGCCGAGCCTGTCGTAGGCTGCGCCCAGTTCCATTCCCACTGGGACGCGTCGCCCCACAGCCCGCCTGTGCCCGTGTTGGTCGAGTAGTCCGTCAGTGGCGTGGCGAGCGCATTCGAGGTGTAGGAGTCGACCCCCGGGGCCGCCGCCGGTTCTTCGTTGAGTGTGCCTTGCGCCCCGAGATACCACGAGCGAGCCGTCGTGCCGGGGATCGGGAACGCCGAGAACGATTGTTCGAAGTCGGGATAGGGGTTGCCGGGCGTCGTTGAGCCAGTTGGCGAAGTTCCTGCGCCGTTGTCGAACAGCACCCGAACCTGCGGGAGCGCCGTGAAGGTCGATAGCGCCTTTGCGTATGACAGCTGTTTCTGCACCGGGTCCGGCGGCAGCGTGACGATGTCGCCCGCCGGGACTCCCAAGGCCATGTGGTAGATGATCGGAGCCGCGAGATGCACAATCGCCCGGTGGTAGAGCGGGGCTCGGTGCGCAACGAACAGCTGCAGGAAGTCGTACAGCCGGTCGAGGGTATACGGATCGAGCGAGTCGACGTGGGCGCCGTTGGTGAACGTGAACCACTTGCGTTCGGTGCCGGTGAAGTGCTCCGCCAAATCGGCGCAGTGCCCGCCGGTCTGCTCGTCCTCCCACTGGCATGCCATGAACGTGGGAACGTCGATGTTGTGAACGAACGTCACCGGGTCAAGCGGGTCAGCAACAGAGGGCTTGTATGTCGCGTTTTCCTTGATTTCTGACAGCAGGTTCGTCGCCTGCCCGTGCAGGTCCTGGTTGCCCGCGCAGGTGTCATCGCCCGTCTGTATCTGTTCGTAGGCCCAGTGCTCGCCGCTGTTGGGACCGGCCGGTTCGGCGTCGTGCTGTCGTTCTTCTGCCCACGGCACCGCAAAACCGGTGTTGAGGATGCCACCGGGATAGAGCGTCGTCGCTGTTGCGTCGAGCACCGATAGCGGCGCGATCGCCTCGAGCGCGGGCGGCTGAAGTTGAGCGGCGAAAAGCTGGCTGATCCCGCCGTAGGAGATGCCGAGCATTCCGACCTTGTGGTGGAGCACCCACGGCTGACGGGCGATCGTCTCGATCACGTCGTAGGCGTCGAGGTCCTCCAGCGGTTCGAAATAATCAAACGCACCCCCCGAGCAGCCGGTACCGCGCATGTTCACGTCGACCACCGCGAAGCCCATCACGTTAGCCAGTTCGGCGATCCCGCTTTCCGGGCCCGCAGGGTTCGCATATCCGTACCCCGAGTATTCGATCAGCGTTGGGACCGGCGCCGTGCTGCTAGCCGCTGGGGAGGCCGGGAGCTGAAAGGCCGAGCCTGAGCCAAACACTCCCGCCGGAATGCCGGGCGGGTGGACGTCGATCGCCAGCTGGGTGCCGTCGCGCGTCGTCAGATACGTGTAGCCGCTGTCCGGGATCGACTGCTTGTAGATGCCTGGATCCCACGGCGTGGCGGCCTGCGTGTGGACGGTGATCGGCCCCGATTCTTCGCGCGTCGAGGTCAACCGGACCCGGTAGCGCCTTCCCGGCGCGACGTCCCGGAACAGCAATCCCCCAAGCGAGTCCGCGGTCTGCGTGGAGACCGTTTCGCCATTCGACCGCAGCAGCGACATCTGAGCGCTCGGGGCCAAGCCTGTGACATACACCTGTTCTGCGCTTCCGCGCGCGCTGAACGCGCACGCGGCCCCAGCGGCCATGAGCCAGACCACGGCTGTCGTAAGCGTTACGAGGGCACCGATACGCGCACGACGCCGGAGCGCAGACGCTGGCTCGGCACGCAGCGGCACCCTCCCGTCCCGCACATCCCTAATGCACGTCCCCATGTAGTTGACAGTAAACAGCACTTGAGCGGTCAGCGACACCCGCCGCGACGACCTCGTGGTAGCTCAGCTCTCCGCTGCCACCAGCGGCTCCACCCCCGGCGCCAATTCCCCCAGCAGCCCCGGCCAAACCTCGGGATCGTGCCCGGGTATCAGCCGATACCCCCGCTCGGCGGCGATCGCCTTCAGCCGGCGGATCGCCACGACTGTGTCCTGCGCCTGGCAGTGCACGAACCCCCCGACGGCGCGCTCGTGCTCAAAGTTCTCGGTCAGGTCGCCGGCGTCGAAGGCGAACACGTAGCCGCTGCCGTCGGGCAGGTCGATCACGAAGCTCTGATGGCCGGGCGTGTGCCCGGGCGTGAGCACCACGCTGATCCCCGGCGCGAGCTCATCGTCGCCGTCGAGCAGCCGCCAGTCGATCTCGGGGTCGTCGTAGTCGATGCGAAACATGCCGTGGCGCTCGGGGAAGGGATGGTCGGCGAGCCCGTACTCCAGCTCGCGCTGCTGCACCCACACGGGAACGCTGCGGTCGAATAGCCGCAGCCCGCCGGCGTGGTCGTTGTGCAGGTGCGACAGGTAGATGCGCGTGATGTCGCCGAGCGCCACGCCGTGCGCCGCGAGCGCGTGCTCGAGTGGCTCGCCGTCGACGTCGGGCAGGATCGGCACGATGTCGTGGTTGCGGGCGTGCAGGCGCTCGTACAGCGGCCGGTCGTGGACCAGCGCGGTGTTGATGCCGGTGTCGAGCAGCGTCCAGCCGTGGTCGGTGTCGAGCAGCACGGCGGGCACCGGCTCGACCAGCGTCTGTCCGGAGTCGTCGCCGTAGACGGAGAAGGACTTGGGCAGCCGCTCCCAGCCGACGATCAGCGGGATCACGCGGCGCACGCTCGTCGGGGTCACCCCCCGCATTTTCTCAAACCGCAGCCCTGCCATGCGTCAGCGAGACACGCCGCACACAGACATGCCGCACACATGATCTGTAACGCGCCTCGCTCCCCCGGGACTGAGCGTTGTACGCCCCCAACCTCCAAGGAGTACAACGCAATGAGAGCAATCACTCGCATCGGCGCAGCGGCGGCCACGGCCGCGGCGGCGCTGGCAGGCGTCGGCTCGTCCTCCGCGCTCGCGGCAGGAGCGGCAGCCAACAGCGTGTTCGTCCAGACCGACAACACGAGCGCCAATCAGATCGTCTCGTATGACCGCGGCAGCGGCGGCGCGCTCACCCAGGCGGGCATCTTCAACACGGGTGGTCTTGGCGGACAGCTGGAAGGCTCCGTGGTGGACCACCTCGCGTCGCAGGGCTCGCTCGCGCTGGACTCCGAAAACAACCTGCTGTACGCGGTCAACGCGGGCAGCAGCACGATCTCCGTGTTCGCCGTGCTGGGCGACCAGCTGGCGCTTCGCCAGGTGCTCGGCTCGGGCGGCACGTTCCCCGTGAGCATCGCGGCCAAGGGCGGCCTGGTGTACGTGCTGAATGGCCTGGAAGGCGGGTCGCTGCAGGGCTTCAAAGTGCAGGAAGGCCGCCTGGTGGCGATTCCCGGATCCAACCGTCCGCTGAACCTCCCCGAAGAAACGCCGCAGTTCACGCACACGCCCGGCCAGGTCGTCTTCTCGCCCAACGGCACCCAG
The DNA here is from genome assembly GCA_963745375.1 of uncultured Solirubrobacteraceae bacterium. Classification (GTDB taxonomy): domain Bacteria; phylum Actinomycetota; class Thermoleophilia; order Solirubrobacterales; family Solirubrobacteraceae; genus Palsa-744. The sequence continues at coordinate 65,738 of CAVUXA010000005.1, read as the reverse complement.
CTGATCGTCACGACCAAGGCGGCGGGCAACGACGTGGACGTGTTCTCGGTCAACGCGCAGGGGCGCCTGTCCAAGTCGCCGGTCGTCAACCCGCTGCCGGGCACGGTTCCCTTCGCGGTGACGTTCGACAAGCAGGGCAACGTGGTCCTGAGCGAGAGCGCGGGCGCGATCGCCAGCTTCAAGCTCGAGGAAAACGGCACGATCGAGCAGCTCGACGTGGTGCCGAGCGGCCAGGTCGCAACCTGCTGGATCGTCGGCGTGCGCAACCTGTTCTTCACGTCGAACCCCGGTAGCGCATCGCTTAGCGGCTTCTCGTCCAGCGATGGCGGGCAGCTGCTGACGCCGCTGGGCAACACGGAAACGGACCCCGGGACGGTCGATGCGACGATCACCGGCGCCGGTCGCTTCCTGTACGTCCAGGCGGGCGGCCCGGGCGACGTGGACGAGTACACGATCGCGGCGAGCGGCACGCTGACCAAAGTGGGTTCGGTGACGGTGCCGGGCGCGGTCGGTGGCGAGGGAATCGCCGCTCCGACCAACTAAACCGACTCATCCGAAGCGATGCAGGCTGCGGCGCGCCCCAGCGGTACGCCGTAGCCTGCACCTTGATCCATGAATGACGAGGACGAAGAGCTTGTGGCCCGGCTGCGGGCGGGCGATGAGGAGGCGTTCGTCTCCCTCGTTGCCCGCCACCACGCGTCGATGCTGCGCCTGGCCAACTCGTTCGTGTCCAGCGCGGCGGTGGCCGAGGAGGTCGTGCAGGACACCTGGATGGGCGTCTTGCGCGGTATCGACGGCTTTGCGGGGCGCTCGTCGTTCAAGACGTGGCTGCTGCGGATACTGGTCAACCGAGCGCGCACGACCGGCATGCGCGAGCGTCGCAGCGTGGCGATCGGCGACGCGGCGCCGGCGGTGGACGCGTCGCGCTTTGACGCGTCGGGGGCGTGGAGCTCGCCGCCCCAGCACTGGGTGGAGGACAGCGACGATCGCCTGCTCGCGCAGTCGCTTGCGCAGCGCATCGAGCAGGGCCTCGCGCAGCTGCCGGAGCGCCAGCGCGAGGTCGTAACGATGCGCGACGTGGATGGACTGAGCAGCAGAGAGGTATGCGAGGTGCTTGACATCAGCGAAGCCAACCAGCGGGTCCTGCTGCACCGCGGCAGAAGTCACCTGCGCCAGGCGCTGGAAGACGCGGTGGCGCCATGAGGCTGCTGGCACGACGCGAGCCTCTGGTCTGCCAGGAGGTGGTGGAGATGGTGACCGATTATTTGGAGGGCGCCCTGTCGCGTGGGCAGCGCAAACGCCTAGACGCGCACCTGTCGGGCTGTGAGCACTGCAGCGAGTATCTGGCACAGATGCGCGCCACGATCGCACTGACCGGGCGCCTGCGCAGCGAGGACCTGACCCCCGAGATGCGCGAGGAGTTCGGCGACATCTACCGCCGCTGGCGCGCCGAAGAGGATTAGGCCCGCGCGCTGGCCTGTGGGTCAAGCCGCGACATGGTCACTGCGGCGGCCAGCTCGGAGTTGGCCCCGCCCATGTATAGGCCCTTGACTGGCGGCACGTCGGCGTAGAAGCGCCCGTGGCCGATCTTCACGTGCGTCTCGTCGGTGAGGCGGCGGTTGGTGGGGTCGGCGCTCACCCACACGGGCTCGCCGTGGCCGTCGCTGCTCGGTAGCAGTGCCTCAATCCACGCGTGGGTGTCCACCTCCAGCGAGTCGGTTCCGTCGTCCTCGGGCGCCGCCCATAGATAGCCGGACACGTAGCGCGCGGCGATGCCGTGGCGGCGCAGCAGCACGAGGCCGAGGTGGGCGAAGTCCTGGCAGACGCCTGCGCCGGCGGCGAGCAGGTCGCTGACCTCAGAGCCCACGTAGGTGACGCCGGGGCGGTATTCGAAGCGGTCGGGGATCAGCTCGCACAGCAGCTTGAGCGTCTCCAGCGGGCTGTCGGCGCGCAGCGCGTCGTGTAGCTCGTCGATCCCGTCGATTGGCGGCTGGTCCTGCCAGGGCAGCGCGAACTCTCCGGCTGCGTCCACGTAGGCGGGGCTGCGCAGGCTGTCCCATGTGCCGTCGGGTGGCTCAGCGGGCGGCGAGGTGACTACGCGCGCACGTACGTCGATCGTGAGGTGGTCGTGTGCGGTGGGGATGCCGAACTCGAGTACCTCGGTGCCGAAGTAGTCGAGGTGGCGGCTGACGCGGGCCTCGGGCTCGATGCGCGTGTGGAACTCGTCGCATCTTTGCGTGGAGGTGGTGGCGGGGCGCACGCGCAGGGCGTTGAGGTTGTCGGTGACGGGCTGGTCGTAGTGGTACTCGGTTAGGTAGCGGATCGCGAAGTGCATGTTGGCGATCACATCCGCGGCGCGCTCGCGGCGGCGCCCGCGAAGTAGCGCTCGGCCACGTCTTGGTCGATCTGTGTGAGCTCGTGCTGGGTCTGTTGGCAGATTCCGGTCAACTCGGCTCCGTCGGGCAGCGCCCGGCGCTGGAAGTCTAGGTCGGCTGCCAGCCTGCTTACCCGCAATACGGGCTTTGAGTTGCGCGGCCCCGCGTCGGCCGTGCTGAAGGCCTCGTGCAGCGAGTCCACACAGGCGGCCACGCTGTCGGGATACGCGCGCTCGAACAGCAGGAAGCGGGTGACCGGGTGGGCGTTGGGCGGCGAGGTGACCGCGCGCAGGTAGGCGTGAAAGCCGCCGACGGCCTGCAGCAGGATCAGGGCATGCCCGTCGGCGGGTGTCGCGTCATGGGCGCCGCCGCCGACCCGGCCCTCCGGGCCGTGCGCCACGGGGGTTGGCAACGCGATCCGCAGCATGCGCAGCACCATGTCGGCGATCTCGATCAACCCGCCGGCGTCCAGGAAGCACTTGGCCTCGTCGCGCAGCATCGAGCGGTTGGCCACGCCCCAGATCAGCGCGGTGCGCTCCTTGACGTACTGGGATGCCAGGTAGGGGCCTGCCGGCGCCGCCCAGCCTGGCGGGCCGCCGCCGCGCAGCCCGAGCGCGCTGGTGTTGATCGCCTCCCACATCTCCGCGCTGATCACGTCGCGCACCGTGCGTGCCCCCTCTCTCGCGCGCTCGATGCTGGCGAGCATCGATCCGGGGCGCTCGGGGTCGAGCGTCAAATGGCCGAGCGCCTGGCTGCCGCGCGGGTGCTCGTGCACGTCGCCGAGCATCGCCAGCAGGCCTCCCGAGCCGAAGCTGACGCCCGGGCGGGTCTCAGAGGTCCCCTGTAGCTCAGCTTGGAAGACGGCCTCGACGGCGCGCGCGGTGAACTCCGCTCGCGCCAGGTTGCGGCCCAGCCAGTACAGCTCGTGCGCGATGCGGGCGAGCATCTACTGTTGCTGTTGCTGCTGCTGGTTGACCCACGCCCCGTAGCGCAGGTCGGGCAGCGCGGGCGGCTGGGTGTCGGCGATTGGCGGCCCGGCCCTGTCGGCGTCGTCGCCGTCCTCGAGCACCCACGTGTCCTTTGAGCCGCCGCCGCGCGAAGAGTTGACGATCAGCGAGCCGTCTTCCAACGCCACGCGCGTGAGGCCGCCGGGGACTATGTCGATGCGCTCGCCGAACACGGCGAACGGCCGCAGGTCGACGTGGCGCGGGGCGAGCACGCCATCGGAGCAGACCGTCGGTACGGTGGACAGGCGCACGACGTCCTGAGCGATCCAGCGTTCGGGGTCGGCGAGGATCGTGGCGCGCATCCGCTCGACCTCCTGCTCGTCGGCCTGGGGTCCGATCATCACGCCGCGCCCGCCGGACTCCCCGGTGGGCTTGACCACGAGCTGCTCAAGGCGCCCGAGGACGTGCTCGAGGACTTCGGGGTCAGACAGCAGATAGGTGGTGACGTTCTCGAGGATCGGCTCCTCGCCGAGATAGAAGCGGATCATCTCGGGCACAAAGCAGTAGACGGCCTTGTCGTCGGCCACGCCGGTGCCAAACGCGTTGGCGATTGCGACGCTGCCGGCGCGGTAGGCGCGCACCAGCCCGGGGACGCCCAGTAGCGAGTCGGGCCGGAACTCGAGCGGGTCGACGAAGTCGTCGTCCAGGCGCCGGTAGACGGCGTGCGCGCGCTCTAGGCCACGGGTAGTGCGCATGTACAGTACGTCGTCGCGCACGACCAGGTCCGACGCCTCGACCAGCTCGACGCCCATCTGGCGGGCGAGGAAGGCGTGCTCGAAGTAGGCGGGGTTGGCGGGTCCGGGTGTCCACACGACGACGGTCGCCTCGCTCTCGGCCGACGGGGCGACCGAGCGCAGCGCGTGCAGTAGCAGCTGCGGGTAATGATCGACCGGGCGCACGCGGTAGGAGGCGAACAGCTCGGGCACCAGCCGCGCCATCGCGGCGCGGTTCTCCAGCACGTAGGAGATGCCCGAGGGGATGCGCACGTTGTCCTCGATCACCTTCCAGCTGCCGTCGCTGTGGCGCACGAGATCGCAGCCGGCCACGTGGGTGTAGACGCCGCCGGGCGGGCGGATGCCGTGCACGGCGCGTGCGAAGTGCGAGCGGGAGGCGACCAGCCGCCACGGCACGATGCCCTCGCGCACGATCTCGCGCGCGTGGTAGACGTCGTCGACGAAGTGGTTGAGCGCGCGGATGCGCTGGGCCAGGCCGCGCTTGATCGAGCGCCATTCCTCGCCGCTGAGCACGCGCGGCACGAGGTCGAGCGGGAACGGGCGATCATGAGACGATCCGACCACACCCTCCGGGTGCGGTGCCCCACCGCTGATCTCGAAGGTGATGCCCTGCTGCATGAAGATCGCGTCGCGGCGGCGTCCCGCCTCGATCAGGCCCTCAGGCCCCAGGCGACGCAGCTCCGCCACCAGCGCGCTGGCGGTCGGTCGCGGCGTGCCGTCGGTCTCGAACAGCTCATCCAGAAACGGCGGTTGTGGGCGGTATCCATTGGCCGCCGGTGTCTGCACCCCCGAGCTCACCACGAGATTCTCTCGCGCAACGAGCGTGATCTCCTTGGACGGTTGGAGCAAGCGAGGCACCGCCGGGTGCGCGTTTGTCTGAAGGCGGGCACGGCTGATGGGCACGGCGTCCTGCTCACGCTCGCGGTGCCCGACCCCTGATAGCGTCGCGCAGGTGAAGATCGTCAACTTCGACGAGTGCCGCTCCGGGGAGCTCGAGGCGGGCCACATCAAGGGCGTGTGGCGCGATCTCGGACGCGCGGTTGGAACGCACACGATCGGCCTGCGCCGAATCGAGGTCGCGGAGGGCTTTTTCTCCACGCCCGCACACGAGCACGGCGCCGACGAGGAGATCTTCTTCGTGCTGGCTGGCGAGGGCCTGCTGTGGCAGGACGGCCAGACATGCGCGGTGGCGGCGCAGGACGTGATCGTGCACCGCCCCAAACGCGGTCCGCACACGCTGCGCGCTGGTGCGGGCGGACTGGACGTGCTGGTGTTCGGCCAGCGCCTGGACCCGGGCCTGACGGCGCTTCCGCGCGCGGGCGTGGCATGGTCGTTCCCTCGCTGGGTGGAGCTGGCGCAGGGCGAGAACCCGTTTGCGCGTGAGGCCGCGGTGGGGCCGCCCGAGTGTCCTGAGCCGAGCCCCGAGCGCCCGGCCAACGTGGTAGCGCTGGCGGACGTGCCGGCGATCCTCGGCGGTCGCGCTCGTCGCGCAGGGCAGGCGGCGGGCGCGACGGCGTCGGGCCTCAACCACGTCGTCCTTGCGCCCGACGGCACGGGCGCGCCGGCCCACTGCCACTCCTGCGAGGAGGAGCTGTTCGTGGTGCTCGACGGCGACGGCGTGCTGGAGCTGTGGGAGCGCGGCGCACAGGCGCCACAAGAGCATGCGCTGCGCTGCGGCGACGTGGTCTCGCGGCCTGCGGGGACGGGTGTGGCGCACGCGTTTCGCGCTGGCGCGCAGGGCATTGCGTACCTCGCATATGGCACTCGCGACTCCAACGACATGTGCTTCTACCCGCAGACCGGCCGGGTATCGCTGCGCGGCCTGGGAATCGCGCTGGTGGCGCCCGCGATCGAGCACCTGCCGGAGCTCTGAGGCGTTCATGCGCGCTGCGGTCCTGCGCGAGTACGGCGTGCCGCAGGCGGGCGAGTTCGACGAGCCGTCGCCCGGTCCAGGCCAGGCGATCGTGGAGGTGCTCGCCGCGGGCGTGAACCCGGTCGACGTGGCGATCTGCGCGGGGCGCTATTTCGCGGGCAAGCCGCCGCTGCCGTCGGTCGCGGGCCGCGAGGGGGTGGGCACGCTCGACGGCAGGCGCGTGTACTTCGACGCGCCGGTCGCCCCATTCGGCTCGATGACCGAGCGGGCGCTGATCGACCCCGCGTCGACATATCCGCTGCCCGACGAGATCGAGGATGGGATGGCAGTGGCGTTGGGCATCTCAGGCCTGGCGGCGTGGCTACCGCTCACCTGGCGTGCGCAGCTGAAGGCGGGTGAGCACGTGCTGGTGTTGGGCGCAAGCGGCGTGCTCGGGCAGATCGCTGTGCAGGCGGCCAGGCTGCTGGGCGCGGGCCGTGTCGTTGCGGCGGCGCGCTCGCCGGAGGGACTTGACCGCTGTCTGGCGCTCGGTGCCGACGCGGCCGTGCGCCTTGATGAGCCTGACCTGCCGGACGCACTGACGGCGGCAGGCGAGGGCCGCATCGACGTGGTCCTCGATCCCCTGTTCGGCGAGCCGTTCGCGGCGGCGCTGCAGGCGGCGAGCTTCGGCGCGCGCATCGTGCAGATCGGCCAGGGCGCGGGTGCGCAGGCCACTGTCGCCTCGGCGCCGATCCGCGGCAAGATGCTGGTGATCATAGGCCACGTCAACTTCGCGGCTCCGGCGCAAGTCAAGCGCGAGGCGTATGAGCGGATGATCGCCGCGACGCTCGCCGGCGAGCTGACCGTGGAGGTGCAGGCAATGGCGCTGGAGCAGGTCGCGCAGGCCTGGGAGCGCCTGGCGGCGGGCTCACACCGCAAGATCGTGCTCGTGCCCTAACAGGCTCTGAGCCCCCGCCTGCACCCGGCCCGTAGGGAGATCACGGGCCGGGTGCAAAGCGGTGGTGGGTGGTCGATCGACTCGATCGTTGGGCAGCTACGGGATCGCGATAGGCGGTTGCTGAAGCGGGCCGATGCCGGCGTTCGCGTTGGCGATGGCCGTGGCGGCGTCTTCGGGCGTCATGAACCCGGCGGCCACCTCGGCGTTCGCCCCGCTGGCGAATTTGGAGGCGTAGTTTGCGGTCGTTGGGTACAGCGATTTCAGCTTGGAGCTGCTGAAATCGGTGAAGTACCCGGACAGCAGGCATAGGCCCTCGTCGCGCAGCGTTTCGTTGCTGATGCCGCCGGTCTCGAGCGTGGTGAACGCGTCTTCCAGCTCGGCCAGGATCGACAGCGGGTTGAGGCTCTCTTCATTGGGGCTGGCGAAGTTGATCGCCGAGTAGTCCTCCACGGGAACCTGTGCGTCGGGCATCTGGATCCCGCCCTGGCCGATTCCGTACTGGTTTTTGTTGACGATGTAGTACGCGCCGAAGAACACGGGTATCGCGGAGATCTGTGGGCTGTGGGCGGGCGCTGTGCCGTTGACCACCCAGTTCTGCAGGGCGGCCATCGCGGCGTCCTCGACCTCGAACAGCGGCATGTTGTCGGTCTGGGTGTGACCGTCCAGCGCCGTCCCGGTGCCCTCTATCGGCGTGCCAAACACGCACGCGGGCACTCCAACGGTGGGCTCCTCGTGTGCGATCGTCTCGGTCTCATATGCCGCCTCGTGGGCATCGATATGCGAGGCGCCCGCGAGCTCCCACGTGCGCAGGTCGTTGTTGTCGGGCTGGCGCGCGGCGGCGGCATCGAGCTCTTCGATGTCGCCCTGGGTGTTGAGCTGGATAAACGGCGCGGTGTTGTCGCTGCGGATGAGCGCCGGGAACGGGCTCGCCGCGACCAGCCCTTCGCCGATCGGCGCCGCGGTTGCGCCCCGGCCGACGGCGAGGAAGCCGTTGAAGGCATGCGAAAGCGGCTGGATCGCGTTGACGTAGGTGTCCACGCGGAAGGCGGACTGTGAGTCGCCGGTCCCGATTAGCAGCTTCGGCGTCAACCCGCCCAGCAGCGTTGCGCTGTCGGCCTTCACGACCTGCGCGGCCTGCGTGAAAATTTCATAGGACTCGCCATCGTTGCTGTCGCCGAGCTTGCCGTAGCGCTTGGGGTCCCAGGCCGCGAGGTCTTTCATGCCGGGCCTCTGGGCCGTCACGCCGACGTATGCATAGCCCTTCTTGATCAGCTCGTTGTAGAGCTGTGCCCACACCGGGTCCTGATCGCCGCCGGTGGTGTCGTTGAGCCACTCGAACACCACGGTGCCGTTGAACTTTGCCGGGTTCGTGGGGTAGCGCACGAGCAGGCGGGTGGTGTATGGCTGGTTGGCCTGCGACACCGACACGTTCCATTTGCCGTTGGACGACCAGATGCCGCTCTCCTTGTAGATGTTGGCGGCGCCGGTCATCGTGAACTCACGTTCTGCGTAGCCGACTTCGCTTAGGTTGATGTACGGAGCTCCGGGGACCGTCGGCGTCTGCGGCACGGCGTCGTAGGCATAGCCGTGTTCGCCGCTGCCGGGCGCGTTTTCTGTGACCGTCGGCACTGCCACTGCGCTCGAAGCGGACAGCGCACCCACCGCGCACAACATCGCCAGGGCCGCGCCTGCCGTGGCGCCGGCTCTCGTCGTCATTCGATGACGCTTGCTCATAGCTCTCCTCCTTGCAGCGATCGAGTGGACGCAGCGATCGAGCAACGCTCATCACACGAGTCTTGACGTGACGTGACGAGACGGCAGCCGCTGCAGATCTCCAGGAGCGCATAGCCAAGCACAAACCCGAACACGAGTCAAGTTTATTTACTAGTCGTTATCTAGGCCTCCTTCTTGCAGAGCGCCATCGGTGTGGACGACGCGCTCGGCGAGCACAGGCCCAAGCTCCCTGGGAGCAATGCCATCGCGTCCCGCGGGCGTGACGAAGCGCTCCAGGTAGCTGGCGACGACGTCCACGAAGGTCAGCACGATCGCCTCCTGCTCCCCGGCGCTGCGATCGACCAGGAACACGAACTCGAACATCCGATCGAACAGGCGAACGATGAGCTCGGCGATGAAGTCGGGGGCTCCGGCCAGCATCCCGGTGCCCCTCGTGGCCGCGCGCAGCGAGCCGGCCAGTCGCGTGTCGAGCTCTCGCACCCGCTCGACGACGGCCGGGTTGAGCCGTCCACCGAACCATACGGGGACCCCCTCAGGGTGGGCCTGGTGATGGCGCATGTGCGCCAGCGCGACCGCTTCGGCGAGGGAGCGGACTGTCACGCGCTCCAGCGCGAGCACGGCAGCCGCGACGGCCCGGTCGATCTGCTCGAGCTCGTGATTGAGATACGCGGCGATGATCTCGTCTCGGTTGGCGAAGTATCGGTAGATGGTTGCCACGGGGATCTCAGCGCGCGCGGCAAGCGAGCGGGTGGTCAGCATCTCCACGCCACCCTCGGCGAGCAGCTCGCTGGCGGCCTTCAGGATCAACTCGACCCGCTCGCGGCTGCGTCGCTGGACCGGCACGCGCCGGGTCACGAGCTCGCCTCCTGCAGAGATGCGGCGGCCGCGAGGTAGAGCACTGCCTGCACGCACGCGACGGCGCCGACGGCGTCGTCGGGGGGCAGCAGCTCGGGGTGGTGAAGTGGGCGCGCCTGGAAGCCCTCGGCGCCATCGAGTCCGACGAAGGCCATGGCGATCGGCGCGAGCGCGCCGAAGAAGGCGAAGTCGTCTGAGCCGCAGGAGCGCCACTGCGGCGCGAGCGCCAGTCCAGCGCTGGGCGCCAGCTCGCGCGCGCGCGCGATGATGCGGGGGTCGTTGTCCAGCGCGGGCTCCCCGGCGACGATCTGGACGCTGGCGCGGCAGCCGTGCGCGGCGGCCACCCCGGCGGCGACCTCTGCGACCAGCTCGCGCAGCGCCTGGCGATCCTCGGGCCGGTGCGCCCGCAGCGAGGCTCGCGCGCGCGTGTGTGAGGGGATCACGTTCTCGGCGCCGCCGCCCTCGATCACGCCCACGCTTAGAACGGCCGGCCCGTGGGGATCGATTCGCCGTCCGACCTGTGCGTGCAGGGACACGACGATCTGGGCGAGCGCGAGGATCGGGTCGCGTCCGTGATGTGGGTAAGCCCCGTGCGAGGGCTGGCCTTCGACGATGATCTCGACGTTGTCGCTGGATGCGTTGACGGAGCCCGCATCGAGGGCGACGGCGCCCCACGGCAGCTCGGGATGCACGTGCGCGGCGACGACGGCGGCGGGCGAGAGCGCGGCGAGCTCGCCGCGCGCGAGCTCCTGCGCCCCCGACGGGTAGGCCTCCTCGCTGGGCTGGAAGACGGCGAGCAGCGGGGCGGGCAGCTCCTGTTCGAGCGCGTGCGCCGCGCGCGTGAGCGCGACGAGGGCGGCCATGTGCACGTCGTGGCCGCAGGCGTGCATGACCTCGCCGCCGGCCTGGAAGGGCGCTCCCGTTTGCTCGCGCACGGGCAGCCCGTCGAGCTCGGCGCGCACGGCGACCGCGCGGACGCCGGCCGATCCATCGGCTGGTCCCACACGGGCGATGCGCCCCGTGCCGGCCGCTTGGCTGCTGGCGACCGGCAGCGCTTGCGCGACGGTCGCGCAGGTGCGCAGCTCGGCGTGGGCGAGCTCTGGATCGGCGTGCAGGCGATGGCGAAGCTGCACGGCGTCGGGCAGCTCGTGCTGGATGCCCTCGAGCAGGCGCTCGAGCAGCTCGTCAGTAGGCATGCGCATAGCGTCGGCAGCGCTGGGCGAGATCCATGTCGGCTACGGCTGCGAGCTCGGCTCGCTTGAGGCTGACGTAGCCGTCGTAGAGCAGCGGAGTCATCCAGCTGCGCGCGGTGTCGTCCTTGGCCAGCGCCTGCAGGGACTCCTCGAGCGAGGCGGGCAGCGCGTCGACCCCATAGCGCTCGGCCTCGCCGGGGTCGAGCTGTGCGGGATCGCGATCGAGGATCGGGGGCGTGTCGAGCTTGGCGTTCAAGCCCTCGATCCCGGCCCGCACGATCGCCCCGAGCGCGATGTGTGGATTGGCGGCTGCGTCGGCGCCCCGGTACTCCAGGTGCAGCTGGCGCGCGGGGTCGCCGCCGCCGAGCGACACGAGCGGCGGGATGCGTAGCAGCGCTTCACGGTTGCGCTCAGCCAGGCAGACGGCGCCGGCGCTCCAGCGGTGGGGCCGCAGGCGCGCGGCGGACACGGGGCTGGGGGCGGTCAGCGCGGTCAGGGCGCCTGCATGGCGCAGGATCCCCGCGGCGAAGCGCCCACCCAGCTCGCTCAGGCAGGCCGGTCGCTGCGGGTCATACAGGATGGAGCGTCCTGCGCTGTCGAGCACGTCGAGGTGAATATGCACTCCGTTGCCGGCCGCGTTGGGGTCGAGCAGCGGCACGAAGCTAGCGCGCAGCGCGTGTTGGCGGGCGACCTCGCGCACGACCTCTCTGAGGATCACGGCGCGGTCGGCGCTCGTCATGCTAGCGGCGGGCGCGACGGGGATCTCGAACTGGTGGTCGGCGAACTCGGCGAAGAAGCGCTCGGGCTGCACGCGGGCCTGTGCGAGCGCGCGCATGACGTCGGACGGGAAGGGTTCGGCGGCGCGCTGTGCCTGCAGAGAGAACGGCAGCTCGGGCGGGGCGTCGAGCAGCAGCTGGAACTCGTGCTCGAAGCTGGCGGTCAGGTGCAGGTCGAATTCGTGCTCGAGCTGCTCCAGCGCGTCGCGCAAGAAGCGCCGCGGGCAGCACTCCCATGGCGCGCCGTCGGTGTGGACGATGTCGCAGAGCAGCAGCTCAAGGGCGCTGTGGGAGGACTTTGATCCGGGGCCCCCATCGACGGACCCCTCTACCCGCACGCGCGTGTCGGGATCGGGCAGCAGGCGCAGGTCGCCGGTGGAGCCGTAGGGGTTGGGTTCGGCGATCGGTCCGAGCGGGGTGAGCGCATGGTTGGCGGGCACCCAGCCGACCCCGGCCCCCAGGTGGGCGTCGAGCTGTGAGGCAAACAGCGAGCGTCCGCGCACGATCGCGCCGAGGTCGCAGCAGACCAGCGCGATCAGATCACCCGAGCTCGCTCCTGGATCGTGGACGCTCACCTGGGAGTGGCCTGTGTAGCGGTGCCGTTGTCCCACAGGCCCTCGACGAGGCCGATCGCTTGGGCGCCCGCACGTACGGCCTGTGCATCCTCGCTGTTGACGACTGCGATGACCCCGCCGGCTGGCATGTCGCGCCGCTCGATCGATGCGGCAAGACGCTCGGCGGGCTGCATGTGTACGCCACCGCGGCCAAGCGACGGGTACGTGTCGGCGACGCCGTAGAGGCTGCCGCCCGGGCCCTGCAGGCGACCGACCACGCAGGCGAAGTGCCCGACGTCCCAGTCGGGCTCCGGCCCGGCGTGCATGCCGTCGAGCAGGTAGTCGAGTAGCTGGCCTACGCTCACCTGCCCGCCCCACAGATGGCGGGTGGCGAGGTTGGCGATCAGCGTGACCGGGCGCTCGCGTGCGGCGGCGAGGTCGAACAGGCGCCCGAGCGTGGCGGCAGTCCACGGGCCGCTGAACGGAATCGCCGCGAGTCGCTCGCCGGCAAGCTCTTCCAGAGCGGTCACGAGCCCCACGGCGGTCGTCCCAGAGGCGTCGGCGTCGTCGATGGAGGGCAGCGACAAGCGGTAGTCGCGGCGACCTGCTTCGCCGTGGGGGAGGACGCCAGGCTCGCGCGCGCGTGAAACTAGGCTCCCGGCACGCAGCGCGACGGCGTCCTGGTCGACCGGTTCGTCGCCGTAGCGCTCGATGCCCGCGGCCTGCAGGGCCAGCGCGCCACAGAACGCGCCGCACAGGTCGTCTCTTTGGGGCAACTCCCGGGCGTGGACTGCCAGCAGCGCCCGCGCGCCGGGCAGGAGAGCGAGATCGAGCGCGGTGGCATTGGACATGCGGTCAATCTATACGCAGGCGCGTGGGCGGCGACCGTGCGCGCAGCGGCATGGCGCGGCGCGACCAAAACCGCGCCGACTGCCTGGAGTGGACGGCTGGCCTCATATGTTCGGCTTCATGTAATACGCGGATTTCCGCTTGACGGAAGAGTGTCTGTCTGTGATAGTCCACCCGGGGCTACCGCAGCAAACTGCTGTCCGGAATCCTTCTAGACTATGGCGATGTTCGACCGGATCGTCACGATCAGCGGCCATGAGCCGTGGGGTCGGTCATCACTCGACCAAGGGAGCAGCGAGAAACCATGCAACGCATCGTAATGTTGGGGGTGGCCCTGGCGGCTGCGCTCTCGATCGCCGCCGTAGGCGCGGGGTCCGTCTCGGCCACGGGCCATGAATTCGTAGCCAGCAAAACGGGGAAAACGAAAGGCAAACAGACGAACGCCCAGGTGTTCAAAACGGGCGCCGGCACGCTCGAATGCAACAACGTGTCTTCGACTGGCGAAATCACTGAACTGAAATCTACGATCCACAAGGAAACCCTCACTTACACCAATTGCATCGCGTTCGGCTTCCCCAGCGTCAAAATCTCCCCGGTGCACTTCGAATACAGCGCCAACGGATCGGCCAGGCTCGAAAGCTCGGTGACGATCACCCCCGAAGGCGCCGGCTGCCACATCACGATCCCCGCCCAGACGGTCTCCGGGATCTCCTACGAAAACAAACCCGCCAAAGAGATCACGGCATCGGCGAACGCGAGCGGCATCGTCAACAAGGGGAGCGGTGGAGTTTGCGGCAGCGAAGAAAACAGCGAAGGCAGCTACACGGGTGGGGTGGTAGCCGAACTAGAAGGCGGCAGCGTCGAATGGAAATAGCCGCAGCTTGAGGTAGAGCAGCGACCCGCTCAGGTTGGAGCCGTCGGCGAGGGCGGCTCCACCCCGCGCTTGGCAGCGGCGGATCGACGGCTTCGCGCGGGTAGGCTTACGCCCCGGGATCAAGGATGAGGCGTGAGAGGAGTCGCGATGCGCAGCAAGCCGCCCGGAGGCGGATCGAGGAGCAGCCGGCAGAGCGCGCAGGGCTGCGCGTGCGCGGTGCTGCTCGCCGTCACCTGGCTCGGTTGCGTCGCGCCGGCTTCTGCGCATGCGAGCGGCTGCACCAACGCGGCGCTGCGGACTGGCCAGTCCGAACACCTGCCCGACTGCCGCGCCTACGAGCAGGTCTCGCCTGTCGAAAAGGAAGGCGCGGACGCGGTCACGATTCAGCCGCTGTTTCCGGCGCAGAGCTCGGCGTGCGAAGCGGGCGAAGCATGTGCGATCGCGTACATGAACACGGCGAGCGCGTTCGACGGCGCCCGGGGCAATGAGCTCCCAAACGCTTACGTCGCCACGCGTATTGCCGCTGGCTGGCAGACCACGTCGCTCACGCCACCGACGCTGCAGCCGCCTGCGAACGGCTTTGCGAGGGTGAGCTATGCCTTCTCGGCCGATCTTTCCCAGGTTGTCCTGCGCGTCGCGCTCCAGCGCCTGACCGAAAACGCTCCAGCCGGCGTTTACAACCTGTTCCTGCGCAACGCCAACGGAAGCTACGTGCTGGTGACTGCGCAGGCGCCCGCAGAACCGCCCCAATCGGGCTGCGGCGGGTGTTTCGCCACACAGGACGTGCCGGCTTTCGCGGGTGCATCCAGCGATTTCAGCCGCGTGATCTTCGAGGCGAACGACAGCCTCATCGCGGGTGCGCCGGGCGCAGGCGTGAACAACCTGTATGAAACGGTGGGGGAACGGGTGCGGCTTGTGGGGATCCTCCCGGATGGCAGCGTTCCTCCGGAAGGAGCGACGGCGGGGGCGGAACTCAACCCGACCGAAGAATCGGCGGGGGAGCTCGCCCATGCGATCTCGCGGGACGGATCGCGCATCGTCTTCCAGGCGAAAGCGGACGCCGGCGCACCAGACCCGCAGCAGATAGGCAATGCGGAGGTCTACGACCGCATCGAAGGCGCCTCAACCGTCGAGGTCTCTGCGCCTGCTCCTGGGGCAGAGCCCGCGCACTGCGAAACCAAGGAACGCGTCTGCGCGCCCGGCTCCGCGCAGTTTTGGGGAGCGTCGCTGGACGGCTCGCTCGTGTTCTTCACGAGCAAAGCCGCTTTGACCCGGGAGTCCTACACGGGCAAGGAATCCCCCGGCGCGGAAGATCCGGGCAACGACCTCTACCTCTATGACGTCGGCACAGGAACGCTGACCGACCTCACGACCGATGCTGGCAACGAAGCAGACGCCACTGGAGCAGGCGTCCTGGGGCTGCTGGGCGGCTCCGAAGATGGCTCCTACGTGTACTTCGTTGCCACGGGTCGTCTTGCGGAAGGGGCGTCGAGCGGCGAACCCAATCTGTACGTGTGGCACGGGACGGGCCAAGGCGCAGGGACGGTCCGGTTCATCGCCACCCTTGCAGGTGGGAACGAACACAGCGGCGACGTCCTCGACTGGAGCGCACATCCGGGCGAATCGCAGGCGTATGTGACGCCGGACGGCGGGCACTTGGCGTTCATGTCGGTCAAGCCGCTGACTGGCTATGACAACGAAGATCAAGCCAGCGAACCGAACCGCAAGGTCTTCGACCACGAGGTGTTCGAGTACAGCGCCGAAACGGGGCTGCTCTCGTGCGCTTCGTGTGATCCAAGCGGCGCACGACCGCTCGGGAGTGCCTTCATAGGCGCCAAGCTAAACGAACGAATGAGCACTCCCTTCCACCAGCCGCGCACCTTGAGCGACGACGGCAGCCGTCTGTTCTTCTCCTCCCCCGATTCGCTGGTCCCCGGTCTCGGGGGCGGCGACATGAAGGTATTTGAGTACGAGGACGGCTCTGCCGAGCTCATCTCTGGCCTGGGCGCAGGCAGCGACGACGTGTTCCTCGACGCGAGCGCGAGCGGAGACGACGTCTTCTTCGCCAGCCGCGAGCAACTCGTGCCCGGCGACAAGGACGAACTGGTCGACGTCTATGACGCGCGGGTCGACGGTGGCATCCCGGCGCCGTCGGCGTCTGCGCCGGCGTGCGCGGATGGTGCGTGCCAAGGTGCATCCAGTCCGGCCTCCCCGTTCTCGCTCCCACTGTCGGCGACGTTTACGGGTACGGGGAATCTCTCGCCTTCTCCTCGCACAGACCTCAAGCCGACCGACAGGCAGCTGCTCGCGCGGGCGCTGGCCAAGTGCCGGAGGCTGAAGAGCCGCCGACGGCGCGCGATCTGCACGGGGTCCGCCCGAAGACGCTATGCGGCGAAGGCTGCGGGGAGTCGTCGCACGCGCCCCGACGGGCGCCACCGCTCCGCACGGTGACACGAGTGAGCCTTCTCGCAAAGGTCGCCATCAGGTCCGCCATCACCACACTGGTGAGCCTTGTCTGCCTTGTCCTGGCCCTGCCCGCGTCTTGTCTGGCGATGACAGCTGAGGCCCAGGCGGCGCCGGCGGCCCCCCACTGGAGCATCCTCTCGCAGTCCGAGCCTTCGCAATTCAGAGCGGGCGACACAGCAGATGCTTATCGACTGATCGCGCGCAACGATGGGGCTGTGGCGACAAGGGGGACGGTGACGCTGAGTGACATCCTGCCCGAAAAGGTCGCGGCCAGTGAAATTACGGCTAGGGCCGAAGGAGCGAACGGGAGCGGGTCGCCCCGATACCAACTGAGCTGCACAGTGCTGCCGGCGGCGTGCACTTACGTAGAAGGTGCCTCGCAAGGTCCGCTGGCGCCCGGGACGACGATCGTGATGACGATCAAGGTCTCGGTCGCAAACGACATCCAAGCCACTGAGCTCGAGAACTTGGCGATGGTGTCCGGAGGCGGTGCCGCCAGCGCATCGGCCATGGAATCCACGTCCGTCGGCGGCACGCCGGTGCCCTTCGCTCTCTCGTACTTTACGACCGAGCTGACCGATGAAAGCGGAGAAGCCGATGCTCGGGCAGGCTCCCATCCGTTTGAGCTGACGGCCAGCCTGGCGTACGGCATCAGCTCTCGTGAACTCCCTTCTGAAAAGAACGGCGCAAGAGAATCGCCGCTCTCGACCACCTCCGCGAAGGACCTGGAAGTCGAGCTCCCGCGGGGGCTTGTCGGCGATCCAAACGCCGTCCCGCGCTGCAGCCAGCAGGAATTCCAGGCACAGGAAAGGCTCGATTGTCCCGTTGACACGCAGGTCGGCACGCTGACCGCGTACTTCTACGGCACGTTTCCTTCGGCCGTCTTCCCCGTCTACGACGTCGTGCCGCCCCCGAGGCAGCCTGTGGAGCTCGGCTTCACGATCGCCGGGATTGGGCATGTCCCACTGTTCTTTCAGATACGCAACGACGCCGCCGGCGGCCACGACGAATATAGGCTCGCGGCGCGATTGAACAACATTCCCGAGGCGGGGCCGTTGCAGGGCGCCATCCTGACGCTCTGGGGCGTTCCAGCGGATGGCACACATGACCTCGAACGAGAAGGAACAACTGGCCAGGGAAGGCAACAGCAGCAGGAAGTCTGCAAGCCAAAAGTCGAATTCAAGGCCGGCAAAGAAGAACAGATCCTCTGTCCCAGCGGCGTGGCTGCCAAGCCGTTCCTCACCTTGCCAAGCAGCTGCTCGGGCGAACCGCTCGGTATCAGCGTGTTCACCGACTCCTGGCAGGGCCAATCCGAAGACTTCCCTGGAGCGGGCCAGGCGCCCTCGACGCTCGGCCAGCTGACCGGCTGTGAACACCTCTCCTTCAGCCCGTTACTGACCGTCGCACCGGAAACCCCGCAGGCGGGCGCGCCGAGCGGCTACACGGTGCAGTTGCACATACCCCAGAATGAAGACCCGACGGGCCTGGCGACGCCGGATCTGAAGAACGCGGTGGTGGCGCTTCCGCCGGGCACGGTGGTGTCACCGTCGGCGGGCAACGGCCTGCAAGGCTGCAGCGAAGAACAGTTCGAAGTACACCGGCTGGAAACGGCGTCGTGCCCGGCGGCGTCGACGATCGGCACGGTGCAGATCGTCACCCCGCTGCTGACCACGCCGCTGGAAGGCCAGGTGTTCCTGGGCAGACCGGCGTGCGAACCGTGCTCGACGTCAGACGCGCAGGAAGGCAGGCTGGTCCGCCTGTTCGTCCAGGCGCAGGGCTCGGGCGTGACGGTCAAGCTGGTCGGTTCGGTGGCGATCGACCAGACCACGGGCCAGCTGACGGCGACGTTCGCGAACGATCCGCAGTTGCCGCTGGAAGACCTGAAGCTGACGCTGGACGGCGGGCCGGGCGCGCCGCTGGCCAACGCGTCAACGTGCGGCGTGGCGCTGGCAGCCTCGTCGCAGCTGACGCCCTACAGCAGCGAAACGCCTATGCAGCAGCCGAGCGAACCGTTCGATCTGACCGGCTGCACGCCGCCGCAGTTTCACCCGTCGTTCGTGGCGGGCACGACCAACAACCAAGCGGGCGCGTTCAGTCCGACGACGGTGACGGTGTCGCGCGCCGACTCCGACGAGGATCTGCAGCGCATCGCGGTGCGCCTGCCGCAGGGCTTGTGGGCGATGGTCTCTCAGGTGCAGCGCTGCTCCGAAGCGCAGGCGCAGGCGGCGGCGTGCGCCCCGCAGAGTCGAGTGGGCAGCGTGAGCGTGCTCGCGGGTCCGGGTGCTGACCCGCTGTTGTTGAACGGGAGCGTGTACCTGACGGGGCCGTACGAGGGCGCGCCGTTCGGGCTGTCGATCGTGGTCCCGGCTGTGGCTGGGCCGCTGAACCTCGGCACGATCGCCGTGAGGGCGGCGCTCGAGGTGGACCCGACGACGGGCGCGCTGACGATCTCCAGCGACGCGCTGCCCCAGAGCATCGACGGCGTGCCGCTGCAGATCAAGACGGTGAGCGTGGACGTCGATCGTGCAGGCTTCACGCTCAACCCGACCGACTGCAACCGCCTGGCGATCGCAGGAACGCTCACGAGCGCGCAGGGCGCGACGGCCGCGGTGTCGTCGCCATTCCAGGCGGCCAACTGCGCGACGCTGGTGTTCAGGCCGAAGCTGACCGCGCTCACCCACGCACGGCCCTCGAAATCGGACGGCGCCTACCTGCACGTGAAGGTCGTGTCTGGCTCAGGCCAGGCGAACATCGCAAAGCTCAAGGTGGATCTGCCCAAGCAGCTGCCGTCGAGGCTGCAAACGCTTCACAAAGCCTGCCCGGCGGACGTCTTTGAAGCGAACCCGGCGGTCTGCCCGCCAGGGTCGGTGGTGGGCGCGGCGACGGTGGTGACGCCCGTGCTGAACAACCCGCTGTCGGGGCCCGCGTACTTGGTGTCGCACGGCGGCGAGGCGTTCCCCGACCTCGAGATCGTCCTCCAGGGCGAAGGTGTGCTGCTGCGCCTGGACGGCCAGACGAGCATCAGGCGGGGCGTCACGTCGAGCACGTTCAAAGCGCTGCCGGACGCGCCGATCTCGACGTTCGACCTGGTGCTGGCGGACGGTTCCCACTCGGCCTTCGGGTCGGACCTGCCGGCGAAGGCCAAAGGAAGCATGTGCGACCAGAAGCTCGCGATGCCGGTGGCGATCACCGGCCAGAACGGTGCGGTGGTCAAACAGACCATGATCGTCGCCGTTTCGGGATGCGCGCGGCCGAGGCGGCACAGGCGCCCCCGCTGATATAGAGGGGAATGTGGGCTCCGCCGCGAAACCTACGATGATGGGGACTCGTCTGCCCCTTGCGACAGACTACGAAGCACGATACGCTCAACGTCCAGGAGCCGCGTAAGATGGAGCCTTCGCAAGCCGTCCGCCCGATGTTCTTCTGGACGAATACCGCGACATCGGAGGCTTGAATGGCAGCTATCCACCAGGGCCCAGAGGTTCTTGAGGATCTGACAAGGTACGCCGGAAGCTGGGTTGCGATCCGTGACGGCAAGGTCATCGCGGACGCGCTGGACTCCGTCGAACTGCGAAACAAGCCCGAGGTCAAAGAGGACGACTTTCTCATGCCAGTGCCCGATGCGGGCGCAGCAGCCTTTCTGTTCTAAGCACGCCCTCCGATCATGCCGGACCTGCTCGTCGCCTATCGTCACCTTGGCCTGGGCGAACTACGCCCAATCCTGATCTTGCATGTAACGGGTCCGGGAGGTGCGCAAGGGGACATCGCCGGCCTTATCGATTCTGGGGCTGATGGAACGGTTCTACCCGCAGGCTACGCGCCGCTGATGGGTTACACGCCCGCGGACATCTCATCTCACCAGGGTGCGGGCGTTGGGGGCAGCGTGACTATGCACCAAGCAACCAAGCCGTCCCCGGGTCAGGCCTCGGTGACGCGCGGCGCGTAGCGGTGGTGGAGCATGAGCGCGTTGCCGTCGGGATCGGCGAAGAAGGCCATGTGGCAGACGCCGGTGTCGAGGATGTCGCCGTTGAACGTGACGCCGCGCTGTTCGAGCTTTGCGCGTGCAGCGGCAACGTCGTCAACGTGTAGGGCAACGTGGTTCGGGTTGATGTGGTGCTCGAGGCCCATCTTCTCGGCGTTGTAGACGCTGAGCGTCAAGTTCCCGGTCTCGAACTCCGAGTAGTTGCGCTCGGGCAGGTATACGGAGCGCGGCAGCCCGAGCGTGTCGCCATAGAACTCGGCGGCGGCTGCGACGTCTTTGGTGGGCATGCCCACGAAGTCGACGCCGGTGATTAGTTGCTCGCTCATGACTGGTTCATACCACGTAGGCTTGTGGATGGGCGCCGTCGCATGGCGGCGGCCGGCGCGTGTGCAACGAGGAGAGAGGACGCGAACATGACTTGGGACTTCTCGACGGATCCTGCCTTTCAGGAGCAGCTGGACTGGATGGCGGACTTCGTGCGCAGCGAGATCTGGCCGCTGGAGTCGATCTGGCGCGAGTTGGGCCTGGACGGCCTGGCGCGGGCGATGGAGCCGCTGCGCGAGCGAGTCAAGGAGCGGGGGCTGTGGGCGGCGCACCTGCCGCAGGAGCTGGGTGGCCAAGGCATGGGCCAAGTGCGCCTGGGCCTGATGCACGAGATCCTGGGGGCGTCGCCGATCGCGCCGCTGGCGTTCGGCAACGCGGCGCCTGACTCGGGTAACTCGGAGCTGATCGCGCTGGCGGGCACGCCGGAGCAGAAGGACCGCTGGCTTTACCCGCTGCTGGCGGGCGACCTGCGCAGCGCGTTCAGCATGACCGAGCCGGACACGCCGGGCTCTGACCCGACGCAGCTGCGCACGCGCGCGCGCCGAGACGGCGACGACTGGGTGATCGACGGGCGCAAGTGGTTCTCATCAAACGGCTCGATCGCGGACTTCTTGATCGTGATGGCGGTGACCAACCCGGACGCGCGCCCGTCGCAGCGCGCGTCGATGTTGATCGTGCCGGTGGACACCCCGGGTGTGGAGATCGTGCGCGACGTTCCGACGATGGAGGCTCCGTGGGAGCACTTGGGCGGCTATGGCGGGCATGCGGAAATATCCTACGAGAACGTGCGTGTTGGCAGCGAGGCGCTGCTGGGCGCGGAGGGCACGGGCTTTGTGCTGGCCCAGCACAGGCTGGTGCCGGGGCGCATCCACCACTGCATGCGCTGGCTTGGCGTGGCGAAACGGGCGTTTGACATGCTGTGCGAGCGGGCGACGTACCGCGAGGCGCACGGCTCGTTGCCGGCGGACAAGCAGACGGTCCAGAACTGGATCGCGGACAGCGCGGCGGAGATGCAGGCGGCACGCTTGATGACGCTGCATGCGGCGTGGGTGATGGACACGCAGGGGGCGAGCGCGGCGCGCACGGACGTGGCGCTAATCAAGTTCTATGGGGCGAAGGTGCTGCACGACGTGATCGACCGGTCGATCCAGCTGCACGGCGCGCTGGGCTACTCGACGGACCTGCCGCTGGAGCAGATGTACCGATTCGCGCGCGCGGCACGTATCTATGACGGCCCTGACGAGGTGCACCGCCAGAGCGTGGCGCGCAAGATCCTGGCCGGCTACGAGCCGCCGGCGGACGGCATCCCGACCGAGCACCTGCCGACGCGTCGCGAGCAGGCACGCGAGCGCTTTGCGCACCTGCTGGAGGCGGTTACTGCAAACGATTAAGGGGGCTCGCCTGCCGGCTCGCCGGGCGTTGTCGCGCGGTGGCGTTCAGCGCGCGCCGTCCCTGGCCCACACGCTGCGGCCCCAGATCGGCCCTCCAGGCGTTTCTACGCGGCGGCGGCGAGCCCGCTGCCCGTGGGTGCGTGCAGGCGCCGCTTGACGATCACGGGCGCCTGGTCGGCGGGGGCGAAGGCGACGGAGCTGCGCGTGGGCCGCTGCGTGCCGAGCGAGGCGGGGCCAAGTTCGACGTTGCGCAGCACGGTCTGCATGACGAGCTTCATCTCCATGGGGGCGAAGGTGGCGGCGACGCAGCGGCGCACGCCGCTGCCGAACGGAATCCAGGTGTAGTTGTCGGGTGGTCTGTCGAGGAAGCGCTCGGGCATGAAGGCGAAGGGGTGCGGGTAGATGTCGTCGCGGTGGTGGACGAGGTAGATGGCGGGCGCGACGATGGTGTGAGCGGGGATCTCGTAGCCGCTGAGGCGCATCGGCTCGACGAGGCCGCGCATGACGAGCGGCACGGCGGGGCACAGGCGCAGGATCTCTTTGACGACGGCTTCGATGTAGTCCTCGCTGTCGCTGTCGAGCACCTCGTGGCGCAGCCGCTCCATCTTTGCGGGGTGGCGCAGCAGGCGCTCGAAGGCCCACGACATGGACGTTGCGGTGGGCCCGTCAGACAGCAGCGTGATCAGTTCGTCGCGCAGCTCCTGCTCGGTCATGGGCGTGCCGTTCTCGTCGTAGGCTTGCTCGAGCATCGACAGGATGCCTTCGTCCTCGGGTCGCGCGGGCGCGGCGCGCCGGCGGCGGACCTCCTCCAGCAGGGCGGCTTCGACGGGCGCGATCTTCTGCTTGAAGTGGGGATTGCCGGTCAGCCAGCGCGAGCCGAAGATGGCCAGCCCGGTCAGGCGGCGGGGGTCGTTGAGCCAGTCGGTGAGGTCTCGCAGGAGCACCCGCAGGCGCTGCATGTGCTGGCCGGCGGTGTTTCCGAATGTGGCGCGCATGACGACCTCGTTGCCGATCGACTGCATGCATGGCCACAGCGCGAACGGCTCGCCGACGGGCCATTTGGCGATCTCTTGTTGGGTGACCTCGATCATCATTTCCCCGTAGCCGCGCATCCGCTGGCCGTGGAAGGAGGGCAGGATGAAGCGCCGGTGGGTCATGTGCTCGGGCTCGTCGAGCAGCATCACCGAGCGCGGTCCCAGCAGCGGCCGGAGCAGGGGGTTGGCCTCCCCTGCCCCGGCCCGGACTAGCTCTGGAGTGATGGTGAGCACCTTGCCCACGTCCTCGGGATCGCTGAGGAACACCCACGGGCGCCCGTGGCGGATGCGCAGGGTGAAGATGTTGCCGTAGCGGCGCCTTGCGCTTTCCAGCAGCGCCAGCGGCCGCGTGGCCCAGCCGAGGGCTTGAAGCGGAGTAGGCATGGGCGGGCCGGGCGGCAGCGAGTGCAGCCCGTGTGCGTTTCCGTTGGCGCTCATTGCCGTGTTCATCTCAGCGGGGGTCTCCTTGGGGTGGGCGCGGTTGGGCATGCGCGACATACCCGGCGGCTGCATGATGTCGCGGCGGACCCGACCACGCAAATTGTGCCGAGAAATGGCGCGTAGATGGGGATGTTGGCTCGCGCGCGTTGTTTCCAGCGGCCGCTAGGCTGGTGGTCAATGGCAGCCGATGCCAAGCAGCCGCCGGCACTGTTCGATCCGACGGGCTTTGAGACGTTCCGCTTCACCGCCTGTGAGCTGGACGCGAGCGGGCGGGTGACGCTGCGCTACGCGCTCGACGACGAGGTCGACTTCGTGGAGGTGCTCGAGCTGCCGATCGACGGCCCGCTGAGCGAACGCGAGCGTACGCGTGTGGATGGGCTGCTTGCGCTGCTGCACTGGGTGGCGGGCGTGAGCTACTACAAGACGGCGCTGCCGCGGCGGGTGAACTGCGAGACGGGCGATCCGCCGCCGGCGACGGCGGCGCTGCTGGAGGCCCTGTACTCGGAGGGCCTGGGTGAGCTGGCGTACGTACACGGCCTGGCGCTGCCGCGCCCGCGCTTTGGCGCGCACGAAAGCGACGATCCGCTGGGCAGTGCAGACGAGCGGCCGATCTCACGCGTGCTGGCGCCGGTGGGCGGCGGCAAGGACTCGGCGGTGGCGCTGGAGATCGTGCGCGAGTCGGGCTGCGAGCTGGCCCTGTTCTCGCTGGGCGACGCGCCGCCGATCGCGCGCACGGCACAGGTGGCGGGACTGCCGCGCTTGATCGCGCGGCGCACGCTGGACCCGGGCCTGCGCGAGTACAACGCGGCGGGGGCGATCAACGGCCACGTGCCGATCACGGCGATCGTGTCGTGCGCGGCGCTGCTGACGGCTGCGCTGAACGGCTTTGACGCGGTGGCGATGGCCAACGAGCGCTCGGCGTCGACGGGCAACGTGATGTGGGACGGAGTGGAGGTCAACCACCAGTTCAGCAAGGGTCTGCGCGCGGAGCGCCTGCTGGCGGGCGCGGTGGCGCAGGCGGGCGGCGATGCGCCGCGGCTGTTCTCGGTCCTGCGCCCCGCGTCTGAGCTGGCGATCGCGCGCGCGTTTGCGCGCATGGAGCGCTACCACGGCGCGTTCACCAGCTGCAACGCGATCTTCCGCAGCGATCCTGCGCTGCGCGCGAGCACGTGGTGCTGTGATTGCCCCAAGTGCCGCTTTGTGTTCCTCGCGCTGGCGCCGTTTAGCGAGCCGGAGCATCTACGCGAGGTGTTCGGCTGCGACCTGCTCGAAGACGAGGGCCAGTTCGAGGGGTTTGCGCTGCTGACGGCGACGGGCGGCCACAAGCCGTTCGAGTGCGTGGGCGAGGAGCAGGAGAGCCTGGCGGCGATTAGGCTGCTCGCGGCCGACCCCCGCTGGAGGGAGCACCGCGTGGTGCGTCGCCTCGCCTCGGAGGTGCTGCCTCAACACCCACCTGACGCGGGCGACCCCGAGCGGATCCTCGCGCTGGGTGACGATCACGAGGTGCCGCCGGCCCTGATGCGGTCCGTCCGTGCGCTTCTCGGAGCTTGACGGCAAGCGGATCGGCGTGTGGGGCGCCGGCCGCGAGATTGTGTCGTTTGCCGAGCAGCTCCACCGCCGTGTTCCTTCGGCGCGCGTCGTGGCAGCGGCGTTTGACGCACAGCCGCCGGACCACGTCGGCGACATCCTGCTGGCGCCCAACGCGCGGGTGCTGACGGGCACGGACATGCTGGAGGGCTTGTCGCGGTGCGATGTGGTGGTGCGTTCGCCCGGCGTGTCGACTCATCGCGAGGAGCTGGTCGCGTTGCGCGAGCGCGGCGTGGCGGTGACGACGGCGACGGGGCTGTGGCTTGCGCAGTGCGCAGGCGAGCGCGTGATCGGCGTGACGGGCACGAAGGGCAAGAGCACGACGGCAGCGCTGATCGCACATCTCGCGCGGTCGGCTGGGCAGACGGTGGCGCTGGCGGGCAACATCGGTGTGCCGGTGCTCGATCTGCTGGATGAGCAGCCGGCGCAGGTGACCGTGCTGGAGCTGTCGAGCTACCAGATCGCGGACCTCGAGGTGGGGCCTGAGGTGGCGGTGGTGACGAACGTGTACCGCGAGCACACCGACTGGCACGGCTCGGAGGAGGCCTACCGCGCGGACAAGCTGCGCCTGCTGGGCCTTGCGGGCGTGCGCGCGGCTGTGCTGAACGCGCGCGACGAGCGGCTGGCGGCGCTCGAGCTCGACGTGCCGGTACTCGGCTACGGCCAGCCGCACGGCTGGGACGTGACGGCAGCGGGGATCGCGTTTGCGGGCGAGCTGCGCCTGGCGAGCGGCGAGCTGCGGTTGCGCGGCGAGCACAACGCGCTGAACCTGTGCGCTGCGCTGACCGCGCTGCAGGCATTCGATGTGCCATTGCCGCCGCTGTGCGAGGCGCTGGCGGGTTTTCGCGCGCTGCCCCACCGGCTGGAGCCGGTGTGCGAGCGCGACGGCGTGCTGTGGGTCAACGACAGCATCTCCACCACACCGGAGTCGACGGTGGCGGCGCTCGCAAGCTTCCCCGGCCGCGAGGTGGTGCTGATCGCTGGGGGCCAGGACAGGGGTCAGGACTACGCAGGCCTCGCGCGAGCGCTGTCGGCGAGCGGGGCGAGCGTCATCGCGATCCCCACGACCGGCGCGCGTCTGTTGGCGGCGGCGCGAGACGTCGACGTGCCGGCGGCGCGCGCTCTCCCAGCAGCAGATCTGGGTGACGCGGTCAGGATCGCTGGTGGCCTGGCGCAGGCGGGCACGGTAGTCCTGCTATCGCCAGCAGCCCCCAGCTTCGACCATTACCGTGACTTCGAGGAGCGTGGCGAGCGCTTCCGCACGCTGGCCACACGCTGAGCGGCCGCCTGCCGGCCATGGGTATGACTGCCCGCCATCAGTCCGCTGGCCGCCCCGGTCCATCTGTCAGGGGCAGAGCGGGTTGCGCGGGACGCCCAAGCACGGGTCTGGCATCGTTTCCTGCGCCGGCGGGACCGGTTGCCCTTTCACTTCGGCGAATTCTCCGCGGTGTTCTGAGACGTATTGCAGCTCCAGCAGGTACACGAGCGTCTGCAGCGGGTGTTCGTAGCCGGTGTTCGGGTTCGGCGTGGTGATGTGCTGGCAGCCCCAGGTCCCTTCGACGTCGGCCGGGTAGACGGCGCCGGCGAAGCTGTTGCCGGTGAGGCAGTTGTTGGTGGAGGTGTGGCTCCCGAACAGGCCGCCCTCCATCATCACGTCGCCGGCGAAGCGTCCGCCGCCGTAGCCGTTGGCGGCGAACGTGTTGGCGGCGATCTCGTTGCCGGCGAGCTGAAAGTCGATCGTGTCTGCGACGGGCGGGAACGGGTTGGGGTACTCGAACGCGAGCACGCCGTCGCTGGGGTTGCCGTAGATCTGGTTGCCTTCGACCAGGTCGGCGTAGACGCCGGGCAGCTCCACCCCGACGCCCCACGGCGCGGCGGCTGCGGAGGCGTTGGCGGGGACGCTGAGGTTGTTGTTTTCGCCGATCACGTTGTCGCGGAAGATCGTGCAGCGTTTGATCCTGGTGGTGAAGATGCGCGGCGTTGGGTTGGGTTCTTCGATGTTCGCCCGGTGGCACTGACCGTCCTGCGGGGGCGGCCCGTCGCCGGGGTTTTCGGAGTTGGGCGCGAGGCCGTCGGTGTTGTGCACGAACTTGGACTTTTCGATCACCAGCGCACCGCCGGAGTTCGACCCGGAGTAGCCGAGCGCGTTGTTTTCCATCACCGCTTCGCGCACGAGCGCTTTGCATTCCTGGCAGGCGCCGATATAGATGCCCGAGTCGTTGAACCCGGACGCGTAGATCTTTTCCCACAAGCCGTCGATCTCGTTGTTGGTGAAGATCCCGTAGCCTCCGTTGAAGCCGGTGTCGTAGGCGGTCAGGTAGCGCCCGAACCAGCCGCGCGCCCCGATTTTGTGCGAGTTGGCCCCGCCGTTCCACCAGATCTCGTTGCCGCCTTCGCCGTTGATCGTCGCGCGGTCGAAGTTTGCGACGGTGAGGTTTTCGATCCACACGTCGCTTGCCTTGAGGACTTCGATGCCGTTGGCGCCTTCCGGGCAGGGTGAGTGTTTGCACGCTTCGTGGTTGCCGTCGATCAGCACCGTGTTGCGGTTCATACCCCGGATCCAGATGCCCCCGTGTTCGGGTGCCACCTTGACTTCTTCGTCGTAGACGCCCGGCTCGATCAGAACCCAGTCGCCGGGCGTGGTGGCGTCGACGGCGGACTGGATCGTGGTGAAGTAGTGGGTGTTGGCGGGTATGTGCCCGGCGGGCGGGCCGGCGGGGCTGACGATCTCGACCTGCCCGAGGCCCAGCGCGCTGCTGGTGGCGACGCATGTGGCGGCGAGGGTGAGCGCGGCGGCGGCGGCGGCGGCGCGGAGCGCCCTGGCGGACGACCCGCCGCGGAGCAC
Source organism: uncultured Solirubrobacteraceae bacterium (assembly GCA_963745375.1). Classification (GTDB taxonomy): domain Bacteria; phylum Actinomycetota; class Thermoleophilia; order Solirubrobacterales; family Solirubrobacteraceae; genus Palsa-744. The sequence continues at coordinate 37,907 of CAVUXA010000005.1, read as the reverse complement.
CCTGGCGTTCGACCTGGTTGGCATGGACGGCATACCCGCCTCCTTCCCTGTGGTCTGCACGGCGGCCAGGCCAGTCCTGGCCGGGGCCAGACTACTCCGCTGCGCCGGACCCTGTCTCCTCGGCGGCGGGCACGGGGCTGGCGTCGGCGCCAGGCGGATGTTGGGCGTCGGGCGCGCCCGACGGCGCGGAGGGCAGCGCGTCGGTGGAGGCGGCGGCGGCGCGGTTCTCCTCCTTGACCGCCAGCCAGATCTCCTCGCGATAGATGGGCACGCCCTGGGGGGCGGAGATGCCGAGGCGCACCGTGTGGCCGCTGACGCTCATGACGGTCACGAGCACCTCATCGCCGATGACGACGCGCTCTCCAGGACGACGCGTCAGGATCAGCATCGCTGCCGATTATGAAGCAATCTGGTGCTGCGTGGGCAGCGCGAACAACGGCGCCTGCAGCGGTGCGTCCTCGTTGGTGTTGATCACCTGGTATCCACGCCCTTGGCAGATGACGAGCGGAGCGCGCAGGTTGGCGGTTATGTCGAGCGGGTTGGGGGTAGCGCGCACGGTCACATAGAGCGTGACCGGCAAGAGCTCATCCAGGCCGCAGCGCTCGCGGTCCTCGGCGGCGATGTCAAGGCGAAAGTCGGAGAAGAACAGGTGGGGGCTGACGACAGGCAGGGCCAGCGCGGGATCGTCGACGGAGTGCAGCCAGAGAAATCCAGTGCCCGGGTTGCGGTCGATCAGCGCGTAGCGCAGGCCGCCGAGGCCGATCAGCCCGAAGGGGAACTCGATGACCTCCTGCGGCTGGATCTCGACGGTCCCGAAGCGGACGCTGTGGAATGTGACGGACATGATGCGTGTCTCCTTGATGTTCTCTACTGCAGGAAGTTGAGCAGGGATTCCTGGACGATCTTCGCGCTGGCGCGAAGTGCGGCTTGGTAGGCGGCTTGCTCGTTGGCGTATGCGACGGACGTGGCGGCGATGTTGGTGTCCTGGGTGTTGGACAGGCTCTCGGTGATCGAGGTCTGCAGGCCTTCGTTGCGGGATAGGGCCGTCTGCAGCTGGTCGGTGGTGCTGCCGGCGGCGGACTGCAGCTGACGCAGCGTTTCGGTGTTGGCGTCGATCTTGGTCAGGTCGGTGGAGCCGAGCGCTTCGCGATCTTCGGCGGTGCCTCCCCTGAGGTTCTTGGCGATCGTGCGCAGCGTGTCCAGCAGCTTTCCGTCGCCGGAAGCTTCGCCGTTGCCCAGCAGCGTGGAGATGTCACCGCTGATGGTGACAGTCGCTCCCGGCCCGATCGCACGGCTGATGGTTTCGTGGTTGCCCTGGTATTCGTCGCCTGCGCCCGGCTGGTAGGGGGCGGTCGTGGTGCTGGTTCCAGAGAAGACGTACTGGCCGGCGTACTGGGTGTTGGCGTCCTGCTTGACGCTTTCGGTCAGCTGTTCGACCTCTTGGGCAACGGTGTTGAGGTCGCTCTGGTTGTTGGTCCCATTGGCGGCCTGCACGAGCAGTTCGCGCACCCGCGCGACCACGTTGTTGATGCTCGACAGTGCGCTCGAGGCGGTGTTAGTCCAGGAGATCCCATCTTGTGTGGCGGTTGCGTATGAGCTCAGCCCGTCGAGCTGGCTCTGCAGGTCGATCACCTGGCTGGCGCCGTAGGGGTTGTCGGATGGTTCGAGGATCGTCCTGCCCGAAGACAGTTCCTCGCCGGTGCGCTCCAGCGATGCGAGCGACGAGTTGAGGTCGTTGAGCAGCGAGGAGGTGACCATTGCGTGGGTGATGCGGTCGGTCATCGCTACAGCCCCGCCCTGCCGGTGTGCTCGATCAGCGTTTCGAGCATGTCGTCCATTGTGGTGAGTGTGCGCGCGGAGGCTTGATAGCCGCGCTGGAAGGTGATCAGGTTGGTCATTTCTTCATCGAGTGACACGCCGGAGACCGCCTGGCGTTGGTCGTTGATCGCGGTGACGGTCGTCTGCAGGTTGCTCTGGTCGTCCTTGGCGGTGCGGACGTCGCTGCCGACGTGTGCGACGAGTCCCGCGTAGTCCTGTTCGGCCACGCCGCCGCGCAGAGCGGCGATGGCAAGCGCTGCTTCGTTGCCACCGGCGGCTTTGCCGGTGGACGCGCGGACTTCGGCGGGGGTCACGGCGACGGTGAGGGTGGCCGCGGTATTGCCTGCGAAGAAGGGTTTTGACAGTTGTTCGTTGACGGTGCCGGCCAACGTTTCGGCCACGCCGTCCAGGCTCGTCTGGACGGCGGTGAGCGCCCCTTTGGGCCCGGTCAGGCTGAGCAGCGCGCCCAGCTGGCCGCCTGCTTTTTCGGTGATCGCCTGGGGCCAGTTGACGGTGGTGCCTTCGACCAGCGGTTTGGCGGCGTCGCCGAACGTGACCGTGTCGGTGTGGTCGGGCAGTTCGGTGACGGTTGTGTTGGCCAGGCCGGAGAGCTTGTCGAGCAGCAGGTCGCGGCGGTCGAGCATGTTGTTGGGTTGCTGACCGGCCTCTTCGGCGAGCTTGATCTGGCCGTTGAGCTGGGCGATCTGGTTGGCGTAGTTTTCGACTTCCCCGCCGGGCCCGGCAAGCGAGTTGAACTGTTCGCCGGCCTGTTTGGAGACCGTCGACAGCTGCCCGCTGAGCTCGTTGAACGTGGTCGCCAGCTGTTGCCCGGCCGCGACCACGGCGTCTTTGGCTGCTTCGCTGGTGGGCGAATCGGCGAGGCTCGTCCAAGCACTCCAGAAGGTCGACAGCTGGCTGGCGAGTCCGGCGCTGGATGGTTCGTTGAACGCGCTCTGGGCCTGGGAGAGCACTTCTGTCTGCGTACTGGCGTTGCTTAGGGCGCTGTTCTGGGCGCGGTATTGGGCGTCGAGGTAGCTGTTGCGGATGCGGGCGATGTTGCCGACGTTCACACCGGTGCCCAGCTGCGCGCCGCGACCGGTGATCGAGTTGGTGGCGGGGATCGTGATCGGCAGGTTGGTCTGCAGAGAGGCGCTCTCGCGCGTGTAGCCTTCGGTGTTGGCGTTGGTTATGTTGGAGCCGGTGACGTCGAGCGCCTGCTGCTCGGCGAGCAGCCCACTGAGCGCGGTCTGCAGTCCTTGAAGGGTGGGGATCGACATGGCGCTAGGCGTGCAGGTCGAGGACGTGCAGCCCGCCGCCGCCTTGGGCGCGTGGCCGGGTGATGGACTTGGACGATCCGCGCGTGTCATAGCCGCTGACGCCGTCGAGTGCGAGCATCCCCATCAGGTGGTCGAGGAAGCCGAGCTCGATCTGCATGATGGCGCGGTTGGTGTGGTGCTCGCGCTGGAGCTCGTGCAGCAGGCCACGCAGCTCGGCGCTGCGGGCGGTGGCGCGCTGGGCGCCTGACTCGTCCATGATCGTGGCCAGCAGCGCCAGCGTGACGTCGTGTGCGGCGACCCCCAGGCGCTCGCCGCTACGGGCGAGCAGGAGCGAGCGCTCCTCCTCGAGCATCTGCCTGCGCCCCATCTCGCCGCGCAGGATGCCGGCGAGACGCACGACCGTCTGCACGTCGCGGGCGCGGATGGCGGCGCCCTGCTCGAGCACGACCCCCAGCAGAGATCTGGCCGACTCGATCTGCGCGTCGAGATGTGCGAGCACGTCGTGGGCCAGCTGGCGGTCCTGGCGAGAGAGGTCGTGCGCGATAACCGTGGGGCTCATGCGGCGGCCCCTCCGCCGGTGCCGATGGGCGCGGCGCCGGCCTGGCCCGCGGCGGTCGTGGCGGCGCTCGGGATTGGCTGCGTGCCTCCGGCTGCGCGGGCCTGCTGGGCGTTCTGGGAGCCGGCGAGCTCTTGTGTGAGCTGGGCGGCGAGACCGAGCCCGCCGGCGTGCATGACGCCGCTGGACAGCGCCTGGGGCAGCAGCGTGGACAGCTCGCCGCTGCTCCCACCAGCAGACGACGAGCCGTCTTCGCTGCCGGGTTCGCCTTCCTGGGAGGATTCGCCTTCGAGTCCGCTGCTGGCGGTGAGCGACTTGGAGAGCTGTTCGACGAGCGTCTGTTCGAAGGCCAGCGCGGTCTGGTAGGCCTTCTGCGTGGATGCGTCTCCGCGGCGCACCCAGTCGGGCTCGAGTGCCTGACTGACCGCGAGCAGGCCGGCGGGGCCGGTGGCGCCCTGGATGCTCATGCGCCCGGTCGCAACTGGTTGGCGATCGCCATCATCTGGCTCTCTGTCTGGATGGCCGTGCTGCCCATCTGAAACGCGCGCTGGGTGCTGACCATCAGCGCCATCTCCTTGGCCATGTCCACGTTGCTCTGCTCGAGGGAGCCCTGGTGGATCTTGGCTGCGCCGGCGGGCTTGATCGCGCCGCTGGCGGCGGTCGGCGTGAACGCTCCGCTGCCGTTTGACAGCAGCTGTTCGGGAGAGGCGACGGTGACGACCTTGATCTGCCCGAGGGTCTTCTTGGCAGCGGTGACGGTGCCGTCGGGCGCGATGCCCACTTCGCTGGGCTTGGTTCCGGCGGGCAGCTTGATGGGCGGCGCGAGGGGGTCGCCTTCGGAGTCGACAATCGTGCCGTTTGCGTCGACGCTGAAGTTGCCGTCGCGAGTGAGCGCGGGCTGGCCGTTGCGCGTGATTTGAAAGAAGCCTTCGCCTTCGATGGCCAGGTCCATTGGGTTGCCGGTTTCCTTGATCGCGCCCTGCTGGGGGCTGTGGCCGATCACCTGGGCCTTGGCGCCGGCGCCGTCGCTGGAGGCGCTGCCGGCCATGTTGACGTTGTTGTAGAGCAGGTCGCTGAAGGCGACGCGCTCGGCCTTGTAGCCGGTGGTGGACGCGTTGGCGAGATCGTTGCCGATCGCGTCGAGCTGTTCCTGCTGTGCTGACATGCCTGCTGCCGCGGAATAGAGACCTTCGAGCATGCGCCTGCCCTTGTTTGTGGTCGTTGCCGGTCTGGGCTTTCCGCGTGGCGGTCCAAGCCCGAGGCCGTTGTCTTCTTCAGGGTGATCGGCCGCGGCGGGGCGGACTTGAGCGCCGGTTTGGGACGCTCAGCCGCCGTTGAGCGAGCCGACCTGCGAGGCGGCGGTCTGCAGGGTCTGGCCGATCGCCTGGATGGACTGCTGGCCCGACTGGAATGTGCGCAGCGAGTCGATCATGTCGACCATCACCTTGGCGGCGTTCACGCCGGAGCCCTCCAGGGCTCCCTGGCGGACGGTGGCGGTGGCTTTGCCTGCGGCGGCGCCCGTGTACAGGTTTTCACCCTGCTTGGCAGCGCCTGGCACTTCGAAGACGCCCAATGCGCTCGCGGGCACCGTGCCGGTGGCGCCAACTTTGATCTGCGCCCCGCCCTGGCCGAGGACGGGGTTGCCGTTGGCGTCGGTCAGCACCCCGGCGGCGGAGGTCTGAAACTGTCCGTCGCGCGTGTAGCGCACGCCCCGGGCGGTCTGCACGGCGAAGAAGCCGTTGCCGCCGATCGCGAAGTCGAGCGGTTCGCCGGTTTCCTGGATCGCGCCAGGAGCCATGTCGGTGTGAGCCTTGCCGAGGGCGACGCCCTCATCGACCGAGCCGACCGACGCTGCGCCCTGACTGTTGGCCATCAGCACCGCGCCGAAGCTGTGCTGGGGTGTGGAGTCAGGCTTGTAGCCGGGCGTGGACGCGTTGGCGAGGTTGTTGGCGAGCTGGTCCTGGCGGACCTGCTCGGCGACCATCCCCGATGCAGCAATGTCCAGGCCGAGATCCATGTGCCCTCGGTGTTCGACCGAGCGAGGGAATTCTTTAGTCACGCCGCGACTTCTGTACTGCCATGGTCATACGGACTTCGCCGAGGAACACATCTCCCCCCGAATGGGCTGACCAGGTCAGTTTGCCGCCAAGCGGAGTTGATCGGATGCCACCTCAAATGGGTTGCTGGTCTCCTTGGGTGCACGCGTAGCCTGTATGCGCCTTCGTTGATCGAGAACGGTCGGCTCGCCGACGTAGTAGCGACCCCTTGTCTGGCCGATTCCCACCAGCAGTCCTGCGTCCACCAAAGCGCGTAGATCGCGGCTCGTGGTCAGGCTCGAAACCGTCTCGCCCGCTGTCAACTCGACGATCGTCTTGTAGCTTGTGTGCGTGACGCGAAAGCCGTAGGCGGCCTCGACGAGCGCTCCGGTGGCGCGATCCGGAAGACCGTTGCGTTCCACAACCGCGGCGCAAGCAGCGAAGAGTCGCTCTGTCTCCTCGATACGGCGCAACTGCGTCCTGGCTTGGTGGTAATGCGCGGTCAGGCAGAATCGCAGCCACGGTCGGGGATCGCGCTGCGGGTTCCATTGACCTTGTCCCACCTCGCCCAGCACGTCGTAGTAGGGCTGGGTGTTGTGCCCGAGGTACTCCTCGATGCTCGAGAACACTGGCGCCATGATCTGCTCGCGCGCAAGGATGAGGGTCTGCAGGGCGCGAGCCATGCGGCCGTTGCCATCTCGGAAGGGATGCACCATCACCAGGTTGAGGTGGGCCATGGCGGCGCGAGCCAGGACCGGGGCGTCGCTGTCTTCGAGCTCTGCGATCGTGGCTGCGACCAGTTCGGGAACCTGCTCGAAGGGTGGCCCCTCGTAGACTCGCGCGCCGGTGGATTCGCGCACGACGTAGATCTCGCCGTGCCGCCAGCGCCCGGGGTCCTTGTCGAGTCGATGCTTGAGCATCATGAAGTGCAGCGACTTGAGCAGTCCCTCGTCCACTTTGGCGGCCTGATCCTGGGCGACCTGGATCACATATGTCATCGCGTCGCGGTAGCCCGACAAGGCCAGTCGCGTTTCGTCGTCTGCGTTCAGTGTTGGCTGGTCATCGACGGCCGCCACCACGTCGTCGAGGCTGGCGTCGTAGCCCTCAATGCTGTTGGACGCCTGCACGGCGCGTGCAAACGACATACGGCGCAGCGTGCCGAACCATCTACGTGGCTCCGGATCGACGTAGCGCCGCAGATCGGTGCGAAGCGCCTCGATCATGCCGAGAACCTCGATCTCGATGGGGTGCAGCTCAGGTGTCCGATAAACAACAGGAATGATAGTAAGATTCTATCATTCTGTCACCTGACATGCATCTGCGGGTCGGCTATGAAAGAATATATCTATCAGCCGACGGCGGCGAACAGTGGCAGCTCACCGGACAGCTGCTCGTACAGGCGCCGGCGCAGCTGCGTGTGGATCTGCGAGACGCGGCTCTCGGATACGCCCAGCCGGGCGCCGATGTCGCGCAGCGTCCAGTCCTCGGCGTAGAGCAGGACGGCCACTTCGCGCTCCTGCTTGGTCAGCCGGGCGAAGGCCTTGCGAAAGCGCGCCTTGGCTTCGCGACGCTCGGCGCTGGCGAGCGGATCGCACTCGGCGTCTGAGCTCTGCAGCGTGTCGATTCGCTCGACGGTCGCGCTCTGGTCACAGCGCACCACGCGATTGAGTGAGCCAACCTCGGCGAGCGCGACCTGGTCGAGCCGTCTGGTCAGGTCGCGCGGCGTCATGCCGACCTGCTCGGCGAGCTCGTCGTGGCTGGGCCTGCGTTCGTGCTGCTCGAGAAAGCGCTCGCGCGCCTGGTTGATGGCCCGCTCGTCGCGGCGCAGCGAGCGCGGCGCCCAGTCGTGGCGGCGCAGCTCGTCGAGGACGGCGCCGTGGATGCGCGTCCAGGCGTACTGCTCAAGCGTGGCGCCCTTGTCGGGGTCATAGCGCTCGATCGACTGGATCAGCGCCTCCAGGCCGCAGGACAGGAAGTCCTCGACGTCGCACTGTGGCGGCACTTCGCGGACCTTGCGGTAGACGATGTAGCGGACCATCGGCGTGAACATGAAGATCAGCCGGTCGCGCACCTCGCTGTCGCGCGTGAGCTGGTAGCGCTCCCACACGGCCAGGACCTCGGCCGCAGTTGGCGGCGCTGTGCGCTTTGCGATTGCTTGCATTCTGCCTCGCTAGATTCATCGCAACAGGGACATTCCCTGCCAAAACCGCTCAGAACCGCTCAGATATCGGCGCGCGTGGTCGATGACCTGGACAGGAGATGGCCCTCCGCTCCCAGGCCTGGACGGCTGTCGCGGTTGCGGCCCCGCACCTGTCCTGTCAATCAGAGGAAATCGAATTCACATCCTCAAGTTTCAGCGGAGGGCGTCGATCACAATGAGCGTAACCAAGCGCGAGGCGGCCCATGGAGTGGACCGCGTCACACGTTTTCAGGGAGAAAACGCACATATGAGCTCGCCGATCCTGCCTATAGAGGGCCCATCGGGCCCACGCTTCGCCGGCTGTGCAGCCACTGTTGCCGGCGACGTCGATGACTTTCTTGCCGAACTGAACGCCGGCGGCCGGGCGCTTTCGATCGCGGTGGTCCGCATGGGCCCGCCCCCCGAGGTGCTCGAGCAGATCGCGGCTGCTGCCACGATCGAGCAGCGCATGCGCGCGGCGGGCCTGCGCGTGAGCTTCGCGCCCGCGGTGGCTGGCGGGCGCGCGCAGGCCGAGATCCACGACCGCGATGGCTTTGCGAGGTCGCTGACGCTGACAGAGGCGTTCGAGCTCGCCGCGGCAAGGCCGTCGGGCTAGGAACGGCGATGTCCACGTCCGGCATCTCGCTCAACTCGCTCGCATCCGGCTCGGGAAGCGCGCCGTTGTCGATCACGGGCCTTGCGTCGGGGCTGGACACGGCCGCGATCGTGTCCGCTCTGATGGGCGTTGAACGGGAGCCGGTCGTCCATCTGACAGATCAGCAGGAGAAGCTGCAGGGCGACCAGGCGCAGCTGCAGAGCATCCAGAGCTCGCTTTCGCAGCTGGTGCTCAACGCGTCGGAATTTAGCCTCCCATCGGCCTTTGAAAGCTCTCAGTCGGTCACCTCGAGCGACTCGTCGTTGATCAACGCGGCCGCGAGCGTGGGCGCGGTGGTCGGCGGCCACGAGGTCGAAGTCTCCCAGCTTGCGACCTCCGCGCAGCGCGGCTTTACGTTCACCAGCCCCGCAGGCGAAAGCACGATCACGATCGACGGCCACGAACTCACGGTCAAGGCCGGCGAGAGCGCCAAGGAACTCGCCAGCGCGATCAACTCCAACTCCAGCTTGACGGTCTTTGCGGCCCCGCTGGAAGGCGGGACGATCGTCCTGTCAAACCGCGTGACCGGCAACAACGGCGCGGAATTCATCAAAGTGAGCGGCGCGGGTGTGCTCAGCGAAAAGGCGGAACTGGCCCGCGAAGGCAAGAACGCCGAATTCAAGGTCGACGGCGTGGCCGGGACGTCCACGTCCAACACGGTCACCACCGCGATCGCGGGCGTCACGCTCACCCTCAGCGGGCTGACCAACGCGACGACCGGACCGGTCACGATCGACGTTCAGCCTCCCGGTCCGAGCGCCAAAGTGCTCGAAGCGCAGGTGCAGTCGTTCATCAAGCTGTACAACTCCACGCTGGAAGCGATCCACAAGCAGCTGACGACCAAGTCCCCCAAGAGCCCTTCCACCGCCGCGGAATTTGGCACGGGCACCCTGTTCGGCGATTTCGAATTGACGTCGATCGTCGGTCGTATGCGCCAGGCGTTGTATGAACCGATCGCGGGCCTGCCCGCGGAAATGGCGAGTCCCGCCGACATCGGCATCAGCACGGGCGCGCCCACCGGCGGCACGGCCACGCAGTCATCGATCGAAGGTCTGCTCACGCTCAATGCGACCAAGCTCTCAGAAGCCGTCCAGTCAAACCCGGCGGGCGTGCAGACGATGCTCCAGCAGTGGTCGAAAAGCTTCCAGAGCACAGTCAACGCGGTGGCCGGCCCGGGTGGCACGCTCGAATCGAGGATCACCAGCGACACCAACCAGATCAGCGAGCTGGGCAACAGGATAACGAGCATGAATGAACTGCTGGCCCTGCGCGAAAAGGCGCTGCAGCGGACCTACGCCCAGCTGGAAGGCATCATCGCCCAGAACAACGCGCAGACCCAGGCTCTCGCCCAGCAGGCCGAATCGTTGAGCAAACCGGGCGGGTAGCGAGCGGCCAACCCTCAACTTTGGCCGTCCGCGGACGATCAAGAGGGTGAGATGAGCAACGTGGCGACGGCATCACAGCTGGCATACCGCAGAGGCGAGGTGCTGGCGGCGACCCCCGGCCAGCTGGTGGTGCTGCTCTACGACGGCGCAAGGCGCTTCCTGCGCCAAGCATCCATGGCGATGCGCGCGGGCGAGGTCGAGCGTGCGCACAAGACGCTGCGCCGCGCCGAAATGATCATCGGCCACCTCGACAACACGCTCGACTTCGAACAGGGCGAAATCGCCCAGCGACTGCACGCTATCTACACGTTCTGCCTGTCGCACCTGAACGCGGCGCGCATGGGCCAGGACGCGACCAAGGTCGACGAGGTCAGCGAGATGCTGGGCGAGCTGCGCGACGCTTGGGCTCAGGTCGCGGCCGAGGTCGAGCAGGGGTGAGACGCTCCCCGCAGGCCAGATGAGCTCGCAAGGGCTCGCTGACGGCGCGCTTGCGCCCTATGAGGCGATCGTCGAGCACGCAGAGCTCGAACTGGAGCTCGCGGGCGCGGGCGACCTCGACGGCCTGACCGCGCTGGTAGCGCGCTGGGAGCAGCTCGAGAGCGAGCTGCCGAGAGATCCGCCCGCGGCGGCGGGGCCGCTGCTCGAACAGGCGAGGCTCGTGCACGAGCGCACCCGCGTCGAGCTGCTGCGCCTGCACGAGGCCCTGCTGGCGGACATGGACACGACCACGCGCGCCAGGCGCACGGCGGACGGCTATGCCGGTCAGCTGCGCAGGCGCCCGCGCGTGAGCCGCACCGCGTAAACGTTCCGCGCGGCTTGTGCTCGGCCCCGTAGTGCGTGTGCCTAAAGGTCGCAGCCGATCGGCCGATCACGGGTACGGCCCCTCGATGGCCTACGAAGCGAGCGACCTCACGGAGAACTATGGCTCTCGTCGATGCTACCCAGCAGCTGTTGGAGGCCGCCATGCGCGGCTCCTGGCAGCGTCAGACAGCTTTGACCAACAACATCGCCAACGCTGACACCCCGGGCTATCGGCCCGAGGAAGTCAACTTCGAGTCGGCGCTGCGCAGCGCGGTGTCCGGTGGCGAACCGGCCAGCCAGGTGCAATTCCAGACAGAATCTAAGCCGGTCACGGCCGGGCCCAACGGCGAAGCGGTGAGCGTCGATCAGGAATCGGCCAAGCTGGCCGAAAACGGCCTGGACTACGAGGCGCTCACGCAGGTACTTAATGCCCGCAACAGCATCGAGCGCGCCGCGATGGGGATGGGCTGACATGGGGCTCTTTGACGCGATTGGGATCGCCGGCAGCGGCCTGACGACACAGCGCGTGCGCATGGACGTGACCGCCGAGAACCTGGCCAACGCGGACACAACCAAAGCGGCCAACGGCCAGCCCTACCAGCGCCAGGAGGTGATCCTGCGCCAGGCTGGCTCGCAGGGCTTCAGCGGCGCGCTGGCGCAGGCCAGCCAGGCCGAACAGCCGGGCGGCGTGCAGGTCGCTCAGATCGTCGCCGATGCGACGCCCGACCAGCAGGTCTATGACCCGGGCAACCCGGAAGCCGACGCGCAGGGCTACGTCAAGCTGCCCAACGTCAGCACGGTCACCGAAATGACCGACCTGATCTCCGAGCAGCAGTCCTACCAGTCCGACGTGACCGCGATGCAGACGGCCAAGACGATGTTCTCGGCGACGCTCCAGGTGCTCAAATGATCGTGCCCGTCGGCGCTGTGGGATCCCTCGCGGGCGGTCTGCAGCCGGGGGCGGCGCAAGGTCTCGCTCAGGGATCGCCCGCCACCCAGGCCGAAGGCCTGACCCAGGGTGGCTCGGGTGGCTTTGGCGGCGCGCTCACAGAAGCGATCTCCTCGCTGGAAGGCAGCCAGCTGAGCGCCAGCAGCGCGGCGCAGGGACTGGCCACGGGGACGGTCAAGAACCCCGAGAGCGCGGTGGTCACCGTCGAGGACGCCCAGCTGGCGATGGACCTGGCTTCGCAGCTGCGCACCAAGGCCACCGAAGCCGTCCAGAACATCTTCGCGACGCAGGTCTGATCGAATGCCAAACGCCCAGCTGCTGTCCCGTCTGACACCCCGAGCCTGGCTGATCGCCGGCGGTGGCCTGATCGGCGCGATCCTGTTCATGTACCTGTTCTTGAACACCATCTCGGCGCCCAGCTACACGACGGTGGTGAGCGGCGTCAACCCCTCCCAGACGGGCAAGATGACCAGCACACTCAGCCAGCAGGGCATCAACTACGAGCTGCAGAACGGCGGCACGGCGCTGGCGGTGCAGTCCAACCAGACCGCCAAGGCTCGCGTTGTGCTGGCTGGCGCCAACCTGCTCGGCAACGCCCAGCCAAATCTCGAATTGTTTGAAAAAGCCAAACTCGGCGAAAGCAACTTTCAGCAGCAGGTGACCTACCAGCGCGCCATGCAGGGACAGCTGGCCGAAGCGATCAACAGCGTTCAGGGCGTCTCCGGCGCGCAGGTCGAGCTCGTGCTGCCCAGCGCCCAGAACCAGATCTTCGGCGAAAACCAGAATGCGTCCTCGGCCGCGGTGCTGCTGTCGGGCACCACGACGCTGCCCCAGAGCTCGGTGCGCGGGATCGCCCAGCTGGTCGCCTCCAGCGTCCCCGGCCTGGCCCTGAGCAAGGTGACGATCACCGACGCGTCGGGCGAACTGCTGTGGCCCCAGCCGGGCGGCGCGGGCAGCGGCTCGGGGTCGAGCCTGCAGGAAGCAGAGCAGCGCTATGACCAGGGCATGGAGGCGAGCCTGGACGCGATGCTCGCGCAGACGCTCGGCGCGGGCAAGGCGCAGGTGCTCGTGTACGCCAACATGAACGTCAACCAGATCTCCAAGGAATCGCTGGAATACGCCAAGGCCGGCGTGCCGCTGTCCCAGAGCAAGGACATCGAAACGCTGGCCGGAACGGGCAGCCCGACCGGGGGCGCGGCGGGCGCGGCCAACCTGGCGGGCACGACCGGCGCCGGCGGCAAGTCGAACTTCAAGCACGAAACCACCAGCTCGTCGCTGGGCGTGTCAAAGACGGTCACGCATTCGACGATCGCGCCCGGGACAGTGGAAAGTCAGCACGTGTCGGTGCTGCTCGACCACTCCGTGCCAGCCGCCTCGCTGCCGGCGATCCGCGAAGCGGTCACCAACGCGGCGGGGATCCAGACCAAGCGCGGCGACACGATCTCGCTCGGGCAGATCGCCTTCGTCAAGCCCACCACGGCGCCAGCCGCAAGCAGCCCGCTCGGCTATGCCAAGTACGTGCTGCTCGGGCTCGGCTCGATCCTGTTCCTGTTCTTCAGCACCCGCTCGCTGCGCAAGCGCGAGAAGGAGACGATCGACGAGCCGGTGTGGCTGCGCGAGCTGGAGGCGCCGATGCGCCTGTCAGAGCTCGAACGCGAAACCTCGCCCCGACCTGCGCCCGCGCTGGCCGGCGTGGGCGCCTCGCCCGGCGGCGCGGGGGCCAACGGAGGTTCGGCCAACGGAGGCGCCAACGGCGCGGGCGGCGACGGCGGCGAGTCGATCCGCAAGCAGGTCGAGCAGCTCGTCGACAGCAACCCCGACCGCGTCGCCCAGCAACTGCGTACTTGGATGCAGGAGGAGTAGCCGGCGATGGCTGAGCAGTCCACAGCGGATGGGGGTGGGGGGGGCTCCATTACTGCGCCTGCGTCAGCGGACCCGGCGACCGAGCAGCTGCCAGCGGTCACAGAGCGCCTGCCGGCCACCACGGGCGAGCGCCTACCTGCAACCAGCGCCCGGCCGTCGGCCGCGGTCGACCTGCCGGGGATCCGCAAGGCTGCCGTGCTGATGGCAGCTCTGGGATCGGAGCGCGCGGCCAACGTGCTGCAGCGGTTGGGCGAGGCGGAGATCGAGACGCTGTCGATGGAAATGGCCAGCCTGAGCTCGGTCGAGCCGGACACCACGGAAGCAATCTTCGGCGAACTGGCGCAGCTGACGGGTACCGGCGAGATGGGCGTGGCAGGCGGCGTTGACTTCGCACGCGGCGTGATCGAGCGTGCGCTCGGCCCCGACCGTGCGAACGAGCTGCTCGGGCGCTTTCAGGCGCGCACCGAGTCGCCGCCGTTCGAGTTCCTGCGCCGGGTGCCCCCAGAGCGCACGGCAGCGCTGCTGCGCAACGAGGCTCACCAGACGATCGCGCTGGTCCTGGCCAGCCTCAACACGACCGTGGCCGCGGGCGTGCTCGCGCGCCTGCCCGACCGCCAGCAGCCGGACATCGCGCTGCGCATCGCGCGCATGGGCGAGACCAGCGCGCGCGTGATCCAGCGCGTCGAGGAGGTCCTGCGCCACAAGCTGCATGCGGCTGGCGAGCAGGAGTACTCGGCTGCAGGCGGCACCAAGGCTCTGGCCGGCATCCTCAACCACGCCGACCGCACGACCGAGCGCAACGTCCTAGAGAACCTGGCCACGACCGACAAGGACCTCGCGGAGGAGGTGCGCGGCATGCTGTTCGTGTTCGAGGACCTCGTCAAGCTCGAAGAGCGCGCCATCCAGCAGGTCCTGCGCGACGCCGACCAGAAGGACTTGGTGCTCGCGCTGCGCGGCGCGCCGCAGGAGGTCACGGAGGTGGTCATGGCCAACATGTCAGAGCGCGGAGCGGCGATGCTCAAGGAGGAGATGGAGGTCCAGCAGCCTCAGCGCAAGCGGGCGATCGACGAGGCGCAGAGCCGCATCGTGGCGGTCGTGCGCGCGCTGGAGGAGGCGGGCTCGATCGTGATCGAGCGCGGCGACGACGACGAAAGCGAAGCGGTTGTCTGACGCGGCGGTCAACTACGCCTTCGAGCAGCTGGAGCCGTCTGAGCCGCCGCCGCGCGACGAGCCTGCGCGCCGGCTCGCTCAGGCCAGCGCCGAAGCGCAGCACATGCGCGAGCAGGCCCGCGCGGAGGGCCATGCGCAGGGGCGCGCGGCAGGGCACGAGGAGGGCCAGGGCGAGATCGCCGCGGCGGCTGCCAGCCTCGACGAGGCTCTGCGGGGCGTGCAGGCGCTGCAGGCGCAGGTGGCCGAGACGGTCGAACGCGACGCGATCGACCTGGCGCTGGCGCTGGCCGCGAAGATCCTCGCGGGCGCGCTCGTGGCTCGCCCGGAGCTCGTCGTGGAGGTGGTTCAGGGGGCGCTGCGCAGGCTGGGCGAGCGGCGCAGGATCACCGTGCTGGTCAACCCCGCCGACCTGGAGACGGTGCGTGCGGCGATTGGGCAGATCACCGCGCAGGGCAGCGGCGTGGAGCTGTGCGACCTGCAGTCCGAGCCACGCGTGGGCGTGGGCGGCGCGATCGTGCGCACGACCGAGGGAGAGGTCGACGCGAGCGTGCAGACACAGCTGGAGCGCGCGCGCGAGGTCGTCGAGGCCGAGCTGGCGGGCGAGTCCGCGCCGTGAGCGGCGAGGCTCCGCCCGGCGCGCGACTGGCGGGCGCCGCGCAGGCGATCCGCGAGGCCGACTTGGCCAGGCGCCATGGCTTGGTCAGCAATCTGATCGGCCTGATCATCGAGGCGACCGGCCTGCAGGCGGAGGTGGGCGAGGTGTGCCTGGTGGGCACCGATCGCAACCGCGCGGCGGTGTCGGCGGAGGTGGTCGGCTTCAGGGACGGGCGCACGCTGCTGATGCCGCTTGGCGAGCTGCACGGAATCGGTCCGGGCACACGCGTGCTGGCCACCGGCACGCCGTTTCGGATCGAGGTCGGCGACGGTCTACTGGGGCGCGTGGTCGACGGCCTGGGGATCCCCGACGACGGGCGCCCGGCGCCCGGCGGGGCGGCACGTTCGACGATCGCCACGCCGCCGGGTGCGCTGTCGCGTCCGCGCATCACAGAGCGTGTTGGCCTGGGCGTACGCGCGCTGGATGCGCTGGTGCCGTGCGGGCGCGGTCAGCGGCTTGGCATCTTCTCGGGCTCGGGCGTGGGCAAGTCTTCGCTGATGGGGATGATCGCCCGCTCTACGAGCGCGTCGATCAACGTGATCGCGCTGGTGGGCGAGCGCGGGCGCGAGGTGCGCGAGTTCATCGAGCGCGACCTTGGCGACGCGCTGGCGCGCTCGGTGGTTGTCGTGGCCACCTCAGACCAGCCTGCGCTGGTGCGCATCAAGGCGGCCTTCACAGCGACCACGATCGCCGAGCACTTCCGCGATCAGGGCCACGACGTGATGCTGATGATGGACTCGGTCACGCGCTTTGCGATGGCCCAACGCGAGGTGGGCCTGGCGATCGGCGAGCCGCCGGCGACGCGCGGCTATACGCCGAGCGTGTTCGCGATGCTGCCGCGCCTGCTCGAGCGCGCGGGCACGAGCACGAGCGGGTCGATCACCGCGCTGTACACCGTGCTGGTGGACGGCGACGACATGAACGAGCCGATCGCAGACGCCGTGCGCTCGATCCTGGACGGCCACGTGGTCCTCACGCGCTCCTTGGCCCACGCGGGCCACTACCCGGCGATCGACGTGCTTGCGAGCGTGTCGCGCCTGGTCGGCGAGATCGTCTCCCCCGAGGTCGCCGACGCGGGCCAGCAGCTGCGCGCGGCGCTTGCGGTCCTGCGCGACAAGGAGGACCTGGTCTCGATCGGCGCCTACCAGCCGGGCAGCGACCCCGCGCTGGACGTAGCGCTCGCGCATCGCTCGCGCATCGAGGGCTTCCTGCGCCAGCCCGTGCGCGAACGCAGCGACCCGCAGCACGCCGACGCGCGCCTGCTTGAGCTGGCCGCGTCGCTGGCCGAGCAGCTGCACGGCTACAGCGCAGAGATCCCCGACGCGGAGGAGGTGTCCGCGGACGAGGCCTCACCCGCCATCCCCGCTGACTCCCTCACGCCCGCGATCCCCGCGCTCGGCTTGGGCATCTGAGCGGCCTTGCCTTGCCTCGTGCGGACGCGAACCCTCCCCACCGAAACACGCGCCACACCAGGGCGTGGCTTTCGGCTGCGGGCCACTGTATTGCTGCCAACGCTTCGCAGTGACGCTGATATGGGCGTTTTCTCGCAAGCTGCGCGATGAGGCCCGGCCCGATCTTGCGGACATTGCGAGAGGCAGCGATACTCCCTGCCGTTCTGGGCAGAGCTGGGATCAGACTCTCCGTTCCGACCCCTGGTCTCTCTAGGATGAGGGCGGAAGTTTTCGCAGAAATTTCTGCTCGAAAACATTCGGGAATAAGCACGGAAAATACAGCGACAGCAGGCTAGGCTATAGAGACCGAGGGCACGATGATCGATAACGCGACACACCAAACAACGACCGAACCGACGCTGGAGGATCTGCAAGGGAAGGTCGCGGCAGCTCAGGAGGCGCTCCTTGGCCAGGCCCGTGCCGCACAGGATGGTGAGTGGCTAGACCCGGAGAAGCTGCGCACAGCCGCCCGCAACGGAAGTGGAGGGGACGTGATGATGTTCGCACTGACCGACCTCGTGAACCAGGGTAAGCTCGACCTGCGCGACGATCTCCGCGTCCGGCTGCACAGCGACGCAGAGTAGAAGCATTCTGCCCTTCTGATTTGACGCCGCCGCATGGCGGACAATGCGATTCGCGATGCCTGACGACGTCATCACAGTGCCGACTGTCGGGGCTCTGGAGCATCTTGAAGGCCGCTTGTCTGGTCGCAGCAGCACCCCCCGGTGGCGCTCGCAAAGTCAGCGGGATTACGACCGTATCCTCTACAGCTCGGCGTTCCAACGGCTCGGCGCGATCACACAGGTGACCGCCAGTGAGGTTGGCCGACCATTCCATACCCGTCTCACTCACACACTCAAGGTGGCCCAGGTCGCCCGCCGCTCGGCGGAACGCCTAAAGGCCATGCTGAAGGACGGGGAGCTCGACGGATCCGCCGCAGCGCTCGTGGCGGCGCTCAATGTCGACGCCACAGAGGCCGCCGCACTTGGGCATGACATCGGCCATCCGCCATTCGGGCATCTCGCAGAGACCGTCCTGAACAAGGCAGCTCACGACGCGGGAGGGTTCGAGGGAAACGCGCAGAGCTTCCGCGTCCTCACCCGGCTCGCGCTCCGGGCGCCCTACGAAGGCCTCGACCTAAGCAGGCGAACCCTGAACGGTGTCCTGAAGTATCCATGGCCGGTCAGTCACGAGCATCACAAGCGAGGGCGCAAGTGGGGCGTATACAGCTCGGACGAAGAGACCTTCGAGGATGTCCGGAAGTGCTCCGTAGCTCGTGAGCGCTCGATCGAGGCATGCTTGATGGACTGGGCCGACGATGTCACCTACGCGGTCCATGACTTGGACGACTTCACTCGCGCGGGGCTGATTCCACTCGATCAGCTCGCCAGCGATCCCCGTGAGCGGGAGCGGTTCGCTGATCGACTCCGAGGTGACAGGCACGAGGGAGATCCTGACCCCGAGGAGATGCTGGATGCCCTCAAAAATGCTCTCGGACATGTAGACCTACAGGGCAGCTACGACGATCGCGTGATGCAGCGCGTTGGCATTCGAAGCCTGGGGTCGATGCTGATCACGCAGTACATCGAGGCGCTTACCCTCGAGCCAGTCGACGACGATCATGCTGCCGTTCGGATCAAGTCGGAGGCGCGTCTGCAGGTCGACGCGCTCAAGCAGCTGACTTGGCAATACGTGATCCGCAGGCCCTCGCTCGCGGTGATTCAGCACGGCCAGGCACATGTCGTGAAACGTCTGTGGGAGTGGTATCGCGAAGCTGCGGAGGACTCGGGCGACTCGCGGCTGATTCCGCCGCAGTACCAGACTCGCCTGGCGGCTATCGGGGGCGAGGACTCAGAGCCGCACAAGATCCGGCTCATCACCGACTTGGTGGCCGGAATGACCGAGCGTACGGCCATCGAGCTCTACGGCCGTATGATGGGCGTGTCACCTGGGTCGGTGCTCGATACTGCGGCCCGCGGCGCCTAGCTGGCCGCTGGCCGTTCAGACCCGTCGAGCCAGCCGCAGTTCGTGTATCCCGGCCTCTTTGGCGACCGTTCCAGCGACTAGTCGTGCGTATCGAGCCAAGGCTGCGGAGATCGGTCCTCGGAGGCTTATGGTCCACGCTGAGCATCCTGCTTGGGCGGCATCCGCGGCTGCACGTGTAGCCGACTCGGCGAACCGGAAGCTATCGCCTTCTACCGGTACGACTATCCATAGGTCTCGCTTGCCTGCGACATAGGCCCGGCGAAGGTCCGGCATCACAGCCTCGAACGCGTCTGGCGCCCGGTGGCTTGTGGTGGCGTCGATAAGGGCGCCCGCAACAGCGGTCAAGACCACATCGAACTCAGAGAACTCCGGCCCGGGCGCGAGGAGTCCAAGGACTTTTGCCCATCTCCGGCGTGTATCCGGCTTCATCGAGCCGCACCACGCGACGTGCTTGCCGGTGATGCTCTGGGTCACGCGACCGACTTCGACTTTCCAATCACGGCTACCAACTCAGCAAGGGTAGAAGCGATCTCTCCACCGCTGTCGACAACAAAGGTCTCGACCTGCAGATTGACACTGACGCCATCCTCTCCAGTCTGGCGAAGATCAGAGCGGAGCCCAAAGCATCGCTTGCCTAGCCCGGCAGCGTAGCCTAGCTCGGTGACTGTGCCAGAGTCAGGCTCTTGGCCCTCTAGGAGCGCTACCAAGAGTGGGCTGGAGCGGATGGCCCGAGCATTGCGGCGTCCGATCTCAAGCATCATGTCATGCAGCCTGCCGGCGGCACACGCGGCGTCGATCTCAGCTTGGGCCGTCAAGGTCCAAGGATCGACCGGCTCAACTACGGTTTCCAGAGCGGGCAGGTAGACCTCGCGGTAATAGTGGCGTCCTGTCTCATTAAATCCGAGCGGGCTTGCCATGTAACAACGAGGCAGCATGCTGGATGACACATCAAGAGCCTACGCCTCCGTGCCCAAGCGCGCTCGGGAGCACGCCTGCGACAGCTCTCCCGAGCGCCGCCCCCGCGAGTACGTCGAACGGTAGTCCGCCAGACGTCCATAGCCGCAAGAGGGTCGCGTGCCTCGGCCCAATTCCAGGCTTTCTCCTTGCAGGCGACGCGTCACGGCGGAAACCTCGCTCAAGAACGCGTCCTTGCGTCCGATAAACGGTCCGTGCCCGTTTCCTCGTTTCGGTTTCGCCTCGAGCGCGTCCGCATGGTGCGCGAGCGCAAGGAAAAGCTCGCTAAGCAGGAGCTCGCGCAGGCGATGTCGCGGCGGTCAAGCTCGCAGGCTGAGTTGAGCGTCAGCGATGCGCGCCTGGAGAGCGCGCGCGCCCAACAGCGCAGCGCGGTGGGCGAGCCGAAGACCCTCAGCGGTTTTGACCTGCTCGCCGGTCAGGCGTTCGTCGAGCGCATCGAGGCCCAGCGTGGCATGCACGCCCTGGAACTGCAACAGCGCGAGGCCGAGGTGGCCGAGCGCGACGCCAACCTGGCCAGCGCGGCCACCGAGCACGAGATGCTCAAGCGCCTGTCCGAGCGCCGGCGCGGCGAGCACGAGCGCGAGGTCGCGCGGGTCGAGCGCAACACGCTCGACGAGATCGCCACAGTGCGCTTTGGTAGGGGTATCGCATGAGCGCCCAGACGCTCAGCCCAGTCGCCACCAGCGGCGCCGAAGTTGGCGCGCTCGCGGCGGCCCAACGCGTCCAGCAGCTGCAGGCCCTGATCGAAGCCAGCCGTCAGGTCGCCTCCCCGAGCGTCGCGGCGAGCACGACTGCGGGCGCTCTGCCCCGGGGCTCTGGCGGCGATTTCGCCTCCGCGCTGCAGGCCGCCACCACCGCTGACGCCTCGGCGGCGTCCGCTGCGAGCGCAGGCGCGACAAGTTTGCCTGTCGCCTACCAGCCAGGCCTCCAGGGCTCCACAAGCGGCGCTGAAGGCGGCGAATACGAAGCGCTGATCGACAACGCGGCCGCCCGCTACGGGCTTGACCCGGCAGTGCTGCACGGCCTGATCGAGCAGGAGTCGGGCTTTGATCCGAGCGCCACCAGCGGCGCGGGCGCGATGGGCCTGACCCAGCTGATGCCCGGCACCGCATCCTCGCTGGGTGTCGCAAATCCGCTGGATCCAGCGGAATCGATCGAAGGCGGCGCGCGCTACCTGAGCCAGATGATGGCCCAGTTCGGCGGCAACACCGCCGACGCTCTGGCCGCCTACAACGCCGGACCTGGAGCGGTCCAGCAGTACGGCGGTGTGCCGCCATACGCAGAAACCCAAAGCTACGTGTCCAAAGTCCTGGGCAACGCCGAAGCCTATCGGCAGGCCCATCCCACAACAGCTGCAACGGGGGTGCCGGCATGACTGTCCTACCTGTCCTCGTCGCGCCCCAAGCGCCCGACGCCACCGGCGCTCCACCCGGCGCCACGCCGCAGCCACCCGGCGGGCCGCCCTTCCACAGCGCGCTCGCCGAACAATGGGCCCGGACCGCCGATGCGGAAGGCCAAAGCAAAGAAGCCCAGCGACCGACGACCGCTCCTGGCTCTCAACAGGATCTAGCCGCTCAGGGCCAACAGCCACAGGAAAGCCAGCCCTCGGATGCAGGCAGCCACCAGGCCGGCGGCGAAGCGGGCGGGCAAGGCACGCTCGCCCACGGTAAGGGGCACCGCGCAACCGCCGGCGACCGGCCCGCGGCGCAACCAACGGCGACCGCCACAGCTGCCCCAGCAGCGACAGCTTCGGCAATGGCGGGCACAACCGCGACCACGACCGCGTCGCCCGGCGGTGCTGGCTCATCGGCCTCTGTCGCGCCCCCGAGCGCAGGAGCTGGCGCTGAACTGCTGGCCACGCAGGCCGTGGGCTCATCGAGCCAGGCTGGCGCAGGCGCTCAGCAGCCCCTTGCTGCGACCGCCGCCGAAGCGGCAGTCGTCACTGCCGCAGGGACGCTTGCTGTGGCGCAAGGAGCAAAGCAACCTGCAACGGCGGCTGACCCCTCCAACGCCTCGCTGGCCCCGGCCACGGTGGCACAGGGTGCCAGTGCCTCGCAGGTCTCGACAGGCGCCCCGGCGCAGACCTCGTCGGCCGCTTCCGCGCAGGACCGCGCTGTGGCCGGTGCGCTCGCTGCTGGCGCGTCGCAAGCCGGACGCGCATCCTCCGCTGCGCCGACGCCCGCAAGCAGCGCTGGCACTCCCCAGGGCACCGGCGGCGCATCGGCATTGGCAGGGGCCGGACAGTCAGGTCCCCTGGCCGCAAGCGTCACGACCGCAGCCGTGTTTGAACGCGCTGTCAGCGCGGGTGCGGTGCAGGCGGCGACGGCGCACGGACAGACCACGACCGCGGGCCAGGGAGCGCCCGCGGGCGGCGCAAGCGCGTCTGCTTCGGGGGGCGCGGCGTCTGGGCAGGGCGGCCCGTCTGCGCACCCAGGCAGCCACGACGGCGCCCGCGACGGCCGCGGCACCGCCGATGGCCCGTCGGTCGCTTTTGTGGGCTCTGGCGTGGGCTCGGCGAACGGCGAAGGCGCGAGCGCGGTAGTAGGAGGCGTGGCCAGCTCGCTCGCATCCGCCCAGGGTGCGCCCGCGTCGCTCGGTGCGGGCCTGCAGGGCGGTCCCACCGCCGACCTTCAGCATGTCATCGACGCGGCCCGCGCAACGATCGCCATGGCGGCCCGACAGGGCGTGACGCAGGCGCGCATCGCGCTGCGCCCGGCGGAGCTGGGTGACGTTCGCATCCACCTCAGCCAGAGCGCCGATGGGCTGCTGGCACGCGTCACCGCAGACAGCCCCGCCGCGGCGCAAGCGCTGGCGGAGGGTCGCGCCGAGCTGCATCAGTCGCTCAGCTCGCTGGGCGTATCGCTACTGCGTTTGGACATCGGCTCCGGCCAGTCCCAGGCGCAGGATCGCGAGGGCCGCTTCAGCGCGGGGCCGAGCGGATCGAGCGCCTCTCGCGCGACGAGCGGCTCTGAAGAAGACGACGCGCCTGAGGCCGGGAGCCAGCTCGCCGGGCCGACCTCAGCGAACGGATTGGACAACGGCGCCCTGGTGGACGTTCTCGCCTGAACCGAGCATGAAAGGACCAATGCCATGACCACTCCATCCATCGCCTCCCCCGCCGTCTCGCCGGCGTCCTCCTCCGCCGTCTCGCCGGCTGCCGCAGCCGCCTCGGCAAAGGGCGCGTCGGCGTCCTCGGCCGCCACCTCGGGGGCGCCGGCATCGTCCCCGCAGGGGGAAAACCCCAACGGCATCCTCGGCCAGAACGACTTCCTCAAACTGATGATCGCCCAGCTGCAGGCGCAGAACCCGCTGGAACCGGGCAACAGCAACGAATACCTCAACGAGCTCGCTCAGTTCACGCAGGTCGAGCAGACGACCAACCTGGCCAACGTCTCAGAGCTCTCGGGTGCGGTCCAGCTGATCGGCCACAAGGTCACCTATGACAGCGCCAACGGCTCTCAGACGACGGGCACGGTAGAAAGCGTCCAATCAAGCGCGGCCGGTACGACGGTCACCGTCGAAGGCGTAGCAGGCGTCAAGCTCACGGCCATCACGGAAGTCCATTGAGCCCGATCTCCAACAATCCCGCGCTGGTGCCGCCCGGCGCTCTCAACGGTCCGGCGGCGCCGGCCGCGATCCCGCCACGCCAGGCGCCCGCGAGCCCGCCGGCGCCGGCCGGCCCGTCGTTCGCAGACGCGCTCAGCCAGGCCGACCGCGCACAGACCGGCGCGGGCGCCAGCCCTGCAGGGGTCGGTCAGCGGCTGCAGTTCTCCAAGCACGCGCTCGCGCGCGTGCAGCGCCGCGGGATCGAGCTCGACCCAAGCACGCTCGGCAGGCTTTCACAAGGGGTACAGCGCGCCGCCAGCAAGGGCTCGCGCGACTCCCTCGTTCTTGTCGACGGCACCGCGTTCGTGGTGTCCGTCAGCAACCGCACGGTCATCACGGCCGTGGGATCCGAGCACATGAAGGACAACGTGTTCACCAACATCGACAGCGCCGTGATCGCATGACGCGAGCGGCAACACACGACTACGGCTGGACCTCATCGAGGAGGCCGCGAAAGGTAGGGCAGTCAGGATGATGGCAGGAATGTATGCCGCGATCAGCGGCCTCGATGCAAACCAGGCGATGCTCAACAGCACAGCCAACGACCTGGCCAACGTCAACACGATCGGCTACAAGGGCGCGAGCGTGACGTTTGCCGACTCGCTCACGCAGGTGCTCCGTGGGGCCTCCGGTCCGACGTCCTCGAACGGAGGGTCCAACGTGGTTCAGATCGGCCTCGGCGTGCAGGTCAACGCGACCGAGAACCAGATGACAGAGGGCTCGTTCCAGACGACCAACAACCCGCTGGACATCGCGATCGAGGGCTCGGGGTTCCTGCGCGTGGGGCCCGGCACGCCGCCGGCCAAAGAACCGTTCACGAGCGGCCTGCCGGCCAAATTCGAGTACACGCGAGCGGGCAACATGACCACCAATACCCAGGGTTTCTTGACCACGCAGGCAGGTGAATATGTGATCGGGCGCAACGCGGTGGCCAAAGAAGAAGGCGGCAACACCACCTACACGCCCGGCAAAGAAGACACCTACATCATGATCCCGCCCGGGTCGGCCAACGTGTCGATCGGCCAGGACGGCTCGGTCACCTACACCAACACCAACCCGGAATCGAAAAACTTCGAACAGCGGGTGACCGCGGGCTATCTGTCGCTTGCGACCTTCGCCAACGAAGCCGGCCTGGAACGCCTGGGTGGCTCGCTGTGGGGCCAGACGGCCAACTCGGGTGTACCGATCGTGGGCACGCCCAACACCCCCGGCTTCGGCGCGACGATCGGCGGCGAGCTGGAGATGTCAAACGTCGACCTGGCGACCGAGATGACCAACATGATCACCGCCGAGCGCGGCTACCAGGCCAACTCGCGCACGATCACCACTGCTGACACGATGCTCGAAACGCTGGTGTCGATGCACTAGCGCGAATCCAGATCGCCAGCTTGGTTGGCAGATCGCCAGCTGAGTTGGTCGATCATTGGCTGATTCGGCGAGATCGCGGGGAAAGGATGGTACTGGCACAACGGACAGCTCCGAGGAGCCTACGGTGGGGAGGCGCGATGTCGCGCCTGCCCACCTCAAGGCTGGCAACCGCCTGCGCACGTCCGGCAGTCGCCTACGTAGGTCCTATGCTTGACCACGGGGAGAATGTGACGATGATCACGCTCAACAGACTTGGCCACAGCGACGAGCCCTTCCAGCTCAACCCGGACATGATCGTCACGGTGGAGTCGACGCCCGACACGGTCATCGGGCTGGCGACCGGCGCAAAAATCGTGGTCGCGGAGACCCCCGAGCAGGTGGCCGAGGCCGTGCAGGCCTACCGTGTGGACGTGCTCAGCGACGCGCTGCGCCGCCGTCGCGCCCAGCGCCCGACGCCTCCAGCCAACATACGTCGCGACGCGCCGCACCTGTCGGCAGTCGACGACGATCCCGTGTAGGAGACTCTTAGCCCCACCAGCGACAGCGCGATGGGGGGGCGCGGTCGCTCGGTCTGCGAGGCGGCCCTTGGCCTTTCGTGCAGGCCCGTGACGCAGGATTGAAGGATTGGCGCTGTAAGCCGATGTACGAGGGGATGAAGGCTGCAAGCGCCATTGGAATAGGGGTCGCGTTTGGCTCCCTGCTGTTGAGCTCGATGATGGACGGGACCAGTCCCGCTTCCTTCATCAACATCCCTGCGCTGATGATCATCATCGGCGGCACCGCGGGGGTGACGCTGGCGAGCTGCGGCATGACCTCGATGAAGCGCGTGCCGGGTCTCTACAAGATGGTCTTTTCGGCCGAGCCGCCGGACATGCGCGGGCAGCTGGACCAGCTCGTGTCGCTGGCCGACAAGGCCCGCCGCGAGGGCCTGCTGGCCCTCGACGCACAGCTGAGCGAGATCGACGATACCTTCACTCGCAACGCTCTGCAGCTGGTCGTCGACGGGACCGACCCGGAGCTCGTGCACGCGATCCTCGAGGCGGAGGTCGACGGGATGTCCGCGCGCCACCAGGCGTCGGCGGCGCCGTTTGAGAAGGCGGGCGGCTTCGCGCCGACGATGGGCATCATCGGCACCGTCCTGGGCCTCGTGCACGTGCTGCAGAACCTGGCCGCGCCGTCCACGCTTGGGCCGTCCATCTCAGCGGCGTTCATCGCCACGCTGATGGGCGTGGGCTCGGCCAACGTGATCTTCCTGCCGATCGCCAACCGGCTCAAAGCGATCTCCGCCGAAGAGGTCGAGCTGCGCATGATGACGGTCGAGGGGATCCTCTCGATCCAGGCTGGCGACAACCCCCGGCTGGTGTCTGAAAAGCTGATGTCCTACCTGCCGCCCGTCGAGCGCGGCGACGGTGACGAGCAGGGCGCGTCGTCGGCGGGCGTCGAGTCCAAGGCGGCCTGATCATGGCGCGCGGACACGGACGCAGGCGCGGGCACGGCGGGCACGAGGAGGAGAGCAACGAGCGCTGGCTGTTGACCTACGCGGACATGATCACGCTGCTGATGGCGCTGTTCATGGTGCTGTTCTCGATCTCGTCGGTGAACATCTCCAAGTACCAGGTTCTGCAGCACGCGCTCAAGGCGGCCTTCTCGGGCAACATCCTGCCGGGCGGCAAATCGATCGCCCAGCAGGGCGCGAGCGCGAGTGCGAGCAAGGCGCCGAGCACCACCGAAGCGGCGGCTGTGGTGCCATTGACGGCGCTGGGAAGCGGCATCGAAACCACGACCACCACGCGTTCCACCCAGACCGCCGCCAGCCAGGCGGCCGCGCAGGCCGCCCAGACCGCCGCCCAGCAGCAGGCGAGCGAGTTCCTGCGCATCAAGCACGAGCTGGAAGCGTATGCGGCCAAGCACGGCTTCTCCAAGAACGTCAAGACCTCGATCGAAGCGCGCGGCCTGGTCATCAGGGTGCTCACCGACCAGCTGCTGTTCGCCTCCGGGCAGGCCGAGCTGAACCCACGCGCGGACGGGCTGCTGACCGAGATCGGCCAGTTGCTGAACGTCGACGAGACCCACCCGATCGCGGTGGAAGGCAACACCGACAACGTGCCGATCCACTTGAGTCTGTTCCCCGAGCAACTGGCAGCTGTCGACGGCGCGTGCGAGCACGGTGGTGGAGTACCTGATCGAACACAGCGTCAGCCCACACCGCCTGACGGCGACCGGCTACGCCGACCAGCGGCCCCTGGCGAGCGACGCAACCGCGGCCGGGCGGGCGCGCAACCGCCGCGTGGAAATCGTGCTCAAGCGCCTCAACGGCGCCGAAGGCGAACAGTAATCAACGACACCAACCAGGAACAATGCTCAAGAACAAGAAGATAATGATCGTCGCGATCCTGCCGATAATCCTGTTCGCCGGCTACACCATGACCAAGCCCAAGCCAGTGATCAAGATGAAGGTCAAGGGGACGATCTACGCGTTGCCCCAGACCTTCCTGTTGAACCTCACCGACGGCCGCTACGCCAAGCTGGCGGTCGCGCTGGAGCTCGCGCCGGGCCAGAGCGACGGCGCCTCTGCGACAGCATCCAGCTCAGAAGGCGGCGCGGGCACGCTACCCGAGGAACCGATCGTGCGCGAAATCGTGACCAATGCGGTGACCAACCAGAGCGGCGAAACGCTCGTCAGCCCGGCCGGACGGCGCGCGATCCAACATCAAATCCTTGCGGCCATCCTCAAGCAGACAGACATAAAGACAGAAGCAGTGATCTTCCCAGACGTGACGGTCCAGTAGCGGCGATCGGAGCAACGACGTGACCGAGACAATCGAGTACGAGCAGTTCGACCAGACCAGCGGCCCGGCGGGCGCGCTGTCGGCATCTGAAGCGGACCTCAGCCGTCTCAGCGACATCCCGATGGAGCTCAGCGTGGAGATCGGGCGCACGCACATGACCGTGGGCGAGACACTCGACCTGCGCGTGGGCTCGGTCGTGACGCTTCGAGCGACTGGCCGGCCAGACGGCCGACCTGCTGGTCAACGGCACGGCGATCGCGCGCGGCGAGGTGGTGGTGGTCGACGAGCAGTACGGCCTGCGCATCACCGAGATCCTCGACAGCCAGCAGGACCCCGAGACCGGCCAGGCCGCGTCTGGCTCCCAGGATGGCGCGTCGGCCTCACAGGATGGCGCGTCCACATCCGGCGCCGACGGGCCCGCGTCCCGCGGCGACCAACCCGGCGCGGTCGAGCACGACGCATCGACCTTCCAGGGCGCGGGGCCCGAGAGCGAGGCCGTGCAGGCTAGCGCGGTTGCCGAGGAGGGCTGAGCGGCGATGGCCGTGGCTGAGGGCGAGCAGCAGGGCGAGACCGCGGTTGAGCACGTGCGTACGCTGGACTTCTCCCAGCCGACCAAGTTCACGACCGAGCTGCGCCGGCGCATCGGGCGCGCGCTAGATCCCTTCTGCGATGCGCTTGGGGCGTGGCTGGCGGGCGAGCTGCGCTCTGACGTGGAGCTGTCGCTCACGGACATCGGCCAGCACACGTGGGCGGCCGCCAAGGCGCGCCTGCCGGCAGACGCGATCGCGGTGGACGTACAGGCGGAGTCGATCGAACGCCACATGCTGCTAAGCGTGGAGCTGGCGTTTGTGCTGCAGGCGCTGGAATGCCTGCTGGGAGGCGACGCGGCACAGGCGCCGCCGTCTCGCCATCTGACGGAAATCGATTGGGTGCTGACGCGCGGCCTGCTGGATGCGATCGTCAACGAGCTGTCGGGCGCGTGGGCGGAGATCGACGGTCCGCAGCTGACGCGCGGGGAGGTCGACACGGAGGGCGACGCGGGCGTGTTCACGCCGGTGGGCGAACCGACGCTGTCGATGACCTTCCGCTGCACGATCGACGGCCTGTCGTCGGCCATGTCGCTGCTGATCCCATGGTCGGCGATCGAGCCGGTCGTTGAGAGCATGCGCGGGGCGGGCGGGCTGCCGACGGCGGCCGATGCCCAGGGCACGGACGCGCTGCGCCGCGGCCTTGCGGGCGCGCAGGTGCTGCTGCGCGCGGAGATCGGCGCGGTGCAGATGCCGATTGAGCAGATGCTTGAGCTCATACCGGGCGCGCTCGTCCAGTTTCGCGAGCGCAGCGAAGAGGGCGTGCGCCTGTTCGCGGAGGAGGTTTCGCTGGGTCGCGGACAGCCTGGACGCAGCGGCACGCGCCGTGCGATCAAGCTGCAGTCCACCGGCGAACCACCCAGCCGGGCGGAAACGTACGCAAAGCTTGGCCGCGCCGAGCTGGAACGCGCTCGCGCGCACATCCAGACCGCACGCGAGAGCCCCGAGAGCCGCGAGGTCCTGCGCAGCATCTTCGTGCGCGTGTGGGCCGAGCTGGGCCGCACCCACATCCCCCTCGGCCGGGCGCTGGAGCTGGAGGAGGGGGCGGTCGTGGAGCTCGACCAGCTGGCGGACACGCCCGTGGAGCTGTTCGCGAACGGCCTGTGCTTCGCCAACGGCAGCCTCGTGGTGACCGGCGAGCGCGAGTGGGGTGTGCAGGTCGACGCGCTCGTTTAGAGCGGCTCGCGAACGCCACCGAGTGCCGTCTGGGTGCAGGTTGGGTGTTGCACACGAGATTTGGTACATTCATTCAATGAAGACAATCCAGGTACGCAACGTCCCGGACGACGTGCACCGCACCCTGCGGACCCGTGCGGCATCTGCAGGCATCTCGCTTTCGGACTTCGCTCTGGAGGAGCTCGAGCGCGTTGCGCAGCGGCCGCCCGTGGCTGATCTGCTTGCGCGGGCGCGCTCACGAGCGGGGGGTGCCGACAGCGCAGCGATCGTCAGAGCGATTCGCAGCGGTCGCGACCGCGACTGACTAGGTGCTGGTGGTCGACACTTCCGCGATCCTCGAGGCGCTCGCGGGACGTGAGCCCGCTCCTGGACTCGTCGAGCGCCTCGCCGACGACGGCGATCTCCATGCCCCGCATCTCATAGACATCGAGTTGCTCCATGCGCTGCGCGGCATGAGCCTGCGAGGCGAGATCACCGAGGAGCGCGCGGCAGATGCCCGCAAAGATTTCGCGGATACGGCCCTGGTCCGTTATCCCCATGGACCACTCGGCGACCGCATTTGGGCGCTGCGCCACAACCTGAGCGCGTACGACGCTGCGTTCGTGTCGCTCGCGGAGATCCTTTCCGTGCCTCTCATCACCTGCGATGCACGCGTAGCATCGTCAAGCGGTCACAACGCGCAGGTGGAGCTCTTCAGCGTTTCGACGCAGCATTGACCGCGGCGCCTATGTGCCTGGCGGTTCCTCTTGCTCCCCTTCGGACTCCGGCTCTGCGGCAGCCTTGGAGTCGGGCGGTTGCAATGTCGAGGGGTCGCGCACATCGGTGAGGTCGCCGATGATCTGGAAGTCGCTGGTGTTGTGGGTGACCAGGGGCACGCCGTGTACGTTGGCGGTGGCTGCCAGCACGAGGTCGATTGCACGCCTGCGTGGCTGACCGCCTCGATTGGTCACGGCGGCGGCCAGGCGGCCCCACTCTCGGGCGACGGGCACGCTGACCGGGAGCGGGTCAAACGCGGACTCGATCGCGCCGAGGCGCTGGGTGCGAAGCGCGCGCTCATCGTCATCGCCGGCGACCAGCACGCCGAAGTGCAGCTCGGCGAGCGACGCCACGCTAATTGCGGCCTCGACGTCGGGCGGGGGCTGCTCTCCGATCAGTACCGAGGTGTCGAGCAGAGCCCTCATGCAGTTACCAAGCTGCGCGTCGATTCAACCGCGGAGCGGTGCGCATCCAGCTACGCGAAAGGGTCTGCGAGGGAGGCGGGGAACCGCTCTAGATCTGTGGCAAGCGCCGGGGCTGTGGGAGTACGCCACACGGCACGCAGCGCCGGTCCGCTGACCCACCGCCGTCGCCCTGCGGGCACGAGCTCCGCGACCGGCCTCCCGGCAACGGTAATAGTGATCTCCTCGCCTGCCTCTGCGCGCCGCAGAACCTCGCCGACGTTGTTCCGAAGCTCCTTCTGAGGGATCGTCGCCATCAAGGACATGGTAGCAGAACTGCTACCGTAGGTACAGCTGCGCGCTTGTCCAGCGCCTCAAGACCTCGCCGCCAGGGCCGATAACCGGGGCGACTCTTCCTCGGAGTCGTCCCTCGATGACTAAGTCCATGCTGCTTTCCCGTGCGGTCGCGCGAGCGTCCGCTGTGCTCGGCGCGTGCCTATTGGCGCTCGGTACGTGCGTGCTCGCGTTGGCCGGCCCGGCCAGCGCCTTCACGCCGTCGCGCTCCACGCCCAAGGGTTCGGGCGAAAACACGCCGTTGAACCTGACGAGCACGTCGGGCGCTGCGCACACGACCAGCTCGGGTGGCGCGAGCATCGTGCGCACGATCGTGGGTTTGGCGATTGTGATAGCGGTCATCTGGGGCCTGTCGTGGATCCTGCGCCAGGTCAAGCACGGCCGTGAGGGCGGGCGGGGATCCCATCCACCGAGCACGGGCCTGACGAGCGTGGCTGCTCTAACGCTGGGCTCGGGGCGCTCGGTGCACCTGGTGCGCGCGGGCAGCGACTACGTGCTGCTGGGTGCGACCGAGCATGGCGTGGCGCCGATCCACCGCTACACCGAGCAGCAGGCACGCGACGCGGGGCTGTTTGACGACGAGTCTGACTTTGAGCCCCAGCTAGAACGCTCGCGGGTGGCGACGGTGGCGGGCCAGATCGTGGCGGGCGCGGGTCGCCTGACCCGCCAGGAAGGCAGCGCCGATCTGGGGGCGTTCGCGGGCCCTGGGCGTAGCTCTGACAACAGCCCCGTGGTGGGGCCGCGCCCTGACCCGATGCGCGCGCTCTCGCAATCGTCGGGCCTGATCGACCGCCTGCGCGAACTGACGGTGCGCAGATGATCACTTACGCGGGTTGACGGTGCGCGGGTGAACCTCACCTCCTCAAACGCGGTTCAGATTCTGCTGCTGGTGGGCGGGCTGACGCTGGTGCCGGCAATCCTGTTCACGGTGACCGGCTTCAGCCGCATCCTGATCGTGCTGGGCTTCATCCGCACGGCGGTGGGAACCAACTCGGCGCCGCCCAACCAGGTGCTGGTGGGCATCGCGCTGTTCTTGACGATCTTCGTGATGGCGCCCACGGTAAGCGCGATCAAGAAGGACGCGGTCGAACCTCTCACTCACCATCACATCAGCACGACGAGGGCGCCGAAACGCTATATACGGTCGCCGGGCTGCCTGCCGCCCGTGAGGTGATCGCCGCGAGTGGACGGGCTTGACGGCCAGCTCGCCGCCCGGCTCGGTGGCGCCGGACGAGGGATACCGGCTCGGCGCCGAGCAGGCCGCCGGGCAGTGGCATGCCGGGTACGCCTCGGCGATCGCCGAAATCAAGGGCGTACAGCATGAGGTAGTTGACGCGCTCGGCGAGCTGGCCGAGATACGGCGGCGCCGCTGGCATCTGTGCTGTCTGTCTTGCCGCCGCGGCGGGCATCGCCCCGGCTGCCGGTGAATTACGGAGCCGCACCCGGGAGACGTTCGCCGGTCCGCTCGAGGGCGAATACCTCGGCGGCCCGGTTGCCTGGCTGGCGGGATGGGTGCCGGGCAGCGGTGAGGCGCCCGCGCGCTCGAGGCTGCCGCGTGAGCGCCGCGGTTCGGCGGGCCGTGACCAGTGATAGCCGTAACCGGACGACACCCACCTGGTCAATCACACTGTGCCGCCGGGCATGGTTCAGGTTGAGCGCATGGATAACCCGATGGTGGCTCGTGCTGGCGATCGGGCGCGAGCGTGGCGTTAAGCAGTTGCACGACCTCACCCGCGGTCAGGCTGCCGAGCTGGTGCGGGTGCTGCGCGAGCGGGTGCTCACGCTCAACGGCGGCGAGTCGTCGACGCCGAGGGCCTCGGCGAGGGCGCCGAGCTGTCCGACGTGCTCGCCGACTTGCGCCGGGCTGTCGCGCTGCCCGATGCCGAGAAGCGTTACGCGGCTACCGTGGCATCGCTGCGCGCCCTGGTGATCGGCGGCACGGATGATGAGCTGACAATGGGCCGCGCCCGTCGCTTGGCGTGCCCTGGGCGATGCGCACCGCCGAGGACCTTTGACGCGCTGCTTAAGAAGGACCGCGAGTCATTCTCGAGTGAGCTGTGCGGCGGTATCACCCGAGCGGCCGCGGCGGCGGCGGCGATGGAGCCGGGCGACGCGCCCGAGTGGCCCGAGGGCGCGATGCCGATGGACGGGCCGTCGCCGATCGGCTATGCGCTCGGCGACGGCAAGGCGCTCCCAGGTACCGCTGCGGCGGGCGCGGTGCTCGAGGTGCGCGGGAAAGGATCACAAGCTGCGGCGCATGCTGTCATGGGCGCCGTACGTTCCGCAGGTGCTCGAGACCCGCTCGGATGATGGGGAGGTAACCGGCAGGTCTGCGAGATCGCCGTAGGCGGGCGCTCGGTAGCGGTATCTGAGGATGAACTACGCGAGGGTGCCCCGTGGAAGTTGCCGCTCGGTGACGGGTACGGGCACCAGGCGCATGCGGGAAATCCTCACTGACGTGATACAGGACCAGGCCGCGCGCCTCGTTCCAGCGCCCGCGCTCGCCCGCACGGTAGCGTGATCGCGCCGAGCGGGCGGGTGGTTCTACGTGTTCGCCGACGGGCGCGCCCATGACGGCCGGTTGCTGTTTCTGGCGGGCAAGCGCGAAGCGGCAGCGGCTCGCCGCCGCCGCGGCGCCCGTGCCGCCCGTCACTACAGATCAGATCATCTACCGGCCGTGCTGGAGATCGCCGAGCATGGCCGCGGCCCGGGCCTGCTGATGGTGGGCGCGATGATCCGCGCGCTCGTTGACTACTTCCGGCATGCGGTGCCGGGCGGCGTGGTCGTCGGTCCCGGCCGAACGCCGGGTCGGGTACCTGCGGCCTCGGGTGGCATGCGCGTTCGGGCCTGATCGCCCGCCCTGACCGGCGAGGGCGCGTTTCCGCCGCTGCCCTCGGCGCCATTCACCGCGACGCCTACCCGCGTAGAGATCGACCTTGATTATGTGGAGCGACCTGGTGAACCTGCTAGATGACGCCGCCCTGAATGCAAATTCGTCAAAGGCTGATCAGGCGAAAGTGACGGTGATTCTCGAGCACGTATTCCGGTCGAAGTTCAATGCCGCCGAGCCGCGGCCGCGCTCGGGTTGGCACGATGCTGCCGCAAGAGGCCCGTTCATTCGCGGCGTGCCGATCGCCACGATGCAGCAACTACCGCCCGCCGTGCAGGAATACGCTACAGCGCCGGGTGCTGATGCTGCTGATCGAGTTTGGCGCCATTGATAACGCCTGGTATGCCGCGAACGGGGCGCTCCTGGTGGCACCGCTGCGCACTCTCGCCGAGCACATGGCTGTCCGCGTTCCGTCGCCCTGGGCGATGACCTGCCCGCCTATATCGCCGACAAAGACGCCGCGGCCCTCGAGCTGCTGCGCCCGCACCTTGACGACCTGCTACCGGGATCGGAAAACGACGCGATCGGCGCTGCGCGGCCCGGTCGACATCGCCGCCGCCGTCCTCGCGGGCCTGCTGATCGCCGCCCAGACCGGCGACGCTGACCGAGGTGTACCTCGCCGAGGTGCTGCCGTTCATCACGGCGCAGCTCGGCGGCAGGCCGGGGCGATCGTGGACGGTGCGGCCGCCGAGGCGCCCGCCGAGGCCCTCGGCGATATCCTGCGCGCCGCGCTGCTCGAGGGGCGGGCGCACATTCGTAACGACCAGGGCCAGGCGCGGCCCGTGATTGCCGGTCTCGCTGGGCAAGAGCAGGGCCTCGAGCATGTCGGCGAACACGATGGGTGGCCCCGCTACCGCGGCCGCGGCGTGCCGTTCTACTGGCTGCCCGATGACGAGGCCCTCGGCGTGCGCTCGGAAAGCCTGCAAACCCTGGTGAAGCACCGCCGCCGCTGATTCCCCCGAGGACTGCCCAGCCGCTGACGCCAAAGACGCTGCCGCCCTACCTGCTCAAAAGACATCGCCTCGTGCTGCCGAGCGGGCAGGCGCGTACCGCAGCCACCCGGCAAAAGAGGATCAACGGCGAGAACAAGCGGCTCGTGTTCATCCGGCCCGAGGTTTTCTCGGGCAAGACGTTACGTATAACGGCGATTCTGAGACTGCTACAACTGCTACGACTGCCCCGGGCAGGTCAATGACGGTTTTCTCGAACGGTAGGCCGCCGAGCGTGGCCGCCGAGACTGCTACCGAGCAGGTCACGGCACGTATGGAGGCGCCGCGCTGCCCGATGAGCCAAGTGGTGGTCGGCGGTCAGCTTGGCGGTAGCAGGCGTAGCAGTCTCGCCGCCGCCGAGGTGCTACCGGCGCCCAAATACGGCAAGCGCGATGCAGTCTCGGCGCTCATGGAAACCGGGCGTCGCGTCGCGTCGGCGGGCGGCGGGTGGCTGCTTGACGGCGAGCCCTAACCCTCGAGGCCCTCGAGCAGGCCGCCGCCGAGCTGCCCGGCTACTCGCCCGCGAGGCGTCGGCCAGCCGCCGCCGAGGTGCCCGCGCCGCTGCCCGCCGATGGCGCCCCGGCCTGCACCGGGTGCGGCGGCGCCCTGAGATCCCGCGCTCGCCGCGCTCGGCGAGGTATCTCACCCGTGCTGCGATCGAGGGCGGCGCCGTGGCCAGCGGCGAGCACGAGCACCAGGCCGACACGCCCGCCGCGGTGCCCGCGGCCGCGGCCCGGGCCGAGGCGCGCCCGCGCCCGCGCCCGTTCCTCGTGCTCGCCGCCGACGGCCGCGCACACGGCGACGGCGGCGAGGTGCTCGAGCTGCCGCGCCCGCTCGCCGAGATCACCAACGCGGGCGAGCTGGCCGCGCTCGCCCTCGAGCTGCATACCCGGCGCCTGTACGTGCCGCGGCCCGTGCGCGAGCTGCTCGGCCTGCCGGGCGAGATACCGCTCACCGAGTCGGTGCAAGGCGATATCCGCACAAGTTGGCCAGGTGGCCGAACCCGACACCATCATGTCGAGGCCGATCCGGTCGCGCCTGGCCGGGTGGCTCGAGGTTTACCGGGTGCCGCGCGAGCAGCACGAGGGCGCATCGCTCGCCTTTCCCGAGTGGCTGCATGACGCGCCCGCCCTCGCCGAGCTGCGGCCCGCCGGGCACGGCCCGCGCCCTCGAGCTGGTGCACCAGGCGACGGTGCGCCCGGACGGCCGCGGCGGCGTGGCGTTCCACCGATCGCCGGGCGCGAGACATGCTCGCGGCTGCTCGAGCAGGCCGCCCGCGGCTCGCGGCACGGCACGCCCGAGGCCGTGACGCTGCCGCCGCCCTACGACCGGACGGTTAAGCGGCCGCGCAGCACACCGTGATCCGCGTACCCGGCTCGCATATGCCCCCGCCCGCCGAGGTGCCCGCCGGGTGGGTGCTCGCCCGCCTTGACGTGCGCTCGTGCTTTGCTTCGGCGGCGACGGGTACTGACTTCGGCCTCGGCGAGGCCGTGCACCACAAGCCGGGCGAGCTGGACCGATCGCCGGACGTACACCTCGTGATGTGCCCGGGCCGATGTCGCGGTAGTCCACCAGCATGAATGCCGTGGCTGCCCGAGTCGAAGGGCCGCCCGCGACGTGCTCGCGTCGCTCATTCCCTCGCCGTCCGCTGGCTGGCCGAGCGTGGCGTGCCGCTCGAGGTGCTCGAGTCGTGGACGTGGCCCGAGCATCCGCGTGCCTGACCACCGTGACGGGGCGCCTCGGCGAGGCTCGCGAGCGGCTCGCCGCCGACGGCGGCGCGGCCGCGCTCGCCGCCGATGCCGTGGTAAAGGCGATGGCTGACGCGTTCCTTGGCGGGTGGCTGGCGTCCGATTTCGGCGGCGGCCGCCGCGATGACGACTGGACTCATAACCAGCCTGGTCGCTCACCCATGCGTACAGGCCAAGGTCGCCAAGCAGCGCAATCTGTGGCCCGCGATCGAGGCGGGCGCCGTGGTCGTGCTCGGCGAGCAGAACGTGGAACCTGTCTACGTCGCCGCGCCCTCGCGTGAGGCCCTGTTGGCGATGCCTGGCACGGGCGGGCGCCCGGCGATCGCCGACCGCCGCGGCAAATTCAAGCTCGAGAAGCACGCCGACGGCAGGACTGGCCAAGAACGTAGTTGCTGCTGTTGTTGCCCATTTCAAACTGGCAGTTCAGGAAGGTATGACATATCGAGTAGAAGTGCCCCCCCGTCATAAGCGACGCGGCTTTCTCGCAAGATTATGTTTAGCCAATAGCCATCCAACTTCGCTCCACCCCAGGGAAATCGGCAATGATGACTCTCGGCCCCGCTGTGGTAGTCGCGTTGGACGCGCTCCCGAGCTTCTCCCACCTTGCGGCTTCAGATAATCGGACGGTTTCGCCAGCAATTTTAAAAAATGTAAACCTGGACCCAGCGGACAGGAGCCAGACAAGGCTTTTGGTATTGGCTATGTCAAATTCTTCCCCTACTGGTCGGAACGGCGCGAGATTGGCGGGCAACGAATCCGACTCAGCGTTTAGATCCGACTTATAGGCCATCAAATCAACGGCGGCACCACACTTCCTTCCCTATCAATGAATCTTTGGAGGCTGAAAGAGGTTAGGTTTCTGCAACAGAGATGCCCGGATGGTGCCGGGATGGGCTGCTTTTCTTTTAGAGAGCAGTTCGTTTGTTGGATTGTCTTGACCGTGACCGGCTTGATGGCTAGGGATGCCAAATTAAGGAGATCTGACGACACAACCCGATTCGTTAACCATCCGAGCAGTCCAACCAACGCAACGGCTACAACGGCACCAAATATAATGATTACTAGTGCGTTCGTGAGTTACTTTCCAGCGTGCCACCTATGGTGGCGAGCGTCGTTTCGATCGGGCCTGAGGGTGTCGCATTGGATGCATGCGAAGTAATGTGAAAATGAGCCCTGCGCACTAACTCGCGAAGTTGAACAATTACTCCATCTAAACGCGAATCTCTGGGCACTTCTAAAAATATATACTACTTCGAGGAATTTCTCGGATTTGACACAACTTGGGTGCATCGGCTATCCTCGATCCAAGAGCCGACGAAACAAGGAGGCAGGATGTCTCCCAGGCCAGCGGCGTGCCAGCGCTTCTAGCCCGAGCCGAGGCGATCATACCGCACGCCTCTCTCGTTCAACTGCGTATCCCGAAGACATTGACCCGGCTTGGCAAATTTAAGCTGAGACAGCGTCATCGCCAGCAGCTCACGCGGGAC
>CAVUXA010000004.1:0-52666 GCA_963745375.1 uncultured Solirubrobacteraceae bacterium | reverse complement strand
CCTGGCGGGCGCCACGCTGGCCTTCGCGGTCGGCCTGCCGGCGCTGGCGGACAAGTATCCGAGCACGTTCGGCGGCGAGAACGGGCTGGTCATCAACCCCCCCGCGCCGCCCTCGTGGCTGGGCACGAATTTCCCCCTTGAGCGCTGGGAGGCGTGGATTGCCGGCATCGGAGCGTTGGCGGTGATGTTTGCCATGAGCAACCTGCTCAAGAGCGGCGCGGGACGGGCCTTTCGCGCGGTGCGCGACGACGAGATCGCGGCGTCGCTGTGCGGCCTGCACGTGGGACGCGTGCAGACGCTCGCGTTCGTTTTGAGCGCGGCTTGCGCGGGGCTCGGCGGCGGTCTCTTGGCGGTCGTCTTGCAGCTGGCCGCGCCCGGAGCGTTCGAGCTGCAGCTGTCGCTGTCGCTGCTGACGGCGATCGTTTTGGGCGGCCTGGGCACGCTGATGGGCGCGATCTGGGGAGCGGCGGTGCTGGTGCTGTTGCCCAACTGGACCAACGACCTGGCCCACTCCTTCTCGCTGTCCACTCAGGTCTCCGACAACCTGCCGCTGGCGCTGTATGGCCTGGTCCTGATCGTCGCGATGCTCGTGTGGCCGAGCGGCGTGCAGGGAGCGCTGCGCAGGATCGCGGGTGGTCTGCGTCGAAGCCCGCCAGTTCAGGGGTAGTCATTGGTAAACGCCATCAGGAGGAGGAAGCAGATGAATCAAGTCAGCATCAGGCCGCGGGCGGTAGGGGCCGTCTGCGCACTAATCGTGGCGCTGGTCGTGGCAGGGTGCGGCTCCAGCTCCAACAGCAGCAGCGCCCCGGGCGTGACCGCGACGAGCATCACGTTCGGTACGCACCAGCCGCTCACCGGTCCGGCAGCGCCGGGCTACAGCGAGATCGCGCCGGCGTCGCAGGCGTTCTTTGACTACCTCAACGCCCAGGGAGGAATCTACGGGCGCAAGATTCACCTGGTCATCAAGAACGACGAATACAACCCCACGCAGACGGTCAGCGTGGTCCATCAGCTCGTCCTGCAGGAAAACGTGTTCGGCATCTTCGAGGGTCTGGGCACGCCCACACACACCAAGGTCGTGGGCTTCCTCAACAGCGAGAAAGTGCCCGACATGTTCGTCGCCTCCGGGTGCGCGTGCTGGGATAACGGCACTAGCCAGCCGTACACGTTCGGATGGCAGCCCAACTACACGATCGAGGGCAAGATCCTCGGGCAATACCTCAAGCAGCATTTCGCCGGCAAGAAGGTTGGCGTCTTCTACCAGGGTGATGACTTCGGCACGGGTGGCCTTGCGGGCATCAAGGACGAGCTACCCGCCAGCCAGATCGTGTCCACCCAGCCCTACCAGCCGGGTGTGACGAACGTGGCGCCGCAGATTTCCGCGATCAAGGCGGCGGGCGCCGAAGTGCTCGTCGACTTCACCGTGCCGATCTACACCGCGCTCGCGCAGCTGACGTCGTTTACGCTTGGCTACCAACCGCAGCTGGTGGTGTCCAACGTGGGCATCGACCCGACCACCGTGGGCGGCCTGCTGAAGACGTTCTCCAAAGGCAAGGCGGGAACGGAACTGATCGAGGGCGCGATCACCGACGGCTACCTGCCGTCGTCCTCGGAAACGTCGAACCCGTGGATCGCGCTGTTCGGAAAAATCCACAACCAGTACGACCCCAGCGCGCCGTTTGACGGCAACGTTGAGTACGGC
This sequence comes from uncultured Solirubrobacteraceae bacterium, assembly GCA_963745375.1. GTDB lineage: Bacteria > Actinomycetota > Thermoleophilia > Solirubrobacterales > Solirubrobacteraceae > Palsa-744. The sequence goes on along the minus strand of CAVUXA010000004.1, from coordinate 50,964 downwards.
ATGGCCGCCGCGTACACGCTCGCGCAGGCGCTGCAGCTCGCCGGTAAAGACCTGACGCGCGAAAAGCTGATCGACGCTGTCAATGAAAAAGGCGCGCAGCTGAGCGGCCCGGGCCTGGTGCCCTACCGCTACTCAAAGAGCGAGCACGGGGGCTACAGCGGCGTGGAGATAGGCCAGGTGCGAAACGGCAAGATCGTGCTGTTCGGCGGGCCGCTGGTGACCGAACCGACGCCCGGCTCGCCGATCACCCCCTACACCACCGCCCAGCCGGCCCCGCCGGCGAGCGGCGTGTCGGTGCCGTAAGGGCCGGACCCGCGCGCAGGACCGACGATCAGGGTTGGGCGAGCGCCTCCGCCAGGCGCTCGCCCTCCCGGTCGAGCACCGCCAGCAGCGCGTCCACCACGCGTGCGTCGAATTGGCCGCCGGCACAGCGAAGCAGCTCCTCGCGCGCGGCGGTCGGCCCGATCGACGCGCGGTAGGCGCGGTCAGAGGTCATCGCCTCATAGGCGTCTGCGACCGCCAGGATCTTGGCCTCGAGCGCGATCTGCTCGCCGGCCAGCCCACGCGGATAGCCACAGCCGTCGGGGCGCTCGTGGTGGGCGCCCACCCACTCGCGCACGTCGGCCAGGCCGGGATGCTCGAGGATCTGGGCGCCGAGCTCGGGGTGGCGCCTGATCACGTCGAACTCCTCGTCGGTCAGCCCGGCGGGCTTTGACAGGATGCTGTCGGGCACGCCGACCTTGCCGACGTCGTGCAGCATGCCCGCCAGGCGCACGCGCTCGGTGCGCTCCTGGGACAGGCCGAGCTCGCAGGCCATCTTCGCGGCGTAGCGCCCGACGGTCTCCGAATGCCTGGCCGAGCCGCTGAAGCGCAGGTCGACGGCCTCGGCGAGGTCGAGCACCACGGCCACGAAGCGCTCGCCTGCAACATCGCGGGGGTGCCCGTCCTGGCGCCCGGCTTCGCGCAGCGCGGCGCTGTGCAGCACGCTGCGGTCGCGACCGTTGCGCTTGGCCGCATGCAGCGCCTCGTCGGCCGCCCGCAGCAGCGATCCCGCGGTGTGGCCGTGCTCGGGGAAGCTGGCCACGCCGAAGCTGATCGTGACCGGCGCGGCGTCGTGGCGCAGCTCCTCGCGCAGCGCGGCGCGCAGGCGCTCGGCGATCAGCAGCCCACCGGCGCCATCGGTGTCGGGTAGCACCAGCGCGAACTCCTCGCCGCCCACGCGGGCGACGCCGTCGAGCTGGCGGGCGCCGGTGGCGAGCACGCGCGCAAGGCGCAGTAGCACCGCGTCGCCGGTGTCGCGCCCGTGGCGGTCGTTGACCTCCTTGAAGTGGTCGAGGTCGCCCACGACGACGGTCACGTGGGTATTGCCCCGACGCGCGCGCTCGAGCTCGAGGTCGAGCATCTCGCGAAAGCCGCGCCGGTTGGACAGCTTGGTCAGCGGGTCGGTGCGGGCGGCGTCGTAGAGCCTGGCGATCAGCGACTCGGCGCGCGTGCGCATCGAGCGGATCAGGATCGCGGCGACCAGCAGGCTGCCCATGCCCACCAGCCACCACTCGGGGATGCCGTCGGTGGGCGGGCGCACGGCCAGCAGCGCTCCGTAGGCCAGGCCTACATAGACGATCTGCACGACCGTCTCGGTAGTGGAGAAGAAGTACGAGGAATACAGAAACACCCAGAGGTAGAAGAACACCAGCGGGCTGGGGTTCTGGGCGGAGAAGTAGGCGACCCCGGTGATCAGCGTGCTGCCCACCAGCAGCGCCGCGGGCAGGACCCAGCCGGCGAGCGCGCGCGTGCGCCAGTGCAGCGCGGCGGCGATCGCATAGGCGATGCCCACGATCACCAGCAGCCCCAGCTCGCTCGCGCGGGCCGAGTGGGGCAGCGCGATCGTCAGCAGCGCAAGCGTCGCGCCGCAGGCGAACAGCGCCGCCAGCGCCTGGACCATCAGGTCGCGCTCGGAGGCGAGGTCCTCGCCGTTCCCACGCACGGTCATTTGCAGTCTGTGTCGGCCAAACACGCGAAAACGTGAACACATTGACGCCAGTTCCGACTTATGTCTCCGCCTCTCCGAGCCACCCGCCGCAGCTCCCGGCGGCGCCTGCTCGAGCGCCTGCGCCATAATCCCCCGCCGTGAGGGCTATCCAGATCACGCAGCTGAGCGGACCCGACGACGCCCTGGAGTTGGTGACGCTGCCCGAGCCGGCATCGTCCCCGGAGGGGGAGCCCTCTCACCCGCTCACGCCCGGCGCGGGCGTGCTCGTGGACGTGCACTGTGCGGGCGTGTCCTTCCCGGAGGTGCTGCAGACACGCGGCCAGTACCAGGTCAAACCCGAGCTGCCGTTCGTGCCCGGCAGCGAGGTCGCGGGGGTGGTGCGCAGCGCCCCGCCCGACGCTGATGTCAAGCCGGGCGACCGCGTGGCGGCGTTCTGCGCGCTCGGCGGCTTCGCCGAGGTGGCCGTCGCTCCCGCCTTCTTGACCTTCGCGCTGCCCGGTGAGCTCGACTTCGCCCAGGGCGCGGGGCTGATCCTCAACTATCACACCGCCTACTTCGCGCTGGCGCTGCGCGGGCGCCTAAAGGAGGGAGAGACGGTGCTCGTGCACGGCGCAGCCGGCGGCGTGGGTACCGCGTCGCTGCAAATCGCCAAGGGGCTTGGCGCGCGCACGGTGGCGGTGGTGTCCAGCGACGCCAAGCGGCTGGTCGCCGAGCAGGCGGGAGCGGACGAGGTCGTGATCTTCGGCGAGGGCTGGCGCGAGCAGGTACAGCAGCTCACAGGCGGTGGTGTCGACGTGGTCGTCGATCCGGTGGGCGGAGATCGCTTCACCGACAGCCTGCGCTGCCTGCGCGAGGACGGGCGCATGGTCGTGGTCGGGTTCACCGGCGGCTCGATCCCGGAGGTCAAGGTCAACCGGCTGCTGCTGCGCAACCTCGACGTGGTGGGCGCCGGCTGGGGCGCCTACGTGATGGGCAAGCCCGACCTGAACCGCGAGATCGGCGCGGCCGTCAACGGCCTGGCTGACGCCGGCTTTGTGGCGCCCATCGTCGGTGAGCGCTTTGCCTTCGAGCAGGCCGCGCAGGCCCTGAAGGCGATCGACGAGCGCCGCGCCACCGGCAAGGTCGTTCTGGACGTGCGCGGCGACGACTGAATGCTCGGGCTAGCCCGACGTCGGTCGCGGGGGAGCGCCGCACGCGGCGAGGTGGCCTGCCGCAGTGACAACGTCGCCGCTCTCGCGCACAATTTGTGTCGATGAGCGTAGCCGCGGGGCAGCCACATGCCGTGGATCGGGCACGCCAGGCGCTGGCAGCCGATACGGGCCCGACGCCGGAGGAGATCCAGGTTCCGGTCATGGAGAACCTCGACAGGGCGATCACCGGGCTGATCACGGCCGCGCCGCCGCTGCTGGTCGGTGTGGCTGGCTGGCAGCTGTGGAACAGGGAGCTGCGCCTGCGCGACGTGGTGATCTTCGTGGCGATGTACATACCGATCGGCCTGGGTGTCACGGTCGGCTTCCATCGCCTGCTCACCCACCGCAGCTTCAAGACGTCTGGCGCGCTGCGGGGGCTGCTGGCGATCCTCGGGACGATGGCGATCGAGGGGCCGGTGATCTCCTGGGTGGCCGACCATCGCAAGCACCATGCGTACTCCGATCGCGTGGGCGACCCGCACAGCCCCCACGTCGACCACGGCGGCGGCTGGCGCGGCGCGCTGACCGGCCTCGCGCATGCCCACGTGGGCTGGCTGTTCAACCACTCCCAGCGCGGATCGCGTGAGCGCTTCGCGCCGGACCTGCTGGCCGACCCGGTCATCCGCTTCGTCGACGCGACGTTCGCGCTGTGGTCGCTTGTCGGTCTGGCGATTCCGTTCGGCCTCGGCGTGCTCGTCGGCGGCAGCGTCGGCGCCGGCCTGGAGGCGATGCTGTGGGGAGGCGCTGTACGCATGTTCGTGCTGCACCACGTCACCTACAGCATCAACTCGCTGTGCCACTTCTTCGGGCGCCGGAGCTTCGATACCGGCGACCACTCGCGCAACCTGGGCTGGCTGGCGCCCTTCTCGCTGGGGGAGGCGTGGCACAACAACCATCACGCCTTTCCCACCTCCGCCATACACGGCCTGGGCCGCGGCGAGTTCGATATCTCGGGCATCGTCATCGGGGCGCTGGAGCGCGCCGGCCTGGTCTGGGACGTGCAGCGGATCACCCCCGAGCGCCAGGCCGTCAAGGCGATCTGAGCGGCCGACGCACAGCCGGCCGCTCGCAGCCGCCTACTTCTTTGCCTTGTCCGATCCGGTCAGGGTCTTGCCTGCGCTGTCGACCACCTTGCGCAGGAACTCGTACTGCGTGTGGACCAGCCGCTGGGCCATCTCCAAGGCGGAGTCGGTGATCTTCTCGCGCCCGGAGGGGCCCTGTCCGCGCGGCGGCAGCTCCCTGTCGAGCGTCTCGACGAACTTGCGTACAGCCTCGATCGCGCTCCTTGCGCCCTCGTCGAGCGACTTGAGCACGTCCTCTGAAAGCTCGCCGGCCCGATCGACCGTCTTGCCGGTGTCGCGCTGTCGATGGGACGCGCGGCGCGTTGGGGCGGCCGCTTTCTTTTTGGCTGGAGGGCGGCGTTGGGTCTTTGTCTCTGGCATTGTCTCCACCACCTTCGGGACCGCAGTCCCGTCACGGGTTTCGCGAAAGTCGATTGGCCCGACCCATCGGGTTGGGCGTCGTCGATTCCACCTCTTGCGAGGACGCTACGCCGGGCCGGCGGCCGTGCCATCCGCAGAAACTCCCACGCGGGCGCGGGGGGACTACGTCGTCGCCGGCCGGGGCCGTGAGACGATTAGCGGCGATGGCCGGACGCGCTCGTCTTCCGCTGGACCTCTCCCTGGCGCAGGGCGCCAGCCCGCGACGATGGATGCCGGCGCTCGCGGCCGGGCTGTCAATCGGCGAGTACGCGCGTTCGCTTGTGCGCCGCATGGCCGGTCTGATCGTGGTCTTGCCGGGCGCCATCTGGGCGCTCGACGGTCAGGGCTACTTCTGGCCGGCGTGGGCGTGGCTGGGCCTGATGGTGGCCGTGCTGCTGGACTTCGCGGCGGTGTCGGTGTGGCGCCAGCGGCCCGGTGCGGAGCGCCGCGTAGCGGGCGTGTGGGCGCTGATCGGAGCGGCGGCGGTGATCCTGCTGGCGACGTGGCTGTTGACATGGCTGCTCGCTGGCGTGCGCGAGTTCTGGCCGGCGTGGGCGTTGCTCGGGCTGGCGACCGCGGGCAGCGCCTACTCGCTAATCGCGCTGCACGACCGCGTGCTGGTCGCGCGCGGGCGGCGGGCGCTGCGAGCGAGGATCGACATGCTCACGCGCACGCGCCGTCAGGCCGTGGACGCCCAGGCGGCCGAGTTGCGGCGCATCGAGCGCGATCTGCACGACGGCGCCCAAGCGCGCCTGGTGGCGTTGACGCTGCAACTGGGCCGGGCGGAGATGCGTGTGGACGACCAGCCCGAGGTCAGGCGCCTGATCCGCGACGCCCAGCGCGAGGCCCATCAGGCGATCGCCGAGCTGCGCGACCTCGCGCGCGGGATCGTGCCCCCACTGCTGGCCGACCGCGGGCTCGTGGCAGCCGTGGAATCGCTGTCTGCCCGCTACGGCCTGGGCACGGCCGTGCACGTCGACACCCACCGCCGCGTGGCGCCCGCGGTGGAGAGCGCGGCGTACTTCGTGATCGCCGAGTCGCTGACGAACACCGCCAAGCACGCCGATGCCAAGCGCAGCTGGATCCGCCTCATCGACGAGCGTCGCGCGCTGAAGGTGCTCGTCGGCGACGACGGCCGCGGGGGCGCCGACCCGGCGGGCGCTGGCCTGGCCGGGCTGCGCGCCCGCGTGGAGGCGCTGGACGGCAGCCTGAGCGTGGACAGCCCCTCCGGCGGGGGAACCGTCGTGGAGGTCAGCTTTCCGTGCGGGTAGTGATCGCCGAGGACCTTGCGCTGCTGCGCGAGGGGCTGGTGGCGCTGCTGCGCGAGAACGACATCGAGGTCGTCGCGCAGGTGCAGGACGGCGCGGGCCTGCTGCGCGCTATCGCCGGGCACAAGCCCGACCTGGCGATCGTCGATGTGCGCCTGCCGCCGACGTTCAGCGACGAGGGCCTGCGCGCCGCGATCGAGGCGCGCCGCAGGCAGCCCCAGTTGGGCGTGCTCGTGCTCTCGCAATACGTCGAGACGGCTTACGCGAGCGAGCTGATCGGCGAGGACACCGCCGGGATCGGCTACCTGCTCAAGGAGCGCGTGGGCGACGTGAGGGCATTCCTGGACGCGTTGCAACGGGTCGCAGCCGGCGGCACGGTGCTCGACCGCGAGGTCGTCACGCAGTTGCTCGTGGCCCGAGGGGGCTGCGAGGACGCGCTCACGCGCCTAACCTCGCGCGAGCGCGAAGTGCTTGAGCTGATGGCCGAGGGCCGTTCCAACGCAGCGATCGCTCAGGAGCTGGTGGTCACGGCGGGGGCGGTCGAGAAGCACATCACCGGCATCTTCGCCAAGCTCGACCTGCCAGCCTGCGACGACAGCCACCGGCGCGTGCTGGCGGTGCTGGCCTACCTGCGTGTCGCACGCCAGCACCCTGGCTGATCGCGCGGCGCGGCGCTCGCCGACGTCTCCTGACAGACTCCCACCGATGGCCGAGGATCTGCTGAGCAGGATTGGCGCGGAAATCGACGCCCGCATGCGCGAGTTGCGCCCGTTTGTGGACGAGTACGAGCAGACGCTCGCGGCTGCCGATGCGCTGGAGCGCAAACGCGATGTCGTCGAGCCGCCACGGCCGCCCGTCAGGCGCCGGGCGTCGATGACCGAAGCGCCGGCTGCGGGCCCCTCAACCCGAGCTCCGAGCAAGGTCAGGACGCCAGGCGCGGCCCGTCCGCCGCGCGAGCGCGCTGTTCGGGGCGCGGCCGAGCAGGCGATAATGGCGGCGCTGGAGCACGGCTCGCATACCGTCGGCGAGCTCGTCGTGGTGACGGCCATGTCGGCCCCTAACATCCGCGAGAACCTGCGGCGGCTGCTGAAGGCGCGGTCAGTGGCCCGCGCCAGCCGCGACGGCAAAGCAGCCTACGCGCTGTCGCGCTGAGCGCCGCCCTTAAGCAGGTCATCCGTTCGATCCCGGTCGGCTCCATGAATCGGCCGGTAGTCGAACCGCCAATGTGTGTGCCCCCCAGTGGGCTTTAACGCAGGAGCGTGTGCGCTCGGATCGAGGTGCTCGGGAGGTACCGGCGGGCGCCGCGTGCTCGCGATGTCACGTCTTGGTTGATCGAGTTGGACTTCGCCCCTGCAGAAGCTAGTGATCCTCTGAGGCCGGGGCCGATACTTCACCTTTTTTCGTCGAGCTGACGCGGGGGCCCGCAGACAGCGATGAACGGGTGCTACAATCGCCTACGAATCGGACACGTGATTTCCGTATCCGATTACCCCGCGCAAGTCGCCAACCGTCAACCAACCGTCAATGCTCAACACCCCGACAAGCGAGACGGACCCGTCGGATTCCTCCGTCTGGACTCTGAAGCCCGGCACTGAAGTTGAGCGCAAGGAGCTGCAGCAGCGTTATGGGGGCCGAACGCAAGGCGGAATCGGGCCGTCCAAGAGCTCACCGAACGTCCTCATCTTTTCGGATCCAATCGCCGGCGAGCCCCACGGTTACTTCGATGGCTGGCGCGCTGATGGATGCTTCCATTACACGGGCGAAGGCCAACGCGGCGACCAACAAATGAAGTCCGGAAACGCTGCGATTCTTAACCATGCGAGAGAGGGGCGCGCGCTCAGGCTGTTCCTAGGGGCGCACGGACGGGTCACTTATGAGGGAGAGTTCGAGCTTGCGCAAGAGCAGCCGTTCTACACGACTGACGCACCGGAGATCAACAAGGGACCCGTGCGTAACGTCATCGTCTTCCGACTCCGGCCCGTCGACACACAACCTAAGCCCGGTTCGTCGAAGCTAGATCGAGTCGGTCTGGATGGCGTCGAAGACGTACCTGTCGAAGAACAATGGACAGAGAAGATGTTTGTGGCTCCAAGCCACGTGCCGTATGAGGCCGACCGACGGGAGCAGACGCTTGTGCTTGCGTTTCGTGACCATCTGTTGCAGCAGCGCCACGAGGTCGCGCGCCTCAAGATTGCTCCGGCCGGAGAGGCTAAGCCTCTGTTCTCAGATCTAATAGACCGAACCACGAACACGCTATACGAGGCCAAGGGATCGGTGGAGCGCGGATCAATTCGAATGGCCATCGGACAGCTCATGGACTACAGGCGATTTGTTCAGCCTTCACCTCGGCTCGCAGTGTTGCTGCCGTCCAGGCCGCGCGACGATCTCCTCGACCTACTGACGAGTGTCGGTGTTGGCATCGTGTGGCGCGACGGCGACCACTTTGCCGAGGCATACGGAGAGGGTTCGTGACATCCCACCAACGCCGGATTGCGAGCTATCCACCGCTTCGTCGTGCCCCCTGACTGGCTCCAAAAGAATGCTCGCTTGGCGAGTGACGAGGATCTGCGAAGGCTCCAGCTTCGCTGGGCACGGGACGATCTCTGGATGCGGCGCATCTCGTTCGCAATATCCGTGATCGCACTAGTTGCCGGCCTGGCTCTATTCGTGCTCCAGCCAGTTACGGGCGCCACCCCAATCGCGGCAGGCGCCGCGACTACTTCGGCGGTCATGTCAGTGGGACTCTTCCTCAGCCGGCAGAAAGGCCACTAATCAGGGACGTAGGCGCGTCGCAGGCGTCGAGCGACACGAGCCTCCGGCGGAGCCGTGCGGCGCGGTTCGACGTGAGGCCGGTTGGCTCATAGACAAGCGTCTGCAAGTCCTCATATGAGGTTCAGCAGCGCTAGTACGCCTGCCGCGACTAGGATCGCCACCGTACCCCCCACGACCGCAACGAGCCAGCGACTGTTCCACCAGCGACTTCTTCGCTGTTCGGCTGATCGGATTGTTGCGGATGTGCCGGATGATGCCTCCGCATTCACGGTGAAGTTCCCCCCATGCTCCCCTTCTCCCGAGGCCGTCACATCGCCTCCGGAGATGAAGCCCACGGATCCGCCAATGGAACCGATCGTTATCCCCCCGATCTCGGAGTCAATCGGTGTCGACGTGTTCGCCTCGAACTGATCGAGGTGTCTCGTGATCGCGCCCTCTATTTGGCCGTGGAGCCCAATGACACGGGTTGCATCAGATCCAGCTGTCCTGAGGGTTGTGCCTCGCCTGGCCCGAGGGACGGTCTTTCGTAGATCTGAGGTTAGGATCGCCTTCGCACCTGACGCTGTCACGCAGAGTTCTAGATGGCTGACCTCGTTGTCGGACACCCCCCGAAGATCCTCGCGCAGTTCGTCAATCGTGGTGGCCTTTACTTCCACATCCGTCAGAGTGGCGTCTGCTGACAGCGTCACGCTGTCGAACTCTTTGTCGAACAGCGACGCCGCGAAAGTCGTGGCCTCAAGGAAGCCCTCGATGCTCAAGGGCCGCTCCCAAGTCCTATCCTGGCGGTGGTGCTTAGCCATGTTGCTCCTCGAGCCCCAGACGCCGAACGTCCTTCGCTACGGGTGCGGAGATCGGTGTACCGGGCATCACTCGCCCTCCATGCCAGCCTACGTCACCGCAGCCGACCGAGCCAAGGCGGCGCGAGGGCTCTCTCTGCTTGGTGGGGAAAGGCGAAATCTCTTCCGTCCGGGGCATCAGGCATCCTTCCTGCCATAATCTATGTTCGGGAAGGATACTGGATATCGCTCACGAACATTGAAACAATCTTTATTTCTTAGACCACGCGACCTCAAGCCATGAAAAAGCAGCCCTCCACAGCCACCTTGCCGCTCGATGAGCGCCTACGCGACTCCCGGCGTCAGGCGACCTCGATGTCGATGCCACTCGCCGTCCACCACCGCCTAGATGTCCTGACCGATCTAGCGACTGATCTCAACGCGACCCGCGCGGAGATCATCGCTATGCTGATCGCGCACGCCGACCTCGACGTAGAGCATCTCGAGAAGGCTGTGCTTGCCTACAGGAAGATGACCGTAGGTGACGTCGTTCCAACTAAGCCCGGCGAGCCGAACCCGGAAGAGGCTGGAGACAACGTGGTGAAGCTCCCACTGCGCCAACCAGGTCGCCCGCGTCAGCGGTCCGCCAGCTAGCAATCGAAGCGCACGCCAGCGACCCTGCGGTGGTTCACCGCGGCGGCTGCTCAGCGTCCCGTACGATCGGGATCTAGTGCCTGGCAGCCGCTGCGCGAGACGAGTTTTGGCAAGCCTCTGCATAGAGCGGCTCGGGGGCCATGTCAGCGCCGTTCGGCCACGTGACGGTGCCAGCCTCTGCGTCCACAGTCACGTGCGCGAAGTAGTCGGGATCACGTAGCGGCTCGAAGACACCTCGCCACTCGCGCCCGGTGAAGTCGACCTCGCCGACTGTTCCGTCATCGAAAGTTAGGCGCAGTCGGTGCTCGCCGCTGATCTCGACGCCGATGACATCATGCAGTTGCTCCATGAAAACCATGTTACGCCAGTGCATCGACGCCGGCAGCTCAGCGAACGCGCTTGTGCGCGTCCTCACGGCCGGCCGTCGTAGCCGCCTCGTTCGTGTGGATCCAGGCAACGATTTGATCAGGGGGTATGGGTCGCGACAGGTGAAAGCCCTGGGCTACGTCGCACCCGAAGCGGCCCAATTCCTCGAGGTGCTCTGGCGTCTCGATTCCCTCGGCGATGACCCGAAGCTTCAAGCTGTGGCCGAGCTGAATGGTGGAGCGGACGATGTTCGCGTCGTCCTCGCTGTTGGTCATGTTGGCGATGAACGAGCGGTCTATCTTGAGCGCGCGGACAGGTAGTTGTTTGAGCTGGGCCAGCGACGAGTAGCCGGTGCCGAAGTCGTCGAGCGAGAAGGCGACGCCGAGCTCGCTGATACGGGCGATCACATCGAGCGCACGCGCTGGGTCCTGCATGAGCGTTTCCTCCGTGATCTTCAGCTTGAGCTCCATGGGCGAGGTGCCGTGTCGTTTGATCAGGGCGTCGATCTCCTCCGGGAGGCGCGTGTCCAGGAGGTTCGCGGGCGAGAGGTTGACGGCCATGGGTACGACCTGGCCCAACCGGCGCCATTCGCGCTGCTGCGCGAGCGCGCGGTCGAGCACCCAGAGCGTGAGCTCGCGCATAAGACCCTCACGCTCGGCCAGCGGCACGAACTCGCCCGGTGCCAACAGCCCGAGACGCGGGTGCTGCCAGCGCACGAGCGCCTCGACGCCCGCGAAGCTCCCATCCTCGATCGACCGCTTCGGCTGGTAGTGGAGGAGGAGCTGATCGGTCCCTATGGCCAGGCGCAGGTCGCTTACCAGCGCCAGGTAGTCCCGGCTGTGCTCATCACTGTCCGCCACGTAGCTCTCCACACCGGTCCTTCTGGACTTCGCGCGGTACATCGCGACGTCGGCGCAGCGCAACACCCCCGAGCGCGTGCTGGCGTGCAGCGGCGCGGCGCCCACACCGATGCTCACCTCAACGGGGATGGTCAGACCATCGAGAGGGAAAGGCTCATCGAAGGCGCGCTGCAGCCCCTCAGCCGTCCGGATCACGTCGCGCTCGTCACTTGTGTCCGCGAGCAGGGCAGCGAACTCGTCACCGCCAAGGCGTGCCAGCAGGCCCGCCGCGGGCAACGCCTCGCGCAGCCGTACCGCCACCTGGCGCAGCAGCTCGTCTCCGGCGTTATGCCCGAGCGTGTCGTTGATCTCCTTGAAGCGATTGAGGTCCACGAGCAGCATCGCGAGCGGGCGCCCCTCCTCGAGTAGCTGATCGGCGACCTTGTAGAGCTGGCGCCTGTTCGGCAGTCCAGTCAGGTCGTCTGTGTGCGCCTCGATCTGCGCCGCCCGCTTAGACTCGCGCTCGACTTGCGCCGCGACCTCGAGCGCACTATGGCGCTCCTCGGTGAGCTCGTTGAGCCGGCGCAGGGCCAGCCCGAAGCGAGCCCCTGCCGCCACCAGAGTCGCGGTCGCGAGGCCGATCGCGACCTGGCTGAGGTGCTCGAGCGAGCCCACGAGCAGGATCACCAGCGCCAGGCTGGAGGCGACCGCGGGAATCTTGAAGCCCGAGGAGGTGTTCTCCTTGACCGGCACGCCCGGGTCGCCCGCCAGCCAGACCGCGCAAGAGATCAACAGCAGCGACGCCGGCCACGCGACGATGTTGAGAAACCAGCCCACATCGGTGGCGAGCAGGCCGTTGAACAGCGCCGCGGTGTCACCCGCCACGTTGTTCACTCCGGCCGCCGCGATCAGACACCAGCGCGTCCGCTGCCCCGCGGGGAGCATGGCGATGCCCAGGACTGTCAAGCCGAACAGCAGCAGGTCGCCGACCGGATACACCAGGTTGACCGCCGCGAACTCCGTGCCGCCGCCAGAAGCCGACGCGATCCAGTGAAACGCGAACGCAACAAGCGCCGCGGCGGTCACGAGCGTCGCCACGACGCCGTCGAGGTAGTTGGCGGTTGTGAGCTTCTTGACGTCGCGGCGCATCAGCACCATGACGCCGACGTAGGTCAGCGGGAAGGTCCCCGCCCAGAGATAGTCGTTGAGCGCCAGCGTCGGCACCTGCGCGCCGCCCAGCGACAGGTACGTGTTGGCGAGATCTCCCGCCGCCCACGAGCAGCTGGCCAGCCCGAGCAGCAACGCATACTTGCGGTCGCGCTTGTACATCACGCCTCGCGCAACCGTCAGCAGGCTGACCAGCAGCTCGAAGCCTGCCACCCCCCAGCCGTCCAGCCAGGTTGGCGCCGGACCCTGCGGCCCGCGCACGACCAGCGAGAACATGTAAGCGACCAAGACGAAGATCAGGACGCCGTACAGCGCCTTGATGGCGCGCCGCGGCCGCGCGGGCGCGTCAGTTGTGGCGACAGCGCTGCGACCGTGCGCAGGCACGGCGTCGTCGCGAGCCGGCCGGCGCCGCCGCGCTGAGCGCTCGTCCCCGTGGGACTCCAAGACCCGCTGCACCAACGGAAGATCGGCGATCGGCGCGCGCGCCTTTAGGCGCCGCCGCCGTGGTGGGCCGGGTGCGTAGCCATGCGAGGGACCCGTGCCGAAGCTATTAGGTTCTAGAACATTAGCTGCCAGTACCTATTGGCTCTACGCGGTGGCCGCGGCGGCCGCCCGCTCGGGCCCGATGAAGGGAGTGAGCGCCATGTAGGTGATCTGCGGCGACGCCCCCGGGAGGCTGGCGAGGCAGTCGTTGGCGACGTAGTTGTGCAGGATCTGCCAGATGCCTCCCGCAATCGCCTCTGCGGCGATCGCGGGTACGCGGCCGTCGCCCTCTGTGAGCTCATAGCCCGGATGGAGATAGGCAGCGAACGCGTGCAGTGCCGTGTCGCGGATCTCGATCGCCTCCGGCGAGGCGGCGAACGTGTCGACCACACTCAGGTGGGCGTGGGCCGGCTCGGAGGCCAGGAAAGCGATCAGCGCGCGCAGTCCGGCGGCGACGGCGCTGGGCCAGTCGTCCTGCTTGTCTTCGTAGGCCTTGATCGCGACCCGCAGCGCCTGGTGCAGGCCGATCTTCTGCGCGCCCAGGAAAGCGTCGCGCTTGGAGTCATAGATCTCGTAGAAGGTCTGATGCGAGATGTTGGCGCGGCGCGCGATCTCGGGGATGGTCAGTGCGGCCAGGCCCTTCTCGGCGACGATCGCGGCGGTCGCGTCGACGATCCGCTCGCGCTGGCTTTTGACGATGAACTGGCGTGGCATCTCGCTGCGCCCGCTGGGCAGGCGCCCCTCGGCGCGCCGCGCGCGCTCGGACGGCTCGATGGCGGCAGCGTCGCCTGCGCCGGGCGGCGTCGCGGCGGGGGCGCTCAGGCCGGCGGGCAGCTGGCGCGGATAGGAGCCGGCCCAGGCCGCCAGTTCGTCGGCCAGCGGCGCCAGCTCGACCTCGCGTCCTTGGCGCAGGCGCGCGGCGGTGACCTCGCGGATGCCGCCGAGGATCATTCTCACGGTCAGGTCGTTGGGCTCCTGCGAGGAGGCGCGGTCGCGGCTCATGCGGATGCCCGCTTCCAGGGCTTCCAGCGCGCGCCTGCGACCTTCCAGGGGCTTGCTGCCCGCGCCGAAGGCGCCGAGCACCAGCAGCGACATGGCCTCGGGGTCTGCCACCGCCAGCTGCGCGAACGCGCGCATCCCGGCGCGCAGGCGCTGACCCTCGGGCCCCTCGACGCTGTAGGCCTGCATAACCGTCTGAGCGGTGCGCTGGGCGATCTCCTCGTAGGCGCACATGAACAGCGCCTCCTTGTCGGCGTACAGGCGGTAGAAGGTCGGTTGGGAGACGTGTGCGAGCCTCGCCAGGTCGACGATGCGAACCGCCGGGTAGCCCTTCTGGGCGATCAGCTCGATCATCGCGTGCTGCAGGCGCCCGCGCTGATCGCGCTTGACCGCTTCAGGGTCCAGGCCATGCGTGCCGGTAGGCAGCGGGCGGTAGCGTTCGTCCGGGTCCTCCGGGCGGGCCTGTGAGCCCGGCGGCGGAGCGTGGGGCAAAGGCGTGTCCTGATGCGCCTTCTCGGCGCTGACGTCGCTCACGGCTATCTCCGCCAAACCTCCGGATTGACATCGAGTAAAGTCGAGATTATCAAACTATGCGCGCAGCGCGACTCCGTTGTTTCCAGGTGGCACACCAGGGCGGAGACTACCGGGGCGCCTCAGAACACGTTCTCAACCCGCGGTCGTTCGCGAGGTGCCCAGGACTTCGCCGGAGGCGCCCAGCGCCTGCACGGCCACGTCGGCCTGGGGACCGGGCAGTGTGATCGCCGTCTCAAAGCCGCTGCGCGCGGCGCCGGCGACGGGCGCGAGCTGCGCTGGGGAGGGTCCGCCCAGCACCTGCCAGCTGGCCGTTCGCGTATCGCCGTTCCAGCTGGCATAGACGGTCAGCGGTCCTGAGCCGCCCGCGCCGGAGGGTGCGGCGGCGATCGCCGGCGGTTCGCTGGGCGCTCCCGTCCACTGGAAGCGGTAGCCGCGGTAGGACTGATATGCGCCGCGCATGTGGGCGTCGAACAGCAGCTTTCCCTGGGTGCTGAACTCCGAGAAATAGGGCTCGGCGCCCCAGCCGACGAAGAAGTCCCCGTTTTCGAGCAGCTCCATGTTGCCCTGGCTGGCTGCCGACAGGGCGCCCGGGTGGTCATATTCGGCCACCACAGAGTCCGTGCGAGCTTGGGTGTTGACAGCCACGATCAGCGCCCGCGACTGGGGATGGATCTTGGGTGTGGCGCCGTTGTCGAAGATGCTGATCGTCCCGTTGGCCAGCGTGGTCGCATCGTGCTGGAAGGCGGTCGCGGCGCCCGCCGCCAGCTTGACGTTGGAATGCTTGCCGCCGATCGTCTCGAGGACCTGGCCGGTGCCCGTGTTCAGCTCATACAGCGCGGAGGTGTTGCGCGCGGAGATCAGCGTGGTGGCGTTCGCGCCCTGGTCGATCGAGTTCAGATGGAAGTAGTCGAACGGCCATTGCATGCTGGCGGTCTGCGCCGAGCTGTAGGAATCGCTTAGCGCGACGTGGTCGAGGCTGTGCCACTCGCGCCGCACCAGCCCCGTCTTCACGTCGATTTCCTGGAAGATGCTGTCGGTGACCGCGCCTTCGCTGGGGCCTGCGACGCTCGCCAGGTCGCAGTGGATCGGGTCGAACGCGGTTAGCAGCGCGGTGCCCTGCGGCGTGATGTGGAAGTCGTGTAGGTCGGCCTTGTAGCCGTTGCCGGCGTGCACGCGCCCGATCTGGCGGTAGGAGCTGTTGTCGATGATCTCTTCGCCCTCGCCGAAGCCCTGCGGCGGGATCATTCCTTGCCACCAGGTCAACACGGGCTTGTCGTCGTACTGCTGGACCTGCAGGTTGGTCGCTTCGGTGCCCGTCGGCAGCGGATCGAACCACACCGGTTCGCCGGCTTCGTTGAAGATCAGCGGCCCGCTGGGTCCCGGACCGGCATACGGCGCGGCGAACAGGTAGCCGGGAGCGCTCTGGGGGGAGCGCGCGCTGACGAGGATCGCCGGCGGATGCAGTTCGGGGCGCGAATGGAAATGCTGCACCTCGTTGGGGTCCTTGTCGGGGTGCTGGGTCGGCGGCGAGTACGGCAGCGTGTCGAGGCTGGCGATCGCGAAGCGAAAGGCGAACGGCGCCGCCCGTCCGCCCCTGTCGACCTTCCCGCGCACCGTGACCGTCTCGCCGGAGGCAAACGAGCTGGTCGGCATGAAGCTCGCGCCGTCTCCCTGGGAGAAGCCGATCAGACGACCAGAATGCGAGCCGGTCTGCGAGCCCGAGACCGTCAAGCCGGCGACGTCGCTCGCCGGCGCCCCGAGCAGGCTTATCTGGGAGCCGGGCGAGGCGTCATAGGAATCGGGCAGCGGCGAGACCGCAATCGCAGCCCCCGGCAGGACCGCCGAGCTGTTGAGGGTCGTCGGCGTGCAGCGAGGCGCCGTGCCCTGGCTGAAGGCGGCCTGTCGGGCGGTGATCCGGGCTGAGGCGACCGCGAGCGCGGTCGCGCACGACAGCACGATCAGCATGGCGGACGCGACCAGCGCTCTGCGCACGTAGCGGTTCAAAGTTGCAAGATCCTAGTTTGGCGACACGACACGGACCTAAGAAGTTGCGAAATGGACGCGCGCGCCGCGCCGCTTGCAATCGTGGGATTCTGCAGGTATGCCAGACAGAGCAGCGCTCGAAGTCTCAAACCCCCGGCGCGGATAGGCCGCAGGCTCGCACAGCAGTGCCCGCGGCTAGCGCACGCGCCGGCCACATTGAGGTGCTGGAGGTCATGTCCGATTTGCTGTCGGGCATCGGCGAGGGCTCGGCGCCCGATGCGTTCTTCAGCAGGCTGTGCGAGGCGATCTGCCGCCTGACCTCGATGCGCCGCGCGGTGCTGTTCCGCTATGACAGCGCCCGCCGGCGGGTGCGGGCGGTGGGCGCTCACGGCATCGAGCTCGAGCGCTTCGCCGACCTGTTCGTGACGATCGACTCGGTTCCCGTGGTGCGTCGCTCCTTCGAGGAGGATCGCATCCTCGAGGTCGTGGGAGCGGGCGACTTCGACGTGCCGAGCTCCGTGCGCGAGCTGCTCGAGGACGTGCGCATCGTCTGCACGCCGATGGCCGCCGCGGGCCGCTACGTCGGCGTGGTGCTGTCCGAGCGCGAGGCTGACGTGCCCGAGATGGACGAGGACGAGCGCCACCTGCTGTGGACGCTCGGCAAGGCGATCGCGATGGCGTCGGTCGCGCGCGAGGTGACCGCCTACGGCGAGCAGAGTCGCCAGCTGCAGCAGCGCATCGATCTCGCCCGCGAGATCCACGAGGGGGTCGTGCAGCGGCTGTTCGGCGTCTCGCTGGCGCTCTCGCGCGAGGAGCTGCTGGACGCCGACAGCCAGGAGCGCTGCGCCGCCGAGGTGCAGACGGCCCTGGCCGACCTGCGCACCGCGCTCACGCGCCCGCTCGGGCATTCCTCGCGCCCGACAGCTGTCACCTTCGCCGAAGAGCTGGCGCGTGTGCGTGCGCTGTACCCGGCGCTGGAGATTGCGCTCGAGCGCGGATCCCCGCAGGACGTGCCCGCCAACCTCGAGGCGCTGGCCCAGTCGATCCTCGTGGAGGCGGTGCGCAACGCGAGCAAGCATGCGCACGCGAGCAGGGTGGAGGTGTCGCTGCGCAACGACGGCGCCACGCTGGAGCTCGAGGTGCGCAACGACGGCGCGGACGTGCACAGCGGCGGGCGCGGCGGCGTAGGCCTGCGCCTGGCCACGCTGGAGGCGCTCCAGCACGACGGCGTGCTGGAGTACGGAGAGTGCGAGCCGGGAGCGTGGCAGGTCCGGTTGGTGGTGCCGACCGGCCAGTGAGCGCCTCTGCGCCCCCCACCCAGGAGCATCCGGGCCCGCGCGAGCGTGGCAAGCGACTGCGCGTGCTGGTGGTCGACGATCACGATGTCGTGCACTGGGGCTTTCGGCTGATGCTCGGCCAGATGCCGTGGGTCGAGCGCTGCCTGAGCGCGCGCACCGGCGCGGAGGCCCTGTCCGTGTGCAGGCGCTATGAGCCGCACGTTGCGCTGGTCGACCTGTTCCTCGGCGTCGAGTCGGGACCCGAGGTGTGCGAGCGCCTGCGCGCCGAGGCGCCTGCGCCGCGCGTGCTGCTGATGTCGGGGGCCGGCGGCATCTCGCCGCGCGCCGCGCGCGCGGCCGGCGCGGCGGGCTTCATCTCCAAGGATTGGCCCGCCCCGGAGATCGCCAAGCTGGTGCGCATGGTCGGCGACGGGATGGAGGTGTTCCGCGACACCGGCAAACGCGGCGTGCCCACGCTGACCGAGCGCGAGGGCGAGATCCTGGCGCTGATCGCCGGGGGGGCGACCAACCGCGAGATCGCGGCCACGCTGTTCCTCTCCCCGCACACGGTCAAGGAGCACACGAGCACGCTGTATCGCAAGCTGGGCGCGCGCAACCGGGCAGACGCGGTCCAGCGCGCCCAGCGCCTGGGTCTGCACCGCTGAGGGCTCACCGCGCGGGCGCCCGGCTCGTAAGCAACCGCTCGCGTCCCCCTCAGGCGCCCGGACGCACCCCCCATTTGTGGGGTTAGCGCAGCCTGGCGTGCAACCATACGCTCGCGACACACAAGGTGTACATGTGTCAAGTGGTGTGATAGCGGGCCTGTTCCCGGGCCAGGGCAGCCAGACAGGCGATCTGCGCTCGCAGGTCGCCCGCGACGCCCCCGAGCTGTTGGAGCTGTGCGTGGAGCTCGTCGGCGAGGACCCCTTCGCGCGCGTGGCGCAGAGCACGCGCTTTGCCCAGCCGGCGATCTTCTGCGCGAGCGTGGCCGGCTGGCTGCGCCTGCGAGAGCACGTGCGCCCCGTCGCGCTGGCCGGGCATTCGCTCGGGGAGCTGAGCGCTCTGGTGGCCGCAGAGGCGCTCGACCCGGCGGAAGGCCTGGTGTTGGCGGTGCGCCGTGGCGAGCTGATGGCGGCTGCGGGCGACGGCGAGGAAGGAATGCTCGCGGTGCTCGGCGCAGCGGAAGGCCTACCCGCCCGCCTGGCTGAGGACCACGGCGTGGTGGTGGCCAACGACAACGCGCCCGGCCAGGTTGTGCTCGCCGGCAGGCTGGAGCGCCTTCACGAGGCCCGCGATGCGGCCCGCGCGCAGGGCGCGCGCGCGATCATGCTCGACGTCGCCGGCGCGTTTCACTCGCCGGCGATGGCCGGCGCGGTGGCGCCGTTTCGCGCGGCGCTGGAGCAGGTGCAGTTGCGCGAGCCGATCGTGCCGGTCATCTGCGGCTGGAGCGCCAGTCCCTTCGCCGACGTGCGCGAGGAGCTGGCGGCGGCGATTGTCCAGCCGGTGCGCTGGCGCGCGGCGATGCTCGCCCTGGCCGCACTCGGCGCGGAGCAGTTCGTGGACTTTGGCCCGGGCAGCGTGCTCGCCAAGCTCGTACGGCGCAACCTGCCCGAGGCCCGCGTGATCGATTCAGACGAGCTGGCGGCCCCGGTCGCGGTGGGAGCGGGCGATGGCGCCTGAGACGGCAACCCTGCAAGCGTCGGCGCTGGGCGAGGAGCAGGAGCAGCGCCACGTTCGCACGGCGGGCATCCTGGGCCTGGGAGCCGCGCTGCCCCAGCGCAGGGTGACCAGCGCCGAGATTGCTGCGCGCGTGGGGGTGGACCTCGACTGGATCACGCGGCGCACAGGCATCACGCAGCGCCGCTACGCCGCGCCGGGCGAGCGCGTCAGCGACCTGGCAGTCGCAGCCGGGCGGGCGGCGCTGGCGGACGCGGGGATCGACGCGAGCGAGGTCGACATGGTGCTCGTGGCCACGCTGGCGGCCGACGAGATCACCCCGTCGACCGCGCCGCTGGTGGCGCACGAGCTCGGCACGGTCAACGCTGCGGCGATCGATGTGGGCGCCGCGTGCGCGGGCGCGATCGCGGCGCTGGCCCACGCGACTGCGTGGATCGAGGCGGGCCGGGCGCGCAATGTGTTGGTGATCGGCGCGGAGATCCTCACGCGTTTCGTCGACTTCGACGATCGTCGCACGGCGCCGCTGTTCGGCGACGGCGCTGGCGCGCTCGTAGTTTCGAGCGACGCCGACGGGCAGATCGGGCCGTTTGTGCTCGGCAGCGACGGCGGCGCCGCGTCTGCCATCCGCGCGACGCGCGAGCGCGGCGTGTTGGAGATGGAAGGACACGAGACGTTCCTGATGGCGGTGCACCGCCTAGCGAGCTCCACCGAGCAGGTGCTCGAGCAGGCCGGGCTGTCGCTTGGCGACGTCGACCTGTTCGTCTACCACCAGGCCAACGGGCGCATCCTGTCGGCCGTCGCAGAGCGGCTGGGCGTTGCCGGCGAGCTGGTGTTCGACTGCATCGCCCAGCTCGGCAACACCAGCGCTGCGAGCGTGCCGCTGGCGCTCGCGCAGGCGCAGCGCGCGGGTGCGCTGACGCCGGGCGCGCGGATCGTGCTCGGCGCGGTCGGCGCCGGCCTGGTGTGGGGCGCGACGGTATTGACATGGGGCGCCGCGTGAGCGTCGCCGAGAGCGCAAGCGCCCTTGTGGCCAACGGAGCCCCAGCACAGGGCTCAGCCGCAAGCTCAAGCGCGCCGCCCGGCTCCCCGCGGGTGCGCGAGGGCTGCGCGCTGGTGACGGGCGCCTCGCGCGGCATCGGCGCGGCGATTGCCTGCGCGCTGGCGGCGGACGGCTGGCCGGTGGCGGTCAACTACCGCGCTGACGAGCAGGCCGCCGGTGAGACGGTGCAGCGCATCGCAGAGCGCGACGGCAGGGCGCTGGCGGTGTGCGCGGACGTGACCGAGCCCGAGCAGATCGCCCGGCTGTTCGAGACGACCGAGCGCGAGCTCGGCCGCGTGTTGGTGCTGGTCAACAACGCGGGCGTGCGCCGCGACGACCTGTCGCTGTCGCTCAGCGACGCCGACTGGGACCAGGTGATCGACACCAATCTGAGCGCGGCCTTCCGCGCGACCAGGCACGCGCTGCGAGGGATGATCCGCGAACGCTTCGGGCGCGTGATCAACATCGCCTCGGTGGTCGGGCCGCGGGCCAACGCGGGGCAGGCCAACTACGCGGCCGCCAAGGCCGGCCTGATCGCGATGACCAAGACGGTCGCCGTGGAGGTGGCCCGCCGCGGCGTGACCGTCAACGCGATCGCCCCGGGGCTGATCGAGACCGACATGACCGCGGACCTCGATGGAGAGCTGCTGGGCGCCGTGCCCGCCCGCCGGGCGGGCAGTCCCGAGGACGTGGCCGCGTGCGCGCGCTTCTTGGCGTCCGAGCAGGCGGGCTACGTGACCGGGACGACTCTCTACGTGGACGGGGGACTGTCCGCATGAGTGAAGACGAAAAGCCTCGATAGAAAGCGACAGAGAGGAGTGCGATGAGCACCACAGTGACCGAAGACCAGATCGAGCAGCTCGTGATCGAATCGCTGCAAACGTTTGGCGCAGACCCCGACGAGATCAGCCGCGAGGCGA
Organism: uncultured Solirubrobacteraceae bacterium; assembly: GCA_963745375.1. GTDB lineage: Bacteria > Actinomycetota > Thermoleophilia > Solirubrobacterales > Solirubrobacteraceae > Palsa-744. Next base: position 29,549 of record CAVUXA010000004.1, on the reverse strand, counting down.
CCTTCGAGGCGCTGGACATTGACTCGCTGGACCTCGCCGAGCTGTCCCAGATCGTGCATGAGCAGTACGGCGTGGAGCTGAAGGGCTCAGACGTGGCCGACGTCAAGACGGTCGACGACGCGATCAAACTGATCGCCGAGCGGGTGTAAGCGTGGGGCAGATCCTCTCCACCCGCGCGCGCCAGCTTGGCGCCTCCAGCCGGGCCGAGCCGGTGCTCGTCACGGGCGTGGGCGCGGTCACGCCGCTGGGCGTCGGCGCGCGCGCTCTGCACGAGCGCTGGAGCGCGGGCATGGTCGGGATCAGCGACGGCGAGGGGTCGTGTGCGGACTTCGACCCGCGCGACTTCCTCACCGCCAAGGAGGCGCGCCGCGCCGACCGCTTCACCCAGCTGGCGATCGCAGCGTGCGCGGAGGCGCTGGCGGATGCCGGCTGGGAAGAAGAGCCCGGCGGCGGGCTGCCGTACCCCTGCGAGCGCATCGGCTGCGTGCTGGGCACGGGCATCGGCGGCATCGGCACGCTCGTGCAAGGCCAGGAAGCGCTGCGCGACCGCGGGCCCGAGGGAGTCTCGCCGTTGGCGATCCCGCTGATGATGAGCAACGCGGGCGCTGCCGCGCTGTCGATGCGCCACGGCCTGCGGGGGCCGTCGTTCGCGGTCAGCACCGCATGCGCGTCGGGCGCCAACGCGCTCGGCTGCGCGCTGCGCATGCTCCAGAGCGGAGAAGCGGACGCGGTTGTGGCGGGCGGCTCGGAGGCGGGGCTGATGCCGCTCGCGCGCGCGGCCTTCGGGGCGCTTGACGCGCTGTCGCCGAGCGGCGTCTCGCGTCCGTTTGACGCGCTGCGCGACGGCTTCGTGATGGGCGAGGGAGCGGCCGTGCTCGTGCTCGAGCGCGCCGGCGAGGCGCACGGGCGCGGCGCGCGCGCGCTGGGCACGCTCAAGGGCTTTGGCGCAAGCTCGGACGCGCACCATCTGACCGCGCCGCTGGCTGGCGGCGAGGGCCAGGCCGCGGCGATGACCGCGGCGATGGACGACGCGGGCGTGGGCGCGCAGGAGATCGACTACGTCAACGCCCACGGGACCTCCACGCCGCTGAACGACCGCGCGGAGACGCACGCGATCAAGCTCGCGCTGGGCGAGCGGGCGGGTGAGATTCCCGTGTCCTCGACCAAGTCGGCGATCGGCCATCTGCTGGGTGCGGCCGGCGCGGTGGAGGCGGTGGCCACGCTGCTGGCGCTGCGCGACCGCATCGCGCCGCCCACGCTCGGGCTGGTGGCGCCCGAGGACGAACTGGACCTCGACTATGTGCCCGGCGCCGCACGCCCGCTGCAGATTGACGCCCAGCGCCCTGCGCTCGCGTTGTCCAACTCGTTCGGCTTTGGCGGCCACAACGCGGTGCTGTGCCTGGAGGCGGCATGACGCTCGCCCTGCTCGAGCGCCAGGATGAGCGGCTGACGCCGCTGGAGCGCCTGGAGGCGCTGACCGACCCGGGATCGCTGCACCTGCTGCGCACCCGCGTGCGCTCGCGGCGCATGGGCGAGCGCGCGCAGGCGGGCGACGGCGTGCTGGGCGCGCACGCGCGCGTGGACGGGCGCCAGGTCTACTGCTACGCGCAGGACGCGTCCTTCGCGGGCGGCTCGCTGGGGGAGGCGCACGCGCAGACGCTGGTGGAGGTGCTGCGCCTGGCCGGGCGCGCGCGCGTGCCGGTGATCGGCTTCATCGAGTCGGCGGGCGCGCGCATGCAGGAGGGCTTGGCGGCGCTGTCGGGCTACGGCTCGATCTTTCGCGAGCACGTGCGCCTTTCGGGCCTGGTGCCGCAGATCTCGATCGTATGCGGGCCGGCCGCGGGCGGCTCCTCCTACGGCCCCGCGCTGAACGACTTCGTGATCATGACCGGCCGCGCGGCGATGTTCCTGACCGGCCCGGGCGTGGTCGCGGAGGTGACCGGCGAGGACGTCGACATGGCCGGGCTGGGGGGGTCGCGCGTGCACGAGCGCAACGGCGTGTGCCACTTCACCGCTGCGACCGAGGTGGACGGCGCGCTGATGGCCCGCGACCTGCTCGACTACCTGCCCCAGCACGCCGGCGAGCCGCCGCAATTGTGGCCGAGTGTGGCCGCGCCCGAGGGCGCCCCCGACCTGGCTGTGCCGGCGCAGGCGCGCCGAGTCTATGACGTGCGCCGCGTGGCCGGCGCGCTGGTGGACGGCGGGCGGCTGATGGAGGTCAGCCCGCGCTGGTCGCGCAACGTGGTGTGCGCGTTCGCGCGCCTGGAGGGCCGCTCGATCGGCATCGTGGCCAACCAGCCCAGGCACCTGGGCGGAGTGCTCGACGCCAACGCAGCCCAGAAGGCGGCGCGCTTCGTGCGCATGTGCAATTCGTTCGGACTGCCGCTGCTGGTGCTGGTGGACACGCCCGGTTTCCTGCCCGGCTCCAAGCAGGAGTCAGACGGCGTGATCCGCCATGGCGCAAAGCTCGTGCACGCGTTCGCCGAGGCGACCGTGCCAAGCGTGACGGTGATCCTGCGCAAGGCGTTTGGGGGTGCTTTCATCGCGATGAACTCCAAGGCGTTGGGCGCCGACTACGTGTTCGCGTGGCCGGACGTGGAGGTGGGCGTGATGGGCGCAGAGCAGGCCGTCGGCATCCTCAACCGCCGCGAAATCGCCCAGGCTGAGGACCCCTCCGCACACAGGCGTCGGCTGGCCGGTGTGTACTCGCGCGAGCACCTCGGTGTGGACGGCGCGAGCGCGGACGGGTTTGTCGACGAGGTGATTGCGCCGGACAGCACGCGTGCACGTGTGGCCTCCTGCCTGGAGGCGCTGGCAGGCGTGCAGCGCCCGCAGTCGCATGCGACCAACATCCCGCTGTGAACAGGTCGCAGACGATGATCGAGCACGAGCCGCCGCACAGCCGCCCCGCGGGCAGCCCGGACGCCGAGCAGTCTGCGATGCGCTGGTCTGACCCGTTTGACCACCTGTCGGTCGGTTGTCGGTTTCGCTCGGGAACGCGCACGGTGCGCGACACCGACGTGATCGTCTTCAGCGCGCTCACGGGCGACTGGCATCCCCAGCACTGCGACGCCGAGTGGGCCGCGTCCAGCCCCTTTGGCGAGCGCATCGCGCACGGGATGCTGGTGTTGTCGCTGGCGGTCGGCCTCGTCCCCCTGGACCCCGAGCGCGTGCTGGCCCTGCGCCGCGTGGGCGACGTGGTGTTCAAGCGGCCGGTGCGCCTCGACGACGTCATCTGGGTCGTCGGCGAGCTGACCGCTCTGCGCCCGATCGACGACGCGACCGGGCTGGTCGACTTCGCCTGGCAGGTCCGGGGCACCGCCGACGGAGTCGGTGGTCAGGACGACGTGCTGGTCGTCCGCGCGAACGTCCAGGTGGTGTGGCGCACGTGATGTTGAAGGGACGGCGCATCCTCGTTACGGGCGTGCTGGACAGGCACTCGATCGCCTTCGCCACGGCCGCCCGTGCGCAGGAGCTGGGCGCAGAGGTGATCGTGACGGGCTTCGGGCGCAGCAAACGGATGACCGAGCGGGCGGCCCGCCAGCTGCCCCAGGCGGCGGAGGTGCTCGAGCTGGACGTCAATAGCGACACCGACATCGCGCTGCTGCGCGCCGACCTACAGGAACGCTGGGGGGCCGTGGACGGGCTGCTGCACGCGATCGCCTACGCCCCGCCGGATGCGCTGGGCGGCGATTTCCTGGCGACTCCGCTGGCGAGCGCGGCGACGGCCTATCAGACGAGCGCGTTCTCGCTGAAGGCGATCGTGGCGGGTCTGCTGGGGCTGCTGGAGGCGGCGCCCGACGGGGCGGGCGTGGTCGGCCTGGACTTCGACGCGAGCGTGGCCTGGCCGGCGTATGACTGGATGGGCGTGGCTAAGGCGTCGCTGGAGGCGATCGCGCGCTACCTGGCGCGCGAGCTGGGGCCGCGCTCGATCCGCGTGAACCTCGTGTCGGCCGGGCCGATCGAAACGCTCGCGGCGGGCGGCATCCCCGGCTTCTCGCAGCTGGCGGGCGCCTGGTCTGCGACCGCGCCGCTGGCCTGGGACGCCGAGGATGCCGGACCAGTGGCCGACGCGGCTTGCTTCCTGCTCTCGCCGCTCGCGCGTGGCATCACGGCGGAGATCGTGCACGTGGACGGCGGCTATCACGCGATGGGCTGCCCGCCGCCGGAGGCGATCGTGCAGGCGTCGGCGGAGCCGAGCCCGGCAGGCGACGCCGACGAAGCTCCCGTGCCCGCCGTGGAGCGCGGATGAGCGGCGCGATCCTGCTGACCGGGGCGACCGGCTTCCTCGGCATGGATGCGCTCGCGTGCCTGATCGAGCGCGAGGAGGAGCAGGTCGCGGTGCTCGTACGCGCGCGCGACGACGCGGACGCCGGCGAGCGGCTGCGGGATGTGCTGGCGCGCCTGTATGACCGCGTGCCGGATGCTGCGGACAACGTGCGGGCGGTGCGCGGCGATCTTCTGGAGCCCGGCCTCGGCCTGTCGGCGAGCGACCGCGCGCGGCTGGTCGGATCGGTCGATCGGATCGTGCACTGCGCGGCGTCGATCTCCTTCGATCTGCCGCTCGAGCGGGCCCGTGAGATCAACGTGCAGGGGGTCGCGCGGATGCTCGAGCTGGCGCGCGAGATCGCGGCGGCCGGGTCGCTGCGCCGGCTGGTGCACGTATCCACCGCGTATGTGAGCGGGCGTCACGCGGGCGAGTTCGGCGAGGACGACCTCGACGTGGGCCAGGAGTTCCGCAACACCTACGAGCGCTCCAAGCACGAGGCCGAGCGGCTGCTGCGCGAGCGCGCCTGCGAGCTGCCGCTGGCAGTGGCGCGCCCGAGCATCGTGGTCGGCCATCGGGCGAGTGGCTGGACGTCTGCTTTCAACGTCCTGTACTGGCCGATGCGCGCGTTCGAACGCGGCCTGCTGCGGGAGGTGCCGGCGCGCGAGGACTCGATCGTGGACTTCGTGCCGGTGGACTACGTGACCGACGGCGTGCTCGCGCTGCTCGACGACGAGGATGCCGGCGGGACCTACAACCTGGTGGCGGGCGAGCGCGCGTTGACCGCCGGCGAGCTGGTGGCGCTGCATTCCTCGATCACCGGACGTCCGCCGGTGCGCTTCGTGGCGTCGCATAGTGACCCCGGGCTGCCGGCGGGGGCGGAGACGTTCGCGCCGTACTTCGACGTGAGCTGCCGCTTCACCGACAAACGCGCCCGTGGCGTGCTGGAGCGGGCGGGCGTGGACAAGCCCGATCCGCGCGACTATCTGGACCGGCTGATCTCCTACGCGCGCGCTACCGCCTGGGGCAAGCGGGCGACCTCGCGACAGGCGTCGTTCCGACATGCCCCCGCGCAGAAGGCAGGCGTCTCTACATAGACGCCTGATAGCAGTAACGGTTCAGACACCCGCAACTCTGGCGCCTGGGTGTTGTCCTAACGCGCATGTCGCAAGTGTCAGTCGTGCAGGAGAATTCGGGGCGCGCTTCCAGGAATGGCTGGATGACAGCATCCTCGTGGCTGGCCCGATGCCGGGGCTGCGATCCGGCTCGGGTGCTGGTCATACTCGAGATAGCCGCGATACTGGTCCTGGGCGTGGCGACGGTCTCCCGCTTTCACATCTTTGCCGAGGCTCACCTCGCCTACGTGCAGGAAGTGGCCGAACGGGGTCACATACCATGGGTGGGTCGCGATCGCATCCCTTCGCAGGAGGTCGCCTTCGAAGCGGGCACGTATTCTCGTCCTAGCTCGCTGAGCCTCTCTCCGCTCAGCCTTGGGGGGAGCAGCTATGAGGGATGGCAGCCACCTCTCTACTACATGCTGGCGGCACCGGCCTTCCTGATCCCGAACGACTATCGCGACAAGGTCTATTCGGTGCGCTCCTTCGACCTTCTCCTTCTGCTGGTAGCAGTGGCCATCTTGGCGATGCTCGCTCGAGCAGTGTTCGCCGAGCGCTGGAAGAGCGCGTACTGCGTGGCACTCCTGCCGATCCTGTGGCCGGGGGTGATCGTGCGGGCGATCACCGTGTCAAACGCCGCCCTGGAGTTCCCGCTGGTAGCCCTCTACGTGCTCGTTCTCTGGAATGCAAGCGTGAAACCATACGCGAGCTCGCTGTTCATCGCCGGGGGATTGTTGGGACTGTGCATCCTTACTCAGCTCACGCTCGTGTGCCTGGCGCCCTTGCTTGTGGTCCCGCTCGCTGCGCTGTTGCGCCAACGGCGCGATAGGCAGGTCATGGTTGCAGCCACGCTCGCGCCACTCCTGCCGCTGGCGCTGGCAGCACCGTGGCTGGCGTTGAACCAGAGCCGCTATGGGGCGCTCACCGCCAGCTCCGTCGTCGAGCGCTTGACGTCAGTAGATGCTCCCAGGGGATCTGGGGTCGGTGCCGTCGCGTCCGGCTCGGCGCGTCTCGCGCATGTCGCGCTGCCCCAGGAGTGGTGGCTCGAGTACCGCGGAGCGTTGGGGTTGATTCTCATCGCGCTGCCTGCGCTGCTAGTGATGATCTGTGTGCTGCCCATCGTGCGCAGGCCGGGACTGGTGCGCTCTCGTGCCGCTGGACTCCTCGGCGCCGCCCTGCCCTTGGGAGTCGCCACACTGGCAGGTATCGTCCTGCTCGCCGCGTGGCCTGCGGCGCTGTTCCCGCGCTATCTCAACCCGATGCTCCCACTGTTCGCCCTCTTCGCGGCTTGGGCATGGCTGCAGGCCATGATGGGTGAAAGATTGCTCCTCGGGCTGGCTGCCCTATCGGGCCTCATCGTGTGCCCGATCTGGATCTACATGGCGTGCGCGTATTACTTCACGAACGTCGGCGCCACGCTGGGAATTCATGCAGCCCACTGACCGCAAGCGGCGCAGCAATTAACTGATACACGGAATCATGCGAGTGGTGCAACTATCTGGCCTGGTCGGGCGCGGTATTACAGGCGGACGTTGTCATCCGCGCTGGCAATCTGCCAAGCGGCGGCTGTATGCTCTGAAGTCCATGAGCAGGATCGAGTCCGTTAGAAGGGAGTCTTGAATGGGTTGGCTGTTGCAGGCGCGTCGCGCTCCTGTCGCCGTGTTGATCGTGGCAGTGGCGCTGCTGCTGGTGGTGCCCGCGGGCGCGAGCGCAGCCTCGCCGGTGCTCGAATTCGTGGTCCCCGGCAATCATCTGCCGGTGAGCTTCACAACCGAAAGCGGGCCGGTGATCGCCGAAATGGCCGACTTCGAAAGCCTCGTGCACTGTGAAGCCTCTCACGGCGAAGGCGAGATCACCGGGCCTCGCTCGACTGTTTCGACATACACGTTCACCGGGTGCGCAACGGAACGCGGCTCACATGCCAAATGCCATTCTGGAAGTGGGAAAGAAGGAGAAATCGAGACTGGGCCAATAGAAGCGGAACTCGTGTACATGGATCAGGCCAAACACGAAGTCGCCATGCTCCTCGATCCACACGGGGGCACCTACATCGCCTTTGAATGCGCAAGCGAACCCGCTGAAGGACTTGGCCCCTTCCTGGCTCCCGGCAGCCCGGTCAACAAAGAAGTGAGCGTCTTCATGGTCGAGCTCGAACAGTCGGGAAGCTTGCAGACGCCCGACGAATACGAAGGCGCCGGCGGCGAAAAGCTCCTGGCGGTTCCCATGGGCAAACACGGCACCGAACAACTGGTCACAACCGGTGTGCAAGCCACATTCACCGTCCACACTGCCGTGCCCGTTGACGTAAGGGCCATCTCCACCGAAGAAATAGAAGCCAAGAAACACGCAGAAGAAGCCGCGGCGAAGAAGCGACAGGAAGAACAGGAAGTCGCGACGAAGAAGCGCCAAGAAGAAGAAGCCGCCGCGGCGAAGAAGCATCAAGAAGAAGAAGCCGCCGCGTCGCACGAGCGCGAAGAAGAAGCAGCCGCCCGCAAGCGCCTGGAAGCAGAGACGCTTGCCGCGCTGCGCGACGCGATCAGACGCGCGCTCGCGCCCAGCGGTGCGCACCCCAAGATCGGGGTGCTGCTCGAGCACGGCGGGCTGACCGAGACGTTCACCGCTCCCGAGCCGGGCGTCCTGGTCATCCAGTGGTGGTGGACGCCGCCGGGAACCCACCTCGCCAAGAAGGGCAAGCGCGACCCCGTGCTGGTCGCCCACGGACGCGCCGTGTTCTCAGTCGCCGGCGCCGGCAAGATCAAGGTCAGCCTGACCGGCGCCGGCCGGCGGTTGCTCGCGTCTGCCAAGGAGTTGAAGCTGACCGCCGGCGTTCAGTTCACGCCGACTGCGCATCCCCCGATCAGGACAACCCGAACGGTGAGCCTCAAGCGGTAGGCCGGGCGCGTCTGCCGACCCGGCGCGTCACGGTCTGCGCGGCACCCTGTTCAGAAGACAGGCGTCTCGGTGTAGTCGCCGAACACCTGCTGCAGCGACTCCACGATCTCGCCCTCGGACGCGTGCGCGCGGGCGCACTCCAGCAGCCGCTCCATCAGGTTGCGCTCGGGGTGCGCCGCGTCCTCGCGCAGCGCCGCCAGCGCCTGCTCCACCGCCGCGCCGTCGCGTGACGCGCGCGCCGACTGCAGCCGGTCGAGCTGCTTGCGCTCCAGCGCCGGGTCGATGCGCAGTGTCGGGATCTGCTCTTCATCCGCCGCTGCGTAGCGGTTGACGCCCACGACCACTCGCTCGCCGCCGTCGATCTCCTGCTGCAACGCGAACGCCGCGTCCGCGATCTCACGCTGGGGGTAGTTGCGCTTGACCGCGTCTACCATCCCGCCCAACTCGTCGATCTTCTTAAAGTAATCGTACGCCGACTCTTCCATCCGGTCGGTCAACGCCTCCACGAAGTAGGAGCCCCCCAGGGGGTCCACCGTGTTGGTCACGCCCGTCTCGTGCGCCAGCATCTGCTGGGTGCGCAGCGCGATCGTCACCGCCTCCTCCGTCGGCAGCGCCAGCGCCTCGTCGTATGAGTTCGTGTGCAGCGACTGCGTCCCTCCGAGGACCGCCGCCAGCGCCTCCACGGTCGTGCGCACTATGTTGTTCAGCGGTTGCTGGGCCGTCAGCGACACGCCCGCCGTCTGGGAGTGAAAACGCATTTGCCACGAACGCGGGTCCTTCGCGCCGAACGTCTCGCGCATCTCTTGCGCCCAGATGCGCCGCGCCGCGCGGTACTTGGCGATCTCCTCGAAGAAGTCGATCTGCGCGTTGAAGAAGAACGACAGGCGCGGCGCGAAGTCGTCCACCGACAGGCCGCGCGCAACCGCCTGCTCCACGTACGTCAGGCCGTCCTTGAGCGTGAACGCCAGCTCCTGCTGGGCGGTAGAGCCCGCCTCGCGGATGTGGTAGCCGGAGATCGAGATCGGGTGCCAGCGCGGCATGCTGCGAGTGCACCACTCGATCATGTCCCCGCACAGGCGCATCGCTGGGTCGATCGGAAAGCACCACTCCTTCTGGGCGATGTACTCCTTGAGGATGTCCGCCTGGATCGTCCCCGACAGGCGCTCGCGCGGCGTCGGGCCGCCCGGCGACAGCTCGCCCGCCTCCGCCGCCGCCACGTAGAAGGCCAGCATGATCGCCGCCGGCGCGTTGATCGTCATCGACACCGACACCCGCCCCAGGTCGATGCCGCCGAACAGCGTCTGCATGTCATCCAGCGTGTCCACCGCCACGCCCTCGCGGCCCACCTCCCCCTCCGCGCGCGCGTGGTCTGAGTCGTGGCCCATCAGCGACGGCATGTCAAACGCCGTCGACAGGCCCGTCTGGCCGTGCTCCAGCAGGTAGCGGAAGCGCTCGTTCGTCTCCTCGCTCGTGCCAAAGCCCGCGAACTGGCGCATCGTCCACAGGCGCCCGCGGTACATCGTCTCGTGGATGCCGCGCGTGAACGGGTAGGAGCCGGGCATGCCGATCGGGTCGTCATGGTCGGGGTCGCCGCTGCCCGCGCCCGGCGGCAGGTCTGCTGCGGTGTACAGCTCGCGGATCGGCTCGCCCGAGAGGGTGCGGAAGGACTGCTCGTCTTGCTGCTCGGAGCCGGACCCGCTCGCCTGGGTGGATGGGCTTGGCTCCGCCTGGTCGTTGGCTGCAGGGCGTGGCTTGGGGCTGATCGCCATGTCGGACTGGCTCAGGCTGCCGCGAGGGCCTGTGCGAGGTCGTCTGCGTTCGTCTCGATCAGGCTTGGCACGGTGACAGTGAGCTTGCCGTCGCGCTCCACCAACCATTTCGCGTTGACGATCGTTATGCCGATCACCTCGCCGCTCTCGTCAAGCCGTACGGCATGGCCCTCCGGAGCAGCGAACGTCTGCGCTGCCTCCTTCTGCTCTCCTCGGCGCAGGTAGAGCACATCGCGATCGCGGTCGTAGGAGACGTGATCGAACTCGTATGGGCCGATGTGCATAGTTGCCATTCTCTCATCACGGTACTCGCTCATCTCGACATGCTGGTCGACGAAATTGTGGTTCTAACTTGGCTACGCTGAGCTCATGTCGCCGACGTACTCCATCGGTGAGGCCAAAACCCACTTGTCCAAGCTCGTTCGGCAGGCGGAGGAAGGCGAGGAGATTGTGCTTCGCCGAGGCTCACATCCAGTAGTCCGCCTCGTAGCCGTCACGGGCAATGGCGCTACCGTCAAGCGAACCCCTGGGCGCATGCGGGGTCGCCTGAGCGTGCCGGACGACTTCGACGAGTGGCCCGAGGACATTGCCCGAGTGCTCGGCATGTCGCCGTAATGCGGCTACTCCGGATCGGTGGCACGACCTATTCCGCCTTGATCGGCAGGGTAATTCCGGATCGGTCGGCAACCGCGTCCGGCCTGTGGCAGGGACTCCACTAGCCTCGACCTCGAGATGCCCAATGGTGCCTTCGCGATGGGGAAGGAGCTCAGCCGCCTGATCGGCTCAGAGCACGTCCTGGAGACGCCGCCGCCCGGGTCGCCCTACAACAGCGACTGCTCCAACCGCCGCGGCGTGCAGGGCCGCGCGGACGCGGTCGCCCTGCCCGCCAGTGCCGAGGAGGTGGCGGCGGTGGTCGCCTGGTGCTACGAGCACGACGTGGCGATCGTGCCACGCGGCGGGGGCACCGGCCTGATGGGCGGCGCGGTGGCCACGCAGGGTGGCGTGGTGCTGTCGCTGGAGCGCCTGCGCGCCGTGCGCGAGCTGGAGCCGGGGCTGTGGCGGATGCTGCCCGAGGCGGGCGTCAGCACCCGCGACGTGCAGCGCCTGGCGCGCGAGAACGGCCTGATGTTCGCCCCCGACCCGGGTGCCGCCGAGCAGTCGCAGATCGGTGGCAACGTGGCCACCAACGCGGGCGGGCCGCACGCCCTGAAGTACGGCGTGACCGGGGCCTGGGTGGCGGGCGTGGAGGCGGTGCTGGCGCCCGGCGAGCTCGTGCAGGTGGGCGGCTGGGCGGGCAAGGACGTGGCCGGCTATGACGTCAAGAGCCTGCTCGTCGGCTCGGAGGGGACGCTGGGGGTGATCACCGCGGTGCGCCTGCGCCTGCTACCCGCGCCCGAGGCTGCCGTGCCGTTGGTCGTCTTCCTGCGCACGCGCGCGCAGGGGTGTGCCGCGATCGAAGAAGTGCTCGCTGCGGGGCTGCGACCGTCCGTGCTGGACTTCCTCGACGGCGACACGCTGCGGATGGTCGCAGCCGCCTATCCCGGTGCGCACGAGCGGTCGTGGGCGGGTGGCGGCGAGGTGCCGCTGGAGGCCGCGTTCGTGTTGATCGCAGAGGTGGACGGGTCGCGCGCGGAAGCCGAGGCGCAGCGCCAGACGTTGAGGGAGCTGCTGGAGGGCAGCGCGATCGCCGTGCACGAACCGCCCGACGCGGCCGCGCTGTGGCGCTGGCGCGACGGCGTCAACCCGGCGGTAACGGCGGTGCGCGGCGCCAAGGTCAGTCAGGACGTGGTGTTCCCGCTGGAGCGCTTGGCGGAGGGCCTGGAGCGCTTCGCCCAGCTCGCCGCCGCGCATGGACTGGACTCCTGCGCGTGGGGCCACGGCGGCGAGGGCAATGTGCACGCCACGGTGCTCGTGGACCCCGACGACGAGTCCGAGTTGCAGGCCGCCGAGGACGTCGGCGAGGAGCTGTTCGCGCTGGTCGGCGCGCTCGGCGGATCGATCGCCGGCGAGCACGGGGTGGGCGCCCTGAAGGGGGGGCGCCTGGAGTCGCAATGGAACCCGCGGACGGTGCAGTTGCACGAGCAGATCAAGCGCGTGTTCGACCCCAAGGGTCTGCTCAACCCAGGAAAGAAGCTGGCAAGGTACTCTGCGCGGTCGCCGGTCACATCTACTTGAAAGGAACCGCAAATGAACAAGTCGCAGTTGGTCGAGGCTGTTGCAGCAGACAGCGGCCTGAGCAAGACGGACTCCTCGCGGGCGATCGAGTCGCTCCTCGACACGGTCACCAAGACGCTCAAGAAAGGCGACGAGGTCAGCATCACCGGCTTCGGCAAGTTCTCGGTGGTCAAACGGGCAGCCCGCCAGGGCGTCAACCCCCGCACCGGCGAGCGGGTGAAAATCAAAGCGTCCAAGGCCCCCAAGTTCTCGGCCGGCGCCGCACTCAAGCAGGCGGTGAGCCCGAAGAAAAAATAGAAGCCGAGCAGGCGCGCACGCCATGGCGCTCGTCAGCGAGCTGGAGCTCCCCGCGTTCGACTACACCGATCCGTCGATGCGTGGGGAACGCTTCCATCGCGCGATGGCCGAGCTACGCCAAGAGGGCTGGCTTGCGCAGGGACCGTTCGGCTACATGGTGCTGGACCGCGAGTCCGCGGAGTTCTTCCTGCGCACGCGCTCAGCGATCTTCCCGGGGATGAAGATCGCCGAGATCTTCGGCGTCAAAGAGGGGCCGCTGTACGAGCAGATGAAGCGCAACATCCTGCACGTCAACGGCCCGGACCACTCGCGGCTGCGCAGCCTGGTCAACCCCGCGCTGTCGCCCAAGGCCGTCGAGCGCTACCGGCCCGCGATGCGCGAGTTCCTGGCGGGGCTGCTGCAAGACGCCGTCGCCCGCTCGCCCGGCGGACGTGACGGCACGGTCAGCTGCGAGTTCGTCGACGCGTTCGCCAAGCCGTACCCGTCGCAGGCGATCGCGACGGTGATGGGCGCGCCCGCTCGCCGACGCGCCCAAACTGCATCACTGGTCCAACTGGATCCAGCGGCAGTTCGACGCCGCCAGCATGGCCACCGAGCAGGAGGGGATCGAGCAGGCCGTCGAGGAGTTCTATGAGTACGCACGCGACCTCGTGAGCTCGCGGCGCGCCGATCCCAGCGACGATCTGATCTCCAAGCTGATCGCCGCCGCAGACCCCGCCCATCCGCCCGAGCGACTCAGCGACGTGGAGTGCATCAACCTCGTCTTCAACGTGCTCGTCGGCGGGGTCGACACCAGCCAGAGCCAGCTCGCCCACGCGGTCAGGCTGCTGGCCGAACATCCGCAGCAGTGGCAGGCGCTGGTCGATGACCCCGGCCTCGCGGACGCGGCCGTCGAGGAGGCGCTGCGCTACGAGCCGATCACCCCGTTCACCGCAAGGATCCTGACCGAGGACGTGGTGTTCCGCGACGTCAGCTTCCCCGCCGACACGATCGTGATGGTGTGCGCCTTCACCGGCAACCGCGACCTCGACGAGGCGAGCGGGCAGGGGGGGCGGGAGGGCTCAGATACGTTCGACATCACCGCCGACCGCGGCATTGCCCGGCCGCTCACGTTCGGAGCCGGCGTGCACTACTGCCTGGGCGCCAACCTCGCGCGCGTGGAGCTGCAGGAGGGGCTTGCCTTCCTTGCACGCCATCTGCGCGACATCGAGCTCGACGGCCAGCCCGCGTACGAGAGCGTGTCAGGGATATACGGCCTGGCCAAGCTGCCCGTCCGGTTCTCGCTGAGCGCCTGACTGACCCGCGCGTCTGCAAAGACGTAAGACGTGGAACAATTCGGGGAGGGGGCATCAGGCGTCTCGTAGCGACGGAGAGTGGAGATCGCGTGCCAGTGCTCGAACGGATATCAGAGCGGAGGTTCTCCACGGCCGGGCTTGTCGTGCTCGTTGCCGTGCTGGTGCTGGTCGCCAACGCGTGGGGCCGCGAGTACCACGTCTATTCGTGCAGGACTCCCTCCGGCCAAGCTGCGCCAGCGGATGGGTGGAGCGGGTTCGTAGCGCCTGGCAGCGCCGCCAACGATGTCGCCAAGAACACGTGTGCTGAAGGGGGTGCGCTTGTTGCAGGGCTCGGAGACGAGACGACTCATGCTGCCGGTCCAGATCGGGTTACTTGGGCGTTCGAACCCCCCAAAGCCGATCGGCTGGTCGGAGCGACACTCTGGCGAGCGGGGGACACGGCGGGTGGCACCGTCGCGAGCGCGAGCTATGAGTTCTGGTTGGCAGGGCCGGCAGAGGGAAACCTCATCGAGGAATGCACAGCCGCCGGGCGATGCACCTTAAAGGGTGACTTCCAGCACCCGCTCTCCGCGCTGAACCGCATCGTCGTCCCCGCCGAGAATCTTGGTTTGCATATGTACGTGAATGCGGGCTGCACAGGGCCGCCCGAACCCGAACCGTACGAGTGCCAGAGCGGCTTGGGTGATCCCAACGGCTACGCCGCTGCCGTCTACCTCTACGCCGCCGACCTCACCCTCGAACAGCAGGCCGGACCGAGCGCGAGCGGTGTGGGCGGCGAACTGGCCAACGCGCCGGCCGTCAGCGGTACGAGCGACGTGACGTTCAACGCCACCGATCCGGGCGCGGGCGTGTACGAGGCTGTGTTCACGGTCGACGGCCAGGTCGTTCAGAGCACGGTCATCGACGAAGAGGGCGGGCGCTGCAAGAACGTCGGGCAGACCACCGACGGGCTGTCAGCTTTCCTGTATTTGCAGCCATGCCCCGCGTCGGTGAGCGCCGACGTGGGCTTCGACACGACCAAGGTGAGCGACGGCTCGCACCACTTGGTGGTCAGCGTGATCGACCCTGCGGGCAACTCCGCGCCGGTGCTCGACCGCCAGATCACGGTCGACAATCCAGGTGTGCCCGGGCCGCCCAACGGCACCAACGCATCTTCGCCCGCCACGCTGGAAGTGGGCTGGAAGAGCAGCAAGCACAGGCGCCTTACGAGTCACTTCGGCCGTCAGCAGGAGGTCGTCGGGCGCCTGACCGCAGCCGACGGACAGCCGATCGCCGGCGCGCAGGTCGGGCTGCAGGCCATTCCCGCCTACGCCGGCGCCACGCCGGTGACCATGCCGACCCTCATAACCGCGCCGGACGGCGCCTTCGCGCTGCGCCTGCCCGGCGGCCTGTCCTCGCGCACGCTGCGCTTCACCTACTGCAGCCACCTAGGTGAAACGCAGCCAGCCGCCGTCAGCACGCTCGCGCTTGTCGTGCACGCCGGGATCGCGCTGACCGTCGCCCCGCACGTCACCAGCGTAGGGCGGACCATCCGCTTCAGCGGGCGCCTGCTCGCCGGGCCAGTCCCCCATGAGGGCAAGCAGCTGGTCCTCGAGGCGCGCTCGCCGGGGGGGCCGTGGCTCGAGTTCGACGTCGTGCACAGCGGCGTACGCGGGCGCTTTCGCGCGACCTACCGTTTCAGGTTCCCCGGACCCGCCGACTACCAGTTCCGCGTGCTCTCAGAACTCGAATCCGACTACCCGTTCGCGGCTGGCGCCTCTAACGTGGTGGCGGTGCGCGAGCGCTGAGCTGGGCGGTACAGGTGCGCGAACACCTCCGCGTACTTCTCATAGACCACCTGGCGCTTGACCTTCAACGTCGGCGTCAGCTCGCCTGGGTGAGGTCGTGGTCGAGGATCGCAAAGCGCTTGATCTGCTCGATGCGCGCGAGCTTTGCGTTGACCTCCTCCACCTCCTGCTCGATCAGCGCGTGCACCGCCTCGTCGTGGGCCATCGTCGCGATGTCCGGCGCGACCTGCACGCGCTCGGCCAGCTTGGGCAGATCGTCGCCGTCTAGCGTGATCATCGGTGCCCGGCAGCGGCTTGCCCACGCTGCCGTAGCTCAGCTCCTGCGGCGTGTTCAGCGTGGCCGCCGCGCAGCTCTCGGTCAGGCCGAAACCCTCCAGCACGATCACGCCGCACGCGTCGAAGAACTCCAGCAGCTCGCTGGCCACCGGCGCCGCGCCCACGAGCGCCACCTGCAGGCGCCCGCCGAAGATCTCGCGCACCTTGTTCAGCACCAGCCGCTCGGCCAGGTGGTAGCGCAGCATGCTCAGCCGGCCCGGCCGCGCCCCTTCCAACTGGCGCCGGCGGACGCGGCGGCCCTGTGCGAGGGCGCGGTTGAACACGTCCCTGCGCAGCGCCGGGCCATCCTCGATCGCGCCCACGACCGCGCTGTGGATCTTCTCGTAGATGCGCGGCACAGCCGGGAAGTGGGTCGGCTGGACCTCCGCGAGCTCGGCGACGATGCGCGTCGGGTCGCCGCTCCAGAAGCACAGCTCCGCGCCCACGTCGAGCACCACCATCTGCGCGACGCGCGCCAGCACGTGGGCGAGCGGCAGGAACTGGTAGAGCACGTGCGTCGAGTTCAGCTGCAGGCGCTCGCCGTATGTGCGCGTCGCCGACATCAAGTTGGCGTGCGTGAGCAGGCAGCCCTTCGGCGGGCCGGTTGTCCCCGACGTGTACACGAGCGTCGCCACGTCCTGCGCGGACACTCCCGCAACGCGCTCGGCCACCGCCTCCTGCGGCGTCTCCTCGGCGCGCCCGCGCAGCTGCGCAAGCGTGATCGCGCCCTCGGCCTCGCCCTCGAACACGATCACGTGCTCGAGTAGCGGGCAGCGCTCTCGCACCGCGTCGATCTTGGCGACCTGCGAGGCGTCCTCGCAGAAGATCAAGCGGGCCTCGGAGTGGTACAGAAGGTAGGCGCACTCCTCGGGTGAGTTGGTGTGGTAGATCGGCACCACGATCGCCCCCGCGCACAGTGTGGCGCAGTCCGCCAGCGTCCACTCGGCGCGGGTGCCCGACAGGATCGCCACGCGATCGCCGAGCTCGACGCCCAACGCGATCAGACCGCGGGCGATCTCGCGCACGCTCGCGCCGAACTGCGCGTAGGTCAGACACGCACGGGCGCCGTCGCTGGGGTATCGCAGCGCGACGCCAGCGTGACGCCGGGTGGCCGCGAGCACCATCGCGCCGAGCGTCTCCTCGCCTGCGGCGGTCTCGATCGCCCCCGCGGGGGCTTGAGTGCTCGTATCGCTGTCCATCGATCTCTCCCTGTGTGCAGCATGCGCCCGCCGCCCGCCGCGCGCATCCGCAGTTGCCCGCGAGATGGCGTGGGCATGTGCGCAGCGACCGGTCCAATAACCTGATCGCCCGTGAAGGCCGTGATCCTCGCCGGCGGCTTGGGCTCGCGACTGAGCGAGGAGACCGCCGTGCGACCCAAGCCGATGGTCGAGATCGGCGGCAAGCCGATGTTGTGGCACATCATGAAGCTCTACTCCGCCCACGGCATCGACGAGTTCGTCATCTGCCTCGGCTACAAGGGCTACCTGATCAAGGAGTACTTCGCCAACTACTACATGCACACGTGCGACGTGTCCTTCGACCTGGCCAACGGCGAGATGGAGGTCCATCGCTCGCAGACCGAGCCTTGGCGGGTGACGCTCGTGGACACCGGCGAGGGCACGATGACCGGCGGGCGCCTCAAGCGCGTGCTGCCCTACGTCGGCGGCGAGGACTTCTGCTTCACCTACGGCGATGGCCTCGCCGACCTGGACATCACCGCGCTGGTCGCCTTCCATCGCGCGCATGACCGCCACGCGACCGTCACCGCCGTACAGCCGCCCGGGCGCTTCGGCGCGCTGGACGTGGACGGCGATCTGGTGCGCGAGTTCGAGGAGAAGCCGCGCGGGGACGGCGGCTGGACGAACGGCGGCTTCTTCGTGCTCTCCCCCGCCGTGGAGAGCTATATCGGCGGCGACGACACCGTCTGGGAGCAGGAGCCGATGCGCACGCTCGCGCGCGAGGGCCAGCTGGCTTCCTACCGCCACCGCGGCTTCTGGCAGGCGATGGACACGCTGCGCGAGCGCAACCAGCTCGAGCAGCTGTGGAACGGCGGCCAAGCTCCCTGGCGGACATGGGAGTAGAGCCCGACTTCTGGCGCGGGCGGCGCGTGCTGCTGACCGGCCACACCGGCTTCAAGGGCGCCTGGCTGGCGCTGTGGCTGCAGTCGCTCGGCGCGCGCGTGACCGGCTTTGCCGATGGGGTGCCCACCGAGCCATCGCTGTATGAGCTGGCGCGCGTCGGCGAGGGCATGGACTGCGTTATCGGAGACGTCCGCGAGCACGTGCAGGTTGCCGGTGCGGTGGCGCAGGCCGCGCCTGAGATCGTCATCCACATGGCCGCCCAGTCGCTCGTGCGGCGCTCGTTCGCACAGCCGCGCGAGACGTATGAGACGAATGTCCTGGGCACCGTCAACGTGCTCGACGCCGTGCGGGTGCAGGGGAAAGAGGTGCGCGCGGTCGTCAACGTGACCTCCGACAAGTGCTATGAGAACCGCGAGTGGGAGTGGGGCTATCGCGAGGACGAGCCGATGGGCGGGCACGACCCCTACTCGAGCTCCAAGGGCGCCGCCGAGCTCGTCACCGTCGCCTACCGGCGCTCGTTCTTCGCCGCGCCCGACGGTCCGCGCGTGGCGTCTGCGCGAGCCGGCAATGTGATCGGCGGTGGCGACTGGGGCGAGGATCGCCTGCTGCCCGACGTCATGCGCGCCGCGCTCGCCGACGAGACGGTGCGCGTGCGCAACCCCAACTCGATCCGTCCGTGGCAGCACGTGCTCAATCCGCTCAGCGGCTATCTCGTGCTCGCCCAGGCGCTGTGGGACTCGCCCGCGCACGCCAGCGGCTGGAACTTCGGCCCGCCCGAGCAGGACGCGCGCCCCGTCGGCGCGATCGTGCAGCGCGTCGGCGAGCTGTGGCCTGGAGGGGTGCGCTCCACGCTCGACGACGGGGCTCACCCCCACGAGGCGCGCTACCTCAAGCTCGACTCCTCGCGCGCGCGCCAGCGGCTCGGCTGGGCGCCGATCGTCGGGCTCGACAGCGCGATCGAGCAAACCGTGCACTGGTACCTCGCGCTGAAGGCAGGCAAAGACATGCGCGAGGTCACGCTCGAGCAGATCGAGTCGTGCTCGCGGCCAGCCGCTGGGCCCGTATGAGCGGGCCGGCCGTTGCACTACGCTCCCGCGCAGCATGAGCGCGACCTCCTGCCGATTGTGCGGCTGCGCGGTCGAGGCCGTCTTCGCCGACCTCGGGACCTCGCCGCTGGCCAACTCCTACCTGCCGCCAACGGCGGTCAACGCGATGGAGCCCTTCTATCCGCTGCGCGCGCTGGTCTGCGGGGAGTGCTTTCTCGTGCAGCTGGAGGAGTTCGAGACGCCCAGCCACATCTTCTCCGACTACGCCTACTTCTCCTCGTACTCGTCCAGCTGGATCGAGCACAGCCGCCGCTACGCCGAGCAGATGATCGAGCGCCTCGGACTCGGCGCCCACAGCCACGTCGTCGAGATCGCCTCCAACGACGGCTACCTGCTGCAGTTCTTCCATGAGCGTCAGGTTCCCGTGCTGGGCATCGAGCCTGCCGCAAACGTCGCCCGCGTGGCGCTGCAGAAGGGCATCCCCACGCTCGTCGAGTTCTTCGGGCGCGACACCGCCAGCACGCTCGCCGGCGAGTCGGCCGCCGACCTGCTGATCGGCAACAACGTGCTCGCCCACGTCCCCGACCTCAACGACTTCATCGCCGGCATGCAGGTGCTGCTCAAGCCCGGCGGGGTGATCACGATGGAGTTCCCCCACCTGATGCGCCTGATCGACGACAACCAGTGGGACACGATCTACCACGAGCACTTCTCCTACTTCTCCTTCCTGACCGTCTCGCGCGCCTTCCAGGCGCACGGCCTGCGCCTGTTCGACGTGCAGGAGCTGCCCACGCACGGCGGCTCGCTGCGTGTGTACGGCTGCCACGCAGACGACTCCGCCAAGCCCGATTCCCACGCCGCACTGCAGCTGCGCCAGCGCGAGCGCGACGCGGGCTACGAGCAGCTGGACACCTACCTTGGCTACGGACGCCGCGTCGAGGCGAACAAGCGCCAGATCCTCAGCTTCCTGATCGACCTCAAGCAGCGCAACCTGCGCATCGCCGGCTACGGCGCGCCCGCCAAGGGCAACACGATGCTCAACTACTGCGGCCTGCGTCGGGACTTCATCGACTACACCTGTGACCTGAACCCGAACAAGCAAGGACACTTCCTGCCGGGCAGCCACATACCGATCCTCGCACCGGAGGTAATCTCTAAAGACCAGCCCGACGTGGTGCTGATCCTCCCCTGGAACCTGAAGGACGAGATCGCCGCGCAGCTGGACTTCATCCGCGAGTGGGGCGGGCGCTTTGCCGCGCGCACACCCGAGCTCGAGCTGCTCCCATGAGATCGATCGCGCGGAGGGCATGATCGTCGACGGCGCCGAGACCGGGCTCGCCAAGCTGCCCAGCATGCTCGAGGAGATTCGCCAGGCCCCGGCGATCGTGCAGCCATCGCGCTTCTGGGAGTACTTCGCCGACCTCAACCTGCGCCAGCTCTCCGACGAGGGCTTTGAGGAGTTCAAGCGCACGATCAACCGCAACTACTTCCAGTTCCAGGTCGGCGACCCGCGCACGTCGCAGTACCGCGCCGTGCTGCGCGCCTCGCTCGCGCACCCGCGTCCAGCCGTGCTCGGCGCCCGCCTGGCCGAACGGCTGGTCTTCCCAGGGCGCATCGGGCGCATCATCGGCAACAAGACCACCGCGCTGTACATCGCCCTGCTGTGGGAGTACGTGCACCGCTGCGACCGCCGTGGCGTGCTCGAGCGGCTCGACGAGCCGCTGCTCGGGCACCCCGTCTACATCGACTATCGCGGTCGACGGGTGAGCGAGGACCTGTGCAACTCCGTGCTCGAGCTCACCGCCATCACCGACGCGCTGCCAGCCGATCGGCCGATCCGCAGCGTGATCGAGCTCGGCGCAGGCTACGGACGAGTCGCCTGGGCGTTCCTCTCCGCGCTGCCCCACGTCCGCTACTACGTCGTCGACATCCCTCCCGCGCTCGCCATCTCCGAGCGCTACCTGTCCACGCTGTTCGCCGATCGACCCATCTTCGGCTTCCGCCACTTCGACTCCTACTCCGAGGTCGAGCACGAGCTCGCGTCCGCGCAGATTGTGTTCTTGACACCTAACCAGCTCGACCTACTCCCGCCCCAGCAGGCGGACCTGTTCGTCAACATCAGCTCGCTGCACGAGATGCGCCCCGAGCAGATCGAGCACTACTTCACCGCGATCGACACTCACTGCACCCGCTACTTCTACACCAAGCAGTGGCAGCGGTCGGTCAACGAGCACGACGGCCTGGTCGTCGCCCACGACGACTACCCGGTGCGCAGCAGTTGGCAGACGGTGTTCGACCGTCCCCACCCCGTGCAGGTCGAGTTCTTCGAGGCGCTCTACCAGCTGGGCCCCGCGAGCGCGATCGGGCGATGAGATTCCAGGCGGCGAGCCTGCCCGGCGTGTGGGTGATCGAGCTCGAGCGCCTTGGCGACGAGCGGGGCTGGTTTGCCCGCACCTTCGACGAGCAGGAGTTCCGCGCCCGCGGGCTGAACCCCGTAGTCGTGCAGTGCAACGCTTCTCACAACGCCCGCCGTGGAACCCTGCGGGGCATGCACTACCAGGCCGAGCCCCACGCGGAGTCAAAGCTCGTGCGCTGCGTGCGCGGTGCCGCTTTCGACGTCGCGCTGGACCTGCGGGCAGACTCCCCCACCTACTGCGCCTGGCACGGCGTTGAGCTCAGCGCTGACAACGGCCTGTGCCTGTACATCCCCGAGGGGCTCGCCCATGGCTTTCAAACGCTCGCGCACGACACCGAGCTCGTCTACCAGATGGGCCACCGTTACGTGCCCGAGGCTGTCAGGGCCGTGCGTTGGGACGACCCCGCGTTCGCGATCCAGTGGCCGCCCGAGCCGCCCGAGGGACGGACCATCTCCCAGCGCGACCGCGCCCATCCCGATTACCAGCCGTGAGCCGGGTGCTGCTCACCGGCGCCACGGGCTTCATTGGGGCAAACGCATTGACCGCGCTCGTCGGGGCCGGCCACGAGGTCCACGCCGTCGCCCGCGCGCCCGGCGGCGCCCAGCCAGGGGTGGTCTGGCACGAGGCCGACCTGCTCGCCGGCTGTGAGGTCCTCGCCGAAGTGCAGCCCGAGATCCTCGTCCATCTCGCCTGGTATGCCGAACACGGCAAGTTCTGGACCTCGACCGACAACGTCCGCTGGGTGGAGGCCTCGCTTGCGCTGATGCGCGCGTTCGCCGCCGCAGGCGGACGACGCGCGGTGCTCGCGGGCAGCTGTGCCGAGTACGAGTGGACGCGCGAGGTCTACCCCGAGAGCGCCCCCCTGCGCCCGGCCACGCTGTACGGCGCGTCCAAGCACGGCCTGCACGTCGTCTGTGCCGCACTGTGCGCGCAGGCGGGCATCGAGCTCGCGTGGGGGCGCCTGTTCTTCCTCTACGGCCCGATTGAGGCGCCCGGGCGCTTCGTGCCCTCGTTGGTGCTCTCGCTACTACGTGGTGAGCCCGCGCAGATGACCGCCGGCACCCAGCGCCGCGACTTCCTGCACGCCGCCGATGCGGGCGCCGCGTTCGCCGCACTCGCCGACAGCTCCGTCACGGGCGCTGTGAACGTCGCCTCCGGCAGGCCTTTGGTTTTGGCTGACCTTGCGCGGGAGCTTGCGCGCAGGATCGGAGCCACGGAGCTACTGCAGATCGGTGCGCTGGCAATGCCCGCGGGAGAGCCGCCCGCGTTGATCGCCGACGTCGGGCGCCTGCGCGACGAGGTCGGATGGAGCCCCGCGATCGAGCTCGACGAGGGCCTCGACGGCGTCATCGCCTGGTGGCGGGAGCACTCCGAGCAGACGCAGCGGCAGCCGCAGGAGTCTGCATGAGCCGACGCCAGGCGAGGCGGTTGGGGCCGCTGCGCGACCTGCTCGGGCGCCAGGTCGACGCGGTGTGGAGCAGGTACGGCGAGCACCGCGCCCACGCCGCCCGCCAGGCTCTCGACGAGGCGCTGTACTCGAGCGAGCGCCTGACAATGGGACGCTGCAGCTACGGCGAGCCGCTGGTGGCCACGTTCCCCGGCGACAGCGCCCATGTGCGCATCGGCTCGTTCTGTTCGATCGGACCAGACGTCATCTTGATGGACGGAGGCGATCACCGCACCGACTGGGTCTCCACGTTTCCCTTCCGCGCCCGCCTGGGGCTGCCGGGCGCCTACGAGGACGGTCACCCGCGCAGCCGCGGCGACATCGAGGTGGGCAACGACGTGTGGATCGGTCGCGGCGCGCGCGTGCGCTCGGGTGTGAGCATCGGCGACGGCGCGGTGGTCGCCGGCTACGCCGTGGTCACGCGCGACGTTCGTCCCTACGCGGTCGTCGCGGGCGTCCCTGCGCGCGAGGTCCGCCGGCGGTTCAGCGACGAGCAGGTGCAGGCGCTCGAGCGGATCGCCTGGTGGGAGTGGCCGATGGACACGATCGAGGCCTGCGTGGCGCAGCTGTGCAGCGACGACGTCGAGGCCTTCATCCGCGAGCACCTGCCGGCCTGATGGCGGGCGAGGCGGCCGAGGTGGGCGAGGCGGCCGAGCCCGACCTGCTCGACACGCCGTTGGCCGGCCCGGCGGCGCTGCGCGGGAGCGTGCTGCGCACCGCCTCCTACGTGCTTGGCATCCTGCTGTCGCTGATCTCCGCACGCGTGCTGATCGGCCATCTCGGCATCGCCGACTTCGGCCGCTACACCGCGGTGATCGCGCTGATCACGATCGTCGCCGGGTTCACCGAGGGCGGGCTCAACAGCGTCGTGCTGCGCGAGTTCGCCACCCTCGACGCCGATCGCCGCCGCCAGATGATGTCCTCGGCGATCGGGATCCGCCTGCTCCTGACGGTCGTCGGCGTCGCCTTCGCGGTCGCCTTCGCCGCGGCCGGCGGCTACGGCCCCACGCTCGTCCTCGCCACCGCCCTGGCCGGCGTCGGCCTGGTGCTCCAGCTGCTGCAGAGCACCCTGTCGATGACCCTGCAGGCGCAGCTGCGCTTCGGCTGGGCGTCGGCCGCCGATCTGCTGCGCCAGGTCGTCAACGTCGCGCTGCTCGTAGCCCTCGCGCTCGCCGGCGCGGGCCTGCTGCCCCTGCTCGCCGTCGCGATACCCGCATCTGCGGTGTCGCTGGCGTTCACGGTCCCGCTGGTCTTGCGCTACACCCCGCTGAAGCCGTCCTTCGACGTCGGGCGCTGGTGGCGGCTGCTGCGCGAAGCCGTCCCCTGGGCGGTGGTGGCGGCGGTGAGCGTGGTCTACCTGCGCGTCGCGATCGTGCTGATGTCGCTGACCGCAAGCCCCGTCCAGACGGGCTACTTCGCGACCTCGTTTCGCATCACCGAAGTCCTCATTGGGATTCCCGTCCTCGTCGTCAGCGCCGCCTTTCCGATCCTCGCGCGCGCCGCGCGCGACGACGCCGACCGCTTCGTCTCGGCCAGCGGGCGGATCTTCGAGCTGGCGCTGCTGGCCGGCACGTGGATGGTCCTGTGCCTGGAGGTCGGCGCCGGCTTTGCCATCCACGTGATCGCCGCCCACAAGGCCGACCCGTCGATCGCCGTGCTGCGCATCCAGGGCCTCGCGCTGATCGCCAGCTTCGCGATCGTCGCGTGTGGGTTCCCCGTGCTCAGCATGCATCGCTACCGGGCCGTCATCTACAGCAACCTGGGCGCGCTGGCCGTCTCCGCCGCGCTCACCCTCGCGCTCGTTCCGTCGCTGGGCGCGCGCGGCGCGGCGATCGCGGCGGTGGTCGCCGAGACGGGGTTGGCGATCGCGGTGGCGATCGTGCTGGTGCGCAGCCAGCACGAGGTCCGCCTGCCTCTCAGCGTCATCCCCGTGGCAGCGCTGGCGGGGGGCGCCGGCCTGCTCGCAGGGCTGCTGGCGCCGATCCACCCGCTGCTCGGCGCGCTGCTCGCCAGCGTCGTCTACTTCGGCGTACTGCGTCTGCTCGGGCGCTTCCCCGGCGAGGTCGCAGAGCTGCTTGGCGGGCGCCTGGGCGCCATGGGCCGCTAGCGTGCCAACCGTCAGCGCAGTGGTGCTCAACTACAACGGCCGGCCCCTGCTCGAGGTGGTCCTGCCGTCGCTGGCCGCCCAGACCTGCCAGCCGGTGGAGATGCTGGTCGTCGACAACGGCTCCCACGACGACTCCCGCTCCTATCTGGCCGAGCGCTGGCCGAATGTGCGGGTGCTGTCGCTGGCCGAGAACGTGGGCGTGGCGGCCGCGCTCAACCGGGGCCTGCACGCGGCCGGGGGCGAGTATGTGGCGCTGCTCAACAACGACCTCGAGCTGGAGCCCGGATGCCTGGCAGAGCTCGTCGGGGCGCTCGAGCGCGATCCGCGGGCCGGTGTGGCGTGCGGCAAGTTGCTCGACTTCCAGCATCGCGAGCTGCTCGACGGCGCGGGTGACCTGTACACGTGGGGCGGGGAGGCAAACCGGCGCGGGCAGGGGCTGCCCGACGCCGGCCAGTACGACCAGCCGCAGGAGATCTTCAGCGCGTGTGGCGCCGCCGCGGTCTACCGCCGCGCTGCTCTGGAGCGAGTGGGCGTCCTCGACGAGCACCTGTTCGCCAACTACGAGGACGTCGACTGGTGCTTTCGCGCCCAGTTGGCCGGCTGGGGCTGTCGCTACGTTCCCAGCGCGGTCGCCTACCACATGGGCAGCGCCACGCTGGGCAAAGGGGCAAGCGACTTCGCGCTGTATCACAACTGGCGCAACGCGATCTGGGTGGTGGCCAAGAACTACCCACCGGCTGCGCTCGTCCGCCACGCGCCGGAGCTGGCCTTCGTGCAGCTGCGCAACCTCGCCATCGCCCTGCGCCGCGGTCGCGGGCGGCTGTGGCTGAAGGTGTGGCGCGACGCGCTCGCGGGGATGCCCGCAGTGTTGCGAGAGCGCCGGCGCGTTCAGCACACGCGCGTGCGCTCACTCGCCGACCTCGACGCGTTGATCGGGGCGGATAAGTGAGCGACCTCCTCACCGTCGCGATCCCCACCTACAACGGGCGCGAGCTGCTGGAGGTGGTGCTGCCCTCGCTGGCCGCACAGAACTTTCGCGACTTCGATGTGGTGGTGATAGACGACGGCTCGACAGACGGAACTGCCGAGTGGTTGGCCGCGCGGTGGCCCGACGTGGAGGTCGTGGTACAGGAGAATCAGGGGGTCACGGCGGCGCTCAACGCGTGCCTGCGCGTCGGCGCGCGCAGCGAGCTGGTGGCCCTGTTCAACAGCGACGTCGAGCTCGACCCCGACTGCCTGGGCGAGCTCGTGGACGCCCTGCGCGAGCACCCCGAGGCCGGCTCAGCCAGCCCCAAGCTGCTCGACTTCGACCGGCGCGACGTGATCGACGGCGCGGGCGACGTGCTCAAGTGGGCCGGCCACGGCCACCGCCGCGGGCACGGCGAGCGAGATCGCGGCCAGTACGACCGGCCGCAGGCGATCTTCGGACCCTGCGCCGGCGCGGCCGTCTACCGCCGCTGCGCGATCGAGGACGTGGGCGATTTTGACGCGGACTTCCACGCGTTCTTCGAGGACGTCGACTGGGCGCTGCGCGCGCAGCTGGCCGGCTTGCAGTGCCGCTACGTGCCGAGCGCGCGCGTCTACCACATGGGCAGCGCCACCCTGGGCGCGGGCTTGACCGACTTCACCCGCTACCAGCTGTGGCGTAACGCCGTGTGGTTGTTCGCCAAGGGCATGCCCGCGTCGCTGCTCGCCCGCCACGCCCACCAGCTGGCGGCCGGGCAGTTGGTCAACCTGGCGGTCGCGGCCAGGGACCGCAAGCTGGGCATCTGGCTGCGCGCCTGGCGCGACGCGCTCGCCGGGCTGCCGCGCATGGTCGCGCGGCGCCGGCGCATCCAGCGCGAGCGCCGCGTCAGCCCGCGCGAGCTGGAGGCCCGGCTGGACCCTTCCTAGCAAGCAGCGCCCGCCCTCCCGTCAGATAGGCCGCTTCGCGCAGGCGCTGGGCCAGCGGGGGCGACACCGCGCCGCGAGCCTCGCCAAGGCGCCGCGAGGGAGCCGGCTGTGAGATCCAGCGCGCCAGCGGCTCGGATACCCGCGACCAGGTCTGTCCTGCGGCCGCCGCCCGGAGCCTGGCGGCGTAAGCGTCGCGTCCCTTCTCCAGCACGCCCTCGAGCCCGACGCTCAGCCCCTCCCAGTCGCCGGGCACTGCCACCGCGCCGAGCTGCTCGCGCTGCACGCGCTCGGCCAGGTCGTCGCCGCTGGTGCAGACGATCGGCACGCCCGCCCACAGGCCGTCGAGCAGCCGCGTGCGGTAGGCGAAGCGGGTCTCGAGATGGTCCACGTGACAGGACAGCAGGCACGCCGCCTGCGCCAGCCACGCGGCGCGCTGCTCATACGCCACCCAGTGGCCGTGAAAGTGCACGACCGAGCCCAGCAGGCCGAGCTCGCGCGCCAGCGCGCGCGCGGCGGCGGTGCTGGCGGCGGCGGCTGGGTGCTCGCTGGCGTCGATGGCGCCGCCCATGAACACGAGGCGCACGCCCGGCCTGCGCTCGCTCAGCGCAGCGACGGCGCGGATCGCCGTGAGCGCGTCCAGCCATCTCCAGATGCCGCCGTTCCACAACACGACCTCGTCGTCGGGGCCCAGCGCGGGGATCGCCTCGCGCGCGCCGCCACCCGCGCAGGACGGCCCCGGCGGCTCATCGGGCACACCGAAGGGCACCAGGTCGATCGTCTCGCGCAGGCTGGGGTCGCGGTCATAGCGCTCGGGGTCGATCAGGCGCAGCGCGAGCATCGCGCCGAGCCACAGGTCACGCTGGGTGTCGCTGGCGCAGATGACGTTGTGCCCGGTGCGTAGCGCGGCGTGCAGACGGTCGAGCGTGGTGGCGGTGTGCTGAGCGCGCAGCAGCCCCGCCCGCCCGCCGCGCCCGCTGAGCAGCTCGAGCGTCTCGAGCGTCTCGGGGCAGTACAGGTCGACGACCACCCTGGCGCGCGAGCGCGCCAGCCAGCGGTCGACGAGCGGCCACTGCGGGTGGGCGACGACGGCGTCGGCCCGCGCGATCGGCGCCCGCAGCGCGGCGGGGGCGTGGGGCCTGAAGGCAACCAGCTGTACCCCCTGGCGCTCGCCCTGCTCACTACCGCCGTGGGCGACGGTGACACGCGCAGTGTCGCCCAGTGCTCGCGCGAGTGCCTGCGCGAGCTCCCAGCAGCGGATGCCCAGCCCGGCCATCCGCTCGCCGACAGGGTCGGCGCAGATGAACAGGACGTCGGGCCGCGGGACGTCAGGCCGCGGGAGATCAGGCGGCGCGCCGTCCATAGACCCCCCGCCGCAGGGCCAGCGAATCGCGGAAGGTGATCGTGTGGTCGATCGCCTCATTGGGCGGAGCGGGCAGCCGCGGCGCGCTGGCGCCGGCGCGCCAGCCCGACAGCCGGCCGCGCAGCGCGGCCAGGTCGCGCGAGACGGCCAGGTCGGCGAGCACTACTGCTGTCTCGGTGGCCAGCGTGCGCGGCGCGCCGCGTCCGCGCAGCAGACCGTAGCGGCGCAGCATGTAGCCGCGCCCGAAGCCGCCGTTGCGCCGCTGCCAGGCGGTGCGGTGCCCGTGCGTGGCAGAGCCCAGGTGCACCCCGACCGCGTCGGGTGCCAGCGTGGTCCCCCAGCCGGAGCTGCGCAGGCGCAGGGCCAGGTCGAAGTCCTCCATGTAGGCGAAGATCGTTTCGTCCAGGCCCTCGACCTGCTCCCATGCGGCGCGGCGGTAGGCGGCGGCGGTCCCGGCGGGTCCGGCCAGCACGGGGCGCTCGCGCTGTGCCGCGGACGCGTCCAGCCCCTGGCAGGCGTGGAAAGCCTCCCAGCGCGACGTCGGCGGCCAGGCCGGCGCTGTCGATCAGCTGCTCGCCCGGCTGCAGCATGAGCGCGGCCACCGAGCCGACCTGGGGATCGTCTTGCAATGGCGCGACGAGCCGCTCGAGAAAGTCAGGATGCACGTCGACGTCGTTGTTGAGCAATACCACCACGTCGCCGCGGCCAGCCGCAACGCCGCTGTTGGCGGCCTGCGCGAAGCCGCGGTTGTCTGCGAAGCACTCCAGCTGCACCTCCGGCCAGTCGCTGATCATGCGCTCGTACGTGTCGTCGGTTGAGCCGTTGTCGACGAGGATCACGCGGTGGTCGATCGTCTGCGCGCACACGTGACGCAGGCAGCTGGCGGTCAGCTCATACCGTCCGTAAGCGACGATCACCACGTCTATAGAGAGAGACACGGTGACTCATCGTATTGGGCCGCCTACACGATCACTGCCGCGAGCATCGGCGCACATGACGGATACTGACACCTGATCTGGTATATTCATGGCCGTGAGCCCAGGTGTGTTGATCCGCTCGACGCGTGAGCGCCACGGTCTCTCCCAGGTGCAGCTGGCACTGCGCGCGGGCACCTCACAGAACGCGGTCAGTCGAGTGGAGCGCGATGAGATCTCGCCTTCTGTGGACACCATTCAGCGCCTTCTTGGCGCAATGGGCGAGCGGCTGGAATTGGGCGTGCGGCGGATCGAGGGTGACTTCGATCGGGATCATCTGGCGGACTCGATGACACAGACCATGAGCGAGCG
>CAVUXA010000003.1:0-462062 GCA_963745375.1 uncultured Solirubrobacteraceae bacterium | reverse complement strand
AAGACCTGGGTCATGCCGCAGACTTCTTGGCGAGGTAGGCGGGCATTTGCGAACGGGTGACGTGAGCGGGTTGGAGGTCGAGCGGTTCAGGTGGCCAGGCGGATCTCGATGTCGACGCCTGCCGGCAGGTGGTCCAGGCGCTGCAGCGAGTCGACCGTCTTGGGCGTCGGTTGGTGGATGTCGATCAGGCGCTTGTGCGTGCGGATCTCGAAGTGCTCGCGCGAGTCCTTGTCCTTGAACGGCGAGCGGATCACGCAGTACACGTTCTTCTCGGTCGGCAGCGGTACCGGCCCGGACACGTTCGCGCCGGTGCGGGTGGCCGTCTTGACGATCTCCTTGGCCGCCGACTCGATGGCCGAGGTGTCATACGCCTTCAGGCGGATGCGTATCTTGTTCTGGTTGGCCGCTGCCATGGGTCATTCCTGGGGTGCCTTTCCGGCCGGCGCAGAGCGGCGAGGAAAAGAGCGGGGGGGTTGACCATAGGTCCTCCCGGACGCCCTCTCGCCTCTGCGGCGGAGCCGAATTTAGTTCGTATCTGACTGCCAATGTGCGAAGCCCCTCCGCGCGGAGGGGCTCGCAGGTGCTACTCGATGATCTCGCTGACCACGCCCGAGCCGACCGTTCGCCCGCCCTCTCGAATCGCAAACCGCAGGCCCTTTTCCATCGCGACGGGCTCGATCATTCGTCTCCATCTAGACATTGTCGCCGGGCATACCATTTCGACGCCCTGGGCCTTGGCCACGCCGGTGACGTCAGTCGTGCGGAAGTAGAACTGCGGACGATACCCCGTGAAGAACGGGGTGTGACGACCGCCTTCCTCCTTCGACAGCACGTACACTTCGGCCTTGAACTTCGTGTGCGGCGTGATCGAGCCGGGCTTCGCAGCACCTGGCCGCGCTCCACTTCCTCCCGCTTGGTGCCCCGCAGCAGCACCGACGTTGTCGCCCGCGCGCCCTCGTCGAGGAGCTTGCGGAACATCTCCACGCCGGTGCGTCCGTCTTGCTCGTGTCCTTCAAGCCGACGATTTCGACCTCTTCGCCCCGCTTCACCATGCCGTTCGACACGACCGGTCACCACGGTGCCGCGGCCTTCGATCGAGAACACGTCCTCGACGGGCATCAGGAACGGCTTGTCCACTTCGCGCACCGGCACCGGGATATAGGAGTCAACCGCGTCCAAGTCCTGTATCTTTCTGCCTGCAGCTCTCGTGCTTCAGCGCCTTTTGCGCCGAGCCGCGTGATGATCGGCGTGTTGTCGCCCGGGAATTCGTACTTGGTCAGCAGCTCACGGACTTCCATTTCGACCAGCTCCAGCAGTTCCTTGTCGTCCACGATGTCGACCTTGTTGAGGAAACCACGATGGCGGGCACGCCCACCTGACGGGCCAGCAGCACGGCTCGCGGGTCTGCGGCATCGGGCCGTCGGCGGCCGAACCACGAGGATCGCGCCGTCCATCTGCGCTGCGCCAGTGATCATGTTCTTGATGTAGTCGGCGTGGCCGGGGCAGTCCATGTGCGCGTAGTGACGCTTCTCGGTCTGGTACTCGACGTGGGAGATGGCAATGGTGACCGCCTTGGTTTCATCGGGACCGTGTCGCCCCTCGGTGCTGCCGGCTTCGGCGCCGCCCCTTTTTCTCCTGCACGTCGTGATCGCCGCCGTCAGGGTGGTCTTGCCATGGTCAATTGTCCGATGGTGCCGACGTTGACGTGCGGCTTGTCGCGCTCGAACTTCTCCTTCGCCACTTTTCGTTCGCTCCTGTATCGACTTGTACGTTCGACCCCTAAGAGGGCGAACCTGAGAAATCTATCTGAATGCGGGTCTTCATGACTGCTGGCTGCTGCTAGGCCGGTACGGGCTCCTCCCGTTCTTGCTTCCACGACCTTCTCGGCGATGTTCGGCGGGACCTCCTCGTAGGACCTTCAACTGCATCGTGTATGTCGCGCGGCCCTGCGTGTTGGAACGCAGGTCGGTGGCATAGCCGAACATCTCGCTCAGTGGCACACGCGCGGTCACCGCCAGCGCG
Organism: uncultured Solirubrobacteraceae bacterium; assembly: GCA_963745375.1. Lineage (GTDB taxonomy): Bacteria > Actinomycetota > Thermoleophilia > Solirubrobacterales > Solirubrobacteraceae > Palsa-744. The sequence continues at coordinate 460,040 of CAVUXA010000003.1, read as the reverse complement.
TTGCCGCGGCGCTCCTGGCCCTCTATGCGACCGCGCCGGCGCGAGAGGTCGCCGATCACGTCGCCCAAGAAGTCCTCGGGCGCGACCACCTCAACGGAGAAGATCGGCTCCAGCAGCACCGGCTTGGCGCGTTTTGCCGCCTCCTTGATGGCGTATGAGCCGGCTACCTTGAAGGCGATCTCCGAGGAGTCCACGTCGTGGTACTTGCCGTCCACGAGCGTCACCCGCACGTCGACCATCGGGTAGCCCGCCTTGACGCCCGTTCTCCAGCGCCTCAACGATGCCCTTCTCAACCGCCGGGATGTACTCGGAGGGAATCGCCCCGCCCTTTAATCTTTTTGAGCGAAGTCAAAGCCCTCGCCGGGGGCCGGCTCGAGGTCGATGAAGACCACGCCGAACTGGCCCGAGCCGCCAGTCTGGCGCACGAACTTACCTTCGATCTTCTTGCACCGTGCCGCGCACCGTCTCGCGGTAGGAGACCTGCGGGCGCCCAACGTTGGGCCTCCACGCCGAACTCGCGCTTCATGCGGTCGACCAGCACTTCCAGGTGAAGCTCGCCCATGCCCCGGATCTCGGTCTGGCCGGTTTCTTCGTTGGTGCGCACCTGGAAGGTGGGGTCCTCCTCGGCCAGGCGCCCCAGCGCGGTCGACATCTTCTCCTGGTCGGCCTTGGTCTTGGGCTCGACCGCCACCTTGATGACCGGCTCGGGAAAGTCGATTTTCTCGAGCTGGATCGGCGCGTCGGGTGCGGCCAGCGTGTCGCCGGTGATCACCTGCTTGATCCCCACCGCCGCGGCGATGTCGCCCGCGAAGACCTCCTCGACCTCCTCGCGGTCGTTGGCGTGCATCATCAGGATGCGCCCGATCCGCTCCGGTGCGCCCGCTGGACACGTTGAGCACGCGCCCGCCCGCCTGCCAGGATGCCCGGAGTACCGCCGCGGAAGTAGGTCAGCTTGCCGACATAGGGGTCGGCCAGCGATCTTGAAGGCCAGCGCAGCGAACGGCTCGGAGTCGTCGGCGTGGCGCACGACCTCGCGCTCGTGCTCCTCGCCTTTGATCAGTTCGTGGCCGGTCCACCGGCGGCACGTCCAGCGGCGAGGGCAGGTAGTCGATCACAGCGTCCAGCAGCGGCTGCACGCCCTTGTTCTTGAACGACGACCCCGCACAGCGCCGGGCGTCAGCTTGGTCGACAGCGTCGCCTTGCGGATCGCCTGCTTGAGCGTCTCCTGCGGCACCTCGGCCTCCTCAAGCATCAGTTCGAGCAGCGCGTCGTCGTAGTGGGAGACCTCCTCGAGTCGGTGCTCGCGGGCTGCCGCCGCGGCGTCGACGAGCCCGCTCGGGGATCTCGATCTCTTCCTGTTCCTTGCCCATCTCGTCCTTGTAAACGATCGCTTTCATCGCCACCAGATCGACCACGCCAAGGAAGTCGCCCTCGGCACCAATCGGCAGTTGGATCGGCACCGGGTGGGCGCCCAGGCGATCGATCATCGTCTGCACGCCCATGTCGAAGTCCGCGCCCGCTGCGGTCCATCTTGTTGATGTAGGCGATGCGCGGCACGTGGTACTTGTCGGCCTGGCGCCAGACTGTCTCAGACTGCGGCTCCACGCCCGCGACCGAGTCAAACAGCGCGATCGCGCCGTCGAGCACGCGCAGGGAGCGCTCCACCTCGACCGTGAAGTCGACGTGCCCGGGCGTGTCGATGATGTTGATGCGGTGGTCCTTCCACTGGGCCGTGGTAGCCGCGGAGGTGATCGTGATCCCACGCTCCTGCTCCTGCTCCATCCGGTCCATCACCGCAGCGCCCTCGTGCACCTCACCGATCTTGTAGGTGCGCCCCGTGTAGTAGAGGATGCGCTCGGTCGTCGTCGTCTTGCCGGCGTCGATGTGGGCCATGATCCCGATGTTGCGGGTGTTTTGCAGGGAGAACTTGCGTGGCATCGCTGTGGGTTCCGTGACTTGGCGGGTGGCTGTGGTCTAGCTGGTCGTGTGCCCGGGTGCGGGCAAAAAAATTGGGCCCTCGGGCCCACGCGCGCTGCTGGTCGTCTATTGACCGGTGGGCGTCGCTATCTGCTCGAGGTCTCCATCATGTTTCAGTTTGCCAAAGGCATGCCACCACAAGCGGCGTACCTCCGACGCGTGCCGACTATAGCAGAGGGCCTAGTGGCGCTCAGGACCTGCAATCGTCGTCGCCGGGCACGTCCTCGAACACCGCGCCAAGGCGCGTGAGCACCCGCGTGGCCGCGCGCAGCTCGCTCGCGGGCACGTCCTGCAGGGCCCCCTCCCAGCGCTGCTTCCAGGCCGCGCGCTTGGCCTCGATCTGCAGCCGCCCGGCGGGAGTGAGGCACGTCAGCACGACCCTGCGGTCGGCCTGCGAGCGGACCCGCTCGACGTGACCCTGCGCCGCCAGGTGGTCGAGCATCTGCGTGACCGTCGCGGGCGTCAGCCGAGCCGCAGCTGCGAGCTCGCCGGCGGGCAGGTCGCCCCGCTCGTGCAGCTCGATCAACAGCTCGAACTGCGCGTGGCTGAGCTCGGAGCCGCCCAGGTGGGTGTCGCGCCCGCGCAGGCGGCTGAGGCTGCGAAAGACACGACGAAAGGCCAGGCCGAGCGCATCCATGTCGCCCTCGCGCGCAGCCTTGGGCGGGCGCACGGCAGCCTTCTGGCTTGTCTTGGTCGGACTGGGCGCTGCCATGGTCATCTTTCGCCGTGGCGCTCAGACGCCGGCAACCTCGACGGCCGCCCGCTCGGCCTGCGCGCGCTCGCGCTCTTCCTCGACCGCCGGTTTTGTGGCGCGCGGGCGCTCGGCGCGCAGCAGCATCAGGCAGGGAATCAGCGACGCCACGGCGATCCCCAAGCCCCACCAATAGGCGGTGTCGAAGGCGTGCGCCGGGTGCACGCTGGCGCCGCCGGAGGCGCGCTGCAGGACGACCGCGAGGATCGCCACGCCGATCGCGCTGCCGAGGCGCATCAGCACGTTGATCTGCGGCGTGGCGTCCGACAGCTGGTCCGGGCGCATGGACGCAAACGCAGCAGTCATGGCGGGCATGAACGACAGGCCAATGCTCACACCGCGCACGACCAGCAGCGCGGACAGGCCGACGATCGAGCTGTGCGCGCCGACGAACGCCAGCGGGATCGTGCTCACGCACAGCAGCGATACCCCGACCAGCGCGATCCGCCCGCCGCCGAAGCGATCGGTGAGGCGCCCTGCGATCGGCATCGCCACCAGCGCGCCGATGCCCTGGGGAGCGTTCAGCAGGCCGGTGTTGATAATGCTCTCGCCGCGCACTTCCTGGTAGTACAGCGGCACCAGGACCATCGCCCCGAATAGCGCAGCGCCGAGGCCGAAGGTGGTGAACGAGGCACCCGAGAACACGCGGTTGGCGTACAGGCGCACGTCGAGTAGAGCCCGCCCGCCCGCTCGCTCGACGCGCAGCGCGTGCAGCGTGAACGCGATCGACAACACCACGCCTGCGACCAGCGGCGCCAGCACGGTCGTGGAGCCCAGGCTGGCGCCGGAGCCGAGTTTGCTGAGGCCGTACACGATCGCCGCCGCGCCGGTGGGCAGCAGCGCGAGGCCCACCACGTCCAGTGGCCCCGCCTCGCCCGAGTCGGTCTGCGGGAGCATGCGCCAAGCGAGCGCGAACGCGACCACGCCCACGGGCACGTTGACGAAGAAGATCCACGACCAGTGCAGGTGCTCGAGGATCGCCCCGCCGACAACCGGCCCAAATATCGGCGCGAGCATGGCGGGCATCGAGACCACGCCCATCACTCGGCCCATCCGCTGGGGACCGGCTATCTGGGCCATGATCAGCTGCGCGACCGGCATGATCATGCCGCCACCCACGCCCTGCAGCACCCGGAAGACGACCAGCGAGGTCAGCGAGCTCGACAGCCCACAGGCGGCCGAACCGGCGGTGAACAGCACGAGCGAGACCAGGTACACGCGCCTGGCACCCCAGCGCCGCGAAGCCCAGCCGGTGACGGGGATGACGGCACCGAGCGACAGCAGGTAGCCAGTCACCACCCACTGCACCTGCGCGATGTTGCTGTGCAGTTCGTGCCCCAGCGTGCGCAGCGCCACGTTGACGATGGTCGTGTCGAGGATCGACATGATCATCCCCAGGATCACCACGCCGGAGATCACCCACACGTGGCGCTCGATCTTCAGCGACGCGTGCGGGTCGTGCCCGTGTGTGGCGTCGACGGATGCTTGGGTAGAAGCCGAAGACATTCGGTACCGAAATATTAGGTACCGAAGGTTTCTCCTTCAAGCGCCATAGACGAAAATCTTCACGGCCGCGCTTGCGGCGGGCCGTCAGCTACCAGCGGTAGTGGGCGAAGGCCTTGTTAGCCTGGGCCATGCGGTAGATGTTGTCCTTGCGCTTGTAGGCGCCGCCCTGCTGGGACTGGGCGTCCATCAGCTCGTTGGCCAACCGCTGGGCCATTGTCTTCTCGCGGCGCTGGCGCGCGAACTCGACCAGCCAGCGGACTGCCAGCGTGCGTGCGCGCCGCGGCGCGACCTCTACGGGCACCTGGTAGGTGGCGCCGCCCACGCGGCGCGATTTGACCTCAAGACTGGGCGTGAGCGACTTGATTGACGCCTCCAGCGTCTCCACCGGCTCTTTGTCGCTGCGCTCTGCCAACAGCGCCAGCGCGTCATAGACGATCCGCTCGGCCGTCGACTTCTTGCCGTCGAGCATAACCTTGTTGATCACCTGCTGGACGAGCTTGGAGCGGTAGATCGGGTCCGCCTCAACGGGGCGGATCTGGGCGGCTGCACGGCGGGGCATGTGTGTCTGCGTTCCTGGCGGCGAAGTTCGTCGTGGCTATTTCTTCTTGACGCCGTACTGTGAGCGCGCCTTCTTGCGGTCGCTCACGCCGGCCGTGTCAAGCGTTCCACGCACAACCTTGTAGCGCACGCCCGGCAGGTCCTTGACGCGGCCGCCGCGCACGAGCACAACCGAGTGCTCCTGCAGGTTGTGGCCCTCGCCAGGGATGTACGCGGTCACCTCTATCGAACCGGAGATACGTACGCGCGCGACCTTGCGCAGGGCGGAGTTAGGCTTCTTGGGGGTGATCGTCTGCACACGCGTGCACACCCCGCGCCGCTGCGGCGCCGCGACCTTCTTCTTGCGGCCTTTGCCGGACTTCAGTCCGGGGGTCGCCAGCTTCTTCTTGGGCGCTACGCGCCCCTTGCGCACCAGTTGCGAGGTCGTCGGCATCGGGGGCAGATCCTAGCAGCGCAACGGCCCGCCGACGAGCCGATCTCGTTACCGTCGCGTGAAGTGCTCCGGCAAGGGGCCGCGCGATGGCTAGGCGCGCTGAGCGGCCAGGCCCGTCGCGCGCACCGGCGCGGGCATCAGCGCCGAGGCGACCACTACCAGCACGAACGCCAGCGCCTGCAAGATCACGCCGGACGCGCTGCCGGCTACCGGGTCGCCGAATACGAGGATGCCTCCTGCGATGCCTGCGATGTTCGCCGCGGTGCCTGTCACCGCGATCACCGGGACCGCCTCGCCGTCCTGCAGCCCTCGCGCGGACGCAAAGAACGCGAACACCGATGCCAGCACCGCCACCCCCAGCCAGGGGCTCAGCACCAGGCCGGCGATCCCGTGGGCGCCCGTTATCCCCGTCAGCGCCTTGATCGCAGTGTCTGACACGCCGAACAGGATCCCCGAGGCAGCCCCCAGCATCACGCCGTGGTGCTCCGCCGGGCCGCCCATCCTCGGGCCCATCAGCAGCAAGCCGCCGATGCCGAACAGACTGGCCTCAAAACCGATCATGGCCGCGGGCGAGAAGGTCGCGTGTGCTCCGTGCATCGCCGGCAGTGTCACGCCCAGCAGCACCAGACCGCCGGCCATCGCCGCCAGGCCTAGCCACTGGCGCTTGCCCACGTGAAAGCCGAACAGCCGCTCGGCCATCACCGCGATGAACACCACGCCGGCCGCCAGCGACACCTGGACGACCGACATCGGCGCCAGCGCCAGCGCCGCCACGTGTAGGCCCCAGCTGAGCGTCGCCGTGAGCATGCCTAGGGCAAACCACTTGGACGAGTACAGGTTCCTGGTGGTGCGAAACGGGTGCAGCACCTGCACCCTGGCGACCGAGTTGGCGCCCTTGTACTTGTAGAAGAAGCCCAGGTTCGCGACGAACGCGCAGGCGAGGGCGAGGAGTATTCCAAGATCTAGGGTCATCGTGTGGAGAGGGGGGACGGTGTGATCCATCGGCTATGGGCACCTGCTTCTTGACTTAGCTCGGGCCAGCTAGGCGGATCGGCCGTCTGCAGCAGAGTACCCTCCCCGACCTGTATGCCACCTAAAGAGGGCACCCGCCCAGGCGAAGATCTGCAAACGCCCATGCCAGAGCGCCATAGGCCGCTGCTCATGGTCGACATCGACGGCGTGTTGTCTCTGTTCGGCGTTCCCGCGCGCGAGCAGGCGCAGCGTCCAGAGATCGAGGGATCGCTCCATTCGATCGACGGCACACCCCACTTCCTTTCGTCCACCGCCGCCGCGCACCTGCTTTCGCTGTCGTCGCTGTACGACGTCGTCTGGGCGAGCGGCTGGGAGGAGCGCGCCAACGAACATCTCCCCCATCTGCTCGGGGTACCCGCCGGCCTGCCCCACCTGCACTTTCCCCGCGCGGTCGGTCGCTCAAACGCCCACTGGAAGCTCGAGTCGATCGACGCCTACGCCGGCGGACGGCCGTTGGCGTGGATCGACGACGCGCTCAACGCTGCCTGCCACGACTGGGCGCACGAGCGTTCAGCGCCGACCCTGCTGGTTCAGACCGCACCGGAGCGCGGTCTGACCGAGCGCGAGGCACAACTGCTGGCTGCATGGGCGCGCGAACTAAGGGCGAGCCGAGCGCCCGTATGAGCGCCCGGCCTACGCGCGACTCCTACTCCTCCGCGAGCGGCTCCTCAGGGATCTCCAGCTCGGCGAGCTCCTCGACGAAGCCCGGGTCGGTGCTGCCGGCGCCGATCTTCTCCAGCGACGCGAGGTCGGCGTCGAACTCGTGCCCGTAGCCGCCGTTGAAGCCGTCGCCGCCCGCCAGCCCCAGCTCGGCGGCGATCTCGTCCTGGTCGAGCAGGCCGACGTCGTCGATCGCGCGGGGCAGCGGTTCTGACGGTTCGATCTCGATCCGCCGGTAGCGCTTGAGCCCGGTCGCCGCGGGGATCAGCTTGCCGATGATCACGTTCTCCTTGAGGCCGTTGAGGCGATCGATCTTGCCTTCCAATGCTGCGTCGGTGAGAACCTTGGTGGTCTCCTGGAAGGACGCGGCCGACAGGAACGAGTCGGTGTTCAACGATGCCTTGGTGATGCCGAGGATGATGTCCTCGGGCAGCGCCGCTTCCCTGCCGTCGGCGACGACCGCGTCGTTGACCTTCTGGAACTCGAAGCGGTCGACGAACTGCCCCGGCAGGTAGTCGGTGTCGCCCTTCTGCTCGATGCGCACCTTTTTGAGCATCTGACGCACGATCAGCTCGATGTGCTTGTCGTTGATGTCCACGCCCTGGGACTTGTAGACCTCCTGGACCTCCTTGACCAGGTACTGCTCGGTCTCAGTGCGCCCGCGGATGGCCAGCAGCTCGTGCGGGTACACCGAGCCCTCGTTGAGCTGCTTGCCGGATTTGATCTTCTCGCCGTCTGACACGAACAGCCGCGTGCGCCGCGGGAAGGCGTGGCGGTGCTCCTCGCCATCTGAGTCGGTGATGACGACCGTGAGCGCCTTGTCGGTTTCCTCAATCGACACCGTGCCGTCCTGCTCTGCGATCTTCGCGATGCCCTTCGGGCTGCGCGCCTCGAACAGCTCGACCACGCGGGGCAGGCCGTGGGTGATGTCCGCTCCGGCCACGCCGCCGGTGTGGAAGGTGCGCATCGTCAGCTGGGTGCCCGGCTCGCCGATCGACTGGGCGGCCACGATGCCCACTGCGTCGCCGATCTGGGCGAGCGCGCCGGTGGCCATCGCCCGGCCGTAGCAGGCCTGGCATACGCCGCTGGGCGCCTTGCACTTGAGCACCGAGCGCACCGGCACGGTCACATCCACGCCCTTGTCGTGCTCGTCGGCGTGGGCCTGGACGATGTCGGCCAGCTCGGCGCGGCCGATTTCGATGCCCTGCTCGGCCAGCATGCGACCGCGCTTGGTCGTGATCGGCTTGGCCGCGATGCGCCCGACGAGGCCGTCGTTGGGGTCGCCGCCGTCCTTGAAGACGGCGATCTCGATGTACTCCTCGGTGCCGCAGTCGGCCTCGCGGATGATCACGTCCTGGGCCACGTCGACCAGCCGCCGGTCAGGTAACCCGAGTCGGCGGTGCGCAGGGCGGTGTCGGCCAGCCCCTTTCGCGCGCCGTGCGTGGAGATGAAGTACTCGAGCACCGACAGGCCCTCCATGAAGTTGGCCTTGATCGGGCGCTCGATGATTTCGCCCTTCGGGTTGGCCATCAGGCCACGCATGCCCGCCAGCTGGCGGATCTGCTTGAACGACCCGCGGGCGCCCGAGTTGGCCATCATGAAGATGGGGTTGAGCGTGTCGAGGTTCGCGATCATCGCCTCGGCGACCTCGTCGGTGGCCGCGTTCCACTGCTCCACGACCGCCTCGTGACGCTCCTCCTGGGTGATCAGACCGTCGTCGTACTGGTCGGTGATGTCACCGACCAGCTTGTCGTACTTGTCGAGGATCTCCTGCTTCTCGGCGGGACCACGACGTCGTTCTTGGAGATCGTGATGCCGGCCTGCGTGGCGTACTTGAAGCCGAGATCCTTGAACGCGTCGAGCACGAGCGAGATCGTGGTCGCGCCGTAGCTCTGCACGAGCAGCTCGATCAGACGCGTGGTGTCGCGCTTCTTCATCGACTGGTTGACGAAGGTGTACTTGGACGCGTCCCACTCGTCGCCCAGCGCCTCGGCCAGCGCACGCTCGATGCGGTCGTTGTAGATGATCCGCCCGACCGTCGTGAGCACATGGCCGCCCTCGCGCCCATAGGGGCGGAACTCAGCCAGGTCGTGCAGTTTGACCATGCCGCCCTCGTAGGACAGCTCGGCCTCCTGAGCGGTGCGGTACACGTGCGGGCGCGGGCTCGTGCGTGGCGCGGTCGATCTTCGACAGCTCCTCGGCTTCCGGGCCGTACGTCAGGTAGTAGGCGCCCAGGATCATGTCCTGGGTGGGCGTCGCCAGCGGCGCGCCGTGCGCCGGCGAGAGGATGTTGTTGGAGGACAGCATCAGGATGCGCGCCTCCGCCTGCGCCTCGGCCGACAGCGGCAGGTGCACCGCCATCTGGTCGCCGTCGAAGTCGGCGTTGAACGCGTGGCAGACCAGCGGGTGCACCTGGATCGCCTTGCCCTCGACGAGCAGCGGCTCGAACGCCTGGATGCCCAGACGGTGCAGCGTCGGCGCGCGGTTGAGCAGCACGGGGTGCTCGTGGATGACCTCCTCGAGCACGTCCCACACCTCGCCGATCATCGAGTCGACCATCTTCTTGGCCGCCTTGATGTTCTGCGCGGACTTGCGCTCGACCAGGCGGGCCATAATGAACGGCTTGAACAGCTCCAGCGCCATGATCTTCGGCAGCCCGCACTGGTGCAGCTTCAGGTAGGGGCCGGCCACGATCACCGAGCGACCTGAGTAGTCCACGCGCTTGCCCAGCAGGTTCTGGCGGAAGCGCCCCTGCTTGCCCTTGAGCATGTCCGACAGGCTCTTCAGCGGGCGGTTGCCCGGGCCGGTTACCGGACGCCCGCGGCGGCCGTTGTCGAACAGCGCGTCGACGGCCTCCTGGAGCATGCGCTTCTCGTTGTTGACGATGATCTCGGGCGCGCCGAGGTCGAGCAGCCGCTTGAGGCGGTTGTTGCGGTTGATCACCCGGCGGTAGAGGTCGTTGAGGTCTGAAGTCGCAAAGCGCCCGCCGTCGAGCTGGACCATCGGACGCAGCTCCGGCGGGATCACCGGCACGGCGTCGAGAACCATCATCTCGGGCTTGTTGCCCGACTGGATGAACGCGGACACGACCTTCAGGCGCTTGACCGCGCGAGCCTGCTTCTGGCCTTTGCCGGTCTTGACCTGGTCCTCGAGTTCGATCCTTTCCTCCTGCAGGTCGACCTGCTGAAGCAGGTCGCGGATCGCTTCTGCGCCCATGCCGCCGCGGAAGTACTCACCGAAGCCGTAGGGCGAGCCAAAGCGTTCCTTGAGCTCGCGGAAGGTCGTCTCGTCGTGCTCGATCTGCTTGGGCTCCATCGTCTTGAACAGCTCCCACACGTTGCGCATCCGCTCGGCTGCGTCCTCGATGTAGGCTTCGGTGTCGGCGATGTCGGCGTCGAACGCCTTGGTGCAGCTCCTTGATGCAGCTTGTCGCGCTCCTCGTCTGAGATCTTGGCGAGGTTGATGTCCAGCGAGTCCGCCCACAGGTGGTCTTCGTCGTTGAAGTTGGTCTGCTTGGCGCTCTGCAGGTACTTCTCGCGGCGCGCCAGCGACTCGCGTAGCTCGAGCACCCGCTCCTCGCGCTCTGCGGTGTACGCGTCGAGGACCTTGTTGACCTCCTTCTCCAGCGAGTCCATGTCCTTGGCGCGCGCCTCGTCATCGACCCACGTGACGATCGACGCGGCGAAGTAGAGGACCTTCTCCAGTTCCTTGGGCGCCATGTCCAGCAGGTAGCCGATGCGGCTGGGCACGCCCTTGAAGAACCAGATGTGGCTGACGGGAGCGGCCAGGTCGACGTGGCCCATGCGCTCGCGGCGAACCTTCGAGCGCGTGACCTCCACGCCGCAGCGCTCGCACACGATGCCCTTGTAGCGGACGCGCTTGTACTTGCCGCAGTAGCACTCCCAGTCCTTGGTCGGACCGAAGATGCGCTCGCAGAAGAGGCCGTCCTTCTCGGGCTTGAGTGTGCGGTAGTTGATGGTCTCCGGCTTGGTCACCTCGCCCGAGCTCCAGCTACGGATCTGCTTGGACGAAGCCAGGCTGATCTCGATGGCGTCGAAGTTGTTGATGTCGATCATTCTGTGTGCGCTTTCGCTCGCGGGTGAATCCGGCAACTGCTTTTGCTACTCAGCGGGGACCTCGCTTTCCAGGCCCTCCAAATCGATGTCTGCGGTGGCGTCGACGTCGAGCAGCTCCTCGACGGCGATCGGCTCGACCTCGTCGACGACGTCCTCGACGGCGTCGTCCTCGCTCGCCCTCCGCAGACTCGGCCGAGTCCTCGGTGGCGGCGTCCGTGGCGTCCTCGCCCTCTACCGCCTCGTCGGCCGCCTCGCCGGCGATGGCGCGCACGCCCGACAGGTCGATGCCGAGCTCCTCGGCCGCGCGCAGCAGGTCGTCGTCTTCGTCGCGCATCTCCGTGCGCTGGCCCTCCTCGGAGACGACATTGACGTCGAGCGCCAGCGACTGCATCTCCTTGAGCAAGACCTTGAAGGACTCGGGGATGGACGGCTCGGCGATGTTCTCGCCCTTGACGATCGCCTCGTAGGCCTTCACGCGCCCGACCGTGTCGTCGGACTTGATCGTGAGCATCTCCTGCAGCGTGTAGGCGGCGCCAAAAGCCTCCAGCGCCCACACCTCCATCTCGCCGAAGCGCTGGCCGCCGAACTGCGCCTTGCCGCCCAGCGGCTGCTGGGTGACCAGCGAGTAGGGGCCGGTCGAGCGTGCGTGGATCTTGTCGTCGACGAGGTGCAGGAGCTTGAGGATGTACATGTAGCCCACCGTCACCTGTTCCTCGAAGGGCTCGCCGGTGCGCCCGTTGAACAGCGTCATCTTCCCCGACGCCTGCTCACCCACCCGCCGGGACTTGTCGACGTCCATGCGGATGCGCCCGGTGTGCGCGTCCTGCCACTTGACCAGCGCGTTGTCGACGTCGGCGACCGTCGCCCCGTCGAAGACGGGCGTGGACACGTACACGCGCCCGTTGCCGTCGGCGGCGTGAGCGGCGTTGTAGGCCTCGGTGCCGTCGTCGTACCAGCCCTGCGCGGCCGCCCAGCCAAGATGTGTCTCGAGGATCTGCCCGACGTTCATGCGCGAGGGCACGCCCAGCGGGTTGAGGATCACGTCGACGGGTGTGCCGTCCTCCAGGAACGGCATGTCCTGCTGGTCGACGATCTTGGAGATCACACCCTTGTTGCCGTGGCGGCCGGCGAGCTTGTCGCCCTCGGAGATCTTGCGCTTCTTGGCCACGAACACACGCACCAGGTCGTTGACGCCCGGCGGCAGGTCGTCGCCGGCGTCGCGGCTGAACGTCTTGACGTCGATCACCACGCCACCCTCGCCGTGAGGGACCTTCAGGGATGTGTCGCGCACCTCGCGCGCCTTCTCCTTGAAGATCGCGCGGATCAGCTTCTCCTCGGCCGTCAGCTCGGTCTCGCCCTTGGGCGTGACCTTGCCGACGAGCAGGTCGCCGGAGATGACCTCGGCGCCCACGCGCACGATGCCGCGGTCGTCGAGGTTGCGCAGCGACTCCTCCGAGCGGTTGGGGATGTCGCGGGTGATCTCCTCCTCGCCCAGCTTGGTCGTGCGGGCGTCGATCTCGTACTCCTCGATGTGGATCGAGGTCAGCTCGTCGTCCTGGACCAGGCGCTTGGACAGGATGATGGCGTCCTCGAAGTTGTAGCCCTCCCAGGACATGAACGCGACCATCAGGTTCTTGCCCAACGCCATCTCGCCCTTGTCGGTCGAGGAGCCGTCGGCGAGCACGTCGCCGGCCTTGACCTTCTGGCCGTTGCGCACGAGCGGCTTGTGGTGGATCAGCGTGCCCTGGTTGGAACGCATGAACTTCTGCAGCTCGTACTCGTCTTTGCTGCCGTCGTTGGCCTGCACGACGATCTGGTCGGCGTCGATGTAGTCGACCGTGCCGGCGTTGCGGGCCAGCAGCACGTCGCCCGTGTCCAGCGCCGCGCGGCGCTCCATGCCGGTGCCCACCAGCGGGGCGTCGGCCTTCAGTAGCGGCACGGCCTGGCGCTGCATGTTGGAGCCCATCAGCGCGCGGTTGGCGTCGTCGTGCTCCAGGAACGGGATCATGGCGGTGGCCACCGACCAGATCTGCTCGGGCGAGACGTCGATCAGGTCCACGTCCTTGGGCCCCACGGTGACGTACTGCCCAGCCTGGGTGCGGCAGAGGATCTCTGAGCCCTTGAGCTTGCCGCTGCTTGGATCGACGGGCGTGTTGGCCTGGGCGATCAGCAGCTCCTCTTCCTGGGTGGCGTCCAGGCGCGTGACCTCCTCGGTGACCACGCCATCCTTGACCACGCGGTAGGGGGTGGTGACGAAGCCGTACTCGGACACCTCGGCGAAGGACGACAGCGAGCCGATCAGCCCGATGTTGGGACCCTCGGGTGTCTCGATCGGACACATGCGCCCGTAGTGGGTGGGGTGCACGTCGCGCACCTCGATCGGCGCGCGCTCGCGCGTGAGCCCACCGGCGCCGAGCGCGGACAGGCGGCGGCGGTGGGTCAGCCCGGCCAGCGAGTTGGTCTGGTCCATGAACTGCGACAGCTGGGAGGAGCCGAAGAACTCCTTCAGGGCAGCCACCACCGGCCGGATGTTGATGATCGTCTGCGGGGTGATCGTGTCGGCGTCCTCGGTGGTCAGACGCTCGCGCACCACGCGCTCCATGCGGTAGAGGCCGATGCGGAAGGCCTCCTGGATGAGCTCGCCGACGGTGCGCAGGCGGCGGTTGCCGAAGTGCTCGTACTCGTCGAGATGGTCGGCCACGGGCTCGCGCGGCATGCTCAGCGCCTCGGCGGCGTAGTCCTTAATCTCGACCTCGCCGTCCTCGGGCAGCCCGAGGCGCTTGGGCAGCGACACGAGCTCACGCACGAGCTGCAGGATGTCGTCGTGGGTGAGCGTGCGCGTGTCTATGTCCACGTCCAGGCCCAGGCGCGAGTTGAGCTTGTAGCGCCCCACGCGCGTGAGGTCGTAGCGCTTGGGGTCGAAGAACAGCTGGTTGAGCAGCGCCTTGGCGTTGTCCACGCTGGGCGGCTCGCCGGGACGCTGCTTCTTGAACAGCTCGATCAGCGCGCCCTCTTCGTTGCGGGTGGCCTCGGTGTCGGACTCGAGCGTGTTGCGGATGTACAGCGAGTTCCTCGAACAGTCGCAGGATCTCCTCGTCAGTTGCATAGCCCATCGCCCGCAGCAGCACCGTGACCGGCAGCTTGCGCTTGCGGTCGATGCGCACGAACACCTTGCCCTTCTTGTCGATCTCCAGCTCAAGCCAGGAACCGCGCGCGGGCATCAGGTTGGCGATGAACACCTGCTTCTCGCGGTCCTTGGGCTCCATCAGGTACGCGCCCGGGGAGCGCACGAGCTGGGTGACGACCACACGCTCGGTGCCGTTGATGACGAACGTGCCGCGCTCGGTCATCCACGGGAAGTCGCCCATGAACACCGACTGCTCGCGAATCTCGCCGGTCTCGCGGTTGATGAACGCGACCGTGACGGTCAGCGGGCGGGCGTAGGTCAAATCCTTCTCGCGGCACTGGTCCAGGGAGGCGACGGGCTCGTCGAAGGTGAACTCGCCGAACTGCACGGCGAGGTTGCCCGTGTAGTCCTCGATGGGCGAGATGTCGTCGATCGTCTCGCGCAGGCCGCCCGTAGCCGGGTCGGTCAGCCACGCGAACGAGCGGCGCTGGATGTCTATGAGGTTGGGGACGTCAACTGTCTTCTGGAGACGCGCGAAGGTCCGGCGCGTCCGGAGAGCATCTGCAGCAGCCAAGAAATGACTCCTTCGGAGGGCGATACACGGGCAGAGGAGGGCGCCGAGGCGCGACCAGCAAAGATAGCACAGACTATCGATGCCCTGAAGGGCCGCCGGCGCTCACGGACCCCGCCCTCGACAACCGCGTATGTGGCGCGGCGCCGGACCTCGTGGACGGCTGCGACTATCGACCAGCCCCGCAGACTCTACCGGAAAATGGGCGAAATTGTTAAGCGCGCCTAAGCGCGCGTCGTACGTGTCCGCCGATGCGCCCCGCGCCCGACGGGCCTGTAAACGCGCACGAGCGTGACAATCGCGTTGATCGCTATCGCGGCAGCGAGTAGCCACAGCCTGGAAAGCTCCACCGAGTAGACGACCGCGACGGCCACGCCGAACAGCACGAGGCTCCCAACTACGGCCCGTCCAGGCCGAATGCTCAGTCGCTTGGCAACGCTCATCCTCTCACCAGGCTATCGAGGATCGCCAGCATCGCAAGCACCGTAGCGAGAGGGAATCCAGTAGCGAGCCCGACAGCAGCGGCATTGGCGGTATCGCTGGCCTGCTCTTCGGAGATCCAGCTCAAGAATGCCGCTGACGCGCTGGAGAACGCGACGACTGATGCAAACGCAGCAAAGCCGGCCACGAGTGCTGTGAACGTCCGATGATCAATGAAAGACAGGCTCGCGAAACGGTTCATTGCCACGTCCCGATCGTCTTGCTGTGCTCCCCCCTCCGACGGCATGACCACATAGGGACAACTCACCGACGAATCGGACGGGGCAACGTGAGGACCGCGACCACTCGCAACGCCCCCGGCCCCCGCAAAAGCGAAGCCGTCCGTCTGACGGTCGCCGCGAAGTCGCGGCCGTCAGACGGACGGCGTAGCGCCCGCGAAAGTCGCGGCCGTCAGACGGACGGCGAAGCGTCACTTCAGCTCGACCGACGCCCCCGCCTCCTCCAGTTCCTGCTTGAGCTTGTCGGCCTCCTCGCGTTCGATGCCCTCCTTGACCGGCTTGGGGGCCTCGTCGACCAGCGCCTTGGCCTCTTTGAGGCCAAGGCCGGTGGCGGCGCGCACGACCTTGATCACCTGGATCTTCTTGTCGCCGGCGCCGGCGAGGATCACGTCGACGGTGCTGCTGACTTCCTCCTCGGCGGCGCCCGCGTCGCCGCCGCCCGCGGGTGCGGCGACCGGTGCCGCGACGGCCGCGGCGGACACCCCGAACTCCTCCTCGAGCGCCTTGATCCGCTCGGCGAGCTCGAGCACCGAGATGCCCTTGAGCTCCTCAATCCAATCCTGCGTGCTGGTTGCCATCTTGTTCAGTCCTCCTTGGTGGGATTCGTCTCGGCGTCCTGCGGCGCCGACCCGGTCGCGGGCTCGGCCTGCGCCGAGACGTCCGCCTGGTTGTCGTCTGCTTGTGCCGGCTGGTCGGACTCCGGCTCAGCTTGTGTGTCGGGGGGCGGCTCGACGGCCGTCTCCTCGGCCCTCGCCAGCTCCTCCGGAGTGTCGTCCTCGGCGGCGGGCGCCTCGGCGTCGGCCGCAGGCGCCTCGGCCTGCTCGGCGGGAGACTCAGCCTCGGCTGTGGGCGCCTCAGCCTCCTTGGCTGGCGCCTCGGCCTCGACGGCGGGCGCCTCGGCGACGGCCGCGGGCGCCTCCCCAGCCGGGATCTCGCCGGACTCCTTCTTGGCGTGCACCTGCCCGAGCGCGACGGCGAGGCCGCCGACGAGCG
The DNA here is from genome assembly GCA_963745375.1 of uncultured Solirubrobacteraceae bacterium. Lineage (GTDB taxonomy): Bacteria > Actinomycetota > Thermoleophilia > Solirubrobacterales > Solirubrobacteraceae > Palsa-744. The sequence goes on along the minus strand of CAVUXA010000003.1, from coordinate 443,637 downwards.
CGCCGAGGGTGCGCACGAGGCCGCTGACGGGCGAGGCGACGACGCCGACGAGCTGGCCGTAGAGCACTTCGCGCGAGGGCAGGCGCGACAGCGCGCGAATCTGGTCGACGTCGAGCGTGCTGCCTTCCATCAGCCCGCCCTTGAAGGGCAGCAGTTGGGTGGCGCGGGCGTAGTCGGCGACGGCCTTGGCGGCCAGGGCGACGTCGCCGCGCACGAACGTGAGGGCGGTGGGCCCGGACAGGTATTCCTTGAGCGTCTCGGCGCCGGCCTGGTCGGCGGCGCGTTCGGTGAGCGAGTTCTTGACGACCTTGAAGGTGGCGTCGGCCTCGCGCAGCTTGGTGCGCAGCTCGGCTACCTGAGCGACGGTGATGCCGCGGTAGTCGACGGCGAAGACGGCGTCGGACTCGTCGATGTGGGCGGCGATCTCGGCGATCGCCACGGCCTTTTGCTCTCGATTCAATTTGGGCTCCTAGCCCGGTCTTGCGCGGCCGATCGAAGTTCGGCGGGCGCTGCCGGGGGTCTGTGGTGGCCTCGAGTCTGCGCGTCGCTAAGCGGCGATAGTAGCGGCGGACGCCTCCTCGACGATGTCACGTGTCTTGGATGTGTCGACCTTGACGCCCGGGCCCATCGTGGAGGCGATGGTGATCGAGCGCAGGTAGCGGCCCTTGGCGACCGACGGCTTGGCGCGGATCAGCTCTTCGAGCACGGCTGCGTAGTTCTCGAGCAGCTTGCGGTCGTCGAAGCTGGCCTTGCCGATGACCATGTGCACGATCGCGGTGCGGTCGGTGCGGTACTCGACCTTGCCGGCCTTGGACTCTTCGACGGCTTTGGCGACGTCCATGGTGACCGTGCCGACTTTGGGGTTTGGCATCTTGCCGGAGGGCCCGAGGATGCGCCCGAGCCGCCCGACGATGGACATCATGTCGGGGGTGGCGATGGCGAGGTCGAAGTCGTCGAAGCCCTCCTCGATGCGCTTGGCGAGGTCCTCGCCGCCGACCACGTCGGCACCGGCAGCTTCGGCCTCTGCGACCTTGGTGCCCTTGCGCGAACACGGCGATCTTGACGTCTTTGCCCAGGCCGTTGGGCAGGGCGATGGTGCCGCGCAGCTGCTCGTCGGCGTGGCGCACGTTGAGCCCCATGCGGAAGTGCACCTCGACGGACTCGTCAAATTTGGAGCTGGCGAGCTCGCGCACGAGCGAGACAGCCTCGGCTGGCTCGTACTCGCGCTCGCGCTCGACCTTGGCGCGTAGCTCGGCGTAGCGCTTGCCGTGATGACTCATGAGGCCACCTCCACGCCCATGGAGCGGGCTGTGCCGGCGATGATCTTGGCGGCCTGGTCGATGTCGTTGGCGTTGAGGTCATCGAACTTGCGCTCGGCGATCTCGCGCAGTTGCGCATCGGTGATCGTGCCGACCTTCACCCGATTGGGCTCGCCTGAGCCCTTGTCGATTTTGATGGCCTGGCGGATCAGCACGGCGGCGGGCGGCGTCTTGGTGACGAATGTGAAGGTGCGGTCCTCATAGACGGTGATGACGACCGGGATGACGGTCCCGGTTTCGCTCTGCGTCTGCGCGTTGAAGGCCTTGCAGAACTCCATGATGTTGATCCCGTGCTGGCCCAGCGCAGGACCGACCGGCGGCGCAGGACTGGCCTGCCCGGCGTTGGCCTGCAGCTTGATTGTGGTGAGGACCTTCTTCGCCATGTCTGTTCCTAGATCCGCTCTTAGAGCTTTTTGACCTGATCAAATGAGACTTCTACGGGCGTCTCGCGGCCGAAGATTGATACCAGCACCTTGAGCTTGGACGCGTCCTCGTTGATCTCGGAGATCTCGCCGGAGAAGTCAGACAGCGGGCCGGAGACGACCTTGACGGACTCGCCGATGGAGAACTGCGCGCGGGTGCGCGGGGCGGTGGCGACCTCCTTGTGCAGCAGCCGGTCGACCTCGACCTGGGTGAGCGGCACGGGCTCCTGAGAGGAGCCGACAAAGCCGGTCACGCCGGGGGTGCCCTTGACCACGCCCCAGGAGTCCTCGTTGAGCTCCATGTTGACGAGCACGTAGCCGGGCATGGTGCGCTTCTCGACGGTGATCTTCTGGTTGTCCTTCATCTCGGCGACGGCTTCCGTGGGCACAACCACGCTGCGCACGGCGCGCTGCTGCCCGAGCGAGACAACGCGGTGCTCGAGGTTGTGCTTGACCTTGTTCTCGTGACCCGAGTAGGTGTTGACTACATACCAGCGAAACATCAGGAGTTCTTTGAGGACCTTTCTGCAATGAGGGGGATGGCGCGCTCTGACGTCATCGGACGTCAGAGGATGGCTTCGACGATTTCCTTGGCGACGACATCGGCCAAACCAAGGTAGGCGCCGGCGATGGCGACGAAGCCGATCACGACGGCGGTCGCCTGGAAGACGTGCTGGCGGTCGGGCCACTGTACGCGCTGCAGCTCGGCCCAGCTGGCGCGCAGGAACGCGATCGCGCGGTTGCCCTCGCGCAGGGGAGCGCCGGAAGGTCGCGCCTCGTCGGCCGTGGCGACAGCGCCACCGCCGGGCGGGCCGTCGTTTCCGTCTGCGCCGCGCCCGGATTCGAGCGCGGGCGCCTGCAGCAGGTCCTCGCCGCCGAGATCCTCGTCGGCGAGGAGCTCGCCGTTGGAGTCGCCGTTGGAAGTCTCGACGGGCGCGGGCACGCCGCCGGCTCCGCGCACGAGCGCGGCGTCGAACTCGTCGACGTCGCCTGTGTGCTCGAGCGCGCCGGGGAGGGCTGGGCTGGCCGATCTTTGATCGGTGGGTTGGCTCGGCGCGGGCGCACGCTCGATGCGCCCGCCTGCGGTGGTGCCCCGCCGTTCGCGACGCTGCTTTGCACGTTTTCGGTCACGAGCCACGACAGCGCTCCCGCGCTAGCGGGTCTCCCGGTGGCTGGTGTGTTTGCGACACCAGCGGCAGTACTTGCGCATGGACACACGGTCGGGGTTGTTGCGTTTGCTCTTGCTTGTCTGGTAGTTACGGCGCTTGCACTCCTCGCAGGCGAGGGTGATAGCGATTCGGACGTCTCCGCGGGCCATGATGGAAACCCCTGCGTGGTGGTGATGGACAGCAGCCCAGGCGAAGAAAAACCCCGCCCAGGCGCGAGGTCCAAAGCAGTCTAGCGCGCCGGGGCTGCGGGAGCGAGCAGGGGACTCGAGCGCGAATGACGTCCGGCGCACGCGCAAAGCTCGGCTGGTCGATCCGCCCATCGGGGCTGTGCGTTCTTGCCCGCCCAGGCGCAGAGCCGGCCCAGACATAGAAGGAGACATGCGCATGCACCTGCCCGAGCCGATCCCGCCGAGCGCCCACGACGAGTCGTTTGCGGGGGTGACCTACCACATCCGCGGCGAACTGGTGCCGGAGCTGCAGATCGAGATCGGCGACCGGGCGGTTATGTTCGAGCACCACGTGCTGCTGTGGAAGGAGACGCAGCTGAACGTCGAGCTGAAGAAACTGCCGGGCGCGATCAAGCGCAAGATCGCGGGCCTGGAGTTCTTCGTGACGCGCACGTCGGGCTCGGGGCGGATCGCGTTCTCGCGCGACTCGCCGGGCCAGTGCGTGCCGATGCACCTGCGCCAGGGCGAAGGGCTGGACGTGCGCGAGCACCAGTTCATCGCGGCGACGGACAACCTGGACTACAGCTTCGAACGCATCAAGGGCGTGCAGAACATGCTGCTGGGCGGCTCGGGCTTCTTCATGGACAAGTTCCGAGCGACGGACGGCGACGCGCTGGTGTGGCTGCACGGACACGGCAACGTGTTCCTGGTGCACCTGGACGACGGCGAGCAGCTGGACGTCGAGGCAGGCGCGTGGCTGTACAAGGACCCGACGGTGAAGCTCGAGGCGGTGACGATGGGGCTGAAGACGGGCATCTTCGGCGGCGGCGGCAAGCTCACGTGGAACCGCTTCACGGGCCCCGGCCGCCTGGCGATCCAGACGCTGTTCATCGCGCCTCTGGAGGGCGTGGAGTCGGCGGCGCCGGCGGCGGCGACGGGTGGCGTGGCGGGCGCGCTGATCAGTGGGCTGGTGAAAGGCTGAGGCAGACGACGATTTTTATGAGGGCGGGCGGGGTTTCGATCGGGGCGGAGTTGGTCGCGGGCGGCACGGACTACTCGTAGAGCGTGAGCGTGGCCAGGATCACGTACAGGGCGACCAGCGCCCAGCCCTCGAAGGCGGCCGCTTGGCCGTCGCCGGCGACCTGCCAGAGGATCAGCGCGGTGAGCGCGAGCGCGCCGATGTACACGGGCGCAAGGGCGAACGTGAGCGTGGTGGCCAGCGCGAAAGACATGAGCACGAGCAGGGGGTACAGGAACGCGGCGATCTGGGCGATCGAGTTTTTGACCACCGAGATGGCCAGATCCGAGCGACCCTTGTAGGCCAGCACCAGCCCCGCGGTGTTCTCCACGGCGTTGCCCGCGATCGCCACGATTACAAGGCCGGCGAACGCCTGCGAGAGGTGCAGCTGAGATATGGCGGGCGCGAGCGCGTCGACGAACCATTCGGACACGAACGCAGACGCTGCGCCGGCGACGATCAACAGGGCGAGGGTCGTGGCGAGCGACAGGCGCGGACCCGGCGCCGGCCCAGTGGGAGCGGCGGCGTCCGGCGAGGGAGCAGTGGAGGCTCCGGTGGGCGCGTCGACCCCAGGCGCGTCGGAGGAGAGCGTGGGCACCCCGGGTGGACCGTCGGAGCGCAGGTAGGGCACCACCCAGGCGATGTACACGACCAGCAGGCACCCGGCGCCCACGGCGGAGATCGCCTTGACGTGGTGGCTGGCCGGGTCGTGGGCGGCCAGCGACAGGCCCAGCAGCACGATGATGAACACGGTCACCTGCAGCAGCGTGGCCGTGTCCCTGGGCAGGCGCTTGGAGAAGCGCATGATCCCGTCTGGCGCGCGGCGGGCGCCCATGATGATGACTAGGCCGAGCACCAGCAGGGCGTTGGCGAGTACCGAGCCGACCAGGGCCGTCTGGGCGACGATCAGCTCGCCCTTCTGCAGCGCGAAGATGACCACGAACAGCTCCGGCAGGTTGCCGAGCGTGGACTGCATCATGCCCGTCACGCCCGGCCCAAAACGCTCGCCCAGCTGCTCGGTCGCGAACGACACCACCCATGCTAGGCCGGCCAGCGCGAGCGTCGCCAGGGCAAAGCGCGGCACGGGCGCCCACGCCCCGTACTTGGCCACGCCCGCGATCGCGGTGAACACGGCGATCAGCGCCAGGGCGCAGCGCTCGAGTGGGGTCAGGGCGGCCATGGGGCGCCAGCGACGATAGCCATCGGTCTCGACGGCGCCCGCGCCGGGTCGCCGCTGCGTCCCGCGGATCTATCCTTTCGAACATGCGCCTTGCCACGTTCCTGCCGCCCAACTCCGAGATCCCCCGTGCGGGCGAGGTGCGCGAGGAGGGCGGCCAGATGCGCGTGTTCGGCTACGCCCAGGAGGAGCTCACCGTGCTCGACCGGCTCGTCGACCCCGAGGCCGCGCCCGTCGAGGGACAGTCGTGGGCGCTCGACCAGGTCACCCTGCTGGCGCCCGTGCCCGCGCCGCGCGCGATCTTCGGGATCGGCCTGAACTACTCAGACCACGTCGCCGAGATGGGCGGCCAGGCGCCCGAGCGCCCGCTCGTGTTCATGAAGCTGCCCTCTTCCGCCGCGCCGCCCAACGCGCCCGTGCACTGCCCCCAGGTGGTGCGCCGCCTGGACTACGAGGGCGAGCTCGCAGTCGTCATGGGGCCCGCACGGTCCGTCGCCGGCTACGCCGTCGCAAACGATGTCACCGCGCGCGACCTGCAGGGGCGCGAGCAGCAGTGGACGCGCGCCAAGGGCGCCGACGGCTTCTGCCCCTACGGCCCCTGGATCACCGCCGCCGACCAGGTGCCCGATCCGCACGCGCTCGCGCTGCGCACCTGGGTCAACGGCGAGCTGCGCCAGGAGTCAAACACGTCCAACCTGATCTTCACCGTGCCCGAGCTGATCGAGTTCATCTCCGAGACCTGCACGCTCGCCGCCGGCGACCTGATCCTCACCGGCACGCCCGCCGGCGTCGGCATGGGCCGCAAGCCGCCCGCCTTCCTCGGCCCCGACGACCTCGTGCGCATCGAGATCGAGGGGCTCGGCGCGATCGAGCACCTCATCGCCTGACGCGCGCGCTCGCGCCGCCACCGCGCGACCCCGCCGGCCGGCCGTGCCGGCCTCATCAAAAACGTCGTACGCGCGGCGCCGTCGACGCGCTCAGTGGCTCTCGAGCACGCGGTCGACCAGGCCGTACTCGAGCGCCTGCTGCGCGCTGAAGAAGCGGTCGCGCTCCATGTCCGCGCGCACCTCCTCCTTCGGTTTGCCCGTGTGCTCCGCATAGATCTCGTCGATCCGCTCGCGCACCTTGAGGATCTCGCGCGCGTGGATCTCGATGTCCGTCGACTGGCCTTCAAAGCCCGCCGACGGCTGGTGGATGAGGATGCGCGAGTTGGGCAGCGCCGCGCGCTTGCCCTTCTTGCCCCCCGCCAGCAGCAGCGAGCCCATCGACATCGCCACGCCCACACACATCGTCGCCACGTCCGGCTTGATGAAGTTCATCGTGTCGTAGATCGCCAGGCCCGAGTAGATCGAGCCGCCCGGCGAGTTGATGTACAGCGAGATGTCCTTCTCCGGGTCCTCGCTCTCCAGGTGCAGCAGTTGCGCCACCACCAGGTTCGCCACCTGGTCGTCGATCGGCGTGCCCAGGAAGATGATGCGCTCGTTCAGCAGCCGCGAGTAGATGTCGAACTCGCGTTCGCCGCGCGCCGTGCGCTCGATGACCATCGGGATCAGTGGCATGGGTCCACCCTAGCGGGCGGCGGAGTTGGCTCAGATGTTCACGCTGCGCATGCCCTGCTCGTCATAGCGCGCGCCCGCGGCCGTGGGCACCGATTCGGTGATCCGCTGCACCTCGTCCTCGCTCAGCTCCACGTCCGCCGCCGCCAGGTTCTCTTCCAGGTAGGACACGCGCTTGGTGCCCGGAATCGGCACGATGTGCTCGCCGCGGTGCAGCACCCACGCCAGCGCCAGCTGGCCCGGCGTCACGCCCTTCTCCGCCGCCAGCTCCTTCACGCGCGCCACCAGCTCGCGGTTGTGGTCGAGGTTCTCGCCGCTGAAGCGCGGCGCGTAGCGGCGAAAGTCGCCCTCGTCGAGCTCGTCCGGCGAGGAGAAGCGCCCCGACAGAAAGCCGCGGCCCAGCGGCGAGTAGGCCACCAGCGCGATGCCCAACTCGTTGAGCGTCCGCAGGATCTCCGGCTCCACGTCGCGCGTCCACAGCGAGTACTCGCTCTGCACCGCCGTGATCGGGTGCACCGCGTGTGCCCGCGTGATCGTCTCCGCGCTCGCCTCCGACAGGCCCAGGTGGCGCACCTTGCCCTCGGCCACCAGCTGCGCCATCGCCCCCACCGTGTCCTCGATCGGCGTTTTCGGATCAACGCGGTGCTGGTAGTACAGGTCGATGTGATCCACACCCAGACGCTGCAGCGACGCCTCACACGCTTCGCGCACGTACTCCGGGCGGCCGTCGATGGAGCGTTTCGGCGGGTTGCCAGGCTCGAGCTTGATGCCGAACTTGGTCGCCAGGAAGACCTCCCCACGGCGCCCTTTGATCGCGCGGCCCACCAGCCGCTCGTTGGTGTGCGGCCCGTACATGTCAGACGTGTCCAGGAAGTTGCAGCCCAGCTCCAGCGCGCGATGGATCGTGCTCACCGACTCCAGTTCGTCGGTCGCGCCGTAGAACGCCGACATGCCCATGCAGCCGAGACCGATCGCTGACACCTCGGGGCCGTCCGGCCCAAGCGTGCGCTTGTTCATGCTGCTCCCCTTCCGCTCAGTCGATGGCGGGCGCCCGCGACGCCCCGGTGGGACGCTGCCCGGTATAGCACCCGCTCGCCCGCCACACCGCTGTCGCGGACATAATGTCGTCAGCGTGTTCCCGCTGAACCTGCCCAACCTGCTGACCGTGCTGCGGATCATGCTCGTGCCCGCGCTCGTGGTCGCCCTGCTCGGCAACACGCCCGCCGGCGACGTGCTCGCCGCGGTCGTGTTCGCGCTCGCCTCGCTCACCGACTTGCTCGACGGCTACCTCGCGCGCGCACGCGACTCCATCACCACGTTCGGCAAGCTCATGGACCCGCTCGCCGACAAGCTGCTGATCATCGCCGCATTGATCTCGCTCGTGTCCCTGCATCGCCTGGCCGCATGGATCGCCATGGTCATCATCACGCGCGAGCTCGCCGTCACCGTGCTGCGCCTCGGCGCCACCCAGGCGGGGGTCGTGATGGCCGCCAGCATGTTCGGCAAGGCCAAGACATGCCTGCAGATCGCCGCCATCCTCGCCGTCATCGCCGTGCACGGCCAGCCCGCCTGGGTGTCCGCGCTGCTGTACCTCACCGTCGTCGTCACCGTGCTGTCCGGCCTGGACTACTTCTTCGGGTTGCGCCGGCGCATGGCCCAGACGCACGCTCAGCTCGACGGCTGATTGAGCCACGCCTCCAGGGTCGTGTGTTGCCGCGCGCGCACGCCCGACTCGACCTCCGCGCGCAGCTCCGCCAGCAGCCCGTGGCGCTCGGCCACCACGTTGTGCTGGTGGATCGTCTCCAGGTTCTCCTGGCGCGCGCACACGAAGCTCGCGCCGTCCAGATCCGTGAACGCGCCCACCACGCCCGCGATCATCTCGCGCACGCAGTCCTCCACGAAACGGGGACGCCGATGCGCCTTTTCGACCACCTCCACCTCGTCGCTGCGCTTCATCAGCTCATAGATCTCCGACGACATGCTCGCCTCCGCCACCGCCAGCAGCGCGCTCGCGTCGATTTCCGCCACGCACTCCTCCACACAGCCGATCTGCAACGTCGCCAGGCCGCGCTGGTTGTGCGTCGCAACCGGCACACTCGCCAGGATCTGCGCCACCTGCTCGTCGCTGTAGCCGTCCGCCGCCAAGCGCTCGCGGGCGCGCGCAGCCACCAGCTCCTGCGCGCACGGGCACGCTGTCATGCCCGTCGCTGACACGCCCACCACGCGGCGCGTGCCGTGCTCGTAGGCCACCGCCCGCCCGTGCAGCGTGTAGATCTCCTGGGTCTGCACGCCCGACACCGGCGCCCGCTTGTGCTCCGGGTAGCGCGCCGCGATCGTCACCTCAGCGCGCTCTGCGCCCTGACGCGCGCGCACCAGCTCCGCGATGTGCTGGGCGAGCGTCTCCGCGCGAAACGGCGACTCGCTGAGCACCACCTCGCCGATCGCCTCGTTGACCACCTCGTCAAAGCGCGACATGTGCGCGCCCTTCTGGTTGTGGCTGAGGTCCACAAAGCAGTCCAGGCGCGCGAAGAACAGCTCCTCGCGGATGCGCACCACCTTCTCCACACCCGTAACGCCCACTCGCGAGAGCCCCACCGCAATCGCAGGCACGCGCGCCTGCACATCCTCGCCCGCGTCATCGACCGCGCCGGGCAGAGCCGGCAGGCCAGACGATTCCCGAGCTGCCGACGGCGGACGTGTGGGCCATGTCGCGCGCACCTGAGGCCAAGCCTAGCGCGGCGCAACGACCGCGCTGGCGCTCACGAGCAGGCCTCCACGCCCCATCCGCAGGTGGCTATCCGTCGAAGTCTTCGAGGGAACCACTTCGCCGACGCGTCGATTCTGGTATCACTCGCCACATGGCTGATCCGGCCGGCCCTCCAATATCAGGGGAAGGCGGCCACGAGAGGGGACGTACGCGACGAGGCTGCCAATCTGAGCAAACGCAACGCACAGGAGGCTTAGCGTAGGTAAGAGGGAGGTCGGCGCGCGATGCGCTCCGACGGGGATCGGACAGGTTTGTTGGGAGAGTCCACGTGAGCGAGAAGCTTGACGGTCTGTTGACTGCCACGGACACAGCCGTGGTCGAGCTGGACGAGTTGCAGGGGGTCATAGGAGAGAGTCAGGAACGCGGGTTCTTGACTGCCGAGGCGCTCGCCGCCGCGCTGGAGGAGGCCGACCTCTCCAGCCAGCAGACCCGTGATCTGCTCAGCTACTTCGACGAGCACGGCATCGAGATCGTCGGAGCCAGCGATTCCGAGCCCGAGCTCGAGGCCCACGACGGCCGGCGCAACGGGCATGACCCAGCCGCACAGCTGGCCTCGCTGGGCCTGCGCGCCGGCGACCCGTCGCCGGGCAGTGACCGCGATCGCGCACACGACGCCGATCACGAACACGCCGGCGAGGACCGACATCCTCTCGACGAGCTCGCCATCGCGGGCACCGGCAAGCGCCCCGAGCTCGACACCACCGTCGAGCCCAGCCTCGACTCGCTGCGCCTGTACCTGCGCTCGATCGGGCGCGTGCCCCTGCTCAACGCCGACGAGGAGGTCGCGCTCGCAAAACGCATCGAGCGCGGCGACATAGCCGCCAAGCAGCACATGGTCGAGGCCAACCTGCGGCTGGTCGTGTCCATCGCCAAGGGTTATGTCGGGCGCGGCCTGACGCTGCTCGACCTGATCCAGGAGGGCTCGCTCGGGCTGATCAGGGCCGTCGAGAAGTTCGACTACCGCCGCGGCTACAAGTTCTCCACCTACGCCACCTGGTGGATCCGCCAGGCTGTCACCCGCGCGCTCGCCGACAAGGGCCGCACGATCCGCATCCCCGTGCACATGGTCGAGCGGCTCAACCGGCTGATCCACACCGAACGCCGCCTCATCCAGCAGCTCGGGCGCGAGCCCAGCGTCGCCGAGCTCGCCGTCGAGCTCGAGTGCACCGTGCGCGACGTGCGCGACGTCATGCGCATCGCCCAGCAGCCCGTCTCGCTGGAGAAGCCCGTCGGCGAGGAGGACGACTCCGCGCTCGCCGACTTCGTCGAGGACGTCTCCGCCGAGTCGCCCTTCGAGATCGCATCAGACGCGCTGCGCCGTGAGAACGTGCTGCGCGTGCTCGCCTGCCTGCCGCGGCGCGAGCGCGAGGTCATCGAGATGCGCTACGGCATCGTCGGCGGGCGCTCGCGCACGCTCGAGGAGGTCGGCCGCGCGTTCAACATCACGCGCGAGCGCGTCCGCCAGATCGAGAACCGCACGCTCAAGAAGCTGCAGACGCTGCCCGAAGCCCAGCAGCTGCGCGAGGCGTCCTGAAGGCGCAGCAGGGCGGGGGTTGGGGCGGGGCGGGATACTCCGCTAACGGACTGCGTATAGCCATGGTTATACGGAGGTTGCAACCAATCATGGCTACACCACGCCGACCCGCTGCCCTAAACTGACGAGCCCCCGGCGGGGTTCCCGAGCGGTCAAAGGGGACGCGCTGTAAACGCGTTGGCTCTGCCTTCGCAGGTTCGAATCCTGCCCCCGCCATGGCCGCCCCTGCAAATGCCAGGCGATGCAGGCGCCCCGCCGCTCAGCGGTCGTATGCGCTACCACGCGGCTTGACAGCCGTAACCACGATCAAGCTGGCCTCTTGATCCAGACGGATAATGGCTCGCCAGTCGCCGATGCGCAAACGCCACTCACCCCTCATGCCCTTGAGACTCCGCACGTCTCCGTGTGGTAGACGCTCGATCGCCGTGAAGATTCGCTCTCGTTCGTTGCGAGGGAGCTTGCGCAAAGCCTTCGCGGCGGCGGGCGCAATCACCGCGTCCCACGAGGGCAGTTCAGGCGTCAGACTCGGACTCCGCGCGCAGCTCGGCTATGGTGATCGCCTCGCCGCGCCGGTAGGCCACCCAGCCCTCATCGGACGCCTCGCGGTCCTCTCCGGTGTAGGGCTCGTCGTCGAACGGCGCAGCCTCGAGGGTCGCGACCAGCGGATCCTTGGCGCGCGTCAGCAGGACCCCGGCGGCATCCACGCTCTCCTCCGGAAGCTCATCCACAAGACGATGCAGCTCGGCTCGCGTCATGATCTAAACGTAGCATCGAGACCCAGCGGCCGGACAGATCTATACCCGCGGCGCCCGCGATAGCTATAGGGCGAAATCCTCGACCATCCTCGCTTGAACAACGGGACGAGTAGTTCCCCCGCCATGGCCATACGTGCAAATCGCCCGGCACTCAGCCCAGCGCTCGAGCGCGATTGTGCGCAGGAGTGGATCGGCGAAGAACCTCTTGCAAAATATGCTGCTTATCTTGGAAATGAGATACCAAAATGTGCTGCTTATCTTGGCGATCGCTGCTGCGGGACCCACGGCGCCACCAGCCTGATGGCATCGCCGTGGTAGGCTTCTGCCATGCACGTGTCAATTGACAGCGCGGGACGGGTCGTGGTGCCCAAGCGACTGCGCGAGGAACTTGGGTTCACGCCCGGAACGCCACTGGAGGTCGATGTGGTCGACGGACACCTGGAGCTGTCAGCGCCGCACAAGCCGGCGAGGCTGGAAGAAAGCCCCAACGGGCCGTCGATTGCCGCGACCGGCACACCGATCACCAACGAGGACATACGCAGCACACTCGAAGCGGTCCGCCGGCACCAGTGAAGAAAGCGGCCGACAGCAGCGTCACGGTCGCTGCGCTGCTTGCAGATCATCCCGAGCACAAGGCCGCGGCGAACGCGCTCGCCACATGCGATTTCACGATCGCCCACGTGGCGCTTGAGACGTATAGCGTGTTGACGAGGCTGCCGGCGCCGCACCGCGTCGACGGGAGCACGGCAGCGAGCGTGCTGGAGGCACGCACACCGACGCCGCACATCGCATTGGACGCGAGCGAGCATGCCAAGGCGCCCAGCCGGTTCGCCGGGGCCGGCGTCAGCGGCGGGGCCGCATACGACGGCCTGATCGCGCTCAGCGCCCTGGAGCACGGGCTGGAAGTCGTCACACTCGACAAGCGAGCCGAGCGCACCTACGTCGCGTTGCAGGTGCCGTACACGTTGCTCGCAGCCGGCCTCCTATCTGCGTGATCGCGCCGACGGACATGTAGCAATGCGGCCCCACGCGATTATCTGCGCGAACACGCAGAATTGTGCTTGATATCGCCATTCTGCGGTATAATATGCGTGATCGCGCAGATGAGCAGCCCTGACGACACTTCACAACGGATCGGGCAACGTGTCCGCGAGGAGCGCGGCCGTCAAGGCATGGACCAACGGACGCTCGCCATGGTCGCCAACGTCGGCGTCCGCTCTGTCCACCGCGTCGAGCACGGCGAGCCCACTGTACGGCTGGACGTGTTGACCCGCATCCTTGCGGCGTTGGGCTTGCGCCTGGACGTGCACGGCCGTGGCGAAACATGAGTCTCGGCGTCTACTGGGACGCGCAGGAGATCGGGATGCTCGAGCGCGTAGACGAGCGCTCTCGTGAGTACGCCTTCCGTTACACGCAACCTTCCCGTGCGATCTCGCTGTCGCTGCCACTGAGCCAGGAAATGTTCACTCCAGCGCAGAGCCGTCCGTTCTTCGAGGCTCTGCTGCCCGAGGGAGCGGTGCGCGACCAGATCGCCAGTCAACTCAAGCTCGCCGCAAGCGACTCGTTTGGCCTGCTCGCGGAGCTGGGTCGCGACTGCGCAGGTGCGCTGCAGATCGTCGACACCACGCGAATGTCCGACCCACCATCGGTGCGCTGGCTTGACGAAAGCGAGCTGAACGCACTGGTGCAAGAGCTTCCACGGCATCCCCTGGGGATACAAGGCGAAGATGAGCATCTCCGTCTCAGCCTCGCGGGAGTGCAACACAAGGCCGTGCTCGTCCGCGACGAGCACGGCCGTTTTGGCAAGCCCCTCGACGGCATGCCCAGCAGCCACATCCTCAAGCCGGAGCTGCCCGCCAGCGGATACCCAGGGTTGGCGACGAACGAGTGCTTCTGCATGCGCCTGGCAGCACGATGCGGACTGTCGACGGCTGGCGTCGAGCTCATCACCGCAGCCGGCCGCCCGTGCCTGGTAGTCGAGCGATTCGACCGCGAGCAATCGACCTGGCCGCATCATCGCGTACACCAGGAGGACCTCTGCCAGGCGCTCGGGCTGACTCCCGATTTCAAGTACCAGAAGGAGGGGTGGCCGCTGCCCTCCTACCGCGCGCTTGCGGACCTGCTGGACGAGCACGGGCCGGCGCCCGGCCTGGATCGCCTGGCCGGCGCACAGGCCGCCGTCTTTCACTACCTGGTCGGCAATGCAGATGCACACGCCAAGAACATCTCGCTGGTGCATACGCATGACGGAGTCCGGCTGGCACGGCTCTACGACGTGGTCTCCACGGCCGCCTACCCCGACCTCAGCACGGACCTGGCGCTGAGCATCGGCGACGAGCGCGACCCAGACGCCATCACCTCGATCCACTGGTCGGACCTCGCCCACGACTTCAGCCTCAACACAGGGGGATTCGAGCGCGTGCGCCGCGAGCTCCTTGACCGCATCGCCATCGAGGCACCTCGCCTACGTGACGAGGCGCGCGCCAACGACTGGTATCGGCCGTCAATCGACAGCATCCTCGCCGTAATAGCGGCGCGAGGGGCGCGGCTTGTGTAAGGGCTGGTAGCTTGGGTTAGAGGGCGGCTGACCCCAACGGGCCGCCGCGGGTGGTCACCCGGTGGATAGCGGCTTCCAGCGCCGCAAGGCGAATGGGCTTGCTCAGATAGTCATCCATACCGGCCGCCAGGCAACGCTCGCGGTCGCCTGGCATCGCCAGCGCTGTCATCGCGATGATCGGTACGTGACTTGTGCCCTCGGCCGCACGGATCTGGCGCGTTGCCTGCAATCCGTCGACCACGGGCATCATGCAGTCCATCAAGATCGCGTCGTAGTCGTGGCTGGCTGCCATCTCGATCGCCTCACGGCCGTCGTGGGCGACTGCTGTTTGCAGGCCCAGTTTGGTGAGAAGCGCCTGGGCAACGATGCGGTTGATCTCGTCGTCCTCGGCAAGCAGCACCACTAGATCCCGGCCGGCCGCAACGCTTTTCGCTGGTGGGTTCGAGCCTGCTCGCGAAGCGTGTCCCGCGAGCGCGCTGTCGGTCTCTGGCAGCTCGGCCGAGAACCAGAACACACTGCCGCCGGTCTCGCGAGGTTGAGCACCGATCCGACCGCCCATCAGCTCCACGAGCTGGCGCGAGATAGCAAGTCCAAGGCCGCTCCCATAACTCTGTCGGGCCGCGGATTGATCGACCCGCGCGAACCCCTCAAACAGCGTTGACGCCCGCTCTTTGTCGATCCCAATCCCGGTGTCTGAGACGGAGAATTGGAGCTGGTCGTTGTCGTGGTCAGCGACGCGGACAGTGACCTCACCGACGGCTGTGAACTTGACGGCGTTCGAGACGAGATTCAGCAGGATCTGGCACAGCCTCGTGCGATCTCCCGTCACCGTGACGGGCACCATCGCATCGACCAGGCAGCTGATCTTCAGGCCCTTGGCCTGTGCCTGGTCGTCGAGCGTCCGGCATGCCTCCTCGACGACAGGCCGCAGCTCGAAGTCGCTGTGGTCGAGCTGCAGCCCTCCGGCCTCCAGCTGGGAGAAGTGCAGCACATTGGCGAGGACTGCCAGCAGTGCCTCCGCTGAGGCCTCCTGCGCATCGATGTAGCCGAGCTGCGCCGCATCCAAGGAGCTGTCGCGCAGAAGCTGGATCGTCCCGATGACCCCATTTAGAGGCGTGCGCAGCTCGTGGCTCATGTTTGCTAGGAACTCCCACTTCGAGCGCGAAGCCTCCGCTGCCTGCTCCTGCCTGTTGTGCAGCTCCGCCTCCATTTCCTTGCGATCGGTGATGTCACGGGCGACCGCATAGGTCAGTCCATCCCGCATCGCACTGGCACTCCACAACAGCCACCGGTAGAAGCCATCCTTGCAGCGATAGCGATTCTCGAACCCCACCACGCCCGTCCCTGCCCCCAGTTGCGCGAACTTCTCCTCGGTGGCCTGAACATCCTCGGGGTGGACGAAATCCATGAATGGTCGCGCCGTGAACTCCTCGAAGGAGTATCCAAGCGTACGCTCAAACGCCCGGTTGATCTGGACGAAGCGTCCCTCGGCGTTTGAGATACCCATCGCGTCAAGGGAAAGATCGAAGAATCGGTCGATATCTGCGCGCCCATCCGCGAACGCCGCATCAGCTGGCTGCTGCGCGGCTTCGCTGCGGGGTTGGCGGGTTGGCAGGGACACTGTTACTCGAGCTCTATCGTCCTCTCGTCGCCTCGCCATCGCCAGATGAACTTCCCCACCGTAAGGCCACGAATGTTCTCTGGAGGGCTTTGTGGTGCTCGCTTCGCCTGCGCTTTGTCGCCGATGGCGTTGCTCAGGAGCTAGGACGGACCTACTGCTACCAGCAGTGCCGCGTGTGCTTGTTCGAAAGCGTGCTCGATCTGGTCCACGAGCTCTGTCGCTCCGTCGAGCGAGTCGGTATCGAGCCGCAGCTCGAGCTCCCTACAGAGCGCGGCCATGTGCGTGGCTGCGAGCGTCATGCAGCCGCCCTTGAGCTTGTGGGCGTCGCCTCTGACGGCCTCGGCGTCACCGGCTTCGATCGCCCTGCGCATGTCGGCCAGTAGGTCGGGCGTCTGGGCAGCGAACAGTTCGACCGGCAGCCTGAGAGCCTCTGCCGAGCCGAGCTGGGAGCGCAATCGCTCGATGCCGGCCGGGTCCAGCGGAACGTCGCTCGCGGGTGCGCCATCGTGCATCGCTCCTACGACTGGAGCTGTGCCATCTGACTCTGTCGTTGTCCTTGGTGCCCATCGCCTCAGCACGCGATCCAGGTCCTCGGGTTTGAGCGGCTTGGCCAGATAGTCGTCCATGCCGCTGGCCAGGCACTTCTCACGGTCGCCGCCCAGGGCGTGGGCGGTCATCGCGATCACCGGAGTACGGCTACTGCCTCGTTGCAGGAGGCGAAGCTCGCTTGCGGCTTCGTAGCCATCCTGCTCCGGCATCTGGCAATCCATCAGGACGGCGGCGTAGCTGCGCTGCTCGAGTGCCTCGAGCGCCTGGCGACCATTTCCGACGGCCTCAGCCCGGTAGCCGCGTCGCTGGAGCATGCGAATGGCCAGAATCTGGTTGACGTCATTGTCCTCGGCAATCAGGATTAGCGGAGATGATCCCGCGACTCCGTTGCTCCCAGCCGGCGCCTGCTCGCGCCTGATCTTAATCCCAATCGCCTCAGCCAGCGCGTTGAAAAGCCGGGTCCGGCGGACCGGCTTGGTCATGTAGACGTCGATGCCCGCCTCATGTGCCTCGCGGCGGTCGTCGGCGGTGCTCGTCAGCATCACCAGCGCAGGCGTCGGGAAGGTCGTATCGCGGAAGATCGCCTGCGTGAGCTGGATGCCGTTCGTGTCGGGCATGTGCAGGTCCAGGGCGGCGCACTGAAACGGCTGCTGGCTTGCCGCGGCTTCGCGCAGGCGCTCCAGGGCTTCACGGGCACCGGAGACCGCGGTGACATCCATCTTCCAGCGCCGTCCGAGCTGCACCATAAGGTGACGATTTGTCGCGTTGTCGTCAACGGCTAGCAGCCTGGTTCCCGCGAGTGTGGTGTGGTGGTCGTCACTGCGGATGGGTACCTTCGCCCGCTCGAGTGCCATCGTGAACCAGAAGCGGCTCCCCTTGCCCAAGACACTCTCGGCACCGACATCCCCGCTCATCATCTCCACAAGCTGCTTGACGATCGCGAGGCCGAGACCGCTGCCGCCGAAACGACGAGTCGTTGAGTCATCCGCCTGCATGAACGGCGTGAACATCTTCTCGAGGCGGCTGTCGTCGATGCCGATGCCGGTGTCTGCCACCTCGAAACAGACGTGGGTGCGATCGTCGCTCGAGCGGACCGTTCGCAGCGTGACGCGTATCTCTCCCGCGCTTGTGAACTTGATCGCGTTGGAGAGCAGGTTAGTGACTACCTGACGCACGCGAGTGGCGTCGCCGCGAACGACGTCCGGGAGCTCGGGCGCGAGATGCATCGTAAGCTCGATCTTCTTTTCGCGGGCGGATTCGGCGATCAGGTCACACGCGTCCTCCACCGCCTCGATCAGGTCGAAATCGACGTAATCCAATCGCAGGGCGCCCGCCTCGATCTTCGAGAAATCGAGGATGTCGTTTACGACCGTCACGAGGGTCTCCCCGGCGCCCCTGAGCAGGCGCGCGTTCTCGCGCTGCTCCTGATCGAGCGGGCTGTCGAGCAGCAGGTCCGCCATGCCGATCACGCCGTTGAGCGGCGTGCGGATCTCATGGCTCATGTTCGCGAGGAAGGCGGACTTCATGCGCGAGCCCTCAATCGCCTCGTCACGGGCCGCGGTCACTTCCACCTCCGCCCTGCGCGTGGCGATCTCCAGCTCGACTCGCTCGGTGATGTCGCGTGCGATTCGTGCGATCCCGATCACCCGACCATTCGGATCGAGGATCGGCGAATCTGTGACCGACACGCTGAGCAGGCTGCCGTCCTTGCGGATGTCCTGGCTCTCGGTCTGCGCCGGCTCGCTCCCGGCCACGACCTTCGCCAGCATCGCTACGCGCTCGGCGGGATCGCGCGCCAGCAGCGCGAGCGCATTCTTGCCCGCTGCCTCATCGGCGTTATAGCCGTACAGGCGCGCCGCGCTCTGGTTCCACGTTTCGATCACGCCGTCCGTCGTCATCCTGATGATCGCGTCGCTTGACGCTTCGACGATCGCCGCCAAGCGCGCCTGAACGGTTTCCGCGCTCGTCGCCTTGGCCGCTGTGAGTGCAGTTGGTCTAGGGCTGCGGCGACCGACGGAGGTCATCAAGTCATCGCAACTGCGCACGTCGCTCGGCGGCATGCGCGACGATCGACTCGATCAGAGACTGCGCCAGAGCCTGCGCTGTCACGCCCTTGCGACGGTACGCCGTCGCTCCCGCCTGAATCAGATCACGAACGGTCCCGTCTGCTTCATCGCCGGACAGCACCACGATCGCCGTATCGGGAGCGACCTCGACGATGCCGCTGACAGCGCGCAGGCCGCCGCCGTTGGGCATCTCGACGTCAACGAGAGCGGCATCTGGCTGGCTCGTTCTGGCTAGCTCGACGGCCTCATCGCCGTCGCCAGCCACGCCGATGACATCGAACTCGTGCTCCAATGACATGCCCAACATCGCCCTGACCACCGAGTCATCGTCTGCAATCATCAACCGTGGACGGAGATCTGCTGGAGCGAGGGAAGTCATGGTTCGTCAGCTCCTTTGAGGATCTTGGCTGTCGATACGTCGGAATTCTTATACATGGAATTGCGTCTCCATCGGCATCCCTCGTCGCCCACTTGAGCAGACACGCCTGATCTGTATGTTTGTGCGCTCGAGCCCCCTCGTTGCGCTCTCAACCTGGCCCATGTGACGCCGATCGGCGCGCGATCAAGAAGTCAGAATCTTCTGTCGATGTCCAAGTAGTGGAACAGGCCCTCACGAGCAGGCGCTTTCTCGCGGCAGTAGGAATTGTCGTGCTTGTGACCGGCGTGATCGGCGTCTGGCTCGGCCTGCAGATCGCGGGTGCCCGGGTGACGCTTTGGGTCGATGACCTCGTCACGCCGCTCGTGGCGTCGGTTGCCTGCGTGTCGTGCCTGGGCGCCCGTGCTCGCCACGATGGGCGGATGCGTCTGTTCTGGTCGCTGCTCGCCTGCGCCACCGCGTCCTGGACGCTGGCTGAGGTCGTCTGGGGCTACTACGCGCTGATCCTAAACGTCGAAGTTCCGGTGCCCTCCTGGGCGGATGTCGGCTACCTCGCAGCGATTCCGCTCGCGGTCGCAGCGCTGGTCGTGCACCCCGCGACGAGGGGTAGCGGCACACGCAAGGTCCGCTCGCTGTTCGACAGCCTGGTGGTTGCCACATCGTTGCTTTTGCTCAGCTGGACGCTCGTCCTCGGTCCGCTCGCGCGCAGCGCCGATCTCAGCACATCGACTGTGGGGACGTGATCGATACCGGTTGGGTCGCGGCGTATCTCGGGATCGCGCTTGCCGCGTTCAGCTCGCGGGCCAGCGACACCACAGTGTCGCCCGCAGAGCACTCGAGGCCATCGCTGGCGTCGCTCGTAACCCCGCTGTTGCCGGTGCTGCTCGCGTTGAGCGTCTCTGCTGTGGAGATCAGGCTCGGCCATCACCTCGACCGCGCCGCCTGGCTGATGACGGTCGGGCTGATCGCGCTGGTGTTCATGCGCCAGGGGCTGATGGTGCTCGAGCTGCTCGCGCCCAGCCGAAACGTCCAAGCCGGCCTGATGCACAGGCTTACGCATGCGGCTTTGGGGGGCAAACGCCCCGAGGAGATACCGTCACCCGGCCACCGGACTGGTGGCTATGAGCCGCGGTGACCTGAGCGCAGGACCGTCCAGTTGCGTGGGTTTCGCGCCCGCGAGCGGCCCACCGGACGTCAAATGGATCCGACCCGACGGGCCGGCCTACCTGCCGCCCCCGATGGCCGAGTCAACAGCCACGGAACGCAGCGAACGGGCGAACGCCCTGATCGTGACCGTCCTCACACTCGCCTGTACCGTCCTGGCCATCTTTGATCTGTTCCTGCTGGCGTCAGGCTTCTAAATGGCGCGCTCGCTCGTCACCGGAGCCTCCGGCTACATAGGCAACCGCCTGGTGCGCGAACTTGTATCGCTCGGAGAGCCGGTCGGATGCGTGGCGCGCGATCCCGGCCGTGTGAGCTTCGATCCAGCCGTCACAGTACATCGCGCCGACATGCTCGACCCGAGCTCGCTGAGCGCAATCGGCGGTGGCTATACGACGGCCTACTACCTCGTTCACTCGATGGGGCGCGGAGGCGACTCCGACTATGAGAGGCGCGACGCGAACGCCGCCTCCAACTTCGCCCGCTTTGCCAACGCCACCGGCATCGAGCGGATCGTCTACCTCGGAGGCCTCGGCGATCGTCCCGCATCCCCGCATCTGCGTTCGCGCATGCGCGTCGGCGAAATCCTGCGAGACGAGGGACCGCCACTGACCTGGTTTCGCGCCGGCATGGTGGTGGGAGCTGGCTCAGAGAGCTACCGCACGCTGCGCTCGCTGGTCGAGCGTCTGCCAGTGATGCTCGCGCCATCGTGGCTGTCCACACCCACCCAGGCGATCGCCATCAGCGATGTGCTGCGCTACCTCGTCGAGGCTCCGCGGATCGCACAGACCGGCGCGCGCGAAATCCAGGTCGGATCGGCCGAGATACTCACGTACGGCGACATGCTCGACCGGATGGCCGACGCGTTGGGACTGCGCCGTCGCCCACGCATCCCCGTGCCGCTGCTCACGCCGTGGCTGTCCTCGCACTGGATCGGGCTGATCACGCCTGTGGACGCAGGAGTCGCGAGACCGTTGATAGAGGGGCTCGCCACCGACACGACCGTCACCGACCCGTCGGGAATGGCGCTGTTTGACTTCGTGGCGAGATCCTTCGATCAGGCGCTCCGCGAGGCGATCGCCGAGGAGGCTCCGTCCGTGCCCGGCTTGACGTAGAAGCAGCAGCGGGCGTACCAGATGCCAGCACCCGCGCTCGTCCGGCTGCCTTCGCGCGATAGAGCGCTTCGTCGGCCGCTTGGCATACCGCCACGGTGTCGTCTCCGTCGAGCGGATACTCGGCGACGCCCGCGCTGAAGCTGATGTGAAACGCACCCTCGCGGCAGGGGAACTCCTCCCTGCTCAAGCGTGCCTGCATGTCCGTCAGGCGTCCCACCGCGCTTGCGCGCGTCACGCCGTACAGGCCCACGATGAACTCCTCCCCGCCCCAACGTCCCACGACAACGTCGTCGTCGCGAAACTCGCGCCGCAGGTACGCACCCACGCGGCGCAGCACGCGGTCGCCCGCGGCGTGGCTGTGAGTGTCGTTGACCAGCTTGAAGTTGTCGATGTCGAGCATGACCACCGCAAGGGGCTCGGACGAGCGCTCGCTGACCTCGGCGAGCCGCTTCAGGCCTTCCTCGCACGTCACGCGGTTGGACAGGCCGGTAAGGCCGTCCGTCTCGGCCTTGGCACGGTATAGGCGCACGCGCTGAAGGCGGTTGGAGACCCGCGCAACGAGCTGGGGGCCGACGGAGTCCTTGGCAACGTAGTCATCGGCGCCCGCGTCGAACGCCAGCCCGACGGTGTCCACATCGGTTCGTCCGGTGGCGAAGATCACCGCAAGGCCGCCCCAGCGCGGATCGTTGCGCACGGTGCGGCACAGCTCGGGGCCGTTGACGCCCGGCATATCTACATCCAAGATCAACAGCTCAGGCTCGACCTCCTCCAACGTCTCCCAAAAACGCAGCGGATCAGACAGCGTGAAGACCTCGAGATCGGCAGGCGCCAGGAGCACGCGCATGCTCTCGAGCGCCGTCGGATCGTCGTCTACGACCAGCACTCGCGTCGCCTGCAGGCGATCGCGGTCGAGGAACCGCGCCACCGCGCTGCACAGCTCATCCGGGCTCAGCGACTTGGGCAGAAAGGCGCGACTGCCGCGTCGCGCCGCCTCGACGCGATGCTCGAAAGTGGCATGGGGGTCAGCACGAGCACTGGAATCGGGGGGCTGGCAGCGCTCAAATCCGCCAGCAGCGCATAGGCTTGCGCTGTATCCTGCGCCCCGTCGGCAAGGCCGAGCAGCACGGCCGCGGGGGGATGCTCAGCGCACAACGCCCGCGCCTCGCGCGGGCTCGCAGCGCTGTCGCAGCACATGTTGTGCGACACCGACGCCGTGGCAATGCGCGCACACAGCTCGCGATCCTCATCGACCACCAGCACGCGCAGCAGGTCCTCGTGGGGTTGAGCGGGCTCTGCGCTGGCAGGCGCGATCGCGTGGGTTTCCAGCTCACCACGGATGATCGCCAGCAACCTTGACATGGTCGCGGCCCGCCACGGCGCGGCTTTGTTGAGCTCCAGCTCGAGCTCGTGCGTGGCCTGTGACGCACACGCGAAGCCGAACATGGCGAGCGCCCCACCAAGCATGTGCGCAGAGCGCCTTGCATCGCTGCGAAGCTCCTCGCCGAGCTCAGCCTTGCTCGAGGCCGCCACGGCTCGCTCGATCAGCCGCAGGCGCTCGAGCACTTCCACGCGGTGCTGGCGCCAGACAGTGCGCAATCCTTCATGCAGCGCCGGTTGGCTGTTTACCACGGTCGCGCGCCCGCGGTCAGGAATGCCGTCGGTGAGTCAGCAGATCGGCGTCTGCACGTTGGATGAGATCCTCAGGCGAGTCGCTGTCGTCGAGCTCTGCGAAGCCAACAGAGATCGAGCCGCCGCTCTGGCAACTGGCCAGTGTGCTGGACACGTCGGCAAAGCGCTGACGGACCTTTCCGAGATCGGCATTCGGCAACGCGCACACGAACTCGTCGCCGCCGTAGCGCATCACCAGGTCGTAGGAGCGCAGGCACGCTCGCAAGGAGTCAGCGACGGCGAGCAGCAACGAATCGCCCGCCATGTGACCATCGGTGTCGTTGACCTGCTTCAAGCCATCCACATCGACGAAGGTGACCACGAGCTCTGCGTGCGCGCGGCGTGCGCGGTCGATCTCCCGCTGAAGTTGTTTCATCCCAGCGCCGCGCCGGCGGACGTGAGTCAGCTCATCGACCTCAGAAGCCGCACGGTCGATCGCAGCCTGAGCGCGATCTCGCGCGGCCAGGGCGCGCTCACGCGCGGACTGCGCTCGTTCATCGGCCGCGCGCGCACGATCGTCGGCCGCTCTCGCACGATCGGCCGCGGCGCGAGCACGATCGTCGGCGGCCCGCCGACGATCGCGGGCTTGGCTGAGGGCCCCCTCCCCATGTTGCTGGCCCCCCGACTGCAAGGACGCCCCCGTACGATCGCTCGCCGCCTCGCGAGCGTCTCGCATCTGCGCGACCCGATCGCGCTGGGCGGCCACCTGATCGCGCTCATCCGCTGTGATCTCCCGCGATACCCCAGTTCGCAGACGCGCGTGAGACTGCTCGTGGCGCAGGTGCATCGCATGCTCCCGATGCAAGCTTCCCGCCCCGCGAACCTGCTCGTCGGTCGCGAGCGCTTCCAGGTCGCTGGCGGCCTGATCCTCCTCCGAAGCGCGTTGGTCGGTGTCAGAGGCCGACTGGTCGCTGTCGGAATCGGTCTGATCGCTGTCGGAGGCCGTCTGGTCGCGGTCTGAAGCATGCTGGTCGCTGTCTGCTGCCGTCCGGGCGGAGTCGGCTCGGAGCGATCCGGTCAGCTCGTCCAGCGCGTCCCGTTGCCCGCCGAGCGAGGGCCGATCCTCACCTGGATCGGCACCCGACCGCTTGTCATCTGCTCCACGCAAGAGCCCGCCTTCGGAGAATCACGGTAGCAGAACATCGGAACAGTACCGGAAAGCGGAATTCTTGGGATCGGCTAACGCTAGCTCCATGACCCGCCGATGCAGGTGGCAGGTCGAAGAGACCAGGGAGCCATTCCGCATCTATCGCGGCACTCGATACCGCAGTCAGGAGACGCCCATGACACGAGGCGTCACCCAGACGCCCACAACACGCGGCGTCACCCCAAAGTACGAGTCGCTCGGCGACTCAGTCACAGTCAGCCAGCGACCCCTCGTTCGCGTACCGCGCACGGACCGCAGTGCACGCCTGACGGTCGCATTCCGAGCGCTCGAGGAGTTTCCAGCGCTGGGCGAGGCGCGCAATCGCCTGCTGGCCGTGATCACCGACGACCACCACTCCACGGCCGACGTCATATCGGCTGTCGAGTCCGACGTCGCCCTGATGACCGCCGTCCTGCGTCTCGCCAACGGTGGACAACCCGGGCACGAACGCACCGACACCGTCGCGGGCGCCGTCGAACTGCTGCGACCCCACGCCATCCAGGCGCTCGCCAGCCGCGTGCGCACGTTCGACTTCTTCGAGCGCGCCAACATATGGGGCTCGGTGCCCGAGCGCTTCCGGCTGCACGCCCTGGCCGCCCAGCGCGCCGCCGACAGGATCGCCGCCATCGCGGGTTATGCCAACCGCGACCGCCTCGCCGTCACGAGCCTCCTGCACGACATCGGCAAGCTGGCGCTGATCCATGCTCACCCCGGCTACCCCGCCCAGGTCCACAAAGGCGCAGGCACGCCCGAGGAGCGCATCCATCAGGAGCGCAGGGAGCTCGGCGTCGACCACGCCCTCGTCGGCGGCGTGCTGATCCGCCGCTGGAGGCTGCCGGCGTCGCTGGCCACACCGATCGCGCACCACCACAACCCCGACGCCGAGGGCGAGGGCGAGGGCGAGGGCGAGGCGGCGATCATCCGGCTGGCCGACATGCTAGCCCACTACGAAGAGGGCGCACGAGTCTCCCCCGGCGAGATGCTCCACAGCGCCCGCGCAGTCGGTCTGGGGACCGAGCAGCTGCGCCAGCTGATGCACGAACCGCCGGGCGCCAGCCAGCAACCGCGCCAACGCCACCTCGACCCCAACCCACTCTCCAAGCGACAGCTCGCGATGCTCGAGCAGCTTGCCAAAGGCAGCACCTACAACCAGATCGCACACGACCTCGCCCTGTCCGTGAGCACCGTACGCACCCACCTTCACAACATCTATGGCAAGCTCGGCGTGGCCGACCGCACCCAAGCGGTCCTCACCGCCAACGAGCGCGGCTGGCTGTCCGCTCTGGCGTGGCTTCCGCCACAACGGCCACGAGTGACCGGCGCAAACAGGTTGCCGTAGAGGCCCGTGTGCGTCTCCTGCAAAAGCTAGCGGGCCAGCGGCACTGGCGCGTGGCTGTCGCGGGCATTCTCATCGTCGGCGTCATCCTGTCGCTGGTCGCGAGCGCTCTGTGGCGCAACAGCGTGCGCCGCTCCGAACGCCTCGCCACCAAGCCTACACCTACGACACCGCCGGCCGCCTAACCCAAGTCCAGAACACCCCCGCCGGCAAAGGCTGCACCACACGCATCTACGCCTACGACGAAGACACCAACCGGCTCAACCTCACTACCCGCGAACCAAACACCAAAGGCGAATGCGCAGCCGAAGGAACCAGCAGCGAAACCTACGAACCCCACATGTACGACACCGCCGACCGCCTCGCCGACCCCGGCGTCAGCTACAACACCTTCGGAGACATCACAGCCCTCCCCGCCGCAGACGCCGGCGGCACGACCGAACTGACCAGCACCTACTACGTCGACAACCAGCTCGCCAGCCAAACCCAAGAAGGCCAGACAATCGGCTACAACCTCGACCCCGCCGGACGCACCCGCGAACTCGTCTACACAGGCAAAAAAACGGCAGACACGATCAACCACTACGTCGGACCCGGCGACTCCCCCGCCTGGACGAAAACCAGCAGCGAATGGACCCGCAACATCCCCGGCATAACTGGTAGCCTTTCGGCTATCCAGAACAACGGCGAAACACCAGTGCTCCAGCTCACCAACCTCCACGGCGACATCATCGCCACCGCCTACCTATCCGAAACCGCGACCGGCCTCGCAACCACCGCCGACACCAGCGAGTACGGGGTACCCGCCGTCAGCGCCCCGCCCAAATACTCCTGGCTCGGCGCGAGCGAGATCCCAACCGAACTACCCTCCGGCGTGACGGCCATGGGCCTGCGCTCCTATGTGCCACAACTCGGCCGCTTCCTCCAGCCCGACCCCATCGCGGGAGGCTCAGCCAACGCCTACGCCTACACCTTCGCCGACCCCGTCAACAGCTCCGACCCCACCGGCGCGTACACCATGACGATCACCACGTTCGAGATAGAACACAGCAGCGAACAATCACAGAAGGTCGAGGAAAACTACATGGCCGAAAAACGCGCAGCCGAAGAAGCCGCCGCGCGACAAGCAGCCAAAGAAGCCGCCGAACGCGCAGCCGAACTCGCCGCAGCCGCAGGCGGACCCCAATACGCAACCACCGAAGAATTGGGACCAGAAGAAGAATGGGAAGAATGGTGGGAAGAAGAAGGCGAATGGGAATACGTGTCCGATCATGCTGCGCTCACGTCGGAACGGGAAGAAACACGTCTAGAGCCAGTGACTCTCGTTCAGCCACTCGGTGAAAAGCAAGGCGAAGAAAACGGTGGCGAAACGGGCGACGCATCTGCCGGGCCTCCCAGATCGGCCTTTGGCACTCACAGTCACTACTATCACCATTATGCGAGTCACTATGTGGGGCCGAGTACATGGCACCAGCTTGTCTGTGCACTCACGCCGCTTGTTAAAATTATGGCTGAACAATCGAACGTGGGGAACGCGATAGTGCACGAAAGTCGACCACGCTGTGAATAATCTGCGACAAGCTTTATCGTGGACGCAACGCGCGAATTGATGCGCCTGATCGAGGAGGACTGTTAAATGGCATCTCGGTGGCGACGTCGACGGCTCTTGATGCAAGCTGGGCTCTTGGTGCTCGGGAACTGGGCCGTGTTCGGCATCTTGTCGATATGGGCACCAGTGGAAGTGCTGATCTTTGCGGCGGCGCTATTGGCGCTCGTTGCAGGTGCGACTCTAGGTGCGCTAGGAGTCGTCATATCATCGCTGGCGGTCGCGGTTATCGCGGTCTCATCGGAGCTGGCGAGTTCTCATCCACTTTCGACACATCGGTTTCTCACTAGCGGTTTGCTGGCCATTTGCTTGCTAGTTCTTTGCGGCTCGGCTGGCTACGCGGTGCGTGTCCTGCTTCGCCGACTCGATGTGAAAAGAAAGACGACGAGTTCACCAGTGGCAATTAACCCGCCGTGAGCTACTCAAGAAGAATGGGAATACGAATGGGCCGCATTTCACCACGGCACCGAGCCCGCAAGCGAAGAAGGGCATGTGGAGCCAGCCATCCTGGACCAGCCGCTAAACGGGGAAGAAGCAGGAAACAGCGAAGGAGCGACTACGCTTGGCTCCCAGGTGCCGCGATCTCACTTCTCCTTATCGGGCGTGACCCTTGGTGGACGGAGACTCGTCAAGCTCGAAGAGCTGCAAGGAAGCGTGGGCGGGCGAGCTAACTATCTTCTGGAGTGTGTGGCTAATGTCGCTGTTGCGCGTTCTGAATGGTGGGGCTTCGCTCGTTTTCGTGGGCTATCTTGTGGGAGCCGCGGTCATTCAGTACAGCGGGGCGGCGATTGTCATCGTGAGCTTGACGATGCTGGCAAGACGCTGGTATCGCGGCCGCGAGAGAGTTTAGCCCGACTTGCATCAATGACACCAACCGAAACCAACCATCAGAGCTGGTTCATCGTTGCCATACAACGAAACGCCGACCAGTACACATCTCGAAGCCGTTGTGTACTGCGCAGCTACCGGACAGGCCGTAGCGGCGAGTTCGCCTAGCGCTGCGCATGAGCGTGCTGTCGAGCAAGCCGACGCCGTCGCTGCGCGGCTCACACAGGAACTCCAAGAAAGCAAGCGCTAGCCGCGAGTCGCTGGTGGGCGAGGTACTCATGTCGATGCCTGATCCGTTTGGGGAACAAGCGAGACCGTGGTGGGTGCGCATTCGGCGGCGGCGAGACCGCTCCATGCGCGCGCCCAAGCGGTACTCGATCGTGGCGGTTGGAGTGGGAGCGTGCATGGGCCTTGCAGTGGCCAGGGCGCACGGAGTCGGCGATGGGGTCAGGGTGGTGCTTGTCGCAATCGTCCCGGCGCTGCCGCACGCGCTCATCGAGTGGTGGTGGAGGCGGCAGTTGCGACTGCGTGCCGAGCAGCCGTTTGTGACATCTACAGCCAAGCACCAGTAGGCACGGCCTCGCGACATGCCAGACTTCGTTGGTAGTCTTTCGATTATCCAGAACAACGGCCACATTTTGGTGCTACAGCTCGAGTGCCGGCCGTGAGGGGGCTGATCGCCGGGCTCGCGTGCGCGGCGTCGGCCTGCTTGCCGGCGCACGCCCTCGCATCCGTCCAGATTGACGATGCCGCCGCGACGCGCGCGTACCTGCGCGCAGGCGACGCGTATGCGCTCGACGCGTCCGCCGAGTTGCCGGGGCGCGTCGCCGCGCTCCAAGCGCGTGCGAGCGGGATCGCCGGGGAATGTCCAGCCGCGCTGACCTACGCTCCCCGCGACGAAGCGTTTGCTGGCCTCAGCGAAGAGATCGTCACGGTCGTGGTCTACGCGAGCGCGGTGGCCGAGCGCTCGCTGCTGCTGCGCGAGGCACGGGAAATAGGACACCTGCGGTGGAGCAACTCTAAGCTCACGCGGCTCGTGCACCTCGAGGCTGCCGAAGAAAACGGGATCGTGACCATTGCGCTGCCCGATGTGTGCGCCGAACTCGCCGCGTGGAAGGCGAGCGCTTATGCCGCGCTGCCCCAGGGCTCGAGCAGATTCCTCGCGCGCTCGGAAGCGATCGAATCTGAATCGTATGTGGGGTTTTCTGAAGAATTGCGCGAAGCGGCCATCCTGCGT
The DNA here is from genome assembly GCA_963745375.1 of uncultured Solirubrobacteraceae bacterium. GTDB lineage: Bacteria > Actinomycetota > Thermoleophilia > Solirubrobacterales > Solirubrobacteraceae > Palsa-744. The sequence goes on along the minus strand of CAVUXA010000003.1, from coordinate 414,486 downwards.
CTGCTCAGGCCCCACGAGAGCCGTGCGGACAGGCGGATCGCCGAGCGTGTCAAACGGCTCGAAGCGCAAACCGGCAGGCGCTTTTCCGCGACGATATCCGCGGTGAAGGCGAAGCTCGCGGACGCGCTGGGAGTGTCGGTGCTGTGAGCGTGAAGGCCTCACTCGCCGGCGTGCTCGCGCTTGTCTGCGCTGCGCTGTCGCTCGCGACGCCCACCGGCGCCAGCGCCCAGCCGGGGCCCCTTCCGTTCGGCGCGTGTGCCCCCGCGCAGATCGTCGTCCCCGCTGCCGGGTTGCAATGCGCGACGTTGCAGGTGCCCTTCGACCGCTCCGACCCCGCCCTCGGCAGCATCGCGCTCGCCGTTCAGCGAGTACCCGCCAGCGCGCCGCGCACCGGGACGATCGTGCTGCTCGCCGGGGGTCCGGGCCAGCCTGCTCTGCCAGCTTTCGAGTCGTTCCTTGCGCCGCTCGCCCACGAACCGGCGTTGCGCGGCTTTGAACTGGTGGCGTTTGACCAACGCGGCACGGGCCAGTCGGAGGGATTGCAGTGCCCGGAAGCCAACGAATCGGCCAAGGGAGGGCCCGCGGCCTACTTCGGCGGGTGCGGCACGGCGCTGGGGCCCACTCGCGCGTTCTACACGAGTCAGGAATCGGTGGAAGACCTCGACGCGCTGCGCCAGGCGCTCGGCGGGCCGCTGTCGCTGTTCGCTGTCTCCTATGGCACGCATGTCGCGGGAATGTATGCGCGCGTGCATCCGCAGGACGTGGCGCGGATGGTGCTCGACTCGCCCACCCCGCTCACCGGGCCCGACCCGCTCCAGAGCGCGCGTCTGCGCGCGCTGCGACGGGTGCTCGACGAAAGCATCTGCGGCGCCGGCGCCTGCCGCTCGTTCTCCCCAGACGTCTACGCCGACCTAACCCGCCTTGTGGCGACACTCCACCGCCACCCGCTGCGCACGAAGATCTACGACGCTCACGGCAGGCTGCGGCGGGCGAGCGTGACCGAAGCGGGAGTCCTCAGCCTGCTCTCCGGGCTTGACCTCGCCAAGGGCCCGCGCGAGCTCGCGCCTGCCGCCATCGTCGCGGCCGCCCACGGCGACGCCGCCCCGCTCGCCCGGCTGACGTTCGGCCTTGGCGCAGAAAGGCCCGGCAGCCATCTCGCAGCGTCCGCCGCATCCGCCATGTCCCTTCTGCCAGGTCCTCTTGGCGGGGAATCAGTCAAGGCGCAGGCGCCCTTGAGCGACTCTCTCATCTCCCTGGCGCTGTTCGCGGCCACATACTGCGACGAGAGCGAACTGCCGTGGTCAGCGGACTCGCCGCCAGGGGGACGGACCGGGGCCCTTCGCGGCTGGCTCGCCGCGCAGCCCGCGCAAGCCTTCGCGCCGTTCGCCCCTTCCACGGTGCTAGCCAGGTCCCCACTGCAGATATGCACCGACTGGCCCGCCACACCCCCTGCGCCGCCCTCTCCCACGGGCGTCTCAGCGGTCCCCACCCTGCTGCTCTCCGGCGATGACGATCTGCGCACGCCCTACGAACAGACACTCGCCATCGCCACGGGCTACAGCGACGAGCAGCTCCTCAGAATCCCCGACACAGGACACTCGACCGTGACCACCGACCTGACCGGCTGCGCCAGGAGAGCGATGATCGAGTTCCTCACCACCGGGCCGGCACCCGCATCGTGCCCGGGCTCGAGCGAACCGCAGGCCCTCCCGCTGCCACCCTCCTCCCTCAGCCGGGTGCCAGCAGCGGCGTCTGGCTCGCGCGTGGCCGGCCAGGTTGCGAGCGCGGCGGCGATGACAATCGAGGACCTCTTTGGCCAGACCAGCTTCTCCGGCGGCGGACTGCGCGGCGGCTACTGGTCCGAGCAGCCGGCCGGGTTCGCACTGCACGGCATGACCGACGTGCCCGGCGTCGCACTCAGCGGCACCATCCACCTGACCGGCAGCCCAACCGGCCTCCCCGCGATCTCAGGCCACCTGACCGTCCGCGGACGTTTGGCCGGCACACTCACCTTGCACGGGGTCGCGCTCGGCGGGCGAGTGGGCGGAACGCCCGTGCACGCACGCCTCGCCGCCCTGTAGACAGACCTGGACATCTCCGTGACGGCCGGGTGACATAAGCGAGACAGAACATATCGTCGGCGTATAGCCGTTAGATACATGGCGTCAATGGCAGCTGGTTGAACGGCTGGATCTAGGCACATGCGGCCTGCGATGTTTACGATCGTGGTCGCCGCGATCGAAGCGAGTCGTGACTGAATCACCCCTGCAGCAACCAGGGGCTGCGAGAACCTGTTCACGTCAGACCCTCAGCCGGCGTGCAGAGAGGCGACGATCAGACGCATCGCCGCCTCGGGGCTCCGGATGCCCAAGGGCCGCAGCTATTGGGGCTTTGACCCCGAGCGCTCCACCACCCTCCCGCGCCACCGCGAGATCCCCTGACCCCTCGCCCGCAAGATCTGCCGCGACCTGAAGGGTGTGCTACGCTGTGCGACATGAGGACGGTTACTCATCGTGAGATGCGCAATCAAAGCGGTGACATCCTGCGTCATGTCGCCGACGGGGAAACCATCCGGGTCACCAATAACGGCCAGGTCGCGGCTTTGATCGTGCCGCCGGGCACCGATCCGCTCGCGGACCTCGTCTCCCGCGGTCAGGTGAGGGAGGCGCGAACCCCCCCGTCCAGCTTGCGGTTGATCGTACGACGCAAAGGCACGGCCGACAGCCAGGCGATAGTGGCCGACGTCCGTGGCCACTGGTGACGATCAGCTATCTGGATACCTCGGCCGCGATGAAGCTCGTCCTCGACGAGCCGCAATCTGAGGCGCTGACCGCGGAGCTGGCAGGGCAGGACGATCGGCGGCTGGTCTCCTCCTGGTTGCTGCACACCGAGATGCACTGTGCCGCAGGACGCCACCCCGAAGACGTCGACCTCGCGGCGGTGGGGACCGTGCTCGATTCCGTGAGCCTGATCGACCTCACGCGCGGAGATCTGCTCGCCGCCGGCACGCACGCGCCGCTGCGATCCAACGACGCCATCCATCTCGCCATCGCGCTCAGGGTCGGCGCCGATGAGATCATCACTTACGACGGAGAGCTTGCTGAGCGGGCGACAGCGGCCGGCCTGCCCGTGCTGTCACCGGGAACCAGCTCGTAACCCCCAGCCACGCTCCGGTCACGGCGTCGAGCGGCGAACTCAGGGCAGCAGCGTAAAGCTGGTCACGTGCCGGGGTCGTACCACGCCGAGGTGGCGGTGCTCGAGCGAGGCTAGTGGGTCATCCATGAACGTTTCGCCTGAAACCTCGTTGGTTAGGCAGCGATGAGCAGCCGGCGCTCGGCTTTGAGTAGGCGTTGGTCGCGGTGGGGTCCGTTGCGGTGGTGGATGTGGTCGGCCATGGCCTTGGCGAGCGTCGGCCAGTCGGGGTAGTCAGCGTTCTTGATGACGAACTCGCTGATGCCCCAGAAGTGGCACTCGATACGGTTTAGGAAGCTCGCGTAGGTAGGCGTGAACACCAGCTCGACGTTGCTGTTGTGCGCCCATTCGCGGATCGGCTGGGTGTTGTGGGTGGAGAGGTTGTCGGCGACCAGGTAGATCCGCAACTTGGGGTCATAGCGCATACGGATCTGGCGGTAGTAGGCGAGCACCTCCCGGCTGTTCTTGTGCGCGCGTAGGCGCCCGTGCAGGCGATCTTGATGTACGTCGTAGTCGCCGAACAGGTAGCGCACCCCGTCGGGGCGTTTGTAGCTGGCTCGTAGCCGCTCGGGCCGCTTTCCAGACGCCCAGCCCGAGCCGTGGTGGGGGATCAGCTGGATCGGGCCCATCTCGTCAAAGCAGACCACCACTCCGTCCTCGGGCTTGGCCCTGTAGAGCGAAAGGACGCGCTCGGCCTTGGCCTGGAAGTCCGGGTCTGGGCTCCACTTCCACGAGCGGGTGCGCTGGTGAGAGAGCCCCACGCCGATCAGCGTCTGGCGCAGCGCCTCCTCGCACAGGTAGATGCCCATCCTGGCGAGATGCTCACGCAGCTTGGCCAGCGACCAGCGCGTCAGCGGTACGCCCTGGGTGTCGGGGCGGGCGCGCGCGACCGAGACGATCCGGTCACGCTGCACGGGCGTCGTCTTGCTTGGGCGCCCGCCCCGGTAGTCAGGGTCCAGCGAACTGAACCCTTGCTCGTTGAAAGCGTGGATCACCTTACGCACGTGCGACTCGTCGCTACGCACCGCAGCCGCGATCTGCGGTGCCGGCATCCCAGCCGAGGACGCCAACAGGATCATCGCCCGCTGTCGCTTGGACTGATACTTGGCGCGTCTGGATATCGACTTCAGCCGCGCACCCTCCTCCAACGAGAGCTCACGCACAAACACCCCCGGCGGACGCATCACCACCTCCACGCTCGGGAACACGCATCCCCATTCGCCGCCGAAGACCAGTTTCCGGTCAAACGTTCATGGACAACCCACTAGCCGCTTCTGCCCGTGGCGCTCGGAGGCAGAGCATACCGTCAGCGTGTAGCCGTTAGATACATGGCGTCAATGGCATCTGGTTGAACGGCTGGACCTAGGCACATACGGCCTGCGATGTTTACGCTCGTGGCGCGCTCCCCAACCCTCGACCCTGCGCTGGCGACGACGATCCGCCGCCTGCGCGAGGAGCGGGGCATCTCCCGCGAAGGGCTAGCGTTTCGCTCGATGATCACTACCGGCTCGCTGGCGCGGATCGAGCTCGGCAAGTCGGTCCCAGGTTGGGACACGGTACGTCTGCTGGCCAAGGCGTTGGACATCCCCTTGGTCGAGTTGGTCGCCGCGATCGAAGCGAGCCGTGACTGCATCACCCCTGCAGCACCAGGGGCCGCGAGAGCCTGTCACGTCAGACCCTCAGCCCGCGTGCAGATCGGCGATGGTGGGACGCAACGCCGCCTCGGCTCAGTCGCATCGGCCAACGATCTGAATCTGGCGCACAGCGGCGCGAGTGGCGAAGATGAACCCGTCTGAGGTGCGGTGGATCAGGCCGGAGCGGTGCAGCGAGATCACCGCGTCGATCACGCACACGTCTTCCATCTCGCGGGCGAGATCCTCGATCGACCACAGCGGCTGGCTGTCCCCCGGTTCTGTCAGGAGGTAGAGGACGTCGCGCTCGCTTTGGCGGATGACGGTGCGGACATCGGAAGTGTGCTGCTCATCTGGCATAGAAAACCACCTCGTGGTCGAGGCCCCAGCTACTGGTCAGCCAGGGCCGCTTGCTAGGGAAGCCACGACGCTAGGTCCTATCGCTCGGGGTGCGCCAGCTTGACAGCCATGCGAACATATGTTCGCATGGCTGATTGTGCGGGTAGGCGGCCTGACCCGGTGTTGGCGGCACTGCTGAAACGACTGCGGGAGGACCGCCGTGTCAGCCAAGAAGATCTGGCCTTCGCGGCCGGCATCACGGTCTCGGCGTTGTCGCGCATCGAACGCGGTGTCAACAGCCCTGGCTGGATGACGGTCATGCGCGTGCTCGACGCTCTTGACGTGTGCTTGGAGCAGCTAGGGAAAGACCTGGAGATGCCGTGTGTTTCGCCTACTGAAATAGATCGCAAATAGCGGCAAAACAGCCGGAAGAATTCGACAGAGCGGTCTCGACCTGCATTAGAGTCGGGCGTGGCAGTCGCCTGCCAAGGGGCATCCGGAGGGTCTCCCAACCCCGGGTGGTAGCCAGGTGACCTTCCGGGTGCCTCGGCCTGCTGCTGCCATGCTCGCTGCAAGGCCTTCTACAGCCGAACTGGCCCAGAGCAGAGCCTAGCCCACTTGCCCGTCCGCCACGCGACTTTCCCGCATCTTGCGGGACTTTGTGCCAGACCACTGTCATCAATGTTTCTGACTCGATGAGGGCCGGCACGCCAAGACCGCAGGCACCAGCACTACGATGCGCCAGCCTCCAGGGGGTTCGTCCAGCGGAGCCCGCTGAACCTAGCGAAGTCGGTCCATCACCCCTGTAATGCGAGCTCGATCCTCAGCGCGACAAGAACTTTCATCCAGGGGCAGAAAAGCCGTCGCCGATGACGGCCCCTTAGCAGAGCGGCGGCTGTTCAAGTGCATACGCATCAAGTCCCCTGTCCCAGGATCTTTCGGCATATTGGACCCATGCTATAGCCGCGCAGCGCTCCCGTCAGCGGACAGACATCCACGGGCGGCAAGCGCACGGGGCCACGTCGCTGGGCCTCCCGGAGGCGTAGCAGCGGCGGTTGTACCTGCGCGCGCTACTCCTCCACAAGCGCCGCGTGAGCCGCGTGCACACCGCCCGGTAGACCCAGACGCCCGCCCACGCGCTGGAGCATCTCCCCCAGCTGTTCGCGCTCGGCGATGCTCAGGTCGGCGCAGATGTCGCGCTCGAGCTCCAGCGCCAGCACGAACGCGCGGCCCAGCAGCTCACGACCGTCGTCGGTCAAGTGCAGCGCGCGCGCGCGACGATCCTGCGGGTTGGGGCGGCGTTCCAGCAGGCCGCGTGCCTCCAGCGCGTCCACGAACGCAACCATCCGGCTCGGTGGGATCTGCAGGCGCTCGGCCACCGCCTGCTGGGACTGGCCCTCAGCGCCGCCCACCGCGCGCAGCAGCGCGAACTCGCGCGGTTCGAGCTCCAGCGGCGCGAGGATCTGATGGAAGCGGCGGCTGACCCCGTAGCCGGTCGACGAGAGCAGGAAGCCGACCGCCTGAAACGGCGTGGTCGCCAGCAGGGCATCCTCTTCGGGCGGTGCGGTGGTCTCGCGGAAATCCGACTTCACATCTAAATCATATCCGGTTGGAAAGATTTGTGATATAGATTGTTCTGGACGGAATAATTCCTAGTCGAATCACTGCTGGACCGATGAGCTTCGGGCATTCCAGCAGTCTTGGTTGACGTAACGTGATCAGATCGGCCGCCGGCGCGCCGGCGCGGAAAGGAGACTCGCCATGACAACGATCACCCGTTGGGTTCTCGCGCACAAACGCATCGTGGTGGCCTTCTGGGTCGTGCTGACCCTGGTCGGCGGGGCATCGGCCGGGTCGGCGACCAAAGCGCTCAAACAGAAGTTCTCGGTGCCCGGCAAGGAGGGCTGGCTGACCAACCAGCAGATCCAGCGCGACTTCCATCACACGGGCGGCAACGGCGCGCCACTGCTGGCCGTGGTGACACTCCCGGCGGGCCGCTCGGTGAACTCACCGGCCGTACAGTCAGAACTGCGCGCGGTCGAAGCGCGGCTGGCGAGCAAGCTGCCGGGCACGCGCCTGGCCGGCTTTGCGAGCACGCACAGCAGCGCGTTCTTGTCGGGTGATCGTCAGACCACATTCGTGATCGCCTATCCCCCGCCGGACCCCAAGCAGGCCTTCGAAGACAACCCCGAAGCGGCTAAACACGCGAGCGCCGCGCTGGCCGGCACGACGGTAGCGGGCGCGAAGGTGCACCTGACGGGCTTTGACGCGCTGGCAAACCAGAGCGGAGGCGGCAACGGTCCGGGCGTGCTGCTGGAGGCGATGCTGGGCGGGCTGGGCGCGCTGCTGGTGCTGGCGTTCGTGTTCGGCTCGTTCCTGGCGCTGGTGCCGTTGATGATGGCGATCGTGTCGATCCTGACGACGTTCCTGGTCGTTTGGGGCCTGACGACGCTGACCGAAGTCTCCCCCATCGTCCAGTTCCTGATCGCGCTGATCGGCCTGGGCGTGTCGATCGACTACGCCCTGCTGGTGGTCGTGCGCTGGCGCGAGGAGCGCGCCCACGGCGCGTCGGGCGAGGCGGCGATCGAACGGGCGATGCAGACGGCGGGGCGCGCGGTGGTATTCAGCGGGACAACGGTCGCGATCGGACTGCTGGCGCTGGTGGCGCTGCCGCTGCCGTTCCTGCGCTCGGTCGGATACGGCGGCATGCTGATCCCGCTGATCAGCGTGACGGTGGCGCTGACGCTGCTGCCGGTCGTGCTCGGCAAGCTCGGCCCGCGCCTTGACTGGCCGCACATCCGCGACGACGACAAGGCCAGCCGCTCGTGGACCGGCTGGGCGCGCCTGATCGTGCGCACGCGCTGGCTGGCGGCGGCTGGCGCGGCGCTGGTGCTCGCCGCGCTGGTGCTGGCGGCGACCAACCTGCAGCTGGGCACCGCCAACGTGAACACGATCGCCAAGGAAGGCGACGCCAAGCAGGGCCTGTTGGCGCTGGAGCGCTCGGGTATCGGCTCGGGCGTGCTTGTGCCCGCCGAGGTGCTCGTGGGCGGCTCGACAGCGCCCGCGCACGTCGCCCAGGAGCTGGCGGCGGTGTCCGGGGTGCACGGCGCGGTAGCGCCGGCAACGTGGCGCAGTGCGGGAGTGGCGGTCGTGGACGAGTTCCCCACCCCCGACGCCTCCACGCCAGCCGGGCGCGACACGCTCGAACGTGTGAAAGCTGCCGCGCACGCGGCCGGCCCGGAAGTGCGCGTCGGCGGCCTCGGCGCCCAGAACAAGGACTTCATCGACGCGGTGTACGGCAACTTCCCGCTGATGATCGCCCTGATCGCGCTGATCACCTTCGTGCTGCTGGCGCGCGCGTTCCGCTCGCTGCTGTTGCCGCTGAAGGCGGTCATCCTGAACGTGATCAGCGTGGGCGCAGCATGGGGCGTGCTGGAGCTCGTGTGGCAGGCCGGCCACGGCTCGAGCCTGATCTGGGGCATCTCCGCGACCGGCTCGATCACCTCGTGGATCCCGCTGATGGTGTTCGCGTTCCTGTTCGGCCTGTCGATGGACTACGAGGTGTTCATCCTGTCGCGCATGCGCGAGGAGTACGACGCGACTGGCTCGACCGACACGGCCGTCGTGCGCGGCATCGGGCGCACGGGGCGCCTGGTGACGAGCGCCGCGCTGATCCTGTTCCTGGCGTTCGTGTCGCTGGCGTCCGGGCCAGAGACCGAAATCAAAGTCCTCGCGACCGGACTCGCTGCGGGCATCCTGCTGGACGCGACCGTGATCCGCGCGCTGCTGGTGCCGGCGGTGGTGTCGCTGTTCGGGCGCTGGAACTGGTGGCTGCCGACGATGCCCGCACGGCTGCTGCGCGTGGCGCCATCGCCGGCGCCACGACTGGCGGCCGAGCCGGAGGGGTCGCGATGAGCGCCGACAACGGCATCGAGGTGCGGGGCCTTGTGCGCGACTTCAAGGGCGGCGTGCGGGCGGTGGACGGCATCGACCTGAGCGTGGCGCCGGGCGAGATCTACGGGTTCCTCGGGCCCAACGGCGCGGGCAAGTCGACGACCGTGCTGGTGCTCACCACGCTGCTGCCCCCCACGTCCGGCAGCGCGCGCGTGGCCGGCCTGGACGTGGTCCACCAGGGCGCGCAGGTGCGCCGAGCGATCGGCGCGTCGCTGCAGGAATCCGCGCTGGACCCGTTCCTGACCGGGCGCGAGCACATGCGTCTGCAGAGCGCGCTGCACGGGCTGTCCAAGCCCGATCGCGAACGACGCGGTACGGAGTTGCTCGAGCGCGTCGGCCTGACAGACGCGGCCGACCGCAAGGTGGGCGGCTACTCGGGCGGCATGAAGCGGCGGCTGGACCTTGGCTTGGCGCTCGTGCACGGGCCGCGGCTGCTGTTCCTGGACGAGCCCACCACCGGCCTGGACCCCCAAAGCCGCGCTGCCCTGTGGGATGAGGTGCGCAGGCTGGCCGACGACGGTGTGACGGTGTTCTTGACCACGCAGTACCTGGAGGAGGCCGACGTGCTGGCCGACCGCGTGGGGATCATCGACCGCGGCACAATCGTGGCCGAGGGCACGCCGGCGCAGCTGAAGGCGTCGATCGGGCGCCCGAGCGTAGAAGTGGTGCCGGCGGACCCCGGCGACCGTGAGCGCCTGAGGGGCGTCTTGCACCGCTTCGGCGAGGACGCGGCGGCAACCACCAACGCGGTCGCAGCGCGGCTGCCTCAGGGCGTGGGCGACCTGGCCGAGATCGTGCGCGCGCTCGACGCCGAGGGCCTGGCGATCGCCGACCTGCGCCTGCACACGCCGACGCTGGACGACGTGTTCCTGGCCAAGACCGGACGCTCGCTGGAGGGCGCCGGCGACGGGGCGGGTGCGGGCGACGGGGCTGGCGACGACATGGCCGACCGCGACAAGCAGCCGAGCCCGGAGGCGGTCGCCTCGTGAACGGCACGCTAACAACGCAGGTGGGCGTGCTGGCGAGGCGCTCGATGCTCAAGACGCTGCGCCAGCCCTTCCAGCTGTTCCCGATCGTGTTCTTTCCGCTGATCCTGCTGGCGGTCAACGCGAGCGGGCTGCGCGCGGCGACGCGCCTGCCGGGCTTCCCCACCCACTCCTACATCTCGTTCGCGATCGCGGTGGCGTTCATCCAGGGGGCAATGTTCTCGCTGATCAACACCGGCACGAACCTCGCGGAGGACATCGAGAGCGGCTTCTTTAACCGCCTCGCGCTGACCCCGCTGCGGCGGGTGTCGCTGATCGCGGGGCTACTGGTGGGTGTGGCGGCGCTGGGCGCGCTGCAGTCGGCGGTTTACATCCTGATGGGCCTCGTCGCGGGCGCGCACCTGGACGCGGGCCTGGGCGGGGCGCTGGTGATCCTCGTGCTCGGGGCGCTGGCCGCGCTGGCCTTTGGCGCGCTCGGCTGCGTGGCCGCCCTGCGGACCGGCTCGGGCGAGGCGGTGCAGGGCCTGTTTCCGCTGTTTTTCGTGTTCATCTTTCTGTCGTCGAGCAACCTGCCGCGCAACCTGCTGCGGACCGGTTGGTTTCATACGGTCGCCACGTGGAACCCGATTTCGTATCTGATCGAGGGCTTTAGAAGCCTTTTTATTTATGGATGGGACGGGGCCGCGTTGTGGCGCGGCTTCGCGGTGGCGCTAGGACTGACGCTCGTGGCCCTGCTCGGCGTGGCCGGCGCGTTGCGGACAAGGCTGCAAAGAACATGATCCTGGGCCCGCATGGCGGCGCCGGATCGGCGTCCTCGGTCGCTCGCGTGCACAGCACGCCACGCTCCCTGCGTCCTTGCCCGGCTTGCCCTGCGAGCCCAGGATGGTTGACATGAACCGCGGCGGCGGGCTGTGGCGGGTGGCTGGCACGGTGTGGTGGCGCAGCATGTACACGTACGTGCGCAGGCCGGACCTGTTCGTGCCCTCGCTGGTGTTCCCGCTGATCTTCTTGGCGAGCTTCGCGGGCGGCCTGTCTGCGCTGGGGTCGGTGCCGGGCTTTCACTTCCCGGCCGGCTACACGGCCTTTCAGTTCGTGTTCGTGCTGTGCCAGTCGTCGATGTTCGCGGGGCTGTTTACCGGCTTCACGCTGGCGTTCGACTTCGAAAGCGGCTTTGCGCGCAGGCTGATGCTGGCGGCGCAGGACCGCCGTGGGATCGCGCTGGGCTACGGGCTGGTGGCGCTGTCGCGGGCGACGATCACGCTGGGCCTGGTCACCGCGGTGGCGCTGGCAACGGGGATGCGCATCACCGGTGACGGCGTGGACATCTTCGGCCTGTTTGGCCTGGCGGCGCTGCTGGTGCTGGTCGGCTACGCCTGGGCGGCGGGCGTGGCGTTTCGCTTCCGCTCGATCCAGGCGGGCCCGCTGATGCAGACGCCGGTCTTCTTGATCATCTTCCTGGCCCCGGTGTACGTGCCGCTGGGTCTGCTCAAAGGCTGGATCCACGCGGTCGCGAGCGTCAACCCGGCAACGGCCTTCCTGGAGGCTGGCAGGGGCCTGATCTCGGGCGTGCAGTCGCACACGGCCCTGGCGTTCGTGTGCGCGCTGGCGCTGATCGGGCTGTTCTCGATCTGGATGCTGGCGGGCCTGCGCAACGCCGAACGCTCGGCTTGAAAGAGGTTCTCAGGCTCCCTGAAGCTGGCGCGCGAGCTGCTCGGCTTCGGGCGTGCTGACGAGCACGTGCTTGAGCGGGCTGGCGTTGTCGACGGCGAAGGACAACCCCGGCTGGCCGCGGCGCACGGCGAAGAGCTGATCGAGGCGGATGGTGCGCGCGATGTAGTAGAGCCAGGGCAGGCGCAGGCCGAACTTCATGCCCGAGCGCATGGCGTCGCGCATGGGCTGCTCGACGACCTGGACGTTGCTGACGTCTGAGCGAGAGACGCTGACGTTGCGCGTCAGACCCACGATCTTCTGCCACCAGGCAAAGCGCACCTCGACGCAGTCATCGCTTACAAACACGCGCACGGGGAAGAAGCGTAGCCTGAGGTTATGGGCCCACGGCCCTATGGCTGTGAACGAGGGAGAAGGGAGTGCAGATCATGGAGGCTTCACAGAAGCCCACGCGCGTGTTGGTGGTGGCTCACAAGACGGCCGCCACGCAGCCCCTACTGGAGGCAGTGCGCGAGCGCGCTGCGAGAGGGCCAAGCGCCTTTACGCTGCTCGTGCCCAACTCGGCCCACGGCCTGCACAAGGTGGTCGACGCCGAGGACCAGGGCGCAGGCGAAGCACAGGGCGTGCTCGAGCAGGCGCTGCCCAAGCTGGGCGAGGTGGCGGGAGCGCCGGTGGACGGGATCGTGGGCGACTCCGATCCGATGGCGGCGATACAGGATGCGATCAACCTGCGGGGCTTTGACGAGATCATCATCTCGACGCTCTCGCCACGGGTGTCGCGCTGGCTGAAGCTGGACCTGCCAAGCAAGGTGTCGGGCCTGGGGCTGCCGGTGAACACGGTAACGCCGGTCGACGATCCGCCTGCATAAGGCCTTGGTTTGAAGAAACCAACTATCGTCCAAAGCAGATGATTGTCTGTGGAACTTTCGTCTGCGTGCAGCGAGAGTTGGCGCCATGGACGCGGTTCGCAAGCAATTTGCGGTCAACCTGCGCAAGCATCGCGACAAGGCGGGCCTGTCTCAGGAGGCGCTCGCGGAGATCTGCAACCTGCATCGCACGGAGATCAGCCTGCTCGAGCGCTGCAAGCGCTCACCGCGCCTGGAGACGATCGTGATCCTGTCTCGCGGCCTGGAACTGTCCTCGCCGGGAGAGCTGCTCGACGGGATCAGCTGAAGTCTTCAGCGCGTCCTGTCTCCCCCCTCCCGCCTCCCCCCGCTCGCGAGGAAATCGTCGCGCCGGGTGCGGCCCTTGTGGGGAGAACCCCGAAGGGCGCGCTGGCGCCAGTGGGTGGCGCCAGCGCGGTCGCGCATCTGTGGGGATGGCGCGGCGCGCGACCATAGCAGACTGTCGGCAGTCAGCACCTGGCAGTAAAGACCATGGACCTGACAATGCAGTGCATGGCATGGTTCGAACGTGCCAAAGCCGAGCAAGCGCGATTGTGCCCTCGCCATCGTCTTGCGCCGGCTGCGCGAACAGCGCGGCCAGTCCCAGGAACAACTGGGATACCGGGCCGGACTGACGGCCGGCGCGTTGGCGCGCATCGAGCTTGCGCAATCGGCGCCGGCCTGGGCGACGGTGCTGGACATCGCGCAGGCGCTCGAACTGAGCCTGGTCGATTTGGCGACGGCCGTGGAAGACGAGCGGCGCAGGCAGAACAAACGTTGGACGCCGGCGTTGCAGGAGGACGCGTAGTAGCGGCTTGCGGTCAAAAACCTGCTCTGACTAGCATGTAGTAGTACGTTTGGGCAAGAAGGAGCGCGTTTAGCGTCTTGGCCGGTTGGCTACGGGCCGGGGTGAAGGCGCCGCCACCGGGCGCTGCGGCCGGTGCCCATCGGTTCGATGCGTCGTGCCTTCTTCAGCTCGCCAAGCACCTTGTTGATGTAGCCGTCGCTCACCCCGGGTGCCGCATGACGGACGGCTGCGACGGTGAACTCGTCGGTCAGGAGCGAGTCGATGAAGGTCGTGATCAGCGCTTTCTTGGATCCTCGTCCGGCCAGCAGGGTCGCTCGGCTCTCGAACTCGCCGTATGCGGCGACCAGGATGCCAAGGAAGTAGCTGGTCCATGGCGCGAGGTCGTGCGTCCCATCGTGCCACCCCTGAGTCGACTTTGCCAAGGCGTCGTAGTAGGTGTCCTTGGAATCGTCGATCAGCTGCTCGATGCTGATAAACCTGCCGACGTCATTGCCGGCGATGTAGAGCAGCCAGAGCGTGATCAGCCGCGACATCCGACCGTTGCCGTCACGGAAGGGGTGGATGATTGTGAAGTCCAGAACGTAGGCGGCGCTCAGTAGCAGCGGCGGGTAGGTGCCCTGGGCGAGCTCCCGGTTGAAGCTCTCGTGCAACGCGCGCATCGCCTCGGGCGTGTCGCCCGCCGAGACCGGGGTGAACCGCTCGACCTTGGTTCCGTCCGGGCGTTCTTCCTCAACTTGGTTGTCCAGGCGCTTCCAGTGTCCGGCGGTTCTGTCGCCGACGTATTTGTAGAGATTGCCGTGCAGTTGCTCTACATATCGGGGCTCGAACGGGATATTCGCCTGGTTGGCGTGGATCAAGCCGAGCACATCGCGATAACCGGCGATCTCCTGCTCTGAGCGGTTCTTTGGGGTCGTCTTCTCGGCGACCAGTGCTTCGATGCGAGCCCTCGGCGCGTGAATGTTCTCGATCGCGTTGGACGCCTCCGTACTCTGAATCATCGCGACCTGGCGCAGCGTCTCAAGGCCCACCGGGTTCTGGCGACGGGAGACCTCCTCTCGCCCGCGAGCCTCGGCGATGCTGGTCAGCGACCCGACGGTCGCCAGGTCAAGAGACCGGAAGTGGCGGGCCAGATCACGAAAGCTGCTCATGACCTAAACGTACTACTAACTCTCGTAAAGGGGGTCGTTTAGGGCAGGAGGAGCTAGTTTAGAAGCCGCGTCCGTCCGATGTGCGCGCCGGCCGCGTAGGCTGCGGTCACTGTGCTGAGCGACCGTCGAGTCATCATCGCCGCAGTCGCCGGAGGCGCCCTGATCGTGGCAGGAGGCGTCTCGGATTTCGTTACCGGCAGCTTCTGGGAGCGACATGCGCTGCTCACGTCGCTGGCAGCGAACCTGCTGGTCGTCGCTGTCACGGTCGCTGTCGTGAATGATCCTCGAACGGCGGGATCGCCGACGCTGGAGCTTGCTCGCCCAGAGCGTGCTGTTCGAACTGGTCCAGGGCGCCCGCGCCACCTGGACCGGGCTCCTGGAGGTGCTGCGCCTCACAGAGGTTCGCAGCGGCTCGCTGGAGAATCTGTCGCAGGCGGCGACGATCGCGCGCGACCCGGACAGGCTTTCGAGCGCCACGCGCGAGCTGCTGGCGGACCCTGAGCGCCGCGCCACGCTGCAGAGGGTCTGTGGCGTGCTCAGAGACCACGACTCCTCGGTGATCGCCAGGTGGGCCCCGGTGATGGTCAGCGCCCGCCCATATGCAGAGGTGCTTGACAGGCACGTCGAGCTCGCGGTGCGCCTGGGGTGGCTGAACAGCGTGCTGGCAAACAACGAGCCGGTCGAGGGACTGAGCTTTCGCGAGCAAAAGCTCGCCCGTTCGAGTGTGGGCGCCGAGCGCGCCGACGAACACGGCGGGGACGGCTGGCTTCACGATCAGCTACTCGCCGTCATCATGCTCGCGGCAGATCTCGATTACCAGTCGCGCGAACAGGCATTCTCGATCGTCCCCTCCGACTGGTGGACGGAGCGCACCGTCGGCCTCTCCGCCCGGCCGCCCTCTGGCGCATGACCGTCGGCGAGATCCTACGGGGTCATCACGACCCGGCCAAATGCTTTACGGCTCTCGATGTACTCGTGCGCGGCGGCGGCTTCGGCGAGCGGGAACGTCCTGTCGATCACGACCCGCAGCTCGCCGCTCGCGACGCGCGCGATCAGGTCGGCGATCATCGCCTGGACGCGGGGGTACTCGGCCAGCAGCGCCCCGCCGAGGAAGACCCCGCGCAGCGTGTTGTTCTTGGCCCACAGATCCCTCGCCTCGATGTTGGAGCCGGCGCGGGCGGCCAGCCCGACGCTGGCGAGCGAGCCGCGGTAAGCGAGCGCACCAATGCTGTCGACGAGGTTCTGGCCTCCGATCGAATCGAGGATCACGTCAGCGCCGCGACCGTCGGTCAGCTCGCGCGTTCGCGCCGCGAAGCTCTCGCGGGCGTAGTTGATGCCGTGGTCGAGACCGAGCTCCTTCAGGCGCTCGAGCTTCTCGTCGCTGGACGCGGTTGAGATGACGGTCGCACCGGCGTGCTTGGCGAGTTGGATCGCCGCCATCCCAACGCCTCCCGCCCCGGCGTGAATCAGCACGGTCTGCCCGGCCGCCAGATGGCCGGCGGTGAACAGGCACTCCTGGGCCGTCCCGAACGCGACCGGAATACACGTGGCGGCGGCAGCGTCCAACCCGTCGGGGATGGGCCAGGTGGACATCGCGGGAACGGCCCGCTTGGAAGCGTGCGACCCCGCCGAGTTGAGGGTCACGATCCGGTCACCGACCGCGCGGCCGGAGACGCCCGCGCCGACCGCGACGACCGTGCCTGCGGCGAGGTAGCCCACGATGTGCGGGACCGACGGCGGAGGCGATCCGGCGCGGGCAAGCACGTCCCCGCCCTCGATGCTGATTGCCTCGACGTCGATCAGCACGCAGCCCTCGGGGCACTCCGGGTCAGGGACGTCCTCGTAACGCAGAACATCTGGACTGCCGTTCTCGTAGATCACAGCCGCCTTCATATGGCGCGCCTCCCGAGTGTCATTGGTTGCGTTGAGTCATAGCGTTTACAGCTTGGCTATGCAGTTGTGGAGGCAAGCCGACGCGGGGACTCGAACCCCGGACCCCCTCCTTACCATGGCTGGTAGAGCACCTCCATGGTAAGGAATAGGTCCCGGAGGGCCTTTTTCCCTGCAAATGGCGTTCCCCCCCGAGGCGTTCGTAGTGCCGTTACAGCATCGATACAGCAGTTTCGCCGCAGTTTCGCTCGGTGCTGCACGGAGCGGCTGACCTGGCCGCTGGTCGATGCATCGAGCATGGACGCGGTCGGTGCTTGTGCCCAGCTACGTCCGCGAGGCTCGGCGGATGGCTAGGCCGTGGCCGAAACGCTCAGGATGGCCGCGCGTCGCCAAGAGCGGACGGCGCTCCTACCAGGTCGGCTTCTACGACCACGACAAACGCGAGCGCAGCCGGACCTTCCCGTCGGTGCGGCACGCCCGCGCGTGGATGGACGACTACGTAACGGCTGAGCGCAGGGGCTGCGACAGCCTGCGGCGGTTCCTGCTGGACCTCGACGCGAAAGAGGCCAACGAGGCCGAAGGTCGCACGATCGCGCAGATCCTCGAGCTGTTCATGGAGATCGACGCTCATCCGCGCAACCAGGAAGGCGTCGCGCCCTCGACATACGCGCTCTACAAGTCGTGCTCAACTGCCACCTCCTCGGCAAGCCGCGACAGCAACCCGGCAGCAGACGCAAGCTGCCTGCGGCGGACTACGCCGTCGCGATCGCCAACACACCAGCCAACTGCTTCAACGAGCCGCAGACACCGCGTGCCTGGCGCGAGCAGATGCGCGAAGCCGGGGTACCCCGACCGACCCGCGTGCGCGCGTGGCGCGTGCTTTCCTCCGCGCTGAGCTGGGCCGCGAGATCACCGTCCGTGCCCGAGATCCACACCAACGGATGCAAGCTCGCCCGAGAACCCGTCGTCAGCCGCCGGCGATCCGCCCGGCGCGGCGGCACCGGCTACGCCCCCGACGCCCGGCCGCGTCCGCTGGCCAGGTGGGCGCTCTCACCGCAGGCCGTCGAGGCAATCCGCGCACAGATGCTCCTCGGCGTAGGCCGACGCGAGGCGATCCTCGCACACCGCGACGCGACGATCGTCAGCCTGCAATACGGCCTGGCCACCCGCAACCAAGAGGTCTGGGGACTTCGCTGGCTCTCGCTCGACGGAGAGTTCGCGTGGGTGACCGAAGTCCTCAGCTGCGGGCAACTCGAACAATGGGGCAAGACCGAACACAGCACCCAACGACGCACTGCCATACCGGGCATCCTGCGAGAAGACCTCAAGCACTGGCGGGAGATCCTCGCAGAAGCCGGGCGGCCAGCCCGCGACATCGACTTCATCATCCCGGGAGACCTGACCAGTGCCCAGCACGGCGTGCGCAAGGCCGAGACGGGCGCCTGCCACGTCAGCAAGTCCCAGGCAAAGACCTGGGGCCCAGACTGCTTCACGCCGGCGGTGCGAGCCGTCGCGCAGCGCCCGGAGTTCGCTCGCATCCTCGGCGCCACCCCCTACGCGCTACGCCGCGGCGGCATCTCCCTGCCTCCGCAGCGAGGACCCACAAACCGTCGCCAGCGAGTGCGGCACCAGCCTGAAAATGCTCAGCGACCACTACTCCTTCCCCATTGAGGACCTGCGCCAACATGAGCCACGGCCAGCCGACGTCGAGTGGCGTGCCGCGCGCGCCGATCTACTCGAGCGGCGCGTGCGCCAGCGAGCGCTGTCCCGGCCAACTCCTGAGCGGACGCACCGCCGCCGGAAGCTCTCTGCTTGGTTCGCGGCCCGCCGGCCTTCCGCGGGGTCGTAGCTCGCCCTCACAGCGATCCTTGTGGCAGATCATGCCGCTGTATGGCTCGCTCCGAAACCCTCGTCGGAGGAGGTCGCAGCCTCGAGCCTCTCGCGAGCCGTCGCGCATCCGGACGAACCGCTTCCGCGTTGCCGGCGCAAAGCGGGCGCGTGCCGATCAGCAATCGGCGCACTCACAGTTCGTCCTAAGCGGGCACGAGATCGGCGGCAACGCTGGCTACAGCTCGCCCGAGCAAAGCAGGCGCTGCGGGCTCGCCCTTCAGTCAGCGGCGCCAGTTGGTCGGTGGAGCGCCGCTGGTCCTTATAGCCATTGGTGTGCTCGCCTTTATAGGCAATCCATGACTACCCCCGGGCGTGTGCCGGCATCCATCGCCACGATGAAGCCAGCGCGCTGAACGCTTGCTGTCCCTCTGCCACGCGCTCGGGCGGAGCGACGAGGCGCATCCTGGCTGTGCCGTCAGGAAGGGGGCACCACAGTTCTGAGGATCGCACCTCCACCATGCCCTGTTGTGGCCGTCCAACCGCCGCGCCTGGCATGGTGCCGGCCATATGCCAGAGATAGGCCGGCTGCCCGGCGAGGCGCGTGCACATGACGCGTCCGACCGCCCGCAGGCCTGTTGCGCGCTCGGCTTCCGGCAACCAAAGAGCGGGGTCGAGGGCTGCCTGCACATGGCTCAGGGCCAGCACGTGCAGCGAGTAAACCAGCGACGGGCCCGCGTCTGTTCTGTATAGGGCTGCACATATCGCCGAGTCCGTTCCCTCGCTGGGCATCTGGGCAGCCCATCCAATGGGCGTTCCGATCTCCGCGCAGCGGCCAAGCACCTTGATCGTCGTGCTGCCGTCGAGCTCACCACGTGGCAGCTCTTGGTAGCGACCCTCCTTGATTTCCTGCGAGAGCCCTCTCGTTTGCCCCACGACTCCTCCTTCGGCGCG
Source organism: uncultured Solirubrobacteraceae bacterium (assembly GCA_963745375.1). Classification (GTDB taxonomy): domain Bacteria; phylum Actinomycetota; class Thermoleophilia; order Solirubrobacterales; family Solirubrobacteraceae; genus Palsa-744. The sequence continues at coordinate 395,205 of CAVUXA010000003.1, read as the reverse complement.
CATGAACTCGTCCCACCGGAAGCCGCTTCGGGTCCGTTGCAAGACCTTCGCGCGTTCCCCGGTGATGGCTCCGATCACGGTTGCAATGCCTTCATCGATCAATCCAGGCATGGTGCCCCTCCGATACTGGTTTGATGTTGTTCGGTAATTGCCGTAGTGATGCTCGACATTGTCCGTGCTGGAGTGGCTGAGAATCAAGTCGGCGTCACGCCCGAGATGCGGGTCTAAGTCCGGCCGAGCGTGCCTGTGTAGTTGAAGATCCACAGACCGTCGCCATCCTGCTGCAGGACGTATCGCTCGGAATCAGCATCAGGCGCGAGGATCATGGGCTCATCCGGCGCCTCGACGCCATCCCAACGCCTGCGGGCAGGTAGGACTTGCTCATAGCCATCGGCGATGAGCAAGGCGGGCAGCGGCGTCGCGCCGCCGTCGTAGGAGCCACCGACATAGCGCACGGTGATCGCGTCGTCTTCCTCCACGGTTGCAGTCTAGGCACAGCTGGCATCGTGCCGGCCTGCAAAACGCTTGTGGACGTCCTCGGGGCCTCGAGCTCAGGGTCCTCGGACTATCTCCGCCCCCTCTTTCGGTCTTGACGATCCTCTACGAGGTTCAGGACGCCAGCCGAACGAGGCTGGGTATCTGCAGCGAGAACTCGTTAACAGTGGCGCTAGCTGCTTTTTGCATGTGGACGTAGACCGTCGCACCACAGGTCGTGTGTCTGCGTCACCCAGAAGACCGCGAATAGAAGCAGCAGCAGGCTCTCGACGACGATCGTCTGGTGCGACCATAGCTCGCCGGTGATCAGCGTCACCAGGTGCGCGACCAGCACCACGAGCATCGCGGCGGCGACGGGCGTGTAGCGGTTCCAGTATGTGCGCCGCCGGTGTAGCCGCTTGTACTCGCGGACGTTGATGCACACCACGCCGATGATGCAGAGGAACATCGCGCTCGCCGCCGCCCCGTGCGCGTTGCGGTCGAAGAATTCGCCAGCGTATTCGTGCACGAGCAACACCGCGGCCCAGACCACGATGGCGAGCGTCACCGCGACGCGCGCCGGCCGCGACGGCGGCTTCCGCCACGCTCTCCATAGGGCGAAGACGAGTGCCAACACGCCGGCGATCAGCAGCGCGGAAAGATTGTTCGCGATGTTCGCCGCGCGAGCCTCGGTCGCGCTCGCGACTGACCAGCACGTGCCGGGGTCCAGATCTGGCACGAAGGCCACGACAGGCGCGAACATGCCCGCGAGGTTGAGCAGCGGATCCTCCCAGGGCGTGCTCCCGCGCAGGCATACCATTGCGACGCCCATGCTGACCAGGGCCGCGACGAAAACGCTACGCGCCGGCGTGTAGTAGTAGGCGCTGATCGAGGTCTGGAAGCAGTCTCTTCCCTTAACTTGGAAGTGCTCGTAGAGGACTGCCGCGGCGAGCCCGGCGACGACTGCGACCATCGACAGCCGCAGATAGCGCCATGTCTTGATCGACTCGATCGAATGGCCGGTCGGTGACGCTAGGTTCGGCTGCGACGTGGTCATGCCGACGGAAAGACCCAGTTCGTCTCGGAGTGTTCATAGAGCGCCAGAAGGCGTTGTGAACGCACAGTGGTCGTCATGGAGAACCTGCACTATCCGACAATCATCAATTACAACAGCTGGAACGGACAGAAATAGTGGCGGCCGGGGTCAGCGCGACGTGGTGGTCGCTCCGCCTGCGCCCACGCCAACAAGCCCTGCAAGGCCTTGGGTGTGCCGGACGCGCGCAGAACCGCGATCGCGTAGGCGACATTGTGATCGGGCGGATTCCGGCTGCCGACCGCTGACCGTCTGTTTTCGCATTCGCCCAGGAGCAGGAGCGAGTCGCGGGTCCTGGCAGGCTGCTGGTCGTCGTCCAAAGCAGGGCTATCGAGCGCAACTATTGGCATGCCCGCTTACTCGCAAAGGCAGCAGTGTGAATGTGTCCGAGACAGCTTGGGAACCTGTAGTGGGACCCGGTCCGGCTCATAGCGATTGATCTGGACCAGCAGGTCGCATCATGCGCCCCTACTAGGCCAGCGCCTCGACGATGCGCCTCGCAACGACCCGATCAGAAAGGTAGCCGACGATGCCATGAGGGTTGTCGTGGGGGTTCTGCACTTTGGGATAGTTTTCGATCGGCGCCGGGAAGTTGTCATGGTCGAGCTCTGGAAACAGCGCGACGGGATCGCGGGGGTCCGCAGCGTTGAACCACGCAGCGGCGGGCCGTGGCATGCCGAGTGGCCGCGGGAGGCCCTTCTTGATCACAGGAATGCCCAAGGGCGACCCCAGTGTCACAAACAATGGCACGTCGAGCGTGCGCGGTAGGTCGGTGAGCGTCCAGTAGGCCACAATCGAACCTAGCGAGTGCCCCACCACGACCGCGGGTCCCTCTCCAAGCTCCGCAACCACGAGCTCGTTGACCTGTCGTCTGACCGCCGGTCGCTTCATGTAGGCGTTGACGTCCCTCGTGAGCTGGCGCATCAGAGTTTCACTGAGCCACGGCGAACGCTCGCTCAGATCGCGCGCGACAGCCCTGACCCATTGCCAGTTCTCAACGCCGCGCTCGGCCGCCTGCGGAAGCTCGACGTCATCCGCGCTGACACCCGCGCGCGCAGCGATCTGGGTCAGCAGTTCCGCCTCAAATTTGTCCGGCGTGCCCCCCCGTCCGCGTGAAACCACATCGCCGGTCGGGAGCTCAGGTGTGGCCGTGAGTTCATCCAGCAGGCGACCGTAGAACGGAACCCTAACCTCGACGCTACTGCTCAATGGCTCCAGTCCAGCGTTCGCGCATCCTACGCTGAGCGCGTCCAGCCACTGTACGCGTATCTCCGGCTCGTCGCGCTCTCCCTGCTCCCGACCATGAATCAGCACGAGGCGCATCGGTCAGGCCGTGGCTCCACCCATCGGCTCGATGTCGCGGCGAACGTCCTGCTCGACATCGGCTGGTAGGTCGTAGCGGACCTCGGTCTCTCGCTTTCTACGCACCTGAAGAAGACCGTAAGGCGTCGATGAGGCGCCTGGCGGAGTCCCGATCGGTCCACGATCGACCCCGAGTCCCAGCAACGTCGCGACTATGTCCTCCGGAAGGTCCAGCCCGGTGGCCCAGGGAGCGGGGGCCGGCAACGGCTGCATCCGTTCCGCGAATTTGGCCAGCGATGGCACCTCATCGAGAAACGCCCATCCGCGAGTCATGAGTGGAAACCCCGGAACGACCTGGTCGTCGTCGGTGAGCCGCGCCATTCGCGCGACGAGCGCGACGTCGAACGGGATGTGCACGCCAGCGCCGACGAACCGCTCCAGAAGCTCGCGAACGCACCCATGCTGTCCTACTCGATCGAGAGCGTATGCCGCGAGGATCGCGAGCGTGGGGTTGAGCTCCTCCAGGGCGCGGTCGACGACCGGACCGCTGCTGAGTGCGCTGAGCCACCCTCCCGCAAAGAGCGCCGTTGCGCGTCCGACGATCCCTGGATCGTCGGACGTGATCGTCTGTGAAGAGATGTACGCGACGCTCGCGACTCCGCGTCTGCCAACACGCAACGCGGATCGGTAGCCGGGGATAACGGCTGTTAGCACCCACATCGGGGCGCCTTCGAAGCGCTCCTCCAGCTCGATGAGGGCAGGACCGACCGCGTCCCGTTCGGATGTGATCCAACTGCTCTCGGCCATATAGCCCGAGCGACCAAGGGGAGCCAGGAGTCGAGCGATGGGCTTGTCGCCTGTCGAGGCACGCACGTCGGGGGTGATCAACAGCCTGGCCTGAGAGCGAGCGTTCAACGTGATCGCCTCCCGGAGATCACCGACGTCAGCGCTAAACACGGCTTGCTCACCCTGCTCGATGTGAGCCTTGTCACCTGGGACACGTGAGCCGATATCGGGCTGCTCCCCCGTGTCAGACCCGCCATCGCCGGGCTCCGCTGCGTCCCGAGGCCGTGACGCGCCCTCAAACGAGGGCCTCGGGGCGTGGACCCACGCGAGAACGTCGGGCTTCCATGATGTAACGGGAACGGCATCTGGCGTCTGCGTCTCCCCGACGGCCATACGCGCAGCCTCCGGGACAACTTCTTCCAGATGACTTGCCAGCGGGTCGGCTTGCACCGCGAATCGCTCGACGCCGTCTTTGACTTCCGTCAAAGCCTCCGGCTGCTCCCCGGCCAACGCCGACATCAGGCACCGCGTGAAGATGCCGTACGCGGCGAGTCGCGGGTCTTCTCCGACCGGCGAGAACTCCCAGGTCGCATCGCCCGAGCGGGTCGCGTAGAACCGATCGATTTTGGCGCCCGGCCCCGGCCCCTGTTCAGTTGACGGGAACAACGTCTGTCCCCTGATGTCCTTCAGTTTCCCCTGCGGAGCCGTGCGACACGTGTCGGCGAAGATCGCGATATGCCGGATTCCGCACGTGTGAGCCATTCTCAGACTGCGCGCGACGTCGATGACTGCGTCGGCATTCGACATCGCGTCACTGAGCAGCCGGCAATCTTCGCCCTGGCCACGGGCGACGCCGTGGCCCGCGAAGTAAATGAACAGGCGTTCGACATCGCCCACGCCGACTGCCTTCGTGATCACGTCCTTGATCTCGTCGGCAACCACGCGATCGCTGGTGTCGTCGATGGGAACGACCTCGAAGTTCTGCCCTTCGGCCCAGACCTTGAACGCAGCAGCGCCACGCATCGCTCCAGGCAGCGGCCTGAACATTGGTGCCGATCCGATCCCGATTGACAGCGCCAGCTTACGGCCCATACTCGATCTCCTTTGTGGGACCAGACTACAGGCATGCAACTGCTCGTGGGAGGCCGTCCGGTCCTGGTCGTAGCTTCGTCTGACGGGACCGTGGCGCCTCATCGCAGCCACGCACCACCTCCTGAAGCTGCACAAACACCAGTTCGCCCTCGCGGCAGACTGACCGAGCACACCGGACGTGATCCCAGCCACACCGCCCGGTCGCCGCGCGCCCCGCCCGAAGGATTACGCGACCACCACTCCGTGAGCAGAACAGGCCTCTCGATCAACCCCCGGCGCGTAGCTGCTTCGGACGAGGACCAGGTCGCAGATGCGGCAACGCGACCGCTTCCGCTTCGCCCCGCGTGAGCGGGCGTGTGCCGACCCTCAGTCGGCGTGCTCGGAAATCGTCCTTTCCGCTAGTGAGCGTGGCCGGTGCTCGGACGCCTGCTCAGCCCACGAAGCAACAGTACGCGAGTCTTCCGTGCTCGGTTTCCGTCGCGTCGCCAAGCACCGCGTCCTGGTCCCGGATCTTGGTCGCGGCCTGATCGCACCCGATCGCCAGCCCGCCCCCTGAAGCCGCGCTACCCAGGAGCCAGGGCTACCCCTCGGTGAGTATCAGCAGCGTCTCGGGGCGAACCCGGGCCAGCGCCTCCCGCTCGAGCGCCCACTGTCGCATTCACCGCGCTGGCGGGACTGCGGCGTCAACCCCCATCAACCAAGTGCACAATGTCACACACAACGCGGCGATCACGGGTATTGTGCTACCCACATCATCTGGTCCGCGCTTTCGTGCTGGATCCCCAGTACTCAATCAATGGCCTTATCGGCCTGAGGTTTCTCTCACTAGGAGTCAGATCATGAAAGCTATTTCTGCTGCAGCAGGGGTCGATGGGCGGGTAGACATCTTTTTTCTCGACGACGCATGGGGCATGCAGTGGGCTGGGGGCGCGGACTTGGGCGGAGTCTTTACATCGGCTCCGGTGGTCGTGAGCGCATATGTCGTCCCGCCGTTGGTCATCGATCCCGTCCCAGTCGTAAACCCACACCCGGTCGTGAACCCGCACCCGGTTCTAGACCCACACGCGGTCGCCAACCCGCGCGGCAAAGGGTCGCGAGCGGCAGAAAGAGGCGCCTCTGCTTCATCTGAGCCCCGGTCGGAGGCTACGCGGGTGATCAAAGAAGACCCCCGACCGCATGTCCACCAGCTCGATGTATTCGCGTTGGGGACCGACTACGCCATGTATCACACGAGGATAGTGAACGACTACGTACCGGACGACATCCCCAACCCCGTTCCTTGGCAGAGCTTGGGCGGCATCTTTACAAGCACTCCTGCGGCGATTGCCTTGGCAAATGACCGTGTAGACATGTTCGGGGTCGGCACAGATCGTGCCATGTACACCAAGAGCATCATCGGATCGGAGGTGATGTCGGACTGGCAAAGGCTCGGTGGAGTGTTCACGAGCGCAGCGAGCGTCGTGTCGCAAAAAGCCGGACAGCTCGACCTGTTCGCCAGGGGCTCAGACTTCACGCTGCGCCATAACCAGTTGAACGGCACGGAATGGTTCGGCTGGCAGAACCTCGGCGGCAATCTGGCCTCACCTCCGGTTGCCGTGAGCTGGGGGGAGAACCGAGTCGACATCTTCGCGATCTTCAACGACCGGGCGCTTTGGCACCGCTGGTGGGACGGCCGAGATTGGAACGATTGGGAGAGTCTGGGAGGCGAATACAGCGAGGAGCCGGGGGTGGCGACGTGGGGACCCGGCCGACTGGACGTCTTCGTCCTCGGCGACCCGCACCTAGCCGGCGACAAGCAGGCCGATCGCGATATCTACCACCACTGGTTCAGCGAAGAAGCCTGGCATCAGCCCATACCCCTGAATTGGGCTAACCCGGATCATGCCGTGTTTGGAGCGCCAACCGTCGTGTCAAGTGGGGTTGAGCGCCTGACAGTTCTCGCGCCAGGGCTAGAGACGCCGGCGCACGACGACTCTGCGAGTCAGACTTTGCTGCAACTCGGCTCAAGCACAGAAGTGTGGGGTGACGGGAAGGTCGGCTCCTCTAAAGGGCCGGCGGGATGGAGCTCGCGTCTCGGCCCGATCCATCTTCCCAACCAAGGCATCGTGTCCGTGGACGTCGTCAGGGTGGTCGAACAACGGTCTGGGCCGGGTGAGTCAGACACCGACTACGCCAGTGCATCAGTAGCTATAGGAAACTGGCCTACGGTGACTGCGGTACAGTCCTTGGGCGATCTCAAAAGTACTTGGGGTCCTCAGGAAGTGCAAACAAACCTTCTCTCTCTCGGGCCGACAACCATGGAGTTGGCTGAGCTGGTCAGTTTCCTCTATCTCGTAGTGAATAACGGGAGCGCGGAACCAAACAAGGTAATGGAAGCATTGGCGCAGGGCGCGAATGCTCTCAACCTGGGAAGCGTGGCATCGATCTCGCATCAGCTAGAGGCCGGCGTCACCAAAATTGTCGAGGTGGGCATCGACTCGGTGCTGAAATCGGTGCCAGTCATTGGCAGCATTGTCACGCCGATAGCAAACTGGCTTACAGATCAGCTAAGCATGATCGTGTTCGCGAGTTGCGATGGCCTCGTGGCAGCCGAGCTGATCGTCTTTCCAGGTAAGCCGGACGCCAGCCTGCAACTAGTCGATGCGCCCGTTACTCACCCCGGGACCGACTCCAAAAGAGGATGCGGTGCCAACTCGGTTTATGAAGTCTGGCGTACTGTCCGGACGGACATAACCACGGACCTCCTTAACACCTGACCCGTTACAGCCATTACAGCCAGGACATCCCTCGTTAAGAGCACACCCATTGTTGAACCTGCGACACCCGGCCCCCAACCGGTGCACGATGTGGTGCTCAGTTTGCAAGAGCCGCCTCTGAGTGCTTCCAAGCCCGTGGCCGCTCCCCGTGACGCCGAGTCGCCGACATCACGGTGTGCGGCTGTAGTACTAACTTAGGTTCTGGTGTCTTGACCTGGGCGCATTGCGGGCTTCAATATGTCGTCGAAGCCAACGACGGGACGAGTACGCGAATGACCTATATCGGCGATGCGAACGACCGCGCGAAGATCGAAGAAGATGCTTGCATCTTTTTCCAGAGCTACTTCGCCGCCACCGATGCAGACGAAGCGGGCGGGGTCGAAGAAGATTTCGGGCTGTGCAAGTTTCCCCCGTACTGGCGTCTCGGCCAGCAGACGTCGGGATTGATCCAGGTCCACGACCTCCTCGCGCCGGTGGACTTCGAAACGTCGGCGGTCTTCCTCCAGCGCCTAGGCGCCATCGCGGGCGCGCTGCTGGCCAACCGCGACGACATGCGCGGGCTTTCCCGAGGATCCGTTCCGCGGGCGCGTGATGCCGGCCTGGGGCGCAATCACGACGGACCGCGACGAAGAGTGGAACACCGATGTCGTCACGTCGGGCCTGTTCGTCTACGCGATGGCGGCGTTCGCGCGTCGGGTAGCCGAACGGCCCGACCGCTACCCCCAGCTCCTCAGGGACCAGGCTGTTCGCACGATCACGGCGGCGATCGAGACCTACGAGGCGTTCCGCCCCGAGCTGCACCTCGTCGAGGGCGACCCGCATGCCTACTACGTCTTCCCGGAGCGCTACAGCACCCTCGTCTGCGCCGACGGGAACCATAGCTGCGAAAACTACCGGGCCGGCGCCGGCAAGCCCATCGCCTACAACGAAAGCCTGTCGATGATCAAGGCGCTGACCGAGCTGGCTCCCGCGGCCGATCCAGATCTGTCGGCGACCGCAAGCGAGTACGCAGCGACGATCGAATGGGGCGACGGAAGCGAATCGACCGCCACTGTCAGCGGGATCGGCGGGAACTTCAGTGTCAGCGGCAGCCACGTCTATGCCGAGGAGGGTATCAACCCCATCACGGTGAGGATAACCGACGTTGATAACGCGAGCAACACCGCGACAGCGACCTCGACCGCAAGCATCGCCGATGCTCCACTGTCCTCCGAATGCGCCACACCCAAGACGACGCTCCCGGCGTTCACGGGGGCAACCGCCAGGTTCAGCGACGCTGATCCAGGCGGGGCGAGTTCGGACTACACCGCGACGATCGAATGGGGCGACGGAAGCGAATCGACCGGCACGATCAGCGTTGGCACGGGTCCAGGGCCGTATGCAGTCTCGGGCTCCCACACCTACAACTCCACCGGTCCGTTCACGATCACGACCACGATACCGATATCGGTGGAAGTAGGACAAGCGTGAGATGCGAAACGCTCGTCTTTGTGTTCCCGTCGGGTGGCGCATTCGTGATCGGCGATAAGAACGCCGCGATCGAAAACTCAGTCACCTTCTGGAGCAGTCAATGGGGGAAAGAAAATTCGTTGAGCGAAACACCCGAACCACCGGCTGACTTCAAGGGGTTTTCCAACACGCCTGTTACCCCGACGAGCTGCGGTGAAAACTGGACCGCGCGCCCCGGCAACAGCGGCCACCCCCAGAGCCGCCGCTGCCCGCCTACATGGGAGTGATCGTCGCCAGCAGAGTCAGTCAGTCTGGCTCGCTGATCTCAGGCAACATAAGATATATCGTCGTCGTCAAGATGCGCGCGCGAGACCGGCGCGTGCGAGCGCGTCGAGCTCCGGCACGGCGGGCTGCAGTCCAATGAAGTGTGCCGAGCAAACGGCTAGGCCGAACGGGACGGCGATCTCGACGTCGGCCTCCATTTGCGAACGCAGCCGCCGCAGCGGCGGTGATGCTGGCAAGCAGGTCGCCCTCGCGAACGGCGGAGCTCTCGTCGTGCTCGCGTAGTGCTGCTGCTACTGACAGGAGCGCGTCGCGGCTCGGGCGCCCATGAGCTAGCAGCACGAGGTCGAGGATCTCCGTGTCACCGTTGGACTTAGCGAGGTCTGTGGCAGCGCCGCGTATGGCGTCAATCCGGCTTGCGCCAGGCTCGAGGTCGACGTCGCGGACCCAGCTCGGTAGACGGTTTTCGGCATCACTCATCGTCGATCCTCTCTTTCAACTCCTGTAGTCGATGCTGCTCGCGCGCGCGAGCGAGTATCTGGCGATCGAGCGCAAGTCCCAACGGGTCCTCCTCGCGGGCGAGTCCTAGTGATCGCGCGGCGCGATGTCGTGTATCGGGCGGCGCGCGCATGATCTGGAAGACGAGTGTACGGGCGTCCGATTCGATCGGCTCGGGCTCGGGCGACGGAACGTCTTGCGGAGGCTCCGGCAGCGGCTCCTCTGCGGGCGCTCCGGCCGTCGGCCCGAGCATGATCGTCAGCGGGAAAGGGTCCTCGAAGCGGTCGTCGGGGCCGAACTCAGCGACGTCGCGCTGCCAGCAGCGTGCGAAGATTTTGACGTCGAGCTTGGCGTTGCCCATTAGCTCAAGGCGAAGGACGTTGTAGGCCGGAACCCAACCGCGCTTAGTGCGCTCAGGGTTGACGGCGCCCGATGCAATCGTTACGCGGCGGCCGCTCGGATGGGGCTCGATGCCAGCAGCGTGCTCATGGCCGGTGAGGATGACCTGGGCGCGGTTCATCCACGGTTGCACCCGCGCCGTGTCCCGAACCCAGTTCGGGGGATGGTGGATCATCGCGAGCGAGACGGTGTCGGGCCGCGGGGCGATCTGGCAGCATTGGAAGTCACCCACCACCACGCGCCGGTTGTCGTCTGTGTCTCCATCCGTCCCGTCGCATATCCACGCCGAAGTGGCCCCGTGGATGAGGAGCTCGCGGCCGTCGAGATCGAACGCCTTTGGCGCCCAGACGATCTCGTCGCGACCGATCGCACAGCCATATTGCAGCGCGACGCAGCCAGCGGATCGAACAGCACCCGCGCGCCGTGGTCCTCGCTGAGCAGCGCCCGCAGGGTCACCGACACCTCCTCGGTCGCGACCGCACGAAGCGCACGCCGGACGGCGCCGTGAACGGCGTCGTGCTCACCCCGGTCAATGTCGTGGTTGCCAGGTACGCAGGCTAGGTTCTCGCGCTCACAGCCGATCAACTTCGCGGCCCGGTCGAGGAAGTCTGACGCGAGCCTGTACTCACCCTCCTGGCCCTTGTTGGCGACGTCGCCCACCAGCAAGATCGCATCCATCGTCCCGAGCCGATTTGCCATCCGCTCGATGTCCTCAAGCATCAGCTCGCGGACTCGCTCGTCCACGTGCTGGCCCTCGGGACCGTCGAAGTCGGCGAAGTGAATGTCGGATAGGTGGAGGAACGTGAGCATAGAGCGGCTGGACGTTATTCGAGAAACCGGACTCTCGGCGACGCGAGCGTGCGCAGCGTCGAAGTGTCGGTGATCTCCCGCACCCCGCGCGAGCTGCCGGCCGCAACCCGCCAGCCATGTCGGGATCCCCGACTGCGACGAGCGCCTTCTGCCCGGCGGGCCCGACGCGTTCGCGGGACGACGCATCGAGGTGACTCGCTAGTCGCTTCGAGCAGCCGTGATCAAGTAGTGGAGTAGCCTTGGTGGCGCCGTCGAGCGGGCTACCCGCACGTGGCAGGCGAGCCTCACCGCTCGCCCCGCTACTGCTCTGCGAACTAGAGCGAGCGTCCGCGCGACAGCCTCGCAGACGCTCGCTTTGGACGAGCAGGAGCACTGACGAGCCTCGACGCCGACACTTCCGCATTGCGCAGCGCGAGCAAGCGTCTGCCGGTGCGACACGCGAGTGCTACCATTTTTGTATGGCTGCACGTCACCCCCGCCTCGGTGTGGAACGCGATCCCGAGATGCAGCGTGCGCTGGCGCTTACCGAGCCGCTTCTTGACCCGAAAGAGACACGCTCCGCCGCCGCGCAGGTACGGGCACTCACGCTGCGGGGGGCGCAGGCGGTGCTGGCCGGTGCCGACGAGTCGGCACGGCTTCAAGCGCGACTTGTGGAGCTCCACGGCGCTATTCCAGCCACGGGCGACCTGCTCGCGATCGGCACACCACCCGGCGAGCCGGACCCGTCCGCGCCCGCGACCGAGGCGCTGCAGTGGGCGCGCGGCCAGTAGGACCCGCCGCCTACATCGACGCCTCCGCCCTGGTCAAGCTGTTCAAGGCAGAGGTCGAGACGGCCGCGCTGCTCGCCGAGCTGGCGCGGTGGCCCGTCCGAGTCGCAAGCGCGCTGATCGGCGTGGAGGCGATCTGCACAGCGCGTCGCCTCGGCGGGAAAGCCGTCCTCGAAAGGGCACAGGCGGCTACCAGAGGGCTCACGCTGATCCCGATATCTGCGGAAATCATCAGGCTCGCCAGTGACCCGCACACCCCGCCGCTGCGGGCGATGGACGCGATACACCTCGCCACAGCGTTGATGGTCCGCAACGACATCGCCGCGATGTTCGTCTACGACGGCGAGCTGCACGCCGCCGCGAAAGCCCACAAACTCAACCCACTCGCCCCGGCATGAGCGGCAAGCCACGTCCCGCACGTCGAGGCCGTCCCGCTCCGCAGGCCTCGGTGCCATTACGCTCGGCGAGCGTAGCGGCGCGGCGCTACGATGCTGACCACGCCGACGTAGCTCAGTTGGTAGAGCGCATCCATGGTAAGGATGAGGTCGCGAGTTCGAGCCTCGCCGTCGGCTTTTTCTTACCGCAACGTCACCGCAGTTCGATACCATTTTTGTCCACGGTTGTCCTCTCTTGTCCGCAAGGCGAGGGCGACGAATCACCAGCACAGGAGTCAAAAATGACGCTCTACCTAGCGATAGAGCGTCCCGACGGTCCCGGCATGGTAAGGAGGGGGTCCGGGGTTCGAGTCCCCGCGTCGGCTTGCCAAAAAACCGCATAGCCAAGCGGTTTTCTTACTGCCCTGGAGACTTTCGGTGCTATGGGGGCGTTATAGGGGCAAGTCGGAGACAGTGCGGGAAGGGTGTTACGCGCACACCTATACGGAGCTCCAGGACCCGTGGCGGCCCACGCGGCATATGCGCGGCACAGCACATGCTATTCTCTGGTACCGAAGTACCCATAGATACCTATGTCGCGAGCGCAATCCCCGATCAAGGTCCATGAGGCCACCAAGGAGAAGGTCCGCTACGCCGCATTGATGTCGGGCCTGAAGCAGGCTGAGCTGGTCGAGCGCGCGGTCGACGAGTACGTTGATCGCCACCGCGACCAGTTCGCGCAGCGCATGGAGCGTGCGCAGCAGGCGCTGCTGGGCGGCAAGACATCGGCCCTTGCGTACTCGCTCGGGATCGAGGAGGCCGACGTCCAGCGTCTCGGCGCTGTGTCCTCCGATCAGCCCGGTGACTCGCGCAAACCGAGGCGCGCGACCTCGAACCAGGCGAGCTCGCCTGACGGCCAGTCCGTGCGAGGCTCCCACAGGTCGGCCTCCGCCGCAGTCAAGACCAAGCCGAACAGCACGTCGCGCAGGCGCTCCTCGACGAAACGCCCGTCGGTCGCCTGAGTCGCGATCGCGACCCACACCTCCTCGCCCAACGTGACGACATGGAGCCGCGTATCGATCATGCCGGCGAATGAGATCGCTATGTCGCGGTCTCGGTGGTCGAACGCTTCAGTAAGCGCCGAGTCGATCGAGTCGCTGGCCGCGTCGATGATGCGCGCGTTGCGCTCGAGCGCATCGCGGAGCCGGTCGTCCGCGTCGGGCAACAGCTCGGTGCAGCGCGGCGAACTGCTCGTAGGCGTCCTCGCCCGAGCCCTCCTCACGGTGCGCGCCGGCGCACAACCAGAACCGAGCTGCATCGGCCTCCAGCCACGTCGCGTCACGCCAACGGCCATGGCGCACGCGATACACGAGCGGGTGCTCAATCGAAAGGATTCGCTTCTGCCCGCGCGGCGCCGTCGGCGCGAGACGCCGCGCCTCATCGACAAGCACGTGGCCGAGCCCGCCGAGATCGACCTCAACGGGCGGAAGCTCGAGTTTCAAATCGTCTCGCAGGCAACGAAGCGTCACCCGCGTTCGTCGCGCTGGTTCAGGCGTCATCTCGCGGACGCTACCTCGCGATTGGGACACTTCCGGACTTTCGCCGGATGCACGGCGAGGTCTCGCCAATCGTGCACCCGGCAACAAGTGCGTGTCAAGCTCGGTGGCTACCGACGCTACCTGCGGGGTTCGCGTCCACGCTCAGCGCTCTGCGCACCGACTTGGATCGGTTCCTGCCCGAGGAGGCAGCGCTATTGATGTACCACGGCTATTGGGCCACACACGTTCGTCTGCTCCACCTTCGCCCGGATCTCGCCACCGTGAGTCCCCGCTGGCGAGACTTCGCGAACCTGGGCACACAGGAGCAAACGCGGCTCTGGGGGGTGCTCTCCGACGGCGCGCGGCGCAGCTTCGACAGGCGATAAGTTCTCCCTACTGGCTCGCGGCCGGACACTACAGTCCGTGATCGAGCTTGTCGTCCGGCCCAACCGTGCTTATCCCTTGGCGATCCTATCCGATTGAGCTTACCGTTCCGTTGACGGTGTCGGCTTCGCCAACCCGTGGATCGCCGAGCGCCGCAACCTGTCAACAGCCGACGTCGCCCTTCTGCGTGTTACCCCGTTCGCGTTCGGCGATGCAACCGCTAGCGACTTCACTCGCGCCGTGTTGTTCCCAGTGCAGGAGACGGAAGCGGCCAAGAACGTTCGGCGCGTTGTCCGTCACGATGAGTTCGAGGTTGCCCTCAGGGGGGCCGGGGAACGGGTAGGCTATGACGCGCACGTTGGCGTTTACGATGGTTTCGCTTGTCCCGCGTCTGACCGAATGGATTCGCCCCAACCGAGTGAGCCGCTTGCAGAATTCTCTGCACTCGAGACCACCGTGCTCTCCATTCATAGTTAGGTTTGTGAAGGTAATGGATTTGATCACAAACACATGCCGCCCGTGATACCGGACCGAGCCCGAGGAGATGCGAAGGCCGAAGGGGGGCACGGCGCGAACCGGACCGGATGGAACAAAGGTTGCCGTAAAGGCGAGGTGTACGTCGGTGAGAATGTTCGACGCCAAGCCGCTGTGGTCGCATTCCAGGGTGAGGATCGAGCCGATCCCGAAGGGGACACCACCGCTTTCGGCGCACTGCCCATTTGCGTTGGCGGAGGCCCAGTCTTCGCCGTAGGTCCCGGCTGAGAGCAGAGGCGCCCAGGTGGGGGTGAAGACCGCGACCCTTACGAGTGCGTTCTTGGGGATGGTGATGGGCGGAATCGCGATATGCATTTTGGTGCCCAATGCCGCCTCGACGTTGTAGACCGGGCTGGTGGCAACGATTTCCTCTTCGAACACGTTGTTCGAGGGGTACGGGTACTTCACGAGAGCGATGCCTACGGAAGCGCGGCCGAACTCACTGTCGAGGAGGGACTGCGTGTTGGGATCGGGCTGCGAGAGGTCGACGGTGAATTCTGTGAGTGTCCCGCCCAGATCGGCCGGGATGTCCGTTGGGAAGAACATCGAGTATGACCCGCTGCCCTGAAAGGCGAGGTTGCGCGCAAGTACGGCACACGGCTGGCCGCAGGCCGGCGAGGCACGAGTCGTGGGTTCGCCGAGTTGCAGCGATATTGCGCTCGCGGCGGGGACTGTCGCCACCAGGGCGGCGAGAAGGGCGCAGGACACCGCGACTGCGGTGCGGGCGGCGTGGGCTCCTGTGGCAAGAGATGTCATGTCAACCCCCGTGGTATCCATTGAATTCTTCTTCTTGTGGCCGAGGCTTGAGTTTTGGGCTGGGCGACGGCGCTGGCGGCTTGGCTTTGTGCGCGGGCGGCGCGGTCGCCGAGGACCTGGTCGCAGCCAGTATCGTGGTCGGCGCTGAGGAATGCGCCCGTCGCGACCCGGGCAGAAGGGGCGGCACGACTATCACCGGCGCTGGAAGCACGAAGCCACGACTGTGGAGGAACCCGATGGCGCTGGTGACTGAGCGGCCTGTCGCGACCAGGTTGGACCGAGCCTTCACGTACTCACGTGACCGGTTCGAGTGCGCGGCGCGGGCGATGACGTTCATCGCTGCCGACTCCTGTCTGAGAGCTGTCGCAAGGCCAGCGGTCGCAGCAGAGTAGCGGCGCGTCGTTCCAACCGCCGCCACGGCGGCCGCGGCGTCGGCGTCGAGGCGAGCAAGTTCATCAAAGCCAGCCGTTCGGAGCATCAGCGGGGAAAGCGCGGTGACTTTGAGTGTTCGCGACGGTATGGCCGCAAGAGGCTTTAGAGCGGTCGCCAGCTTTCTCTGGACAACGGGGTCGGCGCCCGGGTATTCGACTGTCGTCGCCACGATGCGCGCCTCTGCAGCGACGGACGAGCAGGCGACCTCGGCGGTGGAAGACGAGGTGGCAGGCCGACACGCGATCGCCGTTTCGCCCGCAGCGGTCGCAACCAACATGAGCACCAACGCTCCCTGCCGACCGTTCGCTGGCCACGAGTACGCCCTCAAGGGGCCGAGCGGCAACGTGCGGATTTCGACTGTTGAAGGCTTGCCGTAGACGGCGCTAACTGTCCGAGGCACCGAGGCGGCCACCGCGCTAGGCGTCGTGATTGTTCCTGCGAGGACCTCGACCGATCCCGTCGCGATCGAGATCGGCGAGCGGAGTTTGAGGCCGGAGACCGGCACCGACTGGCGATTGGCAGTATGCCATTGTGAGTCGCCGGTGAGCACCAGATTGTCGCTACGGAAGGTGGATGCGTGAGCGCCGCCCGAGCGTGCAGCTAGAAAGACGCCCAACGCCGCGGCCGCGATCGCGGCTGCCGCCAAGCCTGCTCTGAACGGCCAGCGCCGTCGCGCAGTAGGCACCTCCTCGGGCTCGGGCACCGCCGACTCGCGCCGACGGTCGGCCTTGGTACGTCCTCCCAGTTCTCGCAAAGAGGCCGTGTCGGCCCGTGCGTGCGATCCTGCTCGATCAGCCGCGACCGGGGCAAAATCGCGCGAGGGCTCTGCCCTCCCTCGATAGGCGTCCGCAGCCGGCACTTCGGCGTCGGCTGGGGGCGCTGACGCTGCGGAGGTGAGCGTCCTTGTTGAAAGGCGTCCAAGCAGCGGGGCGGCGGGATCGTGCGGCTGCGGGACAGGCCGGTGGGTGTTCTGTCGCTTCGCTGGCATCTCGCCGCCCGGCGTTTGCGGTGACTCGGGCGTCTTGGCGTCTTGCGCCATGGCGAGTGCCTGCCCGGCTCGGGTTGAGACACTACGGCTGTCGTCGCCAAGCATCGGCTCGAGAGCATCGCGAGCGGCGAGGACGACGCTTCGGTCACTGGACTTCAGCAGGTTTGCAAGCTCTTCCACTGCAACCACGCGCGCACTGGCGAAATGGCTCTCGATGAGGGCGAGAAGCTCCCTAGGGAGAGTGCCGGGCTCGATCGGCGATCGGTAGCTGCTACGGGCGATATACAGCGGCCCCTCGAGACTGCTTAGTATGGTCGGACTCTGGTTGGGGGTGCGCTCGCGTACGCGGTCATAGACGTAGTCATAGAGCTCGTCGACCGAGATCCGCCCATCGCCGTCTCGGTCGGCCTTCCCGGTTTCCAGTGCCTCCACGACGGCTCCGGTAAAGAACGATGGCTGCCCGGCCCCAGAGAGTTCATCGCCCTCATACGAGAACTCCATCGAGTTCGACGCTGTGATTATCGCTCTGCCGCGGCCGCCGAGGTGGTCCTGAATGTTGACCTGTTCATCTGCTCGCATCCGTGATTCAAACGGAAACGATCCGCTAAAACAGCAGTCGAGCAGCACAACTATCCGCTTGGACCGGCAGCGTCCAATCCGGTCGTTGAGCCAGCCCGAGGCAACACCGGTCGCGGCCAGCACATCACTCTCAGTATCCGTCGCGGCTAGATAGAGCTCGCCGCTCTCGTCCTTGACTCCATGACAGGAAAAGTGCACCAACAACAGATCATCGGGGCGGCGGTTGGCAAAGAACTGCGCGAGCCGCCGACGCAATTCCCCCTCGCGTACATCGCTCGTCACTTCAACCCGAAAGTCTCCGACCGACGGGTTGCGCAGGACTCTGGCGAGTTGCTCGGCGTCGACGGCTGGCGCGCGCAGCTGCCGCAGCTTGCGGTCACTGTAGGCGGCCACCGCAACAATCAACGCGTCGCGAACGATCTCGGTCACGTCGGCGGGATGGCATGATGGGCCAGGAAGGATTCCATCAGCAGGCGCTGATCCCCAAGTGACGCAGCGGAGAGCTCGAGCGAGTCCTCACCGAGCGTGAGCTTCACGGTTCTGCTTGAGCGGCTGCCTACCCACCGCTCAAGCGACCGCACAACCGCGACCATGACCTCACGTGCTGCCGTTACCGCGAGCGCCCCGACCATAGCGGCCTCGACGGCCCGCGCTCCTGGCGGAGGTGGACCCTCGGCGAGCAGCACAACGTCAGCCACGTCGAGTTCGAGCAACTCCGACCGCAACTGCCGCGCCGCCTCGTCAAGCTCCACCGCGTCCGCGTCCCCGGCGAGCCCCACATCCACGCGTAGCTGCAACACGCCGCTAGCCATCTTCGCCGTACAGCATAACTGAACCGCCCCAGGTTCTGGAAGCCTCCACGAAAGCTGGCGGCGCTTCATAACCTCAAGCACTGCGGCCACGAAAGGCCATGCAACAAGGCCCGGAACCCCCACCGTCGAGCCGACAGTATCCCTCTGAGCCGGCCTCGGCCGGAGCAACGCTGGCAGGTGCTCACGGCGGTGACGCTACCTCGCGATCAACAACGTCCTACCCGCATGGACCTACACCCGTAACTGGACAGCAGCGCTACTGGCCTTCGAGATCCACTTCGGAAACCGACTACCCGACTGGTACCACCCACCCCGCCTACACAGAACGGACAGCCCTGCACACGCGGTGAAGGGCTGTTCGGATCGCGTCGCCGCCGCCACGAAGTCTTCGGGCAGCCGGTCCCGCGACGACGTTCACTGCCGCTCAATCGTGCTCGGATCTTCCGTGGAGACAAGCGTGGCACCAGGGATATGAGCAGCTACGCGGCGTGGATCGCGTGTGAGCAACGGTCGGTCGGTCACGGCGGCATGCGCACCGATCAAGAAGTCCGGGACGACGGCCTCGCGCGTTCCGCCCGCGCGGCGGTAGTCGGCGTGGGCGTGACCGGCGAGGAACGCCGCCGCTGTCGGGATCTCCTCGATGATCGCCATCGAGGGCAGCGCCGAGTGCAGTTCCTCGATGCGTGGGAACCGTGGCGCGATCTCAGCGAGCACGACCGCGTTGAGGACGAGCGCGCCTCGCTGGGCTGCCTGCGTGAGCTGCTCTTGCGACCAGGACAGCCAGTATGGGTCCTCGGTGAAGAGGTCGAGCAGAACGCTGCTGTCGACGAAGGTCTCCAACGCCGGCTGCTATCGGCGGCTGAGCGCCAGGATCTCCTCGGTGCTCATCTCGCCCGCGCCGGCGCCACGCATGCGCCCGATCTCCTTGGCCGCCCGGTCGGAGTCGACCAGTAGCCGCGCGCCACGCTCGTCGAGCTCGAACTCGACGTCGCTGCCCGGCTGGATGCCGAGTGCCCGCCGCACCGGGAGCGGAATCGTGACCTGACCCTTCTGCGTGACTCGCACGCGGTAATACTAGCAAGTAATACCGTCGGGGTCAGCCCGCGAACGCCGTGCGCGCGGCCTTCGCGCCGACGGCCACCATCTCGCTGAAGCCGTACGTGCCGTCGGTCAGCAGCTCACGGGCCGCCTCGACCGCAGCTCCATATGCGGTGAACGCGAAGCCGCCGCCGACCGACACGCGCTTGACGCCCAGCGCCGCCAACTCGGCCACCGGCGGGGTGCCGCGCCGAGCGAGCACGTTGACCGGCAGGTCGACCGACGCCAGCAGCTCGCGCAGGTCCTCGGGGCGATCGAGCGCGGGCGCATACAGCACGTCCGCGCCCGCCTGCTGATAGGCCTGCAGGCGCGCGATCGTGTCGCCCAGGTCGGGGTTGGCGCGCAGGTAGTTCTCCGCGCGCGCGGTCAGCACGAGATGGACCGGACCCGCATGCGCCGCCTGCGCGGCCGCCGCCACACGCTCGGCCGCCTCGTCCCTGTCGTACAGCCGCTGCTCGGCCGCGCTCCAGTCCTCGATCGAGCAGCCCGCCAGGCCCGCGTCAAGCGCCAGGCGCACCGTCTCCGCCACGCCTGCCGGGTCGGTCGCAAAGCAATCCTCGAGGTCCGCCGACACGGGCGCGTCGGTCGCGCCCACCAGCGCAGCCGCATGCGCGAGCGCCTCCTCGCGGCTGACCCCGTAGTCCAGGCGCCCCAGGCTCGCCGCATAGCCGCTGCTGGTCGTCGCCAGCGCCTGAAAGCCGAGCGACACGAGCAGCTTGGCCGAACCCACATCCCACGCGTTGGCCAGCAGCAACGGTCGCCCCTGGCGGTGGAGCTCCAGAAAGTGGGTCGCCCTGGCGGCATGGTCTGGCATCTCGTCAGCCTCCATTCGTGAACTTAGATCCTTGACTATTTTTATATTATTATATAAATTTATGGGGATGTCGGTTGCAGCTCCGACGACGGGCCTGCGCGAGCGCCACAAGCGCCAGCGCCGTCAGCGCATTCTCGAGGCTATCCGCGAGCTGCTGCGCGAGCGCCCTGATGAGACCCCCACCGTCGAGCGCATCGCCCAGCGCGCAGACGTGGCCCCCGCGACCGTCTTCAACTTGGTCGGCCCGCGAGAGCAGCAGTGGGCGGCGCTGTCCGACGAGCTGCTGCACGAGCTCGACGTCCGCCTCGCCCTCGCCCCCGACGAGGATCCGCGCGAGCGTGCGCGCACGATCGTCGCCGAGGCCGTCGACCTGTTCATCGCAGACGCAGCCGTGTTCAAGCATCTCGTCGGCAGTTGGGGGCACAGCGGCACCCTCCTGCAGGAGAACCCCATCCCGCATCTGCGCGCAGCGCTGCGCCGCGGGCAGGACACCGGGATGCTCAGACCCGGCCTTCACGTGGACGCGCTCGCCGGGCACATCGCCACCGCCTGCGGCGGCGCGCTGCGTCAGTGGGCCAGCGGACAGATCTCCAACGCGGCCTTTCGCACCCGTGTGCGCTTCGCCGTCGACGTCGTGTTCGCCGCCGGCGCCAGCGACGAGCACGCCGCCGCGCTGCGCGCGCCGCTCGAGCGGGTTTCGCCGCGGGCCAAGCGATGACGCAGACCGAAAGCGTGTTCGACGGCGCACCCGGCATCCGCCTGGCCGCCGACACCTTCGGCAACCCACACGCGCCCACAGTGCTCTTGCTGCACGGCGGTGGCCAGACACGCCACGCCTGGCAGGCCACCGCCACGAGCCTCGCACACGCGGGCTGGCACGCGATCGCCGTCGACCTGCGCGGCCACGGCCACAGCACCCGCCCGCAACCGCCCGCCTACGCGATCGACCACTTCGTCGCAGACGTGCGCGCGCTGATTGCAGCGCTCGCGCCCGCGCCGATCGTGATCGGGGCTTCGCTGGGCGGCATCGCCGGCCTGCTCGCCATCACCGAGTCGCCCGCAGCGCCCGCCGCTGGGCTCGTCCTCGTCGACGTCGCCCACCGCTTCCAGCCGCGCGGCGGCAGTCGAATCGTCAACTTCATGCAAGCGCACCCGGACGGCTTCGCCACCCTGTCAGACGCCGCCGACGCCATCGCCGACTACCTGCCTCACCGTGCCCGACCGCGCAACACCGATGGCCTGCGCCACAACCTGCGCTACGCCAACGGACGCTGGACCTGGCACTGGGACCCGGAGATCGTGACCCAGGCACGCCAGACGATGCACGACCCCGCCCCGCTGTCTGACCGCCTAACCGAGGCCGCCAGAAAGCTGCGCCAACCCTGCCTACTCGTCCGTGGCGCCGAGAGCGATGTGCTCAGCCCCAGCATCGCGCACGAGTTCATCGAGCTCGCAGCCGCTGCCACCCTGACCGAGGTCCCGCGCGCCGCTCACATGGTCGCCGGCGACAATAACGACGCCTTTACCGCAGCGATCTGCGCGTGGCTCGACATGCTTGCGCCGCGCCCATCTCACAAACCCGCTTGACGGGTGTTGTCCGTGCGCGGCGACCAGCCCAGGGCAGCAGCCCTGCGAGAGTGCTACATCTGCTGGACGTTCGCCGCCTTGGGCCCCTTGTCGCCGGGTTCGGCGTCGTAGGAGACCTTCGCGCCTTCCGCCAGCGAGCGATAGCCGTCACCGATGATCGCGCTGTGATGGACAAACAGGTCCTTCGACTGGTCGTCGGGCGTGATGAACCCGAAGCCCTTGTCGTCGCTGAACCACTTCACTGTTCCTGTAGCCATTGTTATTCCTCCGGCTTTTTTGATAGTGCTGCGAACGCGGAGCTTGCTGAGCAAAGGCTACGAGCGCTGGCACTGCGATGTTGGGCGGACGCCCAACCTGATGCGTAAACGGTAGCAGCAGCAGCCGCTCGGTAGCAGCCGCCGCTCAGACCAGCGTGCCGGCCGGCAGCACGTAGCGCCGCGGGGTCTGCTGCTCGTTCGCGCCCGACACGCCCAGACGCGCGCCGTGCAGACCCTTGCGGGGAGCTTGCGCCGCCATCGCCTCGGCCACTCCATCGTGGTCTGCGATCCACGCCATCACCGCCGCGAAGTCGCCACCCGACGCCAGCAGCGCCGCGCGCTCGACCACTTCCCCGCCCGAGGCATGCGGACGTGCGAGCCGCTTTACGAGGGCCTGGATCTCCGCATCGCGGGCAGCGTCCATCACTCCACACTAGCGCGATCGCGAGCCCTCGCACGACAAGTCCGAGGCCAGGGTTCGGTCACCTGACGGTGACCGTCTCGCTGGTGGTCCCGCGCTTGGATATCAGGAGAAGCGTGTAGCGCCCTTTCGGCACCCGCCGTGTCGCCTTCAGGATGAGAGTCCTGGCGCTCCTGGAGCCGGTTGCCACCCCGCTCGCATACACAACGCCCTTGCGCTCGACGGTCGCAGCGACCGCAGAGCGAGAGACCGACACGATCTCAAGGAAGCACGCAGTCTTGTATTGCCCGTGCAGCACGCGTTTGTGGCATATGTACGCAGCCGTCGCACCAGGGGGTCCCTGAAGCCCGGTCGCGCCGGTTTGGCCCTGCGCGCCAGCTGCGCCTTGTGGACCCTGCTGGCCTGGCGCGCCGGCTGCGCCGCCAGGGCCCTGCGGTCCGGTGGAGCCCTGCGGGAGCGTCCCGCCGCTACCGCTCAAGTCGATCACGGTGGGTTCGCTGCCCATGTTGCCGGCGATCTGCAACGTTGCCGTGCTCGTGCCGGTCGTCTGGGGGTCGAAGCGCACCGTCAGCCGGCAGCTTTCTTCGAATGCGATCGCGCCCAGACAGGTAGAGGAACTGATCAGGAAGTCTTCCGGATGGTCGCTCGCGAGCGCGGGAGTCGAGCCCGCGAACGTCTCCGCGTCGATCACCAGCGGGTTGCCGCCGGTGTTGGTGAGCGCGACATTCTGCGGGGCGCTCACTGTGTCCAGCGGTTGCGGGGCTGGGAACGAGATCGTCGAGCTGCCCGGCGTGGCCGTTGCGGGCGAGTAATACGTGATCGTCACCGAGGACGGCTGATTTGACGAGGCCAAGCCGAACGAGGCAAACGTGGCGTCTTCCTCGACATAGCTCGATCCACCACCGCCGCCCCCGCCGCCGCCGCCGCCGAACGGGCCGGCCAACCCACAGGTCCCTTCGCCTCCTCCGCCGCCCCAGTAGCCGCCACCACCACCGCCACCGCTTGCGGGCGAGCCGGCGCCGTCTCCACCGACGCCACCCGACCCGAGTGCGCCTTCCTGGCCGCTCCAGAACTCGCCGGCCTCGCAAAGCGCCCCGCCGGACCCACCGCCGGTGAGCGTTCCCGCACCACCGCCGGCACTTTGCAGCACAGCCCCTGGACCGCCACGTTCTCCGTCTACACCGTCGCCGCCGGAGCTGCCCGCGTCGCCGCCACGGCCGCTGCTGCCTTCGTCGACCACGCTGCCTGCGCCGCCACCGCCACCGGCGACCAGCAGCCGCGATTCGAGCGTCCCTGCCATGGACGCCGCCACCGAGCGCACGTCAGTAGCTCCACCACCGCCGCCCGCGGCCGCGCCACCGGGTCCACCACCGTTGAATGCGCTGTCGGCGACCTCCGCATAGAGCACCTCGCCGGGAGTGACCGGCAGCTGGCCCACAACAACGGCTGCGTCGCCTCCTGGAGCGGCCGCGTCGAACAGGCCGAACGACTCGCCCGTCTGCCCCGGGGCGCCGATCGCCCGCACCCGTACGCTGTCGACACCCGTGGGCACCGTAAACGACTGCGCGGCACCGGTCGAAGAGAACGTTTCGGTAACTGTGGAGGACCCAAACGCCGGTCCGGCATACAGTGCGCCCACCGCCAGCACGGCACACAACGCGCCGATGCTCGTCCCCGCGCGACGGCGGGTCGCCTCGGGCTCGTGGGCGTCGAAAATTTGGCTCGCGCAAGTTGCGGAGGTGATGGTCAAGGAAGCGTGGCTCCTAAGGATCGAGGTCAGGGTCAGCCGCTCGGGGCGGCCGAACCCCCATGACCCTCTCGACAGTCACAACGTCATGCTTGAGGAACAGCGCCCCACATGGTCCACGCAGTCGTCGGCGATTGCTCTTATAGTCAATGGGGTGAGGGCATGAACGCTATGGAGCCCAAGACCCTGAGTCTCCATGGCCGCTCGGTGGTATACGCCGAGGCCGGCAGCGGCCCGGTGCTGCTGTTGATCCACGGGATGGCCGGCACGTACGAGAACTGGCGTGCCGTGATCGAGCCGCTCGCGCGGCACTATACGGTCGTCGCACCCGACCTTCCCGGGCACGGCGCCTCACAGCCCGGCGCCGGCGACTACTCGCTCGGGTCCCTAGCCGCCGGCCTGCGCGATCTGCTGGTCGCGCTCGGGCACGAGCGCGCCACGCTCGTCGGGCACTCGCTCGGCGGCGGTATCGCCATGCAGTTTGCCTATCAATTCCCCGAGGCCACCGAGCGCCTCGTGCTCGTCTCCAGCGGCGGGCTTGGCCCCGAGGTCAACCCCGTCCTGCGCGCCGCCGCGCTCCCTGGCGCCGACCTCTTCATCGCCGCCACCGCCGCACCCGGGCGCGCCGCCGGATCAGCGCTCGCGCGTGGGCTTGGCGTGCTCGGCCTGAGGGCCAACGCAGACGTGGCCGAGGTCGCGCGCGGATACGCCTCGTTGGCCGACCCCGGGCGCCGGGCCGCTTTCCTGGCCACACTGCGCAGCGTCGTCGGGCCGCACGGCCAGCGCGTGCGCGCCGGAGACCGGCTGTACCTCGCCGAGGGCATGCCCACGCTGATCATCTGGGGAGCCGACGACCGGATCATCCCCGCCGAGCACGCCAGCGAGGCCCACCAGGCGATGCCTCACAGCCAGTTGGAAATCTTTGATGGCGTCGGGCACATGCCCCAGCTGGAGGCGCCCGGGCGCTTCGTTGCCGTGCTCGACCGCTTCCTGGCGGACACGCAACCTGCCGCCTGGGACACCAAGCGCTGGCGTACGCGGCTGACCGACCGCAGCGAGAGCGCAGCCGCGCACGAGCCGATCGCGCGCAGCGCCTGACTCAGATCAGTCCCTGGCGCACCGCCTCGGCCACGGCCTGTGAACGGGTCCTGGCGTTGAGCTTGGTGACCACATCGTGCAGCACGTTCTTGACCGTACGTTCTGAGTAGTGCAGGCCGCTTGCCACCTCGCGCGTGGAGTGGCCTTCGGCCACCAGCGACAGCACCTGCTGCTCGCGGGTACTCAGGCGCGACAGCGACAGGCCATTCGGTTCCAGTAGTTCGCGTGAAACTCTCGACAGCCCTTCCATGAACTCGCCCAGAAGCTCTGGCGCCAGCACCCCAGCGCCCTGAGCCGCGGCCAGCGCAGCCGAGCCGAGCGCGTCGGGTGTGAGCGTTTCCTTGCACAGGTAGCCGATCGCGCCCGCCTGGATGATCGCCAGCACCTCGTCGGGGTCGCGCTGGGCCGAGCATACGACCACGCGGGCGCACGTGTCGTCGACCAAGCGTCGGACCAGACTCGATCCGCCGAATCTATGCGGGTCGACCACGATCACATCCGCGTGCGGCAGCCCGGGTGCCGCGAACGCCTCCTCTGGTGTGGCCGCCTCGCCCACCTCGCTCACCCCAGCCACCTCAGCCAGGCAAGCCGCCACCCCGCGTCGATACACACCATGCGGATCCAGCACGAACACGAGCATCTCTCAGCAGACGGTCCCCTGGCCGAGAGGGCGGGCGCAAGTGCTCCGCCCAATTTGAGTGGTTAGCATACGCACCCGATGGGGTTTGTGCTGACCAGCGAGGCCGTGATCATGTGCGCGCACGGTGGCAAGGTGCAGCCGAGCCCCCAACAGGAGAAGGTGACCATCCAGGGCGCCCCGGTGCTGTGCCTCGGCGACCTGCTCGCGGCACCGATCGTCGGCTGTCCCGTGGTGGTCTCGCCTACGACCAAGCCGTGCACCACGGTGGCCGCCCCGTTGCCCGGATCGGTGTCCACGAGCATGTTTATCGACGGAAAGCCCGTGCACGTGGACGGATTCACCGGCGCGACCGACGGCCTGCCTTCGGCCACCGTGAGCGTCGTGTTCGCCGGCCAGGCTCTCGTCCAGGCCTGATGGGACGACCTCAAACATCGCTCAGCCGACCCCGGGAAGCGGCTGCCAGCTGGGGTGAGAAACACCGCGCGCCAAGAACGACAGCGCGCCAGGCTGGGTGGGATTGACGCGGTAGAGGGCGCCTGTGCTGGACGCGCAGGGGCCTTCGCCAGCGCCCTTGCCCTCACCCACCTGCACGAGCAGTTCGGCCCCGTCGGCACGCCATTGCACGGCGCACACCGATGTGAGTTGAGCGAGCTTCTTGGCCTTCGTGAGGGTGAGGTCAGACGGTGCCACAAGCGCCACCGAGTTGAACCCCGCGAGGTCTTCCACGAGCGCGACGCGACTGCCGTCGGGGGAGAAGGCGCTGGCGAGCACACCCGCGCCGTTGACCGCCGGAGTTGCCAGGCTGAGCGCCGGCCCGGTTGGACGCCAATCTCTCGCGCGGACCGAGAACGGCCTGCGGGTGGTGAACCTCAGCAGGCCCACTTCACCAGGCGAGGAGACCGCGCGCGACGCCGCCACCAACAGCTCGCTGCCTGTGGGAGACCAGCTGATCGATTCGCCCAGCGTCCAGCCCGGCTCAGGGATGCATCTCGGCGAGCTGCGCTTGACCGCCAGGAGGCACAGCTCCTGGACGCCGTCTGCGAGCTGCCTAATTGTGGCCAGCACCGCAGGCGCGGTGGAGCTGGATGGGAAGGTCGGCGATGTGAAGCGCTCCCCCGCCGGGGTCAGCGCGTGCGGGCCGGCGGCTCCATGCGTTGCGATCAGCATCACGCGGCCGCTTGACACATAGGCGACTTCGCTGCCGTCGGGAGACCACGAGGGCTCCACCGCCGGGGTAGGGCCGCCTGCGATCACCGCTGTTCGCTTGCCCGTCACGCCGTTGAGCGCGAGCACCCGGTGCCCGTCGTCCACCGCGACCTGCGGGAAGCCCGCCGAGACGACCAGCGTCACCGACGCGCCGCGGCGCAGCTTCGTCCCGGCAGCCGGTTCTGTGCGCAGCAGGTGCCCCGCTGGCACGGTCGGGCTGATCGCGAGCGTCTGGCGTGGTCGCAGGCCCGCCTTGGCCAGCGCGGCAGCAGCGGCGCCCGCGGGTGATGCGGCGGCAAGCGCGGGCAGCGCCGCAGCGGGCGTCGACTTGGCCTTCGATTTGGTCTTCGCCTTCGCCTTGGGCG
Source organism: uncultured Solirubrobacteraceae bacterium (assembly GCA_963745375.1). Taxonomy (GTDB): domain Bacteria; phylum Actinomycetota; class Thermoleophilia; order Solirubrobacterales; family Solirubrobacteraceae; genus Palsa-744. The sequence goes on along the minus strand of CAVUXA010000003.1, from coordinate 367,867 downwards.
CCTTCTTGGCCGTCGCAGCCGGCTTGCGCGGGGCTCCCAGCGTCACTTCCACCGGTTCTCCCACCAGCACAACTTGGTTTGCGGCCGGTTTCTGCGAGACGATCACCTCGGTCTGTGACGGACGTTTCGGCGAGACGAGAACCAACCCATCGGACCGCAACATCTGCTGGGCGCTCGCCGGCGGCTGGCCGATCAGGTTGGGAACGGCCGCCACCTGGCCGACCTTGACGTCCACGACCTTGCCGCGCGGGGCAGCCGGTCCGGCGCGCGGCGTCTGTTCGATGACAACCGCGTGCTGCGGCGGCGGATAGGGCTCGATGTCGCCGATCGCGAATCCAGAATTGGCCAGCCTGTTCTCGGCCGCTTCTGCCGGCAGGTCATACAGTTCGGGAACAGGCGCAGAGCCGGGCCCGACCGCGGTCAGCAACATCACCTTGCTGTTAGGAGCGACCTTCGTCCCGATCGGCGGGATCTCCTTGAAGACCTCACCGATCTTGATCTGCACCGGTTCGTGATGGGCCTTGCCGCTCGGCACCGGGCCGCTCGGCGCCAGGACGGGCTCCGGTTGGCCCTTCACGTGCGCCGCCTTGAGCTCATCGCGGGCCTTGGAGATCTCGTGGCCAATCACGTTGGGAACGGGCACGCGTTCGAAGTACCACTTGACAAACAGGGCGGCGCCGGCGAGCAGCGCGACAAGCACCAGCGCGGTCCACCACGGCAGCCACGCCCGCTGGCGGAACACCGCGTGCAGCTGTGCGCTGTCCTTCGTGTCGTCCCCGCCAGCGTTGGCGCCCTCTCCTGCGTTGGCGCCCTCTCTTGCGTTGCCGTCCTCACTTGCGCTCGACTTCTTTGCCGGGACAGCCTGCATGATCAGCTCGTGGTCGGCTGGACGGCCCACGAGCATTGGTTTGGTGGCGCGCACGCCGACGTCGCCATGCACCTGCTCGCCGGCGGCGATTAACACCACGTCCGCCGCGGGGAAGTGGAGGCTGGCGCCCTTGTCCTTGGCGCTGCCAGAAACTTCCACATCGAGGTCGTGGTTGGACCTGTTGGTGACCGTCAGCTGCAGATAAGCGCTGCGACGCCCCTCTGCGCGCTCGCGGTCGGCCTGCAGTTGCAGCTCGTCGAAGGGCTCTATCTCTACTGCCGTAGTAGCCGTTGCGACCGCCGTTGCGCGGGCCACCGACTCGGCCACGATGCGGATCGGCCATGATCGCGCGGTCGCCGCTGAGGAACGCGGCGGGTGCAGGCGAACCTCGATCTCCTGCTCGTATTCCTCGCCCGCGGCAAACGGAAGTAGATAGACCGTGTCGGGCGTGACGGTCCACCACCGCTCGTCTTCGAAGTCCGCCACGGCGATCTTGAAGCTGTCCACGATGTCACTCTGGTTGCGCACCAAGGCCCTAATCGCGATCTCCTTGCCGGCCGCCACCGAGAGACTGCCCACGTTGGCGCGCTCGTCGCGCAGCGCGATCACCGCCAGAGAGCGGTTCGCGGCGGGCACCTGGGAGGGGACGGTCTGCGCGGGAGCATCCATGAGCGCCGTGGCGGCCTGAGCCCCTGCGTGCGCGAGCGGCTGGGACGAGCCGCGGTCAGGCTGGCGCGGATCCGCCGAGGCATCCATGTCGGGACGGTCCCACGCCAGATATTCGCCGCAACCGCGCTTGACGCAGAAGTCGGCGCCCGGCGGTACCTGTGCTCCGCAGCGGGGACAGTTTCGCTCGGTCACCGCGCCGGCTCCAAAAACGAGGACGCATCCAACAAGCGATACTCGACGCCCAGCGGCAGCTGGCGGGCGATTGCCCATTCGACCGCCGCCCGCCTGGAGGGCGTCAGTGGGCCGGGGCAGTGCACGAAGAAGCCCGGGTAGGGCTCGGGCGGCGTGGCGCCCCTATTGACCACCACCACGCCACCGCGGTCGTCCACCCGCAGGCCGAGCTCCGGGAATGCGACGCCCAGGGCGAGCTCGAGGCCGGCACGGGTACCGCGTTTGCGCGCGACCTGCTCGGCGTGGGCCAGCAGCTCACGGTGCGCGATGCCCGCCGGGGCGTTGCCCAACTCCAGCCCCAGCCAGTCGGCCATCGCGTCGACCATCGCCTGCGGCGCAAGCCGCGGCTGCAGGTAGGCACCAAGCGACTCGACGATGGCCAGGCGCGCGTCGAGTACGCGCTCGAGCGCGTACAGGAAGCGCATGGTGAAGCTGCCGGGAGTGCGATAGATCGAGGGCAGGGCGTCACGCAGGTAGCGCCGGGCCGACGCGACCGGCGGCACGCCGTCGGCCTCGCCATCGGCGAGCTCCTCGCCGTGTTGCAGCTGAATGTCAAGCGGCGAGCTCACGGCGGCTAGGGCGAGTCGACTTTGACGTCGCGCGGGACCTCGACCCTGACGCGGTGCGAGCCCGAGGCGATCACCTCGTTTTGGGCAAGCTCGAAGATCGCCGAGGAGCTCGCCGGAGATCGTCTCGCCCTTTGTCAGGTCTTCCTCGAAGAGGCGCAGCAGCTTGACTTCACGCACGCCGTCGACCGCGCGCACGATCGGGTACAGCTCGCCCTTCCCGAGCGGACGTCCAAACTGCCATCCACCTTGCGCCGCTCCCTGCGCAGCGGTGCCAGCGCCGCCGCCGAGCGGGTGCAGGTACTCGTATAGCGCCTGCAGGATGCACCGCTGCAGGTCCTCGACATCGGTCGCTGGGCCGGCCACCACGTGCACCACCGCCCTGATCGCGCGAAAGCGGGCGGGCGCTATGACGATCGAAGTGCCCACCAGCCGGCGCACGTCCAAGAAGCGCGCGACCTGCCCGAGCAGCTGCTCGTCGGGGGCCAGCTCGCGCAGGCTCAGCCGGCGCACGGGAGCGTCCACGTGAGGGAGTATGTGTACGTGTGTCGCCTGACCCGCCTGCGCGGGCACGCAGCGCGCGCGCGCCACGCGGGAGTCGGCCACCACACACAGGCGCTCGAAGTCCTCGCGGGTCACCGCCCGGTGGCGAGTGCGCAGCTCGATCGCCGTGCGCTCGCCGGCGAGCGCCAGCGACTCGCCGTCAGCCCCGCCGCCGGCCGACTGCGGGTTGGTGACCGAGCGCACACGCGGAATCGGCTTGCGCAGGTGGGTAAGCGTTTCGGCCGCCACGTTGCCCACGCTGCCGCCGCCGTGACGGTAGGCGCTAAAGCGCAGCTCGCTGCCTGGCGCGGGAATGGCGCCGTAGTTGCGAAAGGTGCCGTCGGCCCGTCTGACCGTCGGGCCCAACTCGATCTCCCCCGCGGTCTCGTCCAGCAAATAGTGGCGATCGTGGGCTTCGCTGTCGGCGAACGTGTCCGTGCGTTGCCACTGCGCCCAGTGCCCGGTCTTGGGATCACGCACTTCTAGGCGCTCGCCGTCGATCGGGGGCAGGATCGGCGCATGGAGCAGCGTGAACGACTGGCCGGGCGTGCCGTCGCTGCGACCGAGCGACTCGGCTTGCACGCGCTGGCAGTGCTCGGCGGGTAGCGTCGCGCCCACCGGCACGGCTGTCAGCGACAGGATCTCGGGGGGACGGTAGCGCGGATCGGAATGGCTTTTAACAACGCTGCAGCGCAGCCAGTACAGCAGGTGCCCGCCGATCTGCTGCGAGCCGGTGCGCGCGGGCAGTTCCAGTTCGATCGAGCCCTTCCCCTTGTTAAAGCCGTCAGTAGAGTCGCCCAGGACCGTCGCCTGCGACCAGGCCTGCGCGGGGAGCGACGTGTCGGGCGCGCGGTCCAGCGGGACGGACGCCTCCCACGTAAGCGGCGGACGCAGAGGGTTGACCCCGACCCCGCGCGCCCGCTCGCATTCGACGTCGACGCGCACCAGCAGACGATCGAGCGGCCTGCGAAACCCGATCAGGATGCAGTCCCCGGGCAGCGGCGGCCGGCTGAAGGCATAGCGCTCGTCGCCCGCCGGCAGCGCATGGCCGGCGCTGATGCGCACGTCGATCGTCTCCTGGCCGCGTCGCAGCAGGCACGCCTGCGGATGCGCGGGCGCGATCGTGAAATCGATGGTCGTCTGAAAGACGACCGACTGCTGTCCAGGCGTCCTGCGGGTAGCGACCTCAGTTGCGCGCGCGGGTATGCGCACGGGGCTTGCCGGCGGGCCCTCCAGCTCAAAGCGCAGGTCGCTGACGGCAGCGCGAGGAGGCTGCAGGTGCACATCTAGCAGCGACAGCAGCGCCACGTGGAGCTTCTCCGGCAGCCGGTTGATGCGGTAGCAGAGCATGTCGGTCATCCATGCGAACAGCTCGATCAGCGTTATCCCGGGATCGGATACGTTGACCTCGGTCCACTCGTGGCACTGCTTGGCCACACGCGCCCGGCACTGGTTGACGAGCTCTTGGAAGCGCACATCGTCGAGCGCGACCTCGGGCAGGCTCATCGTGACTCCTGCGCGGGGCTGGGCGAGCCCTCTGCCTCTGCGGGAATCACGTAAAAGGGGTGCACGAGGTTGCGAACGGAGTTGGTGGCGCGCAAGCGATAACCGATCACGGCACTCAGGAGACCGTCCTCGACGCGGCTGAGATCGAAGTCGATCGAGTCGGTCTCTACGCGTGGCTCCCAGCGGTCCAGCGCCGCCCGGATGGCGTTCTCGACCCGCTCGAGGGTGAGCGCGTCGACGCTCGCGAAGATGTATTCGTGCACCGCGCAGCCGAACTCGGGGCGCATCGGCCGTTCGCCGGGAACGGTACTGAGGATGATCCCAATCGCCTGCTCGACGTCCACCTCGTCGCGCGCCAGCGCGACGCGTCCGTGACGATCCACCCCGATTGGGAATGCCACCCCGGTGCCCAGGTGCTGGGTCATCCGAACTGCACCGCGCTGGCTGACACGCGTACTGATCCGCTCGCCGATATCTGCAGCGAGTCGCTCGCCTGCACGGCGACACTCTTGCCCTTGACGGTAACGCTGCCGTCCTCGCCGAGCACTATCGACGCGCCGCCTTGTGTGACTATCGACGCTTCGCTCTTGGTCGAGATCGACGCCGACCCGCCGGCCTGCAGGCTGATGTCGTGTTCGCTGACAAGCGCGAACGAGCCGTCTCTATGAACCAGCTCGCCGGGAGTCGCGCGGCCGTTCCACACGGCGCCAAGCACGTAGGGACGGCGTGGGTCGCCCTGCTCGAAGGCGAGCACGACCTCGTCGCCAGCCAGCGGCATCATCAGCAGACCACGTCCCGCACCGGCGCCCGGCGCGGCGATGCGCGCCCACCAGCCCTCGGCGTCGTCCCCGAGCGCTGGGTAGCGCACGCGCACGCGTCCAAGTTCTTCGGGGTCGTCGGTCTGCGTGACCACGCCTACGACCACGCTCGTGCCCCACTGCGAGGTCGCGGGCGCCAGATCAACCAGGTCGGCGAAAGTTCGCGCAGCGCGACCAGAGATCGAGAAGTGCGTCTCATAGCCGCGCCCGCCCGACAGAGCGTGCGTTACCGATGTGACCATATAGGCGCCCCCAAAGCGCGTCCCCACGCCGCTGATCTGCACCTGGCGCCCAGCGCGCAGGTCGGGGTTGCCGACGGCAACGCCGTCGGCTTGCACCCATGCGTCGGCCAGGCGCGAGGCGAGGCTGGCGGCCAGCGCGCTGGCCTCTTCGTGGCCGAGCACGGTACGGTCGCCGATCGTCCACGTCCCCGCGTCGCTCGCGCCAGCCAGCACGCTGCGCTGGACGCCCGGGTCCGACGCTGGCGCCGACGGGCTCTCGCTGGCAACGATCGTCTCAGCGTTGGCGGGGTCCCAGCCCCGCACTTCGACGCCGTCGACCTGCTGGGAGGCGCTTAGGCGCGGACGAAAGGAGATCAGATCCTGGGCGGCGTGCAACGCCAGCGGCGATCCCGCCCGCGCGCCACCGGTCGGACGAAAGTCGACAGTCTGTCCGTCGCCGACCACCTCAAAGCCGATCGCGTCGGCCAGGCGCCACAGCAGTTGCCAGTCTGTCTCCTCGCTCTGCAGCACGAACGGGTGGACTGTCTCGCTGCCGGCTGCAGCGCTGACGCGCGCGGTCAGGCCTGCCGCGGCGATGACCTGCTCGGCGATGTCGCCGCTGGTCATGTTCTGGAAGACCTGCGTTCGGCGCTTTTGATGCAGGACGAACGCCGGCTCATACGCCGTTGCCCCGATCAGCGCGCCGCCGGACAGCAGCTCGAGCTCGATCGCCTCGATGCGGCCGCTGAACACGCTGGCGGGAGCGCTGGAGCCGGGCGCGGCATACAACACCTCGACGCTGCGCCCGACCGATAGCAACTCGTCGTCGACGTGCGCAAGCTGCGGGTCGGCAAAGCGCAGATCGGCCTGGTCGGGTAGGCGCAGGCTGTCGCGCACGCGCAACAGAACGAGCAGGGCCGCCAGCTCGGGGGGCAGCGCAGAGCCGTCGATGCGCACGATGCCCGACGGCAGCAGCGGGGGCTGTACGTTCACCGCGCGCGGACCTCAGGCACGACCAGCGCGCGGCCGCGTTCGAGCACCAGCGGGTTGTCGATCGCGTTGGCCTGCGCGATCTCACGCCAGCGGGTGGGGTCACCGTAGGCAGCGTGGGCGATCGACGCCAATGAGTCCCCCTCGACCACCACGTGCACGCCTGGCCGTGTGTTGGCGCGGGTTGTCGGGTTCTGCGCGGCAGCGGGGCCGCTGCCGGAGCGGCTGTTGGCCTTTTCGACCTGGACGAGCGTAAGCGCGCAGATCGCACGGATCGGAGTCCCGTCAGAGCGAAACAGCGTGTAGTGCACGTCTAGGCGACGCGAGACAGCCTTAAAGCTGACCATCGACCCCCAGCTGAAGACGACCGTGGGCGGACGGCCAGCGTTGGCTGAGCTACCCGCCTGCTCGGCGACCTCCATCATCAAGAACAGGCGATCGGTGGCACTGCGCACGTCCTGGGAGGCGTTGTCGGAGGCGTCGAACAGCAGCTCCAGGGTGAGCTCGCGCGCGAGCCCACCGCCAAATTGAATGGCCGGCAGGCTTGCGCCCACCACGGGGGTGGCGTGCCACTGGTTGGCCTTGGAGATCGCGTACTGGCTGGGGTTAAACCAGCATGGCAGCGGCTCCTGACCCTCGATCTCGAGCCGGGCCTGCTGGTAGCTGGTCGGTTCTTCGGCCATGTCAGCTGCGCAGCAGCCCGGCGTGGGCGATTTCGAGGGTCTCGCTGGCCACCTCGCCGATGTCGGCGAGCGTCGGACCGACCCAACGAACGGGCAGCGCCTGGCCGAACACCCAAGCGCGCTCGACCTGGACGCGCGCGTCGCGCAGGGAGAGCAGCGACACCGTAACGGTGGGACGTCGACTCGGCTGCTGGGAGGCGAACAGCCAGTCCAGCAGCTCGTGCTCGCTGGTGACGCCGCGGCTGAGCACCAGGTTGGGGTAGCGCATGCGCCCGCGCAGCTTGTGCACGAAGCCGTTCTCGCCGCCCTCAGCGTATTCCAGCACCTCGTACTCGACCGCCAACCCGCTGCAGCGGGTGAATACGCCAACGGTGTGTTCGAGGATCTCGACGCGAAAATAGCGCGCGGCGTTGAGCGGCACGTCTGCGCCGGCAGGCGCCTGGGGAGCTTCGCGTGTGCCGAGGGCCGTGCCATTGCCCGACGCCAACCCCGCTCACCCGCCGAAGGGCGCACCCATGCGCTCACGCTCTACCAGCAGCTCGCGGCGCAGGCGCGCGATCAGCTCCTCGCAGAGCTCGTCCATGGCAGCCGCGCGGTGGTGAGGCTCCGCTGGCGCCAGCGAATGGTCCAGTTGCTCTGATTGCGTCCGATCGGCTTGCGTGGACGCCGGCTCGGCGTCAGGTCGCGACTGTGTCGCAGCGGGCGGCTGGGAGCTCAGACGCAGCAGCGCGGGCTCGGACGCGCCAGCCGACGCGGACGTCCCCGCCGGGCTGTCCCACTCGGGCGCCGGCGGCGCGGAGCGCTGGCGCAGCAGGCGCGCGGGGGCGCCGTGCGCAGAGCCCTCATCGATGCGCCCGCGGCGCGGGGCGACGCCGGCGCGCATCAGCGCCTCGCGGCTGCGCGTGCGCTGGCGCTCCTGACGCAGGCCGAGCGGCAGCCCTTCGGGCCACGGGTGCTCGGCGGGCGGTGCACCTCCATCGTCGTCGAGCAGCCACCTGAGCGCGGTGTCACTGATGCCGGCCAGCTCGGCGGGAGGCTCGGGGGTGGGCGCCAAATGCGGTGCAGGCGCCAACTGCTGCTCGGATCCAGACGGCGCCACGGTGTTGACCTGCTCGTACAGGCGCTGGAGGTGATCGAAGTCGACCGCGTACAGGCCCTCGATGACCTGCGGCGTCACCTGCCCGGCGTTGCCCAGGCGCGTGATCACACGCGCGATCTGCAGCACGCCCAGGTAGGCGCTGTTGTCGCGCACGCGCGCATCGCGCAGCGGCTCGATCTCGTCGCGCGCGGTGGCCAGACGCATGGTGCCCTCGCGGTGCAGCGTGCCATCGCTGTCCATGTAGCCGACTGGCAGTGTGAAGTCATATTCGGTCTGTGGCATCAACGCGCTCCTACTTGACCCGTTCTAGCCCCTCGTGGGCGAGGTGGATCTCCTCCAGCAGCGCCTCGTTTGCGTCGGGCACGAGCGCGCCGACAACGTAGTTGCACGGCCACGCGTTGATCAGCTTCCAGGTGGTCTTCTGCTTGCCGGTGACGTCGACCACGTAGATTTCGCCGTTCTTGCGCTTGCCTTCGACACCTTCGTTGACGATCGTCTTGCGCCATTCCCACAGGCTCATGTCGGTGTCGACGCCCTTCTTGAGCACGAGGTTGGACCAGTTGAGCTTGCCGGCGGTCTTGACATAGGTGGCCTTGCCTTCCTTGTTGACCTGGTGCTGGACGATCACCTCGTTCTCTGATGCGATCCCCGAGATTTCGCGAAAGGCGACGACGTTGAGCCCGCTGAACTGCACATAGAAATACGACGGTGCATACGCTTCGCCTGGCTCTGGTGATGCCATTTGTCATGCCCTCCCGATGGTGGTCATGCCGGTCAGGCGGAGCCTTCGCCGGCGGTGTACTGACTGATGCGGAAGATGACGAACTCGGCGGGTTTGACCGGAGAGATCCCGATTTCGGTTACGACCTGGCCGGCGTCTCTAACCGCGGGGGGATTGGTCTCGCTGTCGCACTTGACGAAGAAGGCCTGGTCGGGGGTGGCGCCGAACAGCGCTCCGCTGCGCCAGTAGAGCGTCAGGAAGTTGCTGATCGCGATCTGCAGCTGCATCCACAGGCGTTCGTCGTTGGGCTCGAACACCGCCCACAGCGTGCCCTGTCTGATCGAGTCCGAGATGTTGTTGAACAGCCGCCGCACGTTCAGATAGCGCCATTCGGGGTCGTTGCCGAGCGTGCGTGCACCCCACACTTTGATGCCAGCGCCGGGGAAGGCGCGGATGCAGTTCAACCCCGAGCGGTTCAGCTCGCCCTGCTGCGAGTCAGTCATGCGATAGCCGAGCCCTGTGATCCCCATGACCCCCTCGTTGGCGGGCGCCTTGTGCACCCCGCGTGTGGCGTCGGTGCGCGCCCACACGCCGGCGACGTGCCCGCAGGGAGGGACGAGTTTTGGCAGCTTGGAGAGCGGGTCCATGACCTCCAGCCAAGGCCAGTAGAGCGTCGCCTGCTTGGAGTTGTAGCCGGCGGTGTACATACGCCACTGCAGCGCTTCGCTGGGCTCCATGTCGCGGGGTGTGTCGAGCACCGCCACGCGATCTTCCATGTTTTCGCAGTGATCCATCACGCTTTGCTGGATCGCGCGAAGCAGTGTGTCGTCTTCCTTGGCGATCGCGACCGCGTCGGGGATGCACACGATCGAGATGTCCTCGATCGCCGCCAGGCCGCCCAACCCGCTGCGCTGGGCTTCGTTGCCTTCTATTTCCTGCGGCGCATTCTGGGACACCTCGCCGACGGCTCTCGCCGGAGCACTCAGGCTGTAGTTGCCCTCAAGCGGCTGCAGGTCCGTTGCGCCGGCGGGCACTTCCAGCGTAATCAGCTGCGAGTCCTTGACAGCTTCTGGCAGGTCGGATGCCTTCACATTGGGGTACTGCTCGTGGACGCTGCCGGAGCTCACCACGAGCGTGTAGGTTTCAGCAGGCGGCTGCGCAGGATCCTTGGCGCCTTCCTTCTCCCCCCCGGCCTGCTTACCATCGGTGGATGGCCCGATGGCCTTGGGCTGCGGCGGGTCGAGTTTCAATTCGACCCGCACGTCGGCGCCAGCGGTCGACTTGGCGGTCGCCTTGAATGCGGTGGGCTTGTCCTTGCCGGGGCCCGGCAGCGCCGCCGTGGGGTCGCCTTCGCCGCCCACACGCACCACCCAGCACAGCGTGCCGCCGTTGGTGAAGAAGCCCCTTACGGCGTGGGCGAGGTAGGCGTCTTGCAGGAACGGTCCCTTGTCGGGATCGTCAGGGTCGCTGTAGGTGCTTATGAACTGCGACCAGTTAGCGATTTCGACGGGCTGATTGAGCGGCCCCCCGGGCGCCAGGCCAATGAACGCAGCGGTCGAGGTGCTGACCGCCTCGATCGGCTTGTTGGGCGAGGGGATCTCCTCGACGTAGACGCCCGGTGTCAGATACGTCGCCATGTCACTCCTCCGTTGGTCTCGATTGGCTGGCGATCAGCTCGCGACGCAGATCGGCCAATCCGCCGCCCGCGACGTCGCGTGCGACCGATGCGCCGGGCCCGACGATCCGCATGCGGTTCTCCTCTGACGCCCACAGGATCACCGTGGTGTTGGGCGCCGCCAGCCGGATGCGATCGCATAGCGTGCGCGCGCCCCCGGCCCCGAGCGCGAGCACGACCGCATCGGGCTCTACCTCCCGCGCGAGCGCCTCGATCGCCAGCGGCCGGGCCTCCTCGCCGACTATGTCCACACCTTCGTCGCTGAGCATCCGGCGCATGCCCACCGCGGCGACCGGGCTGAGCCTGGCGAGCAGCACGCGCGGCGGGCGCAGGGTCTGGTCGTGCGTGGCGTTGTCGGTGCTCGGCTCGTGCGTGGCGTTGTCCATGCTTGACACGATGCGCCCTGGGCGGCGATCGCGCCAGGGGAGAGTGGGCAGCTGTGCGGGCAGCGATCGCTGCACCGACGTCCGCTAGTCCGCTGCGCGGAAGCGATCGCGGATGCGCAGCTGGGGGGAGCGCACGGGCGGCCCGCGATGCAGGACCACCCCGGATGGGAAGGGCACGGTGACGATGTAGTGGAAGGACACCTTGTAGGGCCCGCCAACCGCCGTCCAGAAGTCGGCGCTGGCGTCCAGCTCCGGGTCGCCCACGCGGGTGCGCAGCGGCCCCATCTGCTCGAGCGCTCGCGCGAGCGCGCCCGGAAGAACGTCGGCGGGCAACTCCGGGTAGCCGTGCAGCGCGGCGATCGCCTGCGACAGCAGGCGGTGCTCGTCCTCGACCGCGCGCGACCAGGCGGTGAGCGTGTAGGACGCGTCCAGCCACAGCGGCGGTCGCGTTTCGGTGCGCCGCCCGTCCGCTTCGCCGCGGTCCCACTGCGAACGGCGTCGCTGGGTGTTCTCGCGCAGGTCGTACAGGAACAGGTTGAGCGTGGGCCGCGTGACGGTGGCCCCCCACGCGCGGTCGGGCGCCTCGAAGGCGACGGCCACTGCAGGGAAGCCCACCTGGGCGAGCTCGCGGCGAAGAAGCGCGGCGAGCGCCTCGTCGAGATCGGCCAGCGAGGTGTTTAGCGACACGCCGGTGGTGAGCTGCACGGTCCTAGCTCAGCACGTGCGCAGCGCGCTTGCGGGAGCCCTGGCCTTCCATCGGGGCAGCCAAGCGGGCAGGCCGCATGCCCGTTCGGATCAGGCCGCGCTGGGGCCGGCCACGCGGGCGATGTCGTAGAAGCGCTCGAAGTCGGACTCGAGCGTGAGGCGACCGAGCTTGTCGTACTCCAGCGCGACCGCGCGCACGAGCTGCTCCATGCCCAGCGCACGGCCCTCGTCGGCGGCGAGCAGCGCGCCGGCCAGCGCGGCGTTGCGGATGGAGCCGCCCGACAGCTTGAAGCGAGCGGCCAAGAACGGCACGTCGATCTGCTCGAGCGCCGCATGCGCGGGCAGCAGCCGCGTCCACAGACGCTCGCGATCGCCGGCCTCGGGGAAGGGGAAGTCGACGACGAGGTCCAGCCTGCGCAGGAAGCCCTCGTCGATGTTCTGGCGCAGGTTGGTCGTGAGGATCACCACGCCCGCATAGCCCTCGATCCGCTGGAGCAGATAGGCGACCTCCACGTTTGCGTAACGATCGTGGGCGTCGCGCACCTCCGAGCGCTTGCCGAACAGCGCGTCGGCCTCGTCGAACAGCAACACCGCGTTGGACCCTTCGGCGGCGGCGAATATGCGGTCGAGGTTCTTCTCAGTCTCGCCGATGTACTTGGACACCGCGGTCGCTAGGTCGATGCGAAAGAGGTCCAGCCCAAGCTCGCGCGCGACCACCTGCGCGGCGAGCGTCTTGCCGGTGCCCGACTCGCCCGCGAACAGGACGCTCATCCCCGCCGCCGATGACGGCGCGCCGCCATCGCCCCACTCCAACAGCACGCTGTCACGGTTACGCAGGAAGGCGGAGATCGTGCGCAGCGAGCGCAGGGCGCGCTCGGGCACAACCAGGCCGTCCCAGCCGGCCTCTCCGTCGACCTTGCTGGCCAGCCCGGCCAGGCCGTGGCGCGAAGCGCCGCGCGCGCCGTCATCGAGGTCGCGGGCATCCGGGACGTCTGCGCCGCGGGCTCGCGCACGCGCACGAGCGATGGCGGCCGCGTGTTCGATCTGGGTCAGCGACAGGCGGAACTTGACCGCCACCTCGCCCACGTCGCTGCCCTGCGCAAGCGCAGACCAGGCTACGCGACGCTCGGGCAGGCCGAGCGCAGGGATGCGCACCAGCAGTGCAGGGCGCCCACCGAGAACGGCACCCTCGTCGGCGGACTCGATGCACACGAGCGTCCGCTCGGACTCCCCGTCCAGCAGCGCAAGCGCGGCGTCCCGTTGCGCCGGCTCCAAGCGCTCGAGCCCGCACAACGCGAGCACCCGCCCGAACAGGATGGCCGCCAGGCGCGCGCCTGCCAGCGCCGTCGCATCCACCAGGCCGGCGGCCGGGGCGAGCAGCAGCTCCCGCCCCAACGCGAACGCCAGCACAGCGGGCGCATCCGGACCGGCGAGCGCCAGGGTGAGCTCACCGCCGGCGGCGAGCGCGCCGCGCAGCTCGTCGATCACCGACGCGGCCGCAGGCGCAAGCGAGGGCACCGAGACCACCTCACACATCGCTGGGCGGCTGTCGGCGAGCCCTGCGCCGATCAGCGCGGCGGCGATCGGGTCGGCGCACTTCAACGGACGCTCGGCGAGCGCCAGGCGCGGCTCCTCGAGCATGGTCACCGCGCCGCTACGGCGCAGCGTGCCCTCGGCGGCCAGGCAGCGCAGCACGTCCTCACCCGCGACCGCGCCGCCCGCGAGCAGAGCGGCGGCCAGACGCGGGGAGGCCAGCTGGCGCGTCATGTCGTCGTGCAGGTAGCCGTACAGCCGGCCGTAGCGCCAGCTCACCTCCGGCGCGGAGCAGACCGCCAGCACCGCCTGCTCGAGCTCGTCCAGGCCGAGCAAGCGGGCGAGGTGCGCGAGGCGCTCATCGACGTGGGCGGGCGGATCGTGGGCGGCAAGCGACAGGGCCTGCTCGTCGCTTACGTACAGGCCAGCCAGCGGGTCGCGCGGGTCAGCTTCCGCGGCGGCCACTTGACCGACGCCCTCGCGGATGCGCGCGTCGAGGTCGACGAAGCGCAGCGGCAAGGCTCAACCTGCCGATTCGTGTGCCACCCGCTCAGCCTCGCGCTCGAACGAGTCGCCGGGGTCGGTGACCGTGAGCGCGCCTCCCATCGGAGCACCGCGCTGTTGTGAGACGTGCGCGAGCTCATGCGCGATCAGTCGATCCCCGTCGGCCGTGCCCGGGCGGTACTCGCCACGCGCGAAGAACACGTCGCGCCCGGTGGTGAACGCCCGCGCCTGGACCGACCGCGCGAGCGCATCGGCCACCGCGTCGCTGTGCACCCGCACATCGTCAGTCGGGCCCACAAGCGGCTCCATGCGGGCGCGCGCGCCCGCATCAAGCGCGCCCCCTCCGCCGCGACGGCTGTTGATCGTCGATTGCACAGCAGGATGCACCCGACCGCCCGCCAGCAGGCCGGCGCCGTCGCGAGCAAGCAGTCGGGCGAGCGTCATCAGGTGAGCATACGCCTGCCCGCCGCGTTCGCCACGTCGACGACGGATGCTGGAGCGTCCAATGCTAGGGCGCAGTCTGCCCACGCCCCGCACTTCCCCGCTAGGCTCAAGCTGACACGGCGGCGCGAGCGGGAGGCAGCAGGACATGGGCGAGTTTCTCTTGAAAGACGTGGACGAGGGCGTTGCGTTGCTGACCCTCAACCGACCGGGCAGGATGAACGCCTGGACGGCCGCCATGGAGGACGAGTACTTCGCGGCGCTCGAGCAGTGCGCGCGCGACTCGCACGTGCGTGCGATCGTGGTCACAGGCGCCGGCAGGGCCTTTTGCGCGGGCGCCGACATGCAGGACCTGCAGGCGCTCGGCAACGGCAGCGATCCGGGGCAGGCACATGAGCACAGCCACGCTCAAGAGCACGCCGACGCCGAACGCCGTGCCCAGACGTTTCCCCTGTCGATCCCCAAGCCGATCATCGCCGCCGTCAACGGCGCGTGCGCCGGCATCGGCCTCGTGCAGGCGCTCATGTGCGACCTGCGCTTCGCCGCAGACGACGCCAAGCTGACCACCGCTTTCGCCCGCCGCGGCCTGGTGGCCGAGCACGGGATCTCCTGGATCCTGCCCCGGCTAGTGGGACCTGCGCACGCGCTCGACCTGCTTCTGTCCGCGCGCGTGGTGCTCGGCAGAGAGGCCGCGGCGATGGGGTTGGTCAACCGCTCGCTGCCGCGCGAGCGTGTGCTCGACGAGGCGCTCGCCTACGCGCGCGAGCTCGTCGTCAACTGCTCGCCCGCGAGCCTCGCCACGATCAAGCGCCAGGTCCACAGCGACCTGCAGCGCAACCTGTCTGACGCGCTGCACGAGGCCGACCGGCTGATGCTGCGCTCGTTCACCGAACCGGACTTCGTCGAGGGCGTCAACAGCTTCCTCGAGCGGCGCGAGCCGCGCTTTGCTGCGCTCGGCGCCTGAGCTCGATACAGCGCCCGAGACGCTAGGCGAGGTCGCGCAGGCGCACGCGCACACCGCCGAGCGCCAGCGTGTCGCGGCCGTCGCGCACGTCGGCCGGGAGCTCCAGCGCGATCTCGCAGAGCCCTTCGCCGCGCTCGTCCTCGGCACGCTCGAAGCGCACCTCGCCGCCGTCCAAGGGCAGGACGGGTTCGTCCTGATCGCCACCGACAGGCACGCCCAGCACCTCGCCCCAGCGCCCCGCCACCGCATCGGGATCGGCCACCGCGATCGTCACCCCCTCCAGGTGTCCGGGCGCGCCTTGCCCGATCCGCGCCGTCCACTGCGGGCCGCCCCAGCGCCAGCTGCCATACGGCTGGGAGCTGTCCAGGGACACGATCGCGCCGCGCATGTCCGCCGGGTGCAGGTGGGTGGCGGAGATGTCGGGCAGCGCGATCTGCCAGACCGTCCGCACCCCGAGGTCCGCAGCGCGCGAGCGGGCGCCCTCGGCGTCCTGGAGGTCGAAGATCACCATGTAGCCGCCGTCGCCGCCGTGGCGTGCCAGGTAGCGCCCTGCCGCCGTGTCCGCTCGAACGGGACTGACGATCTCGATGAAGCAGTCGCCCAGTGCGAACACCGTATTGCTCAGCCCGAACGCACCCACGCCCGGGTCACGAAATGGCTCGTCCAGGTTCAGCGCCGAGCGCAGCGCCATTGCCGTCGGCTCGAGCTCGGCCGCTGCCAGCACCGCCTGGCGCAGCCTCGCCCTCGGTCGCGCACCGTCCTCCACGACTGCAAAGGCTATCTGCGCGCGACCCGGCGTGCGAGTGTCGACGTCAAACGCGCGCCCCGCTGCGCCGCGGCCTCGCCGTTCTCATGCGTCTCTTCAGTCCGACGCGAAGTCCCGGTCGGGGACGGCGGCGAGATCGGTCCAGCTCGCGGGCTCTGGGTACAACTCCAGCCAGCGCAGGATGCCGCGGGCGATCAGCTCGAACTCGCTGTGATCGATGCCGTAGATGAGGATCGCACCGGCATGTGAGCGCTGCGCCTCCGCCCACTCGCGCAGGATCGCGGGGAAGTCGCGGATGTCCTGGGTCGCGAGGATGCGCTCTTCCTGGAATGCGAGTGCGAGCACGTCCTCGTCTTCGAGGCCCTCGAGCGCCGGCTCCTGGTCGAGTGCGCGTACGTCGTGCCCCTTTGCTTCCAGCCGGTGCCCGACCCTGGGTCCGGAGACGTGCGCGTCGAGCAGAAGCCGCACCGGCGCGACTATCGCGAGGGTGCGCTGCGCAGGAAGGGGTAGAGCTTGAGGAGCTCCTCGAGAGGCCGATGATTTTCCTCGATCAGCGGCTCGATCTCCTCGGGGAAGTGCTCTGCGTAGGCCTGTGCCGCACGCAGGCGCCGGACGTTGAGAAGCGGGTGATTTGTCAGCAACGACTCCTCATCGCCATCGTAAGAGCGCAGCATCTCGATGATCTCCCAGACGTCGAGACCGCTGCCGATCACCCATGCACGGCGGGGCCTGCCACGAAAAGCGATGCCGGGATGCAGGCGTGTCTTGGCGGCCTCCTCGGCGAGCTCCTCGACTATTACGCTGCGCGAACGCCCAGAACGACGGACCTCATCGGCGACGAGTAGGTTCGCCCGCGCGCCGAGCCGGATCGAGAAGGGTGGTGTCTTAGCAGGATGAGCAGCCATCCAACTACATCGTAGCGGATGTAGTGACCTTGCCCGCCAGCGCGCGCTCGGCGATCTCCGGGTCCGCCGGCGAGCCGTTCGCGGTTGCGCCGTCGACCGGCGAGCCGCTGGCCGCCGCGCCGTCGAGCGCCGCCGCACCCACCGGCTCATCGCAACGCGACACGCTCGACGAGTCCTCACGCCGCGCTCGGTCGGTCTGGCGCGAGCCGTGCTCTGCCAGGAACGCCTCCACTACGCGCGGATCGAACTGGCTGCCGGCACACCTGCGCAGTTCGGCCAGCGCCTCATCCTCCATCTTGGCCTGGCCGTACGGGCACTTGGACACCATCGCGTCGTAGGAGTCGCACACGAACACGATCCTTGCCGCCAGGGGGATTTCCTCACCGGCGAGCCCCAGGGGATAACCCGTGCCGTCATAGCGCTCGTGCGTGGAGCTGACGATCTCCGCAATCCCTGTGAGCGCCGGCGCAGCGCTGAGCACGCGCGCGCCGATCGTGGGGTGGCGCGCCATCATCGCCCACTCGTGCTCGTCCAGCGGGCCTGCCTTGTGCAGGATCTCAAACGGGATCGCCACCTTGCCGATGTCGTGCAGCTCGGCTGCGCGCACCACCTCCAACTGCTGCTGCTCTGACAAGCCCAGACGGCGCGCCACGCCTTCTGTAAGTTCGGCCACGTGCTCGGCATGCTTGTGCAGCTCGGGCTCGTGCACCGCAACCACCTGCAATGCCAGGTCGCGCGTCTGGCTGCTCGCGCTCGCGCGCCCTGAGTCCTTGTATGAATACATGCGCTTGTCGGCCAGCTGCAGGGCATGGTCGGGGTCCACGGTCTCCTGCGGCGCCAGCACCGACCCGAACGAGCTGCGGATCGAAAAGCCCTTGCCCTCCGCGCTGAGCGCCTGCAGGCACGATCTCACCATCTGCTCGCCGCAGTCGCCCCACAGCAGCGCACAGAACTCATCGCCGCCGAGGCGATACGCGCGCCCGTAGTCGCCTACCGCCGCCTTGAACGACTGCGCCAGGCGCCTGAGCAGCGAGTCTCCGCCGGGGTGGCCGAACGTGTCGTTGTAGGCCTTGAAGCCGTCCAGATCAAACGTGATCAGGCGCACCGGATGCTCGGGCGTGGCCTTCCTCCACACCGATGCCAGGTCCTCTGATAGTTGGCGGCGGTTGGCCAGGCCGGTGAGGGGATCGAGCGTCGCTTCGCCGCGCTGGTGCAGCTCGCCCGCCTCGATCGCCCACACGATCGACACGCTGGCCACCAGCAGCGCCAGGGTCGTGATCACCGGCACCGGGTCGTGCAGCGTCGCGTGCAAGTCCACGCCGAAGGTCACCGCCAGGATCACAGCGACCGTGACCGCCATGCCCGCCAGCACCACCTGCGGGCGAAAGCGCGCAGCCACCATGCCCGCCGGCAGGACCAGCCACATCAGCGCCGGGCTGTGCGGCCCGCCGCTGAGCACCACGCCGGACGCGATCAGAGCCTCGGTCACGATGATCGCCCGCATACTCACTCGCTCGGGGCGCTCGCTGCGGGCCATCCTGCGATCGATGCTGAGGAAGTTCAGCGCCGACAGCGAGAACAGGATCAGCGTCCACCAGCCAAGCCACGGCGCGCACGCCACCAGCGCCACGCCCACCGCGCTGGAGCCGACCTTGCGAATCATGCGCACGCGCGCGTTTGCGTCGACTATGCGGCTGCGGTCCTGCTCGGTGGGACAGAGCCAACTTTTTGACATTTGTCTCGCATTTCGTCTGCTGCCGGTGGGCGCTTGAGGGGTGCATGGCCAATCACCGCAAATTGGCCACTGCCGTCCTGCCCACGACCCGCTTCAGACCCGCTATTTGCGACACACATGTTGATGTGTACTTTGGTGTAGCGGAATGTTGCGCGATCTTCACAGGAGGCCTCGCTAATTGGCGTCATTAACAAGAATCCAACGGGATTACAAACAACAGCACAACAGCTTTGGCCTAGCTTCTCAGGTGCTTTTTTGGCGTATACCAGGGAGGGTACAATGGGGATTACATCAGTCGGGAGTCGCTCATGCCCGCTGCGATAGGTCGGTCGGTCATTGCGTCGTCGCGGCCTACGCCGCTGCACGGCGCGTCAGGCCGCGACGAGCTTGCCACTAGTGCGCTCGTCTCGCGTGCCGTCAAGCTCGCCCAGCAGGGAGATCGCGAGGCCCTCGGCTTCCTGTACGCACGCTACGCAGACAACGTCTGCGGATATGTGCGCAGCATCGTGCACGACCAGCACGAGGCCGAAGACATCACCCAGCAGGTCTTCGCCAAGCTGATCCACGTGATCGGCAAGTACGAGGAGCGCGACGTGCCGTTCTTCGCCTGGATCCTGCGCGTGTCGCGCAACGTCGCCGTCGACCACATCCGCCGTCAGCGCGCCATCCCCGTCGAGGAGGTCCGTGGCAGCGACGACAGCGCCGTCGAGCAGCTCGGCAGCGAGCGCATGGGCGATCTGCGCGAGGCTCTCGCCAAGCTTCCGCACGACCAGCGCGAGGTGCTCGTGCTGCGCCACATCGCCGGCCTGTCGCCAACCGAGATCGCGCAACACACCGGGCGCTCGGAGGGGTCCGTGCACGGCCTGCACCACCGCGGGCGCCGCGCGCTGACCGCCGAGCTGAGAAGCCGCGGCGCCGCGCCCGCCACCTCCGGCGCGCGGACACGCAAAGGCATCGTCGGGGCCTCCGGCGCGGGCGCCGAAGCTCAGGAGGTCCCCGGGTAGGGGCTCCTGGCGATCTGCCGCGCCACGCGGCCGCTGTCGATGTCCGCGAGGTAGTACAGGGCCGAGAAGGCAATGAAGTCCTCCACCGACACGCCCAGGCCGTCGCACTGCTGCTCGATTGCCTCCCACGCGAAGCCTTCCATGCGCAGGGTCACGCTGCGCTCTCCGTGCGGCCCGCGCTGCTGCTCGGCCGAAGCGCCCTTGCCCGGACCCGCCTGTGCCCCGCTCACGCCTGGCCTCGATCGGATGATG
Source organism: uncultured Solirubrobacteraceae bacterium (assembly GCA_963745375.1). Taxonomy (GTDB): domain Bacteria; phylum Actinomycetota; class Thermoleophilia; order Solirubrobacterales; family Solirubrobacteraceae; genus Palsa-744. The sequence continues at coordinate 348,082 of CAVUXA010000003.1, read as the reverse complement.
GCACACTCTCCTTCAACGGCCCGAACGCGCCGGCGCTCGCGCTGAGACACCCCCAAAAGGGGACCAAAAAAGGCTGGTTCACATGCTCGCGGAACGCGCTTTGACTGTCACTGCCTCGCGCGGGCGAGGTCGGCTGGCGTGAAATTCGGGTCATGGCCGAAGGTGGCTCGAATCCTAGTGCGCAGCGCCTCATAGCGTCTCACCACATCGCTTCGGCGTCCCTGCATGAGGTCGAGCTCCATCAGGCGCCTGTGTACGTCTTCGTCATACGGTTGCAGGATCGCCAGGCGCTCCAGGCAGCGCGCCGCGCCGTCGATCACGCGCTGCTCCATACGGATGTCCGCCAGGCTGCGCAAGCCCATGCAGGCGAGGTCGTGCAGACGGTGGCGCTCGTGCATCGCCCATTCGGCGTAGGGCAGGTCGGCCATGAAGTCGCCGTGATAGAGCGCCAGCCCGCGCTCGAGCTCCTCGGCGGCACGCTGCGGGTCGGTCCTGGCCGCCGCCAGGCCTACGCTCAGGTGGGCCTCGAACAGGTCCGCGTCCACCTCGATGTCGTCGAGTCTCAGCCGGTAGCTGCCCGAGCGCGCAATGATCACCGCCGACGGCTCGCGCGCCGCGCGCTGGGGCTCGAGCTTGCGCCTCAGCGTGTGGATGTAGTAGCGCACGTTGGCGCCCACCGCATAGTCGGCTCCCGGCCAGATGCTCTCGCCGATCTCGTCCACCGCCACCGCGCGCCTGCGCTCGGCCACCAGGTACTTCAGCAGCTGGCCCGTTCGCTGCTCGAGCCACGCCCCGCCCATCGGGCCCTCGGCCGTTTCCACCACCGTCCTTCCCAGGCAGCGTATGCGCAGCCTCGGCCCCTGCGCCAGCCACTCGGGGGCGGTCCGCCGGCGCCTGTCGCCGGCAATCCCCGGGCGCAACTGCAAGACCACGCGAAGGTCCTCGCTGCCGAGCCTGCCCGCGGCCACCCACACTGCGGTGGGACCCTGCGGGCAGCCGATGTCCACGCGAACCTCGGGCAGCCGCGCCAGCTCGCCGAGCGCGAGCTCGGTCATGCATGCACCCGCCAGCGCCGTACCCGGCTGCCGGCAGCCGAGTAGCGCACAGCAGCTGAGCCCCGCCTGCGAGAGCCCCGCCTCGTCGATCAGGCGCGCGGCCTCGTCGTTGACGCACATGATCGCGCCGTCGCGGTCGAGCACCAGCAGGCCGTAGGGGAAGCACTTGAACGCCTCCGACTCCAGCGACGACGGACGAGACGCTCCCGCGCCGATGGAAGGATGAGTCAGAGCCCTCGCCGCCGTCGCCATAAACTCACACTTACACTAATACTCCACGCGGTCCCGGCAAGCGCGATGGAATGTGTTAACAGTAAACAGATAGTTCACTATATCTCAATACAGCAACGCGTTTCCGGTGGAACGGTTGGCAAGTGTACTACACCGTGGTGTGTTCGTGTTTCTGATTTCCGGAATAGTCTCATTTTGTGGTTGCACGCTGGGGTGCGATGCGATAGTGTGAAGATACCGTGAACGCTGGCGTCTGAAGGGATGGGACGTCGGTGACTGGGCTCACGGGCGAGCGTCCGGCTCGGAGCCCGGGGTATGGGAAGGGAGATAACCGATGCAGACCCGGATACAGGAGATGCCAGTGCCGGCCGTCGTCGGCGGTTTGCTGGTTCTCGGCGCGGCCTTGTGGCAGCTGGGGATCGAGTTCGAACGCGCGTGGATGCGCAGCTACGACGGACCTCTGATCGGCGAGGCGATCGTCGAAGACCGCGGTCGCGTGGCGCACGGCACCGAGCGCGGCCGGTCAGCCCAACCCATCGTCAAGCAGCGCCGCTGGGTTGCCGATCACCACCCCCGGCCCGTGGGCCCCAGCAGCGCACGTGGCCCGGTCTGACTGAAGGGCCCGAGCTGCGAGCGCGGCCGGGCGGGCGCTCAAAGGGCGTTTGCGTGCTGAACGACTCCCGCCACATGCGCCGACAGGCGGCGCTGAAATGCGGCCACCGAGAAACGCTCGGCGTTGTGCACCGCGTCGGCTGGATCGAAGTCGAGCTTGTCGATCGCCTCTATGGCCTGCACGAAGGAGTCGACGTCGTCCAGCCTGGCCAGGCACCCGGTCTGCCCTTCGAGGACCGTCTCCAGCGCCCCGCCCGCGGCGGCGGCGATGACCGGCCGTCCCGCCGCCTGCGCCTCCACGGCGGTGATGCCGAACTCCTCCATGCCCGGCATGACCACCGCGCGGGCGCTCGCGTACAGATCCACCAGATCCTCGTCGCTGGCTCGTCCGAGGAACTCGGCCTCCGGGTAGGCAGCTTCCAGCGAGGCATGGTGGGGTCCCGTGCCGACCACCTGGATCGGCGCGCGCGCGCGACGCGCGGCCTCCAGCGCCACGTGCACACGCTTGTGGCGAAGGATCTCCGAGACGACCAGCAGCGAGTCGCCGGGCTTGCCCGGCGCGAAGCGGTGCGTCTCAACCGGCGGGTGGATCACCGGCGCGTCGCGGCCGTAATGACGCTTGATTCGTTCGCGGCCAAGCTCGGAGATGGCGATGTAGGCGTCGACCCGGCGACTGGCGGAGAGGTCCCATTTGCGTATCAGGCGCAGCTGCCTGCGCAGCAGTGGACGCAGCAGGGGCGAGATCTCACCAAGGGCGTAGGCTTCCTCATCCCACGCGTAGCGAAACGGCGTGTAGCAGTAGCAGACGTGCACGGCGCCGGCGGGAACGCGAACGCCGTGGGCGAAGGCGCTGCTACTGCTCAGCACGACATCCGATTGCGCAAGCTTCAGCCGCTCGACCGCGAGCGGGTAAAGCGGCAGCAGGCGCCTGAACGTCGACTGGCCTATCCCGAGGCGCTGGACGGGCGAGGTCGTGATCGAGCGACCCGCAAAACGCCCGTTCGTTCTCTGGCGGTCGTGCAGCAACGTGAAGATCGGAGCCTGGGCGTAGAGGTCGGCGATCGCGGCGAACGTGCGCTCGGCGCCGCGCATGACCAGCAGGTAGTCGTGAACCAGGCTGACGCGCCCGGCCAGCGGCGCTACAGGCGCAAGGTGGTTGTGAGGGATGCCCGAGCGCCGGGGTGGCGCAGCGGTGGAGGCGGGGTGCCCGACCAGGCTTGTGCTGGTGGGAACGGCTCGTGGCGAAAGGGGGGTTGAAAAGCGATCCATCGCGGGTTCACGGTGCTCTACGGGTTGAGCGAAGGGCACGCTAGCCATCGGTCGCGCCGCAGATGTGAAGTGTCTGGGAAAGGCGCCCTCCGCCTTCCTGTCCCAGTTCTCGCCTCGATGTTACACAACGGTTGATCAGACGACGCCACTACGTGCAACTGGAGTCTGTTGATGGTTGGGTACCGCTGATGTGAAACTTATCATCCAGTCGAATGACGACTCGCCCATCGGGCTCCGCAGGCGCCAATACCAGCCTTTTTTGGTCCTGCCAGGGGCAGTCGAGCCGCGAGCCCGGGCCATCCGCGGACGTTGAAGAGGTGTGCCGCGATTCCAATCGGGATCCATCGTGATCGGGTCGGGATCGGTCGGCCGGGCATGAGACCGGTGTTGCGAGCAGGGAGGCGGGAGGCGCCGTGAGCGTCGAGACGGCAAACGGGACGGAGCAGACCGAGGTGACACAGCTGGCTGCGCCACCGCCGCTGGTTGCCCCGCGCGGGTTCCTGGGACTGCCCGTTCGCGGCATTCTCGCGTCGGGGATCTCGGAGGCTCGCGGGCCGGCGGCCTGCCTGCGAAGAGATGCGCTGTTTCGCCGGATGCTGCTGGCGGCGGACGTGGTGGCGCTGGTCGGCGCGTTCGTCCTCACGGTGGCGCTGTCGCGGCGCTCTGTGGAGCTGACGTGGGCTGGCATCGCGGGCGTGCCGATCCTGGTGGTGTGCGCGAAGCTGACCGGCCTGTATGACCGCGACGAGACGCTGCTGCGCAAGACCACGCTGGACGAGGCGCCGAGGCTGCTGCAACTGGCGACGCTGTGCACGCTGGTGGCATGGTTCACCGGCGGGCTGATCGTCCAGGGCCAGCTCGATCGTCATGAGGCGATCTTCCTGTGGCTGGCGTTGGCCGGGCTGCTGATCCTGGCGCGCGCGGGGTCGCGCGCGATCTCGTTGCGGATCGCACCGGCCGAGCGGTGCCTGTTCATCGGCGATGAGCTGTCGGCTGAGACGATCCGCTCGAAGCTGGCCGGCCAAGGTGGCGTCAAGGCCGAGATGGTCGCCCAGCTCGATATGGACAAGGCCTCCTCATGGTCGACCGACAGCTGCTCCGAGGACCGCCTGGCGGACATCCGCAAGCTGGCGCAGACGCTTGACGTGCACCGCGCGATCATCGCGCCGCGCAGCGCGGACGCCGGGGAGATGCTCAACCTGGTGCGCACGCTCAAGGCGGTCGGGGTGAGGGTCAGCGTGCTGCCGCGCCTGCTGGAGGTGGTGGGCTCCTCGGTCGAGTTCGACGACCTGCACGGGGTGACCGTGATGGGAGTCAGGCGCTTCGATCTGGCGCGCTCCTCGGCCGCGGTCAAGCGCGCCCTCGATCTGACGCTGGCGTCGGTCGGGCTGCTGGCGATCTCGCCGCTGCTGATCGCCGCCGCCGTGGCCATCAAGCTAGACAGCCGCGGCCCGGTCTTCTTCCGCCAGCTGCGGGTGGGCCGACATGGACAACACTTCCACATCTTCAAGTTCCGCACGATGATCGCCGACGCGGAGGCGCTGAAGGACTCCCTGCGCCACCGCAACGAAGCCCAGGAGGGCCTGTTCAAGATCATCGACGACCCGCGGGTGACCCGGGTGGGCCGCTTCCTGCGCAAGAGCGCGCTGGACGAGATACCACAGCTGCTGAACGTCCTGCGAGGCGAGATGAGCCTGGTGGGCCCCCGGCCGCTGATAGTCGAGGAGGACGTGCGCATCCAGGGGTGGCACCGCCGGCGCCTCGAGCTGACGCCCGGCATGACCGGCCCCTGGCAGATCCTCGGTCCCGCCCGCGTGCCACTCGCTGAGATGGTCGCGATGGACTATCTATACGTGGCCAACTGGTCGCTGTGGAACGACGTCAAGATCCTGCTGCGGACCGTTTGCTATGTGATGGGGCGGCGGGGGCTGTGAGTGGCGCCCGAGATTGTGGTTCTCGGCAGGTTGCCTACGCTGGAATCCGAGATGAGCCGTGCACCTGATGTTCACAGGCCCGTTCGTACAGAGTCTCGGGAGCCATATCGACGCCATTGGGCCAGACAACCGTGCCGATCTCCGGGTCAACGCGGACTTGGGCGAAGTAAGCCTGGTCGGCAAGTGGCTCGAACACGCGGCGCCAGTTGCGCCCGGTGAAGTCTATGTCGCCCACGAGTCCGTCCTCGAAGGTAAGGCGTAGCCTGTGATCGCCGATGACCTCGACGCCGATGACATCAACGAGCTTGTCCACGGCCGTCAATTCTAACGAAGCGGGTCGATCGGGTTCAACGGATATTCGCTGGCGGCAAGCTCCCAGTCGGCACGCAGCTCATCGGCGTGCAGCTCGGTCCAGGCCTGTACGAGGCGCAGTTGCCGTCGCGGGAGCTCCAGTGGCTCGATCGCGGTGCCGCCGATCAGCCCCCGGCCATACTTGCTGGTCAGTTTTTCAAGAAGCGAGGCTGTCTGTGCCGCGTGCCTGTGCCTGCTTGCAGAGCTCGGCCAGGCCGATCGTTTGCACCAGCGGCGCCAGCCGGTAGCTCTCGGTTCCGGGGTAGACGATAAGTGCGCGCTGTGGCCTCAGGTCGGCGAGGGCGGAGTGAAAGCCGCGCTCGGGTGTTGGCGTGAGGCTGCGCTTGATCTCGATGGCCCACTCCTCGCCGCCGGGCCAGGTAAGGACGAGGTCGATCTCGGCGCCGTGGCTGGTGCGGTAGAAGCTCGCCTGTACTTGATGGCCGCCCGCCCCGGCGGCTGCGAGCAGGTTCTCGATCGCCATGCCCTCCCAGCTCGGCCCGGCGATGGGGTGCCCGAGCACCGCCTCCTTGTCGGCCAGCCCGAGCAGAGCGTGCACCAGGCCGCTGTCGCGTATGTACACCTTCGGTGAGCGCACCAGCCGCTTGCCGGCGTTCGGGAGTCGGGGAGGCAGGCGCCGTACGAGCAGCAGATCGACCATCAGGTCGAGGTAGTGGGCGATCGTTGTCCCGCTCACGCCGAGTCCGCGGGCGAGTTGTGCGGCGTTGAGCAGGCCGCCTTGATGATGCGCGAACATCGTCCACAGCCGCCGCAGCGTCTCGGCCGGGATGCGCGGGCCCAGCTGCGGAATGTCGCGCTCCAGGTATGTGCGGATGAAGTCCTGACGCCAGCGCAGGCTGATCGCGTCATTGCCCGCGAGGAAGCTGTCCGGGAATCCGCCTCGCACCCAGAGCCGGTCCAGTTGCTCCGCGCCGACCTCGGTGATGTCGAACGGCGCGAGTTCGACGAACGCGATCCTGCCCGCCAGGCTCTCGCCCGACTGGGCCAGCAGGTCGATTGCGGCGGAGCCCAGCAGCAGGAACCGGCCGGACCCGGAGCCCTCGCGCCTGCCCTCGTCGATCACGCCGCGCAGTGCTTCGAAGATGCCGGGCGCGCGGTGGATCTCATCGAGGACGACGAGCTCCTCGGAATGATCGGCGAAGTACAGCTCAGGCTCGGCGAGGCGAGCCCGGTCCGCGGCGGACTCCAAGTCCAGGTAGATCGATGGCCGTCCCTCGGCGATCTCCAGGGCAAGTGTGGTCTTGCCGGACTGCCGCGGGCCGAGGATGGCAACGGCCGGCGCTTGGTCAAGCAGCCCGGCGACTTCCGCGGAGACCCGCCTCTCTATCATTCGTGCAATTATATATCTCTACTTGAGATTTGCACGGCAGCAGCGGGCCGGGGCAGTCCGCCCAGGTTGTCACTTGCCGGGTCGTCGCCCGCGCCGGGGTCGCTGTGCGGCGTCGAATGGGTGGATCCGTTCGATGAAGGTCGCGAACTGGGGAACCGTGAAGTCGAGCTCGGTGTCGACGCGACTGTAGATGAGCCCCTTCTTGAGCAGTCCGTCGCGGCGGACCGACGCGGTTTTGACGGTGAGCCCCATGCGTGCGGCGATGTCTGAGGAGGTGTGGCTGCCGGGTCCGAGGTCGGCCATGGCGGCCATGTAGATGCGCTCGGCTTCGGTGGCGGTGTCGTAGCGATCTCTGAAGAATCGCCGGTCGAGTTCGTCGGTCACGAGCTCGTGCGCGGCCAGCGCGTCCTGCATGCCGATGGGGCTGGTCTCGGCCTCGTTCCAGACGGCCTCTCCCCACTGTTGCAAGAAATATGGATAGCCCTGCGACTGCTCCAGGATGTAGCGAAGCGCGTCGGGCGCGTAGGAGACGCTCTCGCGCGACGCGGGAACGGTGAGCGCCTTGGCGGCCTGCGGTGGCGAGAGGCTGTCGATCGTGCGAAACGTGAACAGGCGCTCGGCGTAGAGCTTGTCCTCCTTGAGCATCAGCGGCAGCTGGGGCAGGCCGGCGCCGGCGATCAGCACGGGCAGAACCTCCTGGCTGATCTGATGCATCGCCTTGGACAGCAGGCCCAGATCGGCTCGGCTGAGGAACTGCATCTCGTCGAGCAGCAACAGCACGCCTTCGCCGTGCTCGCTCGCCGCCCGGCCGACCTCGCCGAGGAGCTCGACGATGTCCACCTCCGGATCGCCAGAGTCGGCTACCCCCTTGACCGCGTCGAAGTCGATATTGAAGCGCCAATGGCCGTCCTCGCCGAGCGTCAGCGTGAACGCCTTCAGCACACCGAAGGCGCGCCGCATCGCCTCCCCCGCCGTCCAGCGCTTGTCGAGGTCGCGCAGCGCGCGGTGGCAGAGCTTGGCAACGATGCGCGGCAGCTGCTCGCCCTCGTCGCACTCGACCACACCCGAGGTGATCCAGCCGTGCTCGCGAGCGATGTAGTTGAACTCGCGCAGCAGGACGGTCTTGCCTACGCCGCGAACCCCGTCGAGGATCATGCTGCGGGCGTGGACTCCTTTTCCCAGCCGGCCGAGAGCGACCGTGAACGTGTCCAGTTCGTCCTCACGGCCGGCCAGCACGGGTGGCCGCGAGCCGGCAGCCGGTATGTAGGGGTTGGTTTCTGGGTTCAATGAGGGAGGGCCTCACAGCTTCTAAAAGGATCTCAAGCAAATTTTAGACCGCTGGCTGGAAGCCAAGGAAGGCTCAACCAGGAGGTCGTCTCAAATGTGTTTGAGAACTTCTTAGACCTGGAGCTCTTCGCTGCAAATCGACGATCACCCAGAAATCGTGTTCCGCGACGGCCCCACAGGTCGCCGTCCCGGACTTACAGCCGGCCCGGACGTGTGGGAGGTCAACCCTCAGACGGCGAGCCCGGCTTCGCGGCAGCGCTCGCGGTCGCCTGCGGCGATTCGCCGCGGGGTGCGGCGTTGGCCGGCCAGAGCTCTGACTACTCGCCTCCATACTGCCCACAGTCGACGGTCGCCGCCGGGAAGGCGACGCAGAGTCGGTGCACGCTCCCATAGCACGACGCACTCGCCGCCCTGATGGGCAGCCTGATACCGGATACCTTCGAGACTCTGGTACTGCTCGTAGATGCGCCGCCCCAACGCTGTGTGCGTCCTGCCCCGCGGGGACGAAGGCCGCTGGAGAGCGACGGCTTTTAGCTCTTCACAGTCGGAGTAGGCGTGAGCCGCTCCGGCGAGGACGGTGCGCCGTTAGCCGACGACGCGCCGTTCGTCAAGGCCACGGCGGGCTTCACCGAAACGTCAGTGCGCAACCCCTCGTCGCTCGCAGACCTGTAGGAGACGGGAACGCTGGGCTTCATCCCGTTGGCGACGATCCCCAGCAGCGGCGCCTTGCCGGTGACGAGGACCTCATGAAGTTGCTGGGCCGCATCTCTGCGACTCGATCCGGCGCGGCTTACGACGATGACCCCGTCGACCTTCCTCAGCAGCGAGAACGCATCTGAGACGGCGGTAGGCGGCGGCGCGTCTATTACGACGAGGTCGTATACCGACCTAGCCTGCTCGAGCACCGCCTCCATAGCTTGGCCCTCGATCAGAACACCTGGGTTCGGCGGCACGGCGCCCGCGACGAGCACGTCAAGCGTGCCTTCTCGCGATCTCTCGCCGGGGGCCAGCGGGTCGAAGGAGATTGACTGGGTCGCCGCGGTCAGCTGGACTGTTCCAAGCAGCATGTCCGCGAGGCCCGGGCCGGGCTGGATTCCGAGTTGGCGCGCGAGCGTTGGGTGGCGAAGATCACACTCCAAGAGCAGCACCCGTGAGCTCCTCGTCGCCGCTGCTTCGGCTAGACGGCGGGCAATCGTGGTCTTGCCGTCGCCGGCTTCGGCCGAGACGATAAGGATCGTACGCAGGTTACGATCGACGTTGAAGAAGCGTAGATGGGCACGGATCAGCTGGAACGCCTCGGCCTCGACCGCGGGCAGCATCGTTAGATCGCCTCGACCGTCGCGCCTCGTCAGCGCCGTGCTCGTCGGCACCACTCCAAGCAGGGGTAGACCATAGATCTCCTCGAGTTCCTCTAGGCCTCTGATGCGAGGGTCGAGACGCTCGAGCGCAAACGCCAGACTCAGGCCGAGGAGCAAGCCCAGAAGTCCTCCAAGCAGCGTGTTCCTCGAAGTCCTTGGCGATGCGGCGCCAGTGGGCGTGACCGCTTCCTGAGTGAACTGGACATCGCTCGATTGCAACGCGGCTAGGAGACCCAGCGACTGTGCGCGATCCTGAAGAGCGAGCCCGTCCGGACCAACGCGCTGCTGCGGCGAGAGTGCTGCCAACTGCTTGCGCACCAGCGCGAGTGCAGATTCGAAGTACGTGCGGTCGGCCTTCCCCTGTTCTGCCACAAACTGCCGGGCGTACGTGTTCGCGATCTGCGCCGCAAGTACAGGCGAGGTCGTAGTCGCTGAGACGGCAACGACGTTCGATTCCCCGACGCCCTTGATACTGAGGCTCGCAGCAACCGCTTCCGTGGTTAGCCCGTGGCCGAGCGACGCCGCGGTCTTTGCTGACATCTCGCCGAGCTTCACGAGTTCGAGGTTGTTGGCCTGCTGGGCCAACTGATTGGGCGTGCCGCTGACAGGAAGTCCGGCTATCTGCTGACTGAGCGCGTTGTTGCTGAAGGTCAGCCATGCGGTCGCTCTGTACTTCTTGGTCTCGTGCTCCGAGAAGCCAAAGGCTGCGCCTGCGGCAAGGACAACGCACAGGAGGACCAGCGGCGTGCGCCGGCGCAGCGCACCCAAGAGCTGGGGGAGATTGAGTCCTTCGGGATCTTGCTGCATGTAGCTGTCCACCCCTACTAAGAGCGATCGCTGCAGATCGTCGCTCAACAAACCGCCCCGACACCCAGAAACTTTCAGCGTCGGCATAAAAAGCTCGGGAGCACAGCGTTTGTAGCTAGATGATCCTCACAGTGCTGCAGCCGACGGCGGCGGTCGCAACCTGGACGACGCGGCGATGCCCGGAAGACCAGTAGCCCGAGACCTTGCCACGTTCCGCTTGTCTGGAGGCGGGTACGAACCCTCCCTAGACGAGCGAGGCCAGGCTAGTGGAGGCGAGCGCGCTCTCCTCGATGTTGTGCCGCGAGCAGTACACGCGGTCAGCGAGACCAAGCCGAGCCCGTGGCAAGCCGCCGACGCGAGCGAGGCCTACCGTCACGGACACAGGCTTCTGCCGACCATAGAAATCTTCGACTTGCAGATCGCAGCAACGACCGCTGACGAGATGATCGCTCGCATCCGCTCAACCGCCCGATCTCGCAGCGTGCGTATTGCGTATGTCAACGCGCACACCCTCAACCTCGCCTATCGCGACTTTGCGCTGCGAAAAGCGCTCGTTCATTCCGATTTCGTCCTCAACGACGGCATCGGCGTCTCACTCGCCGCTCGGCTAAAAGGGCGCAGGTTTCCGGCCAATCTCCAAGGGAGCGATTTCAACATGAGCCTCCTCAGGATGTCGGCATCGGAGAACTGGTCCGTCTTCCTCCTCGGTGGTCGGCCTGGTGTGTCGGAAAAAGCAGCTCGCGAGATACTGCGCGTGATTCCGCGACTGCGAATTGTCGGCACACGGCACGGCTATTGTGAGCGTCCAGATCTCGACGTAGCGAAAGTGAGCGCGTCAGGCGCCGACGTGTTGCTAGTCGCGATGGGAAACCCTCGTCAAGAGCTGTGGCTCGAGGCGCACCTTCACAAGCTTCCGAACATTCGCATTGCAGCAGGGGTGGGGGCGTTCTTGGACTTTCAGGCAAAAACCGTCCGTCGTGCGCCGAATTGGATGAATGACATTGGCGTCGAGTGGCTCTATCGTCTGGCCCAAGAGCCCAGTCGCCTCGCTGGGCGCTACATCGTGGGCAATCCGCGCTTTATCGCGCGTGTCGTGCGGGAGCGGGTCCAGCTCGTCAGCCCTTACCCCGCAAAACATCAACGCGAGAACCCAGCCGCCACGACTTCGCTAGCCGACGCCAAGCTCGATGAGAGTCAATATGCCCATAAGATCTAGAGGCGCGATCTCGGGGGAGATACGACACCTCGCACTAGCAGCTCTCGCTTCCGTAGCCATCGGTGCAGCGGTCACAAGGTCCCCGATCGCTGCTATCGCGGTGGTCGTCTTCGTCGGGGTCGTCGCGGTCGCACTGACCAAGCCGTGGTACCTCTTCGCAGCCAGCATGCTGCTTCTTACGATTGAATCGACGCGAATCTTTGGCGACAAATCTCTCATCGGTCAGCCGGGCACCTATAAGTTCGTATTCTACGCCTGTGCTTTTCCACTGCTTCTCGACCGCGGGTTTGATCGCAAAAGGTGGGCACCCGTCCTTGCATACGTAGGTATCGCGGTCCTCACCGAGTCGGTGGCTAGCCCATTGCCCGGTCTGACCACCGGGCAGACGGCATCTAGCGTCGCAACGTTGTCTCTGGCGTGGCTCGTATTCTCCATCAACTGGGATTGGCGTCGTGACTACCGGCTACTTAAGTTGCTGGCGTGGCTACCGACGCTGAGTGTGCTGATCGGCGCTGCTCTTCAGGCCGCCGGGGTCATTGCGCTATTTCGCTCAATGCCGCCGCGTCTGCAGGGTGCAACCATCGCGGCTACACTCGGGGCGCTTGGTGTTGTGGCAGTTATCGCGTGCGTGGCCCTATACCGTCGTGAGGCTTGGCAATCCGCACGCTGGCTCGGATTCCTGAACGTTGTGATCCTAGGCGCCACGCTCAGTCGAGGCGCGGCAGTCGCACTCTGTATCGCGTCGACCCCCACACTGCTCAGGTTTTGGCGCCATCAACTCTCGGCAAAGGGCCTGATCGTCGTCGCTAGGGTCGCGGCGATCGTCACAGCAACTATCGTCGGCGCTATAATACTCGGCTCTGGCCTAATTGCGCGCAGTGAAAACGAGACGATCTATCTCGCGGGACGAGGTATACGGCATGAAGTTGCCTCTGGCAGACTTGATGCGTGGGCCGTCGCTTACAGTCAGGCCACGGTAAACCTCGCGTTTGGACGTGGTCTCGGGGCTGGACCCCTCGTTGGCAAAACTCCCGGCAGTCCGGCCGGCTTTACAGCGCAGCACAACGAGTACCTGCGCATGCTCCTCGAGGGGGGATTCGTAGGAGGCATCCTCGTGCTTCTGGCTATCGCGATCACGCTCACTTCAGCGATCCGCCGCGCCCCGCCGCGAATACGCATCGACCTTATAGCGGCTGGAGTGGCCTTCGCCGTGTACTCATTCACGGAAAATACGCTTACTGCTCCAGCCGTCGCGATAGCGTTCTTGCTCGTGTTCGGAATCTCATGTAGTCGCGCAAGTCCTCCTCGGCCGACTCTCGCACACGTATGGCCATGAACGAGGCGAGGGACGCTCTTGGCCTGATCGCTTGGACCCGGAACCCTGGACGGCTGATGGATATCGGACGAGTTTTCCACACCCAGCCCAAGATAATCAGCTTTTCACGGCTGCGCTCACGGTGGTCAGCGCCCTTTCGATACGGGTTGTCGATCATCCTTACAGCCACGTGGCTGCTGCGTGCACGTCCCCAGGTCGTTATCGTGTGCAGTCCTCCGCCATTCGCCTCAGCTCTGGTCGCCATATACTCACGGCTCTCCAACGCCGTCTTTATTCTCGATGCCCACCCAGGCGCGTTCGGCCACCGAGACCGCCTTTGGAAGCTTTTTGTACCGCTGCAAAGAGCGCTTGTGTCGCGTGCGCTCGTCACCATGGTTACGGAGCCAGCGCTGGGCGATGCTGTACACAAATGGGGCGGCAGGTCTTTGGTCTTCCATGAGGCACCCCCGGAAATGGCTCCGACTCGTCCCCGGAAGACGGTCGACGCGAAAGCCACGATCGTGTTCACAACCATCTTTGATCCAGATGAGCCACTCAGTGCGATTACTGAAGCAGCGTGCGACCTGGCCGAGTGCGATGTGATTCTAACTGGAGATGCCTCACGGCTCGCGAATGACCTGAGACACAAGCTGCTAACAGCGTCGCACGTTCGGCTTACCGGCTGGCTAGAGCAGTCGCACTATTTGAACGTCATTAGAAATGCTGATGTCGTCGTCGCCCTTACACGTGATCCGCATTCTGTGATGCGGAGCGCCTTTGAGGCTGTTTACCTCGAACGCCCCACGGTGCTTTCCGACACGACCACGATGCGCAAGTATTTCTCGCCAAGCGTGTTCGTGCGGAGCACCGGTGATGCAGTCGTAGAGGGTGTCCGGAGCGTTCTGAGCGACTACGGCGCCTGGGTCGAGCAGACCTGCACTCGCCACGATGCGCTCATGCAACGCTGGACAACACAGCAGGCAGCACTCGAGTCAGTTATTGGTGCGGCAATGAATGGTTCGCACAACCGAGTCGGTGTGACGATCGCTCGCTAGGGATGGCTCCTGTGGACATCACATTGTCGCGAAGCGTAAGTGAGTCGCCGCACAATCGATCTGCACGCCTTATTCCGGTGCTATTTATCGCGTGCGCAGGCCGAAGCGGTAGCACTCTTCTCGACCGCGTGATCGGTATGCACGATGGCTTTTGCTCTGTAGGCGAGTTGCGCTTCATTTGGGATCGAGCGTTTGGAGAAAACCAGCTATGCGGCTGCGGCAAGCCGTTCGCCGAGTGTGACTTCTGGAACGAGGTTTCGCGTGTTGCGTTTGGCATAAAGCCTGGCGAAGTCGACGCGACGACTGCAATCAGTCTGCGCGGGGCGCTTGATGAAGCAAGATACGCTCCCTGGCTCCTCCAATCACGCAGCCCTGCATACCACGAGGCGGCTCTCCGCGTATACGGTCGCCTCCTCGAAGCCCTGTACGAGAAGATACTAGACGTGTCGCGTGACCAGGTCATAGTTGACTCAAGTGGAGACGCAACACACGGGCTCATCCTGTCGAAACTGCCTGGTGTCGAGCTCCACGTTGTGCATCTTATCCGCGACCCGAGAGCGGTAGCGTTCTCCTGGAAGCGCATGAGGAGACGACCCGAGATTCGCTGGACGTCCGAGCACATGCCCATCGAGCACATAAGAACGAGTGCAATTCGGTGGCTAATGAACAACGGCATGGCCGAGCGACTCTCGAAAGCTAGCGAGAGCTATAGTCGCGTCCGATATGAGGACTTTGTAAAGAATCCGAGTGCGGAGCTGGCAAAAATTCTCGCGCCGTTCGACTGGGTCACAGGCGAGTCGGCGAAGCTCACGGCTGGACAAATTCTACTTGAGCCGTCACATACCGTGTCTGGCAATCCGATGCGCTTTAACTCCGGACCGCTCACGATTAGACTGGATGACGAGTGGCGCGTGCGCATGTCTCGCGGCGACCGTCGAGCGGTCGTCGCGATGACCTGGCCGCTATTGGCTAGGTATGGCTATCCGGTCCGAACCAATGGGTGAGCCAGCGCTCGCTGGCGCAGCTTCGCCGCTTGACGTAGCGCCGGAGGCCACACCCCAAGTGGCGCGCGAATCGACCGTAAGCCGTGGCTTTCTAGTACGGTTGGCACACAATGCGATACTTGCTTTCGCGATCCAAGTGCTTGGAGCTGGTCTTGCGTATCTGATGCAGATTGGCTTTGCACGCTGGATGGGAGTTGGGCAGTTCGGAGTCTACACGTATGTCATCGCGTGGGTCACCACTTTGGCATTGCTTGTCGGACTCGGGTTCCCGACATCGGTTCTGAAATTCATCCCCGAATATCGCGCGTTTGCTAATAACGAGAAGATACGTGGGTTGGTACACTGGAGCCGTCGGACAACTTTTGCTACCGGCCTTGGCATTGCGATTCTCGGATCGGTGGTAGCTCTAGCATTCACTTCCGGCCGAACCAGTGTAGCGGTAGGGTTTGCAGTCCTGCTCATTCCCATGGGAGCGCTGATTAACCTAGATCTCGCTATCATACGCGCCGGGGGGAGGGTCGTGGGCGCATATGCACCTTCGCTGGTCGTACGCCCGTTTCTGACTCTGGCCGCTGCTGGAGTTGTGTGGCTGGCCTCGGGACGACTAACAGCGGACACGGCACTTATTATAACTCTTAGCGCGTTCGCAGCCGTGGTTTTGCTGCAGTCGACGCTCGTTCGAGAGGTCCTACGCCGCGAAAGCTCGCGGTATACCGCGACGTACGAGCGCCGCAGGTGGATGCAGGTATCGGCACCGCTCTTCTTGGTCGCCGGCTTTCAAATTGCACTGGGCCAAACCGACATCTTGGTTGTGGGCTCGGTGCGTGGAGCGCGTGATGCTGGTCTATACTTGGCCGCTTCAAAGACCGCGACGCTTGTTGGCTTTCTGCTGGTCGCAGTCAACGCGGTCGCGGCACCGTTGTTCTCGGAATTTGAGGCGAAGGGGGATCGCGCAGGGTTGCAGCGGCTCGCCACAGTGTCCGCGCTGTGGACGTTTTGGCCGACGTTGCTCATCGCGGCAGGGCTCGCCGCGCTCGCGCCTTTCGTGCTAGGGCTCTTTGGCCCCGATTTTGTCGCTGCACAAAAAGCGTTGCTTATTTTGCTCGTGGGGCAGTTGGTAAGCGCTGGATGTGGCTCAGTGGGATTCCTTCTGAGCATGACTGGGCACCAAAACGATCTCGCAAGGGTGTACGGGCTCATTGCAGTGCTCAACGTCGCGGTGTGTTATGCAGGCGTGAGAGCGTTTGGCCTCGATGGGGCAGCCTGCGCGACATCGCTCAGCCTTATCATTTGGAATATATGGCTCCATCAAGTTACTGTGAAGCGGATCAGCGTCCATGCATCGATCTTGTCGGCGCTGGCGCTACAGCGAACCAGCCAAACATTGAAGGGTTGACGGTCTACATCGCATGTTCAAGCAAGACATTCAGCGTGCTCGAGGTGGACAGCGCTGCGGGATCGATTCTCCGATTTAGCTTGTAGACAGGCACGCGACGATGCTCGATATCTGCAAGTATCTGCGATGATGGCGGCTTGTCAAAGCCATGGAAAGCTATGCTGTGCGGCCCGTCGGAGCTTATCTTCGGTGTGCGCTCCCAGATGTCACGAAAGGTCGGGTCGGTACGAATCAGTCGGTTGAACAGATAGTGAAAGGAGAGATAGGGTGATATCCCGAGCTGCGGCAGGGGCGCCGCGAACCAGAGGGAGGTCGTAAGGGTGCTGTGGTTGAGTACTTGATCGAGCCCCTTGCGAGCCACCCGCCGCCAGCCTGTGTCCGATAGGTCACGAGCGAGGAAATAGCTACGAAGCGCATCCCACATGCGATGCGGTATGTAGCCGCTCGGAGCCGACGCGAGCAACCAGTTGGACATTACGCGATCACGGCCTGGTCGAGCGAAGGCGAAGAACCCAGACGCAAGCCAATCGGGAAGCCAGTTGTCCAAAGGTCTCATGCAAAAACAAGTGGCGTCCACCCACACTCCCCCGTGTCGGTCGAGCAGGTTGAGCCGGACCAGGTCGCTTAGCCGGTAGGGAGGTTGCGATAGGGTTTCTGGCTGGCACAACAGCGGATCTACCCAATGATGGAGAGTCTCTATGGAGAGAACCTCGATGTCCCAGCCAGGATTGTGTGCCGCCCACGTATCGATGCAGGTACGTGGGACCTGTGGCATGTGATCTGGCCCTTGTGTCCAGAGAATCCAGATGCGTCGCGGAACACCGTACAGGTCAGGCATCAGCGAACGTTATCGGTCTGCTGCATTGTCGAAACCCGCACGGCGTGATTTGAATGACCGGAGCGGGCCCGAGACAGCGTGATGATTACGGCACTCGCCGCGGGCACAATAACGTGAATCGCGCGGTCGCCACCCAACCGCAGTGGGCTCGGGTGCCAGCGCCCGGCGGCAGTCACCGGCATGCCGCCGAACGAGATGTCGGTGTTTGCCCCAGTTGAAGGTCCGCTCAGCGTCTCGGCGGTCGCGATATAGCGCGAAGCGGGTATGGAGACGTGTTGAGGCAAGCCTTCGGTGGCGAGGTTGTCGATCGCGACCTTGACGGTACCGTCAGAGGCGAGCGTCGCCCAAGTCGTCAGGTTGGGCAGCGGGTCGGTGGTGATGAGGTGGGTTGGGACGAACCGGCCACCCTCGAGCTGGCGTGCGGCCAGCAGTCCGTAGTACTCGGGTTGCGCCGTGACGTCTCCCGCGCGGGCGGCTTGTTCAGTCGGAGCGCAGATCGGGCTGTCGCTATGCGCGCCACATGCGCCGAAGATGCCGTGGAAGTTGATGCCGTGAGTGCCGTCGCTCGCGGCGCGCAATGCCCAATCCAGCGCCCACAGCGCCGTTGCAAAGATTGGGTGGGTGGATGGGCTAACCACGCAGGCTGCGGCATTCGTCTCGCCGATTCGCATTGAACGACGCGCGATGCTGCCGGCGCGTACTAGTGCTTCGAGCGTTCCGTCCTCCTGCTGCCGAACTTCTGGCAAGAGCAGTTCGGCGGTGGCGGGCCCTCTCCCTGTACACGTGCTGGTCGGATAGTAGTGAAGAGTAAGTTCGACGAACACTTGAGCGGCCGTGCCCATCTGGGTCAGCCATTCTGTCCTGCCCAGAGCAGGGCCATAGAGACGCACTCCCGTCGCGCTTAGCGCTCGTGCGTAGATGCTTACTTCGTTCAGGTATTCGTTAGCGCTGTAGGTCGATGGGCGCAGTTGAGTTTTCCTGTCGAAGTCGTCTGGCTCGTTGCCGATCTCAACCCCGAGAAGGGCCTTTCCTAGACTCCGTTGCGCGTAGCCGACCTCGTTGACTACGCGGGTCGGTTCGAAATGACCCAAATTTACGCCAAGGATCACCTTCCACCCCGTGGCGCTCAAGAGTTCGTGGAGCACCTCGAGATCAGCCGGCGTAACGATATTGGTTGCCCAGGACGGGTGCGGTTCCTCGTTGCTCGTCCACCATGAGAGATCGACGCTGTTGCCGCCGACACGGAGTACCGACGGTCCTAGCATCCGCATGAGTCGGGCAAGGCCGGAGCGGCTGGGGCTGAGATATCCGCTTCCCAGTGAACTGGTCTCTGTCGAAAGGCCGACTGCGCCGGCTGCAAACGGATTACCGGGTTGGCTCGTGTTCACGGTCAGCACCGTCAGGGCAGGTTCTTGCCCGCGGGTGGGAGCCGAGCGCATCCATGCCCACGCACAGCCTACCGCCACCACCACGATCAACACTGCCAGCACGCGACGGCCGCCGAGCCAGCCAATCCTAGTCATTTGCCTGCCGACGCAAACTCGCGCTCCCTTTCACGATATCTGGACCGACGATGGACGCTTCGCTTTCCGGCCTCAGCCTGCGATCGAAGCTAACATCCACGAGGCATCGCAGTTGTGTGACGACTGAGCTGCTTGACTTCGTCGTAGTCGACAAGGCCACGTATTTCAAGACCTCTAGCCTCGTTCCAATGTTTCGGGAGTGCGCGCCAGACGAGCCATCGTCAGGCTATACCGGGCTAGCACTCCCGCGAAGCGACCCGTGCGTGATCTTGCCCGCGGCCTCCTCGCATGCTCGGCGTGCTGGGCCAATACCTGGCGAGGCGGCAGCAGTTGCCTCCGTACAAACGCACCGAAACCCCCAGGGGGCGCAAGCAGCCCATCGATCAACCCGATGTCAGCATAGATCTGTGCCCGGCTGGAGTGCGGGTTTGGGTTCGCGAGCCGTATAGCTACACGTCCGCGCAGACTCAACTCCGGCTCGCCAATGATTTGCGCGCCCGGGAGGCCCACGGTGTTCTCGGCCACCTTGACGGCTGTTGCAACGACACGAGCGAGAGCAGGGTAGTTTCTCGCCAGTTCGCCGAGCGCTCCGTGCGGCAAGTTTGTACCATGAACATCCCACCACGCGCTTAGATCGGTCGCGAGGCGCAGGTCGACGAAGCCGTCGCGCGCATAGAACAGCAAAAGGGCAGCGAGTTCGTCGGCGAGGGTAGGACGCCAGGCTTCGCTCCGATCGACGGCTGGGGGCAGAAGCCTCTCGGCCGAAAAGTTGCGCTCATACCAATGAATCCGCCAATGGAGCTCGACGGGTGGTAGTTGTCGACGCGTGTGGACGAGCGCGAAGTGGAGCAACGGCAGCCCGGTCTGGTCGATATGATCGGCTGGTGCGCCATACCCTAGTCTGCGCGCCACTTTCACCGCTGCGGGCAGCTGATCGGGTGTAACGAGCAAATCGATGTCGCGGGAGGGACGGCGCCCGAAGTCACCGTAGATGACCTCGCCCAACAGCGGACCCTTTAGCACTGTTGATCTGATGCCCTCAGCGGCGAGCGCATCCATCACACGCTCTGCGACGAGCTGCAGCAGCATGCCATGCCGGCGTCCGGCCACGAGTGCCTGCTCGACGGCCTCGGCGAAGTCCTCGCTTGCCTGACCCGCGGCGAGTTCCAAGATACGTGGGCCGAGCACCGGCAGCAGCCGGCGCTTACGCAACGTTTCAGCCAAAACCGACCATTCAACCTGTGCTGCCAGTCGCGCGGCCCGCTCGCGCATGCTCTCACGGCGTGCAGCAGTAGTGGCGCTGAGCAAGATTAGCTGCCGTTCGACGTGAGTGTGGAGCATACCGAGTTGTGCGTCGACGTTCAGCGACGCTGAAAACGATCGCCTTCGCACTACACGAACGTATCTCAGCCGGTCAAGCTTTCGCTCCGCGGGGCGCTACCGGAATGCCTTCCGACCTCGCATCAACTTTGAGGCCGACCCGTGCAAGCCCGCGTCGTCTGGATCAAGGCCGGACGTAACCGCTTTGATCCCCCGACTTCAATCCCGCACTGCGGGCGGGTTCGAGTTTCGCCAACTGTCCTAGACGGCCAGCTCCACGGTCTCCCCGCCCAGCCCCAGGATGCCCATCCCCAACCCGCGCTCCGGGTCGAGAATCAGGCTGACGGCCTCATTGCGTGAACGCACCCCGAGCTTGCCAAAGGCGGATGAGAGGTGACTCTTGACGGTGCTTTCGGCAAGGAACAGCTGCGCGGCGATCTGGCTGTTCATGTAGCCCATCACGACGAGCCCAAGGATCTGCTTCTCACGCGAGGAAAGCGCCGGCGGCTCGATCTGGCGCCAGTGATGACGCGGAACGCAGGTCTGGTTGGCCCGTACCACCTGCAAGCACGGACACAGCGCCGTGTCGATGTCCTCGTAGAGCACCACACCGGCTGCCCCAGCGGCCAGCATCGCGCGCAGCTCCCAGCGCTCGATGTCCTCGCAGACGACCACGATCGGCGTCCGCGTAAATCGCTCGGCAACCACCTCAACGAGCCGTCCAGGTACACGAGTCATGTCCAGGACCCAGAGCACGATCGCCGAGCAGTCCAGCTGTTCGGCCTTACTGCACAGGTCCTCGGTGCTTTCGAACGTCGCGAACTCCAGCGTTTGCCCGCGGAGACTCTCGGCGATCTTCTCGTATCCGGATGCGTCCACACCCACCAGGGCTATCGGTCGGGTTGTCTTTGCCCCCGAGGCTAGTCGCGATGCTGTGCCGGTACGGGTCACAGCCGACTAACGTTGGGTCTGCGCCAAGACTTACGCTCGCGGAAGCATCCTCAGCCGATCGCCATTCACCGGGAAAACCCGAGAGCCCCCCGGACCGAAGCACTGGCAACTTTGAAGCACGTATGCCGACCACGCAGAGAGGTCGGCATACGTTGCCTACGGCGAGCTTTCTTCGAGGTGCCCGTGGCTGGATTCGCCCTTATGCGCGGTGAATTCGCCGTCGAAAAGCGACCCCACGCTACCTGAAGCCGTGAGCTCTGTCAGGTCTCCATGATCGTCGATCCGCGGGGTCTCATACTGAGTGATCTTGTCCATTTGATCCTCCTTCCGTTACTGGACGGTCCCGAAGTCTAAGGACTCGGCCACCCACCCACAAGGCCGGAAAAAGTACTGGGGCGAGCACCTCCGACACCGTCCTCTGCGCAGCGCTCATGAGCTTGCCGCCGCTTGGGAGAGAAGCCAGCTGTTGGCAATCCCAACCCGCCAGAGGGACCCCGCCTGGAACATCGAGCGCTTCTCGGGCGAGGCCCCGAGCATCCGATCGAGCACCTCGCAGGAGACATAGGCGCGAACCGGAGCATCCGCTCGCTTCAGAGGCCCCAACAGGCCGGCTTCATCGGCTCGAATACCCGCGAGTACCAGGGGGGTGAAATGGCTCTTTACATGACGAGTGCGAACCGCCTCTGGGATGAGACCGTTCAACCCTTCGCGCAGCAAAACGCGGTCGCGCGCGGGATCGAATTGGGATTGCGGCGGTAGTCGCAGCATCGCTTCGATCAGCTCCAGGTCATATAGGAAGGGATGGCGCCTGTCGATCCCCTCGTCCGTGGCTAGGCGCCGGTAGTGCCCCCCCATGTCGAAGCGATCACGCAAGTCGATCAGGGTTTCCGCCCGCGAGCGCCACCACAAGGGTCCGTTGCGACTGTCCGCCTGTCGCTGCAGATCCAGCTCGGCCAGCGCTAGCGCGTCGGCGCGAGGAACAATCGAGCCAGTCGACCAGGTCTCAGCCCGCGCCCGACGCCAGCGCCTGACAGCGTGCGGGACGAGCGGACTGAGGCCGAAGCGACGCAGCGTCCGCAGGCGGACGCGCACGCCGGGGTGTGGCCCGGTCCCGGGCATGCGCCCGGCGAGAGACCATGCCGAGCAAAGCCGCCCTTCGCGCAGCCTGTCGCCAATCAGATAGGGCGCCAGTGCGAATAGCTCGTCACCGCCCTCACCGTCGAGCATCAGATCCACGCCAAGCTCTCGCGCGCGCGCCATCAACGGCTGCCAGAGGAAGAGGTTGGGCGTGGCGGGCGGCACGCGCCAACGAGTGATGTGCGCGAGCGCCGGAGCGAGCATAGAGCTGGCCGAATCGAAGGCGATCCGTTCCAGCTCCAGATGCGTATGGCGGGCAGTCGCCTCGATCAACTCGCTCTCGTCGGTAACCGGATAATCCGAAAACATGCCCCCAATCGCAAGCGCACGACCATCGGCGTAACCGTGGGCCGCCAGGCCTGCCGCCACGCAAGCGGAGTCCAAGCCACCGCTGAGCTTGACCGCCGGACGCTCAGACCCGGCGACGGCCCTTCCGACTGCGGCGAGAGCAGCGTCGCGCACACGCGACGCGAGCGTCGTCGCGTTCCCCTCCTCGATCCCGTCGTAGCGAAGCTTCCACCAGCGCTCGACGCTCGCATCTCGCTCGCCGAGCACCAGCCGGTGACCGGCGGGGAGGCGACGCAAGCTCGCATAGAGACTGCGTCCCGCGGGTGTGAGGCCGTTCTCGATCCACTGCAACAACGCGAGACGATCCGGCGAGGGCGCGCACGGGAGCAGGTCGACGAGATCGCGCTCGTGTTCGGCGAACACGACCGCATCCGCGGCAGGTGCATGGATCAGCGGCTGAGCACCGAGTGGATCGCGCGTGACGATACACCGATGGCGCTCCCGGTCGAGGGCTACGACGACGAACCTGTCGCACAGGAGCCCGCACGCACTTGCACCCAGCTCGGTCAGCGCGCGTCCGAACGCTGCGGGCAGATCGCCACCTGGCCTGAGGCCGAAGTCTGCAGCGAGCACCCCTCCGTCCCGCGGCTCGCCGAACAGCCAGCAACACCATCTGCTTCCCGCGAAGTGGGGTGGGTTGAGCATCGCCAGCCCGTCAATCCTGTGGATTGACGCTCCGCCACGCTCGGCGAACTGCTCGAGCAGCTCGCCGGCTCGCGCGCCCCACGCTCCAGCCCCTGCCATCGCTGCGCGGTAGCTCCCCACGTTTATGCAATTGGTGTAGCGAGCTGAGCTTGCACGATGCCCGCGAGCGCGGCGGCGCCAAGACCTGGTTGCACGCGCAGGCGATGCGCCAGTTCGAGCGAGGCGATCGCCGACACTACGTCGAGCTGACGCAGCAAGCGGGCCGGCGTGCGCACGGACAGATTGAAGGTGCTTGCGATTAGCTCAAATGGATTCACGGCGACGAGTCGCTCCACGGCCGGCTCATCGGTCGAGCGTTCGAGTAGGAACAGGGCTCCGAGAGGTACCGGACTTGATGCTCGCTCACCCACGTAGCGTTGCTTGCCGGCGGTGGACAGCATCGGGTCCCCAAGGGCGGTACGCTCTTGGCCGGAGAGCGCCCGATCCTCAGTGTCGCGCAGCTGCAACACCGCCGATCCCGCGTGTGTGACGAGAGTTTCTCCATCGAGCTCGAGCGCGGCGGCGTCGTCGGTGAGCAGCTGAGCTCCAGCCCTCACGAATGCCGCAGCCAGTGAGCTCTTGCCGGCGCCGACCGGACCGGCAAACAGCACAGCCCGGTCGTCGACCACGACGGCGGATGCATGCAGGACCTCCAGGCCACGGATCGTCGCAGCCAGTGGCAGTGCCTGTCCGACAAGGATCCTCTCCCAGCCCTGCTTGGTTGGATCCGGATCGCACAGCAACTCGGTCCCGTCGGGCGAGATCAGCGCGCGACCGAACTCCTTCGCCCACAGCAGATAACCGGCCGGTTCGGCGAAGTCCACCGACAGCCGCAGCGTCTCACCGACACCAAGCTCGCGTGCCCGAATCGGGACGGTGTCGAGAGCACCCCAGCGTCGCCGCAGCTCATCGGCGTCCAGACGGATACGTGAAGGTCGCACCGTTGACACCGAGGCGCTGCTCGGCCCCAAGCCCGGGATCGAGATCCGCGCATCAATGGATAGTGTGAGTCCAAACGCGGTGCGACGGTACTCTCGAAGACCGGCGCTGGACCGCTCCTCAGTCGGCGTTGTCATCCGCGACGACGATCAGTTCGCGCTCGAGCAGCCCACGGGTAAGGGCGAGCAGGTCGCCCTGTATCTGCTCTCGCTCGACATCGTAGGCATCCGCCAGCACAGGCACCGCGTCGCCCACGGTGGGGGCCGCCTCGAGCGCCTCGAGCATCTTGCCAGCAGTCGGGTTGAGGCCGTGATACTTGCCGGTCCTAAGATTGAGGACAACCGTCTCTGACACGAAGCTGCGATGGACGACATGCTGGGGCAGCTGCACCTGAGCGTCCAGCAGCTCCCGGTCGGAAAGTTGGGACATGGTCGAAATATCGGCTTCTTTGTCTGGCATCTCAATACTCGGCAATGGTCCCCGTGCGCTGACCGTAACGAATCGACGCCCGCAAGAGCGCAATGCCCGCCGGGAGCAGAATGGCGGCGAAGGCCACAAGCTTGAGCAACTCGATGCCCACAGGATGCACCAGCGGCGTGTTCACCAGCAGATGCCGCAGCAGATCGGTGGCTGGGGTGAATGGCTGGACGTCGGACGCCCATCGAATCCACCCCGGCAGGAGCGTGATCGGGAAGTACAGGCCGCCGATGATCGCCACGCCGGCGATGATGAATTGGGTCGCCGAGGCTGCCTGCTTGAACGCCATCACCACTGAGACGAGGAAGAATGCGAACGGCATGAAGGCTAGCGTGCCGAGCACTGCCACGGGAATCGCCAGCACAGCTGTCCCAGCCAGCGGAAGGCCGAAGATCACGGTGGCAAGGGCCAGCATCAGGACGCCGCTGAAGATGGCATTCATCAGGGGGAACAGCATCGTGCCGAGAATGCCGTTGATGGGACCGTGGGCGCTCACCAAGAAACGCTCGATCGTGCCTGAGACGAGTTCCTGTCGCACGGACACCGGCATGACGCCGATGGATATCGTGAGGATCTGGACGATCACCAGACCGACGATGACGAACCCGAAGTAGCCGCCAGGAGAGTGAATGCTCTTGGCGGTGAGAAGGTGACTGATGTAATAGAAGAGTGTGATCGTGAACAGCGGACCGATAAACTGCGCGACGAGCTGAGTACGGTAGCTCACGAACAGGATCGCATCGCGACGTATGATGGCCCACATGGCGTCATACCAAGGTCTCATTTGACTCATATTCGCTCCAGTTGACCGTCGCAGAGGGTGTAACTGGCGTCGCACTCGATGACGCGATCCTCACCTCGAGGCGAGCACCACAAGATGGTCGCCGCGCGCTTGGCCGCCTGCTCGATCTGCTCGTTGAGCAGCTGATAGCCATCGTCGTCGAGCGAGTTGCGCGGCTCGTCGAGCAACAGGACCCGAGGTTCATGCAGGAAGGCCATTGCCAGCCGAACGCGCTGACGCTGGCCCATCGACATGCGGTCGACACGCCGCCCAGCGAACTCTTCCAGGCGGAATCGCCGCAGGCTGTCAGCCACAAGATCGGCGCGCCGGTCGCGCGGAACATAGGCCAGCCTGGCCCAGTAGTCGAGCTGCTGGGCGACGTTCATGCGTGCCTGCAGGCTGCGGTCGCCCGCTGACAGGAAACCGACCTGGCGTCGGTAGAGGCCCCCCCTCCACCGCGGTGTGAGCTGCCCGATGCGCACGGTTCCTCGCTGCGGCAGCAGGATGCCGGCAGCAAGGCGCAGCAGAGTGGTCTTGCCGACGCCGTTGCGACCGCCGACCCAGGTGACCTCGCCCGCGTACAGGGTCAGGCTGACCTCGTCCAACACAGGTGGCTTCGGGCCCTTCCACCGGTGATACAGGCCCTCGAGCTCGAGGATCGGCTCCTCGGGCGAGCCGACGGCGCGCGGCTGGCCGGACAGAACTGCTGACACGGAGAAAGAGCTCATCATCATCTCTCAGAGGCGACGCGCACACTCTTACAACGCTTGGTTGGCGACCGTGCTTTCACAGGTCCGCTGCCAAGAGCCTTTCTGCAAGGACGTCCGGAGGCGTGTCCAAGTCGGCCGTGAGCCGCCACAGCGCGACCTTGGAGGCCAATGTGCTCGCGAGCTCAAAGCGCGCCCGCTCCCGCTCCGGAACCCTGGGAAACCTCATCAGCGCGCCGAGCAAAGGAGCCAGGGGGTTCTCGATCCTGATCAGCGACGCCAGCGATCCTGATCGCCGTGGCAAAGGACGTCGATCGAGCACCACCAGCGCCTTCAACGGCAACGGCTCCCGATGCACGGGGACGGCGATCCACCGCTCGTCGCCGATCGAGGCGATCGACTCCGCAGGGGCCAACTCGCCCAGCGCCGAGATGCTCGTGACCGGGACCGTCATCAAAGGTGGCGCCGGATAGGCCATAGGAGGCTCTGTACCCCGAGGTTCGAGTACGAGCACGTCGTCTGCCATCAGCGTCGATCCGCGCCCTAGGAGCTCTGCCAAGAGGGTGCTCTTGCCAGCGCCCGTTGTGGCGGTGATCGCGACCACGCCGTCGGGGATGGCGACCGCGCCGGCGTGAAGAGCCTCATAGCCGTGAAGCAGCGCGACCGTGAAGAGCACTGAGTCGAGCACCAGTCGCCACCACAAAGGATCGGCTCGGTCTGCAGGCGCACATCGCAGCACGCTGGCGTCGGCGCAGAGATGATGAACCGCGCGGGTCTGCGCTACAGGGACACCCTTCTCACTGGGAGGTGCGCCGTGTACAAAGCGGTGGTCTCCTTCGACGCCTCGTTGCACGACGAACGGAGCACCGTCGATCACGCCCTCCCAGCCAACCCCTTCCAGTCCAGACCAGCTGTCCTCGACCGCACGGGAAGTGACGGTTTGGATCTTGAGGCTCGCCGCGAGCAGAGGTCGCGCCTCCCATGTGCCAGGGGGAGGAGCGTCGGCCAGCAAGCTGATGCCAAAGGCAGCGAGACCTGAGCGAGGTGGCCCGCCGCTTGTCTGACCCGATGACTGTGCATGTGATTGACCGCGGTGCTCGTCCATCTCTCATCAAAGTTCGACCAGTCGCCCAAACGAATCACCAGGGTCGAGCACGGGATCCCCGTCGTGCTCGACCCACGCGTGGGCCAGGAATTCCGGCGTCGTTCGCGCTCCGATCACCAGCTTGGCGTGTACGCCCCGTCTGGCGAGCAAACGTGTCAGTACGAGCGAACGGACCAGGCATCGCGTGTCCCCAGGGATATGTGCGAGCAGGCGCGCCACCGCTCTACCGAGACGGCGAGCTTCATTTAGCGAGTCCGCAGCATGTGGTGGTGGTGGTGAGGAGGAGGAAGAAGAAGAAGAAGAAGAAGGTCGCGAGCGCAGGTCGATCACAACGGTGGCAATTGAGTCCCGGCGCAGGGCGCGACGCGCTTGTACGTAGGCCGTGAGGATCTCGATGGCAAGGCGCGCGCGTGCTGCCTGACTCAGCCGCTCTCGCGGCGAGCCGCAAGTGGCTGTGTGGGGCTGCGCCTCAGCCCCACGTGGCTGAGAGCTGGGGATCCCCATTTGTGTCGCCGAGACCTCAATCGTGCGGCGAAGTGAGCATTCGCAGCTCGCGCGCCGCGTCAAGTCAGCTTCTTGGGCTTCGATTTTTTGGATCTTCTCGCGCACGTGTGGTATGTGCGGCGACCCGAGAGGTGGTTGCCCCGGAAGGTTATCGCCACAATCTTGAGCGTAAAGGCACCGGCCGGCAGGCCTTTGAGGTTGATCGTTGCGGTATACATGCTCCCACGGTTCGTTACCTTCAGCCGGTGACCCGCGAGTGTGACGACGACGCTCTTGAAGGGGTCGTACTTCGCGCCGCGAACGTGGATCGCGAACTCCCTGGCGCTCAGGCACTTCTTGGCGCTCAACAGCGATCTGACACCGCCAGAGGGAGATCCGCCAGCACTTGACACGGATACGACCTGTTTGAAGCTCCCCACGCTGGAGTTCGCCAACGGGGCGGTCAGCGCAGAGCTCTGGCATCCGTAGCTGGCACCCACGCCCTGACTGCCCGGAGGAATGGTCGGTTGAGCTGTTCGCGGATGGCTCAGGCAGATGCGCAGGTAGCGCGACCCGTTGGATTCTTCGACGACCCGCCAGGCCGTCGGTCCGAGGATCGGGTTTTCAGTGCACGACGAAGTCTTGTACCACTGGTGAAAGCCCCAGTAGGACCCGTCGGATTGGACGATCATTTCTTTCCAGATCTTCTGTCCGTCGGGGTGCGTGCACGTGGCGAACCTGGTCGGTGAGACCACGATGCCCTCAAACTTCCCGTTGCCTTCCGGCTGGATCGCAATCTGGCCGCCATTGAAGGACCAGACTCCTTCGATTGTCGAAGTCCCCCCAGCCCTTGCGACGCCCACGGTCAGCAGCAGGATGCTCGCGACAGCGGCGAGCGTCGGCCACATGCGACGCCTTCGGCGCAGAGCGCTGTTCTCTGTCCCCGACATTGCCCTATCAACGCGGAGACGATCCCGTTCTTCCGTACGGTCAGCGCCTTCTTTCGCGGGCCAAGCCACGGAAGCGGCGAGCGCTGGCAAACCCGAACTACAGCCGCACGAGCTGCGGCTAACTACCCCCGCCCCTGCGCGCCACCACCGATGAAAGCCACGGCCCGGCACCGTTAGCGTGCCAATATGACCGACCAGCTCAGCGCACTGGATGCGACCTTCCTGGAGCTCGAGCAGCTGGACGAGGGCGCGACCATGCACATCGGCGGCGTGATGGTCTTCGATCCGCTGCCCGGCGGCGGCGTGCCCGGCCTCGATGAGGTGTGCACGGAGATCGCCTCGCGCCTGACGCTGCTGCCGCGCTACTCCCAGCGGCTGTCGGCCGAGCGCACCGGCGGGATGAGCTGGCCGCATTGGCAGGACGATCCCCAGTTCGAGCTGCGCAACCACGTCCACCGCGCAGCGCTGCCCGCGCCCGGCGGCGACGCCGAGCTGTGCGAGTGGTCGGCCGACTACTTCTCCCACCGCCTCGATCGCACCCGCCCGCTGTGGGAGATGGTGCTGCTGGAGGGGCTGCAGGACGATTGCTGGGCGCTGGTCACCAAGACCCACCACTCGCTTGTCGACGGGGTCGGGTCGGTGGACGTGGTGCGGCTGCTGCTCGACGCCGAGCCGCCCGCGCTCGGCAGCGCCGGCGATGCGGAGGCCGATGAGACGCGCTCGCTGTTTGGCGCGCTCGCCCCGCGCCCATTCGACGCCGTGGCGGGGCTGACCAGGGCGGGGGTGCGCGCGGCCAGCGCAGGCGTGCACGCGGCGCTGCATCCCCGCGACACGCTAGAGAAGTCCCGCGCGCTGGCCGAGCTGATCGTGCGCGACGAGCTGATCGCCGCGCCGCACACCAGCCTCAACGTTCCCATCGGCGCCACGCGGCGGTTTGCCATCGTGCGCGCCTCGCTGCCCGAGGTCAAGGCGATCGGCCGCGAGTTGGGCGGCTCGGTCAACGACATCGTGCTCGCCGCCTGCACCACCGGGCTCAGCCGCCTGCTGGTCGCGCGGCGCGAGTCCCCTCCAGCGGAGGGCCTGCGCGCGATGGTGCCGATGAACGTCCGCAGCGCCTCCGAGGAGTTCGCGCTGGGCAACCGCGTCAGCTCGCTGTTCGTGGAACTGCCCGTCGCCGAGGTCGACTCGTTCGCGCGCGTGCGCAAGATCGTCGAGCACACCAGCAGGCTGAAGGCGTCGGGGGCGGCGCTGGGCGCGGCCACCATGCTCGACCTCGCCGCGCTCGCGCCGCCGCTGCTGCACGCGGTGATCGCGCGCTCGCTGTATGCCACGCGTCTGTTCAACGTGACGATCACCAACGTGCCCGGTCCGCGGATGGCGCTGTACGCGTTCGGCGCGCCGCTGCGCGAGGTCCACCCGGTCGTGCCGCTCGCCGCACAGCACGCGGTCGCGATCGCGATCTTCTCCTATGACGGACAGATCGTGCTCGGCCTCAACGCCGACTGCGACTCCGTGCCCGACCTGGACGTGCTCGCCAGGGGCGTCGAGGAAGGCTTCGCCGAGCTACGCACGCTTGTGGGCGCTCCCAGTCGGTAGGTCGCGATCCCTTCCCGTGTCAGGCGGGCTGGATCGCCGGCCAGTCGAGCCGCTCAGCCAGTCCCTGTGTTCCCATGTCGAGGAGCCCACTGTGCTCGACCGGACGGTACTCGCCGCCCTCGAGCGCCAGCCAACTGACAGAGCGTTCCTGCGGGTCGACGATCAGCACCTCATCGACATCGTGGACGGCGTAGAAGGGAAGCTTCTCCCAGCTCTCATCACCGGGGGAGACGATCTCGATCACCAGCGCGGCGGTCGGATTCCACACCCCCGTGGGAAGGCTGCGGTGTAGAGCGCCGTCCGGTACCCGGAAGTCGTGTTCTGACTCGCCGAGATTGCTCTGGCCGATCATCTTCAGACCCGCTTGCTGGGCAAGCGGCCTGAGAAGCGCGTGGAGCTGGCTTTCGAGATCGCCGTGCGGCCCGGAGGGGGCGGGAACCATGTGGTAGACACCCTCCCAGATCTCATCCAGGCGATCCAGCCCCGATCGGCGCCGACCCTCGAGCACGTCGCCGAGTCCGGCTGTAGGAGGGTCCAGAACCAGCGTTCGCATACGCCTAAGCGTAACAGCGCGTGGTTCTTGGAATTGCTTATCCCCACGCGCCCTCCAGGTGAGCGATGCCCCAGCCGACACGCCTCGCCCGCAGATGCCAGGATGGTCGCGATCGGAGGCTCGCTCACGCCCCGGGCGCCACGCCGGCCCCGCCCGTCGCGTCAACTGCGTGCTTTCCGCGGGAAAACGGACGCCTCCCTTGGTTTTGTTCAGTAGCTGGCTCTAAATACGCCTGGTTTTGATCAATGACCTGCCTGGATATGGGTTGGTTTTGATCAGTTTTTTCTCGGCGATGGGCTAGAATCTGCCCAGATGAGGGACTTTGAGCGCCGCCGGCACCTGCTCGACTTCAACCCGTGGTGGCAGAACCCCCGGGGCTGGCAGGAGCGGGACCCCGATCTGCGCGAAGCCCGGCTGAACGCGCTCACCACCTACGATCCGCATCCGCTGAGCGACATTGCGCTGGGTTCGCTCTACCTCCTCATGGGTCCTCGACGGGTCGGCAAGAGCGTCGCCATGAAGCGCGAGATCGCCGGCCTGCTGGACGAGGGCGTCGACCCTCGGCGGATCGTGTTCTGCCCCTGTGAGGATCTGAGCCCCCAGGATCTGCGACGAGTCGTCAAGCTCGCCGAGGACCTGACACCCGGGGTCGACCCCGAGCACCGCTACTGGTTCTTCGATGAGATAACCTATGTCAGCAGCTGGGCTGCGGCCCTGAAGCAGCTGCGCGACCAAACCTCCCTGCGCAGTGGGTGCGTAGTGGCGACGGGGTCTTCCGGAGCGAAGCTTCGCGAAGCCCAGGGTGAGCTTGGAGGTCGCGAGGGAGAAGCCGGCGGAGTTCGTCTGCTCCTGCCGATGGGGTTTCGCGCGTTTGTAGGAGAGCTCTACCCCAACCTGGCCGCAAACCTCCCGGGGGATGCGGTGGCGTTGCTCGACCTGCAGTCCGCTGGAGCTCGTCGCTATCTGGAGCCCCTCGCGGTCCATGTCGACCAGCTTGTTCTCGCCTGGGAGCGTTATCTGACGATCGGCGGGTTTCCGCGCGCCGCCGCGGACGCTCTGCAGGGAGTCGATGTGCGGGCCACGACAGCCAATGGTCTCTGGAACATTCTCGTCGGCGATGTCCTTCGCGTCGGCTCGATGAGCGACCGGGACGTGAAGGCCTTGCTGCAGCGTCTCGTGGCTGGGATGGGCTCACCGCTCAGCGTCGCCGACATCGCCAGGTCGCTGAACATCGGCGCTCGCAACACGGTCGATGACCGAATTGACAGGCTTTGCGCTTCGTTCTACGCATGGCGGATCTCCACCACCCACGATGGAGTCACGGCCATTGCAGGAGGACAGAGCAAGCTCTACTTCACCGACCCCTTGATCGCGCGCCTGCCCTCCCTGCGCGATCGCTCGCTAACGTCCCCCGACGTCACCTACCTGTCCGAGCAACAGCTCGGCGTGTGTCTGCTGCGGGTCCTCGCCCGCGTTGACCCCCTGGCAATCCTCGACGAGGCCGCGATCCTCGTGCAGCGCAACCCGAACAGCGGCGGCGAGATCGACTTCGTCGGCCGTCTCACCGAGACTCCCATCGAGTCCAAGTACGTCAGCCAGAAATGGATGCGGGAGCGCAAGGCCCTGGATCAGCACCACCGACGAGGGATCATCGCCACCCGCGACATCCTCGACCTGAGCAAAGACATCTGGGCCGTACCCGCCGGCCTACTCGCCTGGACCATCGACGGGTGAACGTCGAAATGGGCGACAACTGATCCCCTCAGGGCCTCGCTTCGCTCTCGGCAGCGGCCGGACCGCCTTTGTCCGCGCACGGTCCCGAGTCCGGTCTCGGCCTGGGTTCGCGTTCTTCGTCTTCAGCTTGCAGGTGCCCGTTCTCGGCCTGCCACAGCGGCGATCGGGGGCCCGACACAAGAACGTATTTTTCGATCGCGAGCGCGATCGAATTCTCCTTGGCAGCCGCCCGGATCGAGTGCGGCGTCACCACACCGAAGTGGCCCTGCCAGCACACCCACGGCGTCCGGGCGAGGTCGACCAGCGGCGTGCTCGACGCCCGAAACGCGAATCTGCCCGGGCCGCACACCAGCCAGTCGCTGACCCGGCCGTCCAACGGGGACATGTAGCGGGGACGGGACCCGCAGCCGGCCGGATAGCTGGGGTGACCGCCGTAGGCCGCCTGCACGATCGGGTGGCCTTCGTCAAAGCTCAGCAGCGGGCTGTTCCAGCGAAAGTATTTGCCCTCGTTGCTGTGACGGGCCGTATACAGCCAGCGGGCTTCCTGTTTGCGCGGTTCCACCAACACCGTCACGTGCTCCCAGTCGCCCTGGTGCAGGTCGGTGTTTGCCACGTCGCCCGCAATCGGCGCGTCGTTCATGACGTCGCCCGCCACCAGCGTGGGGTAGTAGTTGTAGGGATAGAAGAACCAGTACTGCAGCGCCACCAGCCCCTTTTCGATCGCCGCGTTGGGCGCCGGCCAGTGCGCCGGGTCGGCCGGCCCCGCGTAGTAGAAGTACACCTGCGCGGTCGCCCACGGATCGAGCACGCCCGGGTCGGCCAGCAGCTGCCGCGGCGAGGGGAGCGTGCCTTCGCGCCCCTGCTGGCCGCGCAGGAACGCTTGCAGCTGTTGCGTAGGATCGCGCGTGAGCGCAGGCGTGGTCGGGTATTCCAGGAAGTCTTCGGGGGTGCTCTGCAGCGGACTCAGGTCGGCAAGAGTGGTCTGGGCTTCGATCGGGCACTTCGCCGCCCTGTCGTTGGGGCGCACGCAGGTTCGCCGGCCTTCGCTTCCGATGTCCTGCAGCAGGACATTGACCGACAGCGGCCAGAAGGGATCAGTGATCGACGTCAGCACGGTCGGCTGAAAGCGCTTGGCCAGCGCCACCAGCGCGGGCAGCTTGGCGGCCGTCTGCTCGATCGGCGCTTCTCCGACGCGGGCCACCCCGCCGCTTGGCGGCGGACCGGCGAACACCCCCGGCCCCAGTTGCGCCGCTTGGAAGCCCGTGCTCGGACGCGGCGGGGGCGTGCCCGCGCACGGCGCCTGTCTTTCTCTCAGTTCGGGCCTGATCCAGGCGATCGTCTGGGTGTCGATCCCCAACGCGCGCAGCACGAGCGTGGGCAGCGACGGCCGGTAGCCGGTGTCCAGCGTGAAGTCGGTGTCGGTGGACGCGGTCGACTCGATCGCCGCGGCCGGCACGAACTGGACGCGGTCGTCCGTCGAGGTCGCGTCCGCCAGCGGAGTGCACGCCGCGATGTACACACCCGAGTCGGTGCGGCCGATGTAGCCGCCCACGCGGCTGCCGTTGGCGGTCTGCACGATCGTCTGGGAGAAGCTGACCGGCGGCATCGCCGAGTAGGACAACGCCACCAGCGCGTAGATCGTCAACAGCACCCACGGCAGCGGCGAGCGCAGGAAGGCGATCGTCGAGGTGGGCAACGGGCGGTTTCCGAACTGGCGCCCCAGCGAGCCGATCCCCATCCACGTGAGCACCAAGAGACCGAAGGGCGCGGAGGACACCATCGCCACGGCGGCCACCGCCAGCCACAGCAGCCCGTGCACTACGCGCCCGCCGCGCAGCGGGTTCACGCGTGCGAGCAGCGCTGCGAGCACGATCGTGCACACCGCCCAAGGAGCCAGCAGCGCCCACCAGTAGCCCGGGTGCAGCTGATCGACGATCGTCTTGCCGAGCCTTCCGCCGATGAGGCCCAGCGCGGCCGCGAGCACACCGACGTTGAAGCCTGCGATCACCCTCACGAGGCCTTCCTGCGCCTTGCGCTGGTAATGCGCGCGCACGGGTTGGGGGGACTTGCGCTTGAGCGCCCTGCGCCTTTCGTAGCGCTCGTGCGCGTCGGCGCGATCGGTCTGCACGATCGCGCGCCACTCATCCGCGTGGCGCTCCCAGCGACCCCAGTGCACCGCGTAGGCGAACGCGCACATGAGCGCGAACACGATCACCATCACCAGCACCGCACGCACGCCCGTGGCGAAGATCGCGCCATTGCCGATGCCCTGCAAGGAATCGCCGATCGACAGGCGCACGGCCGCAAGGCGCACGCAGGTGACAAGCCAGCCGATCACATACACGTATGCGACCAGCGCAAGCGACAGCACCGCGACCTGCAACAGCTCTGAGAGCTCCGGCCGACGATCGTCGGACGCGCCGACCGTGGCCGTGTCGGGCGGGGCGGTTGCGGGCGGCTGCGCCATCGGCGCTATGCCCGCGAGAGCCCTACCCGCTTGCTGAACGGGCTATCGAAGACGCAGCTGGAGTTGAGCTGCGCGTGGATCTCCTGCCAGTCGTCGTAATGCGGGTACATGCCCTGCACGAGCCCGTGGCTGCCGGTCAGCGTGTTGATCTGGCCCCAGTGGGGTCGCCCCTCCAGCCCGTACAGGGCCTGTTCATGCGCGGCCAACAGCTCCATCCCGCCGACCGTGTGCGTGGCCATGATCAGCTCGATCATCATCGTGTCGCGCCCCTGCATCATCGACATGTACGCGTTGGTGGCCTTGACGAAGCGCAGCGAGATCGGCGAGCTGTGGTAGACGTCGCCTTGGCTGCGGCGCTTGCCGGCGACCTGCACGATGCGCTCGACAGCCTGCAGCCCGAGCTCGTCGACGGGAACGCCGATCTCGGCCGAGTAGGCCGGCAGGTAGTTGGCCGCGCCGATGTTGAACACGCGGTAGCTGATGTTGACGTAGTCGTCGTTGACTAGCGCCTTCAGCGCCTGGCGCAGCAGGAAGGGAGAAATTCCCGGCACCAGCCCGGCGGCCAAGTTGATCAGCAGCGGAGTCAGCGGAAAGCGCGCGGCCAGTTCCATCAGCAGGCTGCGACTGCGGCGGTGATCGTGACGGTATTCCGACGGGCCCACCTCGTTGCGCGTGGTGACCAGGCATTCGATCTCTTTGTCCTCGCGCGGATAGGGGTTGAACAGGACCTCGTAGTGGTCGTTGTCTGCGAGGTCCTGGGTGAGCTGCTCGCGCACCTGCGACCAGGTGCTCAGCGTGCGAACCTCGCGCAGGTAGAACAGCGGCCGCACCGCCAGGATCAGCGAGTAGATCAGGCCCATGCAGCCCATGCCCACGACCGCCGCGTTGAACCAGCGATCATCCTGCTTGAGCACGATGTCGGGATGGCGTGCGCTGTAGAGCTCGGGATCGGTCGGACCGTTGTCTGGCTCGATCCGGTAGACCACGCCGCCGGCGCCCACCAGCTCGATCGATGCAACCAGGTCAGACAGCGGCCCGAAGCGGATGCCCGATCCGTGGGTAGATGTGGAGATCACCCCCGCCACCGTCTGGCCGTCGAAGCCGCCCATGTTGGGCAAGGCCAGCTGCAACGACTGCAGGTGCGCGTTGAGCTTGGCGATCGTCATGCCCGCCTGCACGCGCACCAGCGTGATCTGGTCTTTTGCATACGCGTCGATGACGCCCGCGCGCAGCAGATCTGCCTGCAGATCCAACGGCTCGGTGAGCCCGACGGGATGAACGAGGATGCCATCGGTCAGCGCCACGTCCGACCACGAGTGACCGGAGCCGACCGCGCGCACCGTGCATTGATCTGACTCCGCTTCGCGGACCACCGCGCTGAGCTGCTCGAGCGTGGTGGGAGTGACCTGGCGCAGCGGGTAGATGCTCTGGTTGCCCGTGTCGTTGCGCCAGGGCTTGCGCAGGATTGCCCTCTCGCGCAGGCCCATGTCCTCAGGCGCTCCGTCCGCCCAGCCGCTCGATCAGCCGCTCCACGCCGCGCTCGGCCAGCGCCGCAATCGTCTTTGACGGATTGACGCCCAACGCGGTCGGCACGATCGACCCGTCGAGCACGTACAGCCCGTCATAGCCATACACCTTGCCCTCATCGTCGACCACGCCATGCGCGGGATCGTCGGCCATCGGGCAGCCTCCCAGCGGGTGCACCGTGATGTAGCCGCTCAGCGGCCACGTATCGAGGGCGAAGAACGGCTCGGCATCGACGCCGCGTGCCAACCTGTCGGTGACCTCGCGCATCGCCGAGAACAGCCCTTCGCTTGACCGCCTGCCCCAACGAATATCAAAACATTTAAATCGCGGCGTCAGGCGCATCTGACCATCGGCGGCGTCGCGGCCGATCATCAGGAACACCAGCGAATCGGCGATCGGCCGCTTGGGGCGCGGGCGCAGGTGACGATGGGTGATCGACTGGTCGGTGAGCCCCAGCCAGGTGAGCAGACGCTTGACCGACAGCAGCAGACGCCGCCAGCCGTGGATCGAGTCCACCATGCGCACGATCTCCAGCAGCCCTCCGAAGTTC
The DNA here is from genome assembly GCA_963745375.1 of uncultured Solirubrobacteraceae bacterium. Lineage (GTDB taxonomy): Bacteria > Actinomycetota > Thermoleophilia > Solirubrobacterales > Solirubrobacteraceae > Palsa-744. The sequence goes on along the minus strand of CAVUXA010000003.1, from coordinate 311,171 downwards.
GACGGCAGCCCCCCGTCGGCCAGCAGGAAGCCGTGCTCTTGTGTGTAGTCGAGCACGCTCGTCATCGACGGCCCCAAGTCGGTGTGGGGATTGCCCACCTCGCTCGCGCGCGGGTCAAACGCCGCGCCGAGCGCATCGCCGTTGCCCGAGAAGCGGCTGCCCAGCGCAGCCGACAGACGCGGCAGGTGCTTGCGGTTCTTCAACAGCAGCCGGCTCGAGCCCAGGCAGCCCGCCGCCAGCACCACGATCGGCGCCTGCACTGTGCCCTGATCGCCGTCGGGCAGCTTGCGAAAACCGATGCTCCAGTTCCCGCCGGCGGCCTGCGGCGGCTGCAGCGACTGCACTTCGTGCAGTTCGTGGACCTGCGCGCCTAACTGCTCGGCGCGCGCGATGTAGGTGATGTCGACGGTGTTCTTGGCGTGGATCGGACAGCCGGTGTCGCAGCGGCCGAGGTTTTCACACACCTTCTGGTGGACGCCGCTGAAGGGATGGTTGCGATCCCCCTCGAAGTTGACCGCCAGCGGCAGGCGCTGCGCCTGCTTGCCCACGTGCTGCCCCGCAACCGCGAAGGCGCGCATCTTGGGCAGCTCCTCGGGCACCTCCATCGGCAACAGCGCTTCCTCGGTACGGTCGTAGTAGGGGTCGAGCGTGGCGCGGTCGATCGCCAGCGGCCAGCCCTTGGCGAACACGTCCGCAGGCGCGCGCAGCTGCACGTTGGCATACACCAGCGAGCCGCCGCCCACGCCCGCAGCGGTCATCACCGAGAGGTCTTTCATCAGACGCAGGTCGAACATGCCCTTGGGATTGAGCGTCGGATGCCAGAACGCCTCCGGCGCCTGCTCGAGATCGTCCGGGAAATCCTCGCCCGCAAAGCGCCGGCCGCGCTCGAGCACGGCCACCCGCTGTCCCGCTTCGGCCAGCCGACAGGCCGCGATCCCGCCCCCAAAGCCGGATCCGACCACGATCGCGTCGTAGGTCGCGTCCACCATGCGCGAGCCTACACCAGTCGATGGAAGAAATCGACTGTGCTGACGGGTAAGAAAGCAGTTTGTTCAGCCACTCTCTATCCCCTGAAGGCCGTGTTAGGTTGGGGCGGTGCCCGATGAGAGCGTGCGGTGGGAGACCGCCCCCGGACAGCTCAGTCCGCGGACGCGGCAGCTGCTGGCGCTCGAGTTCGGCTCAAGGGCCGAGTTCGACGACCCGCGCTTGGAGTGGCGAAGACTGTTCTCCGAGCTGCTCGGCACATTCATGCTGGTGCTCGTCGCCGCCGGTGGCGGGCTCCTTCACGGCAAGGGCCAGATCGGCCTAGCCGCAGCCGTGGTTGCGCCAGGGCTGATGGTCATGGCGATCATTCTCTTCATGGGTGCCGTGTCAGGCGCGCACCTGAACCCTGTCGTATCGCTCGCGTTTGCCCTGCGCGGAGACTTCCCGTGGAAGCGCATTCCTGGGTACGTCGTCATCCAGCTGATCGGTGCAACCCTGGCCTGCCTGTTTCTCTACGCGGTGTTCGGCAATGTCGGGCATCTCGGAGCCACGCTGCCAGGCTCCGGCTACGCAAACTGGCAGGCGCTGCTGATGGAGGTTGCCCTCACCGGGATGTTGGTGAGCGTGATCTTGGGGACTGCCTCTGCTGCCCAGAACGTCGGCGCGATCGCCGCGCTCGGCGTCGGCGGGTACATCGCGCTCGCGGGCCTGTGGTCGGCGCCCGTGAGCGGCACCTCGATGAACCCCGCGCGCTCCTTCGGTCCGGCCCTGGTGAGCGGAGACTTCAGCAGCTATTGGGTGTACGTCGTCGGTCCCATCGCCGGGGCGCTGATCGCAGTCGGCAGCGCATATCTCCTGCGCGGAGCAGGTGGAGACCCGACCTCCCGCCGCGCTGGTTCCGGCGCGCTGGAAGCGGGCAAGCCCGCAGATGCTGATCAGGCGAGCTTGAGAGGGACTTCTCCGTAGGGGTCGATGCGATACACGAGCGACACACGGTGATAGCCGTCGGCAATGTCAGCGCCGGCCTCGGCGCTGACCACGAGCACGGGGCTGAGATGCTTGCCCTCGATGACCTTGATCAGGTCTTTCATTACACCCGGATCGTCCAACGGCGCGGCGGTCAGTCCGGCGGCACGCAAGATGTCGTTCGCGCGGCGCGTTGTCAGCGACGCGTGGCGTAGCCGTTTGACCCTCTTGTGCACAGCTTCCTTGTCGAACTTGAGTGACAAGTAGGCCTCGGCGGCATCGTAGTCGTGGTCGGCCACGTCGTCGAGCCATTTGATCTTCTCTACAGGTCCGGTCTGGAGTGTCTCGGTTTTCTCTTTGGCCATGCAACGATCATGCCAGACAGCGGCAGGGCGCTACCCGCGAGCGAGTTCGCGTGATCGCCCTGGCTCAAACCGCCCGCGATCGCGCATGCTGTGCCAACCGGCTTCTGCGGCGTGCTGATACACGCAGCGCGTCCAGCGCGTGTGTAGCCGCCGTGTGGCCTTGGCGGATCAGCGCGGGCCACTGGCGGCGGTCGATGAATAGGTCATAGAAGGACACGCCACGCAGCAGCGACGGGTCGATCGGGTCGATAAGGGTGAAACGCTCGCCCAGCTCTCGCCGCGCTCGCCTTGCCAGCTCGAGGTGGTTGCCCTGCTGCAGCTGGCGGCTGGCCTGCATGAAGCCCCCGCGGCGCTCGGCCCAGCCGGTGATGTCCTGCGCTTCAAAGCGCCTCGGCAGCATGAAGTTCAAGCCGAACACGTGATCGAAACTGCCGTCCTCGAGGATCGGCTGGGCCGGAAACAGCTCGATGACCCCGCCATCCACGTACAGGTGGCCGTCCACCGGCACCGACTCGATGAACATCGGAAGCGCAACCGCTATGCGCACGAGCTCGCCGATCGTCAGCTCGGGCGTGTGCTCGCTGCCGAAGTACTCCACACGACCGAGATCCATGTTGTAGGCGTTCGAGGTGATCGGGAAGACGGTGTCGCCGACGTGCATACTCCACAGCCGTTCGTTGAACAGATGTTCGAGCGCCTGGCCCTTCATCAGTCCGGTGAAGCCTTTCATCGCGCTGAGCGCGTAGCGGGGAATCCGCCTCCACTGGATGTCGAGATAGTCCTCGGCTCGCCACGACAGGGAGAAGTCGGCCATCTCCTGAGCGCTCATCCCGGCCGCCCACATCGCGCCCCAGATCGTGCTGCCCGAGCAGGACGAGTACAGCGCCGGGCGGATCCCCGCCTCTTCGAAGGCACGCGCGACCCCGACCATCGCGACGCATCCGCCGCCACCACCGGATGCGATCACGCCAACCCGCTTGCCCTCGAGCGCCCCGATCGGTCGCTCTCTCAGAGGTGGGAGGACATCGGTCGGCACGGGCTGGCGCCGATCGATCACCGGCAGCGGCATCAGCACGCGGCGCGCGTGGTGCAGGAAGGAGAGACCTGTGCTCGCGCGCCCGAGGTCGAGCAGCTCGTTCGCCCGCTCGAAACCGCGCTTGAGGTTGTAGATGTCGACGTCGGGGACCATCAGCCAAGAGACCTGCACATTTGGTATCGGTGCTCACCAGGGGCGTCTTGAGCGGTCGCTGCGCACGCGCTCACCGCGGCTGGCAAAGCCGCCAGCCGACCATGACGCACAGCGAAGGCATACTCCCCGCAGTGCTGCGGCTCATTACGATCCCGATCAGTCACTACTGCGAAAAGGCGCGGTGGGCTCTGGAGCGGGCGGGAATTGACTATCGGGAGGAACGCCACGTGCAGGGCATCCATCGGCTCGCCGCAAGGCGCGCGGGCGGTGGGACCACGGTTCCCGTGCTGGTAACGCCTGACGGTGTGCTCGGCGAGTCACAGGAGATACTCGCCTGGGTCGACGAGCACACGCCATCCCAGCACCGACTGTTTCCTGTAGAGCCCGACGCACGCCGTGACGTCGAGCGTCTGTGTAGGCGTTTCGATGAGGAGCTCGGGCCGCGAGGGCGGCGGCTGATGTATATCCACATGCTCGCCCAGCGCAAGCTCGTCCTGCGGTTCAACGACGCGGGCGTGCCCGCATGGGAGGACCGCACGATCCGCTACGGATGGCCGTTGGTCGTTCGCTTTTTGGGGCGCGCGCTAGATATCCGTCCGGGGATCGAGAGCGAGGACAAGGCAGCGGTCTGGCGCGAGCTCGACTACGTGGCAGGGCTGCTCGCGGACGGCCGGTCGTACCTGTGCGGTGAGCGCTTCAGCGCGGCCGACCTAACTTTCGCGGCGCTGTCAGCGTCGGTTGTGATGCCACCCGAGTATGGCGTGCCCCTGCCACAACCCGACGTCCTGTCGCCCCGCACAGCAGCGCTCGTCGAGCGTGCACGCGCGCACCCCGCCGGGCGCTACGCGCTTGGGCTGTTTGCACAGCACCGCTAGTGTGCGAGTGGTGCTGGTCTCTTCACTGTCCTTGGTCGAGTTCCCCGCCGACGACCCCGAGCGCGCCCGGCGCTTCTGGACTGAGCTTCTCGGCGTGGAACTGGAGGCTCGCGAGGACTCCGAGGGCGAGGGCTGGCAGACGCACTCGGGAGCGCCAGCGGTTGGCGTCCACGCTCGCGGGCGTGGCCCGGGCGATTCGTTTTCGCTGCCGTACTTCGCCGTAACCGACATCGCCGAGGCGCTGGAGCGGGTAGAGGCGCTCGGGGGCAGCGTTGTCCACCCGGGGGAGCGATGGGCGATCTGCAAGGACTCCGAGGGAAGTCCGTTCGCGCTGTCGCGCGTGGGCTAATGGATGCGAATGTCGTGTAACGCCGCGGTCTGAGATCGCGCGCTGGAACTCAGCCGAACAGAGCGTCCACCGAGACCGCTATCCGCCCGTTGGCGCCCGGCTGCTCGTCCTGGCCCAAGGTGCTCCCGGCCCCCGCCGGGTCCGCGGGCGGATGGGAGACGACACATAGGCTCTGCACGGTCTGCGTCAGAAATCGCGACGCCTTGCCGTAGCCGTGAGCGTCGTCGCTGCCGTGCGGGCGGTGGTAGTAGCGCGACGGGACATACACGTGCAGGCTGCGGCGCGCCCTCGTGAGCGCGACGTAGAACAGTCGCCGCTCCTCGGCCACCCCCTCCTCGCTGCCCGCGCTCATATCGGCCGGGAAGTTGCCGTCATAGGCGCCAATCAGATGCACCGCCTCCCACTCAAGGCCCTTGGCCGAGTGCACGGTGCTGAGCACGAGGTAGTCCTCATCGAGATGCGGCGGGCCGGCCAGATCGGCGCTCGACGCGGGCGGGTCGAGGACGAGCTCTGAGACGAAGTGACGGACGTCCTGCGCTTGGCCGGCTGCTGCGGCCAGGTGATCGAGGTCAGCCACGCGCGCGGCGCCGTCGGCGTAGCGAAGGCGGATCAGCGGCTCGAGCGCACCGGCCAGTCGCTGCACCGCCGCGCCCGCACCCTGCTGCGGGGCGGCCTGCTCGCCCTCCAACGCTGCGATCAGCGCGGCTGCGTGCTCGCGCGAGTGCTCAGGCACGTGCACAACGGCCGACGGCCAACGCGCCAGCTCTGGCGCCGCGCCGTCACTCGGGCGCACCGCGTCGAGCACGCGCCGGGCGCGGGTCGGGCCGACACCGTCGAGCAGGCGCAGCAGGCGAAACCAGCTGAGCTCATCGGCCGGGTTGTCGAGCAGGCGCAGCAAAGCGATCAGGTCCTTGACATGCGCCGCGTCCAGATAGCGAAGGCCGCCGTACTTGACGAACGGGATCTGTCGGCGCGTCAGCTCGAGCTCGAGCAGATCGGAGTCGTGGCCGGTGCGAAACAGCACCGCCTGCGCACGCAGGTCCATCCCCTCCTCGCGCGCCGCCAGCACGCGCGCGCACACCTCGCCGGCCTGGGCGGCTTCGTCGCGGGGAAAGACGAGCTCGGGCGGGCGCCCACCGTCTCGTGCGCTCCACAGGCGCTTGGCAAACCCCAGCCGATCCTGCTCGGAGACCGCGTTTGCGACCGCGAGTATCGGCGCGCTCGAGCGGTAGTTCTGCTCCAGCGTCAGCGTGTGCGCGTCGGGGAACTGCTTGGGGAAATCGAGAATGTGCTGGGCGCTTGCAGCGCGAAAGCCGTAGATCGCCTGGAAGTCGTCGCCCACCACCGTCACATCGCGGCACGTGCGGCGCAGGCTTCTGACGATGTCCACCTGCAGGCCGTTGACGTCCTGGTACTCGTCCACGAGCACGTGGTCGAAGGCGTCAGACATGCGCGCCCCGATCAGCTCGTCGGCCGCGAGCGCGCGCCAGTACAGCAGCAGGTCATCGAGGTCCAGCACACCCAGCGAGCGCTTGCGCGCGTCGTAGGCGCGGAAGATCTCGGCGAGCCGCTCACGGTGGCCTTCGCACCACGGAAACGCCGTGGCCAGCACCTGCGCGAGCGGCAGCTGGGCGTTGACCGTGCGCGAGTAGATGTCAAGCAGCGTGTGCGCGCGCGGAAAGCGCCTGCCATGCGCCGCATGGCCCAGCTGCTCGCGCAGGATGTCGAGCAGGTCGGCCGCATCGCCCGCGTCGAGCACGCCGAAGCCCGGGGCAAGACCGAGCGCAGAGGCATGCACGCGCACCATCCGGTGCGCAACCGAGTGGAAGGTCCCGCCAACCACACGCCCGCCACCCGCCACCGCGCGCTCGGCCAACACCTGCGCCCGCTCGACCATCTCTCGCGCGGCGCGCCGCGTGAAGGTCAACAGCAGTATGCGCTCCGCGGGCACACCCTCTGACAGCAGCCAGGCCACGCGCGAGCACAGCGTGGTCGTCTTGCCCGAGCCTGCGCCCGCGAGGATCAACAGCGGCCCGCCCGGGTGCGTCGCGGCGCTGCGCTGCTGCAGGTTTAGCTGATCCAGCCAGGAGGGCACAGCGGGCTCGTCGAACATGTGTTCGCGAACGCTAGGGCAGGCGACGGATGGGGTGCAAGCGGGCGTGCAGGGCACGCGCTTACGGCAAGGGGACGGCTCTCAGGCCTCCGGGATCTCGCGGCCGAACGTGTCATGCGCGGCTTATGTCCCTCCGTCGTATCGCTGGCGTGCCGCGTCGATGTCGTCCATATGCGTGTAGGCCCAGACGCGCACCATGGCGATCGCCTCCGCTAGGCCCGCGCCCAAAGGCGTGAGGTTGTAGTCCACCCGTGGTGGCACGGTGGCATGGACATAGCGATCGATCAGCCCGTCTCGCTCGAGTCCCCGGAGTGTCTGGGTGAGCATCTTCTGGCTGATGCCGTCAATCTCCCGACGAAGCTGAGAGAAGCGACGCGTGCCGTCGCCGAGCGCGTAGAGGACGAGAAGCGTCCACTTGTCCCCGATCCTGGTGACCACTTGGCGCGTCGGACACGCCTGCGCCATCACGTTGAAGCGGCCATCGGCCGACGCCAGCGAAGGTTCAATAGTCACTAGAAGGTGTGTATACCACTTTTCGCTGCCCTCTTCCGAAAGGAGAGCTGCGTCGCTAACAATGGCCGCATGCGCGGCAACGCTGTGCTCACAGTCGCCAGCAAATGACGAAATCAACCACTCGCGAAGGAGGACATTCGTGCCGATCGAGTCAAAGCAAGTCATTCGACGCTACCTCGACGCGCTCGTCGCTGGTGACATCGACACCATCCGCGACAGCTTCGCGCAGGACGCGACCTGGACAATCTATGGCGATCTTCCAATCGCCGGGCCATGGTCCGGCCGCGATCAGATCGTCGACGAGTTCCTCGGCACCGTCGCGGGCTCGCTCTTCCAACCGGGAAGCCAGACCTTCGAGTTCCCGATGCTCATCGGTGAGGGCGAGACCGTGGCGCTTGAGTGGAGAGTAAGAGCACGCGCCGCCAACGGAGCCGACTACAACAACTCCTACTGTGGGATCTTCATCGTCCGCGACGGCAAGATCCAAACCATCCGCGAGTACCTCGACTCCGGCTACGCAGCGAAGACACTGTTCTCTTAGCAGTCGTCAGCCGGAGATCGTGCGCTCGAGCGCACGCTGACGTGCGGGCCGCTGCGTGAGCCGTGCTAGGTAGTCCCTCAGGTTCGCCGGGAGCTCATCGGCGAAGCCAATGCGCTCGGTGAAAGCCAGCGTACCCCCAACGATTACGTCAGCCACCGTGAAGCGCCCGCCTACGAGATAGTCGCTGCCGTCCAGGGCGTCAGACACCGCGCGCGCGGCCTCGTCAAAGCGCCGGCGCGCAGCCGCGGAACGGTCGGGATCGCTCTGGGCGTGCACGGCGGACTCGATCAGCGGCGGCTCGAGCTCGGCTGGGGCGAAGATCGTCCACTGGTAAAGCAGCGCCCGCTCGTGGGTCCCGGGTGCCGGCGCCAAGCCGGCGTCGGGGTGCAGGTCGGCGAGATGCAGACAGATCGCCGCCGACTCGAACACGAACCCCTCATCATCCTCGAGCACTGGCACGCGACCCAGGGGATGGCGGGCGCGATGCTCCTCGCCCTTGGCCTCCTCACGTGTCATCCTCGTGATCTCATACGGCTCCCCGAGCTCCTCGAGCACCCAGGCGACGCGGATCGGCCGGCCCGCATGCTCTCGGTGATATACGCGCATCACGGGCCAGCACGATAATGGACAGTGCAAGAGCTCGCCTCGCCAGCGCACGGGGCGGATCGTGACCGCCGCGGCGGTGCTGCTGGACGCGTTCGTGGTCCGCACCCTGCTGGTGCCCGCGTTGATGGGACTGCTGGGCCGCGCGGCTTTTCACCTGCTCGCCGTAGCGGGTATGCGCGCCAGCGGCGAGTGAGCTATGTCTGAGCGTTTCGGGCCGGCTCGCGCGTCACGACAGTGAGCGTCGCGGTTTGCCGCACGCGAAAGCCAAGCTCCTCATAGAGCCGGATTGCCCCCGTGTTGGTGCTCATGACATGCAGGAACACGCGCTCAGAGCGCCGCTGGATGCCAGCGATCAACGCACTCATAAGCCGAGAGGCGAGCCCCTGACCACGATGGTCCGGCTTGGTGCAGACGGCGCTGATCTCGGTCCAGCCATCCAGATGAAACCGCTCGCCAGCCATCGCGACGAGTGCCCCGTCGCGCCGGATCCCCAGGTAATCGCCAAGCTCGATGGTCCTCTTCAGAAACGGCCCCGGTTCGGTCTGGGCGACGAGCTCGAGCATCTCGGGCACGTCGGCGGCGCCGAGCGTGATCGCCTCCGAGCAATCAACCCCGGCGACCCGCTCCTCAACCATCTGCACCAGATCAAACGCCTGAACCGCCCGCCAACCATCCGGCAGCTCGCCGGCGCCGTACCGGCCGGCCACGAAGGTCCCCGGTGCGACGAGCTCGGCGGCGTCGGACCAGTCCTGTGCCGACGGCGGCGAGGGCAGAGCGAGGAACGGCGCCACATCGGCCGAGTATCGGCGCGCGCGCCCACACACCTGCGCAAATCGCGCGTGAGGACCGCAAAGCGCCGCGTACGCCGGATTGTCGAGTAGGGCTTCATCGCTCGGGAACATGGCGCATCAAATACCACGCGGACGGCACCGCTGCCCGCCGACCGCTGGCAGAGCGGCAGTGCTGGTCGTTACTCGTCGCCCAGCGCGACGGCGCCGAGGGCGACAGCCGAGAGAGCGGTGCCGGTTACGAGCACGCTCGTGAGCTTCGGCAGATACCCGCCGCGCGCGCCTGCGAGGCCGGCGAGAGCGTCGGCGGCGTCACAGGCAAGCCCTGCGAGCAGCCATTGGCGGCGCGCATCGCCCTCGCTGAAGAAGGTGCCCCACGCAAGCGCGACGTCGCGCGCACCGAACAGGCGCGCAAGGTACGGCGCCTGGGGATTGGCGGGCACGTCGAGTCCAAACAGCTTGCCCGCGGACCGCGGCGTCAACCAAGAGGCCACGCCCACGGCAAGCCTCAGCCCCACGAGTGCGCTCAGCGCGCTCTTCTCGTTCACGCTCGCGACTCTAACGCACCAGCCGCTGACCGGCTCGAAGTCGTCCCTGTTTCAAGAACGACCCCTGCGCTCGTCGCATAGGCTGTGGCCGCAGTGAGGCTGCCGACATATCCTGTACCGCTCGCCGCGATGCGCGCCGGATTGGCGGTTCGTCGCGGCATTCTCGAACTTGCCGACCGGATCGTGCCCGCCGAGGGAGCTCTGTGGGATCTGGTGGCTGGGATGCAGCGCACCAAGCTCGCCGGCCTGCTCGTAACCTCGGGCCTTGCGGATGCGTTGGGCGACCGTACGCGCGACATCGGCGAGGTTGCCAGAGAGCTGGGCCTGTCCGAAGATGTGACGCTACGCGTCCTGGGCGCCGCGGCGGCCTGCCGCCTGGTGCACCTCGACGGCGGGCGTCGGGCGCGCCTCGCGCGCCTGGGTGCGCCACTGCGCACAGACCATCCGCACTCGATCGCGTCCTGGGTGGCCTACCAGTCCGCGCCGGCGATCGCAGCGGCGCATGACGAGGTCGAGCATCAGTTGCGCGAGGGTGCGGAGCCGTCCGGTCACCGGCGGGCGTTCGGCAACTCGATCTGGGAGTACTTCGGCGAGCACCCCGACGAGGGGGCGCGCTTCGGCGAGGCGATGCAGCAACTGACCGCGATCGACTTGGGAGCGCTCGCCCGGGCCTACCCGTGGCCGCGAGAAGGAGTGATCTGCGACGTCGCCGGGGGAATCGGGACGCTCCTGTCGGCGATCCTAGAGCGCCGCAAGGGCGCCCGGGGCATACTGCTCGACGCTCCCGAGGTACTCGCCGAGGCCGAGGGTTTTTTGCGCTCGCAAGGCGTCGCCGACCGAATCGAGAGGCGAGCCGGGGACCTGTTCGGCGAGCTGGACGCACACGCCGATGTGTACGTGCTCAAGTGGATCCTGCACGACTGGAGCGACGATGCCTGTCGTGGCATCCTGGGCCGCGTGCGGGCGACAATGCCCACTGGATCGAGAATCGTCGTGATCGACCAGCATCACGAGTCAAATCGCCCGAGCCCCCTTAGCTCGATGACAGACCTGCTCATGCTTGTCGAGTGCGAGGGTGGGCGTGAGCGCTCGCCCGATGAGATGCACGGCCTGATGCGCGATGCGGGGCTTGCCCCGGGTCGTGTTCGACACGCGGGACTACAGATGCTCGTTGAGGCGGTAGCAGAGTAGGGGATGCCAGCTATCGCGACGCGGCGTTAGAACCGTTGGAAGCCATAGCTGTGGCCGACGCATCACTCGCCTGGGCCCAGTCGATGACGGCCTGCGGACGCTGTTCTGGCACCCAGTGTGCCACGCGGTCGAGCACTTCGACGTGCAGCCGCGGCTGGCCCTCGACCGGCCCGGGGGTCGTTCCCCCCGTAACCGCGTCTGCCCGACCGACCATCAGCGTGGTCGGCACCTGCAGCGCGGCGTTTGCGTAGCGGCCTTTTGCCAGCGGCACCAGCTCGCGGGTCAGGAAGGTCCGGTACATGGCCACCGTCACGGCGGGCGGGAGGTGCTCGGCAAAGAGCGCCACATCCGCCCGATCGAGCCGATTGCCACCTCGTCCCACCTGCAGGATCCGGCGCACCATCGGATCGGCCACGCGTAGTCCCACGATCGGGAGGCTGATCGGCCCCTGGTAGCTGAGCAGCACCGCCAGCCGGCGCAGATCGGGCTTGACCCACGGGTGCGGGATGCACAGCGCGAGCAGCCGCTCGATGCGCTCGGGCGCGCGCAGCGCCGCGAGAAAGCCCGTCCACCCGCCCCAGTCATGGCCGATCCACGTCACCCGCTCGATCGCCAGGGCGTCCAGCACGGCGAGCACGTCCGACGCGAGCTGCTCCTTGTCATAGCCGCCCGGTGGCGCCTCGCTCCAGCCGTGGCCGCGCAGATCCACCGCGACGACCCGAAACCTCTCGGCCAGCGTGGGGATGACGTGGCGCCAGGCCCACCAGCTCTGGGGCCAGCCGTGAACGAGCAGCACGGGCGGGGCGTCGTCTGGGCCGGCCAGCGCGACGTGCGTGCGCAAGGCGCCCGCATCCACATACTCGTGTCGGACGCCTGACAGCTCGGGAGGCTCACCGACCATGGCCGCACACTACACCCTCGCACGTTGCATACCAACCACCGAAAGCTGCCATTGGAAAGACGGTCGGGCACGGATCTGCCGGCAGTGCCTCAAACCCTCCGAAGCACGTACTTCGCAAAGATGCAATCGTCGGAGTACCACGCATCCTCGATGTGAAAGCCGGATCGCTCGATCATCGGCTCGAGCAGCCAGCTGAACGTCGAGCTCTCGTCGCGCACGTGCTCCTCGAGCTCTGCTGCACTCCAGCCCCGCTGTGCATCAGCGCTGTAGTTGGCACACCAGGACTCCACGCGATCCTGCGCCTCGGCGGGATCAAAGCTGTACACCAGGTCCCACAAGCGCAGCACGCCACCCGGCGCAAGGATGGCGCGCAGGCGAACCAGGGCGAGCGCCTTCCAGAAGTCGGGCAGGTGATGCAGCGCGTAGCGTGAGTAGACGAGGTCCGCCGGGTCTCCCCGGTGCTCATAGCTCAAGAACCCGCCCCGTACGACCTCGACGTTGCTCAGCCCCACTTCGACGACCTTCGCGCGCAGCCGGTCGAGCATGACGTCAGATACGTCCACTGCGATCACCCGCGCACAGACCGGTGCGACAGCGACAGTGAACTGGCCGGTCCCCGCCCCCACGTCGACCACGGTCGACTCGCGCCCGACACCCAACTGCTGGCAGAGCAGCACCTCATCGCCCGCGCCGGCGTCCTCCTTGGCGTCATAGCGCGCAACATGGCCCGCATCGAGATTCTCCCTGCCGGCGCTCGCCAGCTCGTCGAGCAACCAGCCAGGTTTCTCGGCGGCGCCAAGATCGCGTGGCATCGCGTCATCGTGTCATGAACGCAGCAACCGCAACGGGCGCAGAAGCCGAATGCACGCGTGTATCGGCCCGCACATCCAGGTGTATGTCAAACGAACGATCGTATGATACGATCGTTTGACTATTACCGGCGGCGACACCAAGACAGCCCTGCTGGATGCAGCCAAGCAACTAGTGGGCGAGCGCGGGTACGCGGGTGCGAGCGTTCGCGAGCTCGCGGCTGCAGCCGGCACGAACATCGCTGCTGTCAACTACCACTTCGGCAGCCGCGAAAAGCTGCTCAACCAGGCGGTGCTGGAGTACTTCCTGGAATGGAGCGACCGTGTCACCGAGGTGGACATCGACCCCGACGCCGAACCACTGGCGCAGCTCGCCGCGCGTGCCCGCCCAATGATCGACGGCCTACCCGCCGCACAGCCCGCGTTCGTGGTGTTCCTCGAGGCGCTCTTGCAAGCCAGACGCTCGCCCGAGCTGCACCGTCAGCTCTCCGAGCACTATTCCGAGCAGCGCCGACGGGCAATGCAGTCCATCGAAGCCAGCAATTGTGGCCCGCCACTGCCACCGCGCTTCCAGGAAGTCCTGGCCTCCTACATCCTCGCGGTCGTCGACGGGTTCCAGATCCAGGCCCTGCTCGACGCCGCTGCGATCCCAACGGGCGAGGAGCTCGCTGTGCTCTACGAAGGCCTTGCGGCCAGCGCAAGGGCTGCCTCAGCCGCCAACCCTCCGAGCGCAAGCCCGTCGCAGCAGCTCGGCCCAGGCTCATGACCGTCGCGATGCATCTCGCCGGCGACACCAAGGCGATCCTGGTCGCAGACGCGGCGATGTTCCTGTTGGCGCAACTGCTCGGCGTGTGGAAGTACCGCGAGATCACGATCTCTGAAAGCCATACCGCGCACGTCTATGTGGACATCGCCCACCGAGTCGCCCTGTTCTACAGCTTCGCGCTGCTGCTGATCGCAACCTTCGTGCAGCTGAGTGGGTGGAGCGCCACCGTGAACCTCGTGGCGGCGGGCGCGATGACGCTGTACTTCTACGTGTCCGTAGCCGGATACGCCTTGCACGGCTGGCGCCAGGACACAGACAACCAGTTCCGCAAGCCCATGCCAGGCCTCCACGCCTACATGCTCACTTTGATCGTCGCCGAGATCGGCGGATGGCTCGTGCTTACAAGCGGATTCCTCGACAAGCAGATCTTCTGACCGACTTACAGCCCAATGACTACCGACAATCAAACACAACAGGACCGCGCGGCCGCGATCTGCGAAGCGGCGGTGGTGGAGCAGCCCAAACACCGCCGGCTGATCACCTCTCGCAGGCACGGTCAGATCCTCAGCGCGCTGATGCTGCCCGACTACCAGCTCGGCACGCCGCCCGGCCATGCCGTGTTGACGACCACCGGTCGCAAGACGGGCAAGGCGCGCCGCAAAGTGATCCGCGGGATCCGCCAGGACGACCGCGTGTACATAGTCCAACTGCGACTGCCAGCGCCGGCGATAGACACGCCGCTGATGGTCGCCGCGTGGGTCTTGAACCTTCGCGCCAACCCACACGTGCAGCTCAAGCTCGGCCGCCGCACATACGCCGCCGTGGTGCGCGAGATCGACGCTCCAGCCGAGCTCGCCCAGGCCCGTGAGATCTTCTGCGAGCCGGTCCACCTGGTCGACTACGGCGAGTGCATGCTGCATCTGAAGGGCATGCCGTCTCGCCGCAAGATCCGAGACCTGCACCGCTACTGGTTCGATACGGGCGTGCCGCTCGTCGCCGAGCTGCAATTGCAGACCGATTCGCCAACTATCGGCTCTCGGCGTTAATTCTGGGCTCGACTGCATCGCTCGCCGGTAGCGGCGCTGTCAGGTAGCGCTGCACCGTCGGGCCGACCGCTGCACCCCGCCTCGCGCGCTATCGCGCGCAGGCTGACCGCGTCATAGCCGCGCACGGCGAACTGCGCGCGGGCCACGTCGATGATGGCCTGGCGCGTTCGTGTCGGCCCCGCGCGACGCCCGCCCGGCATCAGTCGGTCCGCCGCCTGAGCGTCAACGCCCCAAGCGCCATCGCCCCCACGGCATACGCCAGCACGATCGCCAGGTCGCCCAGCGCCGCTCTACTGGCGCCCGGCTGGCGGGCGAGGTGGTGGATGCCGTCGACCGCATAGGACATCGGCAGCACATCGGAGATCGCGTGCAGCACGGTGCCCATGCGCGCGCGGGGTACCAGCAGGCCGCACAGCAACAGCTGGGGCAGAATGGTCGCGGGGAAGAACTGCACGACCTGAAACTCCGTGCGGGCGAACGCGCTCGCGAGCAGGCCCAGTCCCATGCCCAACAGGGCCACGGCGGCCGCCAGCACGACCACCAGCGCGACGTCGCCCGCGATGTCCAGCCCGAGCGGACCCAGGCTGAGGGCGGTGACCACGCCCGCCTGCACTACGGCCACCAGCGTGAGCGCGATGCCATAGCCGGCCAGCAGCGGCAGACGACCCAGCGGGGTGGTCATCAGCCGCTCGAGGGTCCCCGTGGTGCGCTCGCGCAGCAGCGCCACCGAGGACACGAGGAACATGGTGATCAGCGGGAAGAGCACCATCAGCACCGGCCCGGCCTGCTCGAACGCAGCTCGCTCGCGCTCATAGACCAGGCGGAAGATCGTCATCAGCGCCGCCGGCACGCCCAGGAGCAGGACGACCGTGCGCGGGTCGTGGCGCAGCTGGCGCAGCACGCGGAGCGCTGTCGCGCCAGCGCCCTTCATCGCTGCTCCCCGACCATGCGCAGAAACGCCTGGTCGAGATCGTCCGCGCCGGTGCGCGCGAGCAGCTGCGCTGGCGTGGACTGGGCCAGTACGTGCCCGTCGCGCAGCAGCAGCACCTCATCGCAGCGGCCCGCCTCCTCCATCACGTGGCTGGACACCAGCAGCGTCGCCCCGCCTGCCGCCAGCTCGCGAAACAGCCCCCACAGGCTCTCGCGCAGGACGGGGTCCAGGCCAACCGTTGGCTCGTCTAGCACCAGCAACTCCGGTGCGCCCAGCAACGCCACCACGAGCGACACACGCGAGCGCTGCCCGCCCGACAGCGAGCGCACGAGCTGATCGGCGGCCCCCTGCAGGTCCACGCGGGTGAGCAGCTGCGCGACCTGGGCGTGTGGCGCGCCCAGCAGTGCTGCGAAGTACTCGATGTTCTCGACCACGCTCACGTCCTCATACAGCGCTGGCGCCTGGGTGAGATAGCCCACCCTGCGCCTCAGAGCTGCGCTGCCCGGCGCCATGCCGAGCACACTCAGCTCGCCGCGCACCCGCCGCTGGACGCCCACGATCGTGCGCATCAGTGTCGTCTTGCCGCCCCCGCTCGGCCCGATCAGCCCGGTGATACGCCCGCTCGCGCAGGCCAGCGACACGTCATGCAGGACATCGCGCCCACCGCGCGCGACCGACAAGTTGCGGGCGACCACCGCCGCAGAGCGAGAATTCATTACTCGATGAGTTTGCCGGTCAAGCTTCCACGCCCTCCACCCGGATGCCCAGCTCGCCGGCCAGGTACGGCGCGAGGTCGATCAGCTGGCCGGGGTCCACGATCGCGCCGCTCAGCGAGCCGATCCCGCGGATGTCCACAAGCGACGAGCCACGCAGGTCGACCGTCTCCAGCGACGCGCGATCGAAGTCTGTCTCGTGTAGCTCACAGCCCGTGACGGAGACCGACTGAAGGGTCGCCCCGTAGAAGTCCGTCGCGCGCAGCGAGCAGCCGCTGAAGACCACGTCGCGCAGCGTCGCCATGCGCAGGTTGGCCAGATCGAGCTTGCAGTCGCGAAAAGTCGTCTGGGAAAGCTCGCCGTTGCCCGCGTCCAGCCCCACCAGGTTGCAGCGCTCGAAGGTCACCCGACTCGTGCGCACCGCCGGCCACGAGCCGTTGGCCGCGTTGACCGAGCGGGCCAGGACGACTATCAGACTGAGCGCACGCAGCCGCGTCGCGCTGAGATCCACGCGGCGCAGCGCCACCTCGGCCAGGCGCACCGACGACGCCTCCCACGTCGACACGTCCGCGTCCTCCAACACGGCGCCATCCAGCCCGTGCTTGTGCTGCAGCTGCGCGCTGGACGCGCTCGCGAGGTCCTCCACGAGCAGCGGCTCGGGGTTGCCCACCGCTGCGGCCGCCCGCCGCGTGTGCTTGGCGCTCATCGCCCGCGCGAAG
Source organism: uncultured Solirubrobacteraceae bacterium (assembly GCA_963745375.1). GTDB lineage: Bacteria > Actinomycetota > Thermoleophilia > Solirubrobacterales > Solirubrobacteraceae > Palsa-744. Next base: position 294,258 of record CAVUXA010000003.1, on the reverse strand, counting down.
CTAGCAGCGCGCGGGGGTGATCGCCTGCGCGCTGCCACCAGCGCGCGGGGCCGCCGTGGGGGCGGCACTGCGATCGGGCCCGCGTGATCTAGTGTTCGCGTTACACATGGCCAGCGACACGCCCAATGATTCCGCTGAACAGGACTGGAGGCTGCAGGTAGACCTCGGCGCGGGTGAGCATCACAGCACACTCGAGGCCATCCTCGAGCGCCTGGGCAGGCCGACGATCGTCAAGGAAGTGCAGGCGAGCGTGCCACACGACGTGGTCATCACCCACGACGGCAAGCTGCTGTTCGCCTACGCCGCCGACGAGGCCACGCTGGCTGCTGCGCGCAGCGCGATCGAAGGCGTGCTGCGAGAGGACTCGATCCAGGCGAGCATGCGCGTCAGCCACTGGGACGACGAGCTCGACGAATGGCTGCAGACCGACCCGCCGCCGAGTGGCGCCGACCTACAGGCACGACAGGCCGCCGAGCGTGACGCAGAGGCGCTCGACAGCCGCACCCTGGTCGCGACCGTCGGCAAGGAGATCCGGGCCGAATTCGAGCAGTCGCTGCAGAACTACGCCGCTGAACTAGGCGTGCAATGTGAGATCGTCGAGCACCCGCACCTGCTCACCACGCAGGTCGCCTTCACGGTCACCGGCCCCAAACGCAGACTCGACGAGTTCACGCGGGCGCTCAAGGCTGAGCAGCGGGCCACGATCCGTACGGAGACCGAAGTCATGGTCAGCCCGCTGTAGCGGGACCGACGCAGCGAGCCGACCTGCGGGCGACATGCCGCGAGCCGGTGCTGGCGCGGCTCAGCGGATCAGGATGGGTGCGCTGTAGTCGAAAACGTGCGCGCCGTCGGAGATCTGCACCAGCGCACGGTAGAGGCCAGGATGGCGGATGCGCAGCACGCGGCCAAAGCGCGACACGGTGGGCGTGGCCGCTTTGACGTTGGTGCCGCCCTCGTTGATCGACCGGCCCGGCGTGAGCAGCTGGAAGCCGACCAGCGCCCCCACCTCCGCCGGCGCCACGTCGCCGTACAGGTAGAAGTAGCCGCGCCTACGCGTGCGTCGAGCGTGAAAGCTCACGCGCACGGCCACGTTCTCGCCGACCACCGGGCTGACCACTTCGGGCTTGCCCACGGTCACCACGCGCAGTTGGGCGTTTTCGAGCAGTCCCACGTAGGGGAAGGAGAAGCCGCCCGTGGAGCTCGTCACCTCGGGGTTGCCAACGTCTTTGAAGCCGCCCAGGTAGGGGAATGGATTGACCTGCAGCTCGACCTCGTGCCCGGCCGCACCCGTACCCGACAGGTTGCCCTCGACGAAGAAGGCGTCACCGAACACCACAGGATTTGGCACGCCGGCGATCTGCAGCGACAGCGGCACGCTGGCCGTCTTGAACGTACGGTCCAGGCCGTTTCTGGTCCCGTCCGAGTTGACCGCAACGACCCGGTAGTGGTAGGTGGTGTCGGGCTGCAGGCCCGACACGCCCGCGCTCAGCCTGACCATGATCGTGCCGTTGCCCGCGGGAGCAAGCGGAGTCTGGCTGCCATAGCCCGAGCCGGTGCCGTACTGGAAGGAGTAGCTCGTGGACAGCCCGCGCGCGTCCACCCCGGCGAACAGGGTCGCCGACGAGAAGGTCACGTTGGAGGTGCCCTCGGTTATCACCGTGGGCGCGCCCACCGCCGCAAGAGCACCAGGGACCGGCAGCGCGCACGCACCCACGAGCAGCACGAGCGCGAGAGGCAGGCGCAAGCCCAGGGGCAGGCGCAGGCGGACGATTCGCAGGCGACGAGATATGTGCATACGACATCAATACCCGATTGCGCGCGAAAGTCGCGGCGTCAGGACGCGCAAGGGAGGCTGAAGCGCACACTCGTGCCGACCTGGGCGTCGTCGATCCAGATGCGTCCGCCGTGGGCCTCCACGATCGCTCGCGAGATCGCCAGGCCAAGGCCCGCGCTGCCGTCGCTGCGCGCGATGCGGTCGGCGCCCTGGACGAACGCCTCGAAAACCCGCTCGCGTTCAAGTGCTGGGATCCCCTCGCCGGTGTCTGTCACCTCCACCTCGACCGCGTCGCGCGCCGCGTGCGCGCGGACCGTCACGCTGCCGTCTGCCGGCGTGTGCCTGATCGCGTTCTGGATCAGGTTGAACAGCACCCGCTGGATCTGCTCGGGGTTGGCATGGGCGGCCTCCAGGTTGGGGTCCAGATCCGCGCACATCGACACCGAGCCGGCCTGCGCGTGCACGCGCATCGCGTCCACGGTCTCCAGCACGAGATCCCGCAGCGGGACGCGTTCCATCGTCCAGTCGATGTCGCCCACCTCCAGACGCGAAAGCTCGAACAGGTCGTCGATCAGCGCGCCCAGCGCGCGTATGTGCACGCCGATGCGCGTCACGTATTCGCGCCGCGTCGGCTCGTCAACCAGCTCGTCGTCGATCGCCTCGCTGAGCAGGCGCAGCGAGGTCAGCGGCGTGCGCACGTCGTGGGAGATCGCCGCCAGCAGCTCGCGGCGCGCCGCCTCCAGCTTCGCGCGCGAGCTCTCTTCCTGGGCCAAGCGCGCAGCCATCGCCTCGATGTCGCGCGCCACCAGCGCCAGCTCGTCGCTGCCCTGGGTTGCGATCCTGATCGGATCGCGCGCACCGCCGACGCCCGCGCCGTCTGCGATCGCATCCAGCCCGCGGCGCAGCTCGTCGATGTCGCCCACCACACTGCGAGCGATCGCACGCGCGCCCCACACGCCCACCACGCCCACATACGCTGCCAGGATCACCACGAACAGGCCTTCGCGCGGGGTGCGCGACATCAAGGCCACGAACAGGCCCGTCGCGAGCAGCAACTGGCCCACCACGATCAGGCCGCCGATCGACAGCTGACGGCGAATACCACCCACGCGAGCGCGCACCGAGAGGAAGCGCCGCAGCACGAGCACGCTCATTAGCCCTACCGGCGCGAGGATCGCCAGGCAGGTCCAGCCCGCGCTCGCCCCGCGTGCGAAGTAGCACGCAAGCGACGCTGCCAGCGCAGCGCCGAGCACCAACGCCACCGCCGGCAGGGCATCGCCGATCGGCGTGTGTCCGGCCGAATGCCGCGACTGTACGCGCCCGCGCGTTCGCGCGTGAGGCCCGCGACGCGTCACGGCGTGAAGCGGTAGCCCACGCCCCACACCGTCTCCAGGAAACGTGGCCGTGCCGGGTCGCGCTCGATCTTTGCGCGCAAGCGGCGGACATGAACAGTGACCGTCGACGTATCGGTATAAAAAGAAAATTTCCAGACCTTGTCGATCAGCTCCTGACGGGTGAACGCATGCCCCGGGTGGCGCGCGAGGAACAGCAGCAGCTCGAACTCGCGCTGGGTCAGCGCGACCTCTTGTGAGTCGACCAGCACGCGCCGGGCTGCCGGGTCGACCGAGAGCCCCTCGAACTCCAGGGATGGTCCGCTGTCGGGCGCCGTGTCCATCCGTCGCAACACCGCGTCCACGCGTGCCACCAGCTCGGTCGGCGAGAACGGCTTGACGATGTAGTCGTCTGCGCCCAGGCGCAGACCCACCACGCGGTCTGACTCGTCGCCCTTGGCCGTCAGCAGGATCACCGCCACGCGATCGCGGTCCATGTCGCGCAGCCGGCGCATCACCTCCAGGCCGGTCAGCCCGGGCAGCATCAGGTCCAAGACGACCAAGTCGGGCAGGCTGTCGCTGGCCAGCGACAACGCCACATCACCGTCGGGCGCCGTGCGCACGTCATAGCCCGCGTGCTCGAGGTAGCGAGACACCACCTCTGCGATCGTCGGCTCGTCGTCGACCACCAGCACCGAGCCGCGGACGTGCCTGGCGCGCTCGATCGACGCAAGCTCCATGCTCGTATTCTCCCACAGCACAGGCGCTGTCAAAGCACCTGTGGACCCGAGTTAATAGTTACGTAATGGGATTTGCGCCCGGTCGGCCGTACGCTGGCTGGCATGTCACGACCAGCGCATCTCCTCAACGAAGACCACGCTCTCACACGCAAGCAGCGCCGCGAACGGGCACGCGCCGAGCGCAAGGCGCTAGAACGCGCCGCCGTCGCCGGTGCAGCACGGCGCACCCGCATGACCCAGCTGGCGGTCGTCGTAAGCATGGTCGTCGCGGGGATCGTCGCCATCCTGATCGCCACCGCCGGCAGCGGCGCCGTCAAGAAGATCGCGCCCGAAACCGCCGCAGCGAGAAGCGTCGACAGCGGCGTCAGCAGCCTGCTCGCCGGCCTTCCCCAGAACGGCAATGTGCTCGGCCGGGCGACCGCGCCCGTGACGCTTGAGTACTTTGGCGACCTGGAGTGCCCGGTGTGCAGGTCCTTCACCGTAAACGCGCTGCCGCCGATCATCGGCAAGTGGGTGCGCGGCGGGCAGTTGCGCATCGAATATCACTCGTTGGAGACCGCCACGCGCGAACCGGAAGTGTTCAACAGCCAGCAGGTCGCCGCATTGGCCGCCGGCCAGCAGCAGAAGATGTGGAACTTCATCGAGACCTTCTACCACGAGCAGGGTGAAGAGGACAGCGGCTACGTCACCGAAAGCTACATCCACGGCATCGCCAAACAGGTCCCCGGACTGAACCTCACACAGTGGACCAGCGACCGCAACGACCCGACACTAGCCGGCCAGATGGAAAGCGACGCGCAGGCAGCCAACACTGCGGGCTTTAACGGAACGCCCGCGTTCTTGATCGGCCGATCGGGCGGGGCCATGACCAGGCTCGAACCGAGCTCCTATTCGCAAGCAGCCCCGTTCGATCAAGCCATCGAAAAGCTCGCCAAGAGCTGACATCAACCACAGCGGGAGAGGATCACGATGAGCGCGCGTAGCCTCAGGATCACGTTGATTGGGTTCACGCTGGCCGGCCTCGGCATCGCCAGTTACCTCACATTCATCCACTACTCCGGCATAAAGGTGATATGCACCGCCGGCGAAAGCTGCACCAAGGTCGAGACCTCCGTGTACTCAGAGCTCGCCGGCGTGCCCGTCGCGCTGCTGGGCCTGCTCGGCTACAGCGCCATCCTGGGGCTGCTGCTGGCACCCGAAAACGAGACCACCCGCTTTGCCATGACCGCGCTCACGCTGGTCGGCTTCGCCTTCAGCGCCTATCTGACCTACCGCGAGCTGTTCTCAATTCACGCCATCTGTGAGTGGTGTGCCACCAGCGCTGCCATTCTCACGCTGATGGCGCCGCTGTCGGTGTGGCGCTTTTTGCGCGGCACGCCAGGTGAGCCGCCGGCAAAACGCATGCTCGGCGAGACCCAGATGGGGGCTCACCTGCCAGCCTGACGTTTATAGCTCGCGCTCGTAGAAGTACTGGATCGGCCCGGCGGGCTTGCCTTCGCGGTTGCTGAAACCGAGGCTCTCATACAGCGCCCGGGCAGCCACGTCCTGCTCGCCGGTGCCGAGGTCCATGTGATCGGCGCCCCGTTTGCGGGCATTGGCGATCGCGGCCTGCATCAGCGCGCGCCCGAGACCGTGGCCGCGCTGATCAGGAACCACATAGAGCTCTGCCAGGTAGCACTCGAGCGCCTCGCTCCAGATGCCAGGACGGAAGCGCAGCACGGCGAGTCCGTCGGGTCCCGCACCGCCGAGCAGCACGGTAGTGTGTCCTTCGGCGAGCAGCTGGCGAATGCGCTCGGCGAGGCGAACTGGGCCTGGCGTGGGATCGCCGAACTCGGTGTTGAAGTCGTGCAGCAGCTGCCCCACCATGTCGGCGTCCGCCGGCTGGGCCAGCCGAACGGCGAGATCACGCCAGCTGCTCATTCGCTGTGAGAACGTCCGGCGAAGTGCATTGTCGCGTTATCGCACATGCGACGGCCGAAGCGACTGTGAAACCGTATGGACGATGTCCAACGAGCTCTCCCTCGGTCAGAGCCCCGACAGCCGACCGCCCGGCAACCCCGTGGCCATCCGCAGCGCCACCGCGCGGGACGTCGCGTCGGTGCTCGCGCTGTGGAACGCAGCGAGCGATTTGCAGACCGTCACCGATACGTCTGAGGGCCTCATGCGCCTGCTCGCAGCCGACGACGGCGCGCTGATCGTCGCGGAGTCCGATGGCGCGCTGGTGGGATCACTGATCGCAGCGTGGGACGGATGGCGCGGCAGTTTCTACCGGCTCGCCGTGCACCCTGGCCGCCGGCGTCAGCGGATCGCCAGGGCGCTCGTACGCGAGGGCGAGCACCGGCTGCGCGCCTTGGGCGCAGTAAGGCTGACCGCGATCGTCATCGACGACGACCCCGCCGCGCTGGCCTTCTGGAAGGCAGCCGGCTACGCCAGGCAGCAGCACCGCGCACGGTTCGTCACGCCGGATAGCGTCGCGCGTACGCTCACGCGCGACAGCGCGGGCTGACGGGCGCTTCGGCCTCGAGCTTTGCGCCCGCCTGTTGCAGCGCACTGCGCTCCTGCGGATCCACTACCGGGTACTGCGGGTCGATCTCCATCAACGTGTGCACGAGCACCGCGCCCACGGCGATGCGCGCAAACCACTTGTGGTCGGCCGGGATCACGTGCCACGGCGCCCACTCGGTGCTCGTATGTGTGAGCATCTCCGAGAAGGCCTCCTGGTACTGGTCCCAGTAGGCGCGCTCGGTCACATCGGACGCAGAGAACTTCCAGTTCTTCTCAGCCAGGTCGATGCGCTTGAGAAAGCGCTTGCGCTGCTCCTCGCGAGAGAGGTTCAAGAACAGCTTGACGATGCGAAAGCCGTTGTCGACCAGATAGCGCTCCCAGTCGTTGATCTCGCGGTAGCGACGCTTCCACACGTCACCGCGCAGCGCCTCCGGCGGCAGCTGCTGGCGCTCGAGCAGGCGTGGATGGACACGCACCACCAGGACCTCCTCGTAGTGCGAGCGGTTGAAGATCCCGATCTGCCCGCGCGCGGGCAGGCGCTGGGCATAGCGCCACAGGAAGTCGTGGTCGAGCTCCTCCGTCGAGGGGACCTTGAAGCTGTGCACGACCACGCCCTGCGGGTTGACCCCACTCATCACGTGGCGGATCGTCCCGTCCTTGCCCGCAGCGTCCAGAGCCTGTAGCACGACCAGCACGCCGTAGGTGTCCTGCGCGGCGAGGCGGTCCTGGTACTCGGCCAGCAGCTCCACGCTCAGCCGCAGATGGTCCTCGCCTTGCGCCTTGTCCAGCCATCCGGCCTTGAACGCCGGGTCATAGTCTTCGGCCAGCGTCACCTTCGACCCCGGCCTCACGCGCAGCGGATCGATCAGCTCGGCCAACTCCCTGGCTGTCTTGTCAGGCATCGATGCTCCCTGCTTTGCTCTGCCCGACGGTGCGCGCCCACCAGCGCGACGAGCAGATCAGGTCGTGCACCGTGTTCACCTGGACATCTTATGAGCCGGCGTGCGTCACAATGCGCGCTCATGCCCGACCTGCGCTACAGCACACCGTCAGGCGAGCTCGGCGGGTATCTGGCGCAGCCGATCGGCTCTGGCCGGCATCCTGGCGTGGTCGTGATCCAGGACGTGCTCGGGCTGTCCGATGACATTCGCGAGCAGGCCGACCGGCTCGCCGCGGCCGGCTACCTGGCGTTCGCCCCCGACCTTTACTCCGGTCGCGGGATTCGCTGCGTGGTGGCCACCATGCAGGCGTCGCGCTCAGGCAGCGGAGCCGCCTATGAGGAGATCGAGGCGGCGCGACGTCTGCTGGAGGAGCGCGATGACTGCACCGGTCGCATCGGCATCATCGGTTTTTGCATGGGTGGCGGCTTCGCGCTGCTGTGCGCGCCGGGCGGCGGCTTCGCGGCCGCATCTGTCAACTACGGCGAGGTGCCCAGCGATGCCGCCGAGCGCCTCGCCGGCGCATGCCCCGTGGTCGCCAGCTACGGCGCCAAGGACCGTGGCCTGCGCGGGCGCGCAGCGAGGCTCGAGCGGGCGCTTAAGACAACCGGCGTCGTGCACGACGTCAAGGAGTACCCGCAGGCCGGCCACAGCTTTCTCAACCGCTTTAACGCCGGGCCGCTACTCACGCCATTGCTGCACGTCGGCGGCTTTGGCTACGAGCACACTGCAGCCGAGGACGCCTGGCGGCGGATCCTCGAGTTCTTCGCCGAGCACGTGGCCGGCTGAGCAGGATGAAGCCATGCTGAGAATGGGCTCGGGCGAGCCGTTGGTGCTCTTGCACGGCGTGATGGGCAGCGAGCGCATGTGGCAGGACGTGGCTCGGTTGCTCGCAGCAGACCACGACGTGGTCGCGCTCACCGCTCTTGGGCACGCAGGCGGCCCGACGCCTGCCCGGCGACCCGCGCGCTACAGCGACGTGCTTGATGGCGCAGAGCGACAGCTGGATGAGTTGGCGCTCGATCGTGCCCACCTGGCGGGTAACTCGCTGGGTGGGTGGATGGCGCTCGACCTCGCCCGGCGCGGACGCGCGCTGTCGGTCTGCGCGCTCTCGCCCGCGGGCATGTGGCCGCCGCTGGGCGGCGCTTCCGGTCCGCGCGCCAAGCGACTGCGCGAAGGACTGCGGATGGGCCGTCTGACGCGGCCGGCCCTGCCGGTCCTGTATCGCAGTCGCGCGGTCCGCCAGTTCGCCCTGCGCAACGTCGCGGCCAACGGCGCGGCCCTGTCGGCCGACCATGCCCTGCGACTGACCGACGACATGCTCGGTTGCCAGATCGCCGAGGACCTGCTGGCCACAGACGAGCACTTCGCGCCCCTCGACCCCGCGCCGTGTCCGATCACGATCGCGTGGTGTGAGCTCGACCGGATCTTTGCCGAGGGCGAGTTCGGCGCCCGGGCCAGGGAGCGCGTCCCGAGCGCACGATATGTGGTGCTCAAGGGCGTCGGCCACGTGCCGATGTTGGACGATCCGCGACTGGTCGCCACTGTCATCGGTCAGTCGCGCGATACCGCGCACTAGCGCCCGCCGCTAGTGCGCGAACCCCCCCACCAGTGACGGGTCACGCTGGGGCAGCGGCGCCTCGAGGCTCTCTAGGTACTTGGTCAGGCTGCGCAGGTCGGCGAGCAGCAGGTCGGCCATGTCGTGGTTCATGCCCGCGCGTACCACGATGCGTAGCACCGCCAGGTCTTCGCGGTTTTTGGGAAACGTGTACGCGGGCACCTGCCAGCCGCGCTCGCGCAGGCGTCCGGACACGTCATAGATGGTGTAGTTGCTCACGCCGTCCTTGAGCTTGAATGCGAACACGGGCAGCTCGCTGCCGTCGGTGATGCACTCGTAGGGACCGATCTTGTCGATCTCCGAGGCCAGGTACATGGCCACCGACTGCGACAGTCGCTGCACACGCTCAAAGCCCTCGCGACCGAGGTGCGTGAACATGTAGTACTGGGCGATCACCTCGCTACCCGGGCGCGAGAAGTTCAGCGCAAACGTCGGCATGTTCCCGCCGAGGTAGTTGACATTGAAGATCAGATCGCGCGGGAGCGCCTGCTCGTCGCGCCACACCGCCCAGCCCACACCCGGGTAGACGAGGCCGTACTTGTGCCCGGACGCGTTGATCGACTGCACGCGGGGGAGGCGAAAGTCCCACACCAGATCGGGCTGCAAGAACGGCGCGATGAATCCGCCCGACGCGGCGTCCACGTGGATCGGCACGTCCAGGCCCCGCTCGCTCTCCAGAGCGTCCAGCGCCTGAGATATCTCCGCCACGGGCTCATAGCTGCCGTCGAAGGTCGAGCCGAGGATGGCTACCACGCCTATCGTGTTCTCGTCGCACTGCGCCGCCGCCTCGGGGGCGCCGAGGTGCAGGCGATCGCCCTCAACCGGAACCATGCGCGGCTCGACGTCCCAGTAGCGACAGAACTTCTCCCAGCACACCTGGACGTTTGCGCCCATCACAATGTTCGGCCGGTCGGCCGGCTTGCCGGCCGACCGCATGCGCTCGCGCCAGCGCCACTTCAACGCGAGGCCGCCCAACATCACCGCCTCGCTGGAGCCCGTCGTCGAGCAGCCGGTCGCGCCGTCGCACTCGGGCGCGTTCCACAGCGAGGCGATGATGTTGACGCAACGCGCCTCGATGTCGGCCGTCTGCGGATACTCGTCCTTATCGATCATGTTCTTGTCGGCCGTCTGGGCCATCAGGCGCGCGGCCGGGCCGGGCATCCACGTGGTGACGAACGTCGCCAGGTTCAGGCGCGCGCTGCCGTCCGGCAACAGCTCGGCGGTGATCACGTCATAGGCCAGCGACGCCGGCATCGATCGCTCCGACAGCTCGTGACGGGGGCAGCGGATCTCCTCCGGGTCCTCGCCCCGCTGGGAGGGGCGCTTGACGGGCGTGGCCTTGCGGGAAAGGGCCATGGCTGGTTCTCCTTCGTCGTGGACGGTGGAATCTGCTGTGTGCCGGATCCTAGGCGCGCGCTCGCGCGCACACGCCGCCATCGGCAGCGAGCGACCGTGGAGGAGGTTCCACGTCAACACGCGCGAGAGGGAGACGAAAGGTCCCAGCTTTGCGCTGCCAGACGGCAGCTATCAGGCAGGGCGGTCCTAATGCGCGGGTACCGTCTAGCGATGCTTGAGCGCGCGTGTCGTCGGGCGATCGATTGGGTGGCGCCAGACGAGAACCCCTCGGGCGTGATCTACGGGGTGATCGTGATCGGAGCGCTGCTGGCCGCAGAGAGCGGCAGCCACGAGAGCTATCTGGACACGGTCGGATCGGCCCTGATCGCGGCCTGCCTGTACTGGTTCGCCCATGCGTATGCAAGCCTGCTGGGGCGCCGCCTGACCACGCAGGAGCACCTGACCGTCGGCGGGTTGTGGGGCTCGCTGAGCCACGACTGGGCGCTCGTCCGAGGCGCGACGATCCCACTGTTGGCGCTGGTTTGCGGCTGGATCGTAGGCGCAAACCAGCAGACCTCAGTGACGGCTGCGCTGTGGACCTGTGTGGCATGGCTGATCGCGCTCGAGCTCGTCGCAGGCGTGCGCTCGCAGGCAAGCACGGGCGAGCTGGCGCTGCAGACGGGCGCGGGCGCAGCGATGGGCCTGGCGATCCTGGCCCTCAAGATCCTCCTGCACCACTAATTGCCGACACGCACGGCCGCGCTGGGCCCGTCGGCGACGGGCCGCAGTCGAGGCAGCCCGCGCGATACGTCGCAATTTGCGCGCTCAGATTCGCGTTGGGTGGACTGGTTGCCCCGATGGAAAACACCCAAACAGGTCTATAAAATTCGGATTACGCGACCTATGCCACCTCCCAGATCATAGACTGCACGGTTAGCTGTAGACAAAAAATCGCTGACATGGAATGATCCTGTTTACCAGACTCCATGACAGCGCTCTGGGGTCCGGTAGAGAGGGGAACGAAATTTTGGGAGAGAGCATGTCATCGAGAAGTCGTGCGTCGTCGGGGCGGGACGAACGTATCGGTAGAGGCAGCGCCAGCGCACCGCTGGCGCCGTTGTACAAGCGCCTGCCCCACGGTCCTCACCGCCTGGACCGTACCCAGGTCGTGCGCCACCAACGCGCGCGCATCTACGGCGCGATGGTCGAGGCGGTCGCAAGCAGCGGCTACCAGGAGACCAGCGTCAAGCAGGTCGTGGCCCTCGCGGGCGTCTCGCGCCGCTCCTTCTACGAGCAGTTCGCCAACAAGGAGGAGTGCTTCTTGGCGACCTTCGACCTGCTGGCCGGCCGGGGCGTCAAGCAGCTCAGCAAGGCGTACCTGGCGACCGACGGCGGCCTGGAGGACCGCCTGCGTGCGGCCATGAGCGAGCTGGCGGACACGACGAGGGTGCACCGCAAGGCGAGCGTGCTGGTGATGGTGGAGGCCCAGACGGCGGGCGCGGCCGGCCTCGCGCACCTACAGCGCGCGACCGCGACGTGCGAGCAGCTGTTGGCCAAGAGCTTCGCCCAGTCGCCCGAGTCGAGCGCCCTGCCGGCGCCGATCGTGCGGGGGATCGCCGGAGGCCTGCACGGGGCGGTGGCGATGCGCCTGCGCGAGGGGCCGACCGCGAAGAGCCCGGAGCTGGCCGAGGAGATGCTGCGCTGGACGCTGCTGTTCCAGACCCCCGCGATCGAGCAGATGGCCGCGCGCGTGGCCGCGCGCCTGGCCGCGCGGATGCGCGAGGCCGCGGCGCACAACGGCGCCCAGCGCCCGTGCGCCCGGCAGGAGGACGAGCGCGAGCGGCTGCTGCACAACGCGCTGCGGCTGGCTGTGGCCGACAACTACACCGACCTCAGCGCGCCCCAGATAGCCGAGGAGGCTGGGGTGCCGATCGACACGTTCTTTGAGTTGTTCGACGACAAGGAGGATTGCTTCCTGGCCGCGCTGGACATGATGGGAGATCAGCTGCTGAGCATCGCCGCTCATCCCGACCTGGTCTCCAGCGACTGGCCGCGCGCCGTGCGCAGAGTTATCGCTGAGCTGATGCGCTACCTGGCCGACCATCCGCTGTACGCGCAGACAATCGCCCGCGAGGCGTTCACGGCGGGACCGGAAGCGGTCGAGCGTAACCTTGAGCTGGCGCAGAGCATCGCCACGCTGCTCACCGAGGGCGCGCCGGGCGAGGCCCAAAGCAGCCTTGCTGTAGATGGCGTAGCGGGCGCGATCTGGCACCTCGTCCGCTGCCAGGTCGCAAGCGAGCGCATCCAGCTGCTGCCGGCGCTGTCTGACTACCTGTCCTACGTGGTCCTCGCGCCGTTCATCGGCGCTGACGCTGCGGTCGAGGTCATGGCCGAGGACAAGGACGAAGACTGAAGGAGCCCGACGCAGGACGAAGCCTGAAGGCGCTCGACGGCGCCGCGATCGCCGGGCGCCGTGCTGGCGGCCCACCCGCTTCAGCGTCGCTTGCGCACCACGCGTTCGGCGGAGTACGTGAGCAGGACGCCCACCAGCAGTGAGACCACGATCACGATGATCAGCGGCGCATGGCCGGAGCCAAAGATCCAGTCGACCTTGACGTCTTTGAGGTTGAGAACGGCGAACAGCGTGATGAGGACCGCGAGCACCACCAGCCCGCCGCTGCGAGCCAGCTCGGCGCGGCTACGCCGCTTGACGGCGGACGCGTGCGGGCCCTTGCCTGCGGGGATCTTGGTCTGTCCTGGCGGGGCGGACATAATGGCCTTGGGAGATCCTAGCGCCAGCGCGGGCATGCGCTGGGCGTTGCGGCGAAGACGAGTGAGAGGGAGACGGGAGCGATGACGACCACGGGTGAGGCCATCTACACCTAGGTGTCCCGTTCGCACGCACTCACGACCGTATGCTCGCGATCGATGCACGACTACGGACACCGCCACGAAGCGTCAGCCACAACGACGGTCGCTGGCGCGTGCGCAAGCACGTTCGCAAGCAGTTGTGACATCCTGCGGGATCGAAGCATTCGGGATGGGCGGTGTCCATCGGGGACGACGCCCTGATGAACGTGCAGCTGCAAGTCGACAACGACGGCGACCCCGTCGCCTCACACTCGCTCTCGCCGAGAGAGCTCAAGGCGCTGCTGGCAGCCGAGCGCATGGGCGAGCCGTTCCTGGCCTTTCGCGACGAGCAGCGGCAGCTGGATCTCTTCGTCCTCGGGTGCCGTGGCAGGACGCTGACGGTCGGTCGTCGTGGAGAGACGGACCTGTCGCTGCCCTGGGACTGCGAGGTGTCAGGTCTTCACGCTGAGCTGCAGTGCCTGGGCGGGGAGTGGACGATCGTCGACGACGGCCTGTCGAGGAATGGGACATTCCTCAACGGCGAGCGCGTCAACGGGCGTCAGCGCCTGCGCGACTCGGACAGGGTTCGGATGGGACGCACGGTGCTCGCCTACAACGCCGCACAGGTCTCGAGCGCCAGCGAGACGGCGGTCGCCGGCGAGCGCCCACTGCCGGCGCTGACCGAAACCCAGCGCCGAGTCCTGGTCGCCCTCTGCCGCCCCTATCGCAACGGGGCAAGCTTTGCGACCCCCGCCAGCAACCAGCAGATCGCGGGTGAGCTGTTTCTCAGCGTGGATGCGGTGAAGATGAACCTACGGACCCTGTTCAACCGCTTCGAGCTGGCGGAGCTGCCGCAGAACCACAAGCGCGCGCGGCTCGCCGAGCTCGTCCTGCAGTTCGGCCTCATCTCGCAGCGCGACCTCGCCTGAGCGTCAGTCCGAGAGGACGGTGGGGGCGGACTCGCCGCCTGAGCCCAGCGGATCTCCCGGAGGGAAGTGCGCCGGCTGCCACGCGCGGGCAGCGGGCAGGGCAACGCCGAGCGCGTCTGCGGCCGCCTGGGCCAGCTCCCCGCCGCAGGAGAAGCGCTCGGCGGGAGCCTTGGCCATGCCCCGCGCGATCACACCGTCCAGCTGCTCGGGGAGATCGAGCCGTGTGCTTGGGGCGGGGGGTGGAGTATTGACGTGTGCCCACATCGTCGCCGCCTCGCTGTCGCGCGGAAACGGGGTCTCGCCGGTGACGCACTGGTAGAGCATGCCCGTGAGCGCATACAGATCAGCGCTGGAGTCGACGGCCTCACCGCGGATCTGCTCCGGCGCTAGGTAGTCGAGCGTGCCAACCCACTGACCCGCCTGCGTGAACTGCGAGCGCGCCCCGAGCTGCTTGGCGACGCCGAAATCGGTGAGGTAGGAGTGCTCGGGCTCATCCGCCGTGACCAGCACGTTGGCCGGCTTGACGTCCCTGTGCACCAGGCCGCGTGCGTGAGCCGCGTCGAGCGCCCCGGCGATCTGGACCGTGATCCGCACGGCGCGCTCGGGAGCAAGCGGGCCGGCCAGCCGGAGTAGCTGCGCCAGGTCGCAGCCCTCCACCAGGCGCATCGCGATGAACAGCAGCCCGTCGTCCTCCCCGGCCTCGTACACCGGGATGACGTTTGCATGCTCGATCGAGGCGGCGATGCGCGACTCGGAGGTGAAGCGCTCGCGAAACATGGGATTGCCGGCGTGCCCGGCGGCAATCAGCTTGATCGCGACCTCGCGCCCGAGCGTCAACTGGGTGGCGCGATAGACGATGCCCATGCCACCGCGTCCGAGGACCTCCTCGATCCGGTAGCCGGCGATGATCGCTGTCGGCTCGATCGGGCGCTCTGCGGGCCGGTGCAGAACCTGCTCGACAATCCCGCCGGCGTCGGCCGCGAACATGTCGCGCAGGCGCCTGCGTTCGCGACCGTCGGACCACATGCCGAGCAGGGCCGTGGCGCCCGTGCCCAGCGTCAGCGCCGCGAGCGGGTCGCCGTAGTCGAGCACCGTTCCCGACTCGAATGCCAGCTGCGTGGCGAGCGACCACAGGCAGAGAAGGAGCAGCCCCAGGAGGCATGTCGCGAGCGTGCCCACGCGGACCCCTGCAAGCGGCACCGCAAGGGCGAGCGCGACGATCAGAGCCACGGTGAACGATCCCGGCGGGCTGCGCAGGGGAAAGCCGTCGAGCACCGTGGCGATCGCGTCCGCCTGCACTTCGGGTCCCGGCATCGGGCTTCCCGCAGCGGTGTCGTGCATGTCCTGCAGTACGGGCGCGGTGGCTCCGACCACCACGACCTTGCCGCGCACCGCGGCGGGATCGAAGCGATTGCGCAGGACTTCTGCGAAGGACAAGCGCTCGAGCGTTCCGGGCGGCCCGGGAAAGTCGATCCAGCCACCGCGCATCTGGCTGGCGTTCTGCGCATGTCCCTGGACGACCCGGCCGACCGCGGCGGCAATGGTGGGCAGGCCATTTACAGCAGCGTGCAGGTGGCGCAGCACGCCGTCCGGATCCGCTTCGAGATCTGCCGCCGCGGCCCGATCGCCGATGCCCGCCAGGTTGGCGTCGCCGCCCAGCACCTCGGTGGCGCCTGAGGGCGAGATCAGCGACGTTGCGAACAGGACCGGAGCGGCTTCGCGGGCCGCTTCGAATAGCGAAAGGTCCGCGCTTTCGGTGGTGGGCCGGTCGAAGGAGATGTCGTACACGATCAGACGCGCCCCGGCTGCATGCAGGCGCTGGAGCACCCGGGCGTGCAGAATGCGCGAGAAGGGATAGCGCGGCAACTGCCCCAGGCTGTCTTCGTCGATGCCAACAACCGCCACGTTCGAGGGACGTGCCTGGCGCCCTCGCAGGTCAAAGCGCGCGTCCACGGATGCCCGCTGCAGCCAGTCGAGCACGCCTGTCGCGTGTATCAGCAGACCAGCGCTCGCCGCGAGCAGTCCGACCGTGAGGAGCAGCACGATCCTTCTCCTTGCAACCACCCCCGCCATGACCCGACAAGCCTAACGGCACACGCTCGCTGCAACTATTTACGGCTCGGCATGTCGAACGGTTCTTGATGTCCGTCTTTTGCTAGCGTTCCCACCTGCCGGTCGTGGATGCACGGCCGGAGGGGTCCAATCAGTCATGAGTCCAGCCCGCCTCGTGCCGTCGAAGATCGTCGTGGCCATCGCGGGCCTCGCAATGGTGGGCGGTTCTCTGAGCCCGAGCACTGCGCACGCCGCGGTGCTAACGCTCGTTCCCTCGTTCTCGCGCGACGAAGCAGGCGAAGGAGCGACCCTTACAGACTCGCTCACGATCGCCGGCAGTGAATACCATGGACGGCCTGAGCCGTTGACGAACCTTGCTGTGCACCTGCCCGCGGGCGTTGGCGGCTCGACAACCGGATTTGCCACGTGCACAGCGTCTACCCTCGAAATGACTGGTGGGCAGGGATGTCCCCCTGGATCCTCTGCCGGCCCGGAAGGCCACGTCACCATGCTTGTGGCATTTGGCAACGAATTCGTTTTAGAGGCCGCGTCGATCCTGCCCTTCTTCGGCTCCAACAACGAGGTCGAACTTTTCGTCGCGGGTCATACGCCGGTCGCCTTGGAACTTATTATGAAGGGGACGTATACAGCCGATTCGGCTCCCTTCGGGCAGGTCTTCGACATCTCGATGCCCTTGGTCGAAACCGTGCCCGGAGCGCCAGACGCAAGCACCACGGCGCTTACACTCTCCCTCGGTGTCTCCAGTCGTCAGGGAAGCACTGAATTCAACAGCGTGAGTGTGCCCCGGGAATGTCCGCCCGGTGGATACCCATGGGCGGCAGATGCGACGTTCGACAACACCACCACCGCCGAAGCCCGGGCCACCAGCCCCTGCCTGCCCACCCCCGCCCCGCTGCTCGGGCGGCGCCAGACGGTCGAAGTGACTGCCGGCGTGGTGACTGTGCGGCTCAAGGGCACGAACACGTTCGTGCCACTCACGGGAGAAAGCACGATCCCGGACGGAAGCGAACTGGATACGACCGCCGGCCGGGCCGTCGTGACAGGGGCATCGACGACGCCACAAGGAGCGGCGGCGAGCGCGGAAGTCTACGGCGGCAGGCTCGTGATACATCAGGAAAGCGCTCATGCGGGCGAGACGCACCTGACACTGTCCTCCCCCCTGGCCCGATGTCCTGGCATACGTGCTTCGCACAGCTTCGCTCGTAGACTCGCCAGCCAAGCCAAGCGCTCCTCCGGATCGAAGTCGCGTCACCTGTGGGTCGCCGAGCAGGGTGGCAGCTGGGGTACGAATGGTCGCTATGTGAGCACGACCGTGGAGGGCACACGCTGGCTAACGCTCGACGAATGCAACCGATCGGAGGTCACGGTAGCGAGCGGCAGAGTACGGGTCCACGATCTAATCCACAACGTAACCAGGATTCTCACCGCTGGGCAGAGCTATGTCGCCAGCAGGCGACCGCACACACGCGCAGGTCGGCGATGAGGCGCTACGATCGTCGAGCCGCGCTGGGCGCGCTGGCAGCTGTCGGTTGCCTTGCAGCATCAGCGGAGTGCGCAGTGATGACATGGGGGGCGTCCGGCTCGGGCGCACAGGAAGCGGTTAGCGCCAGTCCGCTCCTCGGCCACAGCGAGACACTCACTCTCATCGCTGGGACGGTCAGCGTACGCGTGAAGGGATCCTCAACGTTCGTGCATCTATCCGGGTCGCTGACCGTTCCAGACGAAAGCGAAGTCGAAAGCACTAGCGGACGTGTCCAGGTGACGGTCGCGACGGCGCAATCGGGCCAGACAGCGACAGCGCAGGCGTATCAGGGCCGCTTCCTGCTGCACCAGGATGCGCTCGCGCCAGCACAGACGCACCTGATTCTCTCCCAGCCGCTCGCGGGTTGCGGCGTCCCGCGCCTGCACCGTAAGGCAGTCAAGGCGCAGGCCGAGGTGGCGCGCAGATCCCACGGCCATGCCTCCAAGTCACGCCACCTGTGGGTGTCGGACAGCGGTGGAAGCTGGGGTACCTCGGGGCGCTATGTGACCACAACGGTCGAGGGCACGCGCTGGCTGACCGCCGATCAATGCGGCCGCAGCTAGGTCAAGGTTGCCGAAGGCGTCGTGCTCGTGCACAACCTCGTCAACGACACCTCGGCGACGGTCACCACCGGCCATGAATACATCGCGGTGGGCCCGCCCGAAGAAGGACCCGGCTTTGTGCCACCTCGAGGCGAGGTCCTGACGGGAGAGACCGGCGGCGAACCGGCGGCCTTCCAGCGCCAGGTCGGCAAGCACGGGGCCGTGTTCGGCTACTTCGGCACGTGGGGCGGCGGATTCGGCTCGCTGTTGGCCTACTGCACAAGCCTGCACGCGCGCCTGCTGCTTCACCTGTCGACCGACGTGGGCTATGGCGGCGGGGCCGGCCAGATCATCTCCCCCGGCGCAATCGCCGCCGGCGAGAGCGACGCTTATCTGGTGGGCCTCGGCCGGGAACTGGCCACGAGCAGCCAACCGGTGTACGTCGCGTTCCTGCCGGAGATGAACCAGACCAACAACGCCTATTCGGCGTTCAACGCCAACGGATCCGCGCGCGGCCGGTCAAACTCGACCGCCGCCTACCGGCAGGCGTGGAGACGGACCGTGCTGATCCTGCGGGGCGGGCAGGTCGCCCTGATCGACCGGCGCCTGCGCGCGCTTGGCCTGCCGCCCGTGCACACGTCGCTGGCCTCACTGTCACAGCCCGAGGTCTCGTTCATGTGGGCGCCACAGACCGCCGGCACGCCCGACACGCCGGCCAATTCGCCGGCCGCCTACTATCCCGGCTCCGCCTATGTGGACATCGTGGGCACCAACTTCTACAGTGCCTATCCGAACTTCGCCGGCCTGCAGGCGCTTTACAGCGACTACCCGACCAAGCCGTTCGGCTTCAACGAGTGGGCGATGTGGAGGAACGGCGATCCCAGCTTCGTGGGCCAGCTATTTGCGTTCGTGCACAGCCACAGGCGCACCGCGCTGATGGTCTACAACGAGGGCCTGAGTTCGAACGGGCCGTTTCGCCTGAGCAAATTCCCGGCCGCGACCGGAGAAATCCGCCACCGACTGAGCTCGCCCAGCTTTCTTGCATATCCGCCGGAATAGGCCACCGCAGTAACGGGCCTGCCCCGCGCAGCGGATCGATCTCAGAGGTGTCTCTGCGCTAGCCCCAGGGTCCCTGGCCGCAACGGTCTGCGCCGGAGAACATGAGTTCAGCCTCGACACCCGAAGAACCCGAATACCGGGCCCAGGGCGTCTCCCAATGAGCCACAAGCGGAGGACAGCGATGCACGTCACCCTCATAGCGATCGAGAGCGCACCTCTCGCCCCCGGCACGACGTCGTCTGTCATGCAGCGCCCGATCGAGCGGCCCCCACGCAGGAAGCGGATCAGAGCGCAAATCCAACGGCTGGTCAAGCAGAGCAACGATATCCAGCAGCGCGCAGCCGAGGCCAGCGAGCGCGTTGTGCGCTTGTTCGTCGCATTGATCCTGATGGCCATCGCCGGCATGGTGCTCTTGCACACAATCGACACCCTGACCGACCGCGGGGAACCCATCGAAAAGGCCATGAAGGCGGTGAACTACTTGTTGTTCGCAATCATCATCGTGGAGGTGATGATCACCGTCCGCGCGCAGCTCGCATCGCGCTTCGAATGCAATGTGCGCCAACTGGAGAACTACCTGATGATCGCGATCACAAGCGCAGTGCGCGACATCCTCGCGATTGGAGCACAGTGCTTGATGACGTCTGGTGGGGGTACCGGCGAAGTGCGCTCGACCGTCGAGCTCGCGGTCAACGGCGCGGTGATCGTCGGCTTGACTGTGGCGCTCCTCCTCGTCCATCGCGGCGCCGAGACGCGCGAGCCACTCGTTAGCGATTGCACATGAGAGGTCTACGTTGGGCCCAAGCGCAGAGCAGCCACCAGACGCTGCAGACGCCCAGCAGGCCCGACGCTCAAAGCTGCGGCGATCCAGGCTGCTCGGGCGTGGCCTGCAGCTCCGCCCGCACCCACGCGCAGCCCGCCGACAGATCCTCGACGCCCATGGCTGCAGCGACGTTGAGGGCCATGCCGTGACGGAAGAAGTCGTCGAGTCGCTCCGCGTCTGCGCCGGACAGCTCGCCGGCGAGCGCGACCAGCTCTGCGTAGCGACGTCTGACGCGCTCGCGCACGACCTCGTCGTCGCAGGCTGCATAGGACTGGTGCTGGAGCATCAGGTAGTCGCGGTCGCTTTGCAAGAGCTCCTTGTAGGCGTGCCCCATCGCCTCCAGCGCGTCCTCGCAGTCGGCGGGAGCACGTCCCGCGCGATAGTCGGCGTCGGCGCGCACGAACGTGTCCGCGACCAGCTGGAAGCTGCGCTCCAGCGCCGCCAGGAACAGCTCGCGCTTGTTGGAGAAGAGGCTGAACACATACGGCTGGGCCACGCCCACGCGCCTGGCGATGCGCTCAACGGGCGTGCCGTGCAGGCCGCCATGGGCGAACTCGTGCACTGCCGCCGAGATCAGCTCCTCACGGCGCTCGGCCGCCGGCACGCGCCTGCGGACCGGCTCGGGCGCAGTGCCCGCCCCGCCCGGCTGGTGCGAGCCAACGCCCCCGTCTGCAGGCTGGGCGTTCACGCAGGCTCCCCCGCGAGCGCCCCGATCGCGCGCTCGGCGCGCTGGCGCTGGCCACCGTCAGCCTCGACGGCGGCCGAGCGGGTCTTAAACGGGAAGGCGAGCACCGTGAGCGCACCAACCGCGAGCACGGCCACACCCACCCACAGCGCAGGGATGAGCCCATTGACGAAGGACTGTGGCGAGGCGTAGCCGCCGGCGCCCGTAAAGACGGTGGCGAGCACAGCCACGCCGAGCACGCCGCCGACCTCGCGGATGGCGTTGTTGGCGCCCGACGCCTGACCGGCCTGCTGCGTGCTCACCGAGGAGAGCACCGCGTTGGCCGAGGGGGCGAACACGAGCGCCATGCCAGCGCCGGCCATCACGAAGGGAGCGATCATGTGCGAGTACGGCAGGTTCGTGGAGGCCATCGTGGCAAACCATCCTAGGGCCCCGGCCTGCAGGGACAGGCCGGCGAACATGAACGGGCGGCTGCCCAGGCGCTCGGAGAAGACACCGGCGAAGGGGGCCACGACCATCGTCGCTCCCGTCCACACGAGCAGCTTCAGCCCGGCCTGCAGCGGCGAGTTGTGCAGCACGTTCTGCATGTACTGGGAGAGGAAGAAGATCGAGCCGAACATGCCGAAGTACATGCTCAGCGAGGCCACGTTGGTGACCGCGAACGAGCGCTTGGCAAAGAAGGACATCGGCAGCATCGGCTCGGCCGCGCGGCGCTCGTAGACAACGAAGCCGCCCAACAGCACCACGCCGGCGATCAGGCTGGAGAGCACCATGGGGTTGCCCCAGCCCAGCGACTGGGCGCGCACGAGACCAAAGACCACCCCGAAGGCGCCAGTGGACCCGAGCACCAGGCCCGGCAGGTCGAGCGTGCCGTAGGGACCGCGGCTCTCGGCCAGCAACCGCGCTGCCAACGGGACCAGCACGATCCCGATCGGCACGTTGATCCAGAAGATCCAGTGCCAGGAGATGCCCTGCACGACCGCTCCGCCGACCAGCGGCCCGATCGCCACAGCGATACCGCTGATGCCCGACCACACGCCAATCGCCATGCCCCGGCGCTCGGCCGGGAATGCCTCGGCCAGCAGGGTGAGGGTGAGCGGCGTCACGATCGCAGCGCCGGCGCCCTGGACGGCGCGGGCGGCGACGAGCAGCCCCGTGGTGGGCGCCAGCGCAGCCGCAGCCGAGGCGGCCGTGAACACGGTCATGCCGACCAGGAACATGCGCTTGCGCCCGAAGCGGTCGCCCAGCGCGGCGCCGGTGAGCAGCAGCACGGCGTAGGTGAGCACGTACGCGTTGACGGTCCACTCCAGCGACTGGATCGACGCGCCGAAGTCGCGGTGGATGGTGGGCAGCGCCACGCTCACCACGAGGTTGTCGAGCACCGTCATGAACAGCGCAACCGACACGATCCCGAGGGTCCAACCGTTCCTACGCGAGCCACTCATGCCGACGCTCCTTCGTTGGGGGACTGATCGGGCTAATTTAGCAGTGACTAATCACTATGTCAAGAAGGCCGGCACAACCGGCGGCTGTGGCCACCCGAGCCGGGCGCCCGCCCCAAGCAGGACGGCCACCCGAGCCAGGCGCCCTCCCCAAGGAGGAGGCCACTCGGGCGGCGAATACCATGGGTGCTATGAGAGCGACCCGTGCCACGGCCGGCACGCTTGCCCTGGGCGCGTCCTGTGCAGCGCTGCTGGGCGGCTGCGGCGGAGCGACCAAGACGGTGACCGTGGCCAGCTCCCCGCCGGCGCAACAGGAAACGAGCACCAACCCCGCAGCCAGCTCGACGACCAAAACGCGCCCGACCACCACGCCGAACAGCTCGACGCCGACCGTGACGACGCCCGCCACAGGCGGCGGCACGGTCGCGCCCGGCCCCGCGCGCAAGGCGCCCGAGCCGGCATTCGCCGAACACGAACACGAATCTGCCGGCAGCGGGGAAGCTGCCAGCGCGGCCGCCGGGGTGGTGCGCGCCCACGGCTACACGCCCAACAACACGGCCGAATACCACTCCGACCAGACCCTGCGCGTGCTCGTCGGCACCCGCACGGGATCGGGTGATGGGTACGGACAGCAGGCGTTCTTCTTCCTCGACGGCCACTACATCGGAACCGACACCAGCGAACCGAGCGCCACCGTCAAAGTGATCTCCCAGAGCGACACCCAGGTGACCCTCGCATACCCGCTCTATCGCAGTGGCGATCCGCTCTCCAGCCCCAGCGGCGGCCGGGCCACGGTCACCTTCCAGCTCAACAACGGCCGGCTGACGCCGCTCGGCCAGATACCGCCCACCCGCTCAACGAGCGGCCTAAGCCGATACTGAAGCCACGCCGATGATCGGCCTGGGCAGCCGCCGAGCCAGCGCGACGAGCGATCCACGCAGCCGCCGAGCCTCGACGAGCGATCTGGGTAGCCGCTGAGCCAGATCGACGATCGGCCGAGCGGTTACTGATCGCTCAAGCGGAGGGCGTTTGCCACCGATCCACCCCCTATGAATGCGCAGCCTGCGCGTGCGGACCCCCCCGAGGATGCCGATCGGCAGTTCTGCTGCTCGATGAGCACGTCGATCCTGCGGCTGGTTCGTGGCCAGGGCGGCGAGCAGGCGGTCGCCGCCCTGCTTGAGCGCGCGACCAGCAAGCGTTCGGCGGCCTATCTGGAAGACGCCAACAACTGGATATCGCTTGACGAGGCCTACGCGCTGATGGACGCCGCCGTGCAGATTTCCGGCGACCCCCACTTCGCCCGGCGAGCGGGCGAGGAGACGGTGCGCCAGCACGCGGGCACACAGGTCGCCACGCTGCTGCGCTCGCTCGGGTCTGTCGAGGCGTGCATGCAGACGATCGCCCAGGCCGCGGGACGCTTCACGACGATCACCGAGATGGAGGCTCTCGAGGTCGAACCGGGGCGCGCGGTGATCAGGGCGGCGGCGCGCCCGGGCTACACCCGCACTGTGGCGATGTGCGAACTGACGACCGGCCTGCTGGCCAGCAATCCGGTCCTCTTCGGACTCCCGACCGCGCGCGTTGAGGAGAGCGAATGCCATGCGCGTGGTGGCAAGCAGTGCCTGTACACAGTCACCTGGGACGCCGAGCAGGCGGCCGCCGCGGCCGACCCGCAGGCGCGCGTAACATCGCTGGAGGCCCAGCTGGTGGCCATGTCCGAGCGGCTGCACAGCGTGTATGCGATCGCCGGCGACCTAGTCTCGACCGAGGACATCGAGACAGTGCTGCGCCGCATCGTCGACAGCGCCGCCGACGCGGTTCGCGCACCCAGCCACATCCTTGCGGTGCGCCCGGACCCCAGCGCCGAGCTGCAGGTCTACAGCCACGGCATCGACGAGCACAGCGCCCGCAAGCTCGCGCGCGTGGCGCTCGCCGACGAAACCTCGCCGGAGGACTCAATGCTGGTCGTGGAGGTCGCCTCCAGCAGGCGCAGCTACGGCCGTCTGATCGCGCACTTCCCAGGCAACATCGACTTCTTCCCCCAGGAACGGGAAATCCTCGGCCTGTATGCCAAACACGCCGCAGCCGTCCTCGACATGGCCTTCGCGCTGCAGGAGTCCGCCCAGCGCCACGCGCAGGTCAGCTCGCTGCTGTCGCTATCGCACGCGATGGCCGAGGCCGGCTCGAGCCAGGACGTCGCCGAGCGCCTAGCAGCAGCCGTTCCCGAGGTCGTCGACTGCGACAGGATCGCGGTGTGGCTGTGGGACGAGGACAAGCGCCACCTGGCGCCCGTCGCCTTTTGGAATCGCGCGCAGGACCCAGCCTTCGAGCTCTCAGACGTGCGCATCTCGCCCACCGACACGCCCAACCTGGCGCGCATGCTCGTCGAGCCCGCGCCGCACTTCTTTGTGCAGGGAACCGACGACGTGTTCGTCGGGCGGCTGATGGCCGAGATCCAGGTGATCGCGCTGACCGTCGTGCCGATCATCGCGCGAGACGTCTTCCAGGGCATCCTTACCGTATCGGTGGGCGACAACGCGCAGCGCCTGCGCCCCGACAGCGACCTGCTCGAGCGCCTCACCGGCGTCGCCGCGCTGGCCGCACCGGCCATCCAAAACGGCCACCTCGTCGATCAGTTGCGCCACAAAGCAAGCCACGACGGCCTCACCGGCCTGCTCAACCGTGTCGGCTTCAAACAGCGCATCGACACCGTCCTGGACGGGGCGCGCAGCCAGGACGGACATGCGGGGCTGCTGTTCGTCGACCTCAACGAGTTCAAGCGGGTCAACGACCTGTACGGCCACGAGGCCGGCGACGAGCTCATCCGCCAGGCTGCTGTGCGCCTGCGCGCGGCCTGCCGCAGCGGCGACGAGGTCGCCCGCCTGGGTGGCGACGAGTTCGCGGTGATCCTCGCCGACGTGCAACGCGACGGCCAGATCCGCGCCGCCGAGCGGCGCGTCAGGGCTGCGTTCGCCGAGCAATTCATCGTCGACGGGATCGAGCTGTCGGTCGGCGCGAGCGTCGGCGGCGGGATCTGGCCCCAGGACGGGCAAACCGTGACCGACCTGGTCAGGCACGCCGACGCCGCCATGTACGTCGACAAGGCACACAGCAGACGCACATCGGACGATCCGCGCGGGGATCGCGCGCCGGTGCCCGTGCCACCCGCGCGCTGACGCCAAGGCCCTATCGTGGTGTCACCCGACAACCACCGCGAGAAAGGGCTTGCACAGATGAGCGTAACGATCGAAGGCCGGGCCGAGGAGCTGATGAAGGCCAAGAACTTCTGCCACGTCGCAACCCTGCGCTCCGACGGTGCCGTGCAGTGCGTGCCCGTATGGGTGGACGTGCAGGACGGACGCCCCGTGCTCAACACGGCCGAGGGTCGCGCCTGGCCGCGCAACCTCGAGCGCGATCCGCGCGTCACGCTGACCGTGCAGAACCTGGAGAACCCCTACGAGTACGTGGAGGTGCGCGGACGCGTGGCCGAGCGCACGCACGAGGGCGCCGACGAGCACATCGACGCGATGGCCAAGAAGTACATGGGCGTAGACGAGTACCCGCTGCGCCAGCCCGGCGAACAGCGGGTGATCATTCGCGTGGAGCCCGAGCACGTGCACGCGTTCGGGGCCTGAGCCGCCCAAATAGGCGCGCCCACGGCGACGGGCTGCGCGGCTGGGAGGCCAGCCACTCGTCCCTGGCCGGCAGTCGCCCGCGCGCGCGGGCGCGCAGCACGCACTCGCTGTGGGCATGACGGCGCCTGCGCGTGTCGCCTTCGGGCGCGATCAGCATATGCTCGCTCAGGGCAGGCAGATGATGACCACAGAACGGACAGCGATAGGTCGCCGGCTTGCGGTTCGCCGCAGGGCGCACCGTCCACCATGGCGCGGGCGGCAGGCTGGTCATCGCTCCATTGTCGCGCCCTTTGCCGCCACGGTCGCGGTCACGGTCGCCGCCACCGTGTTCGTCGGCGTCGGCGCGGCCCTGGCCAAAGCCGAGCGCGAGCGCCGCTGCGCCCGGCTGCGCCGCCGCGACCGCCAGCTGGGCCAGCGTGCAGGCGAGCCACTCGGCAGGGCCATGCAGCGCATGGCCCTCGCGCAGGCCGACCTGGCGATCGAGCTGCTGGGCGGCGGGCAGAGCACCAACGGGACACACCACGCGGCCGCCCCGGACGAGAACGCCGTGCACGAGACGCGCAAGGCGCTCAAGCGCCTGCGCGCCCTGGTGGCGCTGCTGGTCAGCGAGCTGGGCGAGCAGGCGGTCGCGCGCGAGAACCGCGAGCTGCGCGACGTCGGCCGGAGCCTGGCAGGCGCACGCGACGCTGAGGTGATGCTGGGCACCCTCGACGCGCTGATCGAGCGCCATCCGCGCAAGCTCGCCCGCCGCGGCGGTGTGCGCAGGCTGCGAGCACGGCTGGCAGCCGAGCACGAGCGCAGTCGCCGCCAGACGCTGGGCGAGCCCGCCGCGCTCGCCCAGGCGCTCGTGCAGCTGCGCGCGTTCAGGGCACGAGCAAGCGCGTGGAGCCTAAGCGAACGCGCCGGCATCGAGCTCGTACAGGACGACCTGCAGCGCCTCTACCAGCAGGGCCGGCGCCGGCGCAGGCGCGCCGCGCGCACGGACGGCACAGACATGCAGGCCATGCATCAGTGGCGCAAACGTGTCAAGGACCTGCGCTACGCAGCCGAAATGCTCGACCGCCCCAACCTCGCCCGCCGCGCCGACTCGCTGGGGGAAACGCTCGGCGAGGATCACGATCTGGCCGTGCTCGCACAGCGCATCCGCACAGAATCCAAGCGGGCCAAGGGCTCACAGCGAGTCGGCCGGCGCACGCGCAAGCTGCTGCTCAAGCTGATCGCCAAGCGCCGGCGCAAGCTGCAACGGCGAGCGCTGCGCGAGGGCAGGCGCCTGTACGCCGACAGCCCCAAGCAGTTTCTGCGCCGAGCCCAGCGGCGGGCGCGCAGCCGCTGACGCCAGGCGGCAGGCCTCGCGCGGGGGCGTGAGCGCCGACTCAACCCACGCTGAGGATGCTCAGCGTGCGCCTGCCCTTGGGCAGCGACACCGAGACCTGCTCGCCGGCCGCCCGTCCGAGCAGCGCCACCGCTACCGGCGATTCGGCCGACAGGCGTCCCTCGCCCGGCGCCGCGTCATGGGAGCTGACGATCTGCCACGTGCGCTCCACCCCGTCTGGGTCGCGCACGACCACCGTTGAGCCGAAGCCCACCACCCCGCCCGGCGCAGCCTGCTTCTCGGCGACTACCACCGCGTCGGCGATCTTCTCGCGCAGCCGCGCGATCTTCGTCTCCAGATGCGCCTGGTCGTTCTTGGCGTCGTGGTACTCGCTGTTCTCCTTCAGATCGCCCCATTCGCGCGCTGTCTTGATCCGCTCGGCGATCTCCCTGCGGCCCTCCCCCTCCAGCGCCGCCAGCTCGGCCTCCAGGGCCTCCAGCCCCTCCGCGGTGGTCAGGTTCGTGCCTTCGCTCACTTCCATAGAGCCTACTCCAACAACCACGCGACCCGCTCCACTGGCGCGCCAGCGCCAGCTCATCAAATTAAAAATAGGTGCTCGCCGGCGACGACAGCAGCGCATAGATCTGCACGACGGCCGCCTGCACCAGCAGCTGGGCCGCGGGCGGCGAGCCCGCCACGAACAGGTCGTCGGACAGGCGCAGGTGCTGCCAGGAGTAGTTCACGTATGCCTGGGCGATCGCCGGGCCGGGAGGGTCGTGGGTGACCGAGTCCAGATACATGAGGTTGCGAAAGTAGACCGACGGGAAGAACGGGTTCTCTGAGCCCAACCGTTCGGGCGTGAAGTATTCGAGCGCCGCCCTGGCCGTTTGGCGGGCCTGGTACAGGTATGCGCTGTTGCCCGTCGCCTGGTAGAGCAGCGTGCCCGCGCCGATCATCGTGCCCTGGTTGTAGCTCCACAACATCGGTTCCACTTCGCCCTTGGGGCTGATGTGGTCCGCGTACATGCCGCTCGGCGCCAGCAGGCAGCTGCGCACCCACTGGTAGGCCATTTCAGCGAACTGCAGATACTGGACGTTGCCGGTGATCTTGTACAGCTGGACGCCCAGCTCGGCGGCCGGCGCGGTGGTCACCGTGTTGCGTTCCCTGTTTTCCTCGGTGTTGGAGAACGGCAGGCCGCCTGGGCACGCCAGTTGGGGATCGGTCTGCCAGCCGGCCATCTCGAAGGCCATGATCGCCTCCGCGCTGCCCAGCGCCGCCGGGTTGTGCGTGAGCTTGTACAGACGCGCCAGCTCGATTCCCACCCAGTCGTTGTCGTCGTAGTACTTCGCCCCGCCGGGACCCGCCGGCGGCGCCACCGTGCCGTCGAACGCGGGCAGCGCGCTCGTGAACGCGCCTTCCGAGGCGCCCGAGTTGTCGCTGTCCAGATACGAGCCAAGGCCCACCAGCCGCGCCTGAAGTTCGCGCCCGAACGACACCGGCGCGACCGGCTTTTCGATGCCCGGCGCTTCGATGCCGGGGATGTAGGCCATGCTCACCGTCGCCGCCAGCGCCTGCGAGAACGGCCACAGATACGAGAACGGTTCGCCTTCATACAGACCAGAGCCCGCGATGTAGTAGTGCTGCTGCATCGCCGCAAATGCCACCAGCGCGCGGGCCGCATTGCCACGCAGTTTGGGCTTGGGCTTGGGCTTCTTCTTGTTGGTGTGCATGCTCGTCTGCGCATTCGCATGCGTGCTCGTCTTCACAGCGCTCGCCGACGCATGGGCGAACTGCGATGGGCGCGCCACGAACGCCGCGCGCGTGGCGCCCGCCGGATAGGGCGAGCGCGCCGCGGCGGCCGGCGCCGTAAGCGCGCACGCGGCGCTAGCAGCGCACAGCGCCAGCGGGCGGCAGGCCCCCAGCGCGCGTCGGAGATGCAGGTTGGGCGTCATCGATTATGCAGTCACAACAACAGTCGACCCGGCTGCTTGATTTGGTATACGCATACCAGCGTCCGGGCACATCAGCGCCGATCAGCCCGTCCCGGGCATAGACGCGGGCTGCCTGCGGATCGTTCCACAGGCACCACCCACCAGATGAATCCCGGCTTGCACTTCGACTACACCGCCGTCGGCCACGTGACCGTCGACGTGCTCGCCGACGGCTCGCGCCGCCCTGGCGGGACCGCCTTCTACAGCGCCCTGCAGGCCGCTCGGCTGGGATGCCGGACGCTGATCCTCACGCAGGGCCTGCCCGGCGAGATCGAGGAGCTGCTCGCTCCCTATCGCCCCGAGATCGAGCTGCAGATCCAGCCAGCCGCCGCCACGACCACGCTGCTCACGCGTGGCGCCGGCGCAGAGCGGACGCAGCGAATGCTCGCCTGGGCCGGGCCCATGGCCGACGAGTTCACCGTCGACAGCGCCATCCTGCACCTGGCGCCCGTCGCGCGCGAGTCCCCACAACGCTGGCATGGAACCTGTGACTTCGTGGGCTGGACGCCCCAAGGGTCGGCACGCGACTGGAGCAACCCCGACAGCGAGGTCAAGGTCGCCCCAACCGACTCAGCCAGCCTGTCGATCGCGCGTCACTGCCAGGCCGTCGTCGTCAGCGAGCACGAGCGCAGCAGTTGCCGAGCGCTGCTCGGCGAGGCCATCGCCGCTGGCGGCGTGGCCGTGATCACCGCCGGCGCCGCGCCCGCCACAATCCTGCTGGACAATGGCCGGACGCTCGAGCTCGACGTGCCAGCCGTCGCGGATGTCGTCGACGATCTCGGCGCCGGTGACGTGTTCGCCGCCGCCTTCTTCATAGCGCTAGCCGAGGGCGCCGGCGCCGAGCGCGCCGCTTCCTTCGCAAACGCTGCCGCCGCCGTGCGGATGCAGGGCGCCGGCGCATCCGCGATCGGCGATCGGGCGGCCATCGCCGCCCGGCTCGACGCCGTTGCCGACGCTGGTGTGGGTGCGCTCCCGGTCAGCAAGGGAGATAATCCGCGTGCATCCAACCAAAGCTGAGACTGCCCGGCGGACCCAGACAGGAGATGGCCGTTGATGACAGACCACAGGATCGGCACACAGGAGCAGTGGCAGGCACAGCGCGGCGAGCTGCTCAAAGAGGAGAAGGAGCTCACCCGCCGCGGCGACGAGCTGGCCAGGAAGAGGCGCGAGCTGCCTTGGGTCCCGGTCGAGAAGAACTACCGCTTCGAGACCGAGCAGGGTACGAAGGCCCTCGCCGACCTCTTCGACGGCCGCTCCCAGCTGCTCGTCTACCACTTCATGTTCGGGCCATCCTGGGAGGCAGGCTGCCCGGTCTGCTCCTCGATCGCGGACACGCTCGATCCCCAGGTGGTCCACGTGAAGGCCAGGGACGCCACCCTGCTGCTCGCCTCCCGCGCACCGCTCGACAAGCTCCTCGCCTACAGAAAACGGATGGGCTGGGGCATCGACTGGGTCTCCAGCGGCGACAGCGACTTCAACCGCGACATCGGCTTCCTGTACACAGAGGAGGAGCTGAAGCCGTTCCTGGAAGGCCCGATTCCACCCACCGTCGAGCAAAACGCGCGCATGTGCAAGACCGACGCGGGGGGATACGTCGCCGAGGGACCGGGCCTGAGCGTGTACGCCCTGTCGGACGGGATCGTCTACCGGACCTACGTCACGACCGCCCGCGGCCTCGAGCCCGCAATGGCCTACTACGGCCTGCTAGACCGGACGCCGAAGGGTCGCGACGAGAGCGCCTCGGAGCCGTTGTGGGTGCGCCGCCACGACGAGTACGACTGCTAGTGAAACCATGGACGGCGATGCGCGCCGAGCTGGGGATGGTCGCGGCGTTGCTTGCAGCGGCAGGCCTGGCGTGGTGGTTGACCGCCGACCGCATGGCGGGGATGGACGCAGGACCGGGGACCGCCCTCGGCGCGCTCGGCTGGTTTACGGGCGTGTGGGCGGTGATGATGGCGGCGATGATGCTGCCGTCGCTTGCGCCCACCGCAGCCGTCTACGCCGCGCTGGTGCGTCGTGAGCCCAGCCGGATGCTCTTGTTCGCCGGCGGCTACCTGCTGGTTTGGAGCGCCGCGGGAGTGGTCGCCTACGGACTGTTCGAGCTCGGCAAGAGCCTGTTCGCCACCGCCCTCGCGTGGCACAGCGGCGGGCGTTGGCTCGCGACAGGTGTGCTGGTGCTCGCCGCGCTGTATCAGCTGACGCCGTTCAAGCACGCTTTCCTTACGAGGTGCCGAAGCCCACTGCGATTCCTGCGCGCGACGTGGCGCGACAGCCGCTCAGGCGCATTTGTGATGGGCCTTCGCAGTGGCGGATGGTGCATTGGTTGCTCGTGGGCGCTGATGGCCGCGCTGTTCGCGCTCGGCGTCATGAGCCTCACCTGGATGGCACTGATCGCGGGCCTCGTGGCGCTCGAAAAGCTTGGACCGTGGCAACGCGCGGCCAAGCTGGCGACCGCAGGCCTCCTCGTCGTGATCGCGGTCGCGATTCTCGCCGCACCGCACGAGGTGCCGGGGTTCGTCGTTCCGGGCTCATCCGGATCGATGCACGCTATGGGAGCGATGGGCATGAGCCGCTGACCAGCGTCGCTGTGCTGCGCGGCTCGCAGATCTTCGCCTCCTACAGGGGGTCGGACTTATGGAACTGCAGCTAACGGACGATTGGTTAGGTGGAATGACCGTTCAAGGCTTTGGCCCCGACAGGGATGAGCAGCGTCCGGCGCCGTCGCCGCCCACTGCAATGTCTGAGCTCAGGGTGGATGTCCATCTCCTTGGCGAGGCCCTAAAGGCACGGACGGCGGATGTGTTCGACCTGACGACGGCACGAGCCACCGGGCGGGGCGACGGTGTCGACGCCGTAGTTCTGGATCGCTTCGAACGAATCAACAGAAGCTCCACGATGGCGGTAGCCCGGTGGATGGCGGGTGAGGGCGCAGAGGTGGCGATCGAGGCCGGCAGAGAAACCTGGGTCATCTACGGCGAGCTGGCGGCTCACCGCTTGGCATCGCTGAACCAGCTGACCAAACGCTGCGTGTGGTGGCGCGACTCGGTGGCCGAGGTGCTGCGCCAAAGCGCCGCGCAGCTGGACGCTTCGCAAGAGGCGCTTTCCCAGGCCCTCAACGTATTGCAGCTGAGTCTCGAGTTCAGCCTCGTCAAGATATCCAAGTGCTTTGACGCCGAGCGCCAGCGAACCGACGCGGAGCTCAAGCAGCGCGAGGAGGAGCTTTCCTTTCTCGCCACCCACGACCCGTTGACCGGTTTGCCGAACCGGACGTTGATCCTGGACCGCATTGAGCAGATGCTCGCGCGCTCACGTCGTAGCAAGACGCCGGTGGCGGCGCTGTTTGTCGATCTCGATAACTTCAAGAGCATCAACGACACCCTCGGTCACAGCGTCGGGGATGAATTGCTGCGGGCGGTCGCCGCGAGGCTCGAGGGAGTGGTACGAGACATCGATGCGCTGGGGCGCCTCGGCGGGGATGAGTTCGTCGTGATCGCCGAGGATCTCTCGGTGGCAGCGGGCCCCGAGCTGATTGCCGAGCGTCTGCTCGACGCGCTCGGGCAGCCGTTCAAGCTCGGTGCAGACAAGAAGACTCGTGTGACCGTTGCGGCTAGCATCGGGATCGCAGCAGTAGATGGAGCCTCGGCCGATGGAGGCGGAGCCTCAGCCGAGGAGCTTCTGCGCGAGGCTGACATCGCGATGTACCGCGCGAAGTGGGACGGCAAGAATCGCTACGCCGTGTTCGAGACCGGCATGCAGGACACCCTGCAGGACCGCATGGAACTCGAGATGGACCTCCGGGAAGCCCTCGACAAGGACGAGTTCTTCCTGGCCTACCAGCCCACCTTCGACCTGAGCAACATGCGGCCCACTGGAGTGGAGGCCCTGATCCGCTGGCGCCATCCAGTGCGCGGCGTCGTTCAACCCAACGAGTTCATCCCGCTGCTCGAGGAGACCGGGCTGATCACAGAGGTCGGCAAGTGGGTCCTGCAAGAGGCTTGCTCTCAGGGCGCCAAGTGGCGTCAGGCTGGGTATCCGATCGTTATGGCCGTCAACGTCTCCGCGCGCCAGCTCGACAGCGACAAGATCCTCGCCGACATAGAAGGCTCGCTTTGTGACAGCGGCCTTGACCCCGAGGCGCTGACGATCGAGATCACCGAGACCACGCTCATGCGCAACGTCGACGAGACCGCTCGCCGGCTCGCCCAGGTCAAGCAACTCGGCGTACGGATAGCGATCGACGACTTCGGTACGGGCTACTCATCCCTCGCGCACCTTCAACGCTTCCAGGTTGACGCGTTGAAGATCGACCGGTCCTTCATCACTGGGCTGGCACACAATCAGGAGGGTGAGACGCTCATCCACACCCTCGTGCAACTCGGCAAGGCCCTCTCGATCGAGACCTTCGCCGAGGGCATCGAGAAACAGCATGAGCTCTCGCTGCTGAGAGACGAGCACTGTGACAGCGGACAGGGCTTCCTCTTCGCACGTCCACTCGACGTAGCCGCCACCGAAGCATTCCTCCAGAACTGGGCTCACAACGACACCCTCGCCTCGGCGCAGGCGCCACAGCACACATAGGTGCTACCGCGCTACGGGCGCGCGTCGTCGATCATCCGCATGCACTCCCTAGGCACGTAGCGCGTCGTCGATCATCCGCGACAGCTCCTCCCTGGGCGGCCCGTCCGCCAGGCCGCACGCACGAATCGCCAACAGCAGGCTGCCGCCCACCGGGGCCATCTCCACAACGTTCACGCGAGCCTGCTCGGCATGCGCGCGAACGGCCTGCGCGAGCGGCTCGACGAATACCGCACCCGCCTTGAACGCGCTGCCGATCAGACCCACCGGAAAGCCGTCCGCAGAGCCGTTTGCAGCTAGACCCGTCTGGTCGATCACAGCCGCGATCTGTCCCGCCAGCTCGCGTGCTCCAAGCTCGTACAGCTCACGCGCGACCGCGTCTCCAGTCGCAGCCACGCGCGCGGTTTCGGTCGCAAAGGCCGCTATCTCGCCCTTGGTCAGGGGCTTTGAGTACACGTTGCTGGCAACCGCCTCGACGCTGGGCATCCTGAAGAACTCGCACACCGCATCGCTGAGCGCCGTCGGCGGGCCCGACGCCTCGCGGTCGCGCAGGGCCGCCTTGATCGACTGGACACCCAGCCAATACCCCGACCCCTCGTCACCGAGCAGGTGCCCCCAGCCTCCTGCCCGCCACGCGCGCGAATCGGCATCCACCCCGCCCACGCCGAACACGTTCGAGCCCGTGCCCGAGATCACCGCCACACCTGGCGTCGCGCCGGTCGCCGTGGCCCACGCGCCGACCACGTCGTTGACCACCAGCCACTGATCGGTGCGCGCGCCCGCCACGTGCTCGGCCACCGAGTCTGTGTCCGTGCCCGCCACCGCCAGCACCGCCCCCGCGAGGTCGTCCGACGCGATCCCCGCCCTCGCGATCGCCTCGTCGGCCGCCGCCAGCAGCGCCGCCACGGCCGCCGTCGCCCCGACCGCGTCCTCGTTGCTCGGCCCCGCATGGCCGAGGTGCAGTACACCTGCCCGCAGGTCCAGGACAGCGGCCAGCGTCTTGGTCGCGCCGCCGTCGATGCCCATCACGAAGCGCGCGTCCGGGTGGCACCGCGGTTCGGTCAACGCGCGTGGCAGCTGCACGAGCGGGTCTCGCCTCATCGTCAGATCCTCTCAGGGGTGACAGTACGGAGGGTTGCCAGGCGGTTAGCATCGCAATTGATGGCCACGAGTGCCGTGTTCCCGACCGCGCCCCAGCGGGCGGGTATGTACGAGTCCTTCTATCTGCGCGCCGTCAGCCCCGACCGGCCGCTGGGCGCCTGGATTCGTTGCACCGTGCACAAGCCCCCCGGGCGCGCAGCGCTCGGGTCGGTGTGGTGCACCGTCTTTGACGCGGGCGCCGAGCAGCCTTTTATGCACAAGCTCACCAGCACGCAGCTACGCGCGCCCGCCGCGGGCTGGATCGCGGTCGGCGACGCCAGCAGCGCGAGCGACAGTGGGGACGCAGGCGCAGACGGAGTCGCAG
This sequence comes from uncultured Solirubrobacteraceae bacterium, assembly GCA_963745375.1. GTDB lineage: Bacteria > Actinomycetota > Thermoleophilia > Solirubrobacterales > Solirubrobacteraceae > Palsa-744. The sequence continues at coordinate 259,114 of CAVUXA010000003.1, read as the reverse complement.
GCGCGGGGGAGGGCGAAGGTGCGAGCCTCGGTCCCGGACAGTCGCACGGCCGCTGCGGCGACGCGCGCTGGTCGCTGCGCTTGCGCGCCCGCGAGCCGGAGCTGCGTCACTTGTCACCGGCCTGGCTCTACAAGGCGCCGCTGCCGCGCACCAAGCTGACCAGCCCCGCTCCCGCCGCGAGCTTCGACGGGCGGCTGGAGCTGGCCGGGCGCGAGGCGATCGAGCTGCGCGAGTGGCCTGGGATGGTTGGGCACAACTGGGGCAGCGAGCATGCCGAGCGGTGGATCTGGCTGCACGGGATCGACTTCGCAGGCGCGCCGGACGCGTGGCTTGACCTGGCGCTGGGACGCGTGCGACTGGCCGGGCGCACAACGCCGTGGGTGGCCAGCGGCGCGCTATGCATCGACGGCGCCCGCCACCGCCTGGGCGGGCTCGCCGCCGGACGCCCGCGCGTGGACGCAAACGCGCAGGGCGCCACCGTACGGCTCACCGGCCAGGGCAGCATGACTGTCGAGGTCAGCGTGCAGGTCCCAGCTCGATCGGCAGCCCGCTGGCGCTACGCCGACCCCCGAGGCGGCGAGCGCGACGTGGTCAACTGCTCGATCGCAGCCATGCAGATGACCGTCCAGACGCGGGCGGGCGCGCCCAGGACACTGCGCACCGCGCACGGCGGCGCGTACGAGCTCGGCATGCGCGAGCGCGACCACGGCGTGCCAGCCGATCTTTGACCGGTTGCCCCGTCTGCCGCCTGAGCATCTGCGCGCCGAGCCCATTCGATGCTGTCTCGGCCGCCCGCCCGATCGTCCATACGCTCGCCGGAGAGCTCACGCGAGGGCGCCTCGCGGTCGATTGGACGCCGGAGAGGAATCAGATGGCAAGTCAAGCCACATACGACCCGCAAAGCATCGCCTTGGCCGCCGACGCCCTGCTGCGCGAGCACTCCGACGCCCTCGTCTGCGGGCTGTCGAGCAACGGCCTGATCGTGCCCGTGCCCAACACCGTCGGGCTGTGGGGCCAGGCGGCCATCGAGGGGCGGGCCGTAATCGACGGCGTGGTCGCCGAGGACCGTGCAACCGTGATCAGCCTGTGGCAGCTCGCCCAGCACGAGGGCGCATCCGCCGGGAACGTGCGCCTGCTCAGCAAACCCGCTTCCTGGGTAACGCTGCACTTCCTGGACGTACGTGAGATCCACGGCACGTTGATGTGCATCATCCTGCCCAACGACCAGGAGGTCGAGGAAGACGGCCGCCCGGCAGCCAAGGAGCAGGCGCCAGCCGCTCCGCGCTTCTCCACGCTGCTCGAGGACGAGGGCGCCAACGTCCTGGAGTGCGATGACGCGTTCACGCAGATGTTCGGCTACACGCCTGAGGAACTGATCGGCAAATCGGTCCTCGACCAGATTCACCCCGACGACCAGGGTCGCGCGGTCGAGGGCTGGCTGGCCGTGCTCTCCACACGCCGCGCCCAGCAGACCCGGCTGCGCCGCAGGCGCAAGGACGGCACGTGGATGTGGGTGGACACCACGCTGCACAACTTCCTCAACCAGCCCGATCGCAACTACGTGCTGATCGAGATCATCGATGTCACCGCGGAGATGCACGCCCAGGAAGTCCTCGAGGAACGCGAGGAGCTGCTGCGGCGCATCACTGACGCCATGCCCGTCGGGCTGTTGCAGGTCGACACCGATCGCACGGTGGTCTACAACAACGCACGCCTGCTGGACATCCTGCACGGCTGCGCCGGCCAGGACGACGCAGCGCCCGACTCGCCCGCCGGGGCCGCGCCGATCGAGGACGCCGACGCGCCCTCCACCTCGGTGGTTGAGATCCTGCACACGCTCACCGACGAGGGCCTCGGCGCCTTCGACGCCGCGCTCGCCGAGGTGCTCAGCGAGGGCGTCGACCGCGATGTCGAGGTCGACATCGTGCTGCCATCCGGGGCCTGGCGACGCGCGCTGATGAGCCTGCGCGCGCTGCTGCGCAGCAGCGGCGAGGTCAACGGAGCGATCACCTGCGTGCTCGACATCACCGACAGCGCCCGTGCGCGCCAGGAGCTAGAGAAGCGCGCCACCTTCGACCCTCTCACCCACTGTCACAACCGTTCCTCGATCCTCGGCGCCCTGCAGCTGGAGCTCGAGCGCGATGACGCCACCACCACCGGCGCCGTCTACGTCGACCTCGACGAGTTCAAGCCCGTCAACGACAGGCTCGGCCACGCAGCCGGCGACGAGCTGCTCGTACTGGTCGCAGAGCGCATGAAGCTCGCCAGCCGCGACCACGACGTGATCGGCCGCCTCGGCGGCGACGAGTTCCTCGTGCTGTTGCGCGACATCCCCGGGCCAGACATGGCCATGCGCGCCGCCGAGCGCATCGGCCAGGCGCTGTGCAGCGACTTCCAGCTCTCCTGCGCCACCGTCAAACTGCGCGCCAGCATCGGCGTCGCCTGCTCGAACGCCGGCGCCATCTCCCCCGAGGATCTCGTCAAGCGGGCCGACGCCGCCATGTACGAGTCAAAGCAGCAGCGGCGCAGCGTGCCCGTGCTGGCAGCAGCCGCTTGAGGGCCCGTGGGCTCTAAGGAATAAAAACAAGGCGGGGAGCTGGCGCCAAACGCGCCTGCTCCCCGCCTCAAATCCGGCTAGCCAGCCGGGCTGATCAACTTAGGCTTCGACTGTTTCTTCGAGCCCCAAGTTGCCTGTCGGGATTTCGAGGTTCAACTCACCTTTGTATGTCCCGGTGGTGCCTTCTGGGCTTTTTTCGTCTTCGTCGCACTGCGTTTCTTCAGCGAACCTGTATGTCAGGCCTTTGAAGTTGTTGCTGATCGCAAGCGACTCTTTTTCGTTGTTCACGAACCCTTTACGTACAGTCGGCGTGAACACGTTGGAGAACGTCGCCGCCGTGAATTCTTCTTCTGGCTTTTTGATGGCTTTGATCGGCACGGTCTGTTCCGGGATGATCACCGTGCAGAGCTTCGACGCCGACACTTTGAACGTGGCCGCAGTTTCACGGATCGTCGCGTTCTTGCCTTTGCCGAATTCGTTTTCTTCGCCTTCGCCGTTGCCGATGATTTCGCCGAATCCGTTGACGTGGTAGATGATCGTGACCTTGCCTTTGAAGCTCGCGGCAACGTATTCGTCTCTGGCGGGTTCGCCGGCGACGGCCCTTACGACCCGTCCACATTTCTGGAAGTGGATGCCCACTTCAAGGGTCGTGCCAAGTTCTTCTTCGACTTTGCCGGTCGTCAGCGCCGTCGGGGCTTCCTTCTCCATGGCAGCCTGGCCGGAAGCCCAGATCTGGCAGATGAGTTTTTGGTTGCCGAACTTGAATTCCTGCATTTCTTCGGTCCTGCCAGACGTCTTCGCCGGTTTTTCGGGCGAGATCGTTTTCTTCGGGATATTTGCATTGAAGTTGCTGCTGGCGCTCGCGGCGAGCGCCGGGGCTGCGACGACACAAAGCGCGCACACCGTCAGCGCGACTCCGTACGCCATCTTGACGTGTCTCATCCTTGTGGATCCTCCGATTTCGCCCTCTTGAGGGGTTGTCCAGATGTCAACCAGATGTAATCGACCACAAACTCGCTGTCTCCCCAGGCCATACCCCGGCGAGACTGCGGCCGAGCATATCACGGATAGCCGCTCGAAGGCGACGTTCACAACCCTCTTACATGCTCCCGCGGGCCGCCGCAAAACGGCCGCTCGGGGGGCCGCCGGCGCGCCGCTGCCCCGTTCGGGCACGACACGCGCCAGGAGAGATTCGAACTCCCGACCTTCGGTTCCGTAGACCGACGCTCTATCCAGCTGAGCTACTGGCGCAGAAAGCCTAGTCTATCTCGTGCTTTCCGTCTCGATCGGCCGGGGCGCCCACCGCCTTGGTTTCGCCTACGCTGCCGCGGGTGCGCCGGGTTCTCGACTGATCGACTGAACAAAGCTCTAGGCTACGGCTGCGTCGACCTCCTCCTCATCGCCACATGAGCCACGCCGCGCCCAACATCCTCTACCTGCACTCGCACGACACTGGTCGCTACGTCCAGCCATACGGCCATCCGGTCCCCACGCCCAACATCCAGCGGCTGGCAGATCAGGGGGTGTTGTTCCGCCAGGCCTTCTGCGCAGCGCCCACCTGCTCGGCCTCGCGCGCGTGCCTGCTGACGGGGCAATACGGGCACAACAACGGCATGCTCGGCCTGGCCCATCGCGGCTGGTCGCTCAACGACTACCACCAGCATCTCGTGCACCCGCTGCACAACGCCGGATACCACTCGGTGCTGATCGGCGAGCAGCACATCGCCAAGCGCCCCGACGTGATCGGCTTCGACCGCGTGCTCAAGATCGAGACCACCCACGTGGACAGCGTCGCCCCGGCCGCCATCGAGATCCTCGCCGAGCCGCCCCCCGAGCCGTTCTTCCTGTCGGTGGGGTTCTTCGAGACGCACCGCGACTGGCTGAGCCCGCCCTCGCTGCGCGACGCACTCTACTCGCTCCCCCCCGCCAATCTGCCCGACACGCCCGAGACCAGACGCGACATGGCCGCCTACAAGGCCAGCGCGCGCTCGCTCGACCAGGGCGTGGGCTCAGTGCTGGAGGCGCTCGACGCGCACGGGCTGGCGGACAACACGCTGATCTTGTTCACGACCGACCACGGCCTAGCCTTCCCGGGCGCCAAGGCCACGCTGTACGACCGCGGGCTTGGCGTGATGCTGATCCTGCGCGGCCCCGGCGGCTTCGCCGGCGGCAAGGTGCTCGACGCGCTCGTGTCGCACATCGATGTTTACCCCACGCTGTGCGAGCTCGTGGGCATCGAGCGCCCCGACTTCCTGCAGGGCGTCTCGCTGATGCCGCTGATCCGCGGCGAGACCACATCCGTCCGTGATGAGATCTTCGCCGAGATGACCTGGCATGCCGCATACGAGCCCCAGCGCTCGGTGCGCACGCAGCGCTGGAAGTACATCCGCCGCTTCGGCCAGCGCACCACGCCGGTGCTAGCCAACTGCGACGACTCGCCCAGCAAGAGCCTGCTGCTGTCGCTGGGATTGGCCCAGCGGACAGTCCCGTTCGAACAGCTCTACGATCTCGCGTTCGACCCCAACGAGGCCGCCAACCTCGCCGACGATCCCGCCTGCGTGGAGATCCGCAACGAGCTTGCCGGCCGTCTACAGAGCTGGATGCAAGACACACACGACCCGCTGCTGCACGGCGATCCCAGCCCTCCGGCCGGGGCCGAAATCAACGATCCCGACCAGCTGTCAGCCAGCGAACCGACGCGACGGATCGGATGAGCGCCACAGAGCCACAGCGCCCGCAGGCATCCACCGCTGCAGCGGACGAGGCGGTCGCTCCTAGGCTCTGCTACGTGGTCTGCGCCACGCCGCGCAGCGGCAGCACGCTGCTGTGCGAGGGGCTGGAACAGACCGGCGTGGCAGGCCGCCCGCGCGAGTATTTCGAGGCGCTCAAGGAGACCGGCGTGCCGCGCCGACCGCGCGAGTATTTCTGGGGCCTGCGCAGCCCCGAAGTCATCCGCCTGCTGCCCTACGACTCACAGCTCGACCGCGAGGCCGAACGCAGCCCCACGTGGAGCCGCGACGACTACGCCGGCCATCTCGCTGCCACGCTACGCGAGGGAACCACGTCCAACGGCGTGTTCGGCGCAAAGCTGATGTGGAGCTACTTCAACGACTTCCTCGAGCTGATGCGCGGAATCCCCCGCTTCGGCGGCAAGGGCGACGGCTCGCTGCTCAACGCCGCCTTTCCGGAACTGCGATACGTGTTCGTCTCGCGCAGCGACAAGGTTCGTCAGGCCGTCTCGCTGTGGCGTGCGCTGCAGACCTGGGTCTGGCGCCAGTCCGACACCCAGACCGCGGGCGAGCCCGAGCGCGAGCAGCGGGTGGTCTACTCCTTCGACGCCATCGATCACCTGCTCGACCAGCTGCGTCGCCACGAGGACGCCTGGCGCGGCTTCTTCTTTCGCATCGGCCAACAGCCGCTGCCGCTGTACTACGAGGACGTCGCCGGCGACCTGCAGGGCTCGGTCGGCCGGGTCCTGGACATGCTCGGGATCGAGCGCCCGCAGACCTCCGTTCCCGCCTCCCAGCCGATGCGCCGGCAATCCGACGAGCTGTCGGAGAGCTGGGTCCAGAGCTACCTCGAAGACGTCTCGCGGCGCTGAGTCGCAATCGAAAATCACCAGCTGCAGGTCGGGCATATCGTCAAGTCTTCCAGCGCCCTGTCAACCCATTGCGCCTACGCGCGCCGCGCGAGCGCTCAGTTGTAGGTGTAGTCGTCGGCCGGAGCGTTGACCGGGCTGCTCGCTTTGTTCACCTGCGCGGTCACGTTGACCGTGCTGGCAGTGCCGGGCGGCACGATCATCGTGCAGCTGGTGGTACTCGCGCACTGCACAGAAGTCGCCTTCTTGGTCGCAAACTTGAAGGTCGTCGCGGTGCTGGGAGTGGCGAACCCCGTACCCGTCACCGTCACGCTTGTGCCGCCCGCCGGCGAGCCTTCGTCGGGTGCGACACCTTCAACCGTCGGCGTGTAGGTGAAGTGATCCTTGGCCGATTTAGCGCTCGCGCCGGCGACGTTCGTGACGGTCACGTCGACCGCGCCCGCCGTCCCGGGCGGAGCTTCGGCGGTGATCGACGTGGGTGAGACGACGGTGTATCGCAGCGCACCCGACGCACCGAAGCTGACGGCGGTCACAGCCGTGAATTCGGTGCCCGTGATGGTCACGCTCGTATGGCCCGCGACCGGTCCCGTTTTCGTCGAGAGCTTGCTCACCGTCGGCGTGTGCACATAGGTGTAACGGTCTGCCGCGCCCGTCGCGCTGACGCCGGCGGGGGTGGTGATCGTCACGTCGACCGTGCCGGTGCCTGCGGGAGCGACCGCCGTGGCTGTCGTGTCGGACGTGACTTCGAAGCTGACCGCCGCGTTCGCTGCGAAGTGGACCGCGGTCGCTTCGTCGAAGTTCGACCCGGTCAGCGTCACCGTCGTCTGGCCGGCGGCCGAGCCGACGTTGGGGCTGACGGCGGAGATCGCCGGTTTCGGTTCGCCGAACGCCAGCACGTGAAAGCCGCCGGCCGAGATGCTCGCGACCTTGCCTATCGCGCTCACCAGCACCGGCACGTCGCTCGGGCTCCCGCTGGTTGCATCTCCCAGCTGTCCGTAGCGGTCGATGCCCCACGTCATGACCGAACCGCTGCTGAGCAGCGCCTCGCTGTCCTGCCCGCCGGCCGAGATCGCGACGACGCCCGACAGGCCACCGACGGCCACCGGCCTGGGTTCGCGCGCGGCGGTCTTGCCGTTGCCGAGCTCACCGAAGTTGTCTTCGCCCCACGCCATCACCGTGCCGCCGCCCACCACGGCCAGGGCGTGGTCAGAGCCGGCCGCGATCGCTGTGACGCCGGTCAGCCCTTCCACCCCGATCGGCACGTCGCTTCGCTGCCCTTCTCCTTCTTCCTTTTCTTCGGTGCCGGTGCCAATCTGGCCCGATTCGTTGCCGCCCCAGCCCTCGACGGTTCCGTTGCTGAGCAGCGCGAGGCTGAATTCGCCGCCGGCGGCGATCGCTGACACACGGCTGAGTCCTTTGACCGCCACCGGCACGCCGCTCGATTTCGTGCCGCCGCTGCCCAGCTCGCCGGCTTCGTTGTCGCCCCACGCCATCACGCTGCCGTTGCTCATGAGCGCCAGGCTGTGATTGCCCCCCGCCGCGATCGCCTTCACGCCCGTGAGCCCTTTGACCGCGACCGGGACTTCGCTTTCCTGGTGGGTGCCGTCGCCCAGCTGTCCGTCTTCGTTGTCTCCCCACGCCATCACGGTGCCGTTCGCCAACAGCGCCAGGCTGTGGCTTTCGCCTGCCGCGATGGCCTTGACGCCGGTCAGTCCGCTGACCGCCACCGGCACCGAGGCGATCGCCGTGGAGCCATCGCCGAGCTGCCCGAATTCGTTGTCGCCCCACGCCACGGCCGTGCCGTTGGCAAGGAGCGCCAGGCTGTGGAGCCCGCCAGCGGCCACAGCGGTCACGAACTTCAGGCCGCTCACGGTCACGGGCACATCGCTGGAAGCGTTGGCCGAGCCATTGCCCAGCTGCCTGAAGAGGTTCTGTCCCCATGCGACCGCGCTGTAGTGGGTCGTCGCGACCGTCAACGTCGCCACGCCGCTCGTCGCTTTGCCGGCAACGTTGGTGAACACCGCTCGATACTCGTCACCGCTTTCGGAAACCTTGGTGTCGGCGATCGTCAGCTGGTCTGAGGTCGCGCCTTCGACCGCGCTGAAGGTGGCGCCGCCGTTACTCGACACTTCCCACTGGACGGTCGGCGTCGGGAACCCCGACGCGGCGGCTTCGAACGTGACACTCTGGCCCACTTCGACGGTCGTGCCCGCCGGCTGCTCGGTCACCTGCGGAGGCGCGTGGACCGTCAGCGTGGCCGCTTCGCTGATCGCTTCGCCGGCCGCGTTCTTGAACACGGCGCGGTACTCGTATTCGTTCTCACCGACGTTTGTATCTTCGATCGTCAGCCGGTCAAAGGTTTCCCCCGGGATGGGATTCCAAGACGTGCCGCCATCGATGGACACTTCCCACTGGACGGTCGGCGCGGGGAAGCCCGACGCCGCCGCTTCGAAGACCGCGCTGGCTCCTTCGTCGAGGGTCTTTGACGCCGGCTGTTTGGTGACCACGGGAGCCTTGCGAACGGTCAGCGTGGCTGCTTCGCTGGTCGCCTTGCCCGCCACATTCTTGAACGTCGCACGGAACTCCTGGCCGCTTTCAGAGGTCTTTGCGCTGGCGATCGCCAGCTTGTCCGATGTGGCGCCCGTGACGTTGGTCCACGTGCTGCCAGCATTGGTCGAGCGTTCCCACTGAACAGTGGGAGTAGGAACGCCCGTGGCTGCGGCTTCGAACGCAGCGCCCTGACCTTCTTCGACCGTAACGCCGGTCGGCTGCTGCGTAACTACGGGAGCCTCGTGGACGGTGAGCGTGGCAGCTTTGCTGGTCGCTTCACCCGCTGTGTTCTTGAACACAGCGCGGTACTCGTCGCCGCTTTCCGAGGTCTTCGCATTCGCCACCGTCAACTGATCTGCGCTGCCCCCTGCAACAGGGTTCCACGTGGCGCCAGCGTTGGTCGAGACTTCCCATTGCACGGTCGGCGTGGGAGATCCCGAAGCGGTCGCTTCGAACGCCGCGCTCTGGCCTTCTTCGACGGTCGTGCTGAGTGGCTGCTTGAGAACTTTCGGGGCTTTTGACGTTTCGGCCGCGAAGGCGATCGGAGTCACCGGCGCAAGGCGCGACAGGACGCCGCCGCTGCCCGCCCAGGCGGGAGCGCTCGCAAGCACGCCCATGAGCAGGAGCGATGCCAGCGCGCCCGCCAACGGTCCGCCCGCGTGCACGCCGAAGCGGCGTATGACAGACAGCCAGCCGCCGGCAGCGCAGCGCGCGCGGCCTACCCCTCCATCCTGCGTGGTCGTCCTTGCCATCCCTCAGCCCCCATCGTCGCGTCGCCCGACTTGCGCGTCGAAGGCTACCAGCGCCCGCAAGCGGGTCAAGCGCCTATGGCCCGACCCCATGCTGGAGTTCTGGCCACAGGCGAGACTCGCTGCAGTGCCGTCCGGCTCGCTACCCGCTGGCGGCTGCTTTGATCTCCAGAGATTCTTCGTTGGCGATCTTCTCGGCAGCACTCAGACCCGCCTGTTCGGCGCCCGCACCCAACGTGGCGGTCAGGGTGTCCTTGGGTTCGCCTTCGAACTGTTCGGGCGACTGCTTGCCGGCGCTCTGCGTGTAAGGCAGGCTAAATGTCTTGGACATCGTGTCGATCTTGGAGATCGGCGCGATCGCCGAGCCCTTAACCACCAGCTCTTCGGCGCCGCCAGCGCACTGAGCCGTCAACAACGACGGTTCGCCGCTGAGGTCCACGCCCACCGACACGAACAGGCCCGATTCGTTTTGGACGTCTTCGATGAAGCCCAACTTACCGGTGAGGCCGTCCGCAACGATCTGCCCCGATGGCGCGCCGCTGCTCTGACAGACCTCCCTGCCGGCCGCGCCCTTGCAGCCCTTGAACGTGACCGACGCTGTGAGGGTCTTCGTCCCGGTGTATTCGCCAGCGACGCTTGAGCTTGCGCACGTCACGCCCGCACCGCCCGCTCCTTCCAGCGTCACCTTTCCGCTTTTGCTCATGAATTTGCTCTTGGCCGCCCCCGCGATCCATTCGTACTTGCCTTCGTGGCCCTGTATTTCGGTCGTACAGCCCTTGTCTTCAAAGGCGCCGTGATACACCTTCGCTCGGCCTTCCCCGGTGCTTTCGGCGACCACGCACCTGCCGACCTCCGGCAGTGCGGCCAAGGCCTTCACCTCGGCCGACGGAGCGGTCTCGAGCAGGCCGTTCATGATCGCCGTGTTGTGGCCGGCCGCCGCCGGTATACCCGCCGCCGCGTCCACGAGCGGATCTGTAACGAGCGGTAGCGGGCCGCAGCCGTTGGCTCCGGGCACCGCGAACGCGTTGTCGACCAGCGAGGTCGGCAGGATCGAGATCCGCTCGCCTGCCGCAAACTCGATTTTCCCGACGCTACCGCTGATCGGCGTATTCGGGGCGGGCGGGCTCGTCGTTCCGGTAGTCAAAAGCGGATTCACAGGTTCGGATTCAGAGCCGACGTAGCAGCCTTCGCCGAGCACGGGGTTTTCCAGCTTGACCTTGAGCGGCAGCGACACCGCGGTGCCACTGCGTTTGAGCAGGTTGGCCCCGTTGAGCTGCACCGGCCCCGCCAGTTCCGCTGTGGCCGTCACTTCTCCGCCGAGCCCTTCGATGCCCACGAGACCGCCGGGGACCGTGAGCGGCGTGCGCGACAGGGTATTCCCGTCGGCTGCCGGCACGAGATCGGGGCTGACCGAGCTAAGACCGCCTTGGAGGGTCACCGTCTTGTTGATCGCCACTGTCTTGCTGCCGAGCGTGAATTGGCCGCTGGTGACCGTCGAGTAGACACACGTGATCACATTCGGGGCATTCACTGGACAGTCGGCGAATACGGCCATTTCCTGCACCAGCCCCGCCTGGGCAGGCGCGGCGACGCCGAGCGCCGCCATCGTCGCCAGCACGCTGACCGCGGGGAGCGCGAGCCGGCGCCCGCTCTTTTGCGCCAGCACGCGCACGACTGCCTCGATCATCTCTCTCCTCATCGGCTTGATCCCCTCCAGAATGGTCGTTCGCATCGATGGCACCCCCGGCCGACAGGCCAGGCCAAGAACAGCCTACCCCGATCTAACGTGCTTTATGCAACGTGTTTATAGATCTCACTTATGCAACGTGTTTATAGATCTCACGCGCTCCGCTAGCCGTTGGCCGCCGCTTTGATCTCCAGCGGTTCTTCGTTGGTGATCTTCTCGGTCGTGCTCAGGCCGGCCTGTTCGGCGCCCAAGCCCAAGGTCGCAGTGAGCGTGTCTTTGGATCCACCTTCGAACTGTTCGGGCGACTGCTTGCCGGCGCTCTGTGTGTAGGCGAGGCTGAACGTCTTGGCCATCGCGTCGATCTTGGCGATCGGAGCGATCACCGAGCCGTTGACAACCAGTTCTTCCTTGACCCCCGCGCAGCGAGCGGGCAGCGGCGACCCGTTGCCGAGGTCGACGCCCACCGACACCGACAGCCCCGATTCAGTCTGGACGTCTTCGATGAAGCCCAGACCTCCCGTGAGCCCGATCGCGATCAGTTCTCCGACCGCCGCTCCGTTGCTCTGGCAGGCTTCTTTGCTGATCGTGCTCTTGCAGCCCTTGAAGGCGACCGACGCAGACAGCGATTTCGGTCCCGTGTATTCACCGGTCAAGCTCGAGCTCTTGCACGTCACCCCCGCGCCGCTCGCGCCCGCAAGCGTCATCGCGCCTCCCTTGGCAGTGAATTTTGCTTTCGCCGCGCCGGTGGTCCATTCGTACTTACCTTCGTGACCCTGTACTTCTGTCGTGCAGCCCTTGTCTTCATAGGCGCCGTGGAAGACCTTTTCCTTGCCTTCGCCGGTGCTTTGCGCCACCACGCACCTGCCGACCTCGGGAAGCGCCGCCTGGGCCTTCACTGCCTGAACCGGTGAGGTCTCCAGCACGCCGTTGAGGATCGCCGTGTTGTGACCAGCCGCCGCCGGCACCCCCGAGGCGAGGTCGACAAGCGGGTCGATCAACAGCGGCAACAGACCGCAGCCGTTCGCTGCAGGCACCGAGAAGGCATTGTCGACCAGCGATGCCGGCACAATCGTGATTCTCTGGCCGGCCGCAAAGCTGACTTTGCCGACGCTGCCGCTGATCGGTTTGTTCGGCCCCGGCGGGCTAGTCGTGCCGGTGGTCAGCAGTGGATTGATCGGCTGGGATTCCGAGCCGATATAGCATCGGTTCAGCAGCAGGGGGTTGTCGAGTTTCACCTGCAACGGCAGTGACACCGCGGTGCCGCTGCGCTCGAGCAAGTTGGCGCCGTCGAGTTCGACCGCCCCTGCAAGTTCGGCCGTAGCCGTCACTTCTCCACCGAGCCCTTCGATGCCGAGCAGGCCGCCCGGAACGGTGAGCGGCGTCTTGGACAGGGTTTCCCCGTTTGCCGCCGCAACCAGGTCGCGGCTCACCGAGCTGATGCCACCCTGCAGGAGCACCGTCTTGTTGATCGCAACCGACTTGCTGCCGAGTTTAAATTCACCACTTGTCACCGGTGAGTACACGCACGTGATGACGTTCGGCGTGTTAACCGGACAGTCGTCGAAGATCGCCATTTCCTGCTGCAGCCCAGCCTGAGCGGGCGCCGCAGCGGCGAGCGTCGCGACCGCCGCAAGCAGCGTCACACCAACCGGGACGAGCCTGCGCCTTGGCGACAGCTGTGCGCGCACCGTCTCAGACATGCCTCTCATAGGTCTTCCCCTCCGTGAATCGTGGTTCGTTCGTCGTCTGCGCGGATGCAGCGCAGAAGGGCACGCGCAACCTACACGATTGATCATATTTATGCAACTTGTTTATAATGCTCACAGAGAGCTATCCTCGTGGAGCCGGTGAATCAGCTAAAAAACTCACTGTTACATAAATCGCGTCGCTGCAGGAAAGGGCAGCGGAGCCGGCTCATCGGCGAATGCCACAAAGCCGGTCCGCGGGCGAAAAACAGCGCAGCCGACTCGCTGAGCAAACCCTACGTCACGGACGTATAGCCCAACATACGTTAGTATGTAGTTGTGAAGTCGGATCACGGCGATCTTCTGCACATCGACGAGTCGCAGGCTCTCGCCCTGCGGGAGGCCCGCCTGGACGCCGACAGCGCCGAGCTGGTCGCCGAGCGCCTTCGTGCCCTCGGCGACCCGATGCGGCTCGGGCTCGCCTTGGCCCTGCGCGACGGACGCGAGCTGTGCGTATGCGACCTCTCGTGGATCGCGCAACGGCCGCAGAACCTGACCTCTCACCACATGAAAGTGCTCAGGAGCGCGGGCATCGTCGCGGCCCGCAAGCAGGGCAAGATGACCATGTACCGGCTCACCGACCAGGGCAGCCAACTGGCAGAGGGCGTCGTTGCAGGGTGCGCGCCCAGCGGATCGCCGTGACCGGCGTGCTCAACACGCTCTGGGATGGCCTCGCAAACGCCTTTCTAATGGGCTGGGCGGTCTGCTGGGCGCTCGTGCTGGGATTCGCCATCTCAGCAATTGTGCAGGCGTGGGTGCCCCGGCAGCGCATCCAGGACGCACTCGGCGGCACAGGCCCGCGCCCGATCGCGCTGGCCACCATCTTCGGCGCCGCGAGCTCCTCGTGCAGCTACGCCGCCATCGCGATCGCCAAGTCACTGTTCGCCAAGGGCGCGTCCGCCGCCAGCGCGCTCGCCTTCCAGTTCGCCTCGACCAACCTGGTGGTCGAGCTGGGCGCGGTCATCTGGGTCCTGATCGGCTGGCAGTTCACGCTCGCCGAGCTCGTCGGCGGGCTGGCGCTCATCGCGATCATGACCACGCTGCTTCGCCTGTTCGTGTCACAGCGCCTGGAAGAGCGCGCCCGCACGCATGCCCAGCACGCCGACAGCGGACACAAGCACCAGGCGGCCAGCACGCAGGTCGCGCTGCGCGAGCGCCTGACCTCGATCGACTCGTGGTCTGACGTGGCCCACAACTTTCGCAACGACTGGTCGATGCTGTGGAAGGAGATCACGCTCGGGTTCGTCCTTGCCGGCTTCATCGGGCTGCTCGGCAACAACTTCTTCAACAGCCTGTTCATCAAAGACGCCCCGCCTGGATGGCGTCTGTTGGAGAACGTCGTTGTGGGACCGATCATCGCCGTGCTCAGCTTCGTCTGCTCGGTCGGCAACGTACCCATCGCCGCCGTCCTGTGGTCTGGCGGCATCGGTTTCGGCGGGGTGATCGCCTTCATCTTCGCCGACCTGATCGTCATGCCGATCGTGCTCATCTATCGCAAGTACTACGGGAACGCCTTTGCGCTGCGGATCACCGCGCTGATGTTCGTCACGATCGTGCTCGCCGCGCTGCTCGTCGACCTGCTGTTCGGCGCAGCCGGGCTGATCCCGCACGCGCGCCCCAGCCGCGGCGAAGTCTTCGCACACGTCACGCTCAACTACACGCTCATCGCCGACGCATTCGCGCTGGCCGTCTTCGGCGCGCTGTTCGCCCTGACGATGCGCCGCGGCGCGACCGATCCCGTGTGCGGGATGCAGATCGACCGTGCCAAGGCTGTGCATGTGGACCTCGCCGGCAAGCGCCACTACTTCTGCAGCGAGGGCTGCCTGCAGGCCTTCAGCCGCGAACGAGATCCGAGCGCACCAGGCGCAGGTGGCGCCCGCCGGCGTGCCTGGACTGCCCCGCCTCCAGCGGCGCCAGACGCAACTCCTCGCGGATCAGCTCCTCGATCGTGATCTGCTTGGCCGCAGCGACACGGTCGAGCAGATCCCACTCCTCGCACGTAAAGCGCACCTCGGCCACGTAGGGGAAGCGGTGGCGCATATCGTGGAGCGTAAGGCCTAAAGTACATGTCGTCAATGGTAACTGGTAGAACGGATGGACTTAGACACATGCGGCGTGCGATGTTTCTCGCATGGCCCGGACATCTACACCCGACCCCGCCCTCGCGGCCACCCTGCGCCGCCTGCGCGAGGAGCGCGGCATCACGCGCGAAGCGCTCGCCTTCAAGACCGGCATCACCACAGGATCGCTCGCGCGGATCGAGCTGGGCCAGTCGGTGCCCGGATGGGACACCGTGCGGCTGCTCGTCAAGGCACTCGACATCACGCTGGCCGAGCTCGGCAAAGCCGTCGAAGGGCAGTCCGAGGGGAAGTCCTGAGTTTTGTTTCTCACTGCAAGAAATCCCCGCTAGTTACAGAGGAATTCACGTTCCCGGCTTGGACTGACGCTCTGTTCTCGCTACTTTCGGCCCAACGGAGCAAGCGAGAGGGCCTGCCCAGTCGACTCCGAACAGGCCCTCTCAGTCGGGTCTACACCTCGTCGCCAGCCCGACCCCACACCGGGAGCGGCGAGGTCGTAGGCCCCGCTTGGCCAAGCATCGCTACCGTATCGCCCCCCGAGTTGCCAACGCGCGCGCTGTTTGCGGCTTTTAACGCAACGAGCGAGAAATTTCGGCAGTCCCCGTCGTTCCAATAACAGGTATGCCTGGTCAGGCCACTCCTGTCTCCCGATGACACTGTCGCCGACCACACGGCCTGGCGGCTATGGCGCGGTGCGTCCTCTCGCGCTACTTGAGGGGATCCGTGATCGGACCAGGCAGACGCTTGTAGACGGCAAAGAAGTCACGGTCGTCGGGAACCAGGTAGCGATCGGGCGACTGGTTAGGCTGAGGCTCGACCATCCGCGTGATGAGCCCGTTGTCGTGGGTGTAAGTAATCAGCGTGTGCCAGTCGGGGTTGATGTCGAGCTCCATGGCCCGCACGGCGCCGATGTGCTGGAGGATCTTCGCGATGCTGATGACCGTCTGGCCTTCAGCCACGACGAAGATGAGGTTGCCGCGACGATCGATGCCGACGCCGGTACGCCAGACCCGGGTGACGCCACCGAGCGTGAACCCCCATTCCGGGCTGTTCGGATCTTCGTTCAACTCGGGGTTGAGGCGTCCGTTCCAGACGATCGGAGCAAGGCTCTGGCGCGCCCATGCGACTTCCGGCCCGGCGTTCGGGCCGCCGCTCCACTTGACGATCTCGACCCGACCGTCCCGATACGCGAGCAGTGTGGCTTTGCCATCCTTGAGCGGCTCGTTGACGTGGCCGTTGACGCTCGAGCCGTTTTCGCCGTCTTCGTAGGCGAAGCCGCCGTTGAAGGTGGCGAGCAGGCGCCAGCGCTGGCTGTAGGGCACCATCACCGGCCCGCGGAGGGCCGCGTTCGGCGGCTCGTAGCGGCCCGGGTAGTACCCGATCGCGGTACGTGTGTGGTCGAACCAGGCAACGTAGGCGAGAAGCTCCGGATATTCGGCTTCGGGACGGAAGGTCGTCACCAGCACCGGTGGGCCGCCGTCGATCGGCGGCCCGCACATGAATGACACGTGGTGCGCGACGATCAGTCCAACTGCACACCACCGTCGATCTGGGCGATGCGCAGCGTCTCGCCCTCAATGAGCCGAGAAGCTGCGTCCTTGCCGATCCCAAGAACACCGGACCGCTCACGATCAGGCCCTCCCCGTACCGAACTCGACAGCCCAGGGGATTAGCACACGCACCTCGCGCAACGACGCCGGGAGTGGCGTTCCTGCCGTCTGGAGTCGGTCCATGAGATGCCGCAGGTCGTGGGTCCACGGGAAATCATCGCCAGAAGCGGCAAGCACGGCCTTCAACGCCTTCTCCGCCGCCTGCTGCGCGTGGAAGCCCACGACGGAATCTGCGATATCGGTATCTGGTAGGAGCTTCTTGACGGCGTCGGCGTCCTCTTGGGCCTTGCGCAGAAGGAGCAGCGCCTCTTCCAGCTCAGGCCGCGACAAGGACGCGGCCCTCGCGGAGCGCCCGGTGCACGAGCGTGCTCGGAACAGGCTCGCGGCGCGCGACCTCCTCCTCAGAGACAACGATGCGTCGACGGGGACGGCCAGCGGCGGGAGGGCGTCGCGGAGGCGCACCATCTCGCTCAGCTTGCTGTCCAGATGCTTCTCGATCACAAGGAAGTCGAGATCGCTGTCGTCACGCGCGTCGCCACGCGCCCGCGAGCCGAAAAGCACAACTCGCGCAGGGGAACACGCGGCTGCCGCCAACCGTCGACCTGCGTCCTCAAATTGTCAAGGCCGGTTGAAAATGCACCCTCTTTCGCCGGTTGAAAACTGACCCCCCTGGGGGCGGCGCGACTGTCGCTGGGGTCAGGTGGTGTCGGGGGTGCGGGTGGGGCGTGGTCCGAGGTCGCGGTCCTTCAGGCGGTAGCTATTGCCCTTGAGGGAGAGGATCTCTGCGTGGTGGACGGGCCGGTCGATCATCGCGACCGCGACGGCGTCGTCGCCGAACACCTCGCCCCAAGCCGAGAAGGGCTTGTTGCTGGTGATGATCAGGCTCGCGCGCTCATAGCGGCGGGAGACGAGCATGAACATCAGGTTCGCGGCCTGCGGGTCGAACGGGATGTAGCCGACCTCATCGCAGATCAGCAGCGGGATCCGTTCCAAGCGTTTGAGCTCGTCCTCGAGGCGATCCTGGCGTTGCGCATCGGCGAGCAAGGCGACCCACTCGGTCGCGGTGCGGAACAGGACGCGCTGCCCAGCCAGGCATGCGCGGATCCCCAGGACGATAGCGAGGTGCGTCTTGCCTGTGCCGGGTGGTCCGAGCAGGACAACGTTCTCGCGGGCGTGCAGGAAGTCGAGCTGCCCGAGATGCTCGATGACCTGCTTCTTGATTGAGCGCTGGAAGGTGAAGTCGAACTCCTCGAGCGTCTTTCTGGCGGGGAACCGCGCGCTGCGGATGCGGGCGTCACCGCCGTGAGCGTCCCTGGCGGAGGTCTCGGTCGACAGCAACGCCTCGGCGAAGCGCTCATAGCTCCATTCCTCAGCCCGGGCCCTGTCGGCGAGCTTCGGGAGCGCCTTCGCGGCCCCGGGGGCCTTCATCGCCCGGAACAGATGCGCGAGCTCTGAGGTCGCGCTCACGCGATCAACCCGTCATAGACAGCGAGCGGACGCTGCTCGACGACGACATCCTGGCGTTCACCGCGGCGCTCCTTCAACGAGCGGGCGTGCTCCAGCATCGTGATCGTGCGGTGCCTGGCAAAGGAGCGCTGGTGGCGGCAGGCGATCTCGCCGCTGTCCAGGGCAACGGCGGTGATCTCCTGCTGGCCTGCGCGGACCTCGACGCGCCGCCCGGCCAGGCCGGGGTTCAGGGAGTAGTCATTGCTGTCAAAGCGCAGATATGGGTCCGGCGGCACTCTCATCACCCATCTGCGGTCAACGTCGGGCCCTGAGGCGGGGAGCGCTCGCATCACCTCTTGCTCTTCGGCGAGCCGGTCGACGGGCCGTGCTCTGAGCATCCGGTGCGCTCTGCTGTTCGCCTTCGCAAACCAGTCGTCGAGCTGCAGCTGGAAATCGAGATGGTTCGCGAACCGTCGGCCTGGCTCGAAGTTGCTCTCCAGATAGCCCTGCAGACGCTCAACCGCGCCCTTGGCCTGCGGGTCGGCGGGCTGACAGAAGTGCCAGTCGACGGTCAGCTGCCCGCAGAACGCGGCATAGGCATCGGTCGGGCGGCCAGCGCCGGCGTGCAGGCACCCCTCGCGGTCCCAGACCAGCACCTCGGGAAGCGCGCCGAGCGAGAACAGACACCGGCTCATGCCCCACAACACGTCGCTCGCTTCCTTGCTGAAGATCAGCGCCCCGGCGCCGGCACGCGAATAGCCCATGCACGCCACCACGACCCAGGCTCGGCGCAGCTGGCCATGCCCGACCGGAACATGCGCGGAGGTCTCCCACAGGTCCCACTGACAGATCTCCCCCGGGCGATAAACCGTCCGCTGGAACGTCCGGCGCGGCACAAACAACGGACGGACCTCGCGCAGATAGTCATCCACGATCGACTTGCCGCCATCGAAGCCGAGCGGCTCGATCAGCTCCCGCACCCGCACCCCCGGCAGCTTCGGATCGCGCCGCAGCAGCTCATGGATCTCTTCCTTGAACGGATCGAGCTTCGACGGCCTGCGCGCACGGTCATAGCTCGGCGGCTGCGGCGAGCGCAACGCCGCCCTGATCGTGTTGCGCGAGAGGCCCGTGCGCCGCGCCAGCTCCTTGATTGAGACCCCGCGGACGAAGTGTTCCCTGCGCAGCTCAGCCCACCGCTCCACGTCCAGCACGCTCCTTCTCCCGGTCTCGACAACACAATCGAGCCAGGCTCACCAGCACCCCGGACGTCTCCACCACCACCCAGGGGGGTCAACATTCAACCGGCAGAGGAGGGTCAGTTTTCCACCGGCGCCGACACTCAATAACCGCGTCACTGACCACAAGCCTTACGGTACCGAATGATGCTCGCGTCCTGGCTTCGACAACGCCAGAACCACGAGTTGTGTCACTGCTCCCCGTCATTCTCCCGACATACGATGGGCACGCCGTAGCCTCAACGCGCCGCTGTGCCCATATGGCGAAAACGGAGAGACCGGGACGACCTGCGAACCCCGTTCCCAACCTGGACAAGCTCCTGGAGGCACTGATGGAGCCGGTTGGTCGCGAGGCGCGGCGCAGCGCTGCTCACGTGCTCAGACCAACATGAACCGCGGGGGAACCGCTGGTCACAGAGCGCGCTAGCAGACAGCGGAGGCGGTCAGGCGACCTTGAGGTACACGCTGGTCTACCCTTGGCGTCCTCGCAGCAACTGTGCATGCGTGGCTTTGGCCGGCATAGCGTGAATGACGCGTTCCGAGCCGACGACTTTGACGACCTCAAGTAGCGCCCCGCTGCGACTAGACCCGAGATAGAGCAATCGCCCATCGTCCTGAGGCTTGGTGGTCATTGCGTGCTCCATCGCGTGTTCGATATCCGCGTCGACAATGCCATGTTTGCGCGCCGACCACTCGATCTTCATGTAGCAATTGTACGAAGCCGTCGGAGGGTCGAGTGCATCTGTTCCGTCTTACACGATCTCTGGAGCGGTGCGTGAGCTAGCGAGTGCCGCATACGCCGGTAGGCTGTTCTGGTCGTGACTACGCAAGAGTTGATCGAGCTGGCTGGACAACGCCTCGCGGAGGCCGCCAGGTCTCCTGCCCGAGTGATCCTGTTCGGATCGGCAGCGCGTGGCGAGCTCACACGCGACAGCGACCTGGACTTCCTGGTCATCGAGCGCGATGTCGAGAACCGCGTCGCCGAGGCCGTCCGCCTGCGCGACGCGGTCGGCCGCATCGGCTGGCCGGTCGATGTGATCGTGATGGATGAGGATCTCGCGGAGCGGCGATCGAAGGTTCGCGGGACGATGGTCCATCATGCCCTTCGGGAGGGTCGGATCGTTGCCCGCTCCGACTCCTGAGCAGCGCGAGTACGCAGAACTGCTGCTCGAGCACGCGACGAGCGATCTCGGTGCGTGCCGTGTGCTCATGGCCGCAGAGGACATGCGCGACGATGTCGTAGGGTTCCATGCTCAGCAGGCAGTCGAGAAGGCGCTGAAGGTCGCGCTCGTATTGGCAGACGTCGACTTCCCTCGCTCTCACGATCTCCGGGAGCTGGTGGACATCGCCAGCGACAACGACATCGCGGTTCCAGACTCGATTCGTGATGCGCGTTGGCTGACACCATGGGCGGCACAGCTGCGCTACGAGATCTTGGAGCCTCTCGATCGCGATGGGGCCTTCTCAACTGCCTCCGACGCCGTTGCGTGGGCAACGGCGCTGCTCACAGACTGATCGGGGCCTGCACACTCCCCGTCGGCGCTCCAAGGCGAGCGCTTGGGTTCGCACAAGCACCAAGCTCCCATGTCCGGTCGCTCACTGGTTGTTGGCTTCGCCGAGCCAAGAACGGACGAAAATTGCTGCCGACGGAGAGGGAGGGATTCGAACCCTCGAACGAGGTTGACCCCCGTTACGCGATTTCCAGTCGCGCCCGTTCAACCGCTCCGGCACCTCTCCAGGCGCTTGCTTTTTCAGCGGCCCCACAAGCCTACGACACGCACGCTCCGTCCGTTGCTAGGCTCCCCGCATGGTCCTCGCCGCAAGCGAAGCCTTTGTCAAGACCTTTGGCCTGATCATCACCTTCGGCGGGATCGGCGTGATCGCCAACGTGATCATCGTCTACATCGCCATCCAGGTCCGCGGCGAGCGCCGCCAGAACCAGGAATACCTGGCCTCCCGCCGCCCGCCCGAGTCCTGACCGGCGGGCCCACCTCGCGAGGTCGCCCAGCTGCGAGAGCGCTGCCTCAGCCGGCCGCGCCGCCGTTCGCCGTACCCATCGCAGCAGCTGCCTCTGCGGCGTGCGCCGCTTCGCGCGCGCGGCGGTACTCGTTGACGACGATGTCCGTCAACTCCTCCACCGACGTCTCCGCCGTCGGCTTGTCCAGCGCGATCACCCCGTCCTGGATCATGCTCACCCGGTCGCACGCCTTGAGCACGTGCACGTAGTTGTGCAGGATCATGATGATCGAGACCTTGCCCTCCGCCTTCAGGCGCGCCACCAGATCGAGTATCTGCGCTCCCTCCTTCGCGCCCATCGCCGCCAGCGGCTCGTCCAACAGGATGATGTCCGCGTCGGAGTTCACGGTGCGCGCCACCGCAATCGCCTGGCGCTGGCCGCCCGACAGGCGCGCGACCGCCACGTCGATACGCGGGATGTTGATCCCGATCTCATCCAGCGCCTTGCGCGCTTCGCGCTTCATCTGACGGTTTGCCAGCAGCGGGATCGGATAGTGCACGCGCTCCTTGCGCAGGAACAGGTTGTGGTAGACCGACAGTTCGTCGATCAGCGCCAGATCCTGGTAGACCGTCTCGATGCCGTGTGCGCGCGCGTCGTCCACGCTCCTCGGCTCATACGGCTCGCCGTGGACGAACATCTTGCCGGCATCCTGCTTCTGGAAGCCGCAGATGATCTTGATCAGCGTCGACTTGCCCGCGCCGTTGTCGCCGAGCAGACCAAGCACCTCGCCCTTTTTGAGGTGCAGGTTCACGTCGCGCAACGCCGTCACGGGGCCGAAGCGCTTGGCGATGTTTTCCACGCGCAGCACGTCGTCGGGTGCCGAACTCGGGCCGACCACCTTCTCGATGGGTGCCGGCGCGTCAGCCACTTCCGACGTGTCCCCTACGCACGCGCCCCACATACACATTCGCGGTCATCGCCACGATGATCGCCAGGCCGAGATAGAACAGTTTGTAGTTGGCGTTCACTCCCTGCAGCACGAGACCGTCTTCGAGAACGCCAAGGAACAGCGCCCCGATGAACGCGCCCACGATCGTGCCCGAGCCGCCCGTCAGCAGCGTCCCGCCGATCACGCCGGCGGCGACCGCCAGGAACAGGATCTGGTTGGCTCCCGCCGGGTCTGGCTGGACGGTCCCCGAGCGAACCGCCTCGAGCAGGCCGACGAGCCCCGCCGTCAGCGCGCACAGCACGTAGTTGCGGATCATGACCCCCTTGACCCGCACGCCCGCCTCCGAGGCGCCCAGCTTGTTGGAGCCGATCGCCACCGTGTACAGACCCCAGCGGGTGAACGTCAGCACGACCTGCAAGATCACCACGATCGCCACCGCCCAGATCAGCTCGGAGTAGGTGCCGCGGCCGAAGATGCTGGCGAAGGTACTGAAATGGAGGACGTTTTCGTGCAGCGTGATCGTGTGGCCGTTGACGACGTGTTGGACGGCGACTTCCGCCGTGTGGATGGCGGCACCCGGCGTCGGCACGGGCGTGCCGTGCGAGACGATCAGCGCCAGACCCTCGAAGCAGAACAACGTCGCCAGCGTCGTCACGAACGAGTTGATTTCGACGACCGCGACGAAGAAGCCGTTGATGGCGCCGACCGCCATACACACCAGCATCGTGACGATCACGCCCGGTACCAGCCCCAGGCCGGCCGAGCTGTAGAGCTTGTAGAAGAGAATCGGCGCGAACAGGTACATCGCCCCGATCGACAGGTCGATCTCCCCCAGGATCATCACGAACACCTCACCCGCCGCGAGGATCGCGAACGGCGCGAAGTAAGGCAGCAGCGTTTCGAAGTTGGCGCCCGTGAGGAAGCTGTTGGTGTTGGCCGCAAAGTAGATCGCCGTGATCAGCGTCACGACAATGATGCTGCCCTCGCGCAGCGCGATCAGGCGGTTCAGCAGCTCACGCCCGCCGGGCAGCGAGCGGTGGTGTTCCTCGCCACCGGACCCGGTGGAGGGACCGCGCGCAGCAGGGCTCTGCGCTGCGCTCGCCACGATCCCTCCCCGACTCCCCGTCGCTTCCTATTTGACGACCGTGGCCGTCGTCGAGGTGCCCTCGTAGCGTGATTTCGAGCTCACGTACGGGCCCACGGTTTCCTTGTTCAGGAACTTCAGGCCCGTGTCCACTTCCGCGGGGCCCGTCAACGTCCCCGAAACCTTGTACTGGAACAGCTGCAGGATCGGCAGGAAGCCCTGCAGGTAGGGCTGCTGGTCGATCGTGAATTCGATGTTGCCTTCCTGCAGCAGTTTCTGCGTCGCTTCGGTCAGGTCGAAGCCGCCCGCCTTGATGCCTTTGCTGGCCAGCCCGAACTTCTGCATCACTTTCGCGAGGCTTTCCGTCGAGCCGCCATCAACCGCGTACATGCCCTTCGTCGACTGATGACCGGTCCAATAGGCTTCGATCGTCGAGAGCTCGCCCGGAACCGCCGCACCGGTCGCAACCGTGTGGATGTTGATCGGCTTGCCGGAGGCCTTGATCGCCTTTTCGGCACCTTCGATGCGTGGCTGCAGGTTCGCCGAGCCCGGCGTCGCGATGAACAGCGCCACATCGCCCGAGCCCACCGCCGCGACGATCCTTTCGCCCATCTCTTCGCCGGCCTTTTTGAGGTCCTGGCCGATGTAGGAGAGGCGAGCGTTACCGGGCGCGTCGGCGTTGTAGGCCACCACCGGGATGCCCGCCTTGATCGCCGCTTCGACCGGGGCGTTGAACGCGTGCAAATCGATCAGCGCGACGGCGATGCCGTCGGCGGCGCCGGTGACGGCCGTGTTGATCGCGTTGACCATCTGGTTGACGTTGCTAGATTCCGATCCCGTCCACTGGTAGGAGCAGCCCAGCAGCTTGCTGGCGTCGGCGGCACCGTACTGGGTGGGCGTGAAGAACGGGTTGGTCGTGACGTGGTTGACGATCACGAATTTGTAGTTCGGGTGCGAACCGAACACTTCCGCCGAGCCCCCACCGCTCGACGCGCTGGACCCGCACGCGCTGAGCAGCGTGCCGACGGAGCCGGCCGCCACGCCGGTCAGCGCGGTTCGGCGCAGGAACGCCCGGCGGTCGAAGCCCGATCGCTCGGCCTCCGGTCGGTCGAGGTGGTCGACAGTCTGCACCGCGATGTCGATTTGGTCGGTGTCTGCCATTTCCGTCCTCCTGTCCCTCGTTGAAAACCCTGCGATTTCTCAAGCAATAGCAGACACACCCTCGCGCCTGACGGCACCTGCGTCAACCCCGATTTTGCGGAAAACCCGCAATCAACGGTCGGCATTTCGCGGTGGCGTCCACAGCCGGCGTCTGAGCACCAGCTCACGCGTATGTAGGTATACCCTCGGGCAATGGCGTCAAATCCTTCGCCGCCGCCCGCTGGCACGCCAGGCGAGCCGAGCGAGCTCGCCTTAGACGATCAGCCGGTCGAGCGCTACGGGCCAGTCGCGATCGAGCGGCTGGTCAAAGACGACGGGCGTGCGCTGATCCTCTACACGCGCATCCAGGAGAGCTCGTCCGCGTGAGCGACCTTCGCTTCGAGGAGCTGCGCGGCGAGCAGGTCGCCTACGCCATCCACCGGCAGGAGCGCACCTTCCTGCCCGATCGCGACCACTGCCCGCTGTGCCCCACGCACCCTGGTGAGGGGCGGGCGGGATACGAGACAGAGATCCCCGTCGCCGCCTTCGAGATCGCGGTCTTCGACAATCGCTTCCCCGCCTTCGAGGCCCCGCACGGCGCGGCCGAGGTGGTCGTGTACACAGACGAACACGAAGGCTCGCTCGGCACGCTCGCGCCCGAGCGCGCCGAGGCGCTGATGTGGGTTTGGCGTCACCGCTACATGGAGCTCGGCGCGCGCGAGGACGTCGACTACGTGTTCATCTTCGAAAACCGCGGCGTGGAGGTCGGCGTCACGCTGCACCACCCGCACGGCCAGATCTACGGCTATCCGTTCCTGCCGCCCGTCCCCGCGCGCGAGATCGCGGCCGACGAGCGCCTGGGTGGCTGCGCGCCGTGCAAGCTGCTCGGCGACGAGCTCGCCGACGGGCGGCGCATCCTGGTCGAGACCGACGCGGTCGTCGCCTACGTTCCCTATGCCGCCCGCTGGGCTTATGAAGCGCACGTCGTGCTGCGCGCGCACCGCGCCAGCCTGCTCGACTGCGAGGCAGCCGAGCTGCGCGCGCTCGCCTCGGTGTTGCAGACGCTCGTACGCGGCTATGACGCCCTGTTCGAGCGGCCCTTCCCCTACGTGATGGCCGTTCACCAGGCTCCCACCGGCGGCAGGCCGTCTGACGGACACCTGCACGTCGAGTTCTACCCGCCGCTGCGCACCGCCGACAAGCTCAAGTACCTCGCCGGATCCGAGCAGGGCGCCGGTATGTTCATCTCCGACACGCTGCCCGAGGAGTCCGCCGCCGCGCTGCGCGAGGCGATCGACCGTGCCGGCTGATCACAGCTGCGCGTTTGCGCCCGGACGCGTCAACCTGATCGGCGAGCACACCGATTACAACGAAGGTCTGGCGCTGCCCTTCGCCATCGCCGACGGCGTCACCGTCCGCGCCGAAGCCCAGTTGCCGGGATCGGCTGGCGCGCAACGGATCGAGGCGCATGCCAGCGACCTCGGCGAGCGAGATGACTTCGCGCTCGCCAACGTCACGCCCGCCGCCGGCTGGCGCGCGTTCGTGCGCGGGACCGTCGCCGAGCTAAGCCGCGCCCGCTATCCGCTGGTCGGCGCACGCCTGTGCATCAGCGCCGATGTGCCCGCCGGCGCCGGGATGTCCTCATCGGCCGCGCTGGAGGTCGCGCTGTGCCTGGCGTTGATCGCCCTGTGTGGCCAACCCCCACCCGACGACGCGATCGAGCTCGCCCGCCTGTGCGCGCGCGTGGAGAACCGCTGGGTCGGCGCGCAAACCGGCCTGCTCGACCAGCTGGCCTCGCTGTGCGGCGCGCCCGACAGTGCGCTGTGCATCGACTTTCGCACCTTGCACGTCGAGCCCGTGCCGCTCGCGCTTGGAGACTGGCGACTGGTCGTGCTGGACTCCGGCGAGCGCCACCAGCTCGCCAGCTCGGGCTATAACCAGCGACGTGCCGAGTGCGCGCAAGTGTGCCAGCTGCTCGGCGTCAAGTCGCTGCGCGACGCCACCGCCGCGGCCGTCGAGCGCCTGCCCGAGCCGCTGCGCCGGCGCGCCGAGCACGTGATCGGCGAAAACCAGCGGGTGCACGACGCCGTCACCGCCCTGAACGCAGACGATCTGCCCGCGCTCGCCTCACTGCTTAACGCATCCCACGAAAGCCTGCGCGACCTATATGAGGTATCCACCCCCGCCGTCGAGGCCACCCGCGAGCGGCTGCTCGACGCCGGCGCGCGCGGCGCGCGTCTGATCGGCGGAGGCTTCGGTGGCAGCGTGCTCGGCCTGCTCGAGCCTGGCGTCAGTCCTCCCGCCGGCGCGCGCCAGGTGCGCCCCGGCCCGGGTGCACACCTTGTTGAGTGAGCTCACAGCCGCGCCGCCACCAGCGCGCACGCGGTCACCACCATCGCCAGCGACAGGGCCGCCAGCGCGCCGTCGAGTGGCCCCAGCATGGCGGCCAGCGTGAGCGGTTCGGCGCTGCCGTCGGGCAGCTCGCGCACGCCGCTGATCGAGCGGGTGCGCCTGCGCAGCTCGCGCGCCGGTGCGCTCAGGCGTCGCTGAGCCACGCTCATGGCCAGACAGCCGCACGCGATCAACAGCCCCGGCAGGGCGATCTTCTCGGCGTTCACGAAGTACCCGGTCAGCGCCGGGAACGCGCCCCAACCAAGCGCGAACCACAGGTCGCCGTGCACACGCCCGCCGATCAGCTCGAGGTTGTAGGCCGGCAAGAACAGCGCGCCCGCCAGCACGAACGGCGCGAGCCACGCCGACACCGTCACGATGCCGGCTACCCCAATCGCCAAAGCGCCCAGCAGGCTCACTGCTGCGAGGGCCAGCAGCGCACGGTCGCTGAGGCTGGTGCGCAGGGGCCGGTCGTGCAGCTCGTCCAGCGCGTGCGCCGCCACCCCCACGGCCAGGGCGAACGCGGCCAGACCCCACCAAAGGCGGTCGGCGTACAGGTGCGGCGCCACAGCCGCACCGAGCGCGAAGTAGCTCAGATGCCACGCCGTGTAGGGGGGATGCAACAGCGTCAGCAGCTCGCCCGGGCGCCCGCGCCCCAGCGCATAGAAGGCGGGGCGCTCAGGCGTCGCCCGCATGGCCGTTCAGCGCTCGCCGGCCGCAGGGCCGTCGGTGCCGTCGTCCTTGACCGCGGACATGACGATGCCACCGCCCAGACTGATGCGGCGCACCCGCACGTCGCGCAGCCCCGCCGCGCGCCAATAGCCGACGATCGTCTCGACAGGGTGGCGCTCGTAGAAGCCCCTGATGCTCGGCCCGAGAAAGCGCCCCACCTCAAACCACTCGCGCGAGGCGATGCGCCCCAGCACGGGCAGCCCCACGGCCGTGTACAGACGCCAGGCCGCGCGCGCGGGCGCCCACGGCGGCACGCCGAACTCCAGCGACGCGATCCGCCCACCCGGACGCAGCACGCGCGCGAGCTCTGACACCGTCGCGCGCGGATCGTCCACGTAGCGCAGCAGATAGGTGAACGTCAGCGCATCAAAGCTCGAGTCGGCAAACGGCAGCGCCTCCGCCTCACCCTGCAGCAGCTGCACGCGAGAGCCATCCTGGCCGACGAAGCGCGCGCGTGCGCCCGCCAGCATCTCGGCGCTCTGATCGATGCCCACGACCGAGCAGTCCGCGCTCGCGAGCAGCTGCGCGGCCACCATCCCGGTGCCCGTGGCCACATCCAGCACGCGATCGCCCGCCTGCGGCGCCACCGCGCGCACCAACGTTCGCCGCCAGCGGGGGTCCTGCCAGAAGCTGAACGCAGCCGACAGCAGGTCATAGCGGCGCGGCAGGCCGCGGAACAGCTCGATCGCCTCGCGCTTGCGCGGCGATCCGTTATCGGGGGTGGCGACGCCCTGCACGCCGCTGGATGATGGCCAGCTCATCGTCTTTGCCGATCTGGAAGGCTAACGATCGATGTCCGCCGTCATGCTGATCACCGGCGCCTCCAGCGGCATCGGCGAAGCGACCGCCCGCCGGCTCGCGCGCGAGCCGGGTGCATCGCTCGTGCTCGTCGCCCGCCGCGAGGACCGTCTGCGCACGCTCGCCGACGCGCTCGGCCCGCGGCGCACGAGCTTCGTCGCGGTTGATCTCGTCGACGACGACGCGCCGGAGCGCATTCGCGAGCACGTCAGCGAGCGCCACGGGCGCCTGGACCTGCTCGTCAACAACGCCGGCGCCGCCTGGCGCGCGCGCTTTGCAGACGGCGGCTATGAGAACGTCAGGCGCACGATGGCCATCAACTTCGACGCCCAGGTGCGTCTCACCGAGGCGCTGCTTCCGTTGCTGCGCGCCTGCGCGCCCAGCGCGATCGTCAACGTCGCATCCACTGCCGCCCGCGTGGCCCGCGCCGGGACGGGAGCCTACAGCGCGTCCAAGTTCGCGCTCGCCGGCTGGTCGGATTCGCTGTGGGCCGAGGAGCGCAGCAATGGCGTGCACGTGGGCCTGGTGCTGCCCGGCTTCATCTCCACCGAGGGCTTCCCGCAGTCCGAGCTCACGACCAGGGTGGGCACCCGTTGGATCGTCTCCACACCCGACCGGGCCGCAGAGGCCATCTTTCAGGCGGGCATTGGCCGCCGTCCAGAACGCTACGTGCCCCGCCCCTATTGGCTCGCTGCGGCGGTGCGAATCCTCGCCCCCGGACTGGTCCGCCGCGTGCTCGGCGGCAGCAGCGCCGAGGTGATGACCACGACAACCGGTGCTGATCTGGCCGACCGGCAGGATACGGCGTCATCGTAGGGCGGGTATCGACGACATCGCGTCGTGCTGGGGCTGGGGCGCGATCGCAACCCAGCTGAAGATTCCCGGCATATAACCCGTACGCTCACCCATGTTCAGCGAGAGTAGCGCACGCCGGCCGGCTGGGGGTTGGCAGGTGCCCGTCAACCTAGCCATAGGCGAACTGATCCCCCGGCGGGCTCTTCGCGCTCTTGAGCTTGCCGACCGTGGCGATCACGTCGACGGTCCCCGCCGTGTGCGCCGGCACCACGACAGTGCATTCCGTCGCGGAGGCGCATTGAACCTGCTTTGACTTCGTCGAGCCGAACGTAAAGGTTGTGCCGGTCGCGCCTGTTGCGAAGCCTGCGCCTGTGATCGTCACGCTTTCACCACCGGCCTTCGAGCCGGTGCTCGGACTGACGCCGGCGACGGCAGGGATCAGCTGGAAGCGGTCTTTCGTGGATGTCGCGCTGGTCCCCGACGGCGCCGTCACCGTTACGTCCACCGTGGCGGCCGTCTGCGCGGGCGATACCGCGGTGATCGAGGTGGGCGAGTTCACGGTGAAGCTGGCCGCCGCGATCGTCCCGAACATGACCGCGCTGGCTCCCGTGAAGCCCGTCCCGGTGATCGTCACCGCCGTGCCGCCCGCAGCCGTGCCCTTGGTGGGCGACAGCTTCTTGACAGCCGGCGCCGCTAGGTAGGTGAAGTGCACGGACCTGTTGACGGCGCTCGTGCCGGTGGGCGTCGTCACCGTGACGTACACCGTGCCCGTTCCAGCCGGCGCCAGCGCGGTGATCGAGGTGGCTGAGCTCACGATGAAGCTGGGCGCCTGTGCCGACCCGAACTTGACAGCCGTCGCGCCCGCCAGTTCCAGTCCGGTGATCGTCACTTCCGTCCCGCCGGAAGCCGGGCCGCTTTCGGGCGTCGCGTGGGTGACCGTGGGAATCGGCGCGCCGACGGCGACCGTGTGCACACCCCCCGCCGAGACGCCCACGGCCCCGGTCAGCCCGCTGACGACCACGGGACTGTCGCTGAAGCCACCGCTGGCGCCGTCTCCGAGGATCCCGTCTTCGTTTGCTCCCCAATCCATGGCCGTGCCGCCGGCCAGCAGCGCCACGCCGTGCTGTTCTCCAGCTGAGATGGCGGTCACTTCGCGCAAACCGCTCACGGCCACGGGTTCTTCGAACCTGCTCGCGGTGGCGCCGTTGCCCAGCTGCCCGCGTGCGTCCGCGCCCCACGCCATCACCGTCCCGCCTTTCAGCAACGCCAGGCTGAAGGACCCACCGGCCGAGATCGCGCTCACCACGCTCAGACCGTGCACAGCCACCGGAACGTCGCTGAACTGCGGTTCGCCTTCTTCGGCGACTTCCTCGCCCAGCTGGCCGGATTCGTCATCACCCCACGCCATGACCGCGCCAGTTTTGAGCAGCGCCACGCTGTGGTCTCCGCCGGCGGAGATCGCGCTCACCCCGCTCAGCCCCTTGACCGCCACCGGCGCGTCGGTCGTTTTGACGGCGCCGTCGCCCAGCTGGCCGACTTCGTTTTCGCCCCATGCCATCACCGTGCCGGTTTTGAGCAGAGCCAGGCTGTAGTCGCTCCCCGCCGAGATCGCCACCACTCCGCTCAAGCCCTTGACCGCCACCGGCACGTCGCTTTGGTTGAAGTTGCCCGTGCCCAGTTGCCCGGATTCGTTGTCGCCCCACGCCATCACCGTGCCGTTGCTCAACAGCGCCAGGCTGTGTTCGCCGCCGGCCGCGATCGCGGTCACACCGCTCAGGCCGCTCACCGCGATCGGCACCGAGCTCACGGTTTCGTTCCTACCGTTGCCCAACTGCCCGGATTCGTTGTCACCCCACGCCATCACCGTGCCGCCGCCAAGCAGCGCGAGGCTGTGCAGTCCTCCGGCCGAGACCGCCGTCACTCCGCTCAGGCCGCTGACCGCAACGGGCGTGTCGCTGAAGGCTTCGCTGGAGCCGTCTCCAAGCTGGCGCTCGAGGTTCGCGCCCCAGCTGACGGCGCCGTTAGTCGCAGCCGACGCCCACGTAGCGCACACTGCCAGCATGAGGACGCCGACAAGCAACAGCGCGATCGCGCATCTCCATCCCCTCCGCTCCACGCAGGTAGTTTACACGTGTCAACTGCCGCCGCGCGGGTCTCGCCACATCGCCCACATCGTGGGCCCGCGCAGCAGCCGCAGCTCCCCGGTCACGCGAAAGCCGTGGCGTGCATAGAAGTCGATGTTGCGCTCCTTGGAGGACTCCAGATAGGCGCCCACGCCGTCCTGGTCGCATTGCTCCAGGACGGGTCCGAGCACCGCCGAGCCGAGGCCCCGTCCCTGGCAGTCGGGCTCTGTACCGAGCACCGCCAGATACCAGTGGTCGGGCCGCGGCGGGTGTTTGCGCTCGAGGTCATGCCAACCGGCCGCCACCAGCGGCATCCGCGAGAACAGGCGCGGGTGCATGAACGCGGGGCCCAGCGCGGCCACTTCGCGCAGGCTGCTGCGCCAACGCCGCGGCGGCGCCCACAGCGCAGCAGCGCTCAGGTCTGACGTCGTCCAGACCTCCTCGTCGACGAGCAGCTGGCGCAGGCGGGTTGCCTGAAAGCGCCGCAGCGCGGTCAGGCGCAGCCGCTCCGGTCGCCAGGCCCAGCTGGCCACCGGGTCATCCAGGAAAGCCCGCGCGAGCGCGCGCGACAACGCGCCGACATCGCTCACCGTCGCGCGGCGCACCGCTGGCATCTGACCGGGCTGCGAGCTCAAGTCCAGGCCAAGGTTACGCCCACGCAGCGCCTGCGCAACGCCGCGACGGTGGGGCTCAGCCAGCCCGCAGACGCTCTGGCGGCATCAGCAGCACCGAGCAGTGCGCCTCGTGCAGCATGTGCCTGCTCACGCTGCCAATCGCCTTCAGGCCGGTCAGCCCGCGGCTGCCCATCACGATCAGCGACGCAGCCGTGTCCTGCGCCGCCTGCAGGATCGCGCTGGGCGCATCGCCCGCCTCGACCCGCACGTCGCTGGTTCCCTGCAGGGTCGCGTCGAGCGAACGCGCCTGCTCGGAGATGCGGTGCGGCCGCGCGCGCGACTCCACGCCGACCGCATGCAGCAGGGTTACGGCGGCAGCGTGCTCGCGGGCCAGGCGCCCGACGAGCGCCACCAGCTCATCCGAGCCGTCCAGGCCGTCGCTGGCGACGACGATGCGCGCCGCAAAGCGATCCGCCCCCTCGGGCAGCTCGCGCGCGGCCAGCAAGGGCACCGGCGAGGAGCTCAGCGCGCTGTGTGTCACGCCGTCGATCAGCATCCCACCCAGCACCGAGCCCGTGGGCGCGCCCAGCGCCAGCAGGTCGTGCTGGACGGCCTGCTGGAGGATCACCTGCGGAGGCGGGCTGCCCGGGTCGATGGTGCTCGTGCACGGCACATGGGCCTGCTCGGCGATCCTCGCAGCATGCTCGAGCACGCGCTCGGCGCGCTCCGGGCTGATGGCAGCGTTCCTGTACTGACCTTCGCCGCCGACGGCGGTCACCGCCAGCAGGGTGAGGCGACCGTGCGGCCCGGCGAGCGCTGCGGCCTGCTCGACAGCCTCATAGCTGCGGTGGGTGCCGTCCACCGCGCAGAGGATGTCCGCGAACACGCGACCTGACTGCGCGACTGGCGAAGCTTGTTGGCTTTGAGTTGCTCCTGTGTCGGTCATGGGCACAACTTATTGCCTGGAGCGCCGCGGGGCATCCGCTGATTGCCGTCCGCCTATATCCGGGAAATCCCGCAGGCCGCCCACGGCGGTAGGCTGCGCCACGGCCATGAGCGACCCAACCAGCCCATCCGAGCCCGCCTACCACCTGTTCCTCGATCCGGGCGAGGTGCCCGTCGCCGCGAGCGCGCTGCGCCTGTTGATCTCCGACGAGGCGCACGAGCCCGTGATCCGCGGGCTGGCGCGCGAGGTCCTGGCGGCGTTGGAGGGTCAGCCTGACGCGCGCGGCACGCTCACCGTCGCGCTGGCGCCGGCGCAGATGAAGATCACACACAGCGCCGTGCGGCTGCTGCTCAACGACTCCCAGCGCGAGCAGGCCGACGAGCGCGAGGTCCTGCGCGCGATCCTCGCCAAGCTGCCCGACGAACACGTCATGCGCGCGATCGAGATCGAGTAGGCCCAGCGGGCACGATCGAGCGGCTGCACCCGCCGGGCCGGCGGGGCCGGGAGCCTTATGTCGGCTCGGGCTCCATCCTGATCGCCCCGCACGGGCACTCCTGCACACAGATGCCACAGCCCTTGCAGTAGTCGTAGTCAAACCGGTAACGCTCGGCCAGCTTGATGACCGCGTTGTCGGGACAGACGCCGTAGCAGTTGTCGCATTCGAAGCAGTTGCCGCACGACAGGCAGCGACGCGCCTCGAACAGGGCGTTTGACTCGTCCAGGCCGAGCTGCACCTCCTCGAAGGTCGACTGGCGACGAACGGTGTCCAGCCGCGGCGCCTCGGTGGCGGGCGCGTCGGAGTAGTACCAGGTGTTCAGCCGGTCAAAGCCCGCTGGTTCGTGCTTGGCGGGAGCGCCCAGCTCGGCGCCGCGCAGCCACGCGTCGATGTTGCGGGCCGCCTTCTTGCCGTGGCCCACGCCGACCGTGACCGAGCGCTCGGCTGGCACCATGTCGCCGCCGGCGAAGATGCCCGGGCAGCCGGTCATCATGTTGTGCGCGACCTTCACCACGCCGTCCTCGATCTCCAGGCCGGGCACGCCATCCAGCAGCGACAAGTCGGCTTCCTGGCCGAGCGCGAGCACGACCGAGTCCGCGTCGAGCTCCTCCAACTCGCCAGTGGGCTGGGGGAAGCCGTCGTCGTCGAGCTGCATCCGCTCGAGCACCACGCTGCCCTCGCGCGCGTTTCTGATCGTGGACAGCCACTTCATGACCACGCCCTCCTCGAGCGCTTCCTGGACCTCGAAGTCGTGCGCGGGCATGCGCTCGCGCGTGCGCCTGTAGACGACGATCGCGTCGCTGGCCCCCAGGCGCTTGGCCGTGCGCGCGGCGTCCATGGCGGTGTTGCCGCCGCCGTAGACGACCACACGGCGTCCCAGCAGCGGCCGTTCGCCGCCCTCCAGGCCGCGCAGCAGCGAGATCGCGTCGAGCATGTGCGCGGCCTCGCCCGCGGGGATGTACGCGCGCTTGCTGATGTGCGCGCCGACGGCCAGGAACGCCGCGTCGAAGTCTCCGTCGCGCATCGCAGCGCGGATGTCTGTGACCTTGCTGTCGCAATGCAGGCTCACGCC
Source organism: uncultured Solirubrobacteraceae bacterium (assembly GCA_963745375.1). Taxonomy (GTDB): domain Bacteria; phylum Actinomycetota; class Thermoleophilia; order Solirubrobacterales; family Solirubrobacteraceae; genus Palsa-744. The sequence goes on along the minus strand of CAVUXA010000003.1, from coordinate 224,762 downwards.
GAGATCGAAGATGCGCGCGATCTCGGCCGCCAGCACCTCACGCGGCAGGCGGTAGGCGGGGATGCCGAAGCGCATCATGCCGCCGGGCAGCGGGCCGGCGTCGTGGACGGCCACCTCGTGGCCGAGGCGCGCGAGGTGGTAGGCGGCGGACAGACCCGAGGGGCCCGCGCCGACGACGAGCACGCGCTTGCCCGACGGCGGGGCGCAGCGATCGGGCTTCCATCCCTGCTCGATCGCCTGATCGCCGAGAAAGCGCTCGACGGAGTTGATTCCCACCGCCTCGTCCAGCTCGGCGCGGTTGCAGACGGTCGTGCACGGGTGGTAACAGACGCGGCCCATCACCGCGGGAAACGGGTTGTCCTGCATGATCTGGCGCCACGCCGCCTCGTAGTCGCCCTCCTCGGCGTGGTAGAGCCACTGCTGGATGTTCTCGCCCGCCGGGCAGCCGGCGTTGCACGGCGGCAGGCGATCGACGTATACAGGGCGCTCGTCGCGCCATGCGCCAGTCTTGTTGGCCAGGCTGGAGCCGACCTCCAGCGTGATCGCGAAGGGCTTGTCCATCACGGCGTCTCCACCGGCCGCTGATCGCCCGTGCGGCGCGACTCGCCGGCCGGCTCCTCGTCGAGTAGCCCGTAGCGCTTGATGTTGCGGTCGGCGATCGCCTGGATGCGCGTGAGCACGTCCTCGCGGCGCTGGGGCTCGAACAGGTGGCGGTAGCGGCCCTGCAGTTGCAGGTACTCCTCGACGGGGCGGCGGCTGCGGATCTTCGAGACGGCGGTCACCTCGCCGTGCTCGGCCTCGAATACGGGGAACAGGCCGGTCTCCTTGGCCAGGCGCGCCACGCGGATGCTGTCGGCGGCCTGACAGCTCCAGCCGAGCGGGCAGGTGACGAGGATGTGCAGGTAGCGCGCGCCGTGCATGCTCATCGCGCGCGCCACCTTGGCCTCGATGTCGCGCAGCTCGGACACCGTGGCGGTGGCCACATAGGGGATTTCGTGGGCCATGGCGATGCGCGCCATGTCCTTGCCCTGGCCGAACACGTTGCCGGGCTCCTCGCCAACGGCCTGCGTGGTCATCGTGCGCGCGGCAGGCGGCGTGGAGCCCGAGCGCTGCACGCCGGTGTTCATGTAGGCCTCGTTGTCGTAGCAGACGAACAGCACGTCGTCGTTGCGCTCGAACATGCCCGACAGGCAGGCCATGCCGATGTCCACCGTGCCGCCGTCGCCGCCCTGGGCGACCACGCGCACGTCGCTCTTGCCCTTGACCTTCAGCGCGGCGGCGATGCCGGTGGCGACCGAGGGAGCGTTGGCGAACAGCGAATGCAGCCAGGGCATCTGCCACGACGACTCGGGGTAGGGCGTGGAGAAGACCTCCAGGCAGCCCGTCGCGTTGGCGGCGATCAGCCGACCGCCAGTGGCGCGCATGGCGGCGTCGAGCGCGTAGCGGGCGCCGAGCGCCTCGCCGCAGCCCTGGCAGGCGCGGTGTCCCTTGGTGATCGCGTTGCTGCGGTTGGGATCGGCCTGCACCGATTGCAGCTCGGTGTCCAGCAGCCGGTTGCCGGCCGCGTGCGAGCCCACTTGGTAGAACTTGATCGGACGCGTGGCCATCGCGCTCACACCGGCCCCGCGGCGACAACGCCGACGTCGCGCAGCATGTTCTCCGCGTGCGGTCCCGAGCGGCGTGTGGCGCGCGTGCGCGCCAGCTCGCGCTCGACGAGCTCGTGGTTGAGGTCGAGGAATGTCAACGGCTTGAGCTTGTCCGAGTCGGCGTCGCGCAGCAGCGCGCGTAGCGACGCGGCCGCGATCGGACGCCCCCCCAGTCCGGCGATCACCGTGTACACGTGCGCGGGCGCGTGGGCAAGCGGGGTGGCGCCGGCAGCCGCGTTTGCGCCGGCTAGGGCGATGCGCACGTCCTGGGAGACGATCCCTCCGACGCCCAGGGCGAGCGCCTTCTCGACGACGACCACCCGCGCGGCATGGCCGAGTGCGGCGCGCACCTCGGCCACGGGGAACGGCCTGAACGCCTTGATCCCGACGGCGCCGACCTTCATGCCGGTCTCGCGCAGCTCGTCGATGGCATCCTCGATCGTGCCTAGCACCGAGCCGAGCGCCACGACGACCGTCTCGGCATCCTCGCAGCGGTATTCGCGCAGCAGGCCGTCCTGCGCGCGCCCGAGCACGTCCTCGAGCTCGCCAGCCAGCTGCCCGATCAGGTCGAGCGCCTGCATCTGCTTTACGTGCGCCAGGTACTTGACCTCGGTGAACGCCTCGGGGCCGACCATCGCGCCGATCGTGACCGGGTTGTCCGGATCGAGCACCTGGCGCGGCTCATACGCCGGCAGGTAGGAGTCGACCTGCTCCTGTGAAGGCAGGTCGACCTGCTCGTAGGCGTGGGTAAGGATGAAGCCGTCCATGCACACCATCACCGGCAGCGACAGCTGCTCGGCCAGACGGAAGGCGAGCAGGTGCGTGTCGACGGCCTCCTGGTTTGACTCGACGTACAGCTGGATCCAGCCGGAGTCGCGCTGGGACATCGAGTCGGAGTGGTCGTTCCAGATGTTGATCGGCGCGCCGATCGCGCGGTTGGCGACGGTCATCACCACCGGCAGGCCCAGGCCGGAGGCGTTGTACAGGGCCTCGGCCATGTACAGCAGGCCTTGGCTGGCCGTGGCGGTGTACGTGCGCGCGCCGGTGGCGCTGGCGCCGATCGCGACGGACATGGCGGCGTACTCGGACTCCACGTTGACGAACTCACAGGGCGACAGCGAGCCGTCCTTGACCATCGCCGACAGCGCCTCCACGATGTGCGTCTGGGGAGAGATGGGGTAGGCGGGGATGACCTCCGGGCGGCATAGCGCGACCGTGCGGGCGACCGCGCGCGAGCCCTCCAACTGCTCAAGCATCAGTACATGCCTCCTGCGCGGACGCACAGTGGAGCTCAGGCATGCGCCGACACCGCCCCTTGCATGTGCGCGAGCACGCGCTCGTGGCAGGCCCTGGCGGCCGCTGCGTTCCCGTCTGCCAACTTTTTTGATGAGAAGCGATCTCCGATCGCGTGCAGGACCGCGTCGAGCGAGACGACGCCCGTGAGGGCAGCCAAGCCACCGAGCAGGGCAGCGTTGGGACGCATCTGGCCGATGTGCTCGCGGGAGATCTCCGCGGCGGGGACGGTCAGCAACCGCTCGTGGCGAAAGCCCTGCGTCCACTCGGCCAGGCCGAGCTCGTCGAAGCTGCGCGGGGAATTGATCAGCACGTAGCCACCTGCGCGCAGCCCACCGAACACGTCGACCTGGTGCAGCAGCGTGGCGTCCTGCACGATCAGTGCGTCGGGCTCGGATACGGGCTCGCGCGTGCGAATCTCGCGCTCGTCGATGCGACAGAAGGAGACCACGGGCGCACCGGTGCGCTCCGAGCCGAAGCTCGGAAACGCCTGCGCGTGGCGGCCCTCATGGAAGGCGGCCAGCGACAGCAGCTCGGCGGCCGTCACGACGCCCTGGCCGCCGCGCCCGTGGATGCGGATCTGGAACATGTCCTTAGCGCGCGGACACGGGGCGTGCCGTGCCCGCGACCATCGGCTGGCTCACGCGACCGCCGCGACCTTCTCTGTCCGGGCGTCGGGCGAGGTCATGGTGACTCCTTGGAGCACGACCTTCAGTGCACCCGAGTTGGCCGCATCCGCAAATGTGTCGTAGGCGGTCATCGTGTCGCCCAGCGCGAAGCGGTGCGTGGCAAACAGCGACGGGTCCAGGCGGCCGCTTGCGATCAGGCGCATCAGCTGGGGGATGCTGAACGTGTCCACGAGCCCAGTCGTGATCGTGACGTCGCGGATCCACAGCTTCTCCAGGTGCAAGGTGGCCGCCTTGCCGTGCACACCGATGTTCGCCAGCCGGCCTCCCGGCCGGATCAGGTCGGCAGCCAGCTCGAAGGTCTGTGGCACGCCCACCGCCTCGAAGGCAGCGTCCGCGCCAAGTCCGTCTGTCAGCTCCATAACGGCAGCGACGGCGTCTTCGCTTCCGTTGTTGATCGTCGTGTCCGCGCCGAACCGACGGGCACTCTCCAGGCGGCTGTCGGCGAGGTCGATCGCCACGATGCGCCCGGGGGTGTATAGCCGCGCAGTCAGTATCGCGGCGAGGCCAATCGGGCCGGCACCGACGATCGCCACGACATCTCCAGGCGAGACCATGCCATTGAGCACTCCCACCTCGAAGGATGTGGGCAGTATGTCGGCGAGGAACAAGACCTGCTCGTCGCTGAGCTGCTCGGGGACCTTGTAGACGGAGTTGTCGGCGAAGGGCACGCGCGCGTACTCGGCCTGCAGCCCATTGATGAGGTGACCGAAGATCCAGCCGCCCCCGCCCAGGCACTGCCCGTAACGACCTTCCTTGCAGAAGCGACAGCGCCCGCATGAGCTGACACAGGACATCAGCACGCGGTCGCCGGGAGCCACTGTGCTCACGCCGGAGCCGACCTCCTGCACCGTGCCTACCGCCTCGTGGCCGAGAATGGTGCCAGGCGTCGTCTCGGGCACGTCCCCTTTGAGGATGTGCAGGTCGGTTCCGCAGATGGTCGAGGTGTCGATCCGGACAATTGCATCGGTCGGATCAAGGATCGTGGGGTCATCCACGCTGTCCCAGCCGCGTTCTCCGGGACCGTGGTAAACAAGCGCCTTCATTTTTTGGTCTCCTAGCTCTGGTCGAGGTGACTGACAGGACCAAAGTTATGCAGCGCGCTCGCCGCCTACATCGGTGCTTCGCCCGGGGGATGATGCGAGTTACTACGGAACTTGCTGGCCGGTCGGGGGCCTGGTCACGAAGTGCTCTTGGGGCAACGACAGCGAGAAACCCTCCGCTGGGCCCGGCCGCACGTCCAGCAAAAATGACGGCCGCCCCCAACGTCGGTACTGCTCTGAGTCCACATAGAACGGAGCTCCGGCGATCACGCCGAGCAGCGTGTCACCGGACCCCGGCGGCAGCTCGCCGTCCTTCAGGCAGATCGGCAGGCTGCCGTCACAGCAGCCGCCCGACTGGAAGAAGGCGAGCGGACCGTGCTCGGCGGTCAGGCGCTCGATCGCCCCGACCGCCGCGTCGGTCGCGGTCACGCTCTCCTGCGCCATCGGCGCCGCCATCGAGCTCAACCCCAGGCCTCTCGCGCTCGCTGTTCGGCCTAGAAGAAGCCCATCGCCTTCTTGTCGTAGCTCACCAGCAGGCACTTCGTCTGCGAGTAGTGGTCCAGCATCATCTTGTGGTTCTCGCGACCCACGCCCGACACCTTGTAGCCGCCGAACGCCGCGTGCGCCGGATACAGGTGGTAGCAGTTGGTCCACACCCTGCCCGCCTTGATCGCGCGGCCCATGCGAAACGCGCGACTGCCGTCACGGCTCCACACGCCCGCGCCCAGCCCGTACAGCGTGTCGTTGGCGATCCGCAGCGCCTCGGCCTCGTCCTTGAAGGTCGTCACCGCCAGCACCGGGCCGAAGATCTCCTCCTGGAAGATGCGCATGTCGTTGGTGCCCTTGAACACGGTCGGCTCGTAGTAGTAGCCGCCCGCCAACTCGCCCGACAGCATGTTGCGCTGCCCGCCCGTCAGCAGCTGCGCGCCCTCGTCACGGCCGATCTGCACATAGCCTTCGATTTTCTCCAGCTGCGACGCCGAGTTCTGCGCCCCCAGCGCCACCGTCCGGTCGAGCGGGTTGCCCTGCTTGATCGCGTGGATGCGGTCCAAGCAGCGCGCCATGAACTCGTCATAGATCGACTCCTGGATCAGCGCGCGCGACGGGCAGGTGCAGACCTCACCCTTGTTGAACGCGTACAGCACCAGGCCCTCGACGGCCTTGTCGAGGAACTCATCATCTGCACTCATCACATCATCAAAAAAGATGTTCGGCGACTTGCCGCCCAACTCGGTCGTGGACGGGATGATGTTCTGGGCCGCATACTGCATGATCAGCCGGCCCGTCACCGTCTCACCCGTGAACGCAATCTTGGCGATGCGCTTGTTCGACGCCAGTGCCTTGCCCGTCTCCGCGCCCGGGCCGTTGACGATGTTCAGCACTCCGCCCGGCACGATGTCCTCGATCAGCTCCGCCAGCTTGAGGATCGACCATGGCGTCGGCGAGGCCGGCTTGACCACTGTGCAGTTGCCCGCCGCCAGCGCCGGCGCGATCTTCCACGCCGCCATCAGCAGCGGGAAGTTGAACGGGATGATCTGCCCGACCACGCCCAGCGGCTCGCTGAAGTGGTAGGCGACCGTGTCCTTGTCGATCTCCGAGATCCGGCCCTCCTCGCCGCGGATCACGTCGGCGAAGTAGCGGAAGTGGTCGGCCGCCAGGGGAATGTCCGCAGCGAGCGTCTCGCGCACCGGCTTGCCGTTCTCCCAGCTCTCTGCCACCGCCAGCATCTCCAGGTTCTCCTCGATCGCGTCCGCAACCGCGTTGAGCACCTTCGAGCGTTCCGTCGTCGAGGTCTCGCCCCACGCGTCCTTGGCCGCGTGCGCCGCGTCCAGCGCCAGCTCGATGTCCTGGGCGCCCGAGTGGGCCACCTCGCAGATCGGCTGCCCGGTGGCCGGCGACAAGTTGTCGCGGTACTCGCCGTCGATCGGCGCCACCCAGTGGCCGCCGATGAAGTTGTCATAGCGCTCGTTCACTTCCACGGGGCTGCCCGGCCGGCCGGGCGCCTCGAAGGTGGTGGACTGCTCGGTGGTTGCCATGGGTCTCTGCTCTCCAGTCGTTCGTCGCGATGGTCGTGCGGCGCGGAAAAGGCCGTAGTGCGAAGGTACGCGCGCCGTGCGGCCGTTCCATCGGGGCTTCCCCCGGGCGGCGTTGCGCGTAAGTACGGATCGCGAGCGGCATGCGGACAGCCGCCACCGGCGTGCCCCGGCTACAGCGACAGCGGCGGGGCAGGCGCAGCGGCTGGCGCCAGACGGATGCGCGCGTCTACGATCGTCGCGCCGCCGGGCGCAGCAATGACCGGGTTGGCATCCAGCTCGACCACCTCGGGATGCGCCTCCACGAGCGCGCTCAAGCGCGCCAGCAGGTCTTCGAGCCTCGCCACGTCACAGGGCGGCGCGCCGCGATAGCCCTGCAACAGCGTGAACGTGCGCAGCGAGCGCAGCATCTCGCGCGCGTCGATGTCTGTCAGCGGCGTGATGCGCACGGCCACGTCGCCCAGCACCTCCGTGCTCGTGCCGCCCGCGCCGCACGCGATCACCGGCCCGAAGCTCGGGTCGGCCACCACGCCCATCAACAGCTCCACGCCCGGCTGGGCCATCGGCTGCACGATCAGCCCTTCCAGCTCGTGGCCGGCGCCCGCCACCGCCGCGGCGATCTCGATCGCGGCCGCGCTCACCGCCTCGGGCCCGTTCAGTCCCAGGCGCACGCCGCCCGCGTCGCTCTTGTGCAGCAGGCCCGACGCGACCGCCTTGAGCACCACCGGCACGCCCAGCTGTTGGGCGACGCTCGCCGCCTCCTGCGCCGTGGCGACCACACGCGTGTCGATCGGCGCCAGGCCATAGCAGTCCAGCAGCGACCACACCTGCGCCGGGCCCAGCCAGCCGCCGCCCGCGGCCAGCGCCTGCGCCACGATCGCAGCCGCCTCATCGGGACGGCAGCCCGCCAGCTGGGGAACGCTGCCCAGCGGACGCCCGCGCCAGCGGCCATAGTCGGCCACGTGGGCCAGCGCGCGCGCCGCGTCCTCGGGAAATTCGAAGCTCGGCACCTGTGCCTCGCCGTCGCCCGCCGCCGGCACGCCCTCGCTGTTCATGAACACAGACAGAATCGTCACGCCGTCGGCCCCCGCCGCCGCCGCGCGGATCGCGCGGGCCACGTCGTCGGCGCGGGTGACCAGCGGCGGCACGAAGATCGCGATGATCGCGTCGCACGCGCGCTCGGCCACCAGCGCCTCGATCGTGCGCCCGTAGCTCTCCCCGTCGCCGTCGCGATCATGTCGATCGGATTTCCCAGCGACGCCTCCGGCGCGAGGAAGCCCGCCAGGCGCGCGCGCACCTGCTCTGAGAGCTCCACCACGTCCAGGCCGGCCGCCTGGCAGGCGTCCGCGCAGAGGATGCCCGGGCCGCCCGCGTTGGTCACGATCGCCACACGGGCGCCCGTAGGCACCGGCTGGGCCGACAGCAGCGCGCCCACGTCAAACAATTCGTGCATCGTGTCCGTGCGGATCACGCCCGACTGACCGAAGAGGGCATCGACGGTCACGTCAGACGCCGACAGCAGGGCCCCGGTGTGCGATGCGCTCGCGCGCGCGCCAGCCGGCGAGCGGCCGCTCTTGACCGCCGCGATCGGCTTGGCGCGGCCGACGCGCCTGGCGACGCGGGCGAAGCGGCGGGGGTTGCCGAAAGACTCCAGGTACAGCAGGATCACGTCCGTGCCGGGATCGTGCTCCCAGTACTCCAGCAGGTCGTTGCCCGAGATGTCCGCCTTGTTGCCGACCGACACGAACGCCGACAGCCCCAGGCTCAGGCGGCCAGCCGCCTCGAGGATCGCGATGCCCAGGCCGCCGCTCTGGGACAGGAAGCCCACGCGCCCCGGCAGCGGCGCCGCCCCCGCGAAGGTCGCGTCCAGACGCACGTCCGGCGCGGTGCTCAGCACGCCCAGGCAGTTGGGGCCCACCAGGCGCATGCCCGCCTCGCGGCAGATCGACAGCAGCTCGCGCTGGCGGGCCACGCCCTTGCCGCCGACCTCCGCGAACCCAGCCGACACCACCACCAGTGCCCGCGTCCCCGCCGCCGCGCATTCGCGTGCCGCCGCGCACACCTGCTCCGCCGGGATCGCGATCACCACGAGGTCGACCGGCTCCGGCACGTCCGCGATCGACGCGTAGGCGCGCAGCCCCTGGATCGTGTCGGCCGCCGGGTTGACCGGGTAGATATCGCCGGTGAAGCCACCCGAGCAGATGTTGCGCAGGATCTCGCCGCCGACCGTGCCCGGCCGGCGCGAAGCGCCAATCAGCGCCACCGCGTGTGGGCGCAGGAAGCGCTCCACGGCGGCCACCGCGGCCGTCTGCTCGCGTGCTTCGAATGACGCGCGCGTCTGCTCCGAGCGCGACGTCGGCAGTTCGACCTCGATCACGCCGTCGCCCGAGTGCAGCGTCACCGCGAAGCCGCTGTCGCGAACGACCGCGATCATGCGATGGTTGGTCGGCAGCACCTCGGCCGTGAACAGCGCGATGCCGTGCTCCTGCGCCGCCGCCGCCAGGTGCGCGAGCATGATCGTGGCGATCCCGTGGCCCTGCCACGCGTCGGCCACCGCGAACGCCACTTCCGCCCGCTCTGAGCCGGTGCGGATGTAGGCCGCGTGCGCCACGATCGCATGGTCTGGGCCGGTGCTCGCCACCAGGGCATAGCGATCTGCGCTGTCCACATCCATCGCCCAGCTGGCCGCCCACTCGAGGTCGACGCTCCCGAAGAAGCGAAAGCCGATCGACTCCAGCGACAGGCCCTCCAGGAAGGCCCGTATGGCCGGCGCATCCTCTGCGGCCAGCGGGCGCACGCGCAGCGTCGAGCCGTCGCGTAGGGCCACGTCCGCGCCGCCGGCATCGACGCCGCCCGCTGTCACTGCGCGGGCGTCGCTGCTTCCCGCCGCCGATGCGGGCGTGGGGCTCACAGCCGCCCATCCACTGCACGCGCCACCTCGGCCACCTGGACGCCTAGCGGCCGCTGGGTATCGAGCTCGAGCACGCCCTCGGGCGCAAGCTCATTGAGCTCCTGGAAGGTGTTGTATTGCTCAGTCACGATCTGCGGCGTGGCATCCGACACGTGCCCCGCCTGGCCCATGCGCCGGGCCGCGCGCTCGGAGGCGACCTCCAGCGGCACCCGGCAGCGGACCGCCAGCCACGTCAGGCCCGCACGCTGCCAGGCGCCCAGCAGCAGCTCCCTGTCGGCATGCGAGCGGCATGTCGCATCAACGATCACGCCACGCTCGCGAGTGAGTGCTCGCTGGGCCTCGCGCCCCAGCAGCTCGTAGGTCGCATGCGTGAACAGCTCGCTGTAGTGCTCGGGCGCCGCCCGTTCGCTCGGCGCCACCCCCGCGGCGGCCTTGCGCACCAGGTCTGACGAAAGCAGCGCCATGCCCGTGCGCCGCGCGAGCTCGCCCGCGAGCGTCGACTTGCCGCTGGCCGCCGGGCCGCACACGACCAGCGCCAGCGGACGACGCGCGCGCCAGCACAGCGTCTCGGCGAGGTCCCACAGCCGCTGGGCAAGCGCGCAGTCGCCTACGATCAGCGCGACCTTGGCGCGCACGATCGCGCGATACGCCGCGTAGAAGGCCTGCAGCGCGTCGCTGCCCGGGCTCATCCCCTCCCGCCTGTAGGCCTCCACCAGCTCGACCGCCGCCCAGCGGCAGCCGCGCGCCTCGAGGTCCATCGCCAGGAACGCCAGATCGCAGGCCACATCGGTGCGCCGCAACGCGGCGTCGAACTCCACGCGGTCGACCACGCGCACAACCGGCACGGCGAGGACGTGCTCGCAGCGCAGGTCGCCATGGCCGTCGCGCACGAGCCCGTCGCGCTCGCGCTGGCCCACCTCGCGCTCGTGGGCGCGCAGGAACGCCGCGCCGAAGCCCTCCGCGACGTCCACATGCCAGTCGGGCGGCGGCTGCGCCTCGACCAGCTCGCGCACGTTTCGCGCCCACATCTCGCCCACCTCGCGCACGCCGCCGCCTTGCACCGCCGGCGCCGTGCGATGAAACGCGGCCAGGCGGCGGGCGACCGATCGCACGTGCTCGGGCGTCAGGCGATCCGCGGCGATCAAGCCGGCCAGCGAGTCCGCCTCGTCGAAGGCGCGCATCACCACCGCGTACTCGACCGCGCTCGCGGCGTGCTCGCCCGCGAGGCCAAAGCGCCCGTCCGCCCTTACGATCGCGCGCACCCCCAGGTAGATGCCGGGCGCGAGCTCGCGGTTGACGCGCACCTCCTCGCGACAGGCCGCATGGCGCTGCGCCAGCGTGCCGTAGTCCAGGAAGGCCAGCGTCACCGGCTTCTTGACCTTGTACGCGCGTGCGCCCACCACGAACACCCACGAGGCGTGCGTCTCGTGGATCGTGACCGGGCCCTCGCACCCGTAGGTCGCCGGGTCCTGTAGCGCCGCCAGCAGGGAGCGCTCGATGTCCGCCGGGCGGCTGTGTCGGTCAGGGTCGATCGCGGCGATTGGCAAGCTCGTGTGCACTGACATCTCCGGTGCCCGTGTACGGATCCTCGGGCCTGCAACTCTGGCCCTCGGCCGCGCGCCGGGCATCCGTGAAATCCCGTACCGCTAGGCAGCAACCCACCACTCGCCGCGGCGGAAAGGCACCGATGACGCGCGCGTGCCCGTGCGTGATGGTGTGCTTATGACAAACGTAGCCGCGCCTCCCATCACGCCCGTGCGCCCCTTCTCAGACCTCAGCTCGACCGACGTCGCATACGCCGGCGGCAAGGGCGCTAACCTCGGCGAGCTGACCATCGCCGGCCTGCCCGTACCCGCGGGATTCGTCGTCGGCGCACCCGCCTACGCGACCTTCTGCGAGGAGACCGGCGTGCGCGCCCGCCTCGATGAGATCCTCGCCCACGTAGATATCGAGGACGGCACGGCCCTGGAGGCCGCCGCCACGGCCGCTCGCCAGGCGCTGCTGGACGCGCCGATGCCCGAGTACCTGCGCAACGCCATCGAAGCCGCCCATCGCGAGCTCGCGCGGGTCGACGCCGCCAGGGGAGACGGCGCGGCCGCGGCCGGCCAGGAGCACGAGCTGGCGGTTGCCGTGCGCTCGTCGGCCACCGCCGAGGACACGGCATCCGCATCGTTTGCCGGCATGAACGAAACCTTCCTGAACGTGCGCGGCGCCGACGCGGTCATCGACGCGGTCAAACGCTGCTGGGGCTCGCTGTTCGGCGCACGCACGATCTACTACCGCGGCCAACGGGGCTTTAGCCAGGCCGACATGGACATCGCGGTCGTCGTCCAGGTGCAGATCCCCTCGACCCGCGCCGGCGTGATGTTCACGGTCGACCCCGCCAGCGGCGAGCGCGGTCAACTGGTCATCGAGGGCTCCTTCGGGCTCGGCGAGGCGGTCGTGTCGGGCAGCGTCTCACCCGACCGCTACGTGGTGCGCAAGAGCGATCTGGCGATCACCACGCGCTCGGTGCGCCCCAAGGAGCTTGCCATCGAACCAGCAGAGGGCGGCGGGACGATCACGCGCCAGTTGGACACGCAGGAGAGCTTGCGCCCGGTGCTCAGCGATGACGAGGTCATGCAGCTGGCCAGGCTGGGGCTGGCGATCGAAGAGCACTACGGATCGCCACAGGACACCGAGTGGTCGTTCGACCCCCACGGCGGCGTATGGATGCTGCAGAGCAGGCCGATCACGACGATGGGCGAGCAGACAGTCGGCGCGAGCGCCAGCGCGGCGGGCGGCGAGGTTCTCCTGCGTGGCCTCGGCGCGGCGCCGGGCAGCGCGAGCGGCAGCGTGCGGCTGCTCAGTGACCCGCACGACACGAGCAGCTTCCACGACGGCGACGTGCTCGTCGCGCACATGACCACGCCGGACTGGGTGCCGCTGATGCGCAAGGCCGCCGCGATCGTGACCGACTCTGGCGGGATGACCTGCCACGCGGCGATCGTCTCGCGCGAGCTGGGCATCCCCTGCGTCGCCGGCACTGGCGACGCGACCAAGCGGCTTCGCAACGGCGAGGTCGTGACCGTCGACGCCACGCAGGGAACCGTCACAGAGGGGGCGCCCGCACCCGGCACGGCCGGCGCGACCGGCACATCGAGCGGTGCCGCCAGCGGCGCGACGGTGCTCGCCGCACAGGCTCCGGCCACAGCCACACGCCTGCTGGTCAACCTGTCAGAGCCATCGCAGGTGCAGCGCACCGCCGCGCTGGACGTCGACGGCGTGGGGCTGCTGCGAGCCGAGCTGATGCTGATCGAGGCGCTCGACGGCACCCACCCCAAGCAGCTGATCGAGGAGGGCAAGGCGGAGGACTTCGTCGGGCGCATGGCCGCTGCGCTGACCGCGTTCGCCGCCGGCTTCGCTCCGCGCCCGGTCACCTACCGGACAACCGACTTTCGCACCAACGAGTTTCGCGGCCTGCGCGGCGGCGAGCGCTTCGAGCCGCAGGAGGCCAACCCGATGATCGGCTACCGCGGCGCGCTGCGCTACACGCAGGAGCCGGAGGTGTTCGCCCTGGAGCTGCAAGCCGTCAAGCGCGTGTGGGACGCCGGCCACGAGAACTTCCACGTGATGCTGCCGTTCGTCCGCACCGCCACAGAGCTGGAACGCTGCCGCGCCCTCGTCGCCCAGTCGGGCCTGCTCGATCGACCGCACTTCGAGCTGTGGATCATGGCCGAGGTGCCCTCGGTGCTGTTCAACCTGGAGCGCTACGCCAAGCTCGGCATCACCGGAATCTCGATCGGCTCCAACGACCTCACCCAGCTGATGCTCGGAGCAGACCGCGACTCGGAGGTGCTGGCCGCCACGTTCGACGAGCGCGACCCCGCGATCGTCGACTACCTCGGCCAACTGATCCCACGCGCGCGCGAGCTCGGCCTGCGCACCTCGATCTGCGGCCAGGCGCCGTCGGTGCACCCCGAGTACGCCGAGCTGCTCGTGCGCCTGGGCATCGAAAACATCTCCGTCAGCGTCGACGCCGTCGATCGCACCAGGCGGCTGATCGCCGCGGCCGAGCAACGGCTGCTGCTGGATGCGGCGCGCCGTTAGCGTTGACGGGCAGGTAGTCGCGCGCCCGGATCACTACACCTTCACGGGCCAAGCGGTCCGTGCAAGACCGCAGCGAAGTGGTTCAATGGGAATTGATGGACAGGACCACGAGCGGCATCCTTGAGGTGGCGCGTAGCGTGCTGGCCGAGCTCGACCTCGACGTCGTTCTCGACCGGGTGCTTGAGTCCGCGCAGGAACTGACCGAAGCCCGCTACGCGGCCTTGGGTGTGCTCAACGAGCCCAAGACAGAGCTTGCGCGCTTCATCACCAGGGGCATCGACGAGTCCGCGCACAGCGCGATCGGCGCGCTGCCCAGCGGGCGCGGCGTGCTGGGCGCCCTAATCGAAGACCCCGCGCCGCTGCGCCTGTCCGACGTCGGTCAGCACCCACGCTCGTACGGCTTTCCGCACGGCCACCCGCCGATGCACTCCTTCCTGGGCGTTCCAATCCTCGTCGGCGGACAGCCGTTCGGCAACCTCTACCTAACCGAGAAGACCGGCAGCGAGGACTTCAACGAGGACGACGAGCAGGCGGTGCAGGCGCTCGCCGAGTTCGCCGGCGTGGCCATCGACCATGCGCGGCGCTACACCGGCGCGCGCGAACGCCGCGACGAGCTCGAGCGGACGGTCGCCACGCTGGAGGCCACCGGTCAGATCGCACGTGCTGTCGGGGGGGAGACCGACCTCGACGTGATCCTCGAGCTGGTGGCCAAGCGCGGCCGCGCGCTGGTGTCCGCACGCGCGCTGCTGATCGAGCTCAAGCGGGGCGATGAGCTCGTGATCGCCACCAGCGTCGGCGAGCTGCCCGACGGCCTGATCGGCCAGCGCATGGCGATGGAGGAAACCGTCGCAGTGCAGGCGATGCGCACAGGCCGTGCCCAGCGCCTGGAGGACGAGCTGAGCAGGGCCCGCTTCGACGAGCGCCTGAGCCAGCTCGGAGTCAAGGCCGAAGGCGGGCTCGTGGTCCCGCTCGTCTTTCGGGGACAGACCCATGGCGTGCTGCTGGCGCTCGACCGGCTGCACGACGGCCCGGCGTTTTCCAAGGAGGACGAGCGCCTGCTCGAAGCGTTCGCCGCCAGCGCAGCCACGGCCGTGGCGATGGCCCAGTCGGTGGCCGCCGAACGTCAGAGCCAGCGCCTGGCGGCCGCCGAGGGCGAGCGCCAGCGCTGGGCGCGTGAGCTACACGACGAGACGCTGCAGAGCATGAGCGCTCTGCGCATCGGCCTGTCGGCGGCCGCGCGCTCGGATCGGCCGGACGCGCTCGGGCAGGCCGTGCGCCAGGCGGTCGACCAGCTCGAGGAGGCGATCGCCAACCTGCGCGCGCTGATAACAGACCTGCGCCCGGCCGCACTGGACGAGCTCGGCGTCCAGGCCGCCCTGGAGGGGCTTGCCGAACGCACCGGACGCACGGGCATGCAGGTCGACGTCAGCATCGAGCTCGCCTACGAGCAGGGGCGCGAGTCCACGCGCCACACGCCCGAGCTGGAGACAGCGCTGTACCGGATCGTCCAGGAGGCGCTGACCAACGCCGCCAAGCACGGCAACGCCGAACGCGCGACTGTCGCGGTGCGCGAGCAGGACGGGACGCTGCACCTGACCGTCAGCGACGACGGCCACGGATTCGACCCCCAGCAGGACACCGACGGGTTCGGCCTGCTGGGCATGCACGAGCGCATCGAGCTGCTCGCCGGAGAGCTGGAGATCGACTCGGCGCCCGGCCGCGGCGCGGTCGTCACGGCGAAGTTCCCTGTGCAGCGACGCGCCGGCGAGCCCGCCGGCCGGACGGTCGCGCTCAAGCAGGTCGCCGATCGCTGAGCGGCTCGAGGGCGACGCTGCCCACGAGGCTCTCGACGACCTCCCGCGAGGCGCTGCCCAGCCCGCGGCGCAGGAAGTTGGCCGCGCCCGCCGCCGCGCCCGTGACGAGCGCGGACTCCAAGCTCTCGCCACGCGCCAGACACGCTGCCAGCGCGCCCATCATCGCGTCGCCGCAGCCCTCGCGAAAGCCGCGCTCCAAGGGCGGCGGGCGCAGCTGCCACGCGCGATCGCCCGCGAGTACCAGCCCCGGCAGCTCGCCGCGCGTCACGATCACCGCACCCGCGCCCTGCTCGCGCAGGCGCTCGGCGGCGGCGCGCAGCTGCGCGGGCTCTGACACTGGACCGCATACGAACTGGGCGAGCTCCCAGTCGTTGAGCTTGACTAGATCCGGCTCGCCGCGCAGCGCGCTGTCCAGACGCGGTGAGGACAGGTCCACGAGCGTGCTTGCGCCACCCGCGCGCGCGTCCGCAACCAGGTCCCCGTAGACCTCCAGCGGGAGCGCCTCCCCCGGCAACGGGTTGGTCACCACCAGCCAGCCGCTCGCGATCGCCTCCGCACACGTCAGCGAGAACAGCTCGTCGAGCTCGTGACGCGAAGGCGGCTCACTGAGAGCGCAGCCGACCAGCTCGCGCTCGCCCGAGCGGCGATCGGTCACGTAGCAGCCGCTCGGCGAGGTGCTCGCTACGAGACGAAGCTCGCCCGCGAGCTTTGCCAGCAGCCCGCCGAGCAGCTCGCCGCTCTCTCCGCCCGCAAAGCCGCACAGCACCGGCTCGGCGCCCAGGCTCGCGGCCATGCGCGCAACCCACACCCCCTGACCGCCCGCATGGAAGTGGATGCGCTCGCGCTGGGCGCCGTTGGCGGCCTCCTCGTCGCTGGGCACACCGCCACGTCCGATTCCGCGGCGTGCATCATCGCGTCCGGCGCCCTCACGCTCGAGCGTGACGGTCAGCAGCGGGTTGGGCGCGAAGATCGCCACGCGGGGCCGGGCGGTGCCTGCGCTGGCCTTGGTTACCACGGCATGTTCCGTCGCGGCGCCTTGCTCGGGCTCACTCATGTGACATGAGCATCCCGCATTCGCCGTCCCGCATCAGTTGACATAGTGTGGGGTTCGTGTAAATCTTGCGGCCTGAGCAGCGATAATCTGTCCAGGGTAACCACAAGGGAGCCAAGCAATGTCAGCAATCCCGACCACTGCCACAACCGCTGCGCCGACGTCGGGGACCGGCTCGCCGCCCAGCGAAGGGACGTTCACGCCAGCCACCTGGCGCGACCCCAAGCGCTACGCCTGGCTGCTCGGTCTGCTTATCCCCACGCTCCCCTTCCTGTCCTGGGGCCTGGTTCACGCGACCGGCCTGGGCCTGTTCTGGTTCTACGGACCGATCCTCGTCTTCGCCGTCTTCCCGCCGCTTGACCTGGCCCTGGGCATGGACGCGAGCAACCCTCCCGACGGCGTGATCAAGTGGCTCGAACAGGACCGCTACTACCGCTGGTGCACCTACCTGTACCTGCCGATCCAGTACGCCGGGCTCGTGTTCGCCTGCTGGCTGTGGTCGCACGGACACCTGTCCACGCTCGACAGCATCGGGCTAGCGCTGACCGTCGCCATGGTCAGCGGCATCGCGATCAACACCGCGCACGAGCTCGGGCACAAGCGCGCGTCGATCGAGCGATGGCTCAGCCGGGTCGCCCTGGCGCAGAGCGGCTACGGGCACTTTTACATCGAGCACAACCGCGGCCACCACGTCCGTGTGGCCACGCGCGAGGACCCCGCCAGTGCCCGGCTGGGAGAGAGCTTCTACGCCTTCCTGCCGCGCACCGTGCTCGGCAGCGCGCGCTCAGCCTGGGAGCTCGAGCGCACCCGCCTGGCCCGGCTGGGCTCCTCGCCGTGGAGCCCGCGCAACGACATCCTCGGCGCGTGGGCGATGACGATCGTCCTATTCGCCGCGCTCGTCGCCGGCTTCGGCCTGGTCGTGCTGCCGTACCTGCTCATCCAGGCCGTCATCGGCTTCTCGCTGCTGGAGGTCGTCAACTACCTCGAGCACTACGGTCTGCTGCGCCAGCGCCGCGACGACGGCCGCTATGAGCGCACGCGCGCCGAGCACAGCTGGAACTCCAACAACACCGCCTCCAACGTGCTGCTCTACCACCTGCAGCGCCACTCCGACCACCACGCCAACCCGATCCGCCGCTACCAGGCCCTGCGCCACGTCGACGACGCGCCGCAGCTGCCCACCGGCTACGCCGGCATGATCCTGCTTGCCGTCATGCCACCGATCTGGCGACGCGTCATGGACCACCGAGTGCTCGACCATTATCGCGGCGAGCTCGATCGCGCCAACCTCAAGCCCGGCCTTCGCCGCCGGGCGCTCGAGCGTTACCGAGCCGCCGCCCACCCAGAGGGCACGCCGTGAGCCGCTACCGCTGCCCAGCCTGCGGCTACGTCTACGACGAGCAGCCCGGACACCCGCGCGAGGGGTTCCCGCCCGGCACCGCCTGGAGCGAGGTGCCCGACGACTGGGCCTGCCCGGACTGCGGGGTGCGCGACAAGGTCGATTTCGAGCCTGAGAACGACACGCCAGACGTATGACAGAGCACGTCACCGTTGTCCGCGCCGCCGGCGCCATGCCCGGCACCCGCGAACGCATTCCCTATCCGATCGCCGCGCGCGACCTGCTGCGCAACACGCTCCTGGACGCCGCGCTGGAGGAGCTGCACCAGCGCAGCTGGGCGCAGATCACGATGGCCGACATCGCCCGCACCGCCGGCGTCAGCCGCCAGACGCTCTACAAGGAGTTCGGCTCGCGCGACGAGTTCGCGCAGGCGCTGGCCCAGCGCGAGGCCGAGCGCTTCTTGGCGGCCGTCGAGCAGGCCGTGCACGCACATCTCGACGATCCCGCCGTGGCGCTGTCGGGCGCCTTCGACGTGTTCCTCACCGCCGCCGCCGAGAACCCGCTCGTACGCACGATCGTCTACGGCGACGGCGCCGCGGAGCTGCTCGCGCTGTTCACCACGCAGGGCAGGCCCGTGGTTCAGGGCGCCACCGAGCGGCTGGCCGCCATCATCCTGTCCGGCTGGCCGCACGTCGAGCGCCATGACGCCGCGCTGTTGAGCGAGTGCCTGGTTCGCCTGGCCATCAGCTACGCCGCGCTGCCGGGCGGCTCGGCCAACATGACCGCCAGCTCGGTGGCCACGCTGCTCGGGCCTACGTGGAGCGCCTGCTGGCAGCTTGAACGCGTCCCTCGTTTCCCCCTGTGGCCTCAAGGTAGCGAACGAGCTGGCGCGCATACCACGCAGGTACCCCGATCGACTGAGCGAGCGCCTGGATCCCAGTGTCTGGACGTGCGTTGAGCAGGGCGAGCGCCTGCGCTCGGCCCGCCCTTCGACTTGGTGCCTGCAAGCCGTCCGTGAGAACTCCTACCGAAACACCAAGCGCATCTCGAAGCATCAGCAGGGTAGGTAGAGACGGAGCGCTGTGTCCGCGCTCGAGGTCACCGATGTCGTGGCCGCTCAGGAAGCAGCGTCTCGCAAGCGCCTCCTGGGACAAGCAAGCCGAGGCACGCAGCGACCGCAGCTTTTCCCCGAACGGCAGCAAGATCGCGTCTCTCTCGGGCTTATCGGGGCCGAGCCCGACCAGCCGCGTCTGTTTGGGCGCGCCGCGTTGTCTGTTACGCCCTTCCATGATCGCTCACGCTCCCGCGACGCGGCTGGCTATATTCGCCACTCGGTCAACGCGAGAGCTTGTAGCGGCGGGTCGACGGGTCACGCTTGAGCAGCCCGACGCTGAGAAGCGTGGCGGTGTAGCGGTATGTTGTGCTCTCGCCGAGCCCGAGGCGGTGGGCCAGGTCGATGACGCCGATCTCGCTTCGGTCGCTGGGGAACCCGCTTAGCACCAGCAGCCCCAGCAGCAGTGACCTGGACATACGCGGATCCTCGACCAGGTGTCGGTTCTCCTCGAGTGTCTGGCGCGCACTGGTCAGTCCCGCGAGCAGCACAGACATGTTACCGGTGCCTGTGGCTGCCCGGACGACCGTGTCAACCTGCGCCGGAGTGAGCTCGATTCGCGCTGGCTCGGCCGTCGAGCTGCCTTGAATGCGCGAGGACACGGAGCTCGAAGCGCGCTTGCTCATAACGAGAACTGGTCGCCGGTGTCGCGGGCCGCTGCGTGACTTCTTCGAACCGTGCCGGTGGTCGCATCAATCGCCACAGATCAGATAATGCGGCGTGTTACGATTTTTGGTAATACAAGGCTTGAAGGTTCAAGCCTTGTAGTAGTGCATGCGGGAGAAGGAAACGTGCGACTGCAGCCCGACCGACAGTTCTATTAGGCTAGTTGATCCTATGGAGTCGCACGCAGCGCGAGACCGGGTGGCGACTGGCGTAGCTGGCCTGAGGCCGATGACTTCGCAGGTCAACTGGGCGTTGCTGGGGTTGCTGTTGGAGCGCCCCGGCTACGGGTATGAGCTGATGCAGCGCTTCGAGCGCGCATATGGGGATGTCCTGTCGCTCGGCAGCGAATCACATATCTATACGGCGCTGACCGAGCTCAAGCGCCGGGGTCTGATCGAAGAGGTGCCGGGGGTCGCCCGGTCGGGCACCGATCGCCAGCCCAAGCTGCGCTACTGCGCCACGGCTGAGGGGGCGCACAGCTACCGCGAGCGCATGTTCGCGCAGGCGTGGGAGGATCGACGCCAGTCGCGACTGTTTGTACGCCAGCTTGCGGCGTTTGAGCGCGAGCCGGATATCGCGCTTGAGATCCTCGAGGGGTATGAGAGAGCGTGCCTGCAGGAGGCACGACGCATACCGCCGGGTGGTCCTACTGGTGCGTCAGCCGGGTTGGCGGATCGTCTGCTGTGCGAGGAGAGTCGTCTGGCGATGGAGGGCCGGCTGCCGTGGATCGAGTACGCCCGCAACGAGTTCAGCACATTGAGCGAAGGCGGTGAGCCGTGACCCTGCTGGCGCTTGAGAGCGTAACCAAGCGCTATGGGCGTGGCTCGATGGAGCGAGTGGCGCTGCGAGCTGCTTCGCTGGAGATCGAGCCAGGTGAACTGGTCGCGGTGTGGGGACGGCGGCGCTCTGGCCGCTCTACGCTGTTGCGCGTTGCGGCCGGGTTGGAGCGCCCCGATGAGGGCGTCGTGTGGTTTGAGGGTCGCGATTTGAGCGAACCCGGTGCGGATGCTGTGCGTGGCAGGATTCGCTTTTGCCGCAAGACGTTTCGTCCCGCTGGCGGACAGTTGGTGCTCGACCAGCTGGTGACGGGCCAGTTGACGCGTGGCGTCCCTTCATCTGTGGCACGCTCTCGTGCGCGCGAGTGTTTGCGGCGTGTCCGCGCTGAGCGTTGCGCGCCGATGCGACCGGGCGAGCTGGATCACGCGGAGGTGGTGCGTGTCGCGATCGCGCGGGCGCTTGTGCACGAGCCGAAGCTGCTCGTGATCGACGAGCCAACGCTGGGCGTGGATCTGCGCATCCGCGATCAGATCTTGTCGTTGCTGCGCACGCTCACCAGCGAGGGTACAGCCGTACTGATGAGCGCCGGCGAGACGACGTGCCTGTATGGCGCCGACCGAGCGCTGTCGCTCGGCAACGGCGTGCTGCACGGAGAGATTGATGCGGCTGAGCTCGCGCCGGTCGTTCCCCTACGTCCCGCAGCTGGGTGATCGACGCTCGCCCGGGCAGCGACCCGACCCGTCGCTGCACCGGATAGCTGACCATGCTCGAGCTCGACGAGGTGGTCAAGCACTACCGCGCAAGCAGAGAGGAGGTGCGCGCAGTCGACGGGGTGAGCCTACGCCTAGGGGCTGGCGAAATGGTCGCCTTGCACGGGCCAAGCGGATCCGGAAAGACCACGCTGCTGTTGTTGATCGCAGCGCTGCTGAAGCCCGAGCGAGGCGTGGTTCGCTATGACGGAGTTGACTTGGCGGGCTTGTCTGACCGCGAGGCGTGCGAGTTTCGGCTCAGGGATCTGGGGTTTGTCTATCAGCGCTTTCGTTTGATGCCTCGCGTCTCGGCGGTTGACAACGCGTCAAGGAAACTGCTGTTGAGCGGTGTCGGCATGCGCGAAGCGCGTGCTCGCGCAACACCGTGGCTTGAACGGGTAGGTCTCGGTGATCGCCTCGAAGAGCCGCCTGAGAGGCTTTCTGGCGGCGAGCGCCAGCGGGTGGCAATTGCTCGGGCTCTCGCGGCCGAGCCAAGATTGATCCTCGCGGACGAGCCGACGGGCAACCTGGACAGCGCGCGCAGCCTCGAGATCGTGGAGCTGTTGCAGGCCATCGCGCACGAGCGCCAAGCAGCCGTGCTGTTGGTCACCCATGATCTCGAGGCCGCCGCCGTCGCGGACCGGCGCTGCACGCTGCGCGACGGCAAGCTCAGCGAAAGCGCCGCCGACCTCCCCGCACGCGAGCCGGCTGCGTCGTACCCGGATTCCCGCGAGGGCTGAGATGCCCGAGAGAGCCACCAGCGGCCCAAGAGACTCGCGGTGATGCGCCCCTACGTGCTCGTCTATCTCTACCGCAACCGCCTGCGGGTGCATACAGCACAAGAGCTGCTGGCCGGGCTGGGTGTGGCCATCGCGGTCGCGCTGGTCTTCGCCACACTCGTAGCGAACAGCAGCGTGGCCAGGTCTGCCGAAGAAGTCGTACGCGCGGCAGTGGGGCCCGCCAACCTACAGCTGCGGGCTCGCGGCGCTGACGGGTTTGACCAGCGCCTTCTAGGCGATGTGGAACATCTCGCCGGGGTCAGGCAGGCCGCACCGCTGCTGGAACAGGCCGCGACGATCCGCACACCAGCTGGACGGGCGCTCACCCTCAACGTCATCGGTACGAACGTCAGCCTCGCGATCCTGAACGGGCTTGCCCATTCGCTGCCGAGCGCGGCGCTGTCACCCACAGGCATCGGTCTCAGCAGCAGCAGCGCCAAAGCGCTGGGTCTAGACGCGCGCATAACGGCCGATCAGAACGAGAACGTCACACTGAAGCTGCGTGGGAGCGCGAGCACGCTGAAGGTTTCAGCCGTGTTGGGAGCGGAAGCGTTCGGTGCGCTTTCGCGCGCGCGCGTGGCGGTCATGCCGCTTGAACGCCTGCAGAGCCTGGCGGGACTACCCGGCCGCGTCTCGCGCATCCTGGTACAGACACAGCCAGGACGCGAGGCCTCGGTGCGTGGCCAGCTGGAAGCCCTGTCGGGAGGTCGGCTAGCTGTGGCGTCAGCCGACCAGGACATCTCGCTGCTTGACCGGGCGCTCGCTCCCAGCGACCAGGCCAGCGCTCTGTTTGCCGTGATCAGCGCGCTGTTGGGCTTCCTGTTTGCGTTCAACGCGCTGCTTTTGACGATCCCCGAGCGGCGCCAGGCGATCGCTGACCTGCGCGTCGACGGCACCGGGCGCAGCGCAATCATCCAGATGGTCACCTTCCAGGGTCTGTGCCTGGGCCTCGCAGCGTCGATCGTGGGGCTGCTCGCAGGCTATCTGCTGTCAAGGGGAGCGTTTCACCAGTCGCCTGGCTATCTCTCCCAGGCTTTTACGCTGGGCACGAACACCGTGATCGGGGTCAGCCCCGTGCTTTTTGCCTTTGCCAGCGGAGTCCTCGCTACCTGCTTCGCCCTCGGGGCTGCCGCTGCTGGATCTGCGTCGCAGCAACGCGCTTGACGCCGTGTACGCCGAAGACGGCATGCCGGGCAGCGGCCTGAACAGCAGCACGCAACGATGGCTTGCTGGCGTTGCCCTCGGCTTGGTCGTGCTTGCAAGCGGGCTGTTCGCGCTGGTGCCGTCTGCCGCGCTGATTGTGTGCGTGCTGCTGGCGGTCGCCACGGTATTGGCGGTACCTTCAGCGCTCGCGGGCGTCCTGGGGCTAGCCAGCGCTATCGCGAGACGCTATGAGAAGCTGACGCTGCTGACCGCTGCGCTCACCTCGCTGCGCGCGACCACGATGCGCTCCCTAGCGCTCGCCGCAACCGGAGCGGTCGCGTTGTTCGGCAGCGTAGCCCTCGGCGGCTCACGCGACGACCTTCTGCGCGGCATCTCCGACTACACCTCCCACTACGTCGGTGCGGCTGACATCTGGCTGGTCAACCCGGGCGACAACCAAGCGATCAACGACTTCACGACCAATCATCACACCGCGAGCATCGCCCAGCTGCCTGGCGTGACGAACGTCCGTGCCTTCCAGGGAAGCTTTTTGAACATCGGCGACCGGCGGATCTGGCTGATCGCATGGCCATCAAGCACACCGTTGGGACTGCTGGAAGGGCAGCTGGTGACCGGAAGCCAACCCAGCGCCTCTGAACAGGTTGACCACGGCGGTTGGATCACGATCTCTGCACAACTGGCAGCAGAACACCACGTCAAGGTAGGAGATGTCTTGAACGTCCCTTCCCCCGCCGGCGAGGTGCCGTTCCGGGTCGCAGCGACAACGACCAACTTCGGCTGGACGCCCGGGGCGATCGTGATGAACAGCCGCGAATACGCTCGCGCGTGGAACACCACGGCGCCGACCGCGCTCGGAGTCACCATCACGCCGGACGCGAACAGCAGCACGGTGGCAAGCGAGATCCAGCACACGCTTGGGCGATCCACGGGCCTTGAAGTGCTGAGCGCTCCCGCGCGAGAAGCCAAGATCGACGCCTCGGCAAGCGAAGGACTCAGCCAGCTCGGGAATATTGCAACACTTCTGGTGATCGCGGCGATCCTCGCGATGATCGCCGCTCTCGGATCGAGCATCTGGCAGGCACGCATCTCGCTTGCCGGCCTGCGTCTGGAAGGCGCCGCACCCAGAAGGCTGCGGATCGTGCTGCTGATCGAATCCACGCTGATGCTCAGCGCCGGATGCTTGACCGGAGCGATCGCGGGCATATACGGTCAGGCGGTGATCGACAGGTATCTCAAGCATGTAACCGGGTTCCCCGTCGCGAGCATCGCCACAGGCCAACGTCCATTGGAGATCTTTGCCCTCGTGCTCGCCACCGTTCTCGTGATCGCAGCGATCCCCGGCTGGATGGCCTCACGCGTACCCGCTACATTCGCCCTGGATGAGTAGCGAGCGCACCCGCCACCGGCAACCGCAACGTTTCACAGAACAAACACCACCGCGCCAGCGCGCCCGACAGTAGGGGGCGCGCTCCCCGACCGCTGGCTCAGCGTGCGGGCGCTTGTCGCCCTCGCGCTCGCAAACGCCCGCTACTGGCCCACAGTCGCACCGGTCGTCCACGCCCAGCTACACCGCTGGGAACAGCACGCACAGGCGATACCAGACCGCGGCCTTCGCGGCCTCGCGCTGGGAAAGCTCGACCATGAGCGCTTCAACGCCGAGGTCGCCGCAACGCTCGCGACACTCGCTCCCCGCGCCTATCGCAAAACCACAGTAGAAGCGATCGTCGCGCTGGAGGTCATGTACGACTATCTCGACGGCCTAACCGAGCAGCCATCCGAGGACCCACTCACCAACGGACGCCAACTGTTCCAGGCATTCACCGACGCCATAACCGTCGACCCCCACAGCGACAGGGACTACTACCGCTACCACACCGTCGCACAAGATGGCGGCTATCTCGGCGCGCTCGCAGGCACCGTGCGCACGAGCCTTTTGACGCTGCCCGCCAGGAACGCGACCGCACAGGCCGCGCAAGCAGCCGCCGCGCGGTGCGCCGAGGCACAAACACGCGCAAACGCGGTAACGATGCTGGGCAACACTCAGCTCGAAGTGTGGGCAAAGCGCCAAGCCAAGACCACCGGCCTGCACTGGCGCGAGTTCACGGCCGGCGCCGTCGCATCCGTTCTTTCCGTTCACGCACTGATCGCCGCGTCAGCCGACCCACGTACGACTACCGATCAAGCCGCAGCGATAGACCGAGCGTATCTCTCCATCAGCGCCCTCAGCACGATGCTCGACAGCCTCATCGACCGCGAGCAAGACGCCAGTACGGGCACCTCCTGGCTGCTTGATCACTACAGCGGACACGGCATCCTGGCGCTCGACCTCGTGCATGCAGCCGCAGTGGCCGCCAGCCATGCCCGCAGGCTGCCCCACGGCCCCCACCATCTGATGACGCTCACCGGCGTAGTCGCCTACTACGCCTCCGCCGCCAGCGCAAGCGACGAGAGCGCTGAGCCGGTCGTCCTGGCGATCCAGCAGCAGCTACAACCCCTGCTCACGCCCACGCTTGCCGTCATGCGCATATGGCGCGTAGCCAAGCAGCTGCGCCCCCGCCCGACCCATAGCGCGCCCAACGCGACAACGTCTAGGCCCGACATAACCGCATACCGCAGATCGCCGACCCCGGCCGTGCGCTACCTGGCGATCATCACCGACGGCAACCGCCGCTGGGCGCGTGCCCACGGGCTACCCATCAGCGACGGCCACCAGGCCGGCGCCGACACCCTCAACGCTCGCATCCACGACGCGGCCCAGCTCGGAGTCGAGCAGCTGACCGTCTATTCCTTCTCGACTGAGAACTGGAGACGACCACCCCACGAGGTCCACACACTGCTTTCGATGCTCGCGCAACGCATCGCCAGCGAGACACCCCAGCTACACCACCATGGCGTGCGCATGCGCTTCATCGGGCGCCGCCATGGCATCACCACAGAGCTCGCACAGCAACTGGCCTGGGCGGAACAGCTGACCGCCCACAACGACGGCATCACCCTGTTCATCGCCCTGAACTATGGCGCACGCGCTGAGATCCTCGACGCCGCCCGGCGTTTCCACGGAACCACAGAGCAAGAGTTCCGCGCCTGCCTGTACGCCCCCGACATGCACGATCCACAGCTACTCATCCGCACCGGCGGCGAGCGGCGACTATCAAACTACCTGCTCTGGCAGTCCGCCAATTGCGAGCTCGCCTTTCGCGACGAGCTGTGGCCCGACTTCACGCGCACCGCGCTGAACGACTCGATCGCCGAGTACCGCACACGTCAGCGCCGGCTCCTCGCCGAGCGACAGCACCCAAGAAGGCTCACCCATCTCGAGTCGCCGGTTATACTGACCCGTCGAACAATTCGCGATTCCGGCGACAGGCGAACACTCTTGCAATGAGCAAACAGGGCCCCGAACAGCGACGGCGAGGCGCAACAGCAAAGGTCCAAGCAGCCGCGACAGCCGTCCTGCTCGCGACCCTGGCGCTAGCTGCACTCGCCCAGGCTTCCTCGTCCAGACCAGGCCACGTGGGCTTGCTAGCCGATGCCGCGCGCACATTGAACGCGACCGACACTGCTGACCTGCACTTCATACCGCCAGCCCACGGCTCGGAAGTCTACGAGGAAGGCACAGCCCGCGGGACACTACCCGGCAGCATGCACGCGCACTGCAAGATCGGCGCCGTCGTGGAAGCCAACTTCACGATCTACACCCGTGGCGGCACGATCACTGGGCACGGAAAGGCCACGCCCAGCGGCTCCGGCGCATATGAAAGCTTCGCCGGCTCAATCCTGGTCACGAGCGGAACCGGCCGCTACGCTCACGCTCATGGCCGAGCTGGCCTTTACGGCACATTTAACCGAAAGACATACGCGCTCATCGTACAGACCACCGGACAACTCTCCTACTAGCAATATCGGTCAAGCACGGTGAGCTGAACAAAGCCGTGCGCCGAGCCCGCCACCTCACAGCACTCATAGCCTGCCTGTGCCTGCCAGCCAGCGCACAAGCCATACAGGTGGTGAAGCTCGATGCCACCCTCACACCCGACCGGCTCGGCCAAGCAGCCACGATCGGGTTCGGGTTTCACATAACCACAACCACTCATGGCGTCCCCGCTCCGCTGACAGGCGTCGCCGTCAGCTACCCCAACAACCTCGGAATTGCCCTGAGCGGCCTCGGCCTGGCAACCTGCACCGAAACGACACTCGAACGCTCAGGACCCGAAGGCTGCCCAGCCGATTCAATCATGGGATACGGCACCGCCCGCGCCGAGCTACCCGTAGGCACAGACATCGTCGAAGAGACCGGCACTGTGACGCTCGTTCGCGGACCATCCCAAGACGGACATCTCGCGTTGCTCTTCTACACCAATGCTGAAACACCAGTGAGCAGCCAAACGGTCCTACCCGGCGTCTTGCTTCCCACCCCTGCACCCTACGGCGGTCGCATCAGCATCGTCGTCCCACTCATCGAAGGACTACCTGGCGGACCCGACGTAACAGTCACACAACTCAGCTCCACGCTCGGCCCCCAAAACCTCACCTACTACGAAGCAGTACACGGCCGCCAAATTGCCTATCACCCCAACGGCATTCTCCTCCCCGACCACTGCCCCCGCGGCGGCTTCCCTTTCGCCGCCGAACTGCGCTTCGCCGACGGCAGCCACGCCGTCACCCACACCAGCGTGCCATGCCCAAGATCCTAAGCCGGCTCGCCGCCGAGCGGCACCACGCACACCGGCACCGGCGACGTGCGCACGAGCTCCGCCGCCACGTCGCCGTAAACCGCGTCAAGCCGCGCCCGATGATGAGAGCCGACCACGATCTCGTCCGCGCCGTGTTGCAACGCTGCTCCCACCAGAGCCTTCGCAGGCTCCTCGTCCAGGACGGCCGACTCGACATTGACGTCCAGCAGCCCGTCCACGTCCATCAGCAGCTCGTCCATCAGCGCGCCCGCGCGCTCCCTGCGCTCGCTGGCCGTCATCAGGACCGCCTGGGAGATCCAGCCATGGCGAGGTCGGCAGGCGTTGATCAACACTAGCCTGCCACCCTCACCCACGCTGCGGGCCGCCCAGCCGGCCGCATAGCGCGCCTCGGACGAGCCGTCATAACCGACCACGACGCATCTCGCGCGCCGCGCGCCCTCGGTCGCGGCGCGTAGCGCGCTGTCCGGCGTGGCGTGTTGCGCGCCCTCGCTCGCGGGCTTGGTCGACGTGCTT
Source organism: uncultured Solirubrobacteraceae bacterium (assembly GCA_963745375.1). Lineage (GTDB taxonomy): Bacteria > Actinomycetota > Thermoleophilia > Solirubrobacterales > Solirubrobacteraceae > Palsa-744. The sequence goes on along the minus strand of CAVUXA010000003.1, from coordinate 196,404 downwards.
GGCTGACGTTGAGAGGGCATGGCGTTCATCCGTTGAGAGGGCATGGCGTTCCTCGGTAGGGGTTCGGTGCTGCAAGCTTGCCCGTGAGACCACGGCCCGCCATCGGGACTGTCCCGCGCGTTCGCTGCGGATCAACCGCCAGCGTGGCGCGGGCCTGTACGCAGGGTCAGCGCCCACAGCCGACATTGCGGGTTTTCACGCACACCAATGCGGTCGACAGACGATGTCTTCGCACGTTGGCCCGCTTAGCGTGGACGGGCAATGGGCGCGCCCGCGCAAACCGCCCCGCCCGCGCAGGGGTCAGCAGACCCCGGCCAGGCCGACGTCGACGCGACCGAGAACGTCGCGCTGCTGCTGCGCGACCTGCACACCTCACGCCAGGGCCTGTCCTCGTCTGAGGCGGCGCGGCGGCTGCTGCAGTACGGGCCCAATCAGCTGACCCGACGCGGAGGCCTGCAGTGGCCGCGCGAGCTTGCGCGCCAGCTCACGCACCCGCTGGCGCTGCTGCTGTGGGTGGCCGCCGCACTGTCCTTCGCCGTCGGCAGTCAGACCGTCGGGATCGCCGTGCTGCTCGTCATCGTGCTCAACGCCGCGTTCGCCTTCGCACAGGAGCTGCAGGCCGAGCGCGCCGTGGAGGCGCTCGCGCAGTACATGCCCCAGCACGTGCGCGTGCTGCGCGACGAGCGACCCACGATCATCGAAGCGGTCGGCCTGGTTGTCGGCGACGTCGTGCTCGTGGCCGAAGGCGACCGCATCGCCGCCGACATGCGCCTGCTCGCCGGCGCGCTGGAGGTCGACGCCTCCACGCTCACAGGCGAGTCGGTGCCCGTCCTGCGCTCCGCAGACGCCGTTGACCGGCACGTATCCCGGCTGGATGCGCGGGACCTGGTCTTCAGCGGCACCACCTGCACGGGCGGCGAGGCGCAGGGAATCGTATTCGCCACCGGCATGCACACCGAGCTCGGCCGGATAGCCGCGCTGTCAGAGCGCGTCAAGGAGGAGCCCAGCCCGCTCGAGCGCCAGGTCCGCAAGGTCGCCTGGCTGATCGCCGCGATCGCCGTCGGGATGGCAGTCGCCTTCGTGCCCGCCGCCATCTTCGGGGCGGGACTGTCGCTGCGCAACAGCGTCGTGTTCGCCGTGGGGCTGCTTGCCGGCAACGTCCCCGAGGGCCTGCTCCCCGTGATCACCCTCGCCCTCGCCGTCGCCGTCGCGTCGCTCGCCCGCAGAGGCGCACTGGTCAAGCGCCTGAGCGCCGTAGAGACGCTGGGAGCCACCGACGTGATCTGCACCGACAAGACCGGCACGCTGACCGAGAACAGCATGCGCCCCGCAGCCGCCTGGACGCCCTCCACGGAGGTACAGCTGGGCGACGCGGCCGCAGCGGTGGCAGACGAGCGGGCCCCTGGGGTCGCTCGCGCCAGCGACGATGCGAGCATGCATGCGCTCGCGCTTGCCGCAGCCGCCTGCAACAACGCCAGCTTTACAAACGATGGCGCCGCCGACGGCGACCCGACTGAGGTGGCCGTGCTGCAGGCCGCGCGCCAGCTCGGCGCCGACGTCGATGCCGGCGTGCGCCAGCGCGCGCGCCAGGCGCACTACAACTTCGACCCACGGCTGAAGCTGATGTCCACGCTCGACGCCCGCGCCGGTGACGCGAGCGTGGACAGTGGATCGCTGCTGCTGCACAGCAAGGGTGCACCCGAGACCGTGCTTCCGCGTTGCACGCATATGCTCGCCGCCGACGGCCGCGTGGTCGAGCTCGCCACTGGCCAGCGCGAGCGGGTCACGCGCGAGGTCGAGAAGCTCGCCGGCGAAGGCATGCGCGTGCTCGCCCTGGCCCAGCGCGCACTGCCCGCCAGCTCCAAACCGCCTGCGCGCGAGCGCGTCGAGAGCGATCTGTGCTTCCTCGGGCTGATCGCGATGCTCGACCCGCCCCGGCCCGAGGTGCGCGACGCCGTCGCGGCCTGTCACGCCGCAGGAATCCGCATCATCGTGATCACCGGCGACCACCCCCTGACCGCCGCCGCCATCGCGCGCCAGGTGGGCATCGGCGGTGATCAGCCCACCGCCATCGACGCCTCCACGCTCGATCACACGCGCGAGCGAGATCTGGCGCAGCTGCTATCGGACGGAAGCGAGCTGATCTTCGCCCGCGCCGCGCCCGAGACCAAGCTGCACATCGCGCAGGCGCTGCGCGCAGAGGGTCACACGATCGCCATGACCGGCGACGGCGTCAACGATGCACCCGCGCTGCGCCGCGCGGATATCGGCGTGGCGATGGGCCTCAGCGGCACCGACGTCGCCCGCGAGGCTTCCACGATGGTGCTCACCGACGACAACTTCGCCACCATCGTCGTGGCCGTCGAGGCCGGCCGGCGCGTGTACGAGAACGTGCGCAAGTTCATCGTCTACATCTTCGCCCACGCCACCCCCGAGTGCGTGCCGTTCCTGCTGTTCGCGCTCGGCGGCGGCGCCATCCCACTGCCGCTGACAGTGCTGCAGCTGCTGGCCTTCGACGTCGGCACCGAGACGCTTCCCTCGCTCGCGCTCGCGCGCGAGCCCGCCGAGCCCGGCCTCATGCAGCGCCCCCCGAGAAAGCACAGCGAAGGGGTGATTCGCGGACCGATGCTCGTGCGCGCGTGGCTGTTCCTCGGAGTGATGGTCGCCGCGCTGTCGATGGGCGGCTTCTTCTATGTGCTCGGACAGGCCGGATGGCATCCCGGCGACCCGGTCGGCACGGGCCACCCGCTCCACCACGCCTACCTGCAGGCCACCACCATGACTTTCCTCGGCATGATCGCCGGGCAGATCGGCACCGCCTTCGCCGTGCGCACCCGCCGTGCCTCGCTTCGCTCCGTCGGCATCCTCAGCAACCGCTACCTGATCTTCGCGATCGCAGCCGAGCTGCTGATCGCCGCCGTGTTCGTGTACGCACCTCCGCTGCAGTCGCTGCTGGGCACCGCCGGGCTGCCCGCGCGCGACCTCGTGCTGCTGGTGCCATACCCGCTGATCGTGTGGGGAGCCGACGAGCTGCGCCGCTGGCTGGTGCGGAGAAACACCCAGAGCGCGCAGTACAGGCAGCGGATGGCTGGAGCCCGGGGTTAGGCGAAGATCTCACCATGCTCCAGCGCGTAGCCGTCGGCCGGTGGTCGCTCGATGCCTATCGAGAGATCGTGCCCGAGCACATCCTCGAAGAGCTTCGCGAGCACGCCCGCGCGCTGCGTGGGGCCCGCGTCCTGCAGATCAACGCAACCGCCTACGGCGGCGGCGTCTCCGAGCTGCTGCGCTCGTGCGTGCCGCTCATGCGCGACCTCGGCCTCACCGCCGACTGGAAGGTCATCAGCGGCAGCCAGGACTTCTTCCGCGCCACCAAGGCGCTGCACAACGGCCTGCAGGGAGCCCCCCAGACTTTGAGCGTCGACGATCGCGCCGCCTACCTGGACTGCGCGCGCGAGAACGCTCCGATCCTCGACGGTGGCTATGACTTCGTCGTCGTGCACGACCCCCAGCCAGCTGCGCTGCTCGCGCTCCACGGCAAGGGCGACGCCAGCTGGGTGTGGCGCTGTCACATCGACACCTCCGAGCCCAACCTCGATACATGGGAGTTCCTCAAGCCCTATGTCGCCGACTACGACGCGGCCGTGTTCACCATGCCGCAGTTCGTGCCCCCCGATCTGCCCGTCAGACGGGTCGAGACGATCGCCCCCGCGATCGACCCGCTCAGCCCCAAGAACCTGCACCTGGACGGCAACACCGCCCGGCAGATCCTCGATTGGATCGGCGTCGAGGTGCCCGGTCGCCTGGTCACGCAGGTCTCGCGCTTCGACGCCTGGAAGGATCCGCTCGGGGTGATCGCCGCCTACCGCATGGCGCGCGAGGAGATCCCCGAGCTGCAGCTCGCGCTCGTCGGCTCGATGGCGCTCGACGACCCCGAGGGTTGGGAGGTCTACGGGCAGGTTTCAGAGCACGCCGAGGACGACCCGCAGATCCACCTCTTCACCAATCTCACCGGCGTCGGCAACGTCGAGGTAAACGCCTTCCAGCGCCTGTCCGAGGTCGTCGTGCAGAAGTCCATCCGCGAGGGCTTCGGCCTCGTTGTATCGGAGTCGCTGTGGAAGGGCACGCCCGTGATCGCCGGGCGCGCCGGCGGGATCCCCATGCAGATGCCCGACGGCGTCGGCGGGCTGCTCGTCGACTCTGTCGAGGAGTGCGCGAATGCGATGCTGGCGCTGCTCAACGACCGCGAACGCGCACGCGAGCTCGGCCACAGCGGGCGCACCCATGTGCGCGAGCACTTCCTGCTGCCGCGCCTGCTGATGGAGGAGCTGCGGCTGCTGGCCACGCTCGGGGCGTCGCCGTCGCACGACATCGCAGCCGACCCACGCCAGCCAGCCCTGCCCGGCTGATCGTCAGACGGCCACGCCCTGCTTATCGGGCTGTGCCACGCCCTGCTTATTGGGACCCGGCACGCCCGACTGATCGGGACGCAGCGGCACGCCTGCCGCCGCGTACGCGTCCGCTTCGTCGAGCGTCTCGGCCTGCAACAGCGCCTGCGCGAGGTGCTCCAACTGCTCGCGATGCGCGACCAGCACACGCGTCACTTCCTCGTGCGCGCCTTCCACGAGCTTGCGCACCTCTTCATCGACCAGGCGGTGGGTCGACTCCGACGTCGCGCTCACGCCCGGTAGGAACATGCCTTCACCCTCCGACGGCAGGACCGCCACAGGGCCGATCGCCTCGCTCATCCCCCAGCGCCCCACCATCTGGCGCGCGATCGCGGTGAGCTGCTGGATGTCGGACTCGGCGCCCGTGGTGATCGCCCCGTAGACGACCTCCTCGGCCACGCGGCCGCCAAGCGCCACGCGGATCTTCGCGTCGAGCTCCTCGCGCGAGTAGGACACCCGGTCTGACTCGGGCGTGGACAGCGTCACGCCCAGCGCCATCCCGCGCGGGATGATCGAGATCTTGCGCACGGGGTCCGCGCCGTCGGTCAACATGCCCACCAGCGCGTGGCCGGACTCGTGGTAGGCCGTGCGCTCGCGGTCGGCCGGCGACAGCAGGATGCCGCGCGGCGAGCCCAGCATGATCTTCTCCAGCGAGTCGGTGAAGTCGGACATCTCCACCTTGTCATGGCCTCGCCGCGCCGCCAGCAGCGCCGCCTCGTTGGCCAGGTTCGCCAGGTCCGCGCCCACCATGCCCGGCGTCGAGGACGCCACGCCGTCCAGGTCCACGCTGTCGGCCAGCGGGATCGAGCGCGTGTGCACTTCAAGGATCTTGCGCCGCCCGTCGCGGTCGGGTGGCTGCACGGTCACGCGCCTGTCGAAGCGCCCGGCGCGCAACAGCGCCGGGTCGAGCACGTCCGGGCGGTTGGTCGCCGCCAACACCACCACCGCCTCCGCCGACTCGAAGCCGTCGATCTCCGTCAGGATCTGGTCGAGCGTCTGCTCGCGCTCGTCGTTGGCGCCCGTCACCGACACCTGTCCCTGGCGCGAGCGCCCGATCGCGTCGAGCTCGTCGATGAAGATGATCGCCGGCGCCGCCTCCTTGGCCTTGGCAAACAGGTCGCGCACGCGCGAGGCGCCCACACCCACGATCGCCTCGATGAACTCCGACGCCGAGATCGAGAAGAACGCCGCATGCGCCTCGCCCGCCACCGCCCGCGCCAGCAGCGTCTTGCCCGTCCCCGGCGCGCCCGACAGCAGCACGCCGTGGGGCATGCGCCCGCCCAGGCGCCCGTAGCGCTCAGGGTTGCGCAGGAAGTCCACGATCTCGGTCAGCTCCGCCTTGGCCTCGTCGATGCCCGCCACGTCGTCGAAGGTGACGCGGATCTTTTCCGGGTCCACACGGCGTGCCTGGGATTTCCCGAAGCTGCCAAGCGCGCCCATGCCGCCCGCACCCTTGGCGGCGCGGCGGAAGATCAGGATGAAGATGCCGACGATCAGCAGCGTCGGGCCGAAGCCGAGCAGCAGCTCCTCCAGCAGGGACTGGCTGGTGGTGGTCGACTTGGCGTTGACTTCCACCCCCTTTTCCCTGAGCGTCGCCGACAGCTGCGAGCCGTTCCAGAACGTGGGGATCTGGGTCGCGAACAGCTTCGTGGGCGTGGCCTTCTTGTCGCTCGCCGGGTAGCGCAGCTTGGCCTTGAATGCGCCTTCGACCGTGTCGCCCTTGGTCGAGATCGACTTGACCTTGCCTTCCTGCACCTCCTGCAGGAAGAACGGGTTGAACGGCACCGTCACTCGCTTTTCGCTCGTCGTCGAGGGCTGGAACAGCAACAGCGACAGCCAGTTCAGCGCGATCAGCACCAGCACGAACCACAAGAAGCCCGCTCTGCGGTGCGGCGGCGGTCCAGTCGGGGCCTGCTCGGGCATGCCGCGCCCATCGGGCGCCGGCGCCACGTGCCAGCCGCGCTTGTCGCGCGGCATCGGCGGATGGGCGTCGCGCTGCTTGGCCCCCGCGTTGTCCGCCCGTTGGCTCGTGGTCTCGCTCGAAGCCTGCTCGGGCATCTGGCTAGCTGCACCTCATACAGCCAATGCTACGCGCAGTGGGCGCCGAGCGCCTGCGGTGAGCCGAAGATCAACTACGCTCACCGGCGAGCATGTACGACAACGTTCTCGTCGGCGTGGACGGATCGGCCAACAGCGCCGGCGCCATCGCGCTGGCCGGGCAGCTCGCCGACGCCGGCGCCAGGCTCACGCTCGCCCACGTGCGTGCCGGCGCGCTGAACCCCGTGCACGCCTCCACTCCCGGCATGCTCGACGAGGAGCACAACGCCTCCCACGAGCTGCTCGAACGCCAGCGCGCGGCCGCCGGCGTCGACGCCGAGCTCGTCAGCATCGTCGCCGTCACGCCCGGCCGCGGGCTGCACACCCAGGCCGACGAACAGGGCGCCGACCTGCTCGTCGTCGGCTCCAGCAGCCGCGGCCTGCTCGGGCGCGTCATGCTCGGCGACGACACTCGCGCGTCACTCGAACGGCGCCCCCTGCGCGGTCGCCATCGCCGCCCACGGCTACGGCCAGCCGCCCGCTCCCATCCTCGCCGTGGGCGCCGGCTACGACGGCTCGCCTGAGAGCGAGGCCGCCATCGACGCAGCCCGGGCCATTGCCGAGCGCCACCACGCAAGCCTGCACGCCATGGACGTCGTCAACCTGCCCACCTACGCCTTCACCGGCATCATCCCGCCCGTGACCGGCGACGGGATCGAGGCGCTGCTCGTCGAGGCGCGCGCGCGCCTGGAAGCCCACCCCGGCGTGGAGGGCCGCGCCGTCTACGGCCTGGCCGGCGAGGAGCTCGCCGCCTTCGGCGACCAGCTCGACCTGCTGGTCGTCGGATCGCGCAGCTACGGGCCATGGAAGCGCCTCGTGCTCGGCAGCACCTCCAACTACCTGCAGCGCCACGCGCGCTGCTCGCTGCTGGTGTTGCCACGCGCCGCAGGCCCGGCCGCCTGACGCAGGCGCGCAAGCCCAGGCGAGCGACGCGGCCCATCACCCCGGGGCCGGCCCCCCAGGCGCAGCGTTCTCGGCGAGCAGCGCCGCGACCTCCGCATCGGAGGTCGGACGAAAGTCCTCATACCAGTAGCCCACCGCCCACAGGTCCTCGGGCATCTCCACGCACACCACCTCGTCGGCCTCTGCACGCAGCGCGTCCACCGATTCGGGCGCGGCGACGGGCACCGCGAGGATCACGCGTGCCGCGCCGCGCTTGCGCAGCGAGATCGCAGCGGCGAGCGCCGAGCGACCCGTCGCCAGGCCGTCGTCGACCAGGATCGCCGTGCGTCCCGCCAGCGCAACCGGCTCGCGATCGCCGCGATAGCGGCGCAGCTGCTCGGCCAGCTCGTCGTTAGCGCGCGCGATCAGCACGCGCAGCTGCTCGCGCGAGATGCCCAGAGCGAGCACCGTCCGTTCGCTGATCACGTGCACGCCGCCCTCCGCCAGCGCCCCGATCGCATACTCGCGGTTCTGCGGCGCGCCGACCTTGCGCACGACCGCCACGTCGAGCGGCGCGCCGAGCGCACGCGCCACCTCCGCAGCGACCGGCACGCCGCCGCGCGGGATGCCCACGACGACCGGCTGCTCGCCGCGATAGGGATCGAGCAGCGCCGCAAGCTGTCGCCCCGCGTCGTGGCGATCCTTGAAGCGCAGCCCGCTGGGCACCAGCGATGGCGGGTCCTGCAGGGACGTCACTGCGCCCGTCGCACGCGCGTCCAGCTTGTCGGTGGTCATTCGCACAACTCCACTGTTGTCGACGATTATGCTGCTCTGCGCAGCGCGTCCATCTCGCGGTGCAGGGCAAGCTCGCGCAGCGCGCGCTCCTCGATCGTGCGCACGGTCCGGGCGGGCAGCCCCAGCTGGCGACCGATCGCGGTGAGGGTCTGCGGCTCGTCGTCGCCGTCCAGCCCGTAGCGCAGGCGGATCACCGTTTGGTCGGGCTCGGGCAGCTCCGCGACCGTGCGCCGGACCGCGCCCTGCTCGAGGCTGATCAGCACCTCATCGCCCACGTCCGTCGCCTGCGCGTCGACCAGCAGGGCACCCAGTGTCGTGCCGGCCTCCTCGCCAACCGGCCTGTCCAGGCTGGTCGTGACGCGCGCCGCCTGGGCGAGCGTGCGCAGGTCCGCCAGCGTCATCCCGGCGGCGTCGGCCAGCTCCTGCTCGGAGGGCTCGCGCCCGAGCTTCGCCGCCAGGTCTCGCTGGGTAGCCGCGACCGAGCGCTCGCGCTGGGCGATCGCCACGGGCACGCGAATCGTGCGTCCATGATCTGTCAGCCCGCGTTGGATCGCCTGGCGGATCCACAGCGTCGCGTAGGTGGAGAAGCGAAACCCCTTACGCCAGTCGAACTTCTCGCTCGCGCGGATCAGGCCGAGCATCCCCTCCTGGATCAGGTCGAGCAGCGTCAGCTCGCCCGCGCTCTGGTAGCGCTTGGCGATCGACACGACCAGGCGCAGGTTGTGGTTGATCAGCTTCTCCTTCGCCTGCATGTCGCCGCGCTCGATCCGCTTGGCCAGCTCGAGCTCCTCCGCTGGGCGCAGCAGCGGATAGCGCCCCGCCTCCTTGAGGAACTGCCCCTCGAGCATCATGGCTCGCACGCTAGCCGCAGCCGGCTGTACGCCGCTCCGTAGTTTCCCGGCACACGCAAGGGAATCATCCCGATGCCGCGTCGGCGTCGCCAACCTAAGGTGAGCAGGACATGCACCGGACCCAATCCATCGACGTGGCGCTGGACCGCTTGGCCCACCTGCAGGTTGATGGACACAGCGTGCTCAGCCTGTACGTGGACCTCGACCCGTCGAGATTCCCGCACCTGCGCGACCGGCACATGCAGGTGGACGCACTGCTGACCGACGTCGAGCGACGCTCCCTGGACGACGGGCTGTCGCACGAGCGCCGCATGGCCATGCGCGCTGACATCGAACGCGTCAGAAGCCTGCTCACCGACAACGACGACGCCGAGCTGGCAGTCGAGGCCGGGCGCGGACTGGCCGTCTTCTGCTCCACCGCCGCAGACGTGCTCGAGGTGGTCACGCTGCCCGGAGGCGTCGACGCGGCGGTCGCCGTGCAGGAGCGTCCATTCATCGAGCCGCTCGTGGAGCTCGCGCCCCATGAGCGCTGGTGCGTGCTGTTGATCAGCCGCCGCGCCGCGCGCGTCCTGCGAGGCACTCGCGAGCGTTTCGTCGAGGTGTCGCACGCGCTCGACGACGTCCACAAGCATCATGCCCAGGGCGGCTGGTCGCAATCTCGCTACCAGCGCGGGGTCGAGCATGAAGTCGACGAGCACATCAGGAGCGCGTGCGCCGAGCTGTTCGAGCGCTTCAGGCGGCGCGGCTTCGATCGTCTCGCGCTATCTGCACCCGCCGAGCTGCGTCCCCGCGTCGAACAGGAGCTGCACGCCGACTTGCGCCAGCGCCTGGCCGGGCACTTCGAGGTCGACGTCGAGCGCGCCACAGCCGACGAGGTTCGCCAGCGCGTCGCGGGCGTCATCGAGGCGGACGAGCGCCGCCGCGAGGACGATGCGCTGGCGCAGCTGCGCGAGGGCCTCGCGCCCGCGGGCCACGCCGCAGCCGGACTCGACGACGTGCTCGAGGCGCTCAACGAGCGACGCGTGCGAACGCTCCTGCTCGCCCACGGATCCACCGCGCCCGGCTTTGCCTGCCCGGCGTGCGGGCGCCTCAGCTGCGGCGACGCTCGCTGCCCGGCCGACGGATCAGCGCCACAGCCGCAAACAGACATCCTCGAGCGCGCGACCGAGCTGGCACTCGACCAGGCCGCCGACGTGCTGTTCGTACGCCACAACACCGACGAGCTCGCCCGCCACGGCCCCGTGGCGGCACTGTTGCGCTACTGACGGACCCCTAGTCGCCGCGGACTTCCTGGCGGGCGAGCTGCTCAAGCAGCTCCTCGCGATCGGTGCCATGGACGTGCAGCACCCGATCGAAGTCCTCGCCGTACACGTGCATCACGCCCATCAGCAGGTCGGGCGTGGCCACGCCCGAGGCGCCTCGCTCGCCTGCGATCCGCGATGCGTGCTCGACGACGTGGGCAATCACATCGGGGTCGCCGCCCGCCGTGGGCTGCTCGTGATCGCCGGCGTGGTCGTGCTCGGACACTGACATTTCGCTTACACCGAGCGCCTGCAGCGCAATCCCCACCTGACCGTGCAGGCGCATCACGCGCAGCCAGCGCTCCGCCTCGGCCTCCGGCGTTCCCGCAAACGGAATCGCCGTCGAAACCAGGCCCAGCACCATCGCCGCGTCGGGCGCGATCGCGGGCGAGCCGTTCACCGCGACACCCTCAACTCGCCATGGGAGCGATCGAGCCGGGGACCGAGATGCGTGACGTTGTCGCGCTGCAGGATCACCTCTGGCGCACCGTCGCTCAGGTGCACCTCCAGGACGCACGCGCCGCCACGTCCCACCGCGCGCAGCGCCAGGCGCATCACCTCAGCGATCTCGTCGCGCGCCACCCCGCACGCCGCCAAGAACTGCTCGGCTCGTTCCACCGCGGTCTCGTCGCGGCCGAGCTCGAACTCCTCGACGAGCACCTTGGGGGCATCGGCGTCGCCCTCGACGCTCAGCAGGCACGCGGCCATGTCGTCGGGACGGCGGTCGGCCTCGTCGGCCACGCTGTCCAGCAGCGCCGTCGCCGTGCAAGCCGGTCCCAGCGCCGCCAGCGTGCGCGCCAGGCGCGAGGGACCGAACAGCTCGGCGCCCACTCTCGCCTCGGTGACCCCGTCCGTGTAGAAGCACGCCTGCGAGCGGCCCGGCAGCGACACGACCGTCTGACGTGTCCCCGTGCGCATGCCCACGCCAATCGGCGGCGCCGATCCGGCCGTGACGGGCTCCAGCGGCCCTGATCGCGCCTGCGAGCCGAGCACCACAGGCGCCGGGTGACCCGCACACGCATAGGTCAGGATGCGCTCGCGCGGCTCATACGTGGCCGCTACAAGCGTCGCGAACGACTCGCCGAGCTGATGCTCGAGCACCGCGCCGGCGGTCTGCACGGCCGCGCGTGGCGACAGGCCGGCCTCCAGGTAGGCCCGCAGCGTGAAGCGCACCAGCGCAGTGTGGGGCAGTGCCTGGCGTCCATGACCAGAGATGTCGCCGACGATCACCGCCAGCTGGCCGTTCTCAAGCGCGAACACGTCGTAGAAGTCGCCGCCCGCGCCCGGTCCCTCGGCCGGGCGGTAGGCCGCCGAGGTGCCCACCGGCCCCAGCCGGGCGGGCGGAACGGGCAGCAGCGCGGCCTGCAGCAGACCGACGTCCTCCAACAGTTGCCCACGCTGGCGCTCCAGGCGCCGTGCGCGACGCGCGGCCAGGCGCGAGCGCACGGCCAGCGCCAGCGCAAGCGCGAGCAGGGCGCCGATGAGGATCCGCACCGGAGTGGGCACCACGTCGACGATTCGCGTGATCGTGGTCACCAGCGGCGTCGGCCTTCCGGTGGTCGACGAGCCGTGTGCGCCCGCGAGCGGCCTCGTCGTGCGGTGCGAGCGCGCAGGCGTCGCCCCGCCCGGCTGCGCCGGCACCAGCGCGGCCCGCGCGGCGAGTGAAGCAGCCGCAATCGCACCCGCCGCCCGGCTGCGATCGTGCTCCGCGCGGCGTCGCACGGCCTGCGCGGAGCTGCCCACAATCACCGGCGCAGCGGGGTCCACCGCCTGTGGCGGGGTGCCGGCGGTGGCGGCCGAAGGCGGCGCTTGCAGCGCGGGGATCACCGACGCAGCAGCCGCGTGCGGGTCGCCGGTCGACGCGCCCGGCGGGGTCACGTGTTCGCCCGGAGCGGGATCTTCGCCTTCGGCGGGAGTTTCGCCTTCTTTGCTGTTCGGCGGCGGCTTGTGGGATTTCGTGCGTTCCCGTTCGCGTTTGCGTTCGCGCTTTTCACGTTCCTCTTCGCGTTCGCGTTCGTGCTTTTCCTTTTCCCGCGCGCGTTTTTCGCGTTCGTGGTTTTTGCCGATGGCATCCGGCTGAGTCGTCGTGACAGCCGGCTGGACAACCGCTGGCCCTTTACCCGCCGGGGAAGTCGCGCCCTGCTGCTTGGCATGGCCTTTCGACGTCGTCGTGCCCTTGGCGGACGTTGCTCCGTTGGCCTTCGCGGCGCCCTTCATGGCGCCTTTCGTTGCGTCCTTGGAGGTTGCGCCAGTCGACGTGCTGGCGGCTTTCGTGGCGTCCTTGGACGTGGTCGGAGTCGAGGTGGTCGCTTTCGTTGCATCCTTGGATGCGCTGCCCTTGGACGCCGTCGCGCCCTTCGACGTCGGGGTGCCCTTGGCGGCGTCCTTGGAGGCGGTCCCCTTCGACGTCGTGGTGGTTACGGACGCCGCCGCTTCGCCGGAAGTGCCAGCAGCAGCTTCTGTGGTCGTCGTCGCAGTCGTTGTCGTCGTGGTCGTCGTCCCCGAAGAGCTCGGTTCAGAGAACGCCGATGACTTCTTGACGTGGTCGGTCTTGGCCGTTGCCGCCGCGATGTCGGACAGCAGCAGCGCACAGCCTGCCAGCGCGACCACGAGCGCCCGGCGCCGGCGAGGGCCGCGCGAGGCGAGTTCGCTGACGCGGCCACTCATACTCAGGCCTGCGCCGACCTGCCGGTCCCGGTGGCGCTCTCGCGGATGTGCGCCAAGGCCTGATCGAGCGTCGGGAAGATCGCAAACACGCTGTCCATGCCCGAGAGCTCGAAGATCCGCAGCACTGTGGCGCTCGGGCAGACGATCGCCAGCCGCGCATCCTCGTCCAGGCTGCGGTTGACGGCCACGAGCACGCCCAGGGCGGTCGAGTCCATGAAGCTCGTCTGCAAGAGGTCGACGACCAGCTGCGTCTGCCCCGCCTGCAGCGAGTCGATCAGCATCCACTTCAAGCGCGGGGCGGTCGAGAGGTCGAGCTCGCCCTCGACCGAGATCACGCTGGTGCTCAGGTCGAGCTCGCGGCGGGCGATCCCGAATGCAGTCGATGTCGACTGGGAGGGGTTGGTTGGGTGGTCTCGGCTGAGAATGGCGATCCTCGCTCGCGTTGGCGATGCTGCGCGTGACCCGGCCACGGCCCAGGATACAACCGCACGCGCCTATGACAGGAACTTCGGCGACGCGCACCCGGCGCTTGGGCGCAGACGCTCGATGATCGAACAAACGTCCAGGGTGGACGTCGCCGCTCACGTGCCCGGCAGGCGTGGCCGAGGCCGCGCCGCGCTGCGGCGCTCAGCGGAGGGGGCCCGCCGGGCTGGCGGGCGCCGACGGGAGGTCCGCGTCGAACAGGCCGGCCACGGCGTCCAGCGGCATGGCGTTGCCCGCGAAGGCACCCTGGGCCATGGTGCAGCCCATCCCCTGGAGGGCCGACAGCTGCTCGGCCGTTTCGATGCCGGTGGCGATCACCGTCAGCGACAGCTCGCGCCCGACGATCAGGATCGCCTCCAACAGCCAGTTGCGATAGTCCTCGTCATCGGAGGCCGCCAGGGAGCTCCTGTCCACCTTGAGCAGGTCCAGCGGCAGTCGCTGCAGGTCGGAGTGGCGCGCGTAGCCGCTGCCGCCGAAATCGTCGATCGCGATCCGCACGCCCAGGCGCTTGATCTCCTGCAGCCGTTCGGCCGCGACCGCCAGGTCGCGGATCACGGTCGTCTCGGCGACCTCGAGCGTCAACATCGACGGCTCTATCCCCGACTGCTGCAGCGCCCTGCGGACGTCGGTCGCAAAGCCGTCTCGGTTGAGCTGGTTGGCCGACACCTTGACCGACACGCCGACGGGATGCCCGGCCACGTTCCACGCGGCCGCGCGCGCGCACGCCTCTTCCAGGACCCAGCGGCCGATCGGCACGATCAGCCCGGCTTCCTCGGCCAGCGGGATGAAGTCGGCCGGGGGGATGATGCCGCGTTTGGGGTGCATCCAGCGGATGACCGCCTCCAAGCCGGCGACCCTGCGCGTGCTCAGGTCGTAGATGGGCTCATACAGCAGGAAGAACTGCCGTTGCGCGAGTGCCGAGTTGAGCTCGTCCTCGAGCACACCCTTGCTCTCGATGACCGAGCGCATGTTGGCGTTGAACAGCGTGTAGCGGTCCTTGCCGGCCGCCTTGGCCGCGTGCAGCGCCAGCTGGGCGTCGCGCAAGAGATCGTCGTGCGTCTCGTAGCGGCCGAAGGCCACGCCGATGCTCGCCGTGAAGAAGAAGTGGGGGCCGAAGCCCTCCAGCTCGACCGGTTTGTGCAGCGACTCGATCACCCTGCGGGCAAGCGAGTCCAGCCGCACGCCGCGCGCAGCCGACTCAACCAGGACCACGAACTCGTCACCGCCGAGGCGACCCACGGTGTCGCCCGTGCGCACCACCGTGTTGAGTCTTTCGGCGACGATCTGCAGCAGGTGATCGCCGGCGGCCTCGCCGAGCTTGTCGTTGACGTCTTTGAGCCAGTCGATGTCGATGAACAGCGCACCCGCGAGCATGCCCGACTGGCGTCCCGCGCGGGCGACCATGCACTCGGCGCGGTCGAGCGTGAGCGCGCGGTTGGGCAGGCCCGTGAGGGCGTCGTAAAGGTCGTTGTCGGGCTGCTCGCGCACCGGCGCCGGCGCCGGGCCCCTCCCGCGGCCGGTGCCGAGGACGAACAACAGCGCGGCGAGCAGCGCGCTCAAGACGCAGCCGACCACAAGCAGCGCGAGGGCGTCGCCGTCGGTCAGCACGTCGGTGCTGGGCGCCGCCGCGGAGCTCGTAACCGTCCATCCGTCGTGCAGGTTCGTGGTGGCCGACTGCGAGCCGCGCTGCGGGGCGCCGCTCGCGAATCGCACGCTCGAGGAGCGCGTCCGGTAGCTCGCCTGCACGACGTATCCCGGATGACCCTTCAGGGCTTGTTCGAGCAGGACCCCGGGCACGATCACCTCGCGCAGCCAACCGACCGAGGCGAGACCACGGCCGAGCTTGGAGCGCGGCGTCACGTTGCCGCGGTATACGGGGGTTGCGACTTCCAATGCTTCTTCGCCGGCGGCCCCCACCGACGTGTGGGTGCTCACGCCCGCGTCTCGCGCAAGCAGCAGCGCGGGCGTGAGCGCACAGTAGTCATGGCCCGCCGGCTCGACCACGGCCGCGCCGCGCGTCAGTTCGGCGGCGGCGAGGCAGTAGTAGTGGTGTCCGCTAGAAGGAACGATCTTCAGGCCTGCAAGCGAGGTCGCGGCCGAGCGCCGCTCAGCGGCTGACGTGGTGGCGGAGCTTGGCGACGCAATACCTGGCGTCGCGGGGCTTGGCGGCGTGGCCGGCTTGAGCGCATGACCGGCCACGCGCGCCTGAAACGCTGCGAGTTCCGGCGTGCGCACGAGCGTCAGCAGGGCGAGGTTGTCGAGCTCGGGGAAGCGACGTGCCGTGCGCGCCCAGTTGACCCAGGTGTGAAATTCAGCGGACGACGTCGTGGGGTTACGGGCGAAGAACGTGCTCGCGCTGACCGTCAGCTCTTCCTCGCGCTGGACCGCCAGCTTCAATGTCGAGGCGATCGCAGCCGACGCCTGGGGAAAGGCCTTGCGCGCGTTGGACGCATCGGTGCGCGCCAGCGAGCGCGCCGCGAGCACCGAGCCGACCGCTCCTGCCGCGAGGCACAGGATGGCCACGAGGGCCCACAGTCCCTTGCGGGAACCGGACGCGCCGTTGGCGCGAGCGCGTGGTTGGTGTGTCGATCCCGACGCAGCGTTCGGCTGAGAGGCGCCATCGCTGGCTGGGCGCTCGGCCTCAGAGGCGACCGGGCTTTCACCGGCCTGCGCAGGGACCGACGAAGTCGAGACAGGTGGGGCCTGCGGGGAGACCGATGAAGCTGGAGCCGGTGTTGCCGGCTGGGGAACCGACGAGGGCGCGACAGGCGTGGCCTGCTGAGGGGCCTGCGAAGGAGGGGTGGGCGTGGCCTGCGGGGGAAAGCCGAACGTCGGCAGTGGCGTCGGGGCGCCGGGTGCGCCGCCCGCGAGGCCGGGTGTCGGGTCATTCGCTGCGTCGTCTTGGGGGGTTTGGCTATCTGACATCGGGTGTGGTCACGCCGGCGCGGTATGCGCCTGCGGGGCTGGCATGGACTGCCCCCAGCATGCGCGCACGCGAGTGATCGAGTGCGGGAGCGTGCGGCTGTCTGGGTTGTGCATTTGTTTGGACGGATTGCTGACTGGGGCGTTGTCGCCCCGGATTCGAGGAATTGGATCGAGCAGGACTCGCCGGTACATGAATGCTGCGATTTGCGTTTCAGCCAGCGCGGCCATGCTGCGACCCGCGTTGCAGCACGAGCGGCGATACCGCGACCTGCGTTTCAGCAGGCGCGGAGGGCGCTGAGACGGGCGGCTGCGTCCTCGATGCGATCATCGCCCCAGAAGATGTCCTTGTCGATCGCCACGGTCGGCACGCCGAACACGCCCAGATCGTGGGCGGCGTCGGTGGCTTCGCGCAGGGCTCGCTTGATCTGCGGATCGCCGACGGCGTCCTGCGCCTCAGCAATGTCCAGGCCAGCCTGCTCGGCCGCGTGCATGACGTTGGCGCGCACGCTCAGATCGCGCCCGCGCTGGAAGGCGTCGCGCAGCGCTTGCATGGCAAACACGCGGCCGCGTTGCACGGTAAACGCGAACGTAGCCGTGCGCATGGCCAGCAGGTAGTCCGCCGGCCACGGGTCAGGCCAGTGGACCGCCGGCAGCCCGTAGCGGCGGGCGCGCTGTTCGATCTGCGCCATACCCGCCTCGCGGGGCCGGTAGTCCCCAAGCGCCCAGGAGCTCCTACCGGTCAGCTTGAACAGTCCTCCCGGCAAGATCGGCTGCCAGCGGATCGGCTCCAGCAGCACTGTTTCGATGCGCTCGGCCGCGAGGTACGCGTAGGGAGACCCGACGTCGAAGTAGAAGGTCACGCTTGGCGTATGCGAGCCCGCTGTTGCGTTGGAGCTCGCCGGGAGAGCGTCGTCGGACATGAACACATCCTCTCCTATATTGGCCATACTCGACAGCGAGCGCGGCTAGGCGGTCAGCTGCCCCGAGGCGCCCAGCGCGCGCTGGAGCACCTTGTCGAGCGCGCCCGTTTCGCGCATCATGCGCGCGATGTTGTGATTGCCCCTGCCGAAGCGGTATAGACGCATTCCCTCAACCCCGATCAGGCGCTCGGCGTGGAGCCGATCGGGACGCACGCGATCGGCGAAGTAGACGTGATAGCGGGTGTTGGCCACGCGGTGGGCTGAAAGCGCGCCGCGTAGATCGATCCAGTCCGGGTCGATGACGCCCGCGGCGGTCACCTCGCCGAGGCGCTCGTCATAGCGGTGGTCGCCGATCGCGTGCAGCTCGTCCAGGTCCACCGTGCTCTGAGGCGCGAAGCACAGCACCAGGTCGGCGCCCAGCAGGGTCCCGAACGCCATCGCCGCATAGCCTCCCGCCGAGGCTCCCGCGAGCACGAGCCGCTCGACGTTGTGACCGGCGACCAGCTCGCGCAGCGTGTCTGACACGCTCGTGAAACTCGTGCCGTAGCCGGGTAGGCCCATCTGGTACCAGGCCTGATTGACGTCTCGTACGAACAGGCGTTTACAGGGAATGCCCCCGGTCGCCTTGAAGAACTCAAAGGGCGGCATGCTCACGTTGCGTCCGATCCCGCCGAGGGCGATGAGCAACGTGCGCGAGTCGCTGTCCATGTCCAGGCTCAGGGGCAGCTCTCCGTCCTCGAGCTCTCGCTGAAAGCCGGTAGCGGCGCCACCACCGCCCGGGGCAGCCAATCGCTTCAGTCTGCGAACCAGGCGACGACCGCGCCGCCGCACCTGCCCTGCCCGCTTGCGCATGGCGTGCGGCTCCTGATGGCTGCCGCCGTCGACCATGGCAGCTGTGATCGTATCGGCAGCCGCAGGCTTGCCTCTGTCGACGGCCGCTGTCGAGTGCGGCTGTCGAGTGCTGTTGTCGTCGCGGGCGAGCTTGGAGATCACTGGGCTGTGGATGGCCCGTCGTGATCCTGCCTTGCCCTCAAGTGGCGTTCATAGCGTTGCAGCAGCTCTGACGGGCGCACGTCGAGCGCCTGTGCCACACGCAACAGGTTGGCGAAGCTGACGTTGCGCTCGCCGCGCTCTATGCCACCGACATAGGTCCGGTGGAGGCCGCATCGGGCGGCAAAGGCCTCCTGGGAGATGCCGGACAGGAGCCGTAGCTCGCGAATCGCCAGGCCGAGCGAGGCGTGCTCTGGAGATCTCGCGGCCACGACTGCTACCCGCGCCGTGGTCTGGCACGCCGTGGCGGTGGGGGACAGGCGTAGTCGCGGTCGTACACGCCTTCGCTGAACTGCGCGACCGTGACCACGCTGCCGCTGAAGGGCTTGGCACAGGCGCGCCGTGCCTGTGCGAGCGTTGACGAGCCGGTCACCCAGTCGTGCTCGCCGAGCGGGAAGTAGGCTCGGCTGGCGCGGGGACCGAGCCCGGTGATGGTGTGCCACTGATAGGCGTTTGAGTACATGCCTACAGGGCCGCGGGCGCCTGCCGCGCGCAGGCCCGCCACATAGCCGCGCAGCGCAGCCACGTTCAGCTGAGCCCATTCGCGTGAGCTCGAGCGGCCGGCCCAGCTTGCGCCGATCTCAACGTCTATCCACCACGGCGCCACGGCGGGTGCTGCGGTCGTGGCGGGTGGCGGCGCGACCGTGGCGGGTGGCGCTGTCGTGGCGGCCGGCAGCACCGTGGCGACAGCCGGAGCCGCTGCTGCCACGGCGAGCACGTAGGAGTAGGCGGCACGCTGCATCGCGTAGCTGAATGCGCACGCACGGCTCCAGCTGCCGTTGCAGGGTCCGTATGGCGTCCCGGCTGTCGCCGTTCCCGCAATCGGCGACGGCCAGTCGGCCACGCCGTTGCCCGGGTCTGCAGCGTTCAGGTAGAAGGACAGCCCCGCCAGCGCCGGCCGCTGCAGGCCGGGCGCTGCGGATGCCCAGGTGAGCTGCTGGGCCAGACACGGATTGGGATTGTTGGCAAGGCCGCCGTTGACCCCGAGGATGGCAAAGCTCGCGGAGGGTGGCAGCGCGGTTTCGCACTGCGGGTAGGACAGGTCGTAACCGACGGGGCTCGGTGTCGCGAGCGCCGCCGACGCGCCGGCCGATACGCCGGCCAGCCCGAGCACGGCGACCACAAGCGCTCTCGCCAGGCCCGCCAGCAACGTCCATGCAGGCCGCCGCTGCGTATACACCCTCGTGACCGGCCTTCTGATCATGTTCGCGGGGTTCGCGGTTCCATGCGTCGCATTGAACATACGTCGTCTGCGCCGTGGACGACATTGGGCGTACACCTTCCGCCAGCTTGCGAAGGAATGAGAGGAACGCGAGCGCGCCAGATCGCAACAGGCGCTACATGGCTAAAGCGCCTGTGGGCGACGGCCGATGGCGCCGGCAAGGACACAGGGAGTGTCCACACGATCGATCCCTAAAGGGGGGCCACAGTGCTCAGACATCTACGTAAGCGAAACATCGCAGGGCTGTTCGCGATCGCTCTCGCAGGCGTGCTTGCCATAGGCGCCTACGCGTTCACCGCGAGCAACACCGTACCCGCCCACTCCGCAGGTGCCGGCTCGGCAACTGTGAGCGGCTACGTCGTCTCGTCTCCTACGAACTACACGTTTAGCGAAGATGGGACACACATGACAGAAGTCTCGTTCGAACTCAACAAGGCTGCACATGACGTGAAGGTCGCCTTGAGCGCCGCCGCGCCGGTTAAAGCCGACTGGACTGACTGCGGCGAATCAGAAACGTCGCCGTTTGCAGTCACCTGCAAATTCACAACGCCAGTCCTCGACGAAAACGGCCTGAAGCTGTCGGTCGCCGCCGTCAGCACCGGCACGGTAACGATCGAATAACAAGACCGAAATGGACCACAGGGAGCGGCCGGCAGTGTCGGCCGCTCCTCGGTCCGGGCCAGTCATGCGAACTCGTCTCGCCAGGAAGCTCGTGTTCGGCGGTCTCGGACTGGCCGTCCTGGCGTGTCTGTGGCTGTACTTCGCCCCGGTCGGTCTCGGCGGCTCCACGACCTATGTGGTGACCGACGGGATCAGCATGGAGCCACGCTTCCACACGGGCGACCTCGCACTCGTGCGCGGCCAAAGCAGCTACCACGTGGGTGAAATCGTGGCCTACAACAGCAGGGCCTTCCACACGATCGTGCTGCACCGGATCATCGCGATCGCAGGCAATCAATACGTGTTCAAGGGCGACAACAACAATTTCGTCGACTTCGAACATCCGGCCCGCAGCCAGCTGATCGGCTCTTTGTGGCTGCACATACCCGGAGCAGGCGCGCGCCTGGAGTCGCTGCGCTCGCCCGAACTGGTGGGAATCCTCATCGGCGTTGCCACGATCCTGTTCTCCGGAGCGGCCTTCACCACTCGACGCAGGCGGCGCAGGCGCAGGCGTGCGGCCGCCAACGAGACCAGTCAGCCACCCTCGATGCATCCTGGGCAGCGCTCCGCCGGGCCGGTCGCCGGCGTTCTTGCGGTCGGCCTGATCGCACTGCTTCCGTTCGGCGCGCTGGCAGTGCTCGCGTTTACTCGTCCCCCGACTGCCCTGCTCCCGTTCTCAGTTCGGTACAAGCAGAGTGGCTCGCTCTCTTATACAGCCCATACTGCTCCAGGACCCATCTACGCTGGCAACCGCGCGGTCACCGGCGAGCCGCTGTTCACCCACGTCGTCAGCTCCGTCGCGCTTCGCTTTGGATATCGGTTTGGCACGGGCGCAACACATGCCCTCACCGGCAAGGCCTCGCTCGACGCGACGCTTGCCTCGACAAGCGGCTGGCAGACGACGTTCCAACTGGCCCCCTCGACGTCCTTCAGCGGCGATCACACAGAGCTCAACGCGAGCCTTGACCTGAGCTCCATCTTGGCATTGCTGCGCCGCGTGCAGGCCACAACGGCTGTGAGCGGCTCGGATACGCTCACGCTGATCCCGCACGTGAGCGTGAACGGAAGCGTGGACGTGCTGCCGCTGCACGCAACGTTCTCCCCACAGATGCAGTTCGCCGTAAACCAGCTCGAGGTGCAGCCGGCCGCGCCCGCGGGCGGCTCTGCCGTCGCGGGGCAGGCCTCGACGGCCCAGCTGACCCCTTCTGCCAGCGGGTCTGCGACCGGCAGGCGCTACCAGCCGTACCCGCTCACGTTTGGGGTGGCGCGAATGTCGGTCCAGACGGCGCGACAGATCGCGATCGGCGGAGTCGCCGCGGTGCTGTGCGCCGTGCTGTTGGTGCTGGCCTTCATCCGGCCGAGGCGCCGAGACGAGTCGCAGGCCATCCTCGCGCGCTACGGCCGCTCGATCGTTGCAGTCGAGCGCGTGTGGCAGCTTCCGGGTATGCCGGTCATCGACGTTGCAGACATGGATGCACTCGTCCGCATCGCCGAGCACTACGAACGCACGATCCTGTTCGAGACGGCCGACGACGGCGACGCCTTCTGGGTGACCGACGAGAGCGGACAGTTCCGCTACGCCGCCGGCGCGGCTGTGGCCGTGGACAGCGCGATCGTCGAGGAGAGCTCGTTTGACCTGGTGGGCGCAGTGTATGCCGACGAGCTTGCACTCGGGGGGATCTCCGCTGCCAACGCTCGGCTGGCGCCAGAGACCGTCGTTGACTACCCGGCCACGGAGGAATGGGCGCCCTACGACGAGCCGCAGGCAGCCGTGCAGGAGAGCGACGATCGGCAGCGGGCCAAACGGCGCACAACGTCACCCAACAGCAGGCTGGGTCGGCCTCCGTTCCGCCTCACGCGGTTTGAGCGCAGCGATCGCTTCAATAGGCCACGCCCTGGTAAACGTTCGAGCGATATCGCTTGATAACGGTCGTTGCGCGCAACGATAAGCCGCGAATATGTATTGCAGATGCCTGCTGCTTCGCGCGTCTACCGAGCAGTCTCGCGCCCACGGCGGACCCGAGAGCCACCCGCCAGATACCCGCCAAGCTCGCCGATCACCTCGCGCGCGTCGTCCTCGATGCCGCACAGGAACGTGGACTTACGCCGCCGCAGTACGGGCAGGCCCAGGGCGTACAGGCCCGGGCTGTCCACCACGCCGCCATCGTGGCGGAGCTGGCCCTTCGCGTCGAGGACCGGCACGTCCAGCCACCGGTAGTCGGGCCGGAACCCGGTCGCCCACAGGATCGTCCGGATCTCACCGCTGCGCAGGTCGAGCTGCCAGCGCGGCGAAGCGGGCGGCTCGGTCGGGGCGAAGCGCTCCTGCGGGTCGACCTGCGCATCCGAGCCGGACGTGTGGGCCCACTCGTCGAAGGAGCCGAGCAACCTGTTCATCTTCAGGTCCGCGAGCGAGCAGACGTTGCGCAGGCCGCCGGAGAACAACGCGAGGCCGTCCCGGACCGACGCCCAACGGCCGACCAGCTCGACGCCCAGTGCCATGAGCGCGTTGAGGTCGAGCGTCGTGCGCTCGGGGGTCCCCACGAGCTGCGGCGAGGGCAGGCGCCGTGCTCGCGTGAGATCGTCGACCTCGTCGTGGCGCTGGTCCCACACGCCCGACGCATCCATCCACCAGAGGACGTCGCGGCCACGGTAAGTACGTGGCAGCCGGACGTGCTCTCCGATCGACATGGTGACTGGCCGCCCCGAGCCCCTGATCTCAGCCGCGAGCTGCACGCCGGTCGCCGACGCTCCCACGACGAGCACCCCGCCGTCCGGGAGCTGATCCGGGTTTCGGTAGCCGAACGGCGTGATCTGCTCGACATCCGCAGGCACGGCGTCCGCGAAGGCCGGCACCGCGGGTAGATTGCAGGCGCCGCTGGCGATCACCACCGTGCAGCCCTGGATCTCGCCATGCTCGGTGATGACCCGGTAGCCGTCGTCGCCCACGCGCTGCACCGAGGTCACGTTCGTCTCCGTGCGAACCGGAACGCGAGCGCTCTGCGCAAATCGCTCGATGAGCTCGGCGACCTCGGCCGCCGTCATGTAGCCGTCGGGGTCGCCGCCCTCGTAGGGCGTGCCCGGCAGCCGGCTCTGCCAGTTGGGCGTCAGCAGCCGCAGCGAGTCCCAGCGCTCGCGCCGCCATGAGCTCGCCAACTCACCGCGCTCAAGCACGACATGGTCGATCGACCGCTCGCCGAGGAAGTGGCTCGCCGCAAGACCGGCGTGCCCTGCGCCGATGACGACGCTGGTGAAGCGCTCGATCGTGCTGCCCTCAGGCGACCGCGACCGTGACCTCCGTCGGGTTCGTGAGGGCGTCGAACACCGCCGAGCGCTTCTGCGATTGGGCGACCAGCGCCTCGATCTCCTCCTTGGAGGCGTCGGCCTCGATATCGAAGGTCACCTTGACATCGTTGAAGCCGTTGCGAACGTCAGCATCGCCGAGGATCCCGCGGACGTCGTGATTGCCCTCGACCGTCGCCTCGACCGAGCGCAGCTGGATCCCGCGGTTCTGCGCAACCGATGCCACGCCCGCCGTCAGGCAACTCGCCAGCCCCACGAGGAGGTACTCGATCGGCGTGATCGCGTTGTCCTGCGCGGCGAACACCTCCGGGTGATCAGCGTCGAGGACTGTCTCCGTCTTGTGGCTCTGCTCCGCGCCGAGGCCGAAGTAGTTCTGGATCGTCGTTGTGCTGTGCACGCCGTTCTGCCACTTCGACGACGCCCGCCAGGTGAACTGGGCGGCCTCCGGCGCGCTCGCGAGGGTCTCCCGCGCGTCAAGCAGCGCCTGGACGTTGACTCCATTGTCGATCGCGGTGGACATCGCCTTTCACGCCCCTTCCTGTGTCGTAGGCTAGTTTCTCGACTGGGAAGCAAAACAATATACGCTGGTGACTGCCGAGATGGAGAAATGACGATGACCGCGGCAGCGACCGCCGGCTCGGTCGGAACCGTCGAGACGCGCTACCTCGACCTCCCGAATCCGGTGGCGCTCGACTGCGGACGCAAGCTACATCACGTCCGGGTTGCTTATGAGACCTACGGCTCGCTCTCTCCCCAGCGCGACAACGCGATCCTGGTCTGCCACGCGCTCAGCGGCGACGCCCATGCCGCCGGCTTCTCCAAGGAGGCAGCGGCGGCCCCGAGCACCCGCGACGGGTTCGGCGCCGAGGACCGCGACGGTGAGGCGGGTAACGGGCTCGGCTGGTGGGACGGGATGATCGGACCCGGCAAGGCCTTTGACACCGACCGCTACTTCGTCATCTCCACGAACCTGCTCGGCGGCTGCGGCGGGACGACGGGACCATCGTCGCCCGAGCCCGCGACGGGACGCCCGTATGGCTCAGACTTCCCGGTGATCACCGTCGCGGACATGGTCAGAACCGAGCGCGCGTTCCTGGACGCGCTCGGGATCGAGCGGCTCGCCGCGGTGGCGGGCGGCTCGCTCGGCGGCATGCAGGCGTTCGAGTGGGCAGTCATGTTTCCCGACCAGGTCGACGCCATCGTGGCGATCGCCAGCACGCACGCCCTGCACCCGCAGGGCATGGCGTGGAACGCGATCGCCCGTGAGGCGATCATGCGCGACGCGGCGTGGCAGGAGGGCCGCTACCACGACACAGCCGACGCGCCGGATGCCGGCATGAGCGTGGCGCGTATGATCGGCCACATCACCTACCTCTCGGCCGCCGCGCTGCACGACAAGTTCGGCCGGCGACTGCAGTTCGCCGACGACATCCGCTACACGATTACCGAGCCCGAGTTCGAGGTCGAGAGCTATCTGCGACACCAGGCTGACTCGTTCGTCAAGCGCTTTGACGCGAACACCTACCTCTACACCTCGCGGGCGCTGACCTACTTCGACCTCGCGCGCGAGCACGGCAGTGGCTCGCTCTCGCACGCCCTGGAAGGCGTCAAGGCACGAACCCTGCTGATCGCGTTCAGCTCCGACTGGCTGTACCCGCCGTCCGGATCGCTCGAGATCGAGGAGACGCTCCGCGCGCTGGGCAAGCCGGTCGAGCTCCACGTGATCGACGCGCCGTACGGCCACGACTGCTTCCTGCTCGAGGAGGCGCAGCAGACGCCGATCATCCGCCGCTTCCTCCAGGACCCTCGATGACCGACGCGCGAAACCGGGTCGAGGAGACGCATGCGTTCGGCTTCGAGACGCGCCAGCTCCACGCCGGCCAGCGGCCGGACCCCTACACCGGCGCCCGCGCGGTGCCGATCTTCCAGACGACCAGCTACGTGTTCGAGGATCCCGAGTCGGCCGCGGCGTACTTCAACTTGCAGGAGTACGGCAACACGTACTCGCGGATCATGAACCCGACGGTCGCCGTGTTCGAGGAGCGGGTGGCCAACCTCGAGGGCGGGGCTGGAGCGGTGGCGTTCGCCAGCGGGATCGCCGCGCAGGCGGCGGCGCTGTTCACGCTGCTGGAGCCCGGCGACCACGTCGTCTCGTCCTCGGCGCTATACGGCGGGACGGTCAACCAGCTCAAGCATCTGCTGCGCAAGATGAACGTGGAGCTGACGTGGGTCGATCCCGACGATCTGTCCGCGTGGCGCGGCGCTGCGCGGGCCAACACCAAGGCGTTCTTCGCTGAGACGATCGGCAACCCGGCCAGCAACGTCCTGGACATCGAGGCTGTGGCGGCCGTCGCCCACGAGCACCAGCTGCCTCTGATCGTGGACAACACGTTCGCGACGCCGTACCTGTGTCGCCCGATCGAGTGGGGCGCGGACATCGTCATCCACTCGGCGACCAAGTTCATCGGCGGCCACGGGACGAGCATTGGCGGGGTCGTCGTCGAGTCCGGCCAGTTCGACTGGTCCAATGGGCGCTTCCCGGTGGTCGCAGACCCGTCGCCAGCCTACCACGGGCTGCAGTTCCACGAGACGTTCGGGACCTATGGCTACCTGATGAAGCTGCGGGCTGAGACGCTGCGCGACCTCGGGGCGGCGCTCTCGCCGTTCAACGCGTTCCTGTTCTTGCAGGGCCTGGAGACGCTGTCGCTGCGCATGCAGCGCCACGTCGAGAACGCTCGCGCGGTCGCCGCATTCCTCGAGTCCCACACGCTGGCCGTGAACGTCACGTACCCGGGCCTGCCGGGCAGCGCATACGAGTCGCTCGTGGCGAAGTACCTGCCGCGCGGCGCGGGCGCGGTGTTCTCGTTCGACTGTGCCGGCGGGCGCGCCGGCGGCCAAGACCTGATCCGCGCCGTGACGCTGTGGTCGCATCTCGCCAACGTCGGCGACGCGAAGAGCCTGATCATCCACCCCGCCAGCACGACGCACCGTCAGCTAAGCGACGCGGAGCTGGAGGCGGCGGGCGTCCGGCCGGGAACGATCAGGCTGTCGGTGGGAACCGAGTCCGTGGAGGACTTGATCTGGGACCTCGACCGGGGCCTCACCAGCGTGAGATGACCGACCTGGATCTCGAGCGATACCAGGACCCGCTGACGATCCAGCGCGTGCTCCACAGCGCGAGCACGATCGCCATCGTCGGCCTGTCCGCGAACCCGCTGCGCGCAAGCAACTTCGTCGGCTTCTACCTCAAGCGCCACGGCTACCGGATCATCCCCGTCAATCCGCGCGAGAGCAAGATCCTCGGACAGGTGAGCTACCCCAGCCTGTCGGATGTGCCTGACCCGGTGGACGTCGTCAACGTCTTCCGCGCCCCCGACGCGCTGCCGGCGATCGCCCGCGAAGCCGTCGCAATCAACGCCGGCGCTCTCTGGTGCCAGTTCGGCGTGATCAACGAGGAGGGCACGCGGATCGCCGAGGAAGGCGGCCTGGACGTGATCGTGGACCGCTGCCTGAAGATCGAGCACGCGCGATATGTGGGGCGGATGCACTGGCTGGGGTTCAATACGCAGCGGGTTACTTCTGTGCGGGGAGGGCTTGGGTGATGCCGGGCCTCAGCGGCTGACCCAAGAAGCGATCACTCGTTGTCGATGAAGATCGCGGCGAGGCTGCAGCGATCCGTGGAGTGAGTCTCCCCTGGCCCGGAATGTAACGAGAGTTTCGTCTCAACCCAACGATACCGTTATGCGGAGACAGCCTCAAACGAAGGCCGACATGTCGCGCACTAGGACGCAGACTGCTCCTGCAGTTCCTTCAGCGCTCTGCCCGTGCGAACGCGAGGAACGATCCCGTCCATCCCATGCGCTCAACAAGCCGCAGGCCCTGCGCCTTGCCATCGACGAGAAAGATTCGGATCGTCACTCCACGCGTCGGCTGGATGGCCATAAGCGGCAGTATTGCCGAGCGATGAGCCTCCGGGTCGTCCAGCCATAGCCGTCAGCGTGTAGCCGACGCCGCGGTAGCCCCGTGCTGAGCTGAGGCAGCCCCCGGTCATCAGCGCGCGATTCGACCTGGCTGGCTCGCCTTGTGTTCGTCACCAAGCCGGCGCACGCGGCTGTAGTCGGCCTCGGAGAACTTTGTCCGCTAGGGCAGGGCTTACGCATCTCCGTGATGACAGCGATGGAGGGCTTCGGCAGCTCCCGCGTCAGCAACTCCTCGTCTCCCGCGTTCTCAAGCACGCAGAACAGGCGAAACTGCTCGCGCTCAAGTTCCTCGACGGCTGTCCGGGCAAGGTCGACGCCGAGTTTGCCGCCGTGCTCGACGCGGTTGCTGCGGCGCCGCCGCCCCAGTTCTCGGGAGGTGGGAGGTGGGAGGTGATGCATGGCATAGATCGCAGCCCGCCGTGGGCGATCGTCTACTACGAGGCGTCTGATGGATCTGCGCCTGCGCGATGGGCCGGTGAGGCGAATCTCGTGCCAGCCGTGCATGTTAGTATCGTCAGTGTATCTTCTAGGCAACGTTTTGAAAGGGAGCTGGCATATGTCCAGCAAGAGTGCTCTAGATATGAGCCTTCACGAGCGGCGTCGGGTGCAGCGCATGAAAGACCCCGAGTTCCGGGCCGCCTACGAGCGCGCCACGCGGGAAATCGAGCAGACCGATCAGGTCATCCGCGAGCTCGATGCGTTGCGGGTCGATCTTGGGATGTCGAAGGCAGAGCTAGCCCGTCGGATCAACCGCAATGCGTCGAGCATCCGACGACTGTTCACGGCGAACAGTTCCCGGCCGGAGCTTCCGCTGATCGCTGCGATCGCCGATGCATTGGGTGCCGAGGTTCGCGTCATGCGCAAGACACCAGCATCGAAGCGCTCGACGCGTCAGCGATCCGAGCCGGCCCCCGCGTAGGCTCGTCAACAGCTCCAGTCCGCTCGGCGTGATGGCCAAGCGGCCACGCAAAGCGGCAAGCAAGCTGCCGCGGGAGCGCCAAGCGTAAGCATCGCCTCGCGATCCTCCTATTTCCAGGCCACCATGACGATCGCCGGGAGCAGCACCGCGAGGGGCAACATGATGAAGCTCGCCGTGAGAAGGAGACGGGGACTGCCCCGCCGGACGCTGAGTACTCCCGCCCACGCGGCTGGTGCTGCAGGCGCGAGGAGGAGGCATAGCTCTTCGATTGGCAGCCCACCTGACCCAACGCGCTCGCAATAGCCGTTCCCCCGTTCGATCCCGCAGAGAGTGCTGAAGAACCCCGTGCTCAGATAGCCGAAGACGCCGATCGCGACCACGACCAGGACCCACGCGATGGTCAGTGCGCGCTTCGTTTGCTCCCTGTCCATGAGCACGGGCTAGAACCGTATCTGAGGTGCGCCGGTCTATAGCTGTGTCGCGTAGACGGATGAGGTTTCGACGGTGCTCGCCACGTTGGCGGCGATGGTCCTCGCCGCGATCCAGAACAACATGCGCCCGGCGTGGGAGGAGTAGCCGAACACGCCGCGTACCTTTTCGCTTCCAAGCAGGCTTGTCTGTGGCAGGGGTACACGGGATCGTCTGCCTGTCGCACGATCATATGTCCACAACCCGCCGTTCTTGACGTGCACGCCTTCCTGATCTGAAGCTTCTGTTTGCTGCTGTTTTCGGCCGTTCCCTTGGCTTTTCCTTGACCCGGAGCTACGACGATGCGAGCCCGTCGACGGCCTCGCGGGCGCTGATGGCAGGCGGCTGCAGCCCGGCGTGCTCGAAAGATCCCGTCGTTCGAGACAAGCGGCACCGCCAGACGGAGCGCGGTCGCCGCGATCCAGCGATCGGCGTTGTGCTCACGTTGTCCCAGTGCGTGGCCCAGTGCCTCGCAATCGGCCCGGAGGCGAGCGTAGATCTGCACGAGCTCTGGCCCCGAGTGCACGACCTCTGCCCTCGCGACCTTGGCGCGTCAAGCTTGAACATTCGCGCTTCGCCCCAACCGCGGCGTAGCGCGCCGTAGCGCAACTCAGCAGCGGTTTGGAACGAGATGAACGCCGGGCGCCCGGTGACGATTGGAGCGTATAGCTCAGTCAAGCGCGATCCCGGAACGAGATCCGCGCTGAAGACGTCCGTGTCAATGACGATTGGCCCGCGCGACTTGCCCGGGCTCACGACTCCACAGCGTGGAGAAATGCTTCGCCCTCCTCCGGGCTGAGGTCTTCGATCACCATCTCATCGTGCGGCGGCAGCGGACGCGCGCGACGCAGGAGCTCCTCGACCGGGAGCTCAAGATGCTGTCCTTCGCTGACGTTTGCGCGGTAGGCCGACATAGTCCCGAGACGAAAGCGACCGCCCGGAGGGGCGGTCGCTGATGTTTGGCATAGCGGGGGCGGGATTCGAACCCGCGACCTTCGGGTTATGAGCTAGCTCGGAGCTAGTCGCAGTAGGGCACATATGCCGTGTATTCAAGCCGTTTTGGGCCAGTAGGTCGAGTAAGCCAAGGCTGTTTGGGGAGGAATCTCGGGAGGAAATATCCGTCCGCACGACGCGCTACGGTTCTTGGGTCCGCACCGCCCTCCTGCGGCCCCAACGACCCCCAGGGAAGGAGCCCCGCCATGCCACACGCAACCCTCGATCCGCACGCTTCGATCAGCGGTCACGTGTGGCTGTACGAGGGCAAGCGGCGCAACACCTGGTGCGCCAAGTGGCGCGACCAGAACGGACAGCACGAGAAGCGCCTCGGCTCGGCGTGGGCCGGCAAGGGGACACCTCCGCCGGGGTTCCTGCGCCAGCGCGACGCGCAGGCGCTACTCGATGCGCTGCTCGTCGACGCGCGCCGCGGGCAGTTGCGCCAGGAGCGCACCGGCGTCACGTTCGCCGACGTAGCCGAGGAGTGGTTTGAGCGCGGGCGCTTCGAGCGCGACTGGTCGGCCAGCACGCAGGTGGACTATCGCTCGGTGCTCGACGCACATCTACTGCCCGAGTTCGCCACCAAGCGCATCGAGACGATCACCACCGAGCAGATCGAGCGCTGGCGCAACCGTCTCGCCGAGGATGGCACGCGGGTCCGGCACACGGTCAACAAGATCGTCACCCAGCTTCACGCGATCTTCCAGCACGCCGTCGATCACCACGGCCTGATCCTCAATCCGGTCGCCAAGGTCAAGCGGCTGCGCGAGTCCTACGACGCAGCCCGCTTCGACTTCTACTCCCCCGAGGAGATCGAGAAGCTCGTCGCCACCGCCGCCGCAGGTGCCCACCGCGACCCCAGCCGTCCGGCCGTCAGCGACACCGAGCGTGCCTTGCGAGCCGCCGAGGATCGCCAGGACGCGGCGATCTACCTGACGGCCGCGCTCAGCGGCCTGCGCCGCGGCGAGCTGCTCGCGCTGCGCTGGGAAGATGTCGACTTCGAGCAGTCCTCGATCCGCGTGTTCGAGGGCTACAGCGCCAACCGTGCCGGCAAGCCGAAGTCGCGCAAGTCGCGCACGCTCCCGATGGTCGACAAGGTGGCCGACACGTTGGGCGCCCTCAACAAGCGGGATGCCCACACCGCCAAGGGCGACCTCGTATTCGTCAGCCGCGAGGGCACCCACGTCGACGGCTCCGCCCTGCGCCGGCGCTACCACGCCACGCTCGACGCCGCGGGCCTGCGACGACTGCGCTTCCATGACCTGCGCCATACCTTCGGATCGTTGAGCATCAACGTCGCCAGCATCGTCCAGGTGCAGGCGTGGATGGGTCACGCCGACATCCAGACGACGATGCGCTACCTGCACCACAAGAGCCGCGCCGACGACGCCCAACTACTCTCTGCCGCCTTCCGGCCCAAAAGGCCCAAGCCGACCGCCAAGCGCTCGCCGGCGCCCAAGACGCGCCGTCCTCGCAAGCATGCCGCCGAGGCGCTGCCGGGGGGCTAGCGAAACCCACAACACCACCGGACCTCCAACATCGCCTCAGATTCGCGTGACGATTGCGCTATCTCTTTGCACACGATGACGAAATATTCCGATTACCGATCTAATGGTCCGGCGGTGCTGGAGCGGCATCGGGACTTGCGCCCTGCCTATGACAATCTCATCTGTTGCCACGACAGGCATTTCGACCTAGTCAAAGCGATCTGCGGTACGAATGGACCAGATGAGACGACCCCGTTGTTTCAGTGCGATCTCGTCATTTTGAGCGTGCTGAATCGATCGCTCGACCTCGTGGACGGATTCCTCTGGTCCTTCAACCGCTGGAACCTCAGCACCTCAGCACCGGCTGTACGGATGCAGGTTGACAATGTTCTACGGCTCGCCCTCTTGTCTCAGGCTGGCCCAGGGCCAGTGGTCGATGTCCTTCTGTCAGGCGGCCCGCTCCACAAAGAGATAGATCCTCTCGCTCTTCCCGGCCAGAAAACGAAGCTCACGGATAAGTGTCTACGAGAACACGCGCGTGATCGCTTCCCGTGGCTGGACCTCGTATATGAGAAGTCGTCGGGCTGGGTCCACTTCTCGTCGGTTCACATCGCTGTCACCATGAAGGTGACCGGCGACGGCCGCATCTATGGCCGATTTCCCAGCGACATCAGCGGGTACTCCTTCGAGTTTCTGGAGCAGGTGCTGTGGGCCATGAGCGAGTCCACGGGTGGCGTACTCAAGATCGCCACGGAGTTCGCAGAAGCCAAGCGACATGCCTCGGTCGGATGGGAGCGAGGCTAACCGCCCGGAGCCTGCGGCGCTCATCGTGACGGCCAAGCTCGCGGGCTGCTGGGTCGAGCGCATCTTCCAAGGAGGCCAACACGACGCGATGCTCGGCTTCCGGCCACTGAGCCGGCGCGACCCGCCGGCTCCCAACCTCTGCGCTCGTGTAGCGTATTGTGTGCAACCGATCGGGGGAGCCGATGGTCGTGGCCGGGACGAGCGGTAGTCGTAGCCCACAGCCATTGCTCCCAAGACGCTATGCGAAGGAAGTCGTCTAAGTGCCCGCCAAGCGTATCTCCCTTGTCGTCTTCGCCGTCCTACTCGCGACCACAGGCTGCGGGGCAAGTGGCACCAAGACCGTGACTTCGGCATCGACCTCGGCTGCACCAGGGACGGCCTCACCGGGCGCATGGACCGGGTTGGGAGCCACGCTGACAGATTGGGAGTCGGCACATCCGAAGGATTCTGGCCCCTCGGGGTCCGGTTGCTCCGGTGAAGGCTGCTACGGCAGTCGCGTGACCGTCAACGCCGAACCAACCTACGAATTCACGACGCTCTCGACGACCGGCCCACCCGAACATCGGGTAGACGGCTACGAACAAGCGATCGGCGATGGCACGTCCCTTGCGGTTGCCGAGGCTGACGTGCTCAAGCTCCTACCGAGCGACACGAGGGTCACGGCTTTTTGGGTCACTCACGAAAACGGCTCCTGCGCCTCTTGGAACCTCAAAAGCGCGACCCTTGGGCGGTGGTTCAGCGGCAAGAAGGTGGGCGACCCGCAGGGTGCCATCGGCGTCGACCTCCATGCCCTCAACTCGAATGATGAACCGGTCTTTGACTCCCACGATGTAAGCCGCGCGATCGTCAGCCTTGGTCCCGAGCGCAGGGGGACAAGTTGCTAACGCGCCTGTCTCTCGTTGCCGTGCTCGTCTCGCTCGCGTTTGTAGGGGGCACTGCCTCAGCGGCGGCGGAAGAAGAAGAATGTCCTGGAGTGCTTGGAGTCCCATGCGCAGCCGAACAAGCCGCCCCGCCGTCCCTCAACGTGACAGTCAAGTCATTCACCGGGCTTCCGCCTGGGTACACCTACGCCGAACCGGGCTACACGGAAATCACAAGCGACACACCCGGTAGCGACCTGACGGTCCAGGTGGACGGAGAAGGCAAGGCGTGGCTTTACAACGAAAACGACCGGACGGGCGACGGCAAGGTGATCTTTGGGTGGTCATGTCGCCATCCTGGCGCGGTCTACGGCTATGTCGTATCAGCCGGTACGGAGCCGGGGCACATCCTCACACGGAGGGGCCACTTCAAGGGAGCTAGCCGGTATCGGTGTGCGCTGCTATTCAATCTTGCGGTACACGAACGCGCTGAAGCTATCCGCCGACAGGAAGCACTCGAACGCAAGCGCCGCCGCGAAGCGCTCGAACGCCAGCGCCGCTTTGAAGCCAACTGCCGAACGGTCGGCGGGACACCCGTCACGATCCAGACCCGCGAAGGCCCGTACATCGTCTGTCGCAGCCAAACAGGCGGCATCGTCCCCGTGTAGCCGCGGATCACGCTCTGAACTGTTGGAGAACCTGCTCGTTCGGAGGTGGAACGAGCTGTGGTGGGATCAGAGGGCAACCGTCGGGCACGGCGTCAACGGAGGTCCGCCAACCACGAGCTGGAAGGTTCGCCCCGTAATTGCCGTCAACAAACAAGGCACCGAGCTGCCGACGCCCTTCGGCGTCAAGTACCGGCAGTGCGGCGATGTCAAAGCAATCGGGAGACTCTGGCCAGAGCCTAACTACCAGGCCAGATTGCTCGAACGGGTGCTCGAAGTCGCATAGCGGATGCAGCACGAGTTGAACTAGCATGATTCTGGTGCCTACTTGGCGGAATCCGGTG
This sequence comes from uncultured Solirubrobacteraceae bacterium, assembly GCA_963745375.1. Taxonomy (GTDB): domain Bacteria; phylum Actinomycetota; class Thermoleophilia; order Solirubrobacterales; family Solirubrobacteraceae; genus Palsa-744. Next base: position 162,286 of record CAVUXA010000003.1, on the reverse strand, counting down.
AGAAGGGTGGCCGGATTGCCGCCTACGCCCTCCGGATCGGATGTTGTTGGAAGGTAGATGCGCAGGAGTTTTGGAAGCCGCGCGCATCCGTTCTCGTCATCAGCGACCGCAAGCCAGAGGGAAGCGTCGGACGGTAGGGAGCCTTCCAGCAAGTTCTTGTAGACGCTGGCTGGAAGATCCCAGCTATTCCGCGTCAAGACTTCGCAAAACGTGCTTTTAGCCCCCGGGTGCTGGAGCAGGAGGATGGTCTTGATCCACCAGCGCGCAAACGCCACCACCTGGTCGCTTGTCCTAAGCGCCTCGCCCCGGTCGAGCACAACGCGTACAGCGAGCTTGCCGGGCTCCTCGTAGCGCCGGTTCAACTTGCCGTTGCAATTTTGTCCGCTCTCCTGGTCACAGACGGGCAGTAGATACGGGGGAAGATGGTCCGTGGTTCGTGGAAGCCCATCCCGACCGGAAATCGGCTCGCCGCTGACTGCATGAGTGAACGGCCCCTCCCCGCACCACCTCTTCAGGAGCCAAAGCGGGAGAATGTGCTCGCCTTTTGGGGACGAAGGTTCTGCGCAGAAGACGCACGGACCGAGCCCTTGCCGTTGATTGGCCACCATCAAGAGGCTATCGGCCTCTCCCGGCATGAGCGCGGTTCGACGACCCCACAGCCTTAGAGAACCGCGCGCTACACCTTCCGTTCGAGCGAAATGTGCCCGCCGGGAGGAGCGGCATCGATGTACCCGGCGAGGATTAGGAGTCTTCGTAGCGTTCGTTGAGAGCCTGGCTCCAGACGCGCTGGTGGTGCGCGCTCGCTGACTGTCTGCCCGTTGCTTGCCCGCTTGTCCTTCTGCCTCACGCGGTCACGGACGCCCGCGATGTCCAAGCATGCACGGCGGCTCACCCCCTGCGGGATCATCCAGCCAGGACACCGGCGAGTCGAGTCCGTCGTCGCTTCGCTCCGTATCGCGGTACTTGCGGCGCGTTCGGCCGCCGGTACCGCGATAAGCCAAACAGACTAGATGCACTGTGGCAGAGCGTGACACTTTGGAGTGATACATTTTGAGCCGATGATGACGGCTGCGAGCATCGGTGCTGGGCAGGCGGCTGGCTACAGCGCGTATCTGGAGTCGCGGACGGTCGCTCCGTCGCGGGGCGACTACTACCTCTCGCCAGCGGGCGAGCCGACGGAGGCGCCGGGCATCTGGCACATGCTGGACGAGACGCGGCAGACCCTCGGGCTGGAGGTCGGGGCGGCGGTGAGCGCGGAGCAGCTCGTGGCGCTGATGGAGGGCCGGCATCCGGTGAGTGGCGAGTTCATCCGCCGAGCGGGTGCGGACGGCCGGCGGGCAGGTGGCATCGACTTGACGTTCAGCGCGCCCAAGTCTGTCTCGGCGGTGTGGGCGCTCGGCTCTGAGGATCAGCGAGCGGGCGTCGAGCTGGCGCACGGACGGGCGGTGTCGCGTGCCCTTGAGCATCTGCGGCGCGAGGTGCCGGTGGTCCGCGAAGGCGCAGGCGGGCAGGTCGTCTCGACAGCGGGTGATGTGATGGCGGCGGAGTTTCGTCACACGACCGCGCGTGGCGTTCAGGGTGGCGGTGCGCCCGACCCGCAGCTCCACAGTCACGTCGTCGTAACGGGTGTGGTGCGCCAGGACGGGCAGTTCGCGGCGGTAGCGAGCCGCCCGTTGTTCAGGGCGGCGCGTGAGCTGGGCGCGTTCTACCGTGGCGCACTCGCGGACGAGCTGCGGCAGCAGGGGTATTCGGTCGTCGCAGGCACGGGACGTGATGGGCGCTACTTCGAGGTCGCCGGCATTTCGGAGAGCGTGCGCGACGCGTTGAGTGGTCGCAGCCGTGAGGTTTGGTTGGCGGCGGAGCGTTTCCGTGCGCGCTACGGGCGCGCACCGGAGCGCGACGAGCTGCGCAACGTCAAGCTCGAAAACCGCAAGGCCAAGACGCCGCAGAGCCGCCCCGAGCTGCAAGCCACCTGGGATGAGCGCGCCGCAGGCCAGCACGTCGACCGCGCCGACGTGGAATCCCTGCGGTCTGGGGAGCCGGGCGGTGTGCAGCGCGTCGAGCGGGCCGGCTGGCAGGAGCGGGTCGAGCGCTCGTTGACAGCGCAAGGCGCGACGTTCTCTGAGCGTGAGCTGCGCGCGAGTGTGCTTGAGCAGGGCGTCGGGGAGCTTTCACCCGAGCGCGTCTCCGAGCACGCGCGGGAGCTGATCGCTTCTGGTGAGGTGATCGAGCTTGAGCAAGGCCGCATCACCACTCGCACGATCAGAGGAATGGAGCAGGCGATCGACGCGAGGGTGCGTGACATGGCGGCGAGCACCGGGGCAGCGGTGAGCGATCAGGCACGTGCGGCGGCGCTGAGGGAGGTGCGCGAGAGGATCGGCAGTCCGCTTAGCGCCGAGCAGCAACAGGCGCTTGAGATACTCGGTGGTCGGGGGCGAGCGGCGGTGCTCGTGGGGCAGGCGGGCGCCGGCAAGGGCGTTGTAATCGACGCGGCGGTGCGCGCCGAGCTGCACGCCGGCCGTGAGCCGTTGGGTGTCGCGGTGGCTGGTGACACGGCCGAGCGGCTCGGCCGCGAAAGCCCAGCGCTGGAAGGCCGCACGATGACACTGGACTCGTTGGTCGCGAAAGGCCGCACCGGCAGCCTTACCCTCGATGAGTCAACGACGGTGTTCTTCGATGAGGCGGGGATGGCCGACACGCGGCGCCTTGATGCGCTGAGCGATGTCGTCTCGCACTCGGGAGGAAAGCTCGTGGTGATCGGTGACGCGCGCCAGCTCCCCGCGATCGGCGCCGGGGGTCTGTTCGAGCGGCTGTCCGACACGGCGCCGACCGCACGTTTGTCGGAGGTGCGTCGCACGAGTGACCCGCTGGAGCGCCGGGCGTGGGCGGACCTACGGGCGGGCCGCGCCGAGCAGGCGATGGCGCACTACCAGGCCCGAGGGCAGCTGCACTTCGCAGACACGCGCGAGCAAGCGCTGGAGGGAGCAGTGAAACAGTGGGACGAGCTGGCCGAGCGCGAGGGCGTGCAGCAGGTCGCGCTGATGTCCGACGCGTCAACCGGGGAGATCGACCGAATGAACGCACGCGCGCAGCACCTACGCGCCGAGCGCGGCGAGCTGGGTGAGCAAGAGGTGTCGTTGCCCGGTGTCGCCTACGGTGTGCGCGAGGGCGACAGGGTCGCCTTCGTTGCCCAGCACCGCCCGGAGGGTGAGCGGCGGGTGGAGAACGGCACCCGTGGCGAAATCGTCGCGGTCGATGTCGATCAGCAGCGGGTGAGTGTGCTCACCGACGGCGTGCGTGAGGTGACGCTGGCGGGTGAGGAGCTTGAGAATCTGCGGCTCGCATACGCCCAGCATCTTTACCGCCAGCAGGGCGCGACCGTCCAGCGCGCGGTCGTCGTGACCGGCGGCTGGCAGACAAGCCAAGAGGGCGCTTACGTCCAAGCATCACGCGCACGCAACGGCACCGACTGGCACATCGCCCGCGAGGATCTCGGGACAGAGGGAGTAGACGCCGATCGAGTCGGGCGCCTCGCTGAGCTGATGCGCGCCTCACGCGCGCAGCTCCCCTCCCTCGCGTTTCGCGCCCTCACCGCCAGCACGGGCACGGACCTGGGCGAAGAACTCCAGCGTTCGACCGCCCGCCAGCTCGCACCCGACAGCAGCCTCGATCGGGATGCGGGAATGGGCGCCGGTCTATGAGTCGCGTCGCGATCACCCTCGATGAGCACGCTCTCGCGGAGCTTGGCCGGCGCGCGCAGGCCAACGGCGAGCCGGTCGCCAGGACAGCGGCGCGGCTCGTCCGCGACGGGCTTCTAAGTACCCAGGCACAGGCTGGCGGCGAGCCCGCCCCGGCCAGAGCCACCGGGCCGGCAGAGGGTCAGGACGCGGGATTGCCGGGATGGCTTGAGCCACCCGACAAGCGCGAGGTCTGGAGGCGGGAGCTTTGGGCGGCGGTCTGCGCGCTCGCCGAGCGCTACCCCGGAGTGTTCTCAAAGCTCGTCGCCGACTGGTGGACAGACCGGGCGCTCGTCGAGGTGCTCGGCGCGCTCAGCGCGTGGCGCTCCCAGCTCGACGCCGGTCAAGCCGCCGACCCGCGCGCCGAGCTGCTGTTCCACGACCGCCTAGAGCTGCTCGAGCGCCAGCTCACCCACGCGAGCGACCCGACCGCCGCACGCTTCGCCGGCGGGCCACCGCCGTCCGAGTGGGTCGCCAAGTAGGACAATGACATAGATGATTCGCGCTCAGGCGGATTCGAGCGCTGCTGCCAGCTCGGCGTAACTGACGCCCAGCGCATCGATGATCCGCCGTACCGAGTCCCAGCTCGGCGCCGTCCGTGCGCCTTCGATGCGAGCCAGCGTTCCCACGGAAATGCCAGCGTTGAACGCAAGCACCTCCTGCGTGATCGCCCGTTGTTCGCGTAGTCCTTTGAGCGCCGCCGCCAGGGATGGATCGGGAGCGGGCGAGCGCGGCACGCGGGAACCTTCGCACGGCCCGGCCATCTAAACCATGCCTTCTATGACTGGCCATTGACGGCTGGCTATCCGTGAGAGTACGCTGAGGGCGTCCAGCAAATAGTGCCCCCGCGCTGCGCAAACAGCCGGGGGCGTGGCAAGGAGCCGTAACTCCAATGCCTCCGGAGAATAACCCGCGAGCTATGCCCCTGGCCGTAGCGATCTACGGCCACGATGTGCGCGTCATCAGCGACCCCGCGATGCTGGACCGGGAGCTGGTCGTACACGACCGCGTATCGCAGGGCGCGAGGCGCGGCGCTCAACGCACCCCGCGTCCGGGCGAGCTTGCGGGCTCCGGTGCCCTCCAGTACGGCGAGCTGGCGATCAACACACGCTCCCGCGTCGTCACATACGGGCCGATGCCCGTTGCGCTGCGCCGCCGCGAGTACGCCCTGCTCACGCACATGGCCCACGACCCCGAGCGGGTATGGACCCGACACGAGCTGCTGCGCGACGTATGGGGCTACCGCTCGGACGGCATTACACGCACCGTAGACAGCCACGCGTCGCGGCTGCGCGCCAAGCTCGCGGCGGCAGGGGCCGTCGGATGGGTCGTGTCGGAGTGGGGCGTCGGCTACCGGCTCGCGCCCGGCTGATGCCCGAACGGAAGCGCAAGCCACGTAGTCCCTCGCAGGCGGCGCTCGGTCGAGCCGTAGAGCAAGTGATCGCCGAGCGGCGCGGGATCAGCCAGGAATGGGTGGCGAAGAAGGCCGGCCTGGACGTGCGGCAGGTCAACGCGATCATCTGCGGGCAGGCCAACCCGACGTATCGGACCCTGCTGCGACTCTGCGACGGGCTCCGCATCCCACCCAGCGAGCTGATGCGGCGCGTCGAGGCGCTCCGACGCTCCGGGCCGGCCGACGCGTGGAGTCCGGGAGCCGCAGCGCCGCCCGCGCAAGCCCCTCGAACATGGCTGTGAACGTCTGGACGTTTTCGTTCCTTTGGCTTTGTTCGCGACCGTTCAGCCCATCGACGGCATAGCCGCGACGGAAAGCCGCTCGCGCCCATCGCGGCACAGGGCCGGCCAGTCGCAATCGGTTAGACCGGGGGCTCCGGGGAACAAGTCGACCCGGATGGGCTCCCGGCCTTGTGGTAGCGCGAGCGCGTGGCCTGCGGGCATCGCGCGGAGGTCCGCTGGTTGGATGACTCGCTCGCGCTGCTGAGCGTAGGAGTGACTGTCGCCGCCGGTGTAGGTTCGCCCGGCTCGCTCGACCTGATGCGAGGTCGAGGTGTTCTCGCTCACCTGCGGGCGCCACACGAGCTGCTCGCCGCAGGCATCTGAGACAAGCTGCGCGGTGTATGGGTCGGCGACGCCGGCGAGCACCAGCCGCAGCGCGGGCGTCGACCACATCGTCGCCGTCTCGTGCTCGCCCCATCGCGCGCGGGCCTGGCTCATGTCCTGCACCCCCAGCACCGGGACGATGCCCTGCTGGATGCCCTCGCTGAGCAGCCGGGGGAGCGAGCGGATCGGTGCGATGTTCGCCACCTCATCCAGTGCGAGCGGCAACGGGTGCTTGAGACGCCCGGTGGGCGAGGTGATCGCCAGGTCGATCGCCTGCGCGCACAGAGCATCGAGCAGGGCCGCGATCAGCGGCGCAAGCTCCTCCTGGATACGTGACGGGGAGACGACGTAGAGGGTGCCGTTCTTCGCGATCAGCTCGCCAAGGTCGATCTGTGGCGTGAGAGCGGGGTCGCTGGATGCGCGGACGGCTGCACGAGAGGCCCACGCGAGCGCGACCTGTGCGGTGCCGAGCACGGAGGTTCGGTAGTCCCCGACGGCCTGCGCGGCGACACCGGATAGCTCCTCAAGCGCGATCGTCGCGCCTGCCCCGCGGAGGATCTCCGCGGGCTGGGAGAACTCCGAGCGGCCGAGCCATCCACGCGCATGATCGATCCCCCCACCCGATAGCGCGGCGGCGTGAAACAGCGGCGCGAGCAGCGCGCGTGCGGCGATCGCGAAGTGCTCGCCGTGGCGGACCGTCTCATCCGCCGAGGCCGGCGAGAGCAAAGCGGCGGCGACCTCGACCGCGCCGTCCCATGTTGCGCAGCGTGAGAGTGGGGAGAACCCGACACTCGCCTCGACGTGCCCGAGCGAGCCGGTCGGGTCATAGACCGCAACCGGGCCGATCCGCGAGCGGTGCCCGGCGCTCGCCAAGATGTCGCCCTTGGTCGAGGTGACAAGCGCCGGACCCGCCCACGCGGCGAGCGTCGGTGCGATCACTTTCCGTGTCTTGCCCGACTTCGGTGGCCCGACGATGATCGCCGCGCAGTCCGGTGGCGTCCGAAGAACACCATCCTCGGCGTGCCCAGCCCAAACACTCGTTCCAGCCGTCGACGGTGCAGTGCGAGCAACCCACGGGTCAGCAGACTCCGCGGGCGGCAGAGCGCGCGCACGGCTCGACTCGTTCGCCCCGCCTATGCCCCGGATGAGCCACAGGCCCGCGGCTGCGCACGCGGCGAAACTCGCGGCAATGAGCAACAGCGCGATCACGGCCAACGCGGAAGTTTTGGTGGCCGTCGCTCGCGGACCAATGGCGCGCGCAGCGGTTCGGGGTCGCCCGGCGGGCGTGGAGGTTCCCGGTCACGGCTGCGGACGTTCGGCGCGAGCACCATGCCCAACGCGAGCAGCAGGAACGCGACGAGCCCCATCACGATCGGCGAGGCGGCAAGAATCGCGTGCAGCGGATACCGCGGGCCGATGCCCGCCGCGCCATCAAAGCCGCCGTGCGCGTGCTTCCACGCCCTCGCCGTAGGGCCAGCCCACACGTCCCAGCAGAACCACAACAACAACGCGAGCAGCCCCGCGCCCTTCAGCCTCGCCGGCCAGCGCCACCCGTCCAGCTCGACCGGGCGCAACACACGATTCATCGCCGCCGAGCACAACGCCCACGCAAACACCGGCACAAACACCGGCGCCGACCACCAGCCGAACCGCAAGCCCACCGCCGAGAAGACCACGCGCAACGCCAAGATCAGCAGCGCCGCTACGGAGCCGAACACGAGCAGCGCCTTCAACCGCGCGTCCTGGTCGGCTTCCTTATCCGCACGCGAGCGGCCAGCCAGCAACGAATCCGCCCAGCCCGGCGGACGATCCAGCCGGCCCCCATAGTCACGCGAGCGACCACGCCCCGGATCGCTACCCATCACGCCCACCTCCCTTTGCCTTCGGCGCCTCCGCCAAGCTCGCCAGCAACGCCGCCTGCGTACTGCGCCTAAACGCGGGACGCGACGTGCCCGCAGTCCGCGTGCCTGCGCGGCCAGTCGCCTGCCCGCGCGTGCTCGCGGCCTGCGCTGCTAGCCAGTCTTCGAGCATCGCGCGGGTAAAGCGCAGATGCCGCCCAACTCGCAGGCACGGCAAGTGCCCGAGCCGCGCCGCGTCGCGCACCCACGACACCCGCACGTTCAACAACGCCGCCGCGGCCACGCAATCAAGCAGCGGCTCCGACAACGACACCATCTCGCCATCGCCCGGCATACCGGACTCCTTTCCTCGCGCCCGCGCGGGCCGACCCCCGATGCGGGGATCAGACTGCGTCGGCCTCACATTCGCTCTACCAGCCACGACTCACGCTCCCTTCCGCTCAACAAAAGCCAACACCTGTATGTCGAGAGCCGAGCCGCGATGCCCCTACGCAAATTGATTGCATCTGGCCCTCTCTGGTTAATGACCCCAACTCCGCTGAAACGGCCACGCAATTCGCGGACGGCGCCAACAGAGCGCGCCGGCCGTGGCTGCACCAGCCTCCAGCGTCGCCCCCCACCGGCTGCCGCAGACCTTCCCGTGCCTGTATATGTGCGCGAGCGCGGCAAACCGGCCAAGAACTTGCTCGGGGCGGCAAGGTCACGCACGCACCTGAGCCGCCAACGCCGTCAACGACCGCACCGAGGGGCGATGGATCGCCAACCGGCAAGCTCAGCGCTCGTGGCAGCCCGAACTGCAACCGCAACCCTCACACGACACCACGGATTGCGGCGCGGTGGCCGCCGCTACCTGCATCGGAGGCGTCGGGCTGCGCCCTCCTTGTTACGGCCACGCCCTCAGACCGATCACGCCATCCTAGGCGGGGCTACAATCGACCGGGCTATGCGTACATCGACACGCGCCGCGCTGGACGGAGCCGCAGCCGAGGAGCAGCGGGGATGAACGCGGTCGCCGCAGAGGCGATGATCGAGCGTGCAGGCCGTGCGCTGATCGACGCAGCGTCGGCGCCTGCCAAGGTGATCCTGTTTGGCTCGCATGCTCGTGGGGATGCGGGTGAGGGCAGCGACTTCGACTTCTTGGTGATCGAGCGCGAGGTTGACGATCGTCTCGCGGAGGCTGTCAAGCTCCGTCGCGCCCTACGGGGGTTCGGCGTTCCCGTGGACGTGATCGTGATGGACGAAGGGCTTGTCGAACGACGCTCCAAGGTCAAGGGCACGATGGTCGATCGCGCTCTACGCGAGGGGCGCGTTGTCGCCCAGTCCTGAGCAGATCGAGTACGCGGAGATGTTGCATCGCCTCGCGACGGGCGACCTCTACGCTTGCCGCAAGCTCGCTGACGACGCCGAGGTCGACGACCACATCATCGGCTTCTTGGCGCAACAAGCTGTCGAGAAGGCGCTCAAGGTTGCGCTCGTGCTCGCCGACTCGGAACTGCCGCATACGCACGATCTGGAGCTGCTCGTGGAACAGATCAAGGGGGCAGGGACGACAGTGCCTGACGAGCTATCGCGCACCGAATGGCTTACGCCGTGGGCAGCCGAACTCCGCTACGACGAGCGGATAGCGCTCGATCGCGCCGCCGCACTTGCAGCGGCCGAGAGCGCAAGCGGCTGGGCGGCCTCGCTGCTCGCTGACGCGAAGCGCCCCGAGCCCGATCCTGGGAGGAAATCTCGGGAGGAAGCTCCACCAGCGCCCGAGTCCTAGAAGCACGAAAGCCCTGGATTTCCAGGGCTTTCGCTTCATAGCGGGGGCGGGATTCGAACCCGCGACCTTCGGGTTATGAGCCCGACGAGCTACCAGACTGCTCCACCCCGCGGCGGTTCTTATGTTCTAGCAAAGATCGGCGCAAGCCCACCCCTCAAAACGCAATCGCCTTCCCATCCCGAAAGAACCCGCCCGTGGGCCCGTCGTCGCCCAGCGTGGCCAGCCACACGACCCCCGCGGCCCCATCCTCCACTGGCTTCTTGGCCCCCATCGGCCCGCCCATGTCGGTGTTGACGAACCCCGGACAAGCGGAGTTGACCAGGAACCCCTCGCCCGCCAGCTCCGCCGACAGTATCCGCGTGACTGCGTTGAGCGCGGCCTTGGACACCCGGTACCCCGGCGACCAACCGCCCATTTCGGTCACGCCGCCCATGCCGCTGGACACGTTGACGATGCGCGGGTGCTCGCTGGCGCGCAGCAGGTCGAGCAGCGCCACGGTCAGTCGATAGGCCCCGTAGAAGTTGGTGTCGAGCGCGCGTTGGATCTTGTCGAAGTCGGGGGCCACGCCGGCCACGCCGAAGTCGCTGCCGATGCCCGCGTTGTTGACCAGCACGTCCAGCCGCCCCGGGTCTGCGCACACACGCTCGACCGCGGCGGCGATGCTGTCGGGGTCGGCCACGTCGAGCGTCAGCGGTGTGACCCTCGCGCCTGTGCTCTGCGCCAGCTCAGCAGCTGCCGCGGCCGCCTTCTCCCCGTCGCGCGCGCTCAACAGCACGTCATACCCGCGCTCGGCCAGCTGGCGGACAACCTCGCGCCCGATGCCGCGGTTGGCGCCGGTCACCAGCGCCACGCCCATGTGTTCCTGTCCGTTCATCGCTCCCCTCTCATCGCTCGTGGATGCGCACACGTCTAGCATGCCGCCGATGCGCGTAGCGGTCGTTGACATCGGCACGAACTCCACGCGGCTTCTGATCGCCGACGTGGACCCGGCCAGCGGGTCGATCGAGCAGCTGGTCAGGCGCTCGCAGGTCACGCGCCTGGGCGCGGGCGTGGACGCTAAGGGCTCGCTGTCCGAGGAGGCCGCCGCCCGGGTGTTCGCCACGCTGGCCGACTACCGCCGCGAAATCGACGCCCACGGCTGCCAGGCCAACCTGGCGGTGCTCACGTCCGCCGTGCGCGACGCCGCCAATGGACCGTCGTTCGCGCAGCGCGTGCGCGAGGACTTCCACCTCGACGCCCGCGTGCTCAGCGGCGACGAAGAGGCGCAGCTGACCTTCCTCGGCGCCATGTCCGGACGCCCGGACAACCCGGAGCACGCAGCGGAGCCCACCGTCGTAGTGGACATCGGCGGCGGCTCCACCGAGTTCGTCGTCGGGCTCGGCCACACGGCCGGCTTTCACACCTCGCTGCCGGCGGGCGTGGTGCGCATGAGCGAACGCCACATCCACTCCGACCCGCCCGCTCCCCACGAGCTGCAAGACCTCGCGCGCGACGTCCGCAACACGTTCCTCGACGGCCTGCCCGCGCCCGAGCGCGCGCCCGTCACACACGCCATCGCCGTCGCCGGCACCGCCACGTCGGCCGCCGCGATCGACCAGGAGCTCGACCCCTACGACCCCGAGCGGGTCCACGGCTACACGCTGCGCCTGGCCACCGTCGAACTGCTGCTCGCGCGGCTGGCCGACATGGACGAAGAGCGCCGTCGCCAAGTGGTCGGCCTGCACCCCGATCGCGCGCCCACGATCGTCGCCGGCATGATCCTGCTGGAGGAGGCCATGCGCGCGTTCGACCTCGACCAGGTCGAGGTTTCAGAGCACGACATCCTGTTTGGAGGGGCCCTCCGCCTGGCCGGCTCCGGGTGACGGGCGGCCGCGGCCACACCCGCTGCAACGGCGCTTGCGCCAAGTCTCGCAGCCCCCCGCGCGATGGACTTCAGGCCAGGTTGGCTTTGCGCGGGTAGGCCACCACGGGGTCTGTGAGCACGTTGACCAGCGCGGGCTTGCCCGCCGCGAACGCCCGCTCCAACGCCCCGCGCAACTCCCCCGGGTACTGCACCAGCTCGCCGTGGCAGCCCAGCGCCTCGACCACGCTGTCATAGCGCGTGCCCGGACGCAGGTCCGCCGCGACCGAGTACCCATACAGGAACTCCATCGGGTGCTTCTCCAAGCCCCAGATGCCGTTGTTGCCCATGACCGCCACCACGTTGATGCCGTGGCGCGCCAGCGTGTCGAACTCCAGCCCCGCGAAGCCGAACGCGCCGTCGCCCAGCAGCAGCACAACCTGGCGCTCGGGGTGCGCGAGCTTGGCCGCGAGCGCATAGCCGGGCCCCGTGCCCAGGCACCCGAACGGCCCCGGATCGAGCCAGCAGCCGGGCTGGTAGCTGTCCACCACGCGCCCCGCATAGGACACGTAGTCCCCGCCGTCGCCGATCACGATCGCGTCGCGATCGAGCACCTGCGCGAGCTCTGCATACAGCCGCATCGGGTGAAGCGGCGCGCGATCGTCCTCGCGCTCTGCCCGCTCGGCCTCGCGGCGCTCGGTCTCGGTCGCGCGCAGCCCCGAGATCCACGGCTCGCTCGACAGCGCCGCTGCGCCGGCGGCGCCGCGTAGGTCCGCCAGCGTCGTCGCGATCGACCCGTAGCACTCGGCCGCCACCGCGCGCGGGGGGCTGCGTTCGGGTTCAGCCGCGTCGATCACCACGATTTCCGTCTCCTCGCCAAACGCCCCGCCGAAGCCCAGGCGAAAGTCCATCGGCACGCCCACCACCAGCGCCACGTCCGCGCCATTCAGCGCCTGCGAGCGCGCGCGCGAGAAGGACAGCTCGTGATCGGCCGCCAGGCACCCGCGCGCCAGGCCGTTGAGGAAGACTGGGATGCGCAGGGTCTGCGCCAGGTCTGCCAGCGCGGTCTCGCCGTGGGCCCAGTACAGGTCCGTGCCGGCCATGATCACCGGCCGCTCCGCCGCGCGCAGCAGCTCGCCCGCCCGCTCGATCGCCTGTGCGTCCGCCGCCCGGCCGCCCGCGCCCGTAGCGTGCCCGTTGCTGGACTGGGCGGCCTGCGAGGAGTCCTGCTCGTACAGGTCCTCCTGCTCGGCCGCCTCCATGAACACGTAGTCCAGCGGGAAGTCCACGAACGCCCCCCCACCGTGCGGCGCCAATGCAGCCGCGAACGCGTCGTCGACCAGCCCCGGGATCTCCTCGGTGCTCTGCGCCGTCGCGGCCAGCTTGACCAGCGGTCGCACGAACGGCACGTGGTCGATCTCCTGCAGCGAGCCCTGTCCCCAGCGCAGCGCCGGCGCGCGGCCGCCCAGGACCACTATCGGCGAATGGTTGGCCTGCGCCGATGCGATCGCGCTCATCCCGTTGGTCACACCCGGCCCGGCCGTCAGCGCGCACACGCCCGGCTCGCGCGTCACCTTCGCCCAGCCCTCCGCAGCGAACGCCGCCGTCGACTCGTGGCGCACGTCCACGATGTCGATGCCCTCCTCGCGACAGCCGTCATAGATCGAAAACAGGTGCCCGCCCGACAGCGTGAACAGCTTGCTCACGCCGTGCGCCTTCAGCCGGCGCGCCACCAGGCGCCCGCCATGGAAGGTCTTGGTGTCCTGCACGCTCTCGGTCGACATGCCGGCGACTCTACCTTTTCGCGCCCTCAACGCGCCCGCAGGACGTTGAAAGCGTTGCCCAAGGGATGCCACGAGCCTCCCCCACAGCTTGCGCCGCGTGTGCATGCCCGGAGTGGGAGTCGAACCCACATGCCCGTCCTGGGCCATCGATTTTAAGTCGATTGCGTTTACCGATTCCGCCACCCGGGCAATTGAGCCACCGTAAGTCTATGTAAGTCAACCCAGAGCGCGGCTGCGTGGACGCGGAAAACCCGCAACTCTGGCGCTGCTACCGTGTCTGAGAGGGGGAGCAAGGCAGCGATCGGACATTTCCATGGAGGTCTCCGCCCTAACACACCGAGGGAGCGTCTCGGGCCTGCGTGGCCCGTCGCCGCTGCTGCGCCTGCAATCGGACGAGCGCCTGATCGCCCTCACGCGCCGCGGACAGCACGCAGCCTTTGAGACGCTCTTCTCTCGCTACCAGTCGCGCCTGCTGTCCTTCTGCCGGCACATGCTGTCCTCACGTGAGGACGCCGAGGACGTCCTGCAGGAGGTGTTCGCCGCCGCGTTCAACGCCGTGCTCGCAGACGAGCGCGAGATCAACGTGCGCCCGTGGCTGTATCGGATCGCGCGCAACCGCTCGCTCAACCACCTGCGCCGAGCGTCCGCCGTGGGCGTGGACTCAATGGACGTGCACTTCGCCGACAACGGCCTGTCGACCGGCGACCGGGTCCTGCGCAGGGAGAGCTTTCGCGAGCTCGTCGCCGACGTGCATGAGCTTCCTGAGACCCAGCGCACCGCGCTGCTGCTGCGCGAGATCGACGCGCTGTCCTATGACCAGATCGCCCACGCCATGGAAACGACTGTGCCGTCGGTCAAGTCGCTGCTCGTGCGCGCGCGCATCTCCCTGGCCGAGGCCGCCGAGGCACGCAAGCTCAGCTGCGACGAGGTCCGCCTCGAGCTCGGCGAGGCAGCCGAGGGCCTGAGCAAGCTCAGCTCGCCCGCGCGCCGGCACGTACGCAGCTGCGAGCGCTGCAAGTTCTTCAAGGCGCAGCTCAAGGAGAACAACCACGCGCTCGCCGCCATCTTCCCGGTCGGCCCGCTGCTGCTGGCCAAAAAGCTGCTGCTGACCAAGCTCGGCGCAACCGCCTCGGCTGGCGGTGCCCACGTCGCCGGCGGCGCCGGTGTGGGGGCGGGCGCCGGGGCCGGCGCCTCGGTCGGAGCGGGCGCGGTCGCTGGTGCCAGCGCAGCTGGCGCTTCAGGCCTTGCCGGCGGGATGCTCACCGCCGGAGCTGGCGCCATCGCCACCAAGGCCGTCGCCGGGCTGGCCGCCGCCGCGATCGTCACCGCCGGCGCCGTCGCGGCCGACCACGCGGTCGTGCCAGCCCATCACCACCACCACATCGCCGTCGCGCAATCAGGCCCCACAAGCGCCGCCGTTGCGTCCTACACGGCCGAACCGCACGTCGTGCGTGAGCAGCCCCAGCCGCTGAGCCCTGCCGCCCTCACGCCCGCCGCCGCCGGGGCGGCTGTGCGCCACCATCACGGCGCCCGCCACAACGGCAAGCTGGACGTCAAGGCAAAGGTCGCGCCCGCCCTGGCGGACGCCGCGGCGCCTGCCCCCGCGACCGATCCTGCCACTGTGCCCGCTGCAGCGACCACCGCGCCGCCCGCCCAGCCGACCAGCCCCCAGCCGGCCGGCACGCAGGTCACCGAGGTCACCACCGAGACAACTCAGCTCCCCGCAGCCGCCACCAGCGCGACGCCGCCCGCTCAGGAAGTCCCGTCGACAACCGCCACCACTCCTCCCGCCAGCCCCGCACCGCCCGTCGCCACGCCGCCAACCGCCGGCGAATCGTCCACGCCGCCGTCCGGCGAAGCCTCGCCACCGGCTCAGACCGGCGAATCGGGCGCCCAGGCCACCTCGACTTCCCCGACTTCCGGTCAGGTGACAACCACGGCCGGCGCCCAAGTGCCCAGCGCGGGCAGCGAAGGATCGACCGGCGGCACCGAAGTGCCCACCGCGCGCATAATCCACACTTTCGAGCGCAGCGCCGAGCCGCAGGGCCGCCCGCGCGACACTCGCAGGGTGAGGATCATCCGAAGGTAAAGGTTTTCAGGGGGTCCGCCAGGACGCCCGCCGAGCCGACTTCGATCGGCGCCTGCGACCCCACGATCGCCACCGCGGGGGCCAGCATCTCGATCGCCACGCCTTCTCGCACGCCGGCCCGTTCGGGCAACAGCAGGACGTCGCGCCCCCACATCCCGCGCCCGTTCACCACCGCCGTGTAGAAGACCGCATACCCGTACATGCCGTTGACCTTGGCCTTGCCCTCGCCCGCCAGCACGAAGCCCGCGAACCGCTCGCGCAGGCGGGCGATGTAGCCGGCCGCGTACACGGGCAGCTCGCCCGTGAGCTCGCCCGCATAGGCCGGCAGCCGCAGCGCAGCGACCGCAAAGGAGTACTTCAGCGCTCCACCGGAGCTGTGGCTTTGCACCTTTACGTATTCGCCGGGGCCGTGCGGCACGCGATACAAGCCGCGGTAGTTGAAGCTGAACGACACGCTGCCGCCTTGTGAGTAGGTGGGGTTCTCAAGCGTCAGAGCCCCCGCCACCAGCACCGCCACCAGCACTACCGCGCCGGCGATCGCAGCCCGGCGCGCAAGCCGCGATGCCGCCCGCCAGCGCGGGGCGAGCAGCTGGCCAAGCGTCGGCCCGTACTCGGGCTTCATCCGCACTGCGGCCATCGCCGTCAGGCGATCATTCGCCGATCGAGAACAGGGCGTCGAGATCGTGGCGCGAATACGCCGCGAATGCGACCATCGTCTGGGTGCGCGCCACTCCCGACAGGGCCCCGATCGCGCCCGTGACCACGTCTGCCAGCTGCTCGTGGTCGGGCACCCGCACGATCGCCACGAAGTCCCACGCGCCGGTCACCGAATAGGCCTCCGCCACGCCCTCGATGTCCGCCAGCGCGCCTCCCAGGCTCGACAGCGCGTCGCGCTCGGCCTCAATCAGCACCACCGCGTTGGTCATCGTCATCGCCCGACCATCATAGGTCCACCGTTGCGTCCGCGAGCGCCCCGCGGCCGCTCAGGGCCCACGTCACGCACGATGGCCGATGGCCTCGGTGGGCGGCCCTCAGCCCTCGGCTACGCCCACCTGGCTCAAGCCCAGGCCGACCAGCAGCCCGAGCGCCCCGCCGGTCACGCCCGCCAGCCAGCTCGCCTCCGAGGACTGCAAGGCGAACGGGATCGCCAGCAGCAGCGCCGCGATCGCGCCCGCGCCCAGCAGGTCGCCCTCGTAGTAGGAGTCACTGCGCGCGGCCTTCAGGTCGGGGGCCACCCAGGCCGCCAGCAGCGCCAGGGCCGCGCCGTTGCCACCGCCCACGATCGGCTCGGAGTACAGCGCGCTCGCCGCCAGCGCGCCCGTGGCGCCCGCGCCGAAGAACAGCGCGACCAGCACAGCCGGCCCGTGGCGGCGCTCGATCAGCCAGCCGAAGATCCCGATCGCGACCAGCGCCACGAACGCATACGGGCCGCTCGCGTATGCAAGCTCGCTCGTAAGCAGCTTCCACCATTCCCCGCCCAGCGGGCCGATGATCGCCATGTGCAGGTAGATGAGCGGTTCGGCGTGCGCCGCGATCCACGCCCCCGCGCCTGCCGCGACCAGCGCGATCGTCGCGTACGGACGCGACGCCGCCCAGCGGCCCGCGCCCCAGCTCGGGCCGCCACCGGGCGCGCGCCTGCTGCGCGCCCGGGGCATGCGCAGCGCCGACGCTAGCCGTAGCCGGCGACCGCGCGACGCTCGGGCGGGGACGTGCGCGCGGGGCAGCTTGGGCGCGCGCCTGCGCAGGCGATGCCCACAATAGGGACACTCGGTGATGTACGGGCTGACCTCCGATCCGCACTGCTTGCACACCACGAAGAGGTCAGCGCCAGAGGTCATCGCAGACCCATTCTATGGACCTCTCCAAGCCATCTCGCGGGAGGCGCCGGGCCCCACTGCGCGCGCCTCTGGAATACTCACGACCATGAACCTCGGATACGACCAGAAGCTCTACATCCTCGCCTTCGACCACCGTGGCTCCTTCCAGAAGAAGTTCTTCGGCATCGACGGCGAGCCCGACTCAGAGCAAACGGCGATCATCGCCGACGCCAAGCACCTCATCTTCGAGGGCCTGCTGCAGGCGGTCAGCGCCGGCGCAGACGCGGCCGCAACCGGGGTGCTGGTCGACGAGCAATTCGGCTCGACGGTGCCCGCCGAGGCGCGCGAGAAGGGATTCAAGCTGGCGATGCCCGCCGAGCGATCTGGCCAGCCGTTGTTCGACTTCCAGTACGGAGACGAGTTCGGGGAGCACATCGAGCGCTTCGACCCTGATTTCACCAAGGTGCTCGTGCGCTACAACCCCGACGGCGACGCCGACGGCAATCGCGGCCAGTTGGACAAGCTCAAGCGGTTGAGCGACTGGCTCAAGCAGCACGAGCGCAAGTTCCTGTTCGAGCTGCTCGTGCCCGCCGAGGACGCCCAGCTGCAGTCAGTCGGCGGTGACAGCGACCGCTATGACGCCGAGCTGCGTCCCGAGCTGATGCGCCGGACGATCGCCGAGATCCAGGACGCGGGCATCGAGGTGGACGTGTGGAAGATCGAGGGCGTGGAAGAGCGCTCCGACTGCGAGATGCTCGTCGCGCAGGCTCGCTCGGGCGGCCGCGACGGCGTGACCTGCGTGGTCCTCGGTCGCGGCGCCGAGGATGCCAAGGTCGACCATTGGCTCATTCAGGCCGCCCCGGTCGACGGCTTCATCGGCTTTGCCATCGGCCGCTCGATCTGGTGGGACCCGCTCAAGGCATACGTCGACGGCAAGATCGAACGCGCCGCAGGCGCGCGCAAGATCGCCGAGAACTACCTGCGCTTCGTCGCCGTCTACGAGCGCGCGAAGTCTGCAGCCGTCTCCTAGGCGGGGCGTAGTAGCGATGAAGATGCGTCAGAGCTTTGCCGACTGGGAGCAGGCGTTCGTCAAGGAGGTAACCCTCGACCGCCGCCGGCGCGCGTCACTACAGCGCACGACCGAGCAGCGCGCCGCCAAGCGCGAGGCGCAGAAGCGTCAAAAGCGCGGCTCGGTTCGCTTCGCGTTGCTCGTCCTCACGCTGATCATGACCGCGGTCATCGTCACCGTGGTTATGTTCCGCACGCTGTACCTGCTGCTCGGCTGAGGGCCCCTAGCTGCCGTCGCCGAGCTTGTGCAGCGAGCTGTCGACCTCTGCGGCGTGCGCGGCCGGCTTGGCCTGGGCCGTGGCGTCTGACGCGTGCTCGGCGCTTGTGTTGTCCTCGGGTTTGGCCACGCCGGCTTCGCGATGGATCTCCAGGTAGATCTCCTTGCGAAAAACCGGAACCTTCTGAGGCGCCTGAATGCCGATGCGCACCTTCTCGCCCATCACCGAGAGCACCGACACCTCGATGTCGTCTCCAATCATGATGCTCTGGTTGGACTTGCGCGTCAGGACCAGCATTTGGGTACACCTCTTCCCGTTGGCCGACTAGCGACCCGGCGCGACCCCCTGGACGCCGGTCTGGCAAGGATAGTCACAGGACCGGGGGAACGCGATCCCGGCGCGCGCCGCCCTGCGGCCGGGACGCGCGGCCGGCCCTTTGCGCTAGTGTCCCGGACCGTCCATGCCCCGCAGATCATTGCGCCCGCACCTCAATCAAATCCGCGCCTGGGTGAGACAGGGACGCACCGATGCCTGGATCGCCCACCAGCTCGAGGTGACTGTGCGCGACATCGAGCAGTTCAAGCGCCAGAACGAGCTGGTCGGCGACGAGGAGCCCCAGAACGGCACGGGCCTTGCCGACTATCCCGAGGAGATCGACCTGCGAGCGGAGGACGACGCCCTGATCGCCGCTGAGCTGGAGGCGGCCGAAGCGGAGGCCGAGCGCGCCAAGGCCGAGGCGGAGGATGGCGACGAGGAGGCCGATGAGGAGCCCAGCGCCCCCCGTGCCCGCAGGCGCAGCCGTCGCGGCGGCCGCGGCAGATCGGCGACCGCCCGGTCGCGCACGTCGGGCCGCGGCGCGCCGCTGGAAGGCACCTTCGACCATGGCGAGGAGGGATACGGGCTGTGGCTGGACCCCGCCGTCCAGGAGGACCCGATCTACGCCGAGCACTGGGCCGGCCACAGACCCGTTGAGGTCACCGTGGAACCGGACCGCATCGTCATTCGCCGCGCCGGCGACGACGACTAGCGTCGGCGC
Organism: uncultured Solirubrobacteraceae bacterium; assembly: GCA_963745375.1. Taxonomy (GTDB): domain Bacteria; phylum Actinomycetota; class Thermoleophilia; order Solirubrobacterales; family Solirubrobacteraceae; genus Palsa-744. Next base: position 143,015 of record CAVUXA010000003.1, on the reverse strand, counting down.
GGGCTGGCCTCGGGGTGCTAGGCGCTGACCTCCCTGCGGCCTCCCGCATAGTCGGCCGCCTCGCGCAGATATCTGGCAAAGGCCGCGTCCACCACCACGCCGGCCTCCCACGCCCACGGCTCCTCCGGAGCGAGACGCATGGCCACCTGCAGGCACCAGCCGGTGCCCTGCTCGTAGAGCACCACGAGCTCGTCCGCCGAGAAGCGACCGCCCAGCCGCCTGCGCAGCTCTGCCACCAGCGCGGCGATCACCCGCTCCAGCAGCGGCCTGCGCTCGGGCGCGGCCGCGTCCACGCGGCGCTCTCCCTGCTGCCACTGATAGATCGCGTTGTCGAACGGCATCGGCCGAGGCTAGCAGTGCCACATTCAGTCCTTGTCCTCAGTTGTCGGGTAGACCACTTACAACGTATGGCTGCTCGTTTTTGCGCATCATGCCAAGGCGACGAGCCTCCGTTTCAAGCGTTCCCTGCGTGCCCAGCGCTGCGTGCTGGCGGGCAAGCTGGCGATGTTCGCGTTCCATCGCCCCAACCACCGCCGCGTCGCGGCGTGACTGACGCCAGGTCGACAGCATGTGGACGCCCGCGCTCGCATACAGGTACACCAGCGCGGTCAGCACACACATCATCGCCACACGCCCCACTCGATCCCAACGCACTTGCATGGAGCGCCATTCGCCCCCGCACGCAAAGCTCCTGCCGGCGAGCGGAAGTGAGAGCTTCTATCGGCCGGCGAACGCGCTCGCGCCTGGGAACTGCGCGTCGTCGCCCAGCTGCTCCTCGATGCGCAGCAGCTGGTTGTACTTGGCCACCCTGTCCGATCGCGACGGCGCGCCCGTCTTGATCTGCCCGCAGCCAGTGGCCACGGCGAGGTCGGCGATGGTCACGTCCTCGGTCTCGCCAGAGCGATGGCTGATGACCGCCGTGTAGCCGGCATCGCGCGCCATCGCGATCGCCGCCAGCGTCTCTGTCAGCGTGCCGATCTGGTTGACCTTGATCAGGATCGAGTTGGCCACGCCCAGCTCGATCCCCCGTGCCAGCCGCTGCGTGTTGGTCACGAACAGGTCGTCGCCGACCAGCTGCACGGCCGAGCCCAGACGCTCGGTCAGCGTCTTCCAGCCATCCCAATCCTGCTCGTCCATGCCGTCCTCGATCGACACGATCGGATAGCGGGCCGCGAGGTCGGCCCAGTAGTCGGTCAGCTCGGCCGCGCTGAGCGTGCGGCCCTCGTGCTCGAGCTCATAGGCGCCGTCGACGTACAGCTCGCTGGTGGCGGGGTCCAGCGCTATCGCCACATCTTCTCCGGGACGGTATCCGGCCGCCTCGATGCCGGCAACGAGCATCTTCAGAGCCTCCTCGTTGGAGGCGAGGTCCGGCGCGAAGCCGCCCTCGTCACCCCCCGCAGTGCCCAACCCGCGCTCGTGCAGGGCGCCCTTCAGCGCGTGGAACACCTCCGCGCCCATCTGCAGGCACTGCGAGAAGCTGTGCGCGCCGCACGGGACCACCATGAACTCCTGGAAGTCGACTTTGTTGTCCGCGTGCGCGCCGCCGTTGAGCACGTTCATCATCGGCACCGGCAGCACCCGCGCGTCCTCGCCGCCGAGGTAACGCCACAGCGCCAGGCCCTCCTCGGCGGCCTGCGCGTGGGCTGCCGCCAGCGACACTCCCAGGATCGCGTTGGCGCCAAGGCGCGACTTGTTGGCGGTGCCGTCGCACGCGATCAGTGCGCCGTCCAACGCCTCCTGATCGGCGGCGTCCAGGCCGGCCACCGCCTGGGCGAGCTCGCCGTTGACGTTGGCCACCGCGCGGGTGACGCCCTTGCCCTGCCAGTCCTTGCCGCCGTCACGCAGCTCGACCGCCTCGAACTCGCCTGTCGATGCCCCCGAGGGCACTGCCGCGCGACCCCTGGCGCCGGAGCGCAGCTCGATGTCCACCTCTACCGTGGGGTTGCCGCGGCTGTCCAGGATCTGGCGGGCTTGGACTCGCTCGATCTGGCTCACTGCGCCAGCGTGGCCGCTAGGGCGTTTCGCCGTGGCCCGGCCCGACCACGCCAGGTGTTTTGGTCTTGGGCGCTTTGTAGCCCTTGCAGTCGGCCACCATGAAGCCCGAGCGACATTCCGTTTTAGCCTGCCAGCGCTTTTTGAATTCCTTGACGAACTTGCTCAGCGCCGTCTGCTGTCCCTGAGAGGCTAGCTGCGTTTTGATCGAGGACTTCACCTTGGACAGCGGCTGCTGGCTGCCCGGCGTGGTGCTTTTCACCTCGAACACGTAGTAGCCGAAGGGCGTCTTGACTGGCCCGCTGAGCACGTTGGCCGCGGCCGAGAAGATGGCCGTGTCGAGCGCCTTCTCCTCCTCGCCTTTGACCACTTCGGGCAGCAGCCCGCCGTTGGCCTTGCTGGTGGGGTCGATCGACTTAGCCTTGGCCACGCTGGCAAAGCTCTTGCCCGACTGCACTTCCTGCTTGGCGCTCTTGGCGGCCGCTTCGGTCTTGGTGAGGATGATCTCGACGCTGCGCTTTTCCGGGGTGCCGAAGCGAGACTTGTTTTCGTTGTAGTACTTAGTCACCTGAGCTTCGGTGACCTTGCTTTTCTGTTTGGTGATCTTTGACTCGATCCGCTGCGACAGCAGGTTCAGCTTCACGCGCAGCAGCAGGTCGGAAACCGTCTGACCCGACGTGGCCAGGAATTTTTCGAATTCTGCCGCTTTGGGGAACTGCGTCGACTTGATCTTTTCAAACTGCTTGTGGACTTCTTTGTCGTTGAGCTTCACACCCAGCGCGGAGCCTTCTCCGAGCACCCACGACGAGGAGATCAGAAATCCCAGCACCTCGGTCTGCAGGGATTTGTACTGCGTCTCGCACTCGGTCTTCAGCTGCGCCGTGGTGGGAGCCTTCTGGCCTTTTTCCGGTTTTGGCGCGGTTGCCGCCAGATGCGCGATGCACGCGGTGTAACTGGGCGGTTCGGGGATCACGGGCTTGGATCCCGTCGCGACCGTGCTCGAGGACGCGGCGACCGCCATCCAGTGGTTGAACGTGGATTTGGTGATCGAGTTGCCGTTGACCTGCACGACCGCGTCGCCGGGTATGCCACCGCAGGCCGACAGTCCAACCAGGGCAAACAAAACGGCGCCTAGCGCCGGGAGCGATCGAGTGGCCTTCTTAGACACGACGCGGGCACTCTAGCGGAAAGCCCCTGCGAGTGCGCTTAATTGTTTCTAAGCGGCCTTCAGGAGGCCCACATCGCGATGGATGTGGGCACGGAACGCCGCTTTCAAGCCGCCTCGCGCATGACCGCCAGCAGCGCGTCGGCCGCCTTGACCACACTGGAGAAGCGCTCGCTCCCGTCCTTTGGGACCCGCAGGGAGACCTGCGAACGGCCGGACTCGTACAGCGCTTCGGGCAGCTCCTGACGCAGGCGCCTGGCCCGCGCCGAGTCCAGCTCGATCGGCACCACCGCCAGCCGGTCTCCGCGAAAGCTCACCGTCTGCGCGCCCGCCTGGCCGAACTTGATCCGCGCGCGCTGCAGCGATAGCAGGTTGCGCAGCGGCTCGGGCGCAGGCCCGAAGCGGTCCTCGAGCTCCTCTGCCAGGCGCTCCACGTCAGCCACCTCCCGCGCGGACGCCACGCGGCGGTGCACCTCGATCTTGGCCTGCTCGTAAGGGATGTAGTCGGCGGGCACGTATGCGTCGACGTTCACGTCCAGGCGCACCGGCTCGGGTAGCGTCTCGTCCTCCGCCAGATCCCCCGCCGCCCTGACCGCCTCGTCGAGCATCTGCATGTACAGCTCGAAGCCGAGCGCCGCCACATGCCCGGACTGCTCGTCGCCCAGCAGATTGCCCGCACCGCGGATCTCCAGGTCGCGCATCGCGATCTTAAAGCCGGCGCCCAGCTCGGTGTGGTCTGACAGCGCCGACAGCCGCTGCGCCGCCTCCGGCGTGAGCGCCGCGGCCGAGTCGTACAGCAGGTACGCGAACGCGCGCTCGCGGCTGCGCCCTACGCGCCCGCGTATCTGGTAGAGCTGGGCCAACCCGAACGTATCTGCATGCTCGACGATCAGCGTGTTGGCCTGCGGGATGTCGATACCCGACTCGATGATCGAGGTGCACACCAGCACGTCGGCGCCCCCGCGCAGGTAGTCCATCATCACGCTCTCCAACTCGCCCTCGCCCATCTGGCCGTGGGCCACCGCGAAGCGCACGCCTGGACACAGCGCCCGCAGCCGCTCGGCAGTCTCTTCGATCGACTCCACGCGGTTGTGCAGGAAGAAGGCCTGCCCGCCGCGGGCGTGCTCGCGCTCGATCGCCCGCCTGACCAACTCCTCCTCGTACTCGCCCACGTAGGTTCTCACCGGCCGGCGACCCTCGGGGGGCGTCTCGATCACCGAGATGTCGCGCAGACCCGCCAGCGACATCTGCAGCGTGCGCGGGATCGGCGTGGCCGACATCGCAATCACGTCCACCTTCAGCTTGAGCTGGCGCAACAGCTCCTTCTGCTTGACCCCGAAGCGCTGCTCCTCATCCACGATCAGCAGGCCCAGGTCTTTAGCGCGCACGTCGCGCGAGAGCACGCGATGGGTGCCGATCAGGATGTCCACGCGCCCCTCGGAGAACCCCTTGATCGCCGCTTTCTGCTCGGCCGCGCTGCGAAAGCGCGACACGTGCTCAAGCGTGAACGGGTAGTCGGCCAGACGCTCGGCGAACGTGCCGTAGTGCTGCTGGGCGAGGATCGTGGTGGGCACCAGCATCAGCACCTGCTTGCCCTCGCCGGCCGCCTTGAAGGCCGCCCGCAGCGCCACCTCGGTCTTGCCATAGCCCACGTCGCCGCAGATCAGCCGGTCCATCGGGCGCGGCGATTCCATGTCCGCCTTGACCAGCTCGATCGCCTCGCTTTGGTCGGGCGTCTCTGTGAACGGGAAGCGCGCCTCGAACTCGCGCTGCCACTCGGAGTCGGGCTCGAAGGCATGCCCTGAGCGCCGCCTGCGCTCGGCGTACAGGGTCAGCAGCTCGCCGGCCAGCTCCTGCGCGGCGCGGCGCGCACGCGCCTTCATCGTCTCCCAGCGGGTGCCGCCCAGTTTGCTCAGCGGCGGATGCTCGCCGCCGGCGCCCACGTATCTCGAGATCTTGGCCAGCTGGTCGGTGGGGACGAAGACCTTGTCGTCGCCCTGATATTCCAAGTAGAGGTAGTCGCGCGTGACGTTGGCCACGGTGCGCGTCTCAAAGCCCGCGAAGCGGGCCACGCCGTGGTCCTCGTGCACCACGATGTCGCCGGTGCGCAGGTCGGTGAACGAGCGCAGCGCGCCGCGCCGCGAGAACGAACCGCCGACCGCCCCCTCGCCGGGGCGCTCGGCCCGGCGGCGGCGCAGCAGGCGGTGCTCGGGGAAGACGGCGAGCTTGAGCTGGGGCGCCACGAACCCCTCGCGCAGCGACGCCGCTGCAAAGCGCAGGGAGGGCTCCAAAGCCTGGCTGCCGGCGTCGACATCCTCGGCCAGCCAGGTCGCTTTCAGGCGACCCAGGTTGTAGGCGGCGCGCTCACCCTCGCCGCGCCTGGGAAAGGCCACGACCGTGCGATAGCCCGAGCGCACGAGCTTCTCCAGCTCCGGCTCGGCTTCTGCCAGCGAGCGAGCGGCGGTGTCGGCCGACTGGGCGCGCAGCTCGATCTCCTGGCCGCTCGACAGCGCCGACAGCCACGTCCTCGTGCGCAGCTCGAGCGTCTCGCTGATGCGCTCGGGGCTCACGTACAGGTGATGGGCGTCCGCGTCGCCGAACGCCGCGCACACGTCGCTCCAGTGATCTTTGAGCGCCGGCCCGAGCTCCTCCTCGGCGGCGACCAGCAGCTCGGTCTCCTCGCCCACCAGGTCCAGCAGCGCGCCGAAGCGCTCCACCGGCAGCAGCTCTGCGATGTCCGGGCGCTCCTCGCCCGCGCGGTCGCCCCCGCTGAAGGTGCCGGTTGCGGCCGCGATCTCGGCGAGCTCGCGATGCTCGAGGGCGAGCTCGGCCGCCGGCGCGATCTCGACCTCGTCCACGTCCCCGAGCGAGCGCTGGGTGAAGGTCGAGAACCAGCGCAACGATTCGATCTCCACGTCGAACATGTCCACGCGCACCGCCCGTTCCTCGGTCGCCGGGAAGATGTCCAGCAGGCCGCCACGAAGCGCGAACTGGCCGCGCTCCTCCACCTGGTCGGCGCGCTCGTAGCCGGCGCTGACGAGCTCTGCAGCGCACTCGTCCAGGTCCAGCAGCTCGCCCACGCGCAGCGTGAACGAGTGGGGCCGCAGCGCCGGGTCGGGCACCTTCTCCGACAGCGCCACCGCGCTGACCACCACGACCGGCTGGCCGTCCTGTGCGCGATCGCCGGCCTGGCCGCCTTGCGAGGGACTCCCGTCTGTCTCGCCCGCCGCCAGCAGAGCATCGAGCGCGGCCACGCGCAGGCCCACGAGATGCGCCGGCGGGGCGAGGTGCGACTCGTAGGCGACGCCTCTGGAGGGGTAGTAGCGCACGCGCCGCGGCGCAAGCCACGCGCGCAGGTCGCTCGCCAGGTCGCGCGCGGCGCGATCGTCGCCTACCACGACCATCGACGCCCGCGCGCGCGCCGCGTCATCCGCGTCGACGAGCGCGGCGATCAGGTATGGGCGCAGCGAGCTCGATACGAACGCATGGCCGCCCTCGCGCGCGAGCTTCAGCGCGGGCTCGTCCTCGCCAATGAACCCCAGCAGGGTGCGCAGCGCGCCGCCGTCGCCGGCCATCTAGGACTCCAGCCCCGGCCGGCCCGGCTCCGAGCTATCGCCATCCTCACCCAGCACCGCGCGCTCGACGTGGTCGCAGGCCCGCTCGACCAGATCGCGCACCTGTGCCTCGCCCTCGCGAAAGCGCCCCAGCACATACGCGGACACAATCTCCGGGTCGGTCGAATCGGGGCGCCCGACGCCCACCCGCACGCGCATGAAGTCAGCACTGCCGAGCTCGCGCTTGATCGACTTCAGGCCGTTGTGGCCCGCCAGACCGCCGCCGAGGCGAGTACGCACGTCGCCGAACGGCAGATCGATCTCGTCGTGCACCACGAGCACTCGCTCCAGTGCAAGCTTGTACGCGCCCCGGGCCGGGCCCACCGAGCGCCCGGCGTCGTTCATATAGGTCTGTGGGCACAGGATCGCCACGCGCGGGACCCTCGCGGACGGCGATGCCGCGCCGGCGTCAACTCCCGGTGTACCCACGCGACCCTCCGCTATGCGCCCGCGAAAACGGTCCTTGGCGCGTCCCAGCTGCCAGCGCTCAACGAGTGCCTCGGCCACCATGAACCCCACGTTGTGTCGCGTGCCCGCGTGCTCGCGGCCGGGGTTGCCCAGCCCTACGATCAACCAGTCGACGGCTCCGCCACCGCCACCGCTTCGTCCCCGGAGGGGGAAGGGGCGTCGCAGAGGCAGCTACTCCCCGCCCGTGGAACCCTCGGAAGCGTCGCCACCGCCGTCGGCCTCGCCTGCGCCCTCCTCGCCGACGAGCTCGGTCTCCGCTTCGATCTCCTCCGCCTCGGCCTGCAGCCGTGGCGGAGACAGCGTCGCCACGACCGTCTCCTCGGGGTCGTCCAGCAACGTGACGCCGTCGGGCGGCGTCAGTGCGCCGAGCACGATCGTCTCGCCGATCTGCATCTCGCCGACCGAGTGGACGATCGACTCGGGGATCGCGGTCGGCAGCGCCTGCACGTTGAGCTCGCGCGTGATCTGCTCGAGCACGCCGCCTTCCTTTACGCCCGGAGCATCGTCCGCGCCAACGAGCTCGAGCGGCACGACCGCGTTGATCTCCTCGTCGAGCCTCACGCGCAGCAGGTCGACGTGAACCGTCTCGCCGCGAACCGGGTGGCGCTGGGCTTCCTTGAGCACAACCGGAGTGGCTTTGGCGCCGTCCACGCTGAGGTCGAGCACAGCTCCGGAGCTGGCCAGCGCCAAGCGCAGCTCGCGCGCGTCCGCGTCAAAGCCCACCGACTCGGCGCCGCCGCCATAGAGCACGCCCGGGACGCGCCCGCTGCGGCGCAGGCGTCGCGCCGCGCGCGAGCCCGCGCTGGCGCGGCTGGAGACGTTCAGCTTGGTGGTGGTGTTGGCCATAAGCGAGTCCAGACTCTAGCAACCGCCCAGCAGCCGCCGTTCATCGCTCTTCCACCTTTGTCGCTTCTTCTTCTTCGGTTTCGATCGTCGAGGGTTTCGTGCATTTGCCTTCGTTGGCGATCGGCGCGCTCAACGACACCAGGGTGACCGACATGCCGCTGAAGAAGTTGCCGCTGCGATGCACCCCGATGCACTGCACGACCGGCAGCTTGCCGAGCACCGTCCATGCCAGCCGGGTCTTTCCGCTGGAGCTGCCCAGTGCGTTTTCGGTGGGGGAGATCAGCGACAGGATCTTGACCGCGCCCGCTCTGCGCAGGCGCGGGTCGGCTGCGTTGCGCCTGACCGCCTGTACGCACGCGGGGCTGTTGCGACAGTCGCCCAGCCGAGCGAGCATGGCGTTCACATCGCCCCGGGCCTCCGCCTGGATCAGCGCCAGCTCGTCGTCGCGTTCGACGTTCTCGGTCTGCAGCCAGCGCGCCAGCAGGGCGCCTACCAGCAGGATGAGCAGGGCGACGACCGCGAGCAGCACGCGCAGCTGGATGCGCCGGTGGCGCGGCAGACCCTGCCACCAGGCGCGTGGGCCACGGGCTGCGGGATCGGGAGCAGCCGAGCCGGGGCTGGCCATGGCGGGCACTCAGAACAGCTGGTTCTCACCGCCGAAGACCTCGCTGACGGAGTCATCGACGAAGATGCGCCGGATCGAATCGGTGAGCAGGTCCGCGCACGGCAGCACGCGCACGTTGGCCGGCCGGGTGGGGGCCACAGGGATCGTGTCGGTGACCACGATCTCCTCCAGCCCCGACGTACGCAGGTTCTCGAACGCGTCGCCAGAGAACACCGCGTGGGTGGCCGCCGCGTACACGCGCGCGGCGCCCTCCTCCTTGACCGTCTTGGCCGCCGCCTTGAGCGTGCCGGCGGTGTCGATCATGTTATCCACGATCACCGCCGTCTTGCCCTTGACGTCGCCGATCACATAACCGATCTCGGCCACCTGCTGGGCGGGGCGCTCCTTGTCGAGGATCGCCAGCTCGGCGCCGATCTTGGACGCGAACTTCTTGTTGAGCTTCACGCGCCCGGCGTCCGGCGCGACCACCACGAGATCCTCCAAGCCCAGATCAGCGAAGTACTGCGTGAGCATGAACAGCGCGGTCATATGGTCGACCGGTTTTTGGAAGAAGCCCTGGATCTGGCCGGCGTGCAGGTCCATCGTCAGCACCCTGTCCGCGCCGGCCGCCTCGAGCATGCGCGCCACCAGACGCGCGGAGATCGGCTCGCGCGGCGCCGACTTCTTGTCCTGGCGCGAGTAGCCAAACCAGGGCGTGACCGCGATCACCCTGTGCGCGGACGCGCCCACGGCGGCGTCGATCATGAACAACAGCTCCATCAACGAGTCGTTGGCCGTGACCCCCGTCTGCGGGTTGCCGCAGGTGGACTGCACGATGAACACGTCCGCGCCGCGGATCGACTCGTCGTAGCGGCAGTACACCTCGCCGTTGGAGAACGTCCTCAGCTCGACCGGCCCGAGCTCGACCCCAAGCTTGTCCGCGATGTCGACCGCCAACTGCGGGTTGGCGCGCCCGCTGAAGAGCATCAGGCGCTTGTTGTAGTCAATCGGCAGGCTCGCCCGCGAGGTTTGCGTGCGAGTGTCCATCGCGCTCATCGCGCTCATCTCCTCATGCAGTGTAAACGTCGTTGCGCCCGCCGGTCATCAGGGCTCCTCGCCACGCTGGGCGTAGCCGTCGATGTTCGTCTGGCGCTCGCGCGCGATGCCGAGCGCGCCATCGGGCACGTCCTCGGTGATCACCGAGCCGGCTCCCGTGTAGGCGTCGTCTCCAAGCGTCACCGGAGCGACGAGCGTCGTGTCGACACCTGTCCGCACCCGTCGCCCGACGGTCGTGCGGTGCTTGGAGCGGCCGTCGTAGTTGGCCGTGATGGTCGCCGCCCCCAAGTTGCTCTGATCGCCCACATCCGCGTCGCCGATGTAGGAGAGGTGGGGGATTTTTGCGCCTGCACCGATATTCGATCCCTTGATCTCCACGAACGTTCCCGCCTTGGCGCCGTCGCCCAGCACGGTGCCCGGCCGCAGGTACGCGAACGGCCCCACAGTTACGCGATCCTCGAGCACGCAGTCCACCAGATAGGAGTGCCTGACAGTGCATTCCGAGCCGATCCGGGTGCTCCCCCTGATCGTGGTGAACGGCTCTATCACGGTGTCCTGTCCGATCGCCACGTCGACGTCGATCACCGTGGCGAGCGGGTCTACGATGCTCACGCCCGCCAGCATGTGGCGCTCGTGGATCGCCTGCTGGGCGAGCCGCCTTACGCGCGCCAGCGCAGCGCGGTCGTTGACGCCCAGCACCAGACGTTCGTCCTCCACCACGTGCGCCGCCACACTCGCGCCGTCTGACCTGAGGATGTCGAGCACCTGGGGCAGGTACAGCTCGCCCTGCGCGTTGTCCGCGGTCAGCCGCCCCAGCGCGCCGCGCAACGCGGACGCCTCGAACGCAAAGATGCCCGTGTTGACCTCGCGTATCTCGCGCTCGGCCTGCGTGGCGTCGCCCTCGCGCTTGGTCTCGACGACGCGCTCCACCGCTCCGACGGAGTCGCGCACGACGCGACCGTATCCCGTGGGATCGTCGAGGATCGTGCTCGCCATCGTCGCCGCCGCGCCGCTGTGGCGGTGCGCGTCGATCAGCCCCGCTATCGCCTCGGCTCCCACGAGCGGCACGTCGCCGCTGAGGACCACCACCGGAGCCGCCGGGTCGAGCACCGAGCCAGCGTCAGTGTCCAGTCGCTCCATCGCCGCAGCCACCGCCCCGCCAGTTCCGTTCGCACGCGCCTGCACAGCCAGTTGTACGCCCTCCGGCAACACGTCGCGAAGGGCCTGCGCGGGCGAGTCCACGACCACCACTCTGTCCGCTGCGAGCTCCAGCGCCGCCCGCACCGGCCACAGCACCATCGGCACTCCGCATAGGTCGTGCAGGACCTTCGGCGTCTTGGAGCGCATGCGCGTGCCCTGTCCCGCCGCGAGGATCACAACGATCGGGCCGGTCATTGGGGGGATGGTATTCGCTGCACGAGTGTCCGCAGAAGGCGCTGGACGCACGTCGGCGCGGCACTAGCTGGGGGGCAGGGACTCGAACCCCGATTCTCAGGACCAAAACCTGATGTCCTGCCATTGGACGACCCCCCAAAGGGACGCGGTCACAGGATAGATCGTGCATCGCGCTCAGGCCCGAGCGGTTCGCACGCCCGCCCCGCGCGGGCGCCAACCGCCCCCGCGCAACGGCCGCATCACTACGACGCAACATCTCGTTGTCCTCCTTTGCAAGTATGCGTGCACTCTGCGGGGGAGCATCGGGAGAATCACGACGTGCATCAGCGCCATCCTCGTGGCGGCGCTCGTCGGCTGCGTGGGCGCGCTCGCAGCAGGACGCTCGCCGGGCGGTGCGGTTGGCGCTCGCCTGCCGAGCAGAGCCACTGCGCTGTGTCCGGGGGCCGACCTGCACCCGACGGCTACCGATACGCCTGCCGTGGACGCCGCGACCCTCTGCCTGGTCGATCAGATCCGTGCCGCGCACCATCTGCCGGCGCTGCGAGCGAACCGCGAACTCGGCGCGGTCGCGACCAGCCAGGTCGCGACGATGCTGCGATGGGATTACTTCGCAGACGTCCGCCCGTCCGGGCAGACGCCGCTTTCGCTGGTGGTCGTGACCCGCTACCCCGCACACGGGGCCAGCATCTCGGTTGCCCAGAACATCGCCTGGGGCACCGGCGCCGACACCACGCCGATGCACATCGTGGCCGCGTGGATGGCATCGCCTCCTCACCGGGAAATCCTGCTCACCGGCGAATACCGCGACGCGGGCGTCGCGGCAAAGGCGGCGCTGCCGCGCGTGGTCGGAGCGGGACAGCACGGCGCCACCTATGTGATGGAGTTCGGCGCACGGCACGCGTGAGCCACGACCACGCTAAGCTTCACAGCTACCTCTTGGGCGTAGCCTGGTGAGCCAAAGGGAATGGAGACCGGATGGGGCGAGTGCTGAGTGGAGGGGTCAAACGAGGGCTGCCCGCTGCCGTCGCAGTGGCAGCGCTGTCACTGATGCAGTGCAGCCTGGCTGCGGCTAAGACGCAAGCCTCAGCTGCAACGCAGCCGGCGGCGATATCCAGCTTGAGCTATGGGCCGCTGGAAGAAGAGCAGTTGACCGTCTTTCCCGCCCGCAGCGCGGGCGCTCCGTCGGTGCTGCTCGTGCACGGCGGAGGCTGGAGCAAGCAGTTGAACGAAACGGAAGTCCCCTGGGTCGCCGAAGACCTCCAGAGCGCCGGCTTCGCCGTGTTCGACGCGAACTACCCGCAGGACTCCAACGCACAACCCGCGTTTCCGCTTGAGCCGGAAGCGATCAAAGCGGCAGCCGAATGGGTGCGCGCGAACGCGAGCGCCTACCACGGCAGCGCGACCAACATCGTGCTCGTGGGCGGATCGGCCGGGGGTCAACTTGCCGAGATGACCGCCACACGCTTCCCGGTGGCGGCAGTGGTGTCGCTCAGCGGACCCACCAACCTGGTCACGCTCATGGAAATGGCCAACAAAAAAGAACTCAAGGACGGGCTGGGCGGCGACGTGCGCACCGCGCCGGGATGCTCAGGGAAATCCAAGAACTGCCCGGAATGGATCGAGAGCGAATGGTCGCCGATCGACAACATCCCCACGAGCTGCCCACCCTATTTGCTGTTCAGCTCCGAAAAGGATGAGGTACCGGTGTCCCAGCAGATTGAATTCCAGGCCGCGCTGGAAGGCGCTGGCTGCCCGGTCAAGCTCCAAGCGCTCGCCGGCAACCAGCACTCCTTCCAGTATTGGCCCAAGGTGAGGGCGACGGTCGACGCTTTCATCGCTGCGCACTGACGCTCAGGCTCCCCGGCCTGAGCGGCGCGGCACGCGTCCGCCTTCGGCGCCCGCCTCCGAGGCGGGACCGTCAGCTGAGCTGATCCCCAACACACGCATCGCCTTCAGGCCGAGGCTGAGCTTCTCGCGGCCGTCGCTGGAGCTGACGTCCAACCCGGACAGCTCGCGTACCCGCTCCAGGCGGTAGTAGATCGTGTGGCGATGGGTGAACAGCCGCTGGGCAGTCCCGGCGACGTTGCCGTCGGCCTCCAGGAAGGTCTCCAGCGTGCGCACCAGATCGGTCTCGTACTGCTCGTCATAGGCCACCAGCGGCTCGACCGTCTCGGCATAGAAGCGTTGCAGCTCGCTGGGGTTCTCGCTCATCGCCGACAGCAGTAGTCGGTATGCGCCGGTCTGCTCGAAGGCCAGCGGCGCGGCGCCCGCGTCTCCTTGAGCCACGTTGGCCGCCAGCAACGCCTCGCTGGCCGCGCGCGGCAGATCGGCGGGATCCTCGGCGATGCGGCTGCGCCCGATCGCAAACGTGTAGCCGGCCAGGCCTGCCTGCATCTCATGCAGGACCGCCTCGGCGGCGCGCGCCGCCGTGGCCTCCTCGCCACCAGGCACGAGCAGCAGCACCTCCGCGCCGACCCAGCGCGAGCCCGATCCGGACGGTTGCCCAGCGCCGCCCGGCGCCACGTCGCGCTCTGACAGCGCCGCGATCGAGCGGCTGACGACCGCCCGCGCGCCCCGCTCGGCGACCGCGCGCACGCGTCCGCGCCAGCCCTCGTCGGTGGGCGTCTGGGGGTGGGCTCGCGCGACGATCATGCTCGCCCCACCCTCCAGCTCCAGCGCGAGCTCCCTGGCCCGCGCGACGATCTCCTCGCGGCCGCTCAGCTCGCGAGCCAGCACCGCCCGCAGGAAATCTGCCGCGGCCGTTTCCGAAACCCGCTCGGGCGCCCGCACACGCTCGACCTCCGAGGCGATCATCGTCACCAACAGCCTGCGCATGGATGCGCCCGGCTCGGCCTTTGCGCGCATGTGCAGCGTCCCCACCACCGTGTCAGCCACGCGCAGCGGGCTGCTGGTCACGCCCTTGCCGCGCGACAGTAGCGAGCGCTCCTCCGCCGGCGAGCGGGCCGCCACCGCCAGCGTCGCCCCCCAGGCGTCTGTGACCGCCAGGCTCGCATCGAGCGCCTTGGCCGCCGCGCGCACCACCTCCGGCAGGCCGGCCCCAGACTCGACCGCTTCGGTGATCGCGTCCAGCGCCGCGAGGTCTGGCACGCCGGTCAGCCCCAGAAGTAGACGACGGCGAGCGCGCCGACCACTCCAACGCCCACCAGCACGGCCAGCACATACAGCGACAGCACCGTCGCAGCCAGGCGCTCCCACAGGCGCGAGTACGACGTCCACGCGGGAACCAGGATCAGCCCGGCATACAGGGCCGCGCCGAACGTTCCTGCGCACACCGCGACGATGACGTTGATGGTTGACCTGCTCATAGCGTCTCAGCCGGAGATTGTGACGCACTGCGACGACGAGGCGTCGACCGGCGTTGCGCAGATCGGCGCAGGCACGCGCGCGTGCAGCCCAGCCGCCGCGCGCTGAGCGCGTCCCAGACCGTTGGCATGTGGGAACAACCCAACGACCGTCGGACCCGAGCCGCTCACCAGCGCGAGGTCCGCTCCAGCCTCGCGCACCTCTTTGAGCGTCCTTGCGATCTGCGGGCACAGCGAGATGGCCGCGCGCTGCAGGTCGTTGTCCAGCAGCTCGTGCGCCGCCGGCACCGCCGCGCTCAGCTCGAGCGCCGCCTGCAGCGCTCGGCGTCGATCTTCCAAGTATGCGCCAGAGCGAGCGAGACCCAGCCGGTCGGCCTCCGCGTACACCGCCGCCGTGGAGAGACCCGCCGCGCTCGGCACGATCAGCAGCCCAAACGACTCAGGGTTGGGGTCCGGCAGCTGGTGCAGACACTCACCCGCGCCACTCGCCAGCCAGCGACCGGGGGAGATCTGCGCCGGGACATCCGCGCCCAGCTGCGCCGCCAGCGTGCGCAGCAGCTGCTCGTCGCCCAAGCCGGATGCGTGTCTGGCCAGGCGCAGGGCGCCGGCGGCGTCCGCCGAGCCGCCCGCGAGGCCCGCCGCCACGGGGATTCGCTTGTGGATGCTCAGGCGCAGCGGCGGGGCCTGCCAACCCGTGCTCGCACGAAACGCCGCCAGCGCGCGTGCCGCCAGGTTCTCGTCCGCCGGACCCTGCACGCCCGGACACACGACCTCGTCGCGCTGCAGGCCCGCCACATCCTGCTCGAGCTCAAGCTCATCCGCCAGCGAGATCGACTGCATCACCGTCACAAGCTCATGGCGACCGTCGACAACGCGCGTCGGCCCCAAGAACAACCCCAGGTTGACCTTCGCGGGCGCCAGCGTCCGCAGGATGCTCACAACGCCAGCAGACGCGCAAGCGCCCGGAAGTCCTCGGGGGCGAGACGCTCGGCGCGCACATCCGCTGGATGGCCGAGCTGCTCCAACGCGCCACGCACCTGCTCGCGGGAGCGGTCCGGAGCCCCGCCCGACAGCGCCAGCGACCCCGCGATCGTCTTGCGACGATGCGCGAACGCGCCATGCACAAGCGCACGCAGCGCAGGCGAAACGCTCGAGCGATCGTCGCGAGCCGGCGACACGGCGCCGCCGGCGCCCACAGCGAGGGGCTCGCGCCGGCGCATACCCACGAGCACCGAGTCGACGTTCGGCGCCGGATGAAACACCGAGCGCGGGATCGACCGCAGCACGTCCACCTCGCACGCCAGCTGCGCGATCACCGACGGCGTGCCATACACACCATTGCCCGGAGCGGCGGCCAGCCGCTCGCCGACCTCCCGCTGCACCATCACCACCCAGCTGTGCACGCTCGCCAGCTCCTCGATCGTCCGCAACAGCGCGCTCGCGGCGATCCCGTAAGGCAGATTCGCGACCACCTTGTCCGGCCGCGGCGACAGGCCCGCCAGGTCGATGGTCATCGCATCGGCCCAGCGCACGGTCACGTTCGTGTACGGGTCGGTCGCGTCGCACAGCGCCTCGCGCAGACGCTTGTCGACCTCGACCACGTGAACGTGGCCGACACGTTGGGCGAGGTGCTCAGACAGGACACCCAGGCCGCCGCCGATCTCCAACACGACATCCTCACCCGACAGCTGCGCCGCCCGATCGATCACGCCGAGGATGTTCGAGTCGATCAAGAAGTTCTGGCCGAGCTCGCGGTCGGGGCGCACCGCGAACTGGCGCATGCGCCGCAGGCTCGGCTGCACCGGCGCGTCGGCCACGGCGCTCACTTTCCTGCCCCGCCGCAGGGGGGGTGCCCAGTCATGGGTATGCCCAGCCGAACACGCGCGCCGCGTTGCGCGTCACCGTCTCGCCCAGCAGATCCGTGCTCACGCCGCGCAGCTGCGCCAGGAAGGCTGCAGTGTGCGCGACGAAGGCCGGCTGGTTGCGCTGCTTGCGCACCGGCTGGGGAGAAAGGTATGGAGCGTCTGTCTCCACCAGCAGCAGCTCGTCGGGAACGCGCGTGGCCGCCTCGGCGAGCTCGGCGGCGCTTTTGTAGGTGACGTTGCCCGCGAAGGAGATCGCATAGCCGCGCTGCACGCACTGCGCCAGCTGGTCGGGCATCGAGAAGCAGTGCATCACCACGCTCACGCCCTGCGCTTCGCCGGCCAGTTGGGCGAGCGTCTGCGATTCGGCCGCGCGGGAATGGATCACCAGCGGCTTGTCCGTTTCGCGCGCGAGCGCGATCTGCGCGGCGAACGCGCGCTGCTGGTCGGCGGGCGGCGCCGTGTCGCGGTGAAAGTCCAGCCCCGTCTCGCCGATTGCCACGCAGCGCTCGTGCGCGGCCAGCGCGCGCAGCTCGGCCAGGTCTGCGTCGTCGAAGCCCTTGGCCGAGTTCGGATGACGGCCGATCGCTGCGTACACCTGGGGAAAGTCCTCCGCGGCGGCCAGCGCCGCGCGGCAGGAGGCGCTGTCGATCCCCACCGTCAGCATGCGCGTGACGCCCGCCGCATCCGCGGCGGCCACCAGCTCCGCGTTGGGCGGCTCGCACAGGTCCAGGTGGGTGTGGGAGTCGATCACCTCGGCTGACCCTCCGGCGCCTTGGGAAACAGCGACGCGACCCTCTCGATCTCCCTTCCAAGCCCAACCGTAGTGTCGCCTCCCGGCTGCTCACTCGCATCCCAGCGCGCGATCGCCAGCGAGCGGTCCGCGCAGCCGAGGGCAGTCAGGAGCGTGTCGGTGCTCGCGGGCATGTACGGATGCAGCAGCGCCGCCACCACGCGCAGCCCCACCACCAGCGATGACAGCACCTGGTCGAGCTCGTGGGCTGCATCCTCATCCTTGGCCAACTGCCACGGCGCACGCTCCTCCACATAGCGGTTCAGCCGGCGCACCCGCTGCCAGATCACGTCGAGGGCCTGCGTCAGCTCGGCCCGATCGATCAATGCGGCGACGTCATCTGCCAGCCCGTCGAAGTCCCCGGCCAAGTCCCCGTCGAGCGCCACCGC
Organism: uncultured Solirubrobacteraceae bacterium; assembly: GCA_963745375.1. Lineage (GTDB taxonomy): Bacteria > Actinomycetota > Thermoleophilia > Solirubrobacterales > Solirubrobacteraceae > Palsa-744. Next base: position 125,508 of record CAVUXA010000003.1, on the reverse strand, counting down.
CGCCGGCACACCGCCGCGGTAGCGGTGGACCATCGCTATCACCCGGCTGGCCAGGTTGCCGAACTCGTTGGCCAGCTCGCTCTCGTAGCGCAGCTCAAACGACGCCGTCGACACAGAACCGTCTTGGCCAAAGGGCACGTCGCGCAGCAGGTAGAAGCGCAGGGCGTCCGCACCAAAGCGCTCGATCACCGCAAAAGGGTCGAGCACGTTGCCCAACGACTTGCTCATCTTCTCGCCTTCCATCAGCAGGTAGCCGTGCACGAACACGTGCTCGGGCAGCTCGATCTCCGCGGCCATCAGCAGCGCCGGCCAGTAGACGGTGTGAAAGCGCAGGATGTCCTTGGCGATCACGTGGTAACTGGCCGGCCAGAACGTGTCCGTCAGGTCATCGTCGTCGGCATAGGACAGCGCCGAGTAGTAGTTCAGCAGCGCGTCGAACCACACATAGAAGACGTGCTCTGAGTCCCACGGCACGGGCACGCCCCAGGTCAGCTTGTGGCGCGTCAGCGGCACGTCGCGCAAGCCCGAGCGGATGAACGACAGCGCCTCGTTGTAGCGGGTGCGCGGGGCTACGAAATCCTCGCGGTCGCCGTACAGCGCCTCCAGTCGCTCCTGGAAGGCGGACAGCTTGAAGAAGTAGTTGTCCTCCTGCTCGCGCGTCAGCTCGATGTGGTGAATCGGGCAGCGGTTGCCCTCGTCCACTTCGTTGTCGGCCTTGAAGTCCGCGCAGCGCGGGCAGTACCAGCCCTCGTAGGTGCCCTTATACACATAGCCGTTGTCGCGCACACGCGAGAGCACCTCCTGCACCTTTGCTTCGTGCTGGGGATCGGTCGTGCGGATGAAGAAGTCATTGCTCGCGCCCAACTGCGGCGCCAGCGCCTTGAAGCGCTCGGCGTTGCGGTCGGCCAGCTGTTGGGGCTCGATGCCCAGCGCATGAGCCGCATCCGCCACCGGCTCGCCGTGCTCGTCGGTGCCCGTCAAGAAGAACACACGCTCGCCGCGCTGGCGGTGATGGCGCGCCATCACGTCCGCCGCGATCGTCGTGTACGCGTGGCCCAGGTGCGGCGCCGCGTTTACGTAGTAGATGGGGGTGGTTACGTAGAAGGACATCGGGTGGCTTGGACGCTAGCGCGGGTTGGTCAGCTGGGTCACGGCGGTGGACGAGCGCGCGTCCTGAATGGTGAGCACGTGCACGACATCCTCTTGCTCGTCATGTATGTACACGAGCCCAAGCCACCTCCAGGGGCCGAGGATGAAGCGAAGCGGCTTCCAGGCCTCTTCCAACTGCCTCCCCACCGAAGGGAACTGCTCGAGTAGGCGTAGCGAGCGCTGGACGCGCGTCCGCGTGTCAGAGGGCAGACTATGAGTCACGATCATCCGATCGAGACACTCGACCGCCGTGAGGCTGAGATCGACGCGTGTCACCTACACGCCCTGTGAGAGCTAGAGCGCGTCGAGGGGGATGGTCTTGCCCTCTGCGGCCTGCTTCAAGCCCAGTTGCGCACTCTCATAGGCACCCGGGATGCCGTCCAGCAGCGCGGTGATCGTACGCGGGTCGGGGTCAGCCTCGTCAAGCGCGCTCGACAGCAACGACCGTGCCAGAGTCCCCTCTTGGACATGCGTCCGCTGAGCGAGCATCGAGAGCTTGGCGGCGTGCTCGGAGTCCAAGGTGACGTTCAACCGTGTGGTCGTCTGATCCATCATCACCACGTTACACGATTTAGCACTAATTGTGTAGTTGCCTGTCGCGCGGATCACGTTCGGGATGCTGTCAGCTCCCTGTACAGCTCGTTCGCACCCATGCCCGTCAGCTTGCCAACCACCGCCGCGGCCGTCCGTACACGCACGCCGGCATCGATGAGCTCGCGCGCCGCGGACAGCGCCTCAGGCCGCCCGCCTTCGCCCGGCGTAGCCGCGCCGACGACGATCACCACCTCGCCGCGCGCGGGGCTTTCGCGATAGTAGTCCGCAAGCTGAGCGGCACTTCCGCGCCGGACCTCCTCGTGGACCTTGGTGAGCTCCCTGCAAACGGCGAGCGGACGCTCTGGATCGAGCGCGGCGAGCTGCGCGAGCGTGGCGGCAAGGCGTCGCGGCGACTCGAACGCGACGAGCGTCTCCTTGGCACACTCGAGAAGTTGCTCGCGTTCGCCGGCCTTGCGCGGCAGGAACCCCACAAAGCACCAGCGCTCTGCCGGCAAACCGGAGGCGACGAGCGCAGTGAGCACGGCGCTCGAGCCGGGCAGCACCTCGACGGGCAGATCCCCCGCCAGGCACTCCTGCACGAGCGCAAAGCCAGGATCGGACACGAGCGGCGTGCCCGCATCGGACACCAGCGCGATCACGCTTCCCGCCCGGATGCGCCCGGCCAGATCGCGGGCGCGGGCGCGTTCGTTGTGCTCGTGAAAGCTCACCAGGCGCGCTGTGATCCCGTGACGGTCGAGCAGTACCCTGGTGTGGCGCGTGTCCTCGCAGGCGATCAGGTCGGCGTTGGCGAGCGCCGCGAGCACACGCAACGTCACATCCTTGAGGTTGCCGATCGGGGTAGGACAGACGATCAGCCGCCCGACCGACGCCTGCGAGGGAGTCATCTCGCAACTATAGGGTCCTCACAGGGTCCTCTTCACTGTGCCCGTCGACCGCGAAAAGCCACCCCAGTACACGCGCTACCGCGCCCGCCGCCGGCTGATCGGCGACCGCGAGGAGGGCCTTGGCCTGGCCGACCGCTCGCGCGGCGCGATCGGCCTGGCGCGTTCTGCGCGCGGTGGCGGATCGCACCGAGGCGGCCTCGCGTCGCGGCTGGGCGGCGGCTGGCGCCGCTGGGCCACGCCAAAGCGCGGGCTGCTGGCCCTGCTCGCGCTGGTGTTCGGCTGGCTGTTGCTGTCGCTGGTCCTGTTCTTGATCAGCTCGCACTTCGAGCGCACGTCGCTGCCTGGCAACGTCGCCGGGGTGCTCGATCCGGCGGGCTATCCGCTGACGTCGACCAACAACATCCTCGTGCTGGGCTCAGATCGGCGCCAGAAGAACAGCAAGGAACCCGGCGCGGAAACGAGCGGCTTTGGCCGCTCGGACACGATCATGCTGATCCGCACCGGCGCAGGTCACGCGGCACGGCTGTCGATCCCGCGCGACACCGTCATCGAAATCCCCGGTCACGGACTGCAGAAGATCAACGCCGCACACGAGTTCGGCGGGCCGGCAGAGTCGGTGTCGGTGATCGAGCATTGGCTCGATATCCCAATCAACCACGTGGTCGAAGTCAACTTCGAAAACTTCCCGCAGCTGATCGAAGCGATGGGCGGCGTGACATACACGGGCGGCTGCATCATCTCCAAGCTCGACGGCGGCTTCGCCGAGGGCGGCTTCACCCTGCGCCTGAGCGCCGGCACCCATCACCTAGACGGCAAGCAGGCGCTCGCGCTGGCGCGCACGCGCGAGAACCTGTGTGCGACCAACGAGACCGACATCCAGCGCGAGCAACACCAGCAGGCGCTGTTCACCGACATGAAGAACCAGCTGCTGTCCCCGGACAGCTTCTTTCGCCTGCCGTGGATCGCCTGGCATGCGCCGCCGGCGATCATCTCTGACATGAGCGGCACAGAACTGCTCGGGATGTTCGCTGCGCTGGCCGTAACCGGCACGCCGCCCACCCGTGTACTGGTGCCCACCGGGCAGACCACGCTGCCCAGCGGCGAAGAAGGCTTGACGATCTCGCAAGCGACGCGCCGCGCCGACGTGGCGCGGTTCATGCGCGGGTGACGACTGACTTACCCCTTGGCAGCGACCGGTTTGGAGGCGCCTGCCTTGCTCGATCCCTTGCCGCCCTTGTCTGCCGACGACGAGGACGACCCGCCGTCGGAGGACTTCTGCGATGACGACTTCTCGGCGGACTTCTCGGTGGAGGACTTCTCCTTGGAGGACTTCTCAGAGGTCGACTTCTCGGCGGCAGCAGCAGCGGCAGTCTCGCGCTGGCGGTTGCGCGTGCCGTAGTCGGTGTTGTAGAAGCCTTTGCCCTTGAAGTGGACCGCGGGCGCATGCAGGACGCGCTCGACCGGCACGCCCGAGTCGGGGTCGACGGTCAGCGGCTCGTCGCTGAAGGACTGCTGCATTTCGAACGTGCTGCCGTCCGGGCGCCTGTACTCGTATATCGGCATTGACAAACCAGCCGGCTCAGTCGGTCAGCAGCGTCCGCACGGAGGCGATGCCGGCGCGGATCGTGGGTGTGAAGTTACGATCGGGCTCGCTGAGCATTCGCAGGGCAAGTCCGTCACCGAGCGAGAAGAGGATCTCGGCGACCGCCTCGGGCTCTGCGTGCAGGTGCAGGATGCCTCCCTGCTGCGCTACCGCAAGCATGCCCGCCACGCGCTCGCGCGTGCGTCGCATCAGGCCTGCGTACTCGTCGGCGATCTCCGCATTGCGACGCGAGAGCGTAAAAAGCTCGAACACGAGCGTGACGAAGTCGGGGTCCTCGCGCAGAGTCTCCTGCAGGTTCTGAGCCATCAGATCGATGAAGTCATCCGCCGACCGCGCCCTGGAGAGTCTGCGCTCGAGCAACTCCAAGCGCAGCTCGCAGTCGCGCCGCACGGCCTCCACGAGCAGTTGCTCCTTAGTGCCGAAGTAGTAATGCAGCAGCCCCCTCGACACGCCGGCCTCGCGCGAGACGCGGTCGAAGGTCGAGCCGGCGGTGCCGCGGCGGGCGACGCTGCGCCGCATCGCATCGATGATCCGACGGGCCTTCTCGCCGGACAGCGACTTGGCGCTGACGGACGACACCGGCGACAGCCCGCCGTCGTCGGCGTCCAAGGTCTGGGTGGTCACAGCCTCCACGGCAGTGGCGTCCGTTGCGGTCATCGCAAGCGACGAAGCGACTGGCTCAGCTGCCGGCTACGCCGGCGGGCGCCGGCTCGGCCGGCGTGGTGGTCGAGCTGTAGTCGAACTCCTCCTCGGCGCCGAACATGAGGTCCAGGACCTTCGATCGCAGGCCCTCGCTCAAGCCCAGCGCCAGCACGCCGGCCACCGCCAGCAGCAACAGCGCGCGGCCGCGCCCGCCCCGGCGACGGCTCGCCTTGGGGGGCTCGCGCAGCGAGTTGGAGGCTTCGCGCAGGGCGTCGGCGGCCTGCTTGAGCTCGCGCTGGAGCTTGCGATCCTCCAGCAGCGCCCGCGCAGGCGGCTTGCCGTTGCTCATGCGCCCGTACACGCTGCGTGCCGCGCCGTAGGCCGTGAGCAGGCTCGAGCGCAGTTCGTCGTCTTCGACGATGCGCTGGATATATCTGTTGCCCTGCGCCGCTCGCGCGGCCTGGCCGGCCTTGCCGATTCTGTCCTTAGCTGCCATCTCTGCCACCGCCTCTGCCGAAAGCTTTCTGGTTACCGCCAAATATACCCCCCCGCGAGCCGCGCGTATGCGCAAAGGGGGCGTCCGGCCAGACGCGTCACGGAGCTCAGGCGTGCAGAGCGGCCTGTTCCTGCGCGGAGGGGAACGACCACGCGGCGCGCGAGCGACGCTCCTGGCGAAACACCAACCGCAGTTGCTGTGGCGGTCGCAATTGGGCGTCGTGGGGACGGAAGGTCGCGCACGGCTCAGATACAACAAGCGCGCACAGCTGGTTGACCTTGAAGAAGCATTCGTCACAGCTCACCTTGCGCACCGCACGCTTGGGCGCTCGCCTGGTCTGCTTGCTCTGCACTCGCATCTGCCCCCAGAGGGTGATCGACTTGAACGGACGGGGGCCGATCAAAGCACCATCGCAGCGACGACTCAAGGGCAGCTTGCGCGCCTACCTCGCAAATCGCACGATAAATGCCGTGCTAACCGGAAATACCCGGCAACGCGTCACTTTGCTGTGACAATCTGGCCGTGGATGACCCAGTTTGCGGCAATTCCCACACCCTCGGCCGTGCGTAGTAGGCGACCGCTCGGATCCTGTCAAGCGCAGCCTGATCGTCTGTTCTGATGCGCATCCTGGTCACCGGCGCAAGCGGTTTCGTGGGCTCGCTGCTGGTCAGACGGCTGCACGCCGATGGCCATGCCGTGATCGCGCTCGGACGTGACCGCGAGCGAATGCGCTTGGCCCTCACCCAGGAGCGAGGCCAGGCCAACGGGGCGGGCCGGTCGGCCGCAACGGACGTGCAGGTGATGCGCGGCGACGCCCTGACGGGCGAGGGGCTCGCGGACGCCCTCGAGGGCGTACAAGTCGCCTACTACCTGATCCATTCAATGGAGCGTGCGCGCCCGGAGTGCGGAGGGTTCGAGCAGCGCGACCGCGTGGCCGCGGAAACCTTCGCGTCGGCTGCACGGCGCGCAGGCGTCGCTCGCATCGTGTACCTCGGCGGCATCGCGCCGCACTGGGATGGCCCCGATGGGGCCGGTGCTCGAGCATCGCGCCACCTGGCCAGTCGCGAGACCGTCGAGGAGATCCTGCTGGCAGCCGTCCCGGACGCGCTCGCGCTGCGCGCATCGATCGTGATCGGCGCGCGCTCGCGTTCGTTTCGCCTGCTCGTTCATCTGGTTGAGCGCATGTGGGTGCTCACACTCCCCGCCTGGCATCGTTTCGCCACCGCGCCGATCGACGAGCGAGACATGATCGAGATGCTCGTCGCAGCCGCCACCGCACAACTGCCAAGACGGTCCCTCGACGTGGGCGGTCCACAAGCGCTGACATACGGGGAGATGCTGACGCGTATCGCCGAGCTGATGCTCGTCAACCGCCCGGCGGTCGGGCTGAGGGTGAATCTGACAGGGCTCACCGCTCGCATGGCAGCAGCGATCGCGGGGGAGGACCCTGAGCTGGTCGTGGCGCTGATGGAAGGCCTGCAGGGCGACATCCTGCCCGCGGACGACCGTGCAGCAGAGTTGCTCGGCGTCAGCTTGCATTCGTTTGACAGTGCTGTGGAGCATGCCCTACGCGAATGGGAAGAATCCGAGCCGTTGGCCGCGCGCTGACGCCTGGGCTGCACGCGTTAGGGTTGGGCTGGCGCTGCGACTCGCAGCGACCACCACCCATGAGCCTCGTCACAGCATCGATCCAGATCGCAGCATCCCCCGATGATGTGTGGAAGATAGTCATGGACCCGGCCTCACTCAGCCAGTGGGTCACAATTCACCGCAAGCTCCTTCACGCCGACGACGGCCCGCCCCGCGTTGGGTTCACGATGGATCAGCGGATCCAGATGCGGGGGGTCCACCTGGACGTTCACTGGCAGCTCGTCGAGTGCCGCCCGTGCGAGCTTGCGGTGTGGGAGGGACGTGGCCCTGCACGGTCACATGCGCGCAGCGAATATGTCCTGAATGCGGACCGCGGCGGGACCCGCTTTGACTACCGCAACGAATTCCGTCCTCCACTGGGGCCCATCGGCACGCTGGTTAGCCGTGCGCTCGTCGGCGGAATGCCCGAGCGAGAGGCACGGCGCACACTCGATCGCCTGCGCGCTCAACTGGAGCAGGTGAGCAAAGACAATTAGTGTAAGGTGATGCGAAACAGCGATGTGACTAGGAACACATCCGCATGAGTGAACAGGACGCAATCGTGACCGACTTCCTTGACGAGAAGCGCCGAGAGATCACCGATCGACTAAAAGAGCTCAAGCCACTGGTAGATGAGTACAGCCGCCTCGAGGCTGCCGCGTCCGCCCTCGCTGGCGTGGGCGGATCGAGCGCTGCAACGTCGGGCGCAACCGCCACAGTTCCCCGTCGCCGTGGCCCAGGACGCCCGCGCGGCAGCGGACGCAAACCCCGTGCAAGCGCCAAACCGGCAGCGCCAGCCGCACGCAAACCAGGTCGCCCTCCGGGTCGCCCCGCGGGACGTCCCGCAGCCCGCCGAGCAGGCCGACGCAAAGGAAGTGGAACGCGCGCAGCCGAGGCGCTGTCGTTCGTGCAGGGACAGCCCGGCATCACCATTCCCGAGCTTGCCGCCAAGATGGGCATCAAGCAGAACTACCTCTACCGCGTACTCCCGGGGCTGGAGCAGGAAAACAAGGTACACAAGCAAGGTAGGGGCTGGCACCCAAAATCGTAGTCTCTCGCTGAAAGATCCGTTGCATGACCCAAAAGGGCGTGGTCGCGAGACCACGCCCTTTTTTCATCTGGTAGGAACCGCCGAGATGCGACTCAGATCATGCCCTGGCTTGACACGGCGTCGCGCTCGGCGACTAGCTCGGCGATTGACGCGTCGATCTTGGCGCGGGAGAACTCGTCTATGTCCACACCCTCGACGATCGAGTAGCGACCGTTCTCGCATGTGCATGGAAAGCCGCTGATGAGGCCCTCGGGGATTCCGTAGGAGCCGTCTGAGGGGACACCCATGGACACCCACCGTCCGTCGGTGCCCGCGACCCAGTCGTGCACGTGATCGATCGCAGCGCTCGCTGCCGACGCTGCGCTGGAGGCACCGCGCGCCTCGATGATCGCCGCGCCGCGTTTGCCCACGTCGGGAAGAAATTGGTTTTCGATCCATTCCTGGTCGTCGACCACGCCCGCGGCGATGCGCCCGCCGACCTTGGCATGGAACAGGTCGGGGTACATGGTGGGCGAGTGGTTGCCCCATACCCCCATTTCAGAGACATCGGTGACCGGCACCTCCAGCTTGGCGGCCAGCTGGGCGATCGCGCGGTTGTGGTCGAGGCGCATCATCGACGTGAAGCGCTCGTTGGGAATGTCGGGCGCGTTGTTCATCGCGATCAGGCAGTTGGTATTGGCAGGGTTCCCCACCACGAGCACCCTCACGTCGGCCGCCGCGACAGCGTTCAGCGCCTTGCCCTGCACGGTGAAGATCTCGCCGTTCGCGCTCAGCAGCTCGGCGCGCTCCATGCCCTTGGTGCGCGGCCGCGAGCCCACCAGCAGCGCCACGTTGGTCTGATCGAACGCGTCCGCCGGCCGGTCGTGCAGGTCCAGTCCCGCCAGCAGCGGGAAGGCGCAGTCGATCAGCTCCATCGCCACTCCCTCCAGCGCGCCCATCGCCTGGGGGATCTCCAGCAGGCGCAGGTCCACTGGCTGATCGGGGCCGAGCAACTGACCGCTGGCGATGCGAAACACGATGCTGTAGCCGATCTGCCCGGCGGCGCCGGTGACGGTAACTCGTACGGGGTTGCTCACGAACTCATCTCCTCATCTCTTATAAATATTTAAATCGTTGTCGGCGTTCGGGTGGCTCTGACTCAGGCGGTGGCCGCCTGCAGGTTCTCGTCGATCGACGAGAGGAACTCCTGCGTGGTCTGCCACGGCTGGTCGGGACCGATCAGCAGCGCGAGGTCCTTGGTCATCTTGCCGCTTTGCACCGTCTCCACGCACACACGCTCGAGCGTCTGCGCGAAACTCGTGACCTCGGGCGTGTCGTCCATGCGACCCCGCGCCGCCAGGCCGCGCGTCCACGCGAAAATCGACGCGATCGGGTTGGTCGACGTGGGCTTGCCCTGCTGGTGGGCGCGGTAGTGGCGCGTGACCGTTCCGTGCGCCGCCTCCGCCTCGACCGTCTTGCCGTCAGCGGTCATCAGCACGCTGGTCATCAATCCCAGTGAGCCAAAGCCCTGCGCCACGGTGTCCGACTGCACGTCGCCGTCGTAGTTCTTGCACGCCCACACATAGCCGCCTTCCCACTTCAGCGCCGATGCCACCATGTCGTCGATCAGGCGGTGTTCATAGGTGATGCCCGCGGCCTCGAAGTCGCTCTTGAACTCGCCCTCATAGACCTCTTCGAAGATGTCTTTGAAGCGCCCGTCGTAGCGTTTGAGGATGGTGTTCTTGGTCGACATGTACACCGGGTAGCCGCGCTCCAGGCCATAGCGCAGCGACGCTCGCGCGAAGTCGCGGATCGAGTCGTCGAGGTTGTACATCGCCATCGCCACGCCGGGGCCCGGGAAGTCATACACGTCCAGCTCGATCGGCTCGCCGCCGTCCGCCGGCGTGAATGTGAGCGCCAGTTTGCCCTCGCCGGGAACGACCATGTCGGTGGCGCGGTACTGGTCGCCGAAGGCGTGACGGCCGATCACGATCGGCTTGGTCCAGCCGGGCACCAGCCGCGGCACATTGGAGATCACGATCGGCTCGCGGAAGATCACCCCGCCGAGAATGTTGCGGATCGTGCCGTTGGGCGAGCGGTACATCTCCTTCAGGCCGAACTCCTTTACGCGCGCCTCGTCGGGGGTGATGGTCGCGCACTTGACGCCCACGCCGTGGCGCTTGATAGCTTCCGCCGCCTGCACCGTCACCCGGTCGCCGGTCGCATCGCGATGCTCGATGCCAAGGTCGAAGTAGTCCAGCTGCACGTCCAGGTAAGGGACGATCAGCTGCTCCTTGATGAACGACCAGATGATCCGTGTCATCTCATCGCCGTCGAGCTCCACGACGGGGTTCTTCACCTTGATCTTGGCCATAGGCAAGTCCTTGTTGTGTCTGGGCCGGAGGGAGGAGCCTCCGTGGGATGGGGCGGCCGATGCTATCGCGGGTGGGTGGGTAGGCATTCGATCCCCTGCGATCTCTGCTTGACTGTCATGTGATGGCCAGCACGATGTCGGGAGCAGCGATCGAGGACGCGCCGTGGCAGACGCATACGGTCTTTAACCAGGTGCCGCCGCTGGAGGGGCTGGACGTCTTCTCCAGCAACCTGCCGCTGGTCGAGGCGCTGCAGCGCGAGGGTGCCGGCTGGATCAGCGAGCGCGCAGCCGCGCTCGGGCGCTTCGTCGGCGCGGTCGGCGGGCCGCAGCAGGAATGGGGCCGCCTGGCCAACGAGAACAAGCCCGTGCTGCGCACGTTCGACCGCTACGGGCACCGCATCGACGAGGTCGAGTTCCACCCCGCCTGGCATCAACTGATGAAGATGGGCGTCGAGCACGAGCTGCATTCGCTGCCCTGGACCAGCGACGAGCCCACCGCCCACACCGCCAGGGCCGCGCTGTACATGACCGCCATGCAGGCCGAGGCCGGCTTCTGCTGCCCCATCACGATGACCTTCGCCGTCGTGCCCGCTTTGCGCGCGACTCCCGAGCTGGCGGCCGAATGGGAGCCGCTGGTGACGTCGACCACATATGACCCGCGCCTGGTACCCGCTGCCAAGAAGGGGTGTGCCATCGCGGGCATGGCCATGACCGAGAAGCAGGGCGGCTCTGACGTGCGCGCCAACACCACCGTCGCCCACCCCCTCAACGGCGGCGGCGCGGGGGCGGAGTACGAGATCGTCGGGCACAAGTGGTTCTGCTCGGCGCCGATGTCCGACTTCTTCCTCGTGCTCGCGCAGACCGACGACGGCCTGTCCTGCTTTCTGCTGCCGCGCATCCTGCCCGACGGCAACCGCAACGCCTTTCACATCCAGCGCCTGAAGGACAAGCTGGGCAACCACTCCAACGCCTCCTCCGAGGTCGAGTTCCACGGCGCCTGGGCGCGCATGCTGGGCGAGCCGGGCCGGGGAGTGCCAACGATCATCGAGATGGTCGGGCACACCCGCCTGGACTGCGTCATCGGCGCAGCTGCTGGTATGCGCACGGGGGTCGTCGCCGCCACCCACCACACGGCTCATCGCAGCGCCTTCGGCAAGCTGCTGGCAGACCAGCCGCTGATGCGCAACGTGCTCGCCGACCTATGCATCGAGTCTGAGGCGACCACCGCGCTGGCCATGCGCCTGGCGCGCGCCTACGACGAGGCTCACGCCGACGCGGACGCGCGCGAGGACTCCAGCGACGCGCAGCTGTTCAAGCGCCTGGCCACCGCCGTCGGCAAGTACTGGACCTGCAAGCGCGCCCCCAACCACGCGTTCGAGTGCCTGGAGTGCCACGGCGGCGCCGGCTACGTCGAGGAGTCGGGCATGCCACGCCTGTACCGCGAGGCACCGCTGGCGTCCATCTGGGAGGGCTCGGGCAACGTGATGAGCCTGGACGTGCTGCGAGCGCTCACCCGCTCGCCGCGCTCGCTGGAGGTGTTCGTGGACGAGGTCGAGCAGGCCCGTGGCGCCGACGCGCGCCTGGACGCCAGCGTGGCCAAGCTCAAGGACCAATTCGCGCAGGACCCCGCCACGCTCGAGCAGCGCGCACGGCGCGTGGTCGAAAGCATGGCGCTGTGCCTGCAAGGTTCGCTGCTCGTGCGCAACGGCGCGCCCGCCGTCGCCGACGCCTTCTGCGCGTCGCGCCTGGCCGGCGACGCCGGCCTGGAGTACGGCACGCTGCCCGCCGGGGTGGACTTCGAGGGCATCATCGCCCGCGGGCGCCCGCAGCAAACCTAGACGGTCCCGGGCCGGCGTCGGCCTAACATGGATCGTCACATGAGGCCGCGCACCAACTTCCAGCTGGCCCGCATCTTCGGCATCCGCATCGGCGTCAGCGCCAGCTGGTTCTTCGTGCTGTTCTTCTTGATCTACTGGCTTGCGCGCGACTACTTCCCACAGGTGCTCGGACAGTCGTCGAGCACCGACTACGTCGTGGCCGTCGCCGCCGCGCTGGGCTACTTCGCGTCGCTGATCCTGCACGAGCTCGGGCACGCGCTCGCCGCGCGCCGGCTGGGGATCCCGATCGCCGGCATCGACCTGTGGTTCTTTGGCGGCCTTGCGCACATGCGCCGCGAGCCGCAGAGCGCAGGCGAGGAGCTCAAGATCGCCGCCGCCGGCCCCGCCGTCACGCTCGCGCTGTTCGTGATCTTCACCGCGCTCGGCGCAGTCCTCACCAGCGGCGGGCGTTTCGCCGAACTGGCCGTCACCAGCACCAGCGCCACCACCACCCCGCTCGTCGCCCTGCTCGGATGGCTGGGCTTCATCAACGCGATCCTGTTCGTGTTCAACATCGTCCCCGCGTTCCCGCTCGACGGTGGGCGAATCGCACGCGCGATCGTGTGGTGGCGCACCGGCGACCGCAACCGCGCCACCCAGGCCACCGGGCGCTCCGGCCAGGCCTTCGCGCTGTGCGTGGGGCTGCTCGGCGTGTGGGAGCTCGCCGGCAGCGGCTCCACGCTCGGACTGCTCACGATCCTGCTCGCCTTCTTCCTCTACCAGGCAGCCGGCGCGGCGGTCGTGCAGGGCACGCTCGGGCGGCGCATCAAGAACATCACCGTCGGCGACATCATGGACCGCCAGCCCGTCACTATCGACGCGGCGCGTCACGCTGCTCGACGCCCAGGAGCAGTTCTTCTCGCGTTATCGCTGGCCGTGGTTCGCCGTCGTCGACCCCGCGCGCCACTTCCTCGGCGTCGTGCGCCAGCAGCGCGTGGAGAGCGAGATCGCCGCCGGGCGGCCCGCGTTGCCCGTGCTGGACGTGCTGGAGGAGGACATGCCCGTGCGCATCGGCCAGGAGGCTCCGCTGGAATCGCTGCTCGGCTCGGAGGGACTTGGCCGGCTCGGCGCGATGGTCGCCGTTGACAGCGACGGCGTGCTGCAGGGCGTGGTCACGCTCGCGCAGGTGCGCCAGGCGCTGCGCCCCGCCACATGAGGCCGGCAGGGCGCCGGCGGGCAGGCACCGGACCTGACCGGCCCGGCGAGGCGGGGCTGACGAGCGTCCGCGTTATAGAGTCCTCGCCGCAACCCCCTTCCCCCGTACCACCAGGAGCCCATGCCAGCACATGACGTCTTGATCATCGGGGCCGGCCTCGCCGGCCAGCGCGCGGCGTTGGCAGCTGCGCAGAAGGGGGCCAGTGTGGCGATCATGAGCAAGGTCCACCCGGTGCGCTCGCACTCGGTGGCCGCTGCCGGCGGCATCAACGCGGCGATCAGCGTCGACGACGACTGGCGCTCGCACGCCTACGACACGGTCAAGGGCTCAGACTACCTCGGCGATCAGGACGCCATCGAAGTGATGTGCTCGGAGGCCCCCGCCGAGGTCATGCAGCTCGAGCACATGGGCGTGACCTTCCACCGCAACGACAAGGGCGAGATGGACCTGCGCGCCTTCGGCGGCGCGTCGATGAAGCGCACCGCCTACGTCGCCGACATCACCGGCCAGGCGATGCTGCACGTGCTCTACGAGCAGTTGATGAAGCACCACGAGACCGTGCAGCGCTACGAGGAGTGGTTCACCACCTCGCTGATCCTCGACCACAGCGGCACCTGCGCCGGCGTGATCGCGCGCGACGTGCGTAGCGGGCGCATGGAGGCGTTCACCGCCAAGAACGTGATCCTCGCCTGCGGCGGGGCAGGGCAGGCGTACAAGCCGACCACCAACGGGCTGATCGTCACCGGCGACGGCATCGCCATGGCCTACCGTGCGGGCGCGCCGCTGATGGACATGGAGATGGTCCAGTACCACCCCACCTGCTTGGTCGAGACCGGCATCCTGATCACCGAGGGAGCCCGCGGCGAGGGCGCCCACCTGCTCAACGCCAACGGCGAACGCTTCATGGAGAAATCCGCGCCCAACAAGATGGAGCTCGCCTCGCGCGACGTCGTCTCCCGTGCCGAGCAGATCGAGATCAACGAGGGCCGCGGCGTGGGTCCTAACAAAGCGGGCATCTTCCTGGACGTGACCGTGGTGCCGCGCAAGCGCACCCTGGAGGCGCTGCGCGAGATCGTCAACCTGGGACGCGACTTCGCCGGCGTTGATATCACGCGCGAACCGATCATGATCCGCCCCGGCCAGCACTACATCATGGGCGGGGTCAAGACCGACGTCGACGGGCGCACCCCGATCGAAGGCCTGTACGCGGCCGGCGAGGTGGCCTGCGTGTCGGTCCACGGCGGCAACCGGCTCGGCGCCAACTCGCTGCTGGACACGCTGATCTTCGGACGGCGCGCCGGCGAACACGCCGCCGCGAGGGCCGCCGGCATGGGACCGCCCGAGCTCGACGCCCGTCCACAGCTGCGCGAGGACGCCGAGCGGATCGACGCGATCGTCGCGCGCCCGAGGGATGGGAGCCCCACCCGCCCACGCAGGGTGTCGGAGATCAAGAACGAGCTCGGCGAGGTGATGAACCGCCACGCCGCCGTGTTTCGCGACGAGACCGGCCTGCAGACCGCGCTCGAGACGATCGCACGCCTCAAGGAGGAAGCCGGCAAAGCGTGGATCGACGACCGCGGCACGGTGTTCAACCAGGACGTGCTCGGCGCGATCGAGCTCGGCTTCATGGTCGACTGCGCCGAGACGACCGTGGTCGCCGCGCTCGAGCGCAAGGAGTCGCGCGGCGCGCAGTTCCGCACCGACTTCCCCGAGCGCAACGACGCCGAGTGGCTCAAGCACATCGACATCTCCCTCGGCGATGGAGATCCGCCCCGGCCTCAAATCTCCTACTCGCCGGTCACGATCACCCAGTGGGAGCCCGAAGAGAGGAAATACTGATGGCCGAAGCCCACGACCGCCCGCCGGAGCAGTTCAAGCTGCGCATGCGCCGCTATGACCCCGAGTCAGGCGAGGCGCCCTACTGGGACGAGCACACCGTCGAGCTCGAGCCCCACCGCTCCGTGCTCGAGGCCGTCCTGCAGGCCAAAGACCGCTTCGACGGGTCGATCGGCATCCGCTGCTCGTGCCGGCAGGCCATCTGCGGCTCGTGCGGCGTGCGCGTCAACGGCGAACCCGCGCTGGCCTGCCACACGCACCTGGACGCCGCCAAGAGCGGCGCGCGCGACGGCGTGATCGAGATCGAGCCGATGGGCAACATGCCCGTGATCAAGGACCTGATCGTGGACATGGACGCGGTCCACTGGAAGAAGATCCAGCGCGTCACGCCCTGGCTGTTGGCCAAGCAGCCCGTGCCCGAGCGCGAGTACATCGTGCCCAAAGACGCGATGGTCGACGTCACCCAGACGATGGCCTGCATCCAATGTGGTGCGTGCGTGTCCGACTGCCTGGCCATGGAGGTCGACCCCGGCTTCATCGGCCCCGCGGCGCTCGCCAAGGCCTACCGCTTCGTCGGCGACCCCCGCGACGACGAGCAGTTCACGCGCCTGAACGACCTCGCCCAGGACCCGCAGGGCATCTTCGACTGCACCCACTGCTTCAAGTGCGTCGAGGCATGCCCCAAGGGCGTCAACCCGATGGGCCAGATCATGCGCCTGCGCCGCATCGCCACCCAGGACCAGCACATCGTCGACAAAAACAACGGCGAGCGCCACGAGGCGGCGATCACCGGGCTCGTCCGCAGCTACGGGCTGCTCCACGAGGCCGAGCTGATCCCGCGCTCCTATGGAGGCAACTCGTGGTTTGCCAAGTTCACGCCCGCAGCCGGCAAGGAGCTGCTCTCCTCACTGCCCGTTGTCATCAGGGGGCTGCTGCGCGGCAAAGTCAACCCGAGGATCGCGATCTTCGGCCACAAGATCCCCAAGCAGGACCTCAAGGCCGTGCAGGCGATCTACGACAAGGTCGAGAGCCGCCCCGAGCGCTATGAGCTGAACCTCTACATCACCGGGGAGGACGAATCATGAAGGTCGCCTACTGGCCCGGCTGCGTCAGCCGCGGCTTCACCCCCGAGCTGCACGGCTCGATGGCCAAGGTCGCGCCGCTCTTGGACATCGAGCTGGTCGAGCTCGACCGCGCGTGCTGCACGGGAGCCGGGGTCATCGCCGAGCACAACCAGGAGCTCGCCGACACGCTGAATGCGCGCACCTTCGCGCTGGCCCAGCAGGTGGACGGCGCGGCCATGATGATGAACATCTGCTCCACCTGCCAGGGCGCCCAGAGCGAGTGCCAGGAGCGCCTGGACGCAAATGCCGAGTACCGCGCCCAGGTCAACTCCACGCTGTCAGCCGAGGGCCTGAGCTATGAGAAGGGCCTGACCAACAAGAACTTCCTGTGGCTGCTGGTCGAGGAGATCGGCCTGGACAGCCTGCGCTCACGCCTCAAGCGCCCGCTGACCAACCTCAAGGTGGGCCCCTTCTACGGCTGCTACATCGTGCGTCCCCGCGATCGCCTGGGCATCGACGCCGAGCACCCGCGCGACCACTACCTGCACCAGGTCATCGACGCGCTCGGCGGCACCGTCATCGAGTACGCCGGCATGCGCAAGTGCTGTGGCTTTCCGATCATCACCATGAACAAGGACGCCTCGCTCAAGCAGGCCGGGCGCCATCTCGGCGACGCCGTCGACGCGGAGGCCGACTGCCTGGTCACGCCCTGCCCGCTGTGTCACCTGAACCTCGACCTGCAGCAGCCGCTGGCCGAACAGACCGTCGGGCGCGAGCTGAAGATGCCCGTCCTGCACCTGCCCCAGCTGGTCGGCCTGGCGCTCGGCCTGAACCCCAAGGAGCTCGGCCTGGGCCGACACGTCGTGCGGCCGACGTCGGTGATCGACTGGTCGACGTCAGTCGTGGGCGCCGCGGCCTGAGCACAATCCGCAGCAGTCCGCCGGCCGCCAGCGGGCGCAGCGCATAGGCTGGGACGCCGTGCGCATCCTCACCGTCGTCGGCAACCGCCCTCAGTTCATCAAGGCCGCAGCCGTGTCCGGACCGTTGCGCGAGCGCCACCAAGAGCTGCTGGTGCATACCGGCCAGCACTACGACGACTCGCTCTCGCGGGTCTTCTTCAGCGAGCTCGGGCTGGCCCGGCCCGACCGCGAGCTGGGCATCAGCGCCGCCAGCAACACCTCCCAGACCGCTCGCATGCTCGCCGCGCTCGAGCCTCTGCTCGCCGATGAGCGGCCCGACGCGGCGCTCGTGTACGGCGACACCAACTCCACGCTCGCAGGCGCACTGGCGGCCGCACAGGCCGACGTGCCCGTGATCCACGTCGAGGCCGGGATGCGCTCGTTCGACCGCACCATGCCCGAGGAGCGCAACCGCGTGCTCGACCGACCACCTCGCAGACGCTCCTGCTGTGCTCCTCCGACACCGCCGCAGCGAACCTCGCAGGCCGAGTCGGTCGCCGGTCGCGTGGAGGTCGTGGGGGACGTCATGGTCGACGTAGCGCTGCGTTGGCAGCCCTCCGCGCGCGCCGACGCGCAGATCCCCCGCGCGCTATGGCCTGCAGCCTGGCAACTATCTGCTGCTGAGCGCCCACCGCGCCGGCAACGTCGATCCGCCAGAGCGCCTGCGCGCGCTCGTGGACCTCATCGCCGCCCTGCCCGCACCAGCGCTGCTGGCGCTCCACCCGCGTACCCGCGCGCGGCTGCAGCAGGCGGGGCTGCTCGACCGGCTCAACGGCGTCACCGGATTGCAAGTGACCGAGCCGCTCGGCTACATCGAGTTCAGCTCGCTGCTGTGCCAGGCCCGCGCCGTGCTCACCGACTCCGGCGGCGTCCAGAAGGAGGCGTACCTTGCCGGGGTGCCCTGCGTCACGCTGCGAGCCAACACCGAGTGGGTTGAGACAGTTGCCGCCGGCTGGAACACGCTCGTCGACCTCGACGCTCGCGCCGCGCTGGCTGCGCTGGAGCGCCCGGCGCCCGCCGAGCGGGGTGGGGAAGGGGAACCGAATCCCTACGGCGACGGCCACGCGGCCGAGCGCTGCGTGCAGGCGATCGACACGCTCGCCGGCCTGGCCACGGCGGGTAGACCGTGAGCGTCCCCGAGCCCGCTGCAGCCGCCGAACGCCAGCCCGCCCCGGTCCGGGTCGGCGTTGTCGGGCTGGGCTATTGGGGGCCCAACCTGGCGCGCAATCTCGCCGCCATTCCCGGCTGTCGAGCTGGCCTGGCTGTGCGACGCCTCCACGCACGCGCGCGAGCGTCTGGCGCCCTACTTCCCCAACGCGCGGATGACCGACGACGCTCGAGGATCTGCTCGGCGACGACGACCTCGACGCGATCGTGCTGGCCACGCCCGTTCCCACCCACGCCGAGCTTGCCGTCGCGGTCGCAGCGTGCCGGCAAGCACTGCTTCGTGGAGAAGCCGCTCGCAACCAATGCGGCCGACGCGCAGCGCGCGGTCGCCGCCGCCGAGCAGGCCGGCCGGATCCTGATGGTCGGCCACCTGCTCGAGTACCACCCCGCCGTGACCCGCCTGAAGGAGCTGATCGACGGTCGACGAGCTCGGCGAGCTGTACTACATCTACGGCAACCGCCTGAACCTCGGCAAGCTGCGCGCCGACGAGAACGCGCTGTGGAGCCTCGGCGCGCACGACGTCTCCGTCGTGCTGCACCTGGTCGGCGAAGAGCCCGTCGAGTGCCTGGCCCAGGGCGCCTGCTACGTGCGCGAGGGCGTGCAGGACGTCGTCTTCTGCTACCTGCGCTTCCCCTCCGGGATCGTCGCCCACCTGCACCTGTCCTGGCTGGACCCGCACAAGGAGCGGCGCATGACCGTCGTCGGCGCCACGCCGGATGGCGACCTTCGACGACATGCTGCATCGAGGGCAAGCTGACGCTCTACGACAAGGGCTTTGACGAGGACACGCGCTCGTGGGGCGAGTACATCGCCCGCTCCGGCGACACGTTCTCGCCGCGCATCCCCAACGTCGAGCCGCTGCGGATCGAGTGCGAGCACTTCCTGGAGTGCGTGCGCACCGGCGCGCAGCCGCGTTCGGACGGCCACAGCGGGCTGCGTGTCGTGCGCGTGCTCGAGCGCCTTCAGCACGCGCTCGACGGCTGAGCAGCGCCGACAGCGCCCGCCGGGCCCACACGCCGCCCCGCCGTCTGAGTCGGTCGCCCTACGCCACGCTCGTGCGGCGGCGGCGCTCTGCGCCCTCGAAGCGCGGGCGGCGAACGAGCCGACGGTCAACGCGCAGCACTGGGCCCACCTGCCGGCCCACGCCGCGCAGGACGTACGCGTCCCGGGACATGCTGTAGCGCAACACCGGCCTCATCAACATCAGCCAGCGTCTTGGGACATATCTCCGGGGTCGTCTGACGGTACGCATCTCACATCTTCCATGAATCGTGGTCAGATGGTCGTTCTTTCCTTGAACGTTCACAATTGTACAGGAATGCTAAGAGATGGCGACAGATCGACTTCAAGCGCCCACGTGTGCCCTAAGCGGACCCGAACGGCTCCTCGACCGCCGTGGTTCCCGCACCGGAGAGCTCGAACGCGCTGTGCAGCGCCTGCACCGCCCGCTCCACCCGATCGAGGTCGATCACGCACGAGATCTTGATCGGAGAGGTCGAGATCATGTCGATGTTCACTCCCTCTTGCGCCAACACATCGAAGACCTTCGCGGCCACGCCCGGATGCGAGCGCATGCCCGCGCCCACGATCGACACCTTGCCCATCTCCTCGGCCCTGGTCATCTGCGCGAACGCCTCACCGGTCAGCGGCGCCAGCGCATCGACTGCCACGCGCAGGTCCTCACGGGGAACCGTGAAGGAGATCTCCGCGAGGCCGCCAGCCGAGGTGGGCACGTTTTGGTCGATCATGTCCACGTTCACGTTCGCCTCCGCCAGCGCCTTGAAGATGCGAGCGGCCGCACCCGGCGCGTCGGGCACGCCCGTGAGCGTCACCCGCGCCTCGGCTGTCGAATGCGTGACGGCGGTGATCAGTGGCTGCTCCATGGTTTCTCCTTCTGACACGATCACGGTACCGGGACTGTCCTCAAAGGAGGAGCGACAGTGGATGCGCACACCGTGGTTGCGCGCATACTCCACCGAGCGCAGCTGCAGCACGCCCGCGCCGGACGCCGCCATCTCGAGCATCTCCTCAAAGGACACCGTCTCCAGCTTGCGCGCCTGCGCGACGATGCGCGGGTCAGCCGAGAACACGCCCGACACGTCCGTGTAGATTTCGCAAACGTCCGCGTGCAGCGCCGCAGCCAGCGCCACCGCGCTCGTGTCAGAGCCGCCGCGGCCGAGCGTGGTCACGTTGCGCGCGTCCTTGGACACGCCCTGAAAGCCGGCCACCAGCACGATGTTGTCCTCCCCCAGCGCCTTCTCGATGCGATCCGCGCGCACGTCGATGATCAGCGCCTTGGTGTGCGACTCGTCCGTCACGATGCCCGCTTGGGAACCTGTCAGCGAGATCGCCCGGTGGCCCAGGTCGTTGATGGCCATCGCGCACAGCGCGCACGAGATGCGCTCGCCGGAGGAAAGCAGCATGTCCATCTCGCGCGGGTCCGGCGCCGGCGAGACCTCCTCCGCCATCGCGATCAGCTCGTCGGTCGTCTTGCCGCGCGCCGACAGCACCGCCACCACGCGCGCACCCTGCTCGCGCCTGTCCACGATCCGCCGCGCCGCACGCTTGAGCCGCTCGGCGTCCGCCACCGACGTGCCGCCGAACTTCATCACCACCATGTCTTGCATGCATCGCAGGATATTCCCAGCGCGGTATCCCGCGAGCGACCGAGGACAAAGCCTCGCACCGTGCAGCGCTCACCTACAAGGCGCGGCGTCCCGCGAGCGCCTTACCAAGCGTGACCTCATCCGCGTACTCCAGATCCGAGCCCACCGGCAGGCCGCTCGCCAGGCGCGTCACCGTCACGCCAGGCGCGCGCGCACGCAGCTCCTCCGCGATGTGCAGCGCAGTCGCCTCCCCCGTCGTCGTCGGGTTGGTCGCCAGCACCACCTCCCTGACCGCAACGCCCGGGCCTATGTCAGCCTGTCCAGCGGAGGCCACCCGTGCGAACAGCTGCTCGATCTTCAGGTCCTCCGGATCCACGCCGTCGATCGGCGACAGCGCGCCGCCCAGCACGTGGTAGACGCCACGGTACTCGTGCGTGCGCTCCATCGGGATCACGTCGCTGGGCTCCTCCACCACGCAGATGAGCGCATGATCGCGCCGCGGGTCCTGGCAGATGCGACAGCGCTGCTCGTCGGTCAGGTTGAAGCACACGTCACACAGCCCAATCTTCTCCTTCACCTCACAGATCGCCTGCGCCAGCGCGCTCGCGTCCTGCGTCGAGGCGCGCAGGATGTGAAAGGCCAGCCGCTGCGCCGTGCGATTGCCGATGCCCGGCAGCTTCGACAGCTCCGTCACCAGGCGCTGGACAGGCGGGGCGTAGGAGTCGTTCACAGAGAACGCGTCCGCGCCGGACGGGCTGCTTGGAGTGGATTCACAGTCCCGGCAGGCCGAGGCCGCCGAGGCTGCCCAGATCCAGCCCGCCCGTCGCGCCGCCCATCTTGCCCTCCGCCGCCTCCTGGGCCATTCGCAGCGCCTCGTTGACCGCCGCCAGCACCATGTCGCAGAGGATCTCCACGTCCTGCGGGTCCACCGCCGCCGGGTCGATCCTCACCTCCTTGAGCTCCAGGTCCCCGCTGATCTTCACAGTGACCATGCCACCGCCCGCAGACGCCTCGAGCACTTCGCTCTTGAGCTCCTGCTGAGCCTGCTCCATGTCGCGCTGCATCTTCTGGACCTGCGCCATCATCTGCTGCATGTTTGGCATCCGCTGCTGCTTGGACATCACGCGCCTTTCTCGTTGCTCATAACAGCCGCCGCGTCGCGCTCGTCCACCCCGCGCCCGTCATCCGTCTGTGCAGGATCCCACTCGCCCTCTACCTCCTCGGCGTCAAACTCCCTCATAAAGCGCGCCACCCACTCCTGCTCTGAGTGTTCTCGCGGTTGCGCCCGATCGTCCGCGCCCTCGGGCTCGTCACGCAACTCATATGACAGCCGCCAACGACCGCCCGCCACCGCCGCCAGCCCCTCGCTCACCGCCGCTCGGTTGGCCGGGTCCTCGGCCTTCTTCTTGAGGAACTGCGCAGTCGGCGCGAACGCCACCGTCAGGTCCTCGCCGTCCACCGCCACCGGCCGGGCTTCCGCTATCAGCGCGCCCAGCAGGGCATGCTCGCCGCGCACCAGCTCGACCACCGCCGGCCACAGCGAGCACAGCGTCGCCAGGTCCGCGCCCGACGCCCGCACGGGCTCGGGCTTGTGCTCATGCTGCCGCGGCTGCGACTGCGGCTGCACCTCCGGGCGCGGCTGCACCTCCGGCTCCGGCCGCGGCTGCGGGCGCGTGTGGTCCTCTGCCTGCACCGCCTGCACCTGTGGATGTTCACCCCGCTCGTCGCTCGCCGCGATCGCCTCGCCGGGAACCGCGCGACCCTCGCCGGCCGCCCCTGGCGGCCCCTCGTCAAAATCGTCGTTGGCCGCTGCCCGCTCCAGGCGCTCGATACGTGCAAGCAGCGCGCGCATCGAGCCATCCACCTCGGGCCGTGCCGCCTTGACCAGCGCAAGCTCCAGACGGGTGCGCGCATCCGCGCCCGCGCGCACCGCCTCCATCGCCTGGGCCAACAGCTCCAGCAGGCGGACCACCGTGGCCTGGTCAACGCGCCCCGCCTGAGCCGCCAGCGCCGCGTCCGCCTCCGCCGTCAGCGCAAGCTCGGCCGGCACCTCGCCAAGGGTCTGCACGACCAGCAGCTCGCGCGCGCGCACCTCCAGGTCAGACGCGAACGACGCCGCATCGCGACCCTGCTCGGCGCACTGCTCCAAAACCAGCAGCGCCCGCCTCGAATCGCCGGCCGCCAGCGCGTCCACCGTCTCCTCCAGCAGCCGCGAGTCCGCCACGCCGAGCACCGCCAGCACGTCCTCCAGCGCGATCTGCGGGCCGCTGTAGGTGACCAGCTGCTCCAGCGTGCCCAACGCGTCGCGAAAGCTGCCCGTCGCAGAACGTGCCAGCGCCGCTACCGCCTCGGGCGGGATCTCGATCGACTCCGCCTGCGCCACGCGGCGCACCACGCTTGCGATCTGCTCGACCGTTGGGCGGTGGAAGTCGAAGCGGTGGCAGCGGTCCACCACCGTCGCAGGCACCTTGTTCGCCTCCGTCGTCGCCAACACAAACACCGTGTTCGGCGGCGGCTCCTCCAAGGTCTTCAAGAACGCGTTCCACGCCGCCGTCGACAGCATGTGCGCCTCGTCCAGGATGTACACCTTGCGCCGCCCGCTCACCGGCGCATACGCCACGCTCTCGCGCAGCTCGCGGATGTCGTCCACCGAGTTGTTCGACGCAGCGTCCATCTCGATCACGTCCAGCGAGCTCGCCGACGCGATCGACGCGCACGAGTCGCACACGCCGCACGGCTCCACCGTCGGGTGGTCGGGGGTCGGGTGGGCGGGATTCTGATCGCAGTTCAAGCACGCCGCCAGGATCTTCGCCATCGACGTCTTGCCCGTCCCGCGCGAGCCCACGAACAAGTACGCGTGATGGACCTTGCCGCGCTCTACCGCGTTGCGCAGCGTCCGCACCACCGGCTCCTGGCCGACCACCTCAGCAAACGTGCGGGGACGGTGCCTGCGATAGAGCGAGCGCTGCTGCTGGGGAGGCTGGGGACTCTGCTCGTCCTGTGTGTGCTGCTCTGCGGGCACCGTGCGCCTGAGTCTACCCACGCCCGCCCGCCGTCCGGCCACCCTTGCCGGGCCGGCCGCCGGCGTCCACCCGGCTGTCTCGCAGGCGCCGTCCAGCGGATAGCGTCCGCCCCGTGACCGCCTCTCTCAGGCGCCTATGCGCGCTGCCAGTCATCGTCGCCGTAGCCGTCCTGCTGCGCCTCGTCGGCGGCGTCGCGTTCGCCAACTACGACACCCTCTACGCGCTTGCCTGGGGCGGACAGCTCGCCCGCGGCGCCACGCCCGCCTACGGCGTGCCCATCGCGCCCACGCCGCACCCCCTGCTCGAGCTGCTCGGCGTCGTACTCTACCCGCTCGGGCCGCGCGGCGTCGAGGACGTCACCGTCGCCCTCGGCTTCCTAGCGCTGTCCACCTGCGGCTGGGTCGTCTACAAGCTCGGCAGCGAATGGTTCGGGCGGGCCGCCGGCCTGCTCGCCGCGCTGATCCTGCTCACGCGCGTGCCCGTGCTCTCCTACGGCGTGCGCGCCTACGTCGACCTGCCCTATCTGCTGCTCGTCCTCAGCGCCCTGCTCGTCGAGTCCCGCAAGCAGCGCCAGCACCACATGCCCGCCGGCGCACCAGTGCTCGTCCTGCTCGCGCTCGCCGGCCTATTGCGCCCCGAGGCGTGGGCCTTCTCCGCGCTCTACTGGCTGTATCTGATGGGCCTCACCCCACGCTGGGCGTATAGCTCAGTGAGAGACCTCTCGCTTCACACGCGAGGGGTCTCAGGTTCGAACGTGGGCACCCGCGGCGAGATCGCCCGCCTGACCCTGCTCGCCGCCTGCGCGCCGCTGGTGTGGGTGCTCAGCGACCTGGCCATCACCGGCAACCCGCTGTGGTCGCTCACCAACACCCGCCACACCGCCGAAACGCTGCACCGCGTCAGCGGCATCGCCAACGTGCCCCAGTACATCCCCCGGCGCATCGGTGAGATCCTGCGGGCGCCCGTGCTGGTCGGCGCCGCGCTCGGGGGCGTCCTGTCGCTGCTTTGGCTGCGCCGCCGGGCACTGCTGGGAGCCGGCGCCGGCGTGCTAGTCGTGGTTGTGTTCGCCGCCTTTGCCGCCGTCGGCCTGCCCATCAACACCCGCTACGCCTTCCTCGCCGCGGCCATCCTGTGCATCTTCTGCGGCGCCGGCGCACTGGGCTGGACCTGCCTCGCGCGCGAGGACCCGCGGCGACGCTGGTGGATGGCCGCCGGCGCGCTCGTGCTGGTCGCTTTGCTCGCCTCAGTTCCCGGCCAGTACCACTCCGCGCACCGCGAACTGGACAAACTCGCGCGTCAGCAGAGCATCGAAAGCGACCTGCTCGCGCTCGTTCGCAACCGCTCCGTCACGCTGCGCTGCGGTCCCGTCGGCGTGCCCAACCACGCCCCCGTGCCACTGCTCGCGCTGTACCTGAAGACCAGCCCCGCCAACATCGTCAGCCCCGAGGCCGGCCACATCGCCTACGGCGACTACCTGGATCCCGCGAGCAGGGAAGTCGAACAGGACTACGTGCTCGACTCCCACGACCCTGTCGAGCACACCAGCATCCCGCCCGGGTTCGTCGATGTTCGCGCCAACCGCTCCTGGCTGGTCTTCCAGCGCTGTCCTTAGGTTCGCGATGGACCGTGCACCCCTCGTCGAGACTCCGGCCGTCGGTCGCCTGATCGCCGCCCGCGGCTCCGGTCCGGGATCTCCCGCTGCGCCTGCCGGTTATCGCTTAAGGCTGCTTCCTTCCGGACCTGACCTGGTTCGCGAGCCTGCACCGCGCGGGACCCGAACCATCGACGCCCCGAGCAACGGAACGACCGGCGCGGAACCCCTCGGAGGGGAGTTCAGCCCCGCTAGAGCGGATTGCGGATTCAGGGCACCGCTACCTCCCCGCCTAGCACGGTCCACGTGCGATCCTAACGCACGGAGCGCACCAATCAGTCGAGTTCAGGTAGGCTGCGCCACCGTGATCTACTCCACCAAAGACCCCCGCACCATTCTGCGCTCCCGCGCCGGCCTGCTCCTGGCGACGCTGGGCGCGGCTGTCCTCGTCGCCGGCTGCGGCTCCTCCGGCGGCTCGAGCACCATCACTATCGGCAACGAGAACAGCGCCGACACCTCCCTGATCAAAGCCGGCGAAAGCAAGACCTCGACCTCGCCCACGAGCACCACAGCCAAGACCCCCACCAGCGGACCGCTCTCCAAAGAACCCAAGGTCACGCCGCCGTCCGGCGCCGCGCCCACCAAGCTTGTGACCAAGGAACTGATCGCCGGCACCGGCGCCGAAGCAAAAGCCGGCGACACCGTCACCGTCAACTACGTCGGCGTGCTCTACAAAGGCGGCAAGGAGTTCGACGCGTCATGGAAACGCAACGAACCGTTCTCCTTCTCGCTCGGCAAGGGCCAGGTCATCAAGGGCTGGGACCAGGGCATAGCCGGTATGAAGGTCGGCGGCAGGCGTGAGCTGATCATCCCCTCCGCGCTGGCCTACGGCGCCGCCGGCTCGCCGCCCACGATCCCGGCGAACGCTCCGCTGGTGTTCGTGGTCGACATGCTCGGCGTCTAGCAGCTCTCAAGCCCCTTCAAACAGGCGGGTGCCGTCGGGCGTGCCGATCATCCTCAAACGCGCGGCGCCCGCCCTCCTGATCGGGCTCGCGCTCGCCAGCGCCGGCGGCTGCGCCGGCCCCGCGCCGAGCCCGACCGCCCTGCGGCTCGAGCGCGAAGACCTGATCGCTCTCGTGCGCGCTCTGCAAAGCGCACAACCCTCGGTTCACACCGAGGTGCTCGCCAGCAAGACCGCCTGGCCGCTCGTCGTAAACGGCCTGCCCGCCCACGGCGCGCTCGCCCGGGAACCCGTCCGTGCGGCTGCAGCCGCCGCCGCAGGTATCGCCGTGCCCGCCCTCCTGCAAGAAGACGAGGCAGGCGCCCTCACGGGCCCCGCCGCAAGCATCAGCGGCCTGTTCCACGGCTTCTTCGAGCTGAGCGAGCGCGGATGGCAGCTGATCGACGGGGCGATCGCGCAGGTCGAACACGGCTCGGTCGCCAGCGCCCGCTTCGCGCGTGCAAACGTCGCGCTGTACATCGAGAGCGTCTACGACGGCCATTTCAGCCTCGCGCAGATCGGCAAGCAGATGCTCGCCGCCTACCGCAAGCTCGGCGGGCCGGTCGCCTTCGGCCACGCGCTCACGCCTGATGAAGTCGACGACCTGGCCGGGGCCTACTCCGAAGCTAGCGTCCGGCTGCATCCCCACGTGGGGGTCAAGCTCGGCTCGTGACAGCGACGGCTCCTACCCGCTCGCGCGATCCTGCCAGTCGGCTCTCTTTTGCAGAAACCCGGGTGGGAGCACGCCGTCGATCCGCTCGAGCACATCCAGCCACTCCAGCGCGGACTCGAAGTGGCCGTCGGCCGCATCGCGCTCGGCAAACATCAGCGCCAGCTCACGAGCTTCCTCGTGTGACTCCGCCAGCCTGGCGGGATCCTCGAGCGAAGGCCTGCGATCCTCGAGCGTCTCGTCGCGGCTGAGCGGCTCATGGCCGGCCAGGTAGGGGGCCAGGTGGCGGCCGGCGACCTTGCCCGGAGGCCACCACAGCGGGGTGGCCGCGATCTCGAACGAGCCGCCGGACGATCCCGCGATCTGCGCGCGCATGTAGGTCGGGGCGATGCCGGTGAGCAGCACCGCCCTGAGCGTGGGGCGGATGGCAGATGGCGTGACCGCAGCCCCCATCCCCGCCGCTATGCCATCCGCGGCCGCATCGGCCTGCTGAGTGGCGATGCCTCCCTGCTTGATCGGGAAGCTCGTTCCGTCGCCCGCCGCATACACGTCTTGGAGGCCCACCACCCGGCTGTGCTCGTCCACGAGGATGAAGCCGGACTCATCCGCCGGCAGCCCCGGTACGGCGGGCCCGTCCAGCTGAGCGAGGGTGACCACCTGGTCGACCTCCAGCGTGGCGCCCGAATCGAGCTGAAGCCTGCCATCTTGCATCCTCTCCGCGCAGGCCCCCGCCTTGAGCGTTATCCCGCGGTCGGCCAGCAGGTTGCGCAACATGCGGCTGGCCGCCGGCCCGAACAGCGCCAGTGGTTCGGCCTCAGGCGTGACCACGCTCAGCTCTGCTCCGATGACGCCCAGGTCGGCCAGGTGCGAGGCGGTCAGCAGCGCCAACTCATACAACGGCAGCGTCCAGCTGACCTGCGCTGGGGTGGCGAAGCACAGCCGCCTGTCCGCGCCGCTGACCAGTCGCTCGAGCAGCTCCCTGAACGCGGCCACGTCCGCCGCGCCGGCGAAATGCAGCGCGCCCTCCAGCCAGTCGTGGCGCCGAGCGCCCACCGCCACGAGCAGAGCGTCGTAGGGAAGGTCGCCGCCAATCGCAAGTCGTACGCGCCTGCCCTGCGCATCGACGCTCGCCAGCGAGTCCGCGTGCAGCGTCGCGTTCTTCTCAGCTGCGATCTCGGAAAGGTCGAACAGATGGGTCTCTGCAAGGCCGAACGGCGCCGCCACCGCCAGAGGTTGGTAGACGAACCGGCGGTTGGGGGCAACTAGGTGAAGCTCGACCCCGACCTCCACAAGCGTATGCAGCGCCAGCAGCGCCTCGACCGCCGCCACCCCGCCGCCGCAGATCACCACCTGACTCGGACTGTGCGATCCGTGCCGTGTAGTCATCGTCAAGTGCGTGTTCGCTTCCAGCGATGCGACGGGCCGATAGCCATGTTCTGACGTTAGGCCGACGGGATGCTCTTGTCAGCCGAGGAAAGCCGTTATCGCGGGTGGGGAACTACCTAGGCCGAGCGTGACCTCGCACGCCCAATAGAATCAGCCGTCCAGGGCGCGTAGCTCAGTGGGAGAGCGCTCGCTTCACACGCGAGAGGTCGCAGGTTCGAAACCCGCCGCGCCCATTTAGAAGGCCGCCTTGCCCGTTCCAGACACGCGAACGAAGAACGCTAAAACGCTCGCCGTCAGCCCTGCTAGCATTGCCGTCAATGAGTGCTATCTGAAGGAGCGCCAATGGCGACGCTGACCATTCGAGGACTCGATGACGACACCAAGGCCCGCCTGCGCGTGAGTGCCGCACGTCACGGGCGTTCGATGGAGGCCGAGGTGCGGGCCATACTCAAAGATGCGCTCCCCCCCCAGCAGGCAATGGTCGGTCTCGGCAGCCGCATCCACGCCCGCTTCGCGGCCGTTGGCGGCGTGGAACTGGAGCTGCCCGACCGGAGTGAGAAACCGCGGGCGGCGACGCTGCAGGCGTGATCCTCCTTGACACAAACGTTCTCTCCGAGCTCATCCGTCCCGGGCCCGATGAACGAGTCACCGAGTGGCTGGACTCGATCGACTCCACCGCGGTCGCGACCACCGCGATCACCGTCGCCGAGTTGCTCTACGGGGCGGCCCGTCTGCCCGCGGGGCAGCGCAGAGAACGACTGAACGAGGCAATCCGCGGGCTGATCGAGGACGACCTCGAAGGTCGCGTCGAGCCGTTCGATGCCGCAGCCGCCACCCACTATGCGACCGTTGTCAGCGATCGCGACAAAGCCGGTCGCCCCATCAGCATGGCCGACGGGCAGATCGCGGCGATCTGCCGCAAGCTGGGAGCGACGCTCGCCACGCGCAATACCAGCGACTTCCAGGACACCGGGATTGATCTTCTCGACCCATGGCAGCCCTGACGAGAAGCTGTCCAACGCACCGTCAGTCGACGTGCACCAGCGTGCCGATCGGCGTGTACGGCCACACCCTGCCCGCGGTCGCAGGTTGCATCTCAACGCAGCCGAGGCTCTGGGGGAAGCCGTATTGGGCGCGTTCGAAGCCGTGCAGGGCGTCGCCACCGTTGAAGTAGCTGATCCACGGCACGCCAGGGTCTTTGTAGTGACTGCCGTCGGGGTTGGTGCCGCTCATGGTGCCCGACGCGATGTGCTCGTACACCGCGAACGTGCCCAGCTCGGTGGGCGCCGACGCGATGCCCGTGTTGACCGGCGTGGTCAGGCGGATCGAGCCGTCGTTCCACAGGGCAAGGCTCTGCGAGCCCTCGTTGACCATCACGAACGTGTAGCCCGCGCTGGTCTTCTGGTCGGCGATCGCCGCACCGATCAGAGCGCGCCACACCGCCGGACCGACGATCCCGTCGGTGGTCATTTCGTGAGCGTTCTCGAAGGCCATCACGGCGCCCTTCATCACCACGTTGCTCGTTCCCGGCTGCCACAGCGCGCGCAGCGCCCCCGGCACGTTGCCATAGCGCCAGGAGAAGCGGCCAACAGGCGGGTCGACCGCCGCGCGCTCCTGCGCGCTCGCCGTTCGCGCCACGTCCTTCGCGGGGGTGAAGCGCAGCGGCAAGTAGCCCAGTTGGGCGAGGATCTGCTGGGCGCGTAGGCTCGAGCCCGGCGGCACCGTCCACGTGGCCACGCTCGCAGACCCCTCGCGCTGACCGTCGATCAGCCGCACGCTGTCGGGCAGCACGATCGCCACCCCGGTGTCCAGACCGAAGCCATAGCCGCTCGGCACGTACTCCAGCGTGTGGCTGTCGATCGCGTGCCAGCTGCCCGGACTGGCCGGCTCCACGCGGGGCATTCTGCCGCCGAGCGCCGACGCCACCGTCTGGGAGAACGTCACGTAGATGGGCGTCGTCGGTGAGATATGCCTGCCCGGATGCGGGCTCAGCACCGCGCTCGCCCCCGTCCCCGCCGGGAACCAGCTGACCAGCGATCGCGCCGGCAGCTTCTCCCAGGTACGTGGAGCCGCCGCCACTTCGATCGAGCCCGCTTCGCCTTCGCGCGGCAGCGTGACCTGGCTGCTGGGACGCGTGAGCGTGCGCCGCTGAAGGTGTTCGGGCGGGCCATATTCGAGCCGGCTGACCGGCTGTGCAAACACCAGGCGCAGCGGCGAGCCGGCCGCTAGCAGCACGTAGCGTTCGCGCACAGGAGAGCTCGGCGTGCGCATCTGCAGGCGCTCGGTATCGCGGCTGCCCGCCAGCCACGCGATCCAGCCCGGATGGCGAAGGACCACCTCGACCGACACGCGCTCGCCCGGGTAGAGGTCCACCTGCGGCCACAGCCGCCCGCCGAGCACCGTCACGGGAATCCGCCGCCCGTCGGGTGCGGTCACCTTGATGCTTTCGATCGTGCCCTGGGTCACCGGCAGGTTCACGCGGGCAAGCGCAGCCGCGTCCGCCACGATCGATGGCCGCGAGCCTGCCAGCGCGAGCGCCGCAAACGCCAGGACCACGAGCACGAGCGTCGCCATTGCCGCGGCGATCAGCACGCCTGTGCGGCGGCCGCCACGGGCTCCCAAGCTAGCCGTAGCCGAAGCCATCGCTGGAGCTGCGTTGGAATCTCACCTGTCTCACGACAAACCCTCCAGGTAACCGCTCATCGAAGAGGGTAGTCGAGAGCACCCTCGTCAACCGGGCATGACTGGCGCCCGCGGTGGTTCGAACTGGATCGACTGTTCCTGCCAGCTCACCGAGAACGCGCCCAGCGGACCCGACGGCTGTGACGGGGCCGCGCTGACCAGCACACTCGGGCGCCCAAAACGTCGTCCTGGCCTGTGGCCGAAGTCCTGGCCGGCGCCCTGGCGCAGTTCCAACGCGGTGGCCGCCCAGCCGGGGTCTGCGATCGCGCCCGTATGCCCTGCCGCCATCGCTGTCGCGCTCGAGAACGACACGTTGCCGAAGTCCGCCAGCGCCAGCGTCGCGCATGCGTCCGCCGCCACGCACACCGACGGCGCCTCAACGATCCACTCGGCCGACGACACGTCCACGCTCGACACGTGGCGCGTGATGCCAAAGCGCGCGCCCGTGCTCAGATCGCGGATGCGCAGCGTTACGTCGTGCGAGCGCACCGTCACCGACGCAGACATCCTGTCGCCCGTATGCAGCCTGACTGGCAGGTCGACCGGCCCCGCGGGTATCAGCTCATACCAGGCCGCATACGCCGAAGCCCCCACACGCGAACAGTCCGCATCTGTGCCCACCTGCTCCAGCGCCGTCGCGCTTTCGCTGTCCCCGCCCAGGCCGACCCACGCCGCAGAGT
Organism: uncultured Solirubrobacteraceae bacterium; assembly: GCA_963745375.1. Lineage (GTDB taxonomy): Bacteria > Actinomycetota > Thermoleophilia > Solirubrobacterales > Solirubrobacteraceae > Palsa-744. The sequence continues at coordinate 93,448 of CAVUXA010000003.1, read as the reverse complement.
GGGTTTCCCGGCCCGCCGTGCAGATCACCGCGGGCACCGTCCACGAGCCCGACACGCTGCTGAAACGTGAGCCCACCGTCGCCGACGGTGTTGCCACGTAGCCCGCCCAGTTCGCGCTCACGTTCGCCGCCGCCGCCACGGCTGTGCCGGCGGCCAAAGACGTCGCCATGGCGCCCGCCAGCGCCGTCAAGAGTGTCGGCCCGCCAAGCCTCGCAGCCGCAGCGATGCCCTTGCGCAAGGTCACACAGGGATAATCGGTCGGCCACCTAATGGGTCTATACGCGATGCATAAAAAGCTCCTAGGAATGTCCAGGCCACAACCCAACAATGCCGCCGCGATGGGCCGACTTTGTCGGGGTCCGGGCATCGCATGGGCGCTCGGCGTCATCGTCTGGGCGTGCTGCGGGCCGACCGCCGTCGCGCCCGCCTGGCATCTGGACTCGTCGTTTGGCAGACACGGAGTGGCCGGGGTGCCCTTCAGAGAGGAAGGCATCGATTCGCTGTATCCGCCCGGACCTGGCAGCACGGGGTCGCTGCTCGCGCAGGGTCCCCACGAATCGCTGTTCGTCGGCGGCTATGCCAATCGCCGGCCCGGATCGTTCCTCGTCGCGCGTATGTCCGCCCGCGGCACGCTCGAACGGCAGTTCGGCAACGGCGGCGCCGTCGCGCTGCCCGCCATCTTCTCCACGCCCCAGCACCCGCCGCGGATGTTCGCCCTGCCCGCCGGGAAGCTGCTGGTAGTCGGCCTCGACCGCGGCCATCGCCTCACGCTAATGCGCCTGACCGCACGCGGGCGGCCCGACCGCGCCTTCGGCCACGACGGCGTCGCCCGATACAGCCTGCCCGGCACCCACCGCCACGCCATCCTCGCCGGGGCTGCAGTCGAGCCCGACGGCCGCATCCTCGTCGTCTACTACCCGCGCGAAGTCCCGCAGCCGGTCAACGAACCGCGGATCACCCCCGGGCTCGGCGCAGGGCCGCTCGAGCTCGTCCGCCTGCTGCCCACCGGCGCGCTCGACCGCTCCTTTGGCAAGGCCGGCTTCCTCGCCGCCAGCGGCCAGCCGCCCGCGATCGGCGAAGGCTCCGCCTGCGGCGTCACCGTTGCCACCGACGGCTCCGTCCTGCTCGCCTACGAACAGGCTGCCGTCCCCAGCAGCAACCTTGCCCAGGCTCCCGCCGTCCAGGAGCTCAGCCCGACCGGCGCCGATGCGCCCAGCTTCGGCAGCGCCGGCGTCGCCTACCTGCCCAACCCCGCCGGCAGGGGCGGCGTCAGCTCGGTCCTGCTCGGCGGGCTCTTTGCGCTGGCACAAGGCCGCGTCGAGGTCAGCTTCGGCGGCACCGGCCAGCTGTTTCGCCTCAGCACCCTCGGCACGCCCGAAACCGCGTTCGGTGCGTCGGGTCACACGGGCACCGGCCCCGCCGAGGACGCGCTCGCGCTCGCGCCCGACGGCGAGACGTTCGCGCTCGATAACCCCAACCAGCTGGCCATCAGCGGCACGCTGGCCAATGGCACACCCGACCCCGCGCTGGGCGGGCGCAAGGGCATGCGCTTCGCCGCCAACCTGCCCGGGCGTCGCGCCGGCGAAGAACAACAGGCCGTCGAGGTGCTCGCCGCCAACAGCACCCTGAGCATCCTCGTCGGCGAACAGCTCGTGCGCGTCGTCGCCTAGTGCGTGTTTGAGCTCTCTGCGTGGCGTGGCAGGCCGTCGTCGGGGATCGCCTCCCACGTGGCCGCATACGCCACGAACTGGCGCAAGCTCGGCCTGATCCCCGGGTCGCCGTCGATCGCGCCGAGACGGACCGACACGCGCTGGGGATCGTCCGCAGCGCAGCTGTACAGCGCCGAGCCGCACTCCCCGCAGAACCACTTCTCAAAGCCGCCCTGCGGTTTCCACGCGCGCAGGCTTTGCTCGCCGCTCACCACGCGAAACGATCCCCGCTGCACACGCGCGTTGGCCGACGCAGCCGTGCCGCTGCGACGCTGACAGCGCGTGCAATGGCAGTAGTTCGCCGACTCCAGTGGCGCCGTCACCTCAACGCGCACCGCACCGCAGCCGCAGCCGCCGCGCAGGGGCAACTCGGGCTCGGAAGCGGGCATGGGCCGCACCATAGCGCGCGGTCTGTTCACGGGCGACCATCCCGCCCGATCGCCTGGGGTGGCGCCGCGCCGGCCACCGCCGCCGGTACGCTTCTCATAAATGGAAACCTCTCCGCGCGCTATCCATCACCTCAACTGCGGCACCATGTGCCCGCGCGGGGCACGCCTGATCGCCGGCCAGGGCAAGACCGCGCGGCTGGTCTGTCACTGCCTGCTGATCGAGGGCGCCGGAGAGCTCATCCTGGTCGACACCGGCTTCGGCCTCGACGACGCGCGCACGCCGCGCCAGCTCGGCCGCGCCTTCAACGCGCTCGCCCGCCCGCAGCTCGACGCCGCCGAAACCGCCATCTCCCAGATCCGCGCGCTCGGGCTCGATCCCAGCGACGTGCGTCACATCCTCATCACGCACCTCGACCTCGACCACGCCGGCGGGCTGCCCGACTTCCCCCACGCCGAGGTTCACCTGCTCGGGCGCGAGCTCGCCGCCGCGACCAAGCCGAAATGGAACGAACGACCACGCTACGTCGCCGCGCACTGGCGTCACGGTCCGCGTTGGGTCCAGCACGAGGCCAGCGGCGAGCAGTGGTTCGGGTTTGACAGCGTGCGCGCACTGCCCCACAGCGACGACGAGATCCTGCTCGTGCCGCTGCCAGGCCACACGTTCGGGCACACCGGCGTCGCTGTCAAGCGCGACGATCGCTGGCTGCTGCACTGCGGCGACGCCTACTTCCATCACGGCCTCGTGCAGACACCCCCGCACTGTCCCGTCAGCCTGCGCCTAGTCGAAGCCTTCGACGAGATCGACCGTGCCGCACGACGGCACAACATCGAACGGCTGCGCGAGCTCGCGCTCGCCCACTCTGACGAGGTCGAGCTGATCTGCTCGCACGACGCCGCCACGCTCGCGCGCTATGCCGAGCCCGCCGGCGTCGCGTCTACCGCCTGAGCCGCCGCCGCGACTGGCGTCTTGTCGATGAACTCCTCGATCAGCTGCGCCAACCGCTGCGGCTCGTCCTCGGGGACGAACGTGTAGGAGTCCTCCATCCGTACCAGGCGCGCGTTGGGAATCGCATCCACCAGGCGTTGCGCAAACGCGAGCTTGAAGAAGCGGTCTTTGGGCGACCACGCCAGCAGGGTCGGTGCTTGCAACGAGCGCAGCTTCTCCGCCGCCGCCAGCGTGTCGCCGGAGTCGATCGCCCGCAGCAGGCGCGCCGTGTCGCGCCGCACGCCGCCGTCTGCCAGGAACGGGCGCACCCACCCAGCCGTGACCTCGTCGTCGATCGGCTCGCGTGTCAGCATGCCGAAGCCAACCCGCGGCGAACGCCGTACGGCCGCCACGCGCATCGGCTGCATCAGCAGCATCAGCGCGCCTGGCACGCGCGCCAGCCACTGCAGCGGCCTGAACGCCGGCGGCAGGAAGTTCTCATAGCAGTCGCACGGCGTCAACACCAGGCGCCCCACGCGCTCGGGACGCTCTGTCACCAGCAGTTGCGCGATCGCACCGCCCGTGTCGTTGGCCACGATCGTCACGTCTGACAGCTCCAGCGCCGCCAGGAAGTCCGCGATCAGGTGCGCCACCCCGCGTGGCGTGTTGTCCGCGTCCGGCTTCATCGCCGGTAGGTGGGAGCCCAGCGGCCAGTCCGGCGCGATGCAGCGGTAGCCAGCCGATTGCAGCGCCGGGATCACCTTGCGCCACAGCGAGCCGTTGACCAGCAGTCCGTGCACGAACACGATTGGCTCGCCATCGCCGCCCGTGTCGCGGTAGCGCACAGTGCCCTGGCGAAGATCGACGCTTGCATTGGGCTCCATCCGGGCCTCCCTCTATCGTTGTACATACAGACTGCACGTACGTTACATACACACTGTATGCATGTCAAATCCCAAGCCGCCCGCTCCGAGGCCACCCGGTCAAAGCTCGTCCGCGCGGCCCGGCAGCTGTTCGCCAAGCGCGGCTACGCCAGCGTCGGAACCGAGCAGATCGTGCGCCGCGCCGGGGTCACCCGCGGCGCGCTCTACCACCACTTTGCCGACAAGCAGGCCCTGTTCCTGGCCGTCTACGAAGAGGTTGAGCGCGAGCTCACCGAGCGCGTCGCCGCCCCGCTCGTCGACGCCAGCGGCCCGCTCGACGCGATGCGCCGCGCCACCGCCCTGTTCCTCGACGCCTGCCAGACGCCCGAGGTGCAGCGCATCGTGCTGCTCGACGCCCCCGCCGTGCTCGGCTGGGAGCGCTGGCGCGAGGTCGCCGAGCGCTACGGGCTCGGGCTGACCGAGGCCGCGCTCGCCGCCGCCATCGACGCCGGCGAGATCGACGCGCTGCCCGTGCGCCCGCTCGCGCATCTGCTGATGGGCGCGCTCGACGAGGCCGCCATGATGATCGCGCGCCAGCCACAGCTGCGCGAGGAGGTCGGCGCAGCGCTCGCGCGGCTGCTCGACGGGCTGGCGCCACGAGGCTAACGCGGCGTCGGCTCGAACAGCTCGACTGGGTTGCCCGACGGATCGTCGAGCAGCACTTGCTTGCCGCCTACCCCCGTCACGATCTCGTTGCGCATGCGCACACCGTCCCCGCGCAGCCTCTGTACCGTGGTCGCGAGATCGGATACCTCCAGCGAGAACCTGTTCCAGCCGCCCGGCGCCGGCATCGTGCCATCCGGCATCGCCTGTCCGCCGCCGCCGACGCCGCTGGGCGCGCTGAGCAGCAGGCGAAGGTCACCGCGCGAGAGCATCGCGAACGTGGGCGCCGGATGCATCACCTCCGCGAAACCGAGGTGGCGCGTGTAGAACGCGATCGCCGCATCTACGTCGTCGACGATGTAACGAACGCTCACGGTTGTCATGTCACGTGTACAGCTCGCGATCGCGCTCGTCGATCTGCACCACCGTCCCGTCGGGCGCACGCACCTGGAGGGCCCGTCCCCACTCGTGGTCGACGATCGTGCCCTCCGGCGCAAAGCCGGCCGACCGCAGCCGCTGCTCGACCGCCTCCAGGCGCTCGTCTGCGATGAAGTTGAGGGCAACTCCCTCCCGGCCCTCCCCGTCAGCGGCGATCGCCGCGTCGTGCAGGCCGAGCTCGCCGCCGCTTGCCATCAACTCGATCCAGTGACCCGAGCGCGAACGGGCATCCTGCTCGAGTCCGAGCGCCTGATAGAAGCGCAGGGCCTCATCGACATTGGGGACGAAATGCACCGGCCTGACCTTCACAGCGCTTGCTCTTTCTCGAGGCGCTCCAGATGGGCCACCAACGCGTCCTCGACCAAGCGCGACAGCGACATCACATGATCCACCGCCGCGTGCTTGGCGCGGCGGATGAGCGCGGGCGGCAGATACACGTTGAACTGCTGCTTCTCGTTGGGTTGTCTACCGCTCGCCACACGTTGATGCTAGCACCCTAGCTTACTAGCCTGCCTTGCGCACTGCGCGTCCGCGAGGGCTACGTACGCGCGCATCGTCAGACTGCAGGCTGCGTGACGACCGCACCCACACGATCGTCTCCCCAGCCCAACGTGCCCGGGCGAGGGATCACCGCTTCCTACGGCCTTCGCTTCTGGGCGCTGGTGGTGTTGATCGGCCTCGGCGCGGGCCTCGGCGGGGCGGCGCTGATGGAACTACTGCACGCCGTGCAGCACCTCGCCTGGTCCTACCACATCGGCACGTTCCTGGAAGGCGTGCAGGGCGCGTCTGCCAGCAGGCGCGTGTTCGTGCTGATCATTGGCGGCGTGGTCGCCGGGGTGATGGGGCTCCTGCTGGCGGGACGCGGGGGCGACGGAGAGGTGTCCGAGGCGATCTGGCTGCGCGAAGCGCGGCTGCCATTCCTGACGAGCATGGTGCGGGCGGCCTACTCGATGGTCATCGTCGGCCTCGGCGCCTCGCTCGGGCGCGAGGCCGCTCCCCAGCGCTTCGGCGCCGCTGTCGCAAGCGCCCTGTGCGACTGGGCCAAGCTGCCGCGCTGGCAGCGGCGCCTGCTGGTCGCCTGCGGCGCTGGCGCCGGGATGGCCGCCGTCTACAACGTGCCGCTCGGCGGCGCCCTGTTCGCGCTCGAGGTGCTGCTCGGCACGCTCGCGCTGCCGCTCGTGCTGCCCGCGCTGGCCACCTCGCTGATCGCCACCGCCGTCTCCTGGATCGCCCTGCCCACACGGCCCACCTACGCGATCACCACCTACAACATCCACGCCTCGCAGGTCGTCTGGGCGCTGCTCGTCGGCCCGATCGCCGGGCTCGCCGCGATCGCCTGGATACGCCTGATCGGCCGTGCCCACGCCGTGCGCCCGACCGGCGCGATGCGCCTGTTCGCGCCGATCGTCGTGTTCGCCGCGCTCGGCGGCGTGTCCGTCGCCTACCCGCAGATCCTCGGCAACGGCAAGAACATCGTGCAGCTCGCGTTCGTCGCCCAGCTCGGCGTCGGGCTGATCGCCGTCCTGTTCGTGCTCAAGCCGCTCGCCACCGCCGCCTGCCTGGGCAGCGGCGCCTCCGGCGGGCTGTTCACGCCCACGCTCGCCTACGGCGTGCTGCTGGGCGGCCTGCTCGGCAAGGCCTGGTCAGAGATATGGCCCGGCGCCCCGCTGGGCAGCTACGCGATCATCGGCGGCGCCGCCGTGCTCGGCGCCTCCATGCAGGGGCCACTCGCCGCGGTCGTGCTGCTGCTCGAGCTCACCCACCACGCAGACGCACTGATGGTGCCAACTTTGCTGGCCACCGTCGAGGCCACCGTGCTCGCGCGGGTGCTGCGCGCGCCCTCGATCTACTCCGCCCGGCTGGCCGCTGCGCCCGAGGAGGCCGTCGCGATCACCGAGGACGATGACTTGCAAAGCTGGTTGCGCTTGCCCGGAGGTGGTAACACTTGACAAATGGCCCGCGCAATCTGGACAGGCGCGATCAGCTTTGGCCTGGTCACCGTGCCCGTCAAGTTGTACAGCGCGCTCGACCGCAAGAGCGTGCGCTTTCACCAGCTCTCCGGCAAGAGCGGAGTCCGGGTCGCCCAGAAGCGCGTCGACCCGCAGTCGGGCGACGAGGTCCCCTACGCGGACATCGTCAAGGGCTATGAGATCGCCCCCGACCGCTATGTCGTGATCGAGCCCGGCGAGCTCGACGCGCTCGAGCCCAAGAAGACTAAGACGATCGAGATCGAGGATTTCGTCGAGCTCGTCCCAGATCGACCCCGTCTTCTACGACCACCCCTACTACCTCGCCCCCGGGCCCGGCGGCGCCAAGCCCTACCGGCTGCTGCTGGAGGCGATGCGCGAGACCGGCAGGGTCGCCATCGCCCGCGTGGTCATCCGCTCCAAGGAGCAACTCGTCGCGCTGCGCCCGATGGGCGACGCGCTGGGCATGGCCACCATGATGTTCGCCGACGAAGTGCTCCCGCCCGAGCGCGTCGACGAGATCGCCGAGGCCGCGCAGGTCAAGACGACCAGGCGCGAGCTCGACGTCGCCAAGCAGCTGATCGACTCGCTCGCCGGCGCCTTCCAACCGGACAAGTACAGCGACACTTACCGCCAGCAGGTGCTCGCGCTGATCGAGCGCAAGGCCGAAGGCAAGCAGATCGCCGTGCAGCCCGAGCCCGACGAGGTCGCCGCGCCCGCACCCGACCTGATGAGCGCGCTGAAGGCCAGCCTCGACGCCGTGCGCGCGCGCCAGGGCGAGGATGGCGCCGCCAAACCGCGCAAGAAGGCTGCCGGCGCGAAGGCTGCCGGCGCGAAGGCTGCCGGCGCGAAGGCTGCCGGCGCGAAGGCCACCGGCGCCAAGACCGCTGCCAAGAAACCGGCCGCAAAGAAACCCCCGGCGAAGAAGCCCGGCGGCTCGCGGGCGACCGCCAAAAGGTAAGTGGGCGGCAAGCCCGCCGCTCGCCTGAAGGGCTATCGCGCCAAACGCGACTTTCACGCCACGCCCGAGCCCGAGCCCGAGCCCGCTCGCGTGCCAGCTCCAGACCCCGCGGGATCTGGTGACGGAGCCCAGCATGCGCAGCCGCCGCGCTTCGTCATCCACGAACACGACGCCAGCCGCCTGCACTGGGACCTGCGCCTGGAGCGCGATGGCGCGCTCGCATCCTGGGCGCTGCCCAAGGGGCTGCCCGACGCCCCCGGTGAGAACCGCTTCGCCGCGCATACCGAGGATCACCCGCTCGAGTACCTGGAGTTCCATGGAGTGATTCCCAAGGGCAACTACGGTGCCGGCAGGATGGGAATCTGGGACCACGGCACGTACGAGTGCCTGAAGTGGGAGCCGCGCAAGGTCGAGGTCGCGCTGCACGGCGAGCGCGTGGACGGACGCTACGCCCTCTTCCCGATCGACTCGGGCGAGCAGCCCAAGGATTGGATGATCCATCGCATGGATCCGCCCGCGGACCCTGCCCGCGAGCCGATGCCCACGCGGATAGTGCCGATGCTCGCGCGCGCCGGAGAGCTGCCGGCCGACGACCCAAGCTGGGCGTATGAGATCAAGTGGGACGGCATTCGCGCGATCACCTACTCCAAGCCCGGCGAGCTGCGCCTGCACAGCCGAAACCTCAACGACATCACCGACAGCTACCCCGAGCTCGCCCGCCTGGGACGGCGCTATGGGCTCGCACAGCGCGGTGCTCGACGGCGAGATCGTCGCCTTCGACGTTAACGCAAGGCCGAGCTTCTCCGCGCTCGCGCAGCGCATGCACGTCGCCTCGCGCACGCAGGCCAAAAGGCTCGCCACTGCCACGCCCGTCACCTATGTGATCTTCGATCTGCTGTGGCTCGACGGCCATTCCGTGATGGGCCTGCGCTACGAGCAGCGCCGCGAGCTGCTCGCCGCGCTCGATCTCAACGGCGAGCGCTGGCAGACACCCGAGCACGTCGTCGGAGAAGGCGCCGCGCTGCTGGCCGCCAGCGCAGAGCAGGGCCTGGAGGGCATCGTCGCCAAGCGCATCGACTCCACCTATGAGCCCGGCATGCGCTCGGGCGCGTGGGTGAAGATCAAGCGCGTTGGGCGCCAGGAGCTCGTCGTCGGCGGCTGGATGCCCGGCAAGGGCAAGCGCACGGACACGATCGGCGCCCTGCTGCTGGGCGTGTACGAGCCCGATGGCGCGCTGCGCTACGTCGGACGCGTCGGCAGCGGCTTCAGCGAGCACGAGCTCACGCGCCTGAAGCGGCTGCTCGCGCCGCTCGCACGCAAGAGCTCGCCATTCTCCGCCGGCGAGCGCCCCCCGCGCGAGGCCGTCTTTTGCGAGCCGCGCCTGGTGGTCGAGGTGGAGTTCGCTAGCTGGACCGAGGCTGGGAGCCTGCGCGCGCCTGTCTACAAGGGGCTGCGCGAAGACAAGGACCCTCAGGAGGTCGCGCGCGAGGACAAGCGCCTACAAGACGTCGTGCCCGAGGTCGCCGGCCACAAGGTGAAACTGTCAAACCTCGACAAGCTCATGTATCCAAAGGCTCGCTTCACCAAGCGAGACCTGATCCAGTACTACCACGCGATCGCGCCCGCGCTGCTGCCCCACCTGCAGGGGCGCGCGCTCACCGTCGTGCGCTGGCCCGACGGCGTCGACGGCAAGTCCTTCTTTCAAAAGCACGCGCCAGCGCACCGGCCCGAGTGGGTCGCCACCGCCGCGCTCCCCGCGGGGAGCAAGACGATCGACTACACGCTCGCTAACGACCTCGCAACGCTCGTGTGGCTCGCCAACCTCGCCGCCATCGAGCTGCACACGCCGCTCGCGCGCGCCCACGCCATCCAGCGGCCGACCATGCTCGTATTCGACCTCGACCCCGGGGCGCCGGCCACAGTGGTCGAGTGCTGCCGCGTTGCCCTTGCGCTTCAGGGCATGTTCGAGAACCTCGGACTGCGCACGTTCGCCAAGACGTCCGGATCGAAGGGGCTGCAGGTGTACCTGCCGCTCAACCGCGACGACGTCACATTCGCGCACACCAAGCCCTTCGCCAAAGCCGTCGCCGAGCTGCTCGAGGAGGCCGAGCCCGATCTCGTCGTCTCGCGAATGACCAAGGCCAAGCGCACCGGCAAGGTGCTGATCGACTGGAGTCAGAACGACGCCAACAAGACCACCGTCTGCGTGTACTCGCTGCGCGCCACCGAGCGGCCCACCGTGTCCTCGCCCGTCAGCTGGGATGAGGTACAGGGGGCGCTCGACTCCGGGGATGGGAGCCGCCTGGTGTTCGAGGCCGACGAGGTGCTCGCGCGCGTGGCCGAGCGCGGCGACCTGTTCGCGCCGGTGTTGTCGCTGGTACAGGAGCTGCCGGTGTAAAGGGACCGATCAGACATACCGGGTCGTCCTTTAGCCATCTGGCTCTGCCTCTTCGGGCGCGATGATGCCGACCCCGAGGGGTTCGAGGGCATCTTGCATGCGCTTGTCATAGGTGGCGACGCCTGCGAGCTGCCTGCCCAGGCTGCGTGCACTGGCGATGTGGATGGCGTCAAGCGCACCGACGTGTACTGGCTTTACGTTGCGTGCTGCGGCAACGATGTTCTCGCTGAGCGGGACGATCGCGGCCGACGCGAGCACACCCTGTAGCACGACACTGCCGTCGATTACCGCGTCGGTTCGCTCCACGCGGGCGCGTGCCACGGCGCGTGGCAGCTCCACCTCCGTGATGACGCTCGTGGCGAGCTGACTCCACTTCAGAAGCTCGTGCTCGATGGCAGCGGACTCTGCCTCGCGTACCAGCAGCTTGAGCATCGCGGAAGTGTCGACGTAAAGAATGGCCGGCGCCGGCGCGGGCGGCTCAGCGGCCGCCATGCCCGTCATCAGGCCGCTCGCCGCGTACGGCAAGGAGTGCCCGTGTGCCGGCGTCAGAGATAGGCCCGGTCAGAGGACCGCGTTCGTCAAGCACGTCGCGCAGACTCCGCGTGGGAGGACGAAGCACCACCGAACGGTCGGCGACATCCTGCGTCTGGCCGACCGCATTGAGGGAGCTTCCCGAGTCGACCTGATGGTGCCGTGGCTTGGCCATGCACCACAGGTTATCGGTTGCCCGGGACGCTTCGGTTAGACCCGCGCGGCGCTGCTTGGATCACCTTCTCCGGGTAGTTCACTCCCGGATACGCGGCAACGCTACTCGAACTCAGGCGCCCTCCACCCCGGCATGATCTCTGGCAACCCGTCGCTCACGCGTTCAGGGAAGTCCGCGGGGCGCTTCTCCAGGAACGCAGCGATGCCCTCGCGCACGTCCTCAGCCTGTCCCCGCATGAACAAGCCGCGCGAGTCTGCGCGGTGGGCGATCATCGGGTGCTCCGCGCCGAGCATGCGCCACATCATCTGCCGCGCCAGCGCCACGGACACCGGAGCCGCGTTGTCGGCGATCTCGCGCGCCAGCGCATGCGCCGCGTCGAGCAGCTCGCCGGGCGGGTGGATGCTGCGCACCAGGCCGCCCTCCAGCGCCTCCTGGGCGTCGAACACCCGGCCCGTCGCCACCCATTCCATCGCCCTGCTGATACCCACCACGCGCGGGAGAAACCAGCTCGAGCAAGCCTCCGGCACGATGCCGCGGCGCACGAACACGAAGCCCATACGCGCCGTCTCCGACGCCAGGCGCACGTCCATCGGCAGCGTCATCGTCGCGCCCACCCCCACCGCCGGACCATTGATCGCCGCAATCACCGGCTTGGTCGACTCGAAGATGCGCAGCGTCAGCTGACCGCCGTTGTCGCGCGGCGGAGCGCCCGCGCCAGCATCCTCGCCCGTGCGTGCGCGGTAGTCGAAGGTGTCGCCGCCGCTCTCCAGATCAGCGCCCGCGCAGAAGCCGCGGCCTGCACCGGTCACGATCACCGCGCGAACCTCGTCGTCTGCGTCCACGCGGTCGAACGCCTCGCGCAGCTCGGAGCCCATTCGCGCCGTCCACGCGTTCAGCCGCTCGGGCCGGTTGAGCGTGATCGTCAGGACGCGGTCGGCTAGCTCGGTGGTGATCTGCTCGAAGGCCATGGCCGCCACGGATCATATTGGCGGCGGCGCCCAAGCACTGTCGCCCACCTGGCCAAGACAGAGAAAGCGAGCGGCTTCTAGAGACCCTTCAGCGGAGATCCGATGATCTTCTCGATCTCAGGTATGAGGCCTCGAGATTCGGAGAGGGCGACGGGCGGATACCCGGGCACGATGATCGACGGCTTGGGTTCGCACGCGGATGGGTTGTCCTCGAAGGTGGCCAGGACGGGTCCCTGTTGTTCGCTGAAGGTCAGGAACAGGACGCGGTGTCTTTCACCGATTATCTCCGCAGGGCAACTCTTGGCTGGGCCGCCGGTCGCTTCATCGACAGGCATGTCGTTCATGACTTCCACGATCGCGCTTACGCGCGTTGGGTCACTAATGATCACGGGCGCGGGTTCATTCGGCCCCACCTGGCGATAGCTGACCGTGATCGTGACCGAGTGGATGCTCGCGCCGAGCAGCGAGTAGTTCGGACGCGGCCGCTCCCATGCAGCCGCCGCGTCTACCCGAACGACGAACCTGCCCGTGGCGGTTCGTGCAACGTATACGCCCACCGCCAGAAGCCGCAGAGCACTGCTGTCGGTCGGCAGAAGGAATTCCTCACTCCAGTAGTTCACGGCTTCCCGCTTCTCGATCTCGGGCAGCGTTTCGTGGCCGTTTGGCGGCGTGAACGACACGTCACCGCTGGACGAGAAGTCTTCGCGCGTGCCGCGCGGCAATCGTGACGCGACGTACGCGAACAGCTTCTTGGGCGGCATGGAGGTAGCCCAGACGGCGCTCCTCACTACCAACTTGGCCTGTTCTTCGCTGCCCAATGATTGGGCAGGTGTCCGCACGGACCCCAACAGCTTGGCCTCTCCCGCAGGCACACCCCGCAACCGCGTGGCCCCCTTCGGCAGCGCGGCCAGTTTCAACGCCGAGTCCGCGGATTCGGCCGCGATCACCGCGCGCGCTGTCAGCGAGGCTGGCGCTTCGCTTGGCGAGGGCGCCTCAACGAGCGACTCGAGCGCAGCCCTGTGGACAATTCGCATGGGCAGCGTGTGCACCACAGAACACCGCTCAGACGGTTCGATGTCAACTTCGTTCTGTCCCCCGGGAAAGGCGTATTCCGCACGGGAGTAATACAGCAGACCATCCTCACAGCGAACGACACGTTTCAGGATCAAAGCGGCCTTGTCCGAGAAGAACTTCCCCGACGCGCAATCCGGCTTGCAGTCGTTCTCATGTATCGTCGCCGACGCGTCAGCCTTGGGCGACCCGTAGACCTCAGAGGTCCCGCTGAAGAACGATACTTCGGTGACGTAGAGATTGCCGTCGCCGCAGGCGAGAGTGATGTTCGCCGGACGGAAGGTGTGGCCGCGGCAGTCCTTGTTCGCGACATACACCCGCTGGTATCGCGAGGCTGTGGCGCGCATCACGGCAGCCGCAGCCCGAGTCGCAGCCAGGGACATCAGTCCCATGAGACCGATCAGCAGCCACGCCGTGCCAAGAGTCCCGGCCACACGCGTCCGGTTTCCGCTGCACCCGGAACGGATCATTCCGTCCGAGAGGACGTATCCTCGGGTCACGATTGGGGTCCCGTGTGAATGATGGTATTGCAAGTACCCGCGCCATCCGAGCCGTCGTCGCTGGAGCCGTGCAAGGCGTCGGCTTTCGCGATGCCACCCTGCGCCGGGCGCGCGCGCTCGGCGTCATGGGCTGGGTGCGCAATCAAGACGACGCCACCGTCGCCGTGCACGCCGAGGGCCCACCCGCCGCTGTCGACGAGCTCGTCGCGTTCCTGCGCGAGGGCCCGCGCGGCGCTGCGGTCGCCGACGTGGCCGTGCAGGACGTCGCCGTCGAGGGCCACGAGCAGTTCGCGATACGCGGCGTCAGCGCCGGCGTGTTCGTGGTGCAGGAGCACGCCGCCACCGCTCACCACTTCGACCTGCGCCTGGAGGTCGACAGGGTGATGCTCTCGTGGGCCGTGCCCAAGGGCCCATCGCTGGACCCGGCCGTCAAGCGCCTGGCCGTCCAGGTGGAGGACCACGGGATGGAGCACAACGCCTTCGAGGACGCTACCGATCATGGCGGCGTGATCGTGTGGGACCGCGGCTCCTACGAGCAGGGCGGACGCGTGCCCTGGCCGCAAGCACTCGAGCGTGGACATGCCGTGTTCGTCTTGCATGGACACAAGCTCCACGGGGGCTTTGCCATGCAGCGCACCCGCGGCTCGGGTCTGAAATCGCAGTGGCTGCTGATCAAGCGCAGCGACGACCACGCGCGCGCCCGCTCTGACATCGTCGCCGAGCAGCCCGCCTCGGTGCTCAGCGGCCGCACGCTCCGGCAGCTGCTGGGCGAAGGACGCTAGGCGAGCGCCCGCCCGACGGACTAACCGCCCGTCGCGCTACAGCTCAGCCGAGCACAACTGACGCCCATACGGCCCCCGCCCGGTCAGGCAGAACGCCCCGCAGCGCGCCGCCAGCGCGAGCGCGTCTGCTAGCGCCAGGCCCGCGCCAAGCCCATAGGTCAGGCCAGCAGCGAACGAGTCGCCACAACCGTAGGAGTCCACCGGCTCGCCCGGCGGCGCCACTGCCTCCCAAGTGCCGTGCTCGCCGTCGCGGCGTCGATAGCTGCCGCCGTGCCCGCCTTCAGTGAGCACAACCAGCTCGGCCTCGTCGTGCCCCCGGTCGAGCTCGCGCCGCTCCACCTCGTCGTCGGCGCTCAACACGAGTGCGTCGATCGCCACGCCGTGTCCCAGCGCATCCAGCGCGCGCGGGCTTGCCACGAGCACGCGCGCCGACTCCCGCGCCAGGCGCAGCGCGTCCAGATCTCCCGCCGTGAAGTAGATCGCGTCGACCCGCCCGAGCGCGTCCCAGCCGATGCTCCCGTCACCGCCGCTCGGTTGCAGACGGGCGCCGAAGGTGGTGATCGTGCGCTCGCGTGCGTTGTCCACCAGCGTCACCGCGCGGCGGGTGGGCTCCGCGAGCGTCGCTGCGTGCACGTCGACGCCAAGCTGCTTCAAGCGTGTCAGCGAGCTGCGACCGTGCTCGTCGTCGCCGAGCGCCGTCATCAGCAGCGACGCTCCCGCCAGGCGGGCGAGCTGCACAGCCGCCACCGCGCCTCCGCCTGCCGGCTCCGCAAATGGCTCGCTCGCGTGAACGATTTCCGCGGCGCGCGGGATGTGTGACACGCGCGCGAACTGCACCCACTCGACGTGGCCCACCACCGCCACCCTCGGCTGGCTCACCTCTACGCCGCGACCGGCGCCTGCTCTGCCAGCCCCTCCCACTCGCCGCGTGCCAGCGCGGGCACCAGGTCCGACACGTCGCGCCCCTCCTTGACCGCGCTGGTGACATGCGGGGCATCCTCCTGGCGGGCGATCAGGATCGCGCCCACGATCCGCCCGTCGGCGATAACCAGCTTGCGGTAGCTGTGCTCCTCGGGGTCCTCCAGGGCGATCTCCGTGTCGCCCTCCTGCACTTCGAAGCGCCCGATCGACAGCAGGTCCACACCGACCACCTTGAGCATCGTGACCGGCACCGTGCCCTCGTAGGTGCGCTCGCCGCCGAGCGCGTTCTCGGCGGCGATCTCGCCCTGCTCGACCGCGGCCGGCCACAGCCCGTAGCAGCGCCCGCGATGCTCGGCCACGTCGCCGACCGCGAACACGTTCGGGTCGCTGGAGCGAAGGGCGTCGTCTACGACCACCCCCTTGGCAACCTCGATGCCCGACTCGCGCGCGAGCTCGACCAGCGGCGAGATGCCGGCCGCGACCAGGAACAGGTCGGCCGGGAGGGCGCGCCCGTCGCGCAGGCGTACCTCGCGCAGGCGACCCGAGCCGCCGTTGTCTTGACCGGCGTGCAGCGACACTGTCTCGCTGGCCAGCGAGATGTGCAGGCCGAGACCTTCGAGATAGCCGCGCAGCAGCTCCGCCGAGCGCTCGTCGAGCTGGCGCGAGAGCAGCGTCTTGCCGCGCTCGAGCACCGTCGCGTGCAGGCCGATCTTGTGCAGCGCATACGCGGCCTCCAACCCGAGCAGCCCGCCGCCGGCGATCACCGCATGTTCGGCGCGGTGCTCCTGAGCGTACGTGCGAATGCCGAACGCGTCGGCCGCGCGACGCAGGACGAACGTGCCGGGCATGCCATAGCCCTCGATCGGCGGCACGAACGAGTCGCTGCCGGTCGCCAGGATCAGGCGGTCATAGGGAATCTTCTCGCCGGTGCCGAGGGCGATCTCGCGCCGCTCGCGGTCAAGGCTCGTGGCGAACGTGTTCAGCCAGCAGATGATCTTGTTCTCCTCATACCAGGAGTCGGGCAGCAACTGCAGACCGACCATCGCCGAGCTGCCGTACACGAGGCGGCCGATGCCCATGCGGTTGTACAGCGGATAGGGCTCGTTGGCGACCACGTCCACCTGGCAGTCGGGATGGCGGCGGCGAACGTGGTCGGCTGCGGTCACGCCGGCGATGCCGTTGCCCACGATCACCACGTGCTTGACGGCCGGATCGGCCTCGAACCCCTCCACCCGCTTGGGCGCCACCGCGCCCGCCCGTTCGGGGGTCAACGCGATCTCGACCGGCCCGTTAATCCGCGCACAGCACGCCATCCGCGTGTTGTCCGCATAGCCGAGGCGCTCGAGCGTGGCCTGCTCGTCGCCGGAGATCGCCGACAGGTTCTCCATCCCCGCCACCACGCACACCGGGTCTGCGCCGCAGACGCCCATGCGACAGCCAGCCTCGATCGTCTGCTCGCCGCTCTCGGCCAGCTCGAGCAGGGTCGCCCCCGGCTTGGCCACCAGGCGCAGACCGCTCGGCTGGAAGGTGATCTCCGGGTTGCCCGCCTGCTGTGCGCGAGCTGCGTCCAGCGCCCCCGCGCCCAGCCGCACGGGCGCCGGCGCGAGCGCCTGCTCCACGAACACCGCCTCCTTGCGCCACGTGCGCACGAGCCACACCGCAGCAAGCGCCCACACCACGCCGCGCAGCCCCCACACGAACCACGCCGTGGTCTCGCTGCCGGTCAGCGTGCCGGCCAGGATCTTCGACGCGTACCAGTAGAACAGGCTGATCGCCACCGCGCCGTAGACGGCGGTGATCTTGTTGATCGTCACCTTCAGCAGCGTCTCGGCCAGGAAGAAGCTGCCCGCGCTCGCGCCGATGAACAGTGCGAAGCGACCGTAGTCGCCGGCCGCGGAGATGTGCTCGGGCAGGGTGAAGTAGCAGAGGATCAGGCCGGGAAAGCAGCCGACGAAGAACTTGCGATAGCCGGTGTAGTGGCGATCGTCCTCGTACAGGTCCGCGAGGTAGGCCACGCGGGGGTTGAAGTCGTAGCAGTTCTTCGTGCACCCCACGCACGGCTGGCAGTGCGAGTTGGGGATCGTCGCAAACGGCGTTTGCCCGTAGATCCTCTGCACCGGCAGCAGCGGGCAGATCGAGCTGCACCAGCCGCTCTTGCCCTTGAACACGATCCCGCCCGCCATCGCGCCCACCAGCGACGCTCCGATCAGCACCGCGGTGGCCACGCCGCTCGTGTTCAGCAGCGGCTTGCGCGAGGCCACCAGCAGGATGAACGCGATCATCCCCACCACCGGGGCGTACTCGCGATACCAGTCCGGGACGGTCAGCCCACGGGTGAAGTGGAACAGACGCGGGGTCTGGTTGGACGCGGCCAGGGGACAGAGGTTGCGCCACAGCCCCGGCGCCGACAGCCACAGCAGCGGCAGTAGCGGGATCGCCAGCTTCCACCACAATTCCAGCCCTTTGTCGGGCTGCACGATCAGCAGGACGCACAGGCCGATCGCCGAAGCTACGCTCAGCACGCGCCCTACGTGCCAACCCCAGAGGGGGATGCGCCGCGGGATCTGCGTGTAGTTGGGGAAGGGGTTGGCGGGCGTCGCGCTGGCCACGTCAGCCCCCGCTCCGGGCGATCACGTCGCTGGCCAGACGCAGGCGCGCGGCGAGTATGCGCCCGAGGTCAAACAGGATCGCGCGCCCTAGCTCGGGCTCACGGGCGGCGAGGGTTTCAAAGCTCTCCAGGCGCAGGCGCAGCAGCTCGCCGTCGGTGATCGCAAACAGCGTGGCCGAGCGCGGCCCGCCGTCGATGAAAGACACCTCTCCCACGACCGACGGCGCGTCGATCGCCTTGAACGTGTCGGCGCTGTCCGCGTCCAGGCGCACCCCGAGCGTGCCTTCTGTCAATAGGTACAGCGCGCGGTCGATCTCCCCCGCCGAGATGATCGTCTCCCCGCGCGAGAAGCGCCGCGTCTCGGTGTGGGCGAGGACCTTCGCCCAATCGGACTGCGGGCGCCCGGCCAGCAGCGCGAGCTCGTTGGCCTGCTCGCGAACCTCGACCGTGTCGTAGTTGAAGAAGCTCGCCGCGAAGTCGGGGCTCATCGCCGCCTCACCCTACCCAAGCGCCCGGTCCAGGTTGGCTGCGGCGCTGATCAGCGCCAGATGGGTGAACGCCTGGGGAAAGTTGCCCAGCTGCTCGCCCGTCGGGCCGATCTCCTCGGCGTACAGGCCAAGGTGGTTTGCGTAGGTGAACATCTTCTCCAACGCCAGGCGCGCGTCGTCCAGGCGACCGGCGCGGGCGAGCGCCTCCACGTACCAAAACGAGCAGATCGAGAAGGTCCCCTCCTCGCCCAGCAGGCCATCCGCCGCGGCGGTCGTCGTGTTGTAGCGATAGACCAGGCTGTCTGACACCAGCTCATTGCCGATCTCCGTCAGCGTGGAGATCCAGCGCGGGTCGGTCGGCGCGATGAACTTGACCAGCGGCATCAGCAGCACCGACGCGTCGAGCACGTCTGTGTCGTAGTGCTGGACGAACGCGCCGCGGCGCTCGTTCCAGCCGCGCGTCATGATCTGGCCATAGATCGCATCGCGCGCCGCGCGCCAGCGCTCGGGCTCCGCCGGCAGGCCGCGCTGCTGGGCGATGCGCAAGGCTCGCTCGACCGCCACCCAGGACATCAGGCGCGAGTAGGTGAACTGCTGGCGCCCCCCGCGCACCTCCCAGATTCCCTCGTCGGCCTGGTCCCAGTTCTCGCACACCCAGTCGACGATGCGGCGCACGTGCTCCCAGGCCTCGTGATAGATCGGCGTGCCGTGCTTGTTGTACAGGTAGATCGAGTCGATCAGCTCGCCGTAGATGTCCAGCTGCAACTGGTCGGCCGCGCCGTTGCCGATGCGCACCGGCGCCGAGCGCCGATAGCCCTCCCAGTGCTCGAGGATCATCTCCTGCAGGTCGCTGCGCCCGTCGATCCCGTACATGATCTGCAGCGGGCCCGACGCGCGCGGACGCTCGTCGGACAGCCGCAGCGTCAGCCACTGCATGAACGCCGCCGCCTCCTCGGCGAAGCCCAGGCGCAGCAGGGCGTACAGCGAGAAGGCCGCGTCGCGGATCCAGGTGTAGCGGTAGTCCCAGTTGCGCTCGCCGCCCAGCTCCTCCGGCAGACTCGTGGTAGGCGCAGCGATGATCGCCCCCGTGGGCTGGTAGGTCAGCAGCTTCAGAGTCAGCGCCGAGCGGTGCACCATCTCGCGCCAGCGCCCCGTGTAGCGCGACTGGCGCAGCCATCGCCGCCAGTAGGCGACCGTGCCCTCAAACAGCTCCTCGATCTCGTCTGCGCTGTGACCCACCGGACGTTGTGAGTTGGGCGGGAGCGTCTCCAGCACGAACGTAGTGCTCTGGCCCGCCCGCAGGTGAAAGCGCGCGCGGGCGGCGCCCTCGCGGCGCTCGATCGGCAGGTCTGTCTCGAGCATCAGCGACAGCTCGGGCGTGCGGAAGATCACGCCGTGGTCGTGGGGCTCGATGTCGTGCCCTGCGCGCCCGTAGTCGAAGCGGGGAGCGATCTCCGCGTGCAGGTCCATGCTGCCGCGCACCGCCACCACCCGGCGCACGATCCGCTGGCGGTGCGCGCCCCCCGCGCGCGTCTGCCCGACGGGCATGAAGTCCTCGATCTCCACCACCCCCTCGGGGGTCAAGAAACGGGTGATAAGGACGTTGGTGTCGGGGAAGTACAGCTGCTTGGTGGTCGTTACCTCGCCGTCCGGTCGCAGGCGCCAGTGGCCGCCCTTGCCCGCGTCGAGGATCGCTCCGAACACGCTCGGCGAGTCCACGCGCGGCGCGCAGTACCAGTCGATCGTGCCATCGGTGCCCACCAGCGCCACCGAGTGCAGGTCGCCGATCAGGCCGTGCTCGGCGATGGGCAGATAGTCGCTCACGGCTGGCTCCCTCTCACGGCGCCTTTGCCAGGTAGCTGTGCCCGGACTTGATGATCAGGTGGTGGTGATTGACCAGATTCGTGACCAGCACCTTGTCGCGTGTCACCCGGATCGACGTGCCGTCGCACAGGTCCTCGGTCAGCCACTCCGTGCCCGCCACCGCGCCCGCCGCATAGTTGCCCTTGGTCGAGAAGCTTCCGTGCGCGTTGGCCCACAGCTTGCGCACGACGTGCGAGCCCGCCGCGTGCGCCGCGTGCGCACGGGCCGTGTGGCTGCGCTCGCGCGCTGTAGGGCACACGGCGAAGTCGCCCCCGGCGAGCGTGGCCACCACCAGCCCGTTGTGGCCCTGCGTGAGCACGAACTCGCCCTCGAAGAATTCACCCGTCTGGGTGGCGCCGTGGGGGCCCGCCGTTGTCACCACGACGTGGCCATGGGTTGCGTCGATCAGCGTGCCAAACGGAACTTCGCGCAGCGAGGACAACGCAACGAACGTATTTGTCCCGGGCAGCTTCACGAGCACCCTGCCGGACAGCGGCGCCACGTCGCCGGTGCGCGCGAGGATGGGAGGCGGGAGCGGCGATGGGGGCGGTGGTGGCGGCGGGGGGCCACCACCACCGGGAGTCGAGCTCTGCGACGTCTGTTCGCCTCCGCCGGAGCTCGGGGGTTTCTTGCTGAGCTGGAAGGCGCCGATGTCGCACAGCCCTTTCGGACGTTCTTCGCCGCGCTGGTCGAGGGTAGGACAGACTTCCGAGTCGCCGGCCCCGACGGCCGGGCTGGAGGCTGCAGGGCGATCGTTTCCGTCGGTCCGCCGTTGTCGGCCAGCAGCGGCAGACCGCCTTCTTGCACCAGCCCCGCCAGCCCCGCGCCGGTTTCCTTGTCGCCCGAGGAGCTCAGGCGGCAGCTGGCGTCGTCTGAGAGGTTGTGGCCGAGTGGCGCGTCTTCGATCTTGACCGCGCAGTTTTCGGGCTTGTTCTGCGCCAGCAGCGAGTCGAAGGCTTCGACCGCATGGCCGCCCGCCAGCCCACCGCCTGCCTTGGCTTCGTTGCCAGCGATCGTCGCGCTGGCCAGCTTGAGTCCCGCTTCCTCATACACGCCGCCCCCTTCCCCAGAAGTGGTGTTGTTCGCGATCGTGCTGTTGACGAGCGTTATCGGGCCGCCGTAGAGTCCCCCGCCGCGGGCGGCCGAGTTGCCGGCGATGACGCTGTCCACGACGTCGAGTTCTCCCCCCACGAACACGCCGCCGCCGAATTCCAGGGAGCTGTTGGCGCGAATGGAGGCGTCGACCAGGCTTAGCTTCGCTTTTGGTTCAACGCGGACCCCGCCTCCAGACGTTCTGGATGTGCCGCCCGTGAGCTCGGCCTGGACTATCACGGTTTCGCCTGCGCCGGCGCCGACGACACCCACGCTCATCACGTTGCTCGTCTTATTGCCCACGATCACGACTTCGTCAGCGCGCGACCCGCGCCCCAAGATGGTCTCGGTGGTTTTCAGTTGAGGGTCGACCGTCACCGTGCCCTGCGTGAGTTCATAGGTCCCGGGCGGCACTTCCACCAGGTTTTCCGCTTCCGGGGACTTGTTGGCTTCGGCTATCGCCTGACGCAGTGAGCACGGTTCGCTACACGGGCTTGACGATCCGTCTGCCAGCGCCGGGTTGACCACGAACGTCTTCGCGTGCGCGCCCGACGCCGCAACGAGGACCCCCAACAGGGCCGCGAACACGATGACAACCCGCCAGCCGTGTGCCAAGGAAAGGACTCTACAGCCGACCAGTCGGCCGCGTATGGCAGGATCGACGCGATCAGCGTGGGCGCCATGCGCAGACAACGACGCAAGATGCTCGCGCTGCTCGCCGTCGCGCTGCTCGCCGGCGGCATCGGCGTGCTGGCCTATGGCACCCACCTGCTCAGGCGCAGCGAACTGCAGACGATCGACGCCAGGTTCTCGATCCGCGGCAAGCAGTCGCAGCCGTCCGATGTGGTGCTCGTGGGGATCGACGACCGCACGCTCCAGGAACTGAGAAATCACCAACTGCCCTCGCAGTTCCCCTTCCCGCGTCGCTACTACGCCCAGGCCATCGACCATCTGCGCAGCGCAGGAGCGAAGGCGATCGTGCTGGACATCGAATTCACCCACCCGTCGAGCAATGAACGCGAAGACGAAGCCCTGTTCGAAGCGGTGGGAAGGGCGCACGGGAAAACCGCGCTTGGGACGATCGAAGTCGCAAACGGCGGACGGACAGAAGTGCTCGGCGGACCCGAACACCTGCGCGAAGTCGGCGCACGGGCCGCCTACGTGGGGCTGCCCGAGGACTCCGACGGCGCGATACGTCGATTCCCCTACGCCTTCAACGGGCTTCACAGTATGGCCGTGACCGCCGCGGAACTGGCGAACGGACGACCCGTGCCAGCGTCGCGATTCGCGGGCGAAACGCTGCCGATCGACTTTGCCGGACCGGTCGGAACGATCAGGGAGATCCCCTTCTACGACGCAGTCCGAGGCCACGTCCCGCCGGGCGCCGTCGCCGGCAGGGTCGCGATCGTCGGCGCCACCTCCCACATCCTCCAGGACATCCATGCGACGTCCACCAGCGAAGGCATGCCCGGCCCGGAAATCTGGGCCAACGCCATCGCCACGCTGTTGCGCGGTGTGCCGCTCACGGATGCGCCGGGCTGGCTGAACATCATCGTGATCGTCCTGCTGGGACTGGCGGTCCCGCTCGGCAGCATGCGACTGCGCCAATGGCGTTCGCTGCTGGACGCACTCGCGCTGGCCATCGTCTTCACCATCGCCACCCAGATCGCCTTCGACCGGGGGCTGATCACCGCGTTCGTCTACCCGCTGCTCGCGCTTGCGCTAGGTACGCTGGGGACGCTCGCGGTCCTGTATGTGGGCGAGACGATCGAGCGCGCGCGCGTGCACGATCTGTTCTCCCGCTTCGTGCCTGCCGACGTGGTCGACCAGGTGGTAGCCAGCGCCGGCGAGAACCTGCGCCTCGGCGCCGTCGAGCGCGACTGCACGGTCCTGTTCTCCGATCTGCGCGGGTTCACCAGCTTCTCCGAGCAGCTGCCCGCCGCGCGAGTGATCGAGGTCGTCAACTGCTACCTAAACGAGATGACCCAGGCGATCCTCGGGGCCGGCGGCACGCTGATCGCCTACATGGGCGACGGCATCATGGCGGTGTTCGGCGCCCCGCTGGAGCAGCCCGACCACGCCGATCGCGCGGTGGCCGCCGCCATCGAGATGGTCGGCCCGCGCCTGGCGTGCTTCAACGCGTGGATCGCCGAGCACGGCCACGAGCACAAGTTCGCGATGGGCGTAGGCATCAACAGCGGTCCGGTTATGGCCGGCAACATCGGCTCCGAGCAGCGCGTCGAGTACACCGCCCTGGGCGACACCACCAACACCGCCTCGCGACTGGAGGGCATGACCAAGGGCAGTGGCCACATGCTGTTCATCGCCGACACCACACGCGTGAGGATGCGCCACCCACCCGAGGGCCTCGTGCTCGTCGGCGACCTGCAGATTCGCGGCCGCGTCGCGCCCGTGCCGGTGTGGACGATCGCAGCGCCGGCCAGCGATACCGGACGCGCCCGCGATCCCGACAGCGGCCGGTCAGGCGCCGATAGTCTGCCCTCGATGCATCCCCCAAGCCCCGACGGGAGCTGAGCCGGTTGCAGGTCCACATCTGCGGCGTGCGCGGATCGCTCCCCGCGCCGGGTGTCGACTTCGTGCGCTACGGAGGCCACACCTCCTGCCTGGCGCTCGCCCACGACGACGCGCCCGCGCCGAGCCTGATCCTCGACGCTGGCACAGGGCTGCGCGCCGTCTCTGAAGTGCTCGGCGGCCAGCCGTTCGCGGGCACCATTCTGCTCAGCCACCTGCACTGGGACCATGTCATCGGACTGCCCTTCTTCGCCGCCGGGGACCGCGCGGACGCACACACCACCGTTCTGATTCCCCAGCAGCCCGGCAACCAGGACGCAGGGACGGTGCTCACCCGGATGATGTCCCCGCCCTTCTACCCGATCACGCCGGACGAGCTGCGCGGGAGCTGGACGTTCGCCAGCATCGCCCCAGGGCAGCAGCGAATCGAGGGGTTCGCCGTCCTCGCCCGCGAGATCCCCCACAAGGGCGGGCGCACGTTCGGCTATCGGATCAGCGACGGACACTCGACGCTTGCCTACCTGCCCGACCACTGCCCCACCGCGCTTGGTCTGGGCGAGGACGGCCTCGGCGACTACCACCCCGCCGCCCTCGAGCTGGCCAGCCACGCCGACCTGCTCGTGCATGACGCGCAGATGTTCCCGGGCGAGCCCGACGTGGGCTTCGGCCACTCCGCCGCCGAATACGCGGTCGAGCTGGCACGCCGCGCGCAAAGCCGGGCGATCATGCTCTTCCATCACCGCCCCGACCGCACCGACGACGCGCTCGACGGACTGGCCAGCCAGCTCGACCAGAGCGGCTATCCCGCGGTGAGCGTCGCAGCGGAGGGGACGCTGCTTGACCTGTAGCCGTAGGATGCAGCCGCGATGAGCGACCTGTTCGACGTCTCCAGCAAGACCGCGCTCGTGACCGGCGGCTCGCGCGGGATCGGGCTGATGATCGCGCGCGGATTGGTCGACGCGGGCGCGAACGTGATCGTGTCCTCGCGCAAGGGCGCCGATGTGCGTGCCGCCGCACAGCAGCTCGCCGCGCACGGCAACTGCGAGGCGATTGAGGCCGACGTGTCCACGCCCGAGGGCGCCAGCGCCCTCGCCGCCGCCGTCCGCGAGCGCTTCCCCACGCTCGACATCCTCATCAACAACGCCGGCGCCGGCTGGGGCGCGCCGCTGGAGGAGTTCCCCGCAAGCGGCTGGGACAAGGTCTCACACACCAACGTCGAGGGTGTCTTCCATCTCACCGTCGCACTTTTGCCCGCGCTGCGCGCCGCCGCCAGCGCCGCCGATCCCGCGCGCGTGGTCAACATCGGCTCGATCGACGGACTGCGCACGCCGTCGCTGGAGAACTACAGCTACAGCGCCAGCAAGGCCGCCGTACACATGCTCACGCGCCACCTCGCCAAGCGCCTCGCATCCGAGCACATCACCGTCAACGCCATCGCCCCCGGACCGTTCGAGAGCAAGATGACCGCGTTTATGCTCGACGATCCCGAGAGCCGCGAGATGGTCGCCCAGATGGTGCCGCTGCAACGCATCGGTCAGCCCGACGACGTCGCCGGGCTGACCCTGTTTTTGTGCTCACGCGCAGGCTCCTACCTGACCGGGACAGTCATCCCGCTCGACGGCGGCATCACCGGCTGCAACTAGGCAGCCCGCGCTCGCCTGCGCGCGCGGCGCTCGACGAGGCCCGCGAGCAGCACGCTTACCTCGAACAGCAGATACAGGGGCACCGTCTCCAGCAACAGCGTGATCGCATCGCCGGGCAGGAAGGCAGCCACCGCTCCGCATGCGAGGACCGCATAGCGGCGGTTGTGGCGTAGCTGCTTGGGCGTCACCACACCTGCGCGCGTGGCCGCGATCACCCCCACCGGCACCTGGAACACCAGCCCCATCGCCAGCAGGATCACAGCCGCGAAGTGGTAGTACTGGCTGGCCTGCACCAGCACGTTGAACTCGCCGCTGTTGAAGTTCTGAAAGAAGCGCACCGCTGCCGGCAGGACGACGAAGTAGCCAAACGCGACCCCTGTCACGAACAAAAATGGGATCGCCAGCATCAGCGGGGTTGCGATCCGCTGTTGCTCGGGGCTGAACGCCGGCAGCAGAAAGCCGTACAGCTGGTACAAGATGACCGGCAGCGCCAAGATGAACGCGAATATGAGTGCGATGCCGATCGTCGTGGAGAACGGCTCGCCGATCCCCAGCGTCACCGGCTTGTTGCCTTCCGGTTCCTTAGACAGGGCTGCGACCGCCTTGTGCAGTTGCGGAGCGACGCCCGCAAGCGCCGCGCGCGTCGCCGGTGACGCGCCGCTGCCGGAGCGCTCCAGAGCGCCGACAACGACCTGAAGCTGCGTCGCCACCGTGCGCGCGCCCTGCTGGACGCCGTAGGTGGCGCCCAGGGGACCGTCGCCCGCGCGCACCTGTTTCTGTGTCTGGTGTGCGAGCGGCTCGTTGATGAAGTGCAACAGCGCGTGGTTCTGCCACATGCACAAGCCGAACGCAACGGCCAGCGCCGCCAGCGACACGATCAGCCGCGTGCGCAGCTCCTCCAGGTGGTTGACCACGGTCAACCTGTCTTCGTGGCCGATGCGTCCGGCGGCTACAGCCATTGATTGCTCGCTCCTATCTGCAAGTCGTAGGTGCAGATCACGCCGCAGCCGGTGCGCCGGGCTCGTGGGCGACTGCAGCCGGCACGCTGGGGACTGCTGCCACCACTGGCGCAGGGGCCGGCGCGACTGCGGGCGCTGTTGGCACCGGCGCTGTCGCCGGCGTGCCGGGAGCAGCGTTCAGGGCAGCGCTCACCCCGCCGTCGCCGCTGAGCGCGTCCTTGAAGCCGCGCATGCCAGAGCCCAGCGAGCGTCCCATCTCCGGCAGCCGCTTGGCGCCGAACACCAACAGCAACAGGATCAGCAGGAATGCGATGTGGATTGGATTGTCAAGACCCATTTTTTCGATCATCTCCCGAAGTAGTGGATTTCCAGCTCGGCGAGACGAGCCGGTGTTACTGGTTACGCGCCCGGCGGTCGCGCGGATCACCACGCGGCCGCCGGGTCTCTCTCCGTGTGCCTCGATCGGCGCCCTCTACGCGGCCTTGATCAGCGGGCCGGCCTTGGCCAGCACTTCGGCCTTGGTCAGCGGCCGGTCGAAGCCCTGGTCGGGCGTCGGGCTCTTGCCGATCAGCAGGTCGATCGCGGCCGCGTGGCGCGCCTCGATCTGCACGATGCTGCCCGCGCCCGCGAGCACCGTCTTGCTCTTCACCGACGGCGCCGCGCCGTTATAGGCTCCCACGCCCGTGTTCTCCAGCACCGACGCGAGCGCCAGGAACGAGCTTTCGTCGGTCGCCGGGAACACGAACGTCGGTTTGGCCACCGGCTTTGCGCCCAGCTGTTTGACGAACCCCTGCAGCGCGACCACGTGGTCTTGCTCCTCTTCACCGAACAGCGCCGCGTAGCTCTTGGCCTGGCCCTTGAGGCCGACCTCCTTGGCCTTCACGTTGTAGAAGTCCGACTCGAGGTACTCCAGGGTGAGGGCGAAGTTGAGGATTTCCGCATCCCCGCCGCCCCCCTGTGCGAGCGCTGTGGTGACAAACGGCGCCACCGTGCCGGCGCCGTACAGCGCCCCGGTCGCAAGCGCGCCGCGCAGGATAAAGCTCGCGCGGGTCAGCCCGCGCACCTCGATGCCGGCCGGGTCGGCCGGACGGCCCCCGCCCTGCGTGTGATGAAGCGTAGACATTTGACTCAATTCCTTTCTCGAGCGGCGCTTACGCCAGGAACGGCTTGACGGCCGCCAGCACGGTTGACATGTCAGCCGGCTTGGCAAACGCGCCATCCGGGGTGATTGACTTCTTGACCAGCGTGCCCAGCGTGGCGGCGTGACGAGCCTCCACCGTGTGGATAGCGAGCGCGCTCGCCAGCACTTCCGGGTTTGAGATGTTGCCCGCCTGGCCCAGGTAGGCCGACGCGCCGAGGTTCTCCACCGTGTAGGCCAGCATCGCCACCTGGTTTGCGTTTTCGATCGGAAACTTGCCTTCAGGCTTGGCCGCCGGCGTCCCCCCGAGCTTTTCCACAGCGCCTTTGATGGCTTCCACGTGGGTCATCTCCTGCTGGCCGAATTCCTTGATCAGCGCTCCGACCGGGCCGTTGAACAGACCTGCCGAGACGACCTTGCCGTAGAACTCCGTCTCCAGGTACTCGAGCGTGAGCGCGTAGTTGAGGATCGCCACGTCGCCGCTGTCGCTCGGCGTGGCCGCCGCCGTGGTCGCCGGCGCAGCCGCCGTCGATGCGGTTTTCGAGCTGCTCGAGCCGCAGGCCGCGAGCACGAACGCGCCGAAGCTGGCCGCGCCGGCGCCGCCGGCCATCTTCAAGAAGCGCTTGCGATCAACGTCGTCGCGGACGAGCCGCTCGACGAGGCCGACCGGCTGGGGCGCCATCTCGTCATTGGGTGGACTGGACATGTTGGGACCTCCCGTTTGCTAGCGTCGTGCAGGCATCGTCTGAGAGGCCCGCCTTGTCAGTGCGGGTGACAGCCGTGGCGTTCACCCTTGTCGGCGCTTACTTCGCAGCAGTGCGACGCGCGGATCACAGTGCGCGCGCAATTGCAAACGCGTGGCAGCTTGTGTGATCCAGCTGCCGGGCCCGCGCGTAGAGTGATTTGATGTCCGTACTGCGGCGCCCCGCCAGACTCACCAACGACCGCCTGCGAAAACTCGCGGACGAGGAGCTCATGGAGCTCGTCGCCGGCAACGATCCCGACGCGTTCGAGGTGATCCTCGAACGTCACGCCGACGCCGCGTTCTCGCTGGCCTACCGCATGTGCGCCACGCGCTCGCTGGCCGAGGACGTCACACAGGAGGCATTCCTGGCCCTCTGGCGCGGCGGGGCGCGCTACGACCGTGCGCGCGGCAGCGTGCGCACGTGGGCGCTGGGCATCGTGCACAACCGCGCCGTCGACGCGCTGCGCCGCTGCAACGTGCACGAGCGCCGGCGCGCAGGCGACGAGGGGATCGAGGACAGCCTGGAGGCGCCCGAGCGGACCGACGCCCAAGCGATCGGCAACGCCGCCGCCAGCGAGATCCGGGGTGCCCTGGACGAGCTGCCCGACGAGCAGAGGCGCGTCATCGAGCTAGCATATTTCGGTGGTTTCACCCATATCGAGATCGCCTCGATGCTCGATCTCCCGCTCGGCACGATCAAGGGCCGCATGCGCCTGGGCCTGCACAAGCTGCGCGGCCAGCTGCACGGCTGGGAGGCGGTAGGAACATGAGCTCGCGTCTGCCCGAGCCCGATTGCGCCGAGCACATCGACGCGGCGCCCTACGTCCTCGGCGCGCTGGAGGACGCCGACAGCTACCGCGAGCACCTGCGCACCTGCGCCAGCTGCCGCGAGGAGGTCGCCGCCCTGTCGCTGGTCGTCGAGGCGCTGCCCACCAGCGTGGCCCCCGCGAAGGCCCCCGCGGATCTGCACGAACGCATCCTCGCCACGGTCCGCTCCGAGGCCGAGGTGCTGCGCGCGGCCGGTCCCCACGCCGACGAGGCGCCGCGCGCCGCAGGCCGCTGGCGCGCACGCCGCCAGTCCTTCCCGGCGGTCGGCCTGGCGATCGCCGCCAGCGCCGCCATCGCAGCCGTGATCGCGATCGCGATGAGCGGCTCCTCGTCTGGCGTACGCGTGACCGCCGCGCATCTGAGCGCGTCGCTGCCCGGCGCCAGAGCGTCTCTGCGCCAGGTCGCCGGGCACGCCGAACTGGTCGTGTCGGGCATGCGCCAGCCGCCGCCCGGCAAGATCTATGAGGTGTGGCTCAAACGCGGCGCGGGCGCGCCGCAGCCGACCGACGCGCTGTTCGGCGTGACCAGCCAGGGCAGCGGCACGGCAAGCGTCGGACAGAGCCTGCACGGCGTGCGCGAGGTGCTGGTCACCAGCGAGCCGCGCGGCGGCAGCCTGCACCCGACCAGCCAGCCGGTCATCGTGGTGACACTCGCCGCGTAGGATCTCGCGAGCGCCGGCGAGCCTGCCGGGCGCCACCGACACCAAGGAGTCACGCATGCCAGACATCGAGTTCCCCACCGGCGCCGGCAGCGCGCCCGGATACCTGGCCACCCCCGCCAGCGGACAGGGGCCGGCCACGATCGTCCTGCAGGAGTGGTGGGGCCTTGAAGAGCACATCCGCTCGGTCTGCGACCGCTTCGCCGCCGAGGGCTTCTTCGCGCTCGCCCCGGACCTCTTTCGCGGCGAGACCACCACGCAGCCCAGCGAGGCCGAACAGAAACTGATGGCCCTCGCGATGGACCAGGCCCAGCAGGACATGTGTGGCGCCGCCGACTACCTCCTCTCCCTGCCAGGCGTGCAAGGAGACGGCGTGGCCTCGGTCGGCTTCTGCCTGGGCGGCGGGCTGTCGGTGTGGGCTGCCGCCACCTGCCCCAACATCGCCGCCGCCGTGACCTACTACTACGTGATGCCCCATGGCAAGCCCGACTTCACCAAGATCAAAGGCCCCGTCCTCGGGCACTTCGGGACCGCCGATCAGTTCGTCCCCACCGATGCGGCCCAGGCGCTCGAGTCAGAGATACGCGACGCGGGCGTCGACGTCACGTTCCACTACTACGACGGGGCCGGGCACGCCTTCTTCAACGACCTCGATCGGCTGGGCACATATGACCAGGCGCACGCGCAGAGCTCGTGGGAGCGCACGATCGAGTTCCTGCGCACGGCGCTCGCTGCTTAGTTGCGGCTCGCCTCCCTGCTCGCGGTCGCGGTCACCGGGCCAGGGCTGGCGGTGGGCATCAGCCCCGCCGCCGGCACCGAACGCGCTGGCTACTGGTCGACGCCCGCGACCCTCAGCGCCTGCCCGGCCAGCGGGGCGCCGCACGTGGTCTTCCCCAGCGACAGCCCCGAACACGCCACCGGCGCCGGCGCGGTGGTGTGGGAGGGCCTCGGCCGACTGCCCCGGCGGGCAGGGGGTGCGCGTAGCCACGATCGGCCCCCGTGGTACGCCCGGCCCGGCAAAGGCGCCGCGCACACGGGCCGGTCGCGTGCTGGCGGCGCCGGGACCGCTGACCGTCGGCGCAGCCCCAGACGGGCAGATCGTCATCGCCGGCGCCTCCGCGCGAGGTCGCGCGCAAGGCCTGCCGATCGAGGGCGCTGCCGGAGGGCCGTTCTCCGCGCTGGGCACCGTCGGGAGCTCCCCAGCCCATCCAGCGACTCGCGCCCGCCGGCGCCGGCACGCGACTGACAGCCCTGCTGAGCGACGACTACCGCGCGATCGTCGCCTGGAGCGAGCAGCAGGGGACCAAGACCAGCGTGTACCTGGACCGCTCGGGCACGGGAGTGCGCTTCTCAGCGCCCACCCTGCTGGAGCGCTATGACGACCCCACCGGGCTGGCCCCGCCCGCAGGCTCGCCCAGCCTGGTGCGCCTGAGCTCCGAGAGCGTGATAATGGCCTGGGCGGGGGCTGCCAAGGGACGCTGGGTCGTGCGCACAGCCGCAATCGACCGTACGGGCGCGCCCGCCGTGGCCACGATCGCAACGCCAGGACGCGACGCGCTGCTCGAAGACCTCGCGACCGGACCCGACGGCGATGCGCTGGTCCTGTGGAGCGAGCCACAGCAGACCGCGACGGGCAGGCCGAACCTACAGAGAAACGCAATCTTCGCGGCACGGGGGATCGACGCCCACCCCGGGCGATCCATCTTCGCCAGGCCCGAGCAGGTCGCTCCAGCGGGCCCCAACGGCAACGCGACCGTCGCCCTGGACCCCGACAGCGATCGCGCGCTGGCGGTCTGGCGGGGGGCACGCGGCGAGCTGCAGTACGCGCTGCGCGACGTCGGCCCGGGGCGCTGAGGAGCCAGCTCGCAGGAGTCGCAGCGGAGCGTTGAGCGGCCGGTTGGCAAGGGGTCGCACCGCGCGGGCGGCGCCTATAGGAAAAGATGCTCGCGGATGGACAGGGACTACGAGCTTCAGACCCACCAGGCTGAGGATCGCCACTGGTGGTATCGGGGGCGGCGAACGGTGCTCGACGGCGTGATCGCGGAACTGGCGCTGCCCGAGCGCCCACGCATCCTCGACGCAGGCTGCGGCAGCGGGCGCAACATGGTCGACCTTTCCCGTCTCGGCACGGTCACAGGCGTGGAGCTGTCCGATACGAGCGTCTCGCTGGCCCGCGCCCGCGGGGTCGGCGAGGTGATCGCCGGCTCGGTGCTGGAGATGCCCTTCGCGGACGCCAGCTTCGACCTGGCGGTGAGCCTGGACGTGGTCGAGCACCTCGACGATGACCTTGCCGCGCTGCGCGAGCTGCGCCGCGTGGTCGCCCCGGGCGGCTGGCTGCTGGTGACCGTGCCTGCCTACCAGTGGCTGTGGAGCGGCCACGACGTGATCAACCACCACCACCGCCGCTACACCCACCGCTCGCTGCGCAGCGTCGCCGAACGCGCCGGCTGGCGCCAGGCGCGCACGACCTACTTCAACTCGCTGCTGTTGCCCGTCGCGATCCTGCTGCGCGTGCTCGAGCGGCTGAGCACCAGGACGACCGAGTCCAGCCTGGACCTGTGGGTGCCGCCCGAGCCGCTGAACTGGCTGCTCGAGCGCCCTCTGGCGCTCGAGGCCGCGCTGGTGGCGCGCGGGAGGCGGATACCAGCAGGCCTGTCGCTGCTGGCCGTCTTCGATTAATTCCTATCCAGCCCCTTCGGGGCGGGCGTGCGTTCGCAGCTCTCTGCCCGGGGCTCGTCCTAGATCTCCCCGCTCGCGCTCGCCACGGGCGAGTGCACGCGGAAGGTCCACGCGCGGTTGGCGAAGAACGTGCTGATCGTGACCACGATCGTGGCCAGCGCCTGCGCCACCAGCTTGTCCAGCCGGGCGTCATGCACGAACACGAACAGAAGGCCCTCGTTGATCCCCAGGCCACAGGTCTGCACGACCGCCCAGCGCACCGGCGTGAGCGCGTCGCCGACGTGCTCACGAAAGGTCCAGCGGCGGTTGAGCAGGAAGCCGTTGGTGGCGCCGACCGCAAAGCCGATCGCCGAGGCCGCCAAGTACCACACGCCGAACACCTTCAGCAACAGCGTGTAGATCGCGAAGGTCAACAGCGTGTTGGACACGCCGACGATCCCGAACTTGACGAACTGGACCAGCACCAGGGCGCGTGGCCGCTGCTCCGGCGACGCCGCTACGCTGATGTGCGACCCCTGCGGGTCAGTGCGCTCGGAAGGCATTCCCAGACAGGATGAACGATAAATAGACATGTCGGACACGCCACTTCGCACCCCCACCCTGCTCAGCCTCGTCGCCCCCGTCTATAACGAGGAGGAGCTCGTCGAGCAGTTCGTCGCGCGGGCCACCGCCGCGATCGCCGACTATGAATTCGAGCTGGTGCTCGTCAACGACGGCAGCTCAGACCGCACGCCCGAGCTGCTCGACCGCATCGCCGCCACCGACCCGCGTGTGCGAGTGATCCACCTGTCGCGCAACTTCGGCCACCAGGCCGCGCTGACCGCCGGCCTGGAGCACGCCGTCGGCGACGTCGTTGCGATGATCGACGCCGACCTGCAGGACCCGCCCGAGCTGATCTGCGAGATGCTCGCCAAGTGGAGCCAGGGCGCCGACGTCGTGTACGCGGTGCGCAAGCAGCGCGAGGGAGAGACCGCCTTCAAGCTCGCCACCGCGTCCTGGTTCTACAAGCTGTTTGACAAGCTCGCCCAGGTCGACCTCGAGCCCAACTCGGGCGATTTTCGCCTGCTCGACCGGCGCGCCCTGGACGCCCTGCTGGCGATGACCGAGCGCTCGCGCTTCTTGCGCGGGATGACGGTGTGGGTCGGCTTTCACCAGACCGCCGTGGCCTACCAGCGCGACGCCCGCCACGCCGGCGAGACCAAGTACACGCTGCGCAAGATGCTGCGCTTCTCGCTGGACGCGATCGCCTCCTTCTCGCACCTTCCGCTGCAGCTGGCCACCTACGTGGGGCTGCTCTCGGCGGGCGTCGCCTTCATCGCCATCCCCGTCGTGATCGTGCTGCGCATCTTCGACTCCTACCTGCCCGGCTTCGGCTCGATCACGATCGCCATCCTGCTGCTCGGCGGCATCCAGCTGATCGCCCTGGGCGTGATCGGCGAGTACGTCGGACGCATCTACGACGAGGTCAAGCACCGCCCGCTATACATCGTGCGCGAGGAGCGCAACCGCCCGACCGGCGCCGGACGCTTGGTGCAGTCTTCACAGCGCGCCGGATTGCCCGCACGCGAGCCCGAGGGGATCGTCCAGTAAGGGCCCAATCCGCTCTGCTTGCCGTCGTCGCCCTGGCCCTTGCGCCAACTGGGGCAATCGCTGCGACAGGCGAAGCGGGCGTCCCCTGCGCCGGCTCGGGCACCAGCGCATGCCCGTATGCCTCGGTGCAGATCGTCGGCCAGCGCGGCGAAGGCGTGCTGCGCTTCCCTGAGGCCGTGGCGGTCGATGCACAGGGCGACGTGTACGTGGCCGATCAGCTGGGCTATGAGGTGCAGAAGTTCACGGCTGCAGGCCAGCTCGAGACCGAGTGGGGCGCATACGGCGGCGGACCTGGCCAGTTCGGACCAATCGCCGGGCTGGCCACCGACGCAGCGGGCAACGTCTACGTGGTCGACTCTAGCCACAACCGGATCGAGAAGTTCACCGCCAACGGGGAATTCCTCACCCGGTGGGGCCATAAAGGCAGCGAACTGGGAGACTTCCAGTTCGGCTCCTCGCAGGACTACACCCAGCCGCCCGGCGGGGGCATCGCAGTGGCGGGCAACTACGTCTACGTGGCCGACAGCGGCAACGACCGCATCGAGCGCTTCAACCTGGAAGGCGGCGAAGCGATGCAGTGGGGCTCCTACGGAAACGGTCCCGGCCAGTTCTCCTACCCGCGCGGCGTCGCAGCCAACGAAAGCGAGGTGATCGTCTCCGACGACGACAACCACCGCTTGGAGAAGTTCAACCCCGAAGGGGTTTACGAGGGCACCGTGGACGCGTACAGCAAGAACCCGGTGCAGTTCGGCTTTCCCTACGGCGTCGCGCTGGACGCCGCCGGCGACGTGTACGTGGCAGACGACATCAACGCGCGCGTGGTCAAGCTGGGCCCGCAGCTGAACCTGCTCGCAGCGTGGGGCAGCTTCGGCTCAAAGCCCGGCCAGCTGGCCTTCCCGCGGGCGCTGGCCAGCGACCCGGCCGGCGACACCTACGTAGCCGATACGGCCAACGACCGCATCGAGGTGTTCAACCCCAACGGCACCTACCTGCGCACGCTCGGCGACTCCGCCTACGGCCCTGGGATCGTGACCGCGCCGCGTGGCCTGGCGGTCGACCCGACGGGCAGGCTACTCGTATCCGACACCGACGGCAACCGGATCGAGGCGTTTGCCCCGGGCAGCGACGCCTACGCCGGCGAATGGACAGCCGCGGGCGGCTATCACTCGGGCTTCTTCATGCCGGCCGGAATCGCGGTGGACCCCCGCGGCTCGGTGTACGTAGCCGACGTGGGCGACCAGCGACTCGTGCGGCTGTGGGGAGAAGGGACGTTCCTGTCCGAACTGGCCGGCCCGGCCGACCGCGGCGGAGCGGGGCTCAACGACGCCGGCTCGGTGGCCGTTGCGGCCGGCCCGGATGAGACCTACGTGGCCGACACGGGGCACAACCGCGTGCTCGTCTACGGGCCCGAAGGGTCCTTGCGCGCGAAGTGGGGCGCCAACGAAGCCGAGGGAGAGGCGGGCAGCGGCACAGGCGAATTCGACGAACCCGATGCCGTCGCGGTCAACGGGGCAGGCGACGCTTACGTGGCCGACACCGCCAACAACCGCATCGTCCAGATCGGCCCGGAAGGGACGGTTCTGAGGGAGTGGGGCTCGCTGGGCTCGGCCGACGGGCGCTTTCACGAGCCCACGGGGGTTGCGGTGGACGGGGCCGGCAACGTGTATGTCGTCGATCGCGAAAACAACCGCGTGCAGGAGTTCGACTCCGAAGGACGCTTCCTGGCCAAGTGGGGCACGCGCGGCGTCGGGCCGGGCGAATTCTCGCAACCGAGCGCCATCGCGGTCGACTGCAACGGCGACGTTTACGTGGCCGACACCAACAACAACCGGGTCGAGCGCTTCAACCCCGTAATCCCGGCAGTCGTCGGCTGCCTGGCGCCGGAAGCCTGGCCACCGCCGCTGGACGTGGCGCCCACGGTCCACGTGAGCGTCGCACGGCCCACCGGCGTGCTGGCCAGACGTGCGCTCGCCCTCGCGGTCAGCTGCCGGCGCGCCTGCAAGGTCTGGGTCACCGCCACGCTCGCGCCGCTCGGCCGGTCGAGCGGATCGCCGCGCAGCGTGCCGCTGGTCGCGGCCGCACGTCCGCTGCGCCCCGGGCAGACCACGCCGCTGCGCCTGCGCGTTGGTCCGCTCGCGCTGGAGCGCCTGCGCAGGGCATTGGGCAACCACGACGTGATGAAGGCGCGGGTGAGCATCATTGCCGCCGGCCCCACGGGCCGGCGCACCAGCATCACCAAGACGTATGTGGTCAGCCGTTGAGCGAGCCGCTGGCCCGCCCGCCCGCGACAGGCCCGATAATGAGTGCATGAGCGCACAAGAGATGCCGGGCGAGCAAGACTCCGCGGGGATGGACCACCGCCTCGAGCGGATCCGCATCGAGACCGAGGGTCACCGCATCGAGGGCGCCATCACGCTCGCCCGCGACGGCTACCGCAGCCGTGTGTCCGACGTGCTCAACGCGTCAGAGCGCGACTTCCTGACGCTCACCGACGTGACCGTGCAGCCGCTCGATGGCGGGCCTGTGGAGTTGCACGACTACCTGACCATCGCCCGCCGCCACATCGTCTTCGCGGTCGCCGCAGCCGAGACGCCCGCAGGCTGACCCGCGCGAGCGCCACCGCGCGGTCAGCGCGAGCTCGTCTTCAGCGCGACGCTGGCGCCAGGCGGGCGCTCTCGCTGGCCAGACGGCGTGCGATCGTCGCGCGGGCGTGCGCGAATGCGCGCCCCTCGTCGAGCAGGCGCGAACACGCGTTGGCGCCCAGGGCCAGCGAGTAGACCTCGAAAGCGAGCGCCTCCGGCTCGGGCAGGCCCGCGATCGCGGCCTGGCGCTCGAGCTCTGAAAGCCACGCGCGCACGCCCGCGCGGATGGCGTCGCGCACTGCTCCCGGGCGGTCGTCGAACTCGCTGATGGCCGCCGCGAAGAAGCATCCGCCGGCGAACACCTTGCGCTCCAGGTAGTCGATGTAGCGCTCGCAGTAGGCCGCCAGCCGCGCGGCTCCCTCGGGCTCGGCCTGGGCCGGAGCGATCACCTCGCCAAACAGGCGCTCGGCGGCCGCGTTCAGCGTGGCCAGCTGCAGCTCCTCCTTGGAGCCGAAGTGGGCGAACAGCCCGCTCTT
Organism: uncultured Solirubrobacteraceae bacterium; assembly: GCA_963745375.1. Taxonomy (GTDB): domain Bacteria; phylum Actinomycetota; class Thermoleophilia; order Solirubrobacterales; family Solirubrobacteraceae; genus Palsa-744. The sequence goes on along the minus strand of CAVUXA010000003.1, from coordinate 56,246 downwards.
GCTCATCTGCAGGTCGCCCGCCAGCCTGCCGATCGTCAATCCCTCAAGGCCTTGCGCCGAAGCGAGATCGACGGCCCGGGCGAGAATCGCAGACCTGGTGCTCGCCGCCTTCGTTCCCACACGACAAGTCTATCGAACGAACGATCGTGCTATTTTAGGCGTCCTTTTCGAGCTGCGACACAGGAGCTGCAAATGCCCGACTACACGATTAGCAAGATTGACGACATGGAGGCAGCCTTCTCCGGCTCCTTCAAGCGCGCCCGCGCCCAGCTGGGCGTCGAGGCCTTTGGGATGCAGGTCATCGACATGCCGCCTAAAGCACACCAGTACCCCGAACACGACCACGCCGAGAGCGGCCAGGAGGAGGTCTTCGTGGTCCTGCGCGGCGGCGGCGAGATCGAGATCGACGGCGAGCGCAAGGCGATCGACCCAGAGACGATGGTCAGGGTCGGCCCCGAGGCCAAGCGCAAGATCTGGCCGGGAGACGAAGGCATACGCCTGCTCGCGCTCGGCGGCTGCCCGGGCCACGCTTACAAGGCGCCCGACATAACCAAGCTCGGCGCGCCTGACCCGGGGCTCGGGTAGAGCGCCTATCCCGAGGCGGTAAACACGTCTGCGCCGAACGTCGCCGGCACGGTCGCCGCGTCGGCCAGTCGCCCTAGCCCCAGCAACGACTCCCAGCTGGCCAGCGACGAGTAGTGGTTGTATGGCGTGGTGCTGACGGTGCCCGGCTTGATGTAGGGCGAGATCAGCACCGCGCCAACCCGGCCCCCGCCACGCCCCGTGATCCCGGGCAGCGGCGAGCCGGGGCCGGGGCGCTCTTCACAGCACGCCGAGGAGTCAGAGCCGGGGCCGTCGGACTCGTCGAAGGTGATCTCCAGCAGGCCGCCCTGGTGGAAGGCCGGCGAGCCGACGATCTTCGGCACCCAGGTTTCCAGGAACGCGTCGATGTCGGCCAACGCCGACGGGCCGCTCGGCTGGTTTTTACAGGGGAAGTCGTGGCCGTCGTCACACAGGTTGGGAGTGATGAACGAGAACGTCGGGGTCGTGGCCGCATGCTCGAGGTCGGTGGCCAGCCCAGTCTCGCCGCGCAAGGCCGCCGCGGGCATCGCGCCGCCGGCGGTTCCGAGCGCCACCACATGCTTGTCGCAGTATTCCTGTTCGTCGATCACCGAATGGAAGTACACGAACGGGTCGTGGCGCGTGGCGTACCCGTCGCCTGACACCGCTTTCTGCGTTTCGTCACGCGACCCGACCGCCGGATGCCCGCACGCGGCCACCTCGCGGTTGGGGTCGTTGCCCATGTCCTCCTCGTAGGCCTTCCATTTGCGCCCGGCGCCCGACAGCTGGGTGCCGATGTTGGCCACCGAGGACGGGTACACGCAGCCCTCCCCCGCCTCCACGCCCCCGGGCAGGGTCGCAGCTTTGACAAAGTCGCTGAAGAACTGGCAATCGGCCTGGTTCTCCAAGTTGGGCGGTTGGCCGGACACGAGCGAGATGTAGTTGTCGTTGCTCTCGTGCCCCGTCGCGTAGTAATCCTGCAACAGCGCCCCCTCGGCGGGCAGGGTCTGGGCCAAGTACGGATCGGCGCTGGGATCGCCGAACGTCGATTCGTAGCCCTCGTTCTCGAGCACGATCACGAACACGTGATGGATCTTGGGCGCCTTGAAGGCGACCGTGCGGGCCGCGCTCGGAAGCGTACCTGCCAGCGCGAGCACGAGCGCGGCAGGAGCGAGCATGCGTAGAAGCCTCACGTGCCAACCAGTGCTTTTGTGGGGGCGGGCGGCTGGGCGATAGTCGGCGGTTCCAGCAGCGCGGCGTTGCCCACGTCGAGAAAGTCGGCGACCGTACTGGCGTTGGCGTCGCGATAGGTCAGCGCGGGCAGGTTCCACTTGGCCTCGATCGTGGCCAGCACCGAGGTGTGATCGTGCACCACATTGGTGACCGCGTTGGGCTTGGAGTATGGGGAGGCGACCACCGCGGGCACCCGCGGCCCGTAGATGTCATAGCCGCCCGGCACGTCTTCAGGGCCGAGTTGCGGCGCGATCGAGTCGGGCGCGATGGCCGCAGGCGGCGGCACGTGGTCGTAGTAGCCGCCGTGCTCGTCATAGGTGTAGACGAGCAGCGTGCGTGGCCAGGCCGGCGAATGCAGGACCGCGTTTATGACCTTGTATGCCCAATTCTCTCCGTAGGCCAGATCCTGCGGATCCTCCTCGTCGCCGCCGATCGTTTCGAGCTTGGCGCCAAGGGCTTCCAGGCCGGGTACGGTGGCGAGCAGAGAGCCGACCTCCGAGATCACGCCGAACTCGGGATCGACGAAGCTGACAGACGGCAGGCTGCCAGCCGCGCAGTCGGCATAGAACTGCGCGATCGACGCGAGGTTGCGCGGGTATTTCTTGATGATCGACGGGATGATCGCCGTCTGGGGCAGGTCGGTGAAGTAGTTGCGCCAGCTGACCCCATAGGCATGCATCCGATCGAAGATCGTGCCGTTGGGCGGCGGCGGTTCCTTCAGGCTTGCGAGGTCCGTGGCGATGTCGCCGTACGCCGTGCCGGCCATCAGGAAACGGCGATTGGGATAGGTCTGGCAGGGGGCTGAGCAGAACCAGCGGTTGGCCACCGTGAAGCTGCTCGCCAAGGAGTAGGCGAAGGGAAGCACGTCCGCAGTCCAGTACCCCATCGGCTGGTCGGAGTGATTGGAGCTCACGAAGCCGTCCATCCGGCCTTCGTCGATCTGTTCATGGGTGGCGTTCCAGGCCTGCGTGACGCCCTTGCCCTGGGCGGTGCTGGGAAACGCAAATGAGCGAACGGGCCCTTCTGGGCCGGGGTTGCTGTTCAGGGCGACACCCTTGGGGTTGAATCGCAGCCCATGGGCCTTTGCCTGTCCCGACCGTGCGAGCGCGCCCAGGAGGTTGTCGAAGGAGTGGTTCTCCATCATCACGACCACGATGTGGTCGAAGGGCAGGGCTTCGTCGACGGTACCGGCGGGGACCCGCGGGTTGGGCAGGCTGTCGGGCACGCGTAGCGTCTTGGCACCCGCGAGGGCTGTCCGCCACAGAGCGCCGCCGGCCGACATGCCGGCAGCAGCCACCCCCAGCGAGCCGCCATAGCGCAGCAGATCTCGCCTGGTGAGCGTGTGCTCGATCGGGTTGCGCCGCGACATTGCTCTCCCTTGCTTCCCGTCCTGGGTCGCCAGCTGGTGAAGATACTGTTAGCTGGCGCCGACGTGCAGCACCAGCTTGCCCACGTTATCGCCCGCGAACATGCTCAGCAGCGTGTCGTGGAAGGCCCTGACGCCGCCCTCCACCACGTCCTCGCGAGAGATCAGCGAGCCGTCCTGCATCCAGCCGGCGATCTCGCGCGCGGCCTCGGGGAAGCGGGCGGCGTAGTCGAAGACGACCATGCCGGTCATCGATGCGCGCGCGACCAGCAGCGACATGTAGTTGGCCGGGCCCTTAAATCCCGCGGTCGAGTTGTACTGAGAGACCGCCCCGCAGATCACGATGCGCGCGCCACGCGCCAGGCGCGTCAGGGCCGCGTCGAGGATGTCGCCGCCGACGTTGTCGAAGTACACGTCGATCCCCTCGGGCGCATGCTCGCGCAGCGCTCCCCTGACGTCCTCGTGCTTGTAGTCGATCGCCGCGTCGAAGCGCAACTCGTCGGTCAGCCAGCGGCACTTCTCCTCGCCCCCCGCAATGCCGATCACCCGACAGCCCTTGATCCTGGCTATCTGCCCAGCCACGCTGCCCACTGCCCCGGCCGCGCCCGATACGACCACCGTGTTGCCCGTCTGAGGTTTGCCGACATCCAGCAACGCGAAGTAGGCGGTCATGCCGGTCATCCCCAGCGTGCCCAGGTAGGTGGGCAGCGGAGCGAGCGAGGGGTCGACCTTGTTCACGCCCATTCCGTCAGACAGCGCATACTCCTGGACGCCGAACGCCCCCACTACGTGATCGCCGACCGCGAAGCCGGGGTGCTCGGAGGCGCTCACCTCCCCCACACCCCCCGCGCGCATCACTGCGCCGATCTCCACGGGCTCGATGTAGGAGGCCCCCGCGTTCATCCAGCCGCGCATCGCGGGATCGAGCGACAGGTGGGAGATCGCAACAACGAACTGCCCCTCCCCGGGGGTCGGCACGGGCTCCTCGAGGATCTCCCAGTCTGACGCCTTGGGCAGGCCGGACGGACGGGCCGCTAGACGAACCTGCGTGTTGGTCTGGGTCATCTGGTCCTCCGCTGTCGAGAGTTGACGATCATGCGCTAGTGCCGCCATCGATTACGAGCTCAGAGCCGGTCACGTAGACGCTCTCATCGCTCGCGAGGTACACGAGCGCGTGGGCGACCTCCTGCGGCGTGCCGATCCGCTTGAGCGGGATGCCCGCGATCAACTTGTTGATCAGCTCCGGGGTCTTCTCACGCTGGCGCGCGTTCATGTCGGTGTCGATCTGACCCGGGTGCACCGAGTTGACGCGCACGCCGAACGCGGCCAGCTCCTTGGCCACGACCTTGGTTATCCCGCGCACTGCCCAGTTGCTGGCCGCATAGGCCGTCAGGTAAGGGCTTCCCATCAGGCCCGCCACCGACGACACGTTGACGATCGACCCCGCCTGCCGCTCGCACATGGCGGGCGCCAGGGCGCGCATGCCCAGGAACACGCCGGTCGTGTTCACGTCGAGTACGCGACGGAAGGCGTCTGGCGTGGTGTCAGCCAGAGGCGCCGCCAGGAACACGCCTGCGTTGTTGACGAGCACGTCCACCCGCCGGTGGGTCTGAAGAGCCCAGTCGGTCACCGCCTGCCAGTTGTCCTCGCTGGTCACGTTATGGTTGCGCGAGGTCGCGCTCTGGCCGATCTCCTGGGCGACTCGCTCCGCGCCAGAGGCGTCTGCGTCGGTGAGCAGCAGCTGCGCGCCCTCTTCGGCCATCGCGTGGGCTGCCGCCGCGCCGATCCCGCCGGCCGCGCCGGTGATCAGGGCGACCTTCCCGCTCAGCCGTGGCATCCCCATGGGAGGAACATATGGCATTGCGCGCGGCGCCAAAGCGCTGGCCCAGTTGGTCCCCATCCGGACATACATACGGTCGCCTTCGACTGATGGCAGCGGCCTGATCCTCTCGTCGTAGCATCATCTACATGGCGAGCCAAAAGCGGTCTATCTCTTTTGAGCAATCGGTACTTCAGGAGGCAGAGCAAAGCGTCGCTCGGTCTGGCGGGAGCCTGTCGGCGTTTGTGAACGCTGCGGTCCTGCACAAGCTGCAGGTCATTCGCGGTCGCGAGCTGCTCGGTCAGGACGAGGCCGAGCTCGGAGTGATCCCCGCGGGAGTCAAGGCTCAGGTCGCCGCCGAGTGGCCGGCCTGACCAGCTTAGGAGCTACTGAGGCGCATCCGAGCGGTACGCCAATCTGCTGCCATGGAGTTCGATCATGAGTGGGTCGTGCCGCTAGAACGCGAGGGGGCACGCATCCTCGTTCGCCATGGCGGGCGACCCATGGCCCGCTATGCGGCGATGCTGCAGATCATGCGAGATGGCAAGTGGCACACAATTCGGCTGATCGACAATGCCCACAACGTGCACCACATGCACCGATACGCCGGAGACCTCAAGCAAGATGCCGTATCCTTTGGAGCTGGCGATCCTCGAGATGTTCTCCCAAAGGCCGTCGCATATTTGGTACGAGCATCGCGTTCGATCATCGAGAGTTGGCAACCATGACGCTCGAACCGTTCTTCGACGACTTCTTTGATGAGACGCCTTTGCCGGTAGCGCGCGCTTCGGCAAGACCTCTCGCAGCCCTAATGGAAGATCGCTTCGAATACCCAGACCGGACAGCATTCGTCGCAGCCGACTCCGCATCGTTCGGATCCTCTTTCGCCCGCGCGGCATCTGAAGACCGTCCGGTGCTGATTGTGATGCCCGACGGTGTGGAATTTCTCTACGAGCCTGCCCCTGGCTTGGTTGCGAGCCTTCGCCGACGACTTCGTTCACGCCTCGCTGCGCATCGCCTCAGGGAGATGGGGCCTCTTGTGACAGACCCATCGGAATCGGGCTGGGTCGACACCGATCCCGTCCCGATACCGGGATATCGGCACCGGCTCCGTGGCCCGCGGCCGGCATCGGCCGCGTCCTGACGGGGTCGCCGGCAGCAGGGCGATCCACGTCCCGGTGGATACGGAGAGGGTGGTGTGTGGTTGCAGCACATAGTGGACTGATGTCTCGGGAGATGCTGGACGCCTACGAAAGGCGGCTGGTATGGACGGGACGGGGATGGCGCGCTACGTGGTGGACGCCGTGGTGCTTGAGGGTCGCAGCCCACGAGAGGTCGCCAGAGCTCACGGCATCTCCAAGAGCTGGATCTATGAGCTGATCACCAGGTATCGCGCCGGCGGCTACGACGCGCTCGAGCCGCGCTGCAGAAGGCCGCACTCCTGCTCACACGAAACTCCGGTCGAGATAGTCGAGGCGATCGTGGCGCTACGACGCCAGCTCGCAGCTGAAGGCCACGATGCCGGACCGGCGACGATCGCCTACCACCTCGCCGCGCGCATGGACGGTGTTCCCTCCAGGGCGACGATCTGGCGGATCCTCAAGCGCGAGGGGCTGATCACGCCACAGCCGCAGAAGCGGCCACGCTCCTCGCTGATCCGCTTCGAAGCAGACCTACCAAACGAGACATGGCAGACCGACATCACGCACTGGCGGCTCGCCGCCGGTGAGCACGCAGAGATCCTCAACCTGATCGACGATCACTCCCGCCTGTTCCTGGCCTCTGAGGCCTACACCACGGTCAAAGCCAAGGACGTCGTGGACAGCTTCCACAAGGCCGTCAGCCGGCACGGCCTGCCCGCATCGCTACTCACCGACAACGGCGCGGTCTTCACCGCCACACCCCGCAAGGGCAAGGTGCTGCTGCAGTCAGAGCTCCAACGGCTCGGGATCGCCTGCAAGAACTCCAGGCCCTACCACCCACAGACCTGCGGCAAGATCGAGCGGCTGCACCAAACGCTCAAGCGCTACCTCGCCAAGCAGAAGCCCGCCACGACGATCGCGGGGCTGCAGAGCCAAGCTCGAGACCTTCGTCCACTACTACAACGACACCAGGCCCCACAGAGCCCTAGACGGCCGCACACCGCTCCAGGCCTATAGCGCACGCATCAAGGCCAAACCCGCCGGCATCCAAGCCCCCACCCACTTCCGCGTCCGCAACGACAAGGTCGACGCCTACGGCAAGGTCAGCATCCGCTACATGAGCAAGCTCCACCACATCGGGCTCGCCAGAGCCCACAGCGGCCGCACGGTCAAGCTCCTCATCGCCGACCAGAGCATCCGCGTGATCGACCAACACGGACAGCTCATCCGCGACCTCACACTCGACCCCAGCCGCGACTACCAGCCCCACACAAGACCCTAAACTGTCCACGAACTCCCGAGACACGCGTCCAACATGTCCCGAGACACAACAGATACGGAGAGGGCGGGATTCGAACCCGCGATGGAGTTTAATCCCCATACTCGCTTAGCAGGCGAGTGCCTTCAGCCACTCGGCCACCTCTCCCGGGGAGATGCGGAACGTCAGTGTAGAGCCTGGCCGCGCCGCGCGCCCGAGGCGACCAGGATCGTCATCGACCCTACCCCGTGAACGGCCGCGACGCACCGATCACCCGGCCGTCGACATCCAGCGCCTGGACCTCGAAGCGCTCATAGCCCTGCGGCACGGGGATCGCCGTCTCGAAGCCGGACTTCGCGGCGCGCGCCACAGCGGCCATGCGGCTGGCGCCCGCGCCCGCAAGGACTCTCCAGGACACCACCTGTGTGGCGCCGTTCCAGCTGACGTACACCGTGGTCTGCCCATCTGCCTGACGCGCGGCACCAACGGGCGGGGACAGCGGCAGGCCGACCCACTGCTCCAGCGTCGCCCGGTAGCTGAGGTCCGATCCCGGGAATTCCCCTTCTAGCAGCAGCTTGCCCGATCGGCTGTACTCCGAGAAATAGGATTCCGAACCCCAGCCGACGAACATGTTGCCGTTGGCCAGCGGCTGCGTGTCGCCCATGTATTCGGATTCGAACTTTCCGCCGCCGTTGTACTGGGCCACGAGCGTCGCCGTGCGGGTGCCCTGGTCCAACTGGAGCACGAGCCCGCGAGACGGCCCGGTCGCGGGGACCGATGTGCCTCCGCCGGTCAGCTGGCAGCAGTGGTCGTCGAACATGGTGACCGTAGGACCGGTATGCCCGCCCACCACCAGCGCGACGTCGTGCTGCCACTGGAAGGCGGCCCCCGGACCGAACTTGAAGCTCGAGCGCTTGCCGCCGAGGGTCCACTCGATCGAGCCGGTGTCGATGTTGACCATGTAGGCGCCCCATGTGTTGCGCATGGACACCAGGAAGGTCCCAATGCCGGTCAGTTCGACGGAGTTGACGTGGTAGGCGTCCCAGGGAAAGCCGTTGGTCGGCAGCGACGCGTAGGAGTCGCCCAGCGGGATGTGGTCGAGCGCATCCCACGTGCGCAGGAGCTTGCCCGTCTTGAGGTTGTACTCCTGTACCGCCGAGTCGATCAGCGCGCCGTTGTAGGCGCCGCCGTACTTGGAGAGATTCAGTGGAATGTTCTTGTTCGCGGTCACCCATGCATCGTCGCCGCTGATCGCGAGCGCATGCAGGGTCAGCACCCAGCCGTCCGCGCCTTTCAGCCTCGCGACCGTCTGGTAGTGCTGGTTGACCACCACGTCTTCACCGCTCTCGGTCGCGCCCGTGTTCGTGACAACTCCCTGCCACCAGGCCAATGCCGGCTTGCTGTCGTAGGTCTGCAGGCTCAGGTTGGCCGCAGCAACGCGTTCGGGCACCGGCTGAAACCAGACCGGCTGCAGGTTGTTGTCGAGGATCAGCGGGCCGCTCTGGCCGACGATCGGCGGTTCGTTGAGGTCGAAGAAGTTCGCCGTGAGGATGTAGCCGGGCGTCAGCTGGCCGACGGACGCCCGCTTGTTGGCGCGGACCTGGGGCGGGTGCAGCGATGGTGCGGTCACGAAGCTGTAGGTGTCGTGGGTGCTGTACGCGCCGATCAGAGCGCCATGAGAGCCCGCAAACGCGACGGTCACAGCAACGAAACCCGCAAGAACCACGCCGATCGCAGCCGCGAAGCGTCGCGCCGCCGGCACGAGCGCGGCAGACGGCCTGGGCAGCGAGGTGAACGTCATCAGCGCCGCGGCCGCCGCCAGGCCAGCGCCGATCAGGTAGGCAAGCCGAAAGCCGTCGGTCAGCGCCTGGGGCACCTGTTGGCCCGAGCCGATCAGATGGGTACTGCGCTGGGTCGCCAGCGTGATCAACACCGCCAGCCCCAGCCCGCCGCCCACCTGACGCGAGGTGTTCACAAGACCCGACGCCAGCCCCGCCTGCCCCTCCTTGGCGCCCTGCGTGGCGGCAATCGTCGAGGGGACGATCGACATCGCGATCCCCGCCGCGGTGAGCAGCCCGGGGATCATCACGTACACGACCCCGCTGCCGCTGGAGCCGATTTTCGCGAGCAGCAGCAGCCCGCCCGTCAACATGACCAGGCCGCCGCCGAGCACCGGGCGCACCCCGAACTCGCTCACGAGCCTGCCGGCCTGCGAGGCGACCAGCATGATCGTAAGCGTCATCGGCAGGAAGATCAGGCCGGTATCGAGCGGCGACAAGCCCAGCACCTGCTGCAGGTACAGGGAGCTGACGATCCACATCGGAAAGAGCGCCGCGCTGAACAGCAGCACGATGGTGTTGGCGGTCCGCAGCGGCCTGGTCAGCTCTTTGAAGGGGATCAGCGGTGCGGACGCCACGCGCGCCTCGATCACGCCGAACACGCCGAGCAGGAGCAGGCCGCCGATGATCGGGCCAAGCGCGGCAAGCGAGCTCCAGCCCTTCAGGCCCGCTTCGACGACCCCGTACACCAGCACCATCTGGCCGATCGTCAGTGTCAGCGCGCCCGCGAGGTCGAAGCTGTCGCCGTCGCGTGCTCGGCGGCGCTCGCTGACGACCGCGTACGCCACCAGCGCAGTCACGATCGCGATCGGGGGGTTGATCAGCAGGACCCAGCGCCAGCTGAGCTCTTCGGTGATGATCCCCCCGAACAGCACTCCCGCTGCGCCCCCCAGCCCGTTCATCGCCGCCCAGGTGCCGATCGCCCGGTGCAGCTTGGGTCCTGGCGGAAACGACGCGGTGATGATCGCCAGCGAACATGCCGCCATCAACGCGCCGGCGAGACCCTGCACCGCGCGAGCGCCCACGAGCACCACCTGGTCCGGCGCAGCGCCGCCGGCCAGCGAGGTGAGCGCGAACAGGACCAGCGCCACGACAAATGTCCGGCGCTGGCCGAGGTAATCTGCTGCGCGGCCCCCGAACATCAAAAAGCCAGCGAACGAGATCGCGTATGCGTCCACCACCCATTGCAGGTCGGGCGAGGAGAAGCCGAGGCTCAACTGGATCGACGGCAGCGCGACGTTGACGATGCTCAGGTCGAGGATGACCATGAACTGCGCCACGCAGCAGACCGCCAGGAGCAACCCCGGACGCGAGCCGTGCCCGCGCCCGACGGCAGGCGCTTGCCTGGAGGTCTCCATCGCCCCAGGGCTCGCCGCGGTATCGACGCTCATGACGATCTGCCCGACTGCGCCCGATAGTCCAGGGTCGACCAGCTCTCAGAACGGCTGGTAGGGTGAGCGCCCGAGCCCGCGAGCGACGATTGGAGGCCAGGCCATGAAGAGAACGCCACTGACCGCCATGCTAACGCTGCTGGCCACGTTGGCGACGACCTTCGCGGTGACCGGATGCGGCGGCAAAGGGACGAGCTCTTCCTCCTCCAATCAGTCGACGAGCACCACCACGACGACAACGGCCCCGCACAAGCACAGCTCCAAACCGGCTTATTAGGCGCGGGGCAGCGAGGCGGCGTAGCCGACCACCCGCACCGTCGGGGAGGTGGCCAATACGCGGCCGGCCGAGTCCAGCGCCTGCACCGCCACGTAGGCGTGCTTTTGGGGCAAAGTCGTCGAGCTTTCAAAGCCGCTGTCCGCGATCGTTGTCTGCGCCTGCAGCGCTCCCGGGTGCTGCGCGGCGAGCACGCGCCACGAGGACACGCCGGTGGCGCCGTTCCAGCTCGCGTGCACGATCGTGGCTTCGCCTGTGTTGTTCAGGCTGGCGAAGATCGTCGGCGGGCTAACAGGGCGCCCGCTCCAGGGGAAGCGAAAGGCCCTGTAGAAGGTCATGTCGAAGGGCTGATGGGCGTCGAACAGCAGCGAGCCGTGTTGCGCATACTCGCTGATCTGCGGCACGGCGCCGTAGCCCACGAGCGTGTTGCCGTCGGCGAGCGTCTGGGCGTTGCCTTGGCTTGCGGCCAGCAGCGGCGGATCGGGGTGCGTGTAGACGCCGGCAAGGCGCGCTTGATGGGTGTTGAAGTCGAGCGCGATGCGCACGGCACGCGACTGTTTGTGGATTGGCGGGTTCGAGCCATCGTCGAAGAAGGTCAGCTCGCCATCGGCAAGGACGCGGCCGTCGTGCTGCCACGCCATTCTCGTGCCCGGCCCCATCTTGAAGGAGCTGCGGTTGCCGCCCAGGCGCCACAGAACCCTGCCGCTGCCCCCTTCCAGCTGATATCCGGCCCAGGTGCTGCGTGCCGAGATGAGCAGGTCGCCGTCTGGCTCGGGATCGATCGAGTTGAGGTGGAAGTAGTCCCATGGCGTGCCCCCCGCCGGAGCTTCCACTTCGGACTCCGCAGCGCCGACATGGTCGAGGCTGTGCCATTCCCAGCGCACCAGGCCCGTCTTGATGTCGATCTCCTGGATGGCCGTGTCGACGATCGCGCCGCCCCGCGCGCCCCGCACCGGCGTGAGGTCGCAGCGGATCGGGTTGTATGCGGTGATGTAGGCGATGCCCTTGGGGGCGATCTGGAAGTCGTGCAGGTCCGCCCGCAGGCCGTTGCCACCAACGACCCTGGCGACCGTCTGATAATTGAAGTTCATGACGATGTCTTCGCCCTGCCCGAAGCCGAGCGACAGTACGCGCCCCTTCCACCACGTCAGGTCGCGCTGACCTTCAGAGGTCTGCTCGCTCAGGTTCTCCGCCGCTTCGCCCCCGGACAGCCGGTCGAACCAGACGAGCCGGCCCTGCGGGGTGTAGATCAGCGGCCCGTACTGGCCCGGCCCAGGCCCGTTGGTCGTGAGGATGTCGCCTGCAGCGGGATCGTGATCCGGCAACGTAACGGTCAGGATCGGGGCTTGGACGCCGGGCATGGTGTCGAAGCTCTGGTATTCGGCGGGCGCTGCCAGCGGGTTGGGGAACTCCGACACGCCCGCGGTTGGATATGGAGTGTCGACGCGGAAGGAATAGGCGATCGGTCTGGCGCCGTTGCTGGGACCGATCGCCGCTTGCACGGCCACGCGCTCGCTGGCGTCGAATGGGGCGTCTGGCACGAAGCTCGCGCCGTCGCCCTGCGAGTAACTGTGAAGGCTGCCGGAGTGACGACCGCTGCGGGCGCCCACTACAGAAATCTCGTGGATATCCGTTGCCGGCACGTTCAGGAAGCTGATCTGGGTGTGGGGATTGGCGGTGTCTGTCTGCGGCGCAGGCGAGACGTCAACGTTGCTGCCCGGCAGCAGCGCGGTGTGTTCGAGCGTGGCCGGCAAGCACTGGGGCGAGGCGCCGCTGCGCGCCACCTTTGTGCTCGAGCCCGACAGCAGTTTCAGGCTGGGGGAGTCCAGCACGATCGCCAGAACGACCCAGGCGAGCGCGGCGATCCCCAGGATGATGAGTCCGTTGCGGCGCATGTGCGAGTGCAGGACAACCATGCGCGCGCTCGTCGCGCCCGCGCGTGTCGAGTCCGGAAGGGTGCCACATCCGCTGCTTTGGGGCGTAAGAGTTGCTTCAGAACGCGCTGCCCGCCCGATGAGCGAGGCCCATGGTCGCACCGAACGCTCGCGCCGCGACGCGCCTACCGCTAACTGTGCGTGCCTGCGATCTTCGAGAGCGCGGATCTCGCCGGACCTAGCACCACTGATCGCTCATCCAGCTCCTCGACCTGATCGATCAGCGCCATCAGCTCGTGCGCGAGGCGGCTGTTGAGAACAGCCTGGCTGTGGTCGGCACTCGTATGGCGCTCCCGCGCCCCGGACGTCCCCGAGGACTTTGTCTTGTGATGGGTGCCCGAACTCTGGAGGTGGGCCTCGACTCGCTCGGTGAGCGCTTTCAGCTCCCGCTCGGGTCCGCTCAGTCGCTCATCGGTCGCATCAGCTGCCTTGACGAGCGCCACACCGGAGGTCAATGGCTTCTCGCATTGCTCACAGTACTTGCCGTTTGCCTTACCGTGACGGTCTGCCCTCTCCAACCCGATGAGATAGTTCGGGCAACCGCGGTCGGTGCAAAACGCCTTCTCGTCGACGTAGTCCCAATCCGCCCGACCACACTCCGTATTTGGGCAGAACTGCTGCCTCTCGTCATCGAAGAACGTCCCACAGAAGTTGCACCGCGATGGGACTCGCTGCACCGCGAGCCGCGTAGCGAGCGTCCGCGCGATGACAGCGGTGCATGTTCCACATCCACAGCCGTGTCCATGGCGGGCCCGATCGCCGATGAGCTGGCTCGTGGCCCGGTTGCCGACACTGCGCTGTAGCGATCGCATCGCCGCGTGCATCGAGGTCGGGGGGCCTGAGACCGGCGTCCCTTGCGCGCTTGCCCGCGTTGCTGCCGTCCGTGTGCGGTCGACCATCAGGGCCATGTCGTCCGCGACGATAGCCGAGGCGGGTCGACGTCGCAAGCTGCAGCTGCTGCGGTATCTCAGCCACCGCTGTAAATCGACTAGACCTCGATAGCCTTCATGAGTCGCATGGAAGGGTGGCAGAGCGGTTGAATGCACCGGTCTTGAAAACCGGCAGACGGGCAACCCCCGTCTCGGGAGTTCGAATCTCCCCCCTTCCGTCACGATCCGATCGGCTGCGGCGCCACGCTCAGACGCACGTTGGCCTCTGTACTCCTGTCCACCACCTCCACGGTGTCGCCCACGCCGATGGTCACGCCTGGCGTGTACACGTGGTTGAGGTTCTGTGCGAAGAACACCCCCGTATTGGTCTCGTCGTAGGCGTTGACTCCCTTGCGTGTCCTGAGAGCCCTGCGCACGGCCTTGCCCGTAACGGCAGTCTGCTGGTCGACGTCCGTGGTCACGCACCTGTCGGAGGCCTTGACCACGAAGGCCACTAGTGCGCCGATCCGAACCTGCGTCCAGCGATCCTCGTCGTAGGCTGCAAGCCCCTCACCGTCGACGACGATGTTGGGGCGAAAGCGATTCATGGGAACGGGCGCGTCCATCTGCGTATTGAGCTGCGCCAGCGATGGCTCGGTCGCCAGCAGCATCGAGCTGCCATCCGCGAATCCGACCTGATTGGTGGCCCCGGACCGCCGGTAGCGTTCCTTAATGTACCTGGGTAGGTCATTGCGAATGTGCAGCAGCCGAAAGCGCCGATTCTGCTTGTAGCGGGGCAGGAAATCGGTGAACCACTCGTTCAGGTCCTCCCCAACGATCTGGCCGACAACAGGCTTGTCGTGGACGGTCGCCGTCACCAGCCTGTCGTCATCTCGCTCGATCTGCAGCGGTACGTCGATGCCCTCCATGCCCGGTGCGCTCAGGGTGATGGAGGACTCACCTATCATTGGCACAACGAGAGCGAGCTCGGGCACCTTTCTCTGTGACACGAAGTCATTGTCGTCATCGACGACCATGAAGTCGCGATCTAGCTCAAGACCTGTGGGGGTGACGCGAGATTTCTCCAACGCCACCCCCGCGCACGACTTGACAGGGTAGGTGTTCAGACCCGTGACGGCTATCGCGCTCATGCCGCCGGCATGTTACGCCTCACTCGGTCTGGCGCAGCGCTGACGCCGATACCATGCTCACACCCGCAGGCGCCGCACCCGCAGGCTCGGGGTGAAAGCTAATGCCCGGCGCGTGAACATGGTGCTGGTGCTCCTCCTCGCTTGTCGCGATCTCGTGCGCAGAAGCCTCCAGCGCACGTTCGAGGTCACGCTGGATGCCGGCAAGCGCTCCAGGCTGCGTACGGTACATCTGGTAAATGCGCGCACCGCCGACCAGCATGAAGCCTAGGAATATGTAAGGGAACAGGTTGATCGGGTACGCCGGGGCCGGATAGAAGCTGCCCACCGTGGGCACTATCAGGCAGGCAAATGCGAGCACCGCGATTAGCACGTGGCGTCCGCGCAGCTCACCGAGCTTTTTCATATAGAAGGGTGCGGCAACGGTGATCATGAAGTACGCGAACAAGAAGCCGAACGCCGCCATTGTTCCAGCGTCGCCGAACAGCGTCAGCGGTTCTGTGCCCGTGGTGGCAAACGCCACCGCGACGGCCAGGATCACCGCTCCGAAGGAGGCGAGCGCCACGTGAGGCGTCATGTTCTTGGCGTGCACCGCGTGCGCCTTCCTCGGAAGGATGCCGTGTCCGCCGAGCGGGAAGATGATGCGGGCGCCAGCATTCAGGCACGACAGCGACAGCGAGAAGAAGCTCACCATCGCGCCAAGCGCCACGGGCACCTTGAAGAAGCTGACGCCATAGGCCGCGGAGATCGCGGTCAGCGGGGTGGTGAACGAGCCGAGCGACTTCCCCATGTGCTTGGTCGCGAAGACCTCGACGTAGCTCATGAACACCATGAACGCGCCCGTTATGAGCAGACTCCAGATAACCGCGCGTGGCACGTTGCGAAGCGGGCGCTTTGCCTCGCCGCCGAGCGTCGTCGCGCTCTCAAAGCCGACGAGGCTGAAGATGCAGATCACGATCGCGAAGTCCATGCCCTTGAGGCCAACGCCCTTGAGCTGCAGCTGGGCAGTGTCGACAGACACCCCATGCTTGAACAGCACGACCCCCGCCAGGGCGAGGATGATGGTGACAGAGATCGCCTCGAGCGCAAGCGTCAAAAGCGACGATATGCGGATGTCCTTCCACGCGATCGTCAGGCAGATGAAACCGCTGATCAGGAAGAAGATCCACGGGCTGACCGTGCCGTGCACGCCGATGCCGGATAGGAATTCCTGGGCGAAGATCGCAAAGCCCGCGAGCCCGGCCGTCGCGATTCCCCAATAAGACCAGATCAGCGCCCACCCGGAGAGCACGCCTGCGGACGGGCCGAGCCCCCGCGCCGTATAGGCATACATCGAACCCGCGGTCGCCGAGCGACGGGCGAACTGGTTGAGCCCGAGCACCACGAACAAGAGCATTACGGTGCCGAACAGATACGCCGCCCAGGTCCCCTGACCGGAGTCGCCGAACGCCAGCGCGATGATCAGCACAGCCGTCATCGTCGGCGAGATCAGGGCCACCGACTGGGCGAGCAGCGGTGGAAACCCGAGCGCGTGCGGTCGCAGGCGAGGAGGCGATGAGCTCCGCACGTCTCCCGAAGGCTTTGTCGCGGTTGCGGTACTCATAGGCGGGTCGACCCCCTTGTGGGCTGTGTGACAGGGCACGCCGCAAGATAGGAACGCCGTTGTGAACACTCCATAGCCATCGGGCCGAGATCGGGCCGCGCGCACTTGAACAGATGGCCGACACGGGCAAGCACGCAGTTGCCCCATGGCCAACCGGCCCAGCCCGCGCGCCGCGAATTTAACACCTGGCCTATTGCAGGCGACTGGATGACAGTTAACGCACGGGCAAGCACACGGCGAGTGAGCCCTGTGCCATTACAGGCTCGGCTGCGCGACGGTCGGAGAACTGCCCAGCACGTCGCCAGCTGCGTCCAGCGCCTGCACTGCCACGTCGGGGCCGACGGTGCCTGCGGGCACCGCGATGGCGGTCTCAAAGCCGCTGCGCGCGACCTGCGCCACCGGCACGAGGCTCGCAGGGGTGTGCCCGGCGAGCAGCCGCCATGAGGACACCAGCGTGGCGCCGTTCCAGCTGGCATACACCGTGCCCATACCCTGGCCGCCTGGCTGGAAGGCCAACGCGGGAGGATGGGTGGGCGTGCCAATCCATTCGAAGCGAAGGGCGCGGTAGGAGCGGTCGTGGGGCGGAAAGTGCGCGTCAAATAGCAGCTGGCCTTCGGGGCCGAACTCGGAGAAGTCCGGTTCCTGGCCCCAGCCCACGAACCAGTCGCCATTTGGCAGCGCCTGGACGCTGCCCTGGCTTTCTGACAAAAGCGGCGGCGTGTGCGTGAACTGGCTGACGAGGCTGGCGGTCGCGTCCTGGCGGTCGAGGCTGAGCACCACCGCGCGAGACTGGGCGTGGACCTTGGGCGACGCGCCGTTGTCAAACTCGCTGATCGCGCCATCTGCGAGCACACGCGGGTCGTGCTGGAAGGCGGTTGCCGCTCCGGGCGCCAGCTTAAAGCTGCTGCTGCGCCCGCCCAGGCGCCACAAGATCTGCCCGCTGCGGGGGTCGATGTCGTAGACGGTCCAGGTGTTGCGTGCGGACACCAGCAGCGTGCCGTCCGGATCGAAGCCGATCGAGTTGAGGTGAAAGAAATCAAACGGCCAGCTGGTGGAGGAGTTGGTCACGCGTTCCTCCGATTCGCCGATGGCGACGTGGTCGACGCTCGTCCATTCGTACATCACCAGGCCGGTCTTCACGTCGATCTCCTGGAAGACGGCGTCGGTGAGCGCTCCGTCTGCGGGCCCGCCAACCGCAGACAGGTCGCAGCGGATCGGATAGTAGGCAGTCACGAACGCCGTCCCCTGCTGGGTCAGCTGGAACTCGTGCAGGTCGGCCTCGTGGCCATTGCCGGCCTTGACGTGCGCGATGTCGGTGTAGCTCTGATCGGCTATCACATCCTCGCCCAGCCCGAATCCGTGTTCGGAGATGTCGCCCTGCCACCACGTGAGCACCGGCCTGCCCTCGTATTCCTGGACCTGCAGGTTCGTGGCCGAGACGTGTGCCGGCAGCGCCTTGAACCACACCAGGGCGCCGTCCGGGTCGAGGATCATCGGCCCGGCCTGACCGGGGCCGGAGGCGGGCGTGACGAGCTCGTCGCCGCCGGCCACGCTTGGCGACTGCGCGGTGACGGTCACGACCGGCGGGCTGCAGGTCCGGACGCGAATGGAAGTGCTGGATTTCGGAGGCGGCTCCGGGGTGGACGGCCTCGGGCGTGGAGGTGATCGCGTCCTGGCTGGCGATCGCAAAGCGATCGATCAGCGTCTGGGTCGAGCTGCCGCTGCGCAGCCGTGCAAGCACCGTCACGCGCTCGCCTTGCGCAAAAGGCCTGGCCGGCAAGAAGCTCGCGCCGTCGCCCCGACCCCCGATCTCCGATCGGTAGGCCTCCAGACGGCCCGCGTGGGCGCCTGCTCGAGCCCACCACGCTGAGCACGCTCAACTGGCCGGCGGGCACGCCGAGGAAGCTGATCTGCGTCTGCGGCGCCGCGTCGCGGGCGCCCGGCAGGGGCGATATCGTGACGGCTCGATCCTGGAGCGCCGAGTTGTCGAGGCTCGCCGGCGTACACGTCGGGGCCGCCTGCTGGGGGACGGCGCTTCCGGCAAGGGCGCTCGCCGCGTCCGCTCCCAGGGCCAGCGCTACAGCCGACCCTAGGATGAGAGCCCGCATGGACAACATCGACCCCGAGCAGGATAGGAGAGTGGACCGGCGCACGTTCCTCAAGGGCGGGCTGGTCGCCGGCGGCGTGCTGGCCGGGGCCGGGGGGACGATTGCCGCCCTGGCCGCCACCTCCAGCGACCCCGACCCGCACCCCAAGACGGCGAGCGGGTCAGGCACCTCCAGCTCTCCCACCGCTAGGCGCGCGACCGGCGGACGGGGTGGGGATCGCCCGAACATCCTCGTGATCCTCGTCGATCAGCTGCGCTACCCGCAGTGGTTCTCGCCGGTCCCAGGCGGCGTGGGCCTGCCACCCAACCTCGCGCGCCTGTCTGAAGGGGCGGTGTCCTTCGCCAGGCACTACACGGCGTCCAACGACTGCACCCCGGCGCGCTCGGCGCTGCTGACGGGCCTGTACACGCACCAGACCGGCTGCATGATCACCGGCGGCAGCACGCTCGATCCCGCCTTTCCCACCTGGGGGACGATGCTGCGCCAGCAGGGCTATCACACGCGCTGGTATGGCAAGTGGCATCTGACCCACCACGACAACAAGTGGACGGCTGCCCTGGGCGAACCCGAGCTGGAGCGCTACGGTTTTGCCGGCGGCACGTATCCCTCGCCCGACGGTGGCCCCGGCCAGGGCTGGCACGTGGACCCGCACATCACCGCCCAGTTCGCCGACTGGTTTGCCCAGGAGGGCGGCGCCGAGCCGTGGTGCACGACCGTGTCGTTCGTCAACCCTCACGACATCGCCTGGTGGTATGCGTGGACGCGGCGCGTGCGCCCGGAGGCCAGCGCGCCCCGCGCGGTGCACCGCATGCCGCCCAACTTCGAGACGCCCGACCTGCTGCTCGAGCGCGACAAGCCGCGTCTGCAGCGCTCCTTCCAGGACACGGCCGCTGCGTCGTTCGGGCCGGTGCCGTTCAAGGGCCCGGAGGCGATGCACAAGTGGCTGTCGTTCCTGGACCTGTACGTCAAGCTGCAACTCGAGGTCGACCGTCACATCGGCAAGGTGCTGCGCATGCTGCAAAGCCGCCCTAGGGTGGCCGCCAACACGGTCATCGTCTTCAGCTCAGACCATGGCGAGTACGGCGCCTCGCATGGGATGCGCGGCAAGGGCGCAAGCGGCTATGAGGAGGGCATCCGCGTTCCGCTGCTCGTCAAGGACCCGCGCGGGGTGCTCACCAGCGAACCCGAACGGCTGCGCACGCAGCTGACCTCAAGCGTGGACGTGGCGCCGCTGTTGTTGACGATCGCCAGCGGCTCTGACGCCTGGCGCGAAGAACAGCGCTACTCGCATCTGGCGCGCCGGGCGGACCTCGCGCGGATCCTCGCCGACCCGACCGCGCCGGGGCGCCCCTACGTGCTGCACGCCACCGATGAGATCGTGACCGAGTTCGCGATCGAACGGTACGCGGCCGACGCCCCCTTGCACGTGGTCGCGCTGCGCACCGCGCAGGGCAAGTACGTCAACTACTCCAACTGGTCGGCCGAAGGGATCAAGCCGCTAGCGCAGGGCCAGGAACACGAGCTGTATGACTACTCCACGCACAGCGGGCGCCTGGAGCTGCACAACGGCGCCGGACACAGCCCGCTGGAGGAATCGCTGCGCGCCGAATGGGAGCGCGCGTTTGTCGAGGAGCTGCGCGAGCGCCTGCCCCAGAGGCTGCAGCCGGCGCACGCACACGGCTTCGCCGACTACTTCCTGACCGCCAAGCACGCGGCCGCCGGCGCGACGGCGCGACGCAAACGCCGCTCCGAACGAGTCGTTGGGCGCCTGCCCCATCATGTGCCCGGCGAGGAAGCGCTGCGCGACGCCCACAAGCGTCCGCACGGCATCCAGTCTGGGCTCAGGCCTTCACCGCGGGGGAGGAAGCCATGACCGCCCCGGAGCCGTCGAGCGCTTGCACGGCGACGTAGGCGGGACTCGCGCCGGCGGGCAGCGCCAGCGCGGTCTCAAAGCCGCTCCTTGGTCCCGTGGCGATCGGCGCGAGGCTCGTGGGCGAGGCGCCCGCCAGCACGCGCCAACTCGCGACGCCGGTCGCGCCGTTCCAGCTGGCGTACACCGTGGCCCGGCCGTTGCTGGCGCGCGCGACCGCCACGGCGGGCGGTTCGGCGGGCTGTCCACTCCACGGCAGCGCGAAGGCCCTGTAGGTCTCCCAGTCGGGTGGCAGGTGGGCGTTGAACAGGAGCTGGCCCGCCGGACCGATCTCCGACAGGTAGCCCGCCTGGCCCCAGCCGACCATCCAGTCGCCGCCGGCCAGCGCCTGCACGTTGCCCTGGCTGCCGGCCACCAGCGGGTTCTGGTGCGCGTAGCGACGCACGAGCGTGGCGGTCATGGTGCTCGTATTCAGCGCCACTTCGATCGCGCGCGACTGCGAATGGCGCTGGGGGAAGGCGCCATTGTCGAAGAAGGTGATCGAGCCGTCAGGCTGCTGGAGCGCGTCGTGCTGCCAGGCGGTGCCGGTGCCGGGGCCCATCTTGAAGCTGCTCTGGCGCCCGCCGAGTTGCCAGCGCACCTGCCCGTTAGCCGGATCGACGTCATAGGCTGCCCAGGTGTTGCGCGCGTCGACCAGCAGGTCGCCGTCCTGCTCAACGTCGATCGAGTTGATGTGGAAGTAGTCAAACGGTTCGGCCCGGCTGGTGGGCGCCGCGGAGGAGTAGGAGTCCCACAGAGGTACGTGGTCGAGGCTGTGCCACTCGTACATCACCAGGCCGGTCTTCACGTCGATCTGCTGCAGCAGCGTGTCAGCAACCGCGCCGTCGGCCGGCCCGCCGACCGCGGACAGGTTGCAGTCGATCGCGTCGTATACGGTGATCAGCGTCGCGCCCTGCGGGGTGATCTGGAATTCGTGAAGGTCGGGCTGGTAGCCGTTGCCGGCGCGCACCTGGGCGATTTCCTGATACGCGCTGTTGGCGATCACGTCGCCGGCGGTGGCGCCGCCGGCGCCCACCAGCGGGTCCTGCCACCAGGTCAGCACGGGCTTGCCTTCGTATTCCTGCGCGCGAAAATCGGCTGCGCGGGCGCCTGCGGGAGACAGCGCCTTGAAGTAGATCAGGCCGCCATGTTCGTCGAGGATCATCGGGCCGTACTGACCGACGCCCGAGTAGGGGGCGATGAAGATGTCGCCGCCCGTCGCGGTGTCGGCCTTGGCGGACACGGTCACATCGGGCGGGCGCAGTTGCGGACGCGAGTGAAACCGCTGGAATTCCTTGGGGGGCGGTGGCGGGGCGGCGCTCTTGGTGGTGCCTGTTCCGACCGCGTTGCTCGTCGACCCCGGGACGTCGCGCACGGCCACGGTGAATCTCCAGGCGAACGGGATCGGCGCGGCCCCTCCCAGCAGCTGCGCGTGGACGGTGACCAGCTCGCCTGCGGCGAACGGCCGAGCGGGCAGGAAGCTCGCGCCGTCGCCCTGAGAGTAGGCGACCAGGCGACCCGCATGCGCGCCCGAGCGCGATCCGGTGACGGTGACGTCTGAAAGCTCGCCTGCAGGCGCTCCGAGCATGCTGATCTGCGTCTGGGCGGAGGCATCCATGCTGTCGGGCTGCGGCGAGACGATCACGCGCGCGCTGGCCAGGGCAGCGGACACGTTCAGGACCGGGGGAACGCAGGCGGGCGCGGAGACTTTCGCCGCGGCGGCGTTGACCGGCGGTGCCCAGCAGAAAGCGAACGCGGCGAACGTGCCGGCGAAGGAGGCCAGCGCGCCTGCGAGGGCGGCTGGCGAGCCGCTTGCGTTGGACAGCGGGCGAGCGGGCTGCCGGGCCACCTCAGTCCTTGACCGTGGCCGAGGTGCCGATCACGGCACCCGAGCCGTCGAGCGCCTGCACGGCCACGTACGGGCCGGCGCTCGACGCGGAGATCGTGGTCTGAAAGCCCGCCTTGGCAGCGGTCGCGACAGGTGCAAGCGCCGCGGAGGAGGCCCCCGCGAGCACACGCCAGGACGCGACTTCGGTCGCCCCATTCCAGCTGACCGACACGTCGATCGCGCCCGAGCCAGCGGGCTGCGCCACGACCGACGGCGCACCGGGGGCCTGGGCGCTCCAGGTCGAGAAGTAGGTCCTGAAATCCTGCACTTCGGGTCCGAGGGTGGCGTCGAACAGGACATGCCCGGAGGGTGAGTACTCGGTGAAGTTGGGCAGGCGCCCGTAGCCCATCAGCCAGTTGCCGCCGGGCAGGCTGAGCGTGTCGCCCTGGCTTTCTGCGAGCAGCGTCTTGGCGGGGTTGACGAACTGCTTGGCCAGCGTGACCGTGTGCGCGACAGGGTTGGGGTCGAGCAGGAGCCCACGCGACTGCTTCTCCTTGGGCGGATCCGAGCCGTTGTCGAACAGCGAGATCAGCCCGCCGGGCTGCCATTCGGCGTCGTGCTGCCAGTAGAAGCGCGTACCCGGGCCGAGCTTGAAGTCGCTGTGCGCGCCGCCCAGGCGCCAGCGGATGGCGCCGGTGAGAAGATCTACGTCGTACAGCGTCCAGCTGTTGCGCGCCGACAGCAGCACGTCGCCGGGTTGATTGGCGCCGCCCCCCTGCTGGCCCGTTGGGCCAGGTGAGATCGAGTTGACGTGGATGTAATCCCAGGGATAGCTGCTTTCGCTGGGCGGCGGGTTGTTGGATTCGGCGATCGGGATATGCCCGAGCGCGTGCCACTCCCACATGACCAGGCCGGTCTTGATGTCGATCTCCTGGATGATCGAGTCCTCCATCACCGCTTTGGCCGAACGGTGGACGCTGGATAGGTCGGCCTGGATCGGGTCAAACGCGTCGATCCAGGCGGTGCCTTCGGGCGTGATGCGGATTTCGTGCAGGTCGGCGTGGTAGCCGTTGCCGGCGTACACGGTCGCGATGTGCTGGTAGGAGCTGTTGAAGATGAGGTCCTCGCCCTGGCCGAAGCCGACCTGCAGGATCCGCCCCTGCCACCAGACGAGCACGGGCTTGCCTTCGTATTTCTGTACGCCGAAGTCGGTCGCCTCATCGCCAGCCGGCAGGGCGTGGAACCACACGAGGTTGCCGTGCTGGTCGACGATCATCGGGCCGGGAGATCCGTCGGCCTGGTAGGGGGCGAGGAAGAAGTCTCCGGGCGCGGCGCCTGGCTGGACCGGCGTGGTGATCGTGACGGTGGAGGGCGTGAGAGTGGGCGCTGTCGAGTAGTGCTGCACATCGTGCGGATTGCCGGGGTTGATCGGGAACTCCTTCTGGCTGACCTGCACTTGGTGGGCGATCTCGAAACCAGTTTTGGCCTCGTGCGTGACACCGGCGACGCTGACCTGCGCCGTGACGGTCACCCGCTCGCCGGAGATGAAAGGGTGCGCCGGCAAAAAGCTCTCTCCGTTACCAGTCGAGTAGGCGCGCACGACACCCGCGTGCACGCCGCTGCGCGAGCCCACCGCGTGCACCGCCAGCACCCGGATATCCGTGTTCGCGCCCACCCCGAGGAAGCTGATCTGCGTGTCCGACGAGGCGTCGGGGGTGCCGGGCATGGGCGACACGGCGACGGGGTTGCCCATGGGAGCGGGGTCGGACTCGAGCACGGCCGTGCCTGCGGAGGAGCCTCCGCAGGCGGCCAGGGCGAGCGAGCAAGCCAGGCAGGCGAGCAGCGCGGTCATGTATCCGTTGCGTCTCATGTACGGCTGTCGATGGCCGACAATACCGAGCAGCCGCGGCGCGACCGGCACATCGGTTGCAGCACAAGAGGGATACTTACGCCGTGCTTACTGTGCGGCTGACTATCCTCGCGGCGGTGGCTGGCGCCGTCTTGGCGATGCCGGCGTCCACCCTTGCCGGTGGCGCAGACGCCGCGGCGACGCAGGCGTACATACGTGCGAACTATGCGCTCGTGCACGCGGCGGCCGGCAATATCCGCAGCGCTGAAGCGGGACTCGCCGGCGTTCTGGCCCAGGTTCGCCGCGAATGCCCCAAGAGCGCTGCCGGCTCTCCCCAGGACCACGACTCCGAACAGCTCAGCGACGAGGTGGTTGGCGCGATCGTGGTGGCGGGCGTGAAACCCAGCCTGGCGGCCATCCACGGCTTCATCGGCGCGGCCGGGCGACTGCGCTGGACCAGCGGAAAGCTCACGAGCACCGTGCACGCGTACGCCGGCAAGCTCAAGGCCCTCTCAGCGCTGACGCCGCCAAACGTGTGCGGCGACGTCAAAGCGTGGGTGGCGGGTGGCTACCAGACGCTGCCGGCGAGCACGGTGCGCTTCGACGCGCAGTACACGCCGGTGTGGGTCGCCCTGGGAGAGCTGCCGGCCACGCTGCGCTCGTTCGAGGGCCCACAGGAGCGGGGGCTGCTGCACGCGAGCAGCCAGCTGGAAAACGAGATCACCGAATATGAAGCGCGAGCGGTCAACACGTACGCCGAAATCCTGGACGCACTGGAACTGAAGCAGTAAGCCGTCAGGCGACGGCCTGCAGATGCCGGTAGGGGGCGCCACGCAGCTCTCGCACCAATGCATCGACGACGCCCTCCTCGTTGGACACGCGCCCGTCGGTGACCGCGCCGATGACCGCGCGCTTGCGCTCGAGCAGCGTGGCGATCGTCTCGTCGATCGTGCCCGCGGCCAGCAGATAGGAGATGTTGACGGCGTCCTGCTGGCCGATGCGGTGGCAGCGATCCTCTGCCTGGTCGTGCTTGGCGGGGGTCCAGTCGAGCTCCAGGAACACGACGTTGGAGGAACGGGTCAATGTGAGGCCCTGACCGGCGACCTCGATCGAGCAGACGATCAGCTGGTTGTCGACCTCGTCGCCTGCCTGGAATGCCTGCACGGCGGCGTCGCGCGCGACATGGCTGTCCTCGCCGAGGATGTGCAGGGCATGCGGGAAGCGCTCCAGCAGCGCCCGCTGGATCTCGCGGTGGTGGGCGAACACGACCAGCCGCTCGCCCGATGAGCAGAAGTCGTGGATCCAGGCCAGCGCTGCGCGCAGCTTGCCGCGCGCGGCCAGCAGCTTAAGCGCGTTGAGCCGCACCAGGCGTTCAGCGCGCAACGCCGCGGCGACCTTCGCGTCGAGCTCGCGCAGATCCAGCGGCTGGCTCTGCAGCCACGCGACCACGTCGCGCTCGGCCAAGCGGTACTCGGGCTCGTTGTCGAGCTCGACCGGCACGACCGCCCGCGTCTTGGCCGGCAGCTGGGGCAGCACGTCGGCCTTGCAACGACGCACGAAGCAGCGGGCGCGCAGGTGCCAGTGCAGGCGCAGATGAGCGTCGGGCCCGCGGAAGCGCTCGCCGAACTTCACGCCCGAGCCGAAGTCGCCCAGCCGCCCGAGGATGCGCAGCTGAGAGATCAGCTCGGCCGGCCTGTTGACTACGGGCGTGCCGGTCAGCGCAAGCACGAGGCCGTCGCTGGGTATCGCCGCCGCGAGCCTGTGCACGGCCTGGGTGCGCTTGGCGGTGGCGTTCTTGCAGTAGTGCGACTCGTCGAGCACCAGCGCGAGCGGAGCAAGCGCGCACAGCTGGGTCGAGCGTCCAGCGAGGATGTCGTAGTTGACGATCGTGATGTCGGCAGGCGCGATCGGGGCGCCCGCTCCGTTGCCCGCCAGCACCCGCGTGCTGCGGTCGGGCAGCCAGCGCTGGGACTCGCGCAGCCAGTTGAGCTTGAGGCTGGCCGGGCACACGACCAGCGCGGGGTAGGCGTCGGCGGCCTCCAGCGTGGCGAGCGCCTCGATCGTCTTGCCCAGGCCCTGCTCGTCGGCGAGGAATGCCCGCCGCTGGGAGAGCAGATAGCTGACGCCCGCGCGCTGGAAAGGCTTGAGCTCACCGCCCAGCCCCGGCAACGACAACGACGCATCGGTGGCACCCGAGAGCGCGACCAGGCCAGCGGCTTGGGCGTGCTGCTCGCGAATCTCCTGCAGCAGCTCCAACGCCTCAGGATCCACCCACGCCTGGCTCGCCGTGAGGAAGCGATCGAGCTCGGGCACGCAGAACGGGTCAGCGCGGATCGACGGCAGGTTTGCGTGCTCGCGGTCGGCGGCGCGGCGCGGCGCGGCGGCCAGCGCGCCCTCGATCGCCGCGAACTGCTCGCACAGGCCTGCGTCGTGGCCGGGCGCGAGCACGAACGTCGGCTCCTCGTGGACGCTCGACAGCTCCAACACGGCCGGCGGCGCGGGCCGACCGTCTGTCAGCGCCTCCACGCAGCGCCTGGCGGCGTGGCTGATCCAGCCTTCGAGCTGGCCGTCGATCAGCTGCCAGGAGTCCAACGTGAGCGCCACCGTCGCGCCGCCGGGCGCGCTCGCGGCCACCGCGCGCAGCCCCTGCGGCAGGCGCTCGGGGTCGCCGAGCAACACGAGCACCGGCCCGCCCTCAGCGTTGGCAACCTCGATCGTGCCCTGCCAGGTGGTCGCGCGCGCCAGCCAGCTGGCAACCCTGGGGTCGACGCTTGCTTCCTCGATCTCGTCGACCAGCGCGAGCAGCGCGTGAGCGTCGTGCTCGACTGCGGCCAGCCCGAGCGTCCCGGCCGGCCCATCGAGCCAGCGCAGGTCGGCCTGGCCGGCGAGCACCCGCGCCATCCGGGCATGTTGCGGGGCGATCAGGCAACCAGTGCTCGCCGCGGCGGTCGCGACGAAACTCGACGTCGTAGACGAGCTCGGACTCGCGTTCATTTCCCGGCGAGCCGCTGGACGCGCCGCCGTCGCGACGATCGGCGAGTTCGCGGTGGTGGCCCAGGGCACGATGCGCGGCGTCGCTGAGGCGCACGCCGGCGTTGTGCTCGGTCACAGTCTCGATCAGCTGCGCGGCGCGGTCGTCGAGTGGCAGCAGCACGCGGCCGATCGCGGGCACGTTGTAGGCGTCGGGGTGCTCCAGCAGGACCTGTGCCGGGCCCGTGGAGGCATCGGCTGCGAAGGTCAGCCACCAGTTCTCGTCGGGTCGGGCGAGATCGATCAGGCACTCTCCGCGGCGCCGGCGCGCCCGCCGGCGCGCTATCGCACGCGCGAGCGCCTCGCTCACCTGCGGCTCGCCGGGCAGGTCCGCGAATAGCAGCGCTAGCGCCTCGGCCTGGTCGGGCTCGAGTGGTATGCACCAGGCGCGCCCGACCGGATCCCAACGCCGCCCGGGCAGCGCGCGCAGCAGCTGGCGCAGGCGCTCGTCATAGGGGAAGCGCAAGACGGCCTCGCCCTGGACCAGGGATGCCGAGAAGGGCAGGTGCGACATGGCCCAGCACGATAGGCGTCCGCGAGGATGTCTCACGGGCCCACGACCGTGCCCCTAATGCGATTCCAGCAACCCCTCCAGGCGCTCGAGCGCTGTAGCGGTGCCCATCGCGAGGATCGTGTCGCCGGCACGCAGCGTCGCCTCGGCGGGGGGCTGGGGTTGAAATTCGGCGCCCCGGCGCAGGCCTACGATCATCGATCCGCCGCGGATGTCATCGACAGTCTGGCCGACCCCCTCGCAACCCTCGCCCACGACGATCTCCTCCATCCGGTATTCCAGGTCAACGTCCACGACGCCGCTGAGCTGGGGATGCAGGGCCAGCCTTGCCATCTCGGTTCCGCTGGCCTTGTACGGGGAGATCACCCGATCGGCACCGGCGCGCTTGAGCTTCTTCTCGGTGTCCTCGACCGCAGCCCTGGCGACGATCGCAATGTCCGAGCGCAGCTCGCGCGCGGTGAGCGTGATGAACACGTTGTTGGCATCGGAGTCGGCGCACGCGATGATCGAGCGCGCGCGGGCGATCCCGGCCTGTTGGAGGACGGCGTCGTCGGTGGCGTCGCCCTCGATGAACACGGTTCCGAGTCCGTCGGCATGCTGGCGGTTGACCGCGTTGGAGTCGACCACGACGTAGCGGGCGCGGGCGGCGTGCAGATCGCGGGCCACCTGGCGTCCGACGCGACCGAAGCCGCAGATGATGTGGTGGTCGGTGAGCGAGTCGATCATCTTCTGCGTGCGACGCAGCGCCAGCAGGTCGCCGAGGTGCCCGGCGACGAAGAACTCCGCAACCGTGGCGAGCGCATAGAAGAGCGTACTCACGCCCACGACGATCAGCCCGACTTCGACGATCTGGCCGACCACGCTGCGGGCCTGGGGGAAGTCACCGACGGTGGAGGCTGTGGCCAGCGACCAGCGAAAGGCATACCAAGGACCGACGTGCTCGCTGAGCGCCAGGCCGAGCGTGCCCAGCGCCAGCAGCCCAGCCACGACGACGCCGAGCAGGGCGATGCGCCGCAGGAAGATGGTCAGTTGCCCGGCGGGCTGCACGTTGCCAGATGATGCCTGCACCGACGGGCGGGCGCCACCACGGCTGGCTGGCGAACCTGACCGATCGCCAGAGCAACCGCGAGCGCGAGCAGGCCGGCCACGACCATGAACGTCCAGCCGCGGTCGAAGGACGGCAACGGGTTGTGCGCGGGCACGACTCCAAGCACGGCCACGAAGATGGCCACGCCGAGCACGAGGCCCAGCTGGCGTGCCATCGAGTAGATCCCCGATCCGGTGGCAAAGCGCGCGGGCGGCAGCGATGCGGCGGAGGCGCCGGCAAGCGTTGGCAGCGCGAAGCCGACCCCGACACCGCTGGTGATCAGCCCCGGCAGCATCTCGCCGGCGTAGTCGGGCGTCACGCCTACGCGCAGACGCCACCACAGACAGGCGCACGTGAAGGATGCGATCCCGAAGGCGGCGAGCAGGCGCTGGGGAAATCTCCTGGCCAGTCGGCCGGCCGGGGTGGCGAACGCAGCCGCCGTCGCCGGCCCGGGCGCGATGGCAAGACCCGCGCGGAGCACCGAGTCGTGCCACACCCCGGTCATGAACAGCACGGTGCCGAGCAGCATGGCCGCGAAGGACGCCGAGAACAGCATGCTGGCCGTGTTGGCCATCGCAAACGAGCGCACCTTGACCAGCGCGGGGTCGACGACGGGCGAGGGGTGGCGCAGGCAGCGCGCCCAGAACGCGGCGAGCGCGACGGCCGCTGCCGCGAGCGCGGCCAGCGTGCGTGCGCTCGCCCAGCCCCAGTCGGGGGCCTCGACGAGCCCGAGCGCGAGCAGCGCTACGCCTGCGATCAGGATCGCCGAGCCGACCGCGTCCGGACGCTCGCTGGCCTGGAGACGGCTCTCGCGTAGCAGCCGCAGCGCATACGCGCCGGCGACCAGCCCGACGGGCAGGTTGACCAGGAAGACAAGTCGCCAGCTCGCGTGCACGAGCAGTCCTCCCAGTGGCGGCCCGGCGGCGGCGGCAACCCCGCCGACGGTGGCCCACACCCCGATCGCCGCCGGGCGCTCCTCGGGTGCGAACTCAGGGAGCAGCAACGCGAGCGAGGTCGGCAGCAGGCAGGCGGCGCCGGCCGCCTGCACGACGCGTGCGGCCACGAGCGTGGCGACCGACGGCGCCAGTCCGCACAGCGCCGATCCGACCAAGAAGACGACCAGGCCGGCCATGAATATGCGCCGCCGGCCGACCCGGTCGGCCAGGCGCCCGGCCGAGACGAGCAGCGCGGCGAACACGATGGCGTAGGCGTTGAGCACCCACGACATGGCCGCGACGCTCGAGTGGTGGAAGGCGCGCTCGATGTCGGGGAAGGCGATGTTGACGATGAACAGGTCGAGGCCGACCATGAACACCGCGACCGAGACGACTGTCAGGACCTGCCAGCGACGTGCCATTTGTCCTCTCCCAAGCTGGTTGCGTTTTGCAAGTTGCTCGCGCACGATAGCCGACTCACTTGCAAAATGCCGGTGTAGCCGGGGACGAGCAGGGCGGCCTCCCGCTCGCACACCCCGGACGCCGGAACCGCCTCCAGGGCCGCGAACGCGCCCCGGGCGGTGTGGATCGTGGTTCGCCGGACCCCATCGGGCAGATCGAGGGAGGTTGGTGTGCTCACAGTGGCGAACCTTACCTGGCCACGTTGAACAAAACCTCTGTGTCAGCTCCGCGAAAAACTGGAGCCCGCGGAGAGAACCCTGATCAGGAGGCTTTACGTCGGGTTTCCTCCGGCTGTTTTCTCCTGCCCGGGGCTCTCCGCCAGCCGCTGGGCCGACTTCTGGCTCGGCCTGCGGGCCGACGACTCGTCGCCGAGCGACCGGGCCGGCTGCTCACCGCCGAGTCACGGCCGCCCCTGGTCCGGCGCCGCCGCGGTCCTGGCCGCCTCGCCGCCCGCTTGGACGGCCCCGTCGCCCGCGTCCCGCGCGCTCTTCCGCGGCTGCCCGGCGCCGCCGCGCCCGGCTGCCCGTGCCGCGCCCGGCACCGGCGCGCCCGCGGAGCCCCGACCCGCCGACCCGCGCCGGGGCGTGCGGATCTTGCCGGTTTCGCCGATGTCCTCGATGGCCTCGGCCTCGAGCCCGGCCCGGTCCCGCATCGCGCGGGGGAGCGTTCCGGTGGCCTCGCGCGGGATGTCGAGCTCGGTGTAGAGGTGCTCCGAGGTGGAGTAGGTCTCCTCGGGCTCGGGCTTGCCCAGGTCCAGCGCGTCGTTGATGAGCTTCCAGCGGTGCATGTCCCGCCAGTCGACGAACGTGACCGCGACGCCGGCCTTGCCGGCCCGGCCGGTCCGGCCGATGCGGTGCACGTAGGTCATCTCGTCGTCGGGGCATTCGTAGTTCACCACGTGGGTGACGTCGTCCACGTCGAGCCCGCGGGCGGCGACCTCGGTGGCGGTGAGCACGTCCACCTTGCCGCTGCGGAACGCGCGCAGCGCGCGCTCCCGCTGGCCCTGGCCCAGGTCGCCGTGGACGGTCGCCACCGCGAAGCCCCGGGTCGCCAGCGCGCTCGCGACCTGGTCGGCGGCCCGCTTGGTCTGGCAGAACACCATCGTCAGGCCCCGGTTCCTGGCCTGCAGCACCCGCGCCAGCACCTCGATCTTGTCCATCTGGTGCGCCCGGAACACGTGCTGCCGCGTGCTGGGGGCCGGCGCGGGCTCGTCGTGGCCCTCGGCCCGGATGTGGGTCGGCCGCCGCATGTGGCGGCGGGCGAGCGTGACGACGTCCCCGGGCATGGTCGCGGAGAACAGCATGGTCTGCCGCTGTTCCGGGGTGAGCTTGACGATCCGCTCCACGTCGGGCAGGAACCCGAGGTCGAGCATCTTGTCCGCCTCGTCGAGCACCAGGGCGCGTACCGCGCTCAGGTCAAGGTGGCGGCGCTCGGCGAGGTCGAGGAGCCGGCCGGGGGTGCCGACCACGATGTCCACGCCGGCCGTCAGCGCGTCGATCTGCGGTTCGTAGGCCCGGCCGCCGTAGACGGTGAGCACGCGCGCGCGCATGTTGACCGCGGCGGTGCGCAGGTCGTCGGCGACCTGGATCGCCAGTTCCCTGGTGGGCACGACCACGAGGGCCTGCGGCGCGCCGGCCGGGCCTTCTCCGATCAGCTCCAGCAGCGGGATGCCGAACGCGAGGGTCTTCCCGGTGCCGGTCCTGGCCTGCCCGATGATGTCCTGCCCGCGCAGGGCCAGCGGCAGGGCGAGCGCCTGAATGGGAAAGGTAGTGAAGATGCCCGCGGCCTCCAGGCCGGAGCAGATCTCTTCGCTGATGTCGAGATCACGGAACGGGACGGCCTGCGTCGTCAGCCGCCGCTCGCCGGGTCGGCGGCATCGCCTCCGGGTTCGGTGCCCGGCAGGGCCGTCACGGACCCGGGTGACGGGGCCGGCGCTTGCGCCTCGTCCCCGCTAAAAGTTTGAGTTGTCAGGGGTTCCATCCTTCATCGTGGCCCTCCCCAGCGGTTCCGGGACTGGGCCCGTCGTGTACGGTGGCTGCCTGCGGTGACCCGCCGCGGTGCGAGCTGCAACCTTGTGGCTGACGTCGCGACGCCTGTCTGACGCGGCGACGGCCAGGGAGC
This sequence comes from uncultured Solirubrobacteraceae bacterium, assembly GCA_963745375.1. GTDB lineage: Bacteria > Actinomycetota > Thermoleophilia > Solirubrobacterales > Solirubrobacteraceae > Palsa-744. The sequence goes on along the minus strand of CAVUXA010000003.1, from coordinate 23,970 downwards.
CCGCTACCGTCGTTCGGGACACTGCCGTTTACTCGGGATTCCCCCAGGTACGCCGGGCGGGCGCCCGGCGTAAACAGCAGCCGTATTGAACAACACGACTTTTGGTTACGTCATTCCATTGACCAGTCGTCACTCAAGTGTACCAGGAGTAGGTTCGGCCCACTCGACAGGCCTGCCGGAGAAATTAAGAACGCCCGGCACGCCGGGATTGCCGGGTCAGACGATGTTGCCGAAACCCACGCGGCGGGCTTCGGGAGCGCCGAATTCGACGTAGGCGATTTTGTCCGCGGGCACCAGGATCTTGCCGCCCTTGCTCACCGAGAGCGTGAAGACGGAATGCTCGCCGCCGGCCAGTACGCTGGCCAGCTGCTGCTCAATTTCGTCCGCCGGAGTGTCCGTCTCCACGACCAGTTCGCGCGGCACGGACTGAATTCCGATCTTGACTTCCACGGTGCTCCTTACCGCCAGGTCCTGCTCAGTGTTCGCTGCGGGGCCAGCCGCTGATGCCGCGCCAGGCCAGCCTGGCCACCAGCTGCTCGGCGGCTTCGCGCGGGATGTGATCCCGCGTGCTGAGCCAGTACCTCGCGGTGACCTGGGCCATGCCGACCATGCCCACGCTCAGCAGGTGCGCCTCGTCGTCGGAAAGCCCGGCGTCTTCCCTGACCGCCTGGCTGACCATCTCGGCGCACTCGCGCGGGCCGCGGTCGAGCCGGTCGCGCACGGCGGTCTCGTTGCTCAGGTCCGACTCGAACACCAGCCGGTAGGCCTGGCCCTTGCCGCCCACGTACTCGAAGTAGGCGCCGAAGGTGGCGGCGACCCGCTGCTTGGGGTCCGGGTTCGAGCGGAGCGCATCGCGCACCGTCTCCACCAGGGTGTCCACGCTCTCGTCGAGCAGGGCCAGGTAGAGCTCGAGCTTGCCGGGGAAATGCTGGTAGAGCACGGGCTTGCTGACGCCCGCGCGTTCGGCGATCTCATCCATCGCGGCGGCGTGGTACCCCTGGGATACGAACACCTCAAGCGCCGCGTCCAGTAGCTGCCGTCGCCGTTCATGCCGTGGCAGCCGGTTGCTGCGTGGCCTGGTATCGGACGTTGCAGTCAAAATTCGGTCTCCGGGTGGTTACGCGCGGCTGCTTTCCGCGTTCGCCCCATCCTAAGCTCGCTGTCAGCGGTAGTCGTCATCGTCGAAGCCGACGGCGCGTTCCTGTTCCGCCGCATCCGCCTCGTCGACGTCGAACGGGACTTCGCGCCGCGCTCCGGTCTCGGTCTCGTCCGCGATCACTTCCTGGTGCTGCTCGATGGCGTCGCCCTCGGGCGTCTCCATGTCCAACTCGCTCAACGGTCCGATCCCCTTTTCCTTCTGGTCGGCCATAACCGTGCTGCCCCCGGTTCCCGCCAGCTCTCGGAGCGCTGTCTCCAGTGCTTCCCCGTAGGTGGGGAAGGCATGCACTACGTCGGCGAGGACCGCCAAGGAAATCTTGGCCCTGATGGCGAGGGTAACCTCGCCCATCCAGCTGGCCGCGTCCGGCCCCACCGCGACCGCGCCGGCCAGCACCCCGGACTCGGCGTCGGCGTAGAGCTCGAGGCAGCCGAGATCGTCCTGGCCCAGGTGAGCCCGGGTGGTGTCGCCCAGGCTAGCCCGGACCGTGATCAGCCCCGCGCCACGGTCGGGCGCCCTCCGGCGGGTCGCGCCGCGGTCTCGGCATCCGCCGGGATCTTCGCGATCCGCAGCATCCTGCCGCGCCCCGTTGCCCGCGGCCCCGCCCCAGAGACCGCAGGACCCGCGGAGCCCCGACCCCGCTCTGGAACCCACGGAGCCGTTTCCCGCTGCGGTGCCGATTCCTGCCGAGGCGCCGGTAGCCGCGGCGGTGCCGCCCTGGCCGGCGCCGGCTCGGCGACCTCGTCCCTGGCGGCCGGGGCGGCGTCCGGGACGACTCCCACCGCGAAGACCGAAGGCGTGGTGAACACGCAGCGCGGGATCGCGCTGTAGTCGGCCTCGCGGCGCTGGCCGAGGATATTCGCCGCGACCACGCTGGCCTGGTAGCGGCTGGCGTGGGTGTGCGTGGTGCCGGTGACGTCGCCCGCGGCCCAGACCCGGCTCGTCCCAGGTGACCCCGGTCACCTCGCACCTGGTGGTGGTGGGCAGCGCCATCCCCGGCGTGACCTCCAGGCCGAGCGCGTCCAGGCCCAGGCCGCCGAGCCGCGGGCGCCGGCCGGAGGCGAGCAGCAGCCGGTCGGCGTCGATCCTGGTCCCGTCCTCCAGCGCGAGCGTCAGGCCGTCAGACGGTGCGTTCGGCCTTGGTGGCGCGGGAGCCGAGGTAGATCTCCGCGCCGGCCCGGCGCAGCGCCGCCGCGAGGATCTCCCCGGCGAACGCGGGTTCTCCCGGGAGCAGCGAGGGTTCCGCCTCCACCAGCGTCACCTGTGAGCCGAACGAGGCGTAGATCTGCGTGAGCTCGCATCCGGCGGGCCCGCCGCCGAGCACGATGAGCCGCCGGGGCAGGTCGGGCGAGCACAGGCTCTGCGCGGTGGTCCAGGCCGGTATGTCGGACAGGCCCTCGATCGGCGGCGCGACCGGCTCGCATCCGGTCGCGATGACCAGGTCCGAGTAGGTCAGCGACACGATGGTGCCGGCCGGAGCCGGGTCCGCGCCCGGGGCCAGCGTCACCTCGACCGTGCCCGGGCCGGTGATCCGGCCGGTGCCGCGGATCACCGTCACGCCCGCGCGGCTCAGCCGCCGCGCCGGGGCCGAGTCGTCCAGGCCGCCGGTCACCTCGTCCCGCCGGGCCACCGCGTCTTCCCAGGTCTTCCCGCGGGCCGCGGAAAGCAGCAGCGAGTTCGACGGCAGGCAGGCCAGGTACGGAGACTCGCCCCCGATCAGTCCCGCCTCGACGAGCGCCACCGCCTTGCCGCCGCCGGCGACCTCGGTGGCGACGTGCACGCCGGCGGTGCCGCCGCCGAGCACGACTACATCGAAAGCGCCCATATCTCTCCGTCCCCCTCGAACTTCGAGCCGTGGCCCGGCCTGATCCCACGACCGTAGGCCCCAAACTGACCGCAAGGGGCTGGTCCGGGCCCCCTCATCATCGCAGCCGCAGCTAAGCTCGCTACCAGAGTTGGGCGAAATCCACCCATGGTCGTCCGAAAAGCACTCGAATGTATGCTCGATTTCGGGAATTATGACAACACCGGATGATCAGCGTCACGCCAACCGGGGTAGGTGAAGACCATGCGCAGCATATGGGCCGGTGCGATCTCCTTCGGCCTGGTCGTGATCCCGGTGAAGCTCTACGCCGCGACGGAGCAGCGTGACATCACCTTCCGCCAGGTTCACCGCAAGGACGGAGCCAGGATCCAGTTCCGCCGGGTCTGCACGCTCGACGGGGAGGAAGTCCCGTACTCCGATATCGCCAAGGGCTACGAGCTGCCGACCGGCGACATGGTGGTGCTGACCGACGAGGACCTGGCCGACCTGCCGCTGGTGACCGCCCACCGGATCGAGGTGCTGCACTTCGCGCCGGCCGCCCAGGTGGAGCCCATTTACGCGGCCAAGAGCTACTACCTCGAACCCGAGCCGGCCGGGACCCGGGCGTACGTGCTGTTCCGCGACGCGCTCGAGGCGTCGGGGAAGGTGGCGGTGGCCAAGGTCGCGCTGCGCCAGCGCGAGGCGCTGGCCGCGCTGCGGGTCAGGGAGGGGGTCATCACGCTCGAGACCCTGCTGTGGCCCGACGAGGTGCGCCAGCCCGACTTCGCCTTCCTCGACGAGGACATCGAGGTCCGGTCGCAGGAGCTGAAGATGGCCGCCTCGCTCATCGACACGATGACCGAGGACTTCGAGCCCGACCAGTACCACGACGCCTACCGCGAGGCGCTCGAAGCCGTCGTCCAGGCCAAGGTCGAGGGCAACGACGTCGTCCGCCCGGCCGGCCTGGAACTCCCGGAGACCAGGAAGCAGCCCGCCGACCTGACCGAGATCCTGCGGGCCAGCGTCGCGGCCGTCAAGACCGAGCGCGGCAAGTCCGACGGCGGCAAGGACGGACGACGGCAGGAGCGCAAGCGCGGACGCCAAGAAGGACGCAGCCGCGCCAAGACGAGAACGCGCCGCAAGGCCAGCGCATGACCGAAGAGCCAGCGACCCCATCCCGCACTGGCCGGGGCGCTGGTCTCCCTCGGCGATCACCAGGTCTACGTGCGCAGCGTCCCGGACGGTGACCCAGGAGAGCTCGCCCGTCAAGAGCTGGCCCGTCAGCCAGCCCGGTCGAGCCAGCCCCGGTTGAGCCAGCCCCGTTGAGCCAGCACTGTGCGTGCACGGGCTCGAGGGCTCCTCGCGGAACTGGACCGACCTGATGGACCTGCTCCGGCCCGCGCTGGCCTGCGAGGCGCTGGACCTGCCCGGCTTCGGCGACTCACCGCCCCGCCCGGACGGCCGCTACTCGATCGCCGCCCTCGCGCAGACGGTCATCGCGCTGATCGAAAAGCAAAAACGCGGCCCGGTGCACCTGATCGGCAACTCCCTGGGCGGCGCGGTCTGCGTAAAGGTCGCCGCCACCCGGCCCGAACTGATCCGGACGCTGACCCTGATCTCCCCGGCCCTGCCGGACTGCGCGGCCCCGGATGGACCTGCTGCGCTTCCCCGTGATCGAGCCTCCCGTGGATCGGCGACCTGGCTGTTCCGCCAAGTCCAGGCTCATGCCGCCCGAACGCCGCGTCGCCGACGTCATCGCCACCTGCTACAGCGATCCCAGGCTGTTCGCGCGGGCCCGGTTCGCCGCCGAGGTCGCCGAACTGACCCGCCGGGACTCCCTCGGCTACGCCGCCGCCGCGCTGGCGGGCAGCGCCCGCCGCTCACCGCCGAGTTCCTGCGCGAGGGCCGCCGCTCGGCCTGGCGGGACGCGGCCCGTATCACCGCGCCGTCACTGGTCATCTACGGCAGCCACGACCGCGTGGTCGACCCGCGGAACGCGGGCCGGGCCGCGCACGCGTTCAAGAACGCCAAGATCGTGGTGCTGCCGCGCACCGGCCACGTCGCGCAGATGGAGCGTCCTGGCCTGGTGGCGGCCGAGATCGGTATCCTGCTGGCCGCCAGTCCGCCAGGACGCCACCAGGCCGCACGGGCCGGGCCCGGGAATTCCCGCTCGCTTCCGCCGGTTGACCGTGGCACGGGCGGGGGAAGGTAACACCCGGTCCGTTCGGTCAAAAAGTCTTTTTAAAAGCACACCTTCATGGAGAGCACAGTGTCGCTGCCGCCGCTGGTCGAGCCCGCCGCCGAGCTGACGGTCGATGAGGTCAGGCGCTACTCGCGCCACCTGATCATCCCGGACGTCGGGATGACCGGGCAGAAACGGCTCAAGAACGCGAAGGTCCTGGTCGTCGGGGCCGGCGGCCTCGGCTCGCCCGCGCTGCTTTACCTGGCCGCGGCCGGCGTCGGCACGCTCGGCATCATCGACTTCGACGTGGTGGACGAGTCCAACCTGCAGCGCCAGATCATCCACGGGCAGTCCGACGTGGGCCGGCCGAAGGCCGAGTCGGCCCGGGACAGCATCAATGAGATCAACCCGTTGGTCAACGTCGTGGTGCACGAGGTCCGGCTCGACTCGGACAACGCCATGGAGATCTTCGCCGACTACGACCTGATCGTCGACGGCACCGACAACTTCGCCACCAGGTACCTGGTCAACGACGCGTGCGTGCTGCTCGGCAAGCCGTACGTGTGGGGATCGATCTACCGCTTCGACGGACAGGCCAGCGTGTTCTGGGCCGAATACGGCCCGTGCTACCGCTGCCTGTACCCCGAGCCGCCGCCGCCCGGGATGGTGCCGTCCTGCGCCGAGGGCGGCGTGCTCGGCGTGCTCTGCGCCTCCATCGGGTCGATCCAGGTGAACGAGGCCATCAAGCTCATCACCGGGATCGGCGAGCCGCTGGCCGGGCGGCTGATGATCTACGACGCGCTCGAGATGACCTACCGCACGGTCCGGGTGCGCAAGGACCCGGAGTGCGCGGTCTGCGGCAAGAACCCGACGATCACCGAGCTGATCGACTACGAGGAGTTCTGCGGCGCGGTGTCCGAGGAGGCCGCCGAGGCGGCCGCGGGCTCGACGATCAGCGCCAAGGACCTGGCCGCCATGCTGGACGCCGGCGACAACATCTTCCTCGTCGACGTCCGCGAGCCGAACGAGTACGAGATCGTCTCCATCCCCGGCGCGACGCTCATCCCGAAGGGCGAGTTCATGTCCGGGGCCGCCCTGGAGCGGCTGCCGCAGGACAAGCGGATCGTGCTGCACTGCAAGAGCGGCGCCCGCTCGGCGGAGGCGCTGGCGATCGTCAAGAACGCCGGCTTCACCGACGCGGTGCACGTCGGCGGCGGCGTGCTGGCCTGGATCAACCAGGTCGATCCCTCGCTCCCTTCGTACTGATCCGGTCCCGCCGCACGTCGTTTTTGCGCCGAACGGGCCGGGTTTTCCGCCCCGGCCCGTTCGTGTGTCCGCTGGCTCACGGGGCCGCCGTTTCGCCTGGCTACGAACGAGGTATATGTTCGAATGCAGGTTCAATCGCCGGGAGGCTGCCCTATGAAGGGTGATCGCGTCGAGATCGTGATTGACTCCGGTGAGGGGACCCAGACGTACGAGGTAGCGGCGACCCGGGCGGGACGCCGCGTCGATATCACCAACCGGCGCGGTGTCATCGAGGTCAGCGAGGTGACCAGGACCGGGACCGCGGTCAGGACCGCGCGGTTCATGGCCAGCCGGGTGGTCGCCCTGGTCGAGCATCCGGCCGACACCTCAGGCGCCGGGTAGCCCGAGCGGTTAGCATGCCCGGATGGACCTACTCCGTCCGGTGGTTCGGCCCTACGCGTGGGGTTCGCGCACCGCGATCGCGGAACTGCAGGGGCGGCCCGTCCCGGCTCCGGGCCCGGAGGCCGAGCTGTGGATGGGCGCGCACCCGTCGGCGCCCTCCGGCGTCGGCCCGGACGCTAGCTGGCCGACCGCGCTGGACGCGGTGATCGCGGCCGACCCGGATCGTGAGCTCGGCCCGGACTGCGCTTCGCGGTTCGGCGGACGGCTGCCGTTCCTGCTCAAGGTGCTGTCGGCCGAGCGGGCGCTGTCGATTCAGGTGCACCCCTCGCGCGCGCAGGCGCAGGCGGGCTTCGCTGGCCGACGACGAGCGCGGCCTGGCCCCGGACGACCCGGCCCGGAACTACGTGGACGACTGGCCCAAACCCGAGCTCCTGTACGCCCTCACCCCGTTCGAGGTGGCGGCCGGCCTGCGCGCCCCGGCCGACGCGGCGGGCCTGCTGCGCGCCCTGGCCGTGGACCAGCTCCAGCCGCTGACCGCCCAGCTTTCTGCCGCGACCAGCGAGCAGGCCATGGCGGGCGCGCTGGCGTCGGTCCTGGAATGGCGCGGCGACGACCGCGGCCGCGCCGAACTCGTGGCCGCGGTCGTCGCCGCCTGCGCGCGGCTGTCGTCGGCCGGTTCGCGGCGGTTCTGCGGTCGGTCTAGGGCCGGGCGCTACGCGGACGCGTGCGCGGCGGTGGTGCGGGTCGCCGCGGATCACCCGGGTGACCTCGGCCTGGTCGCGCTGCTGCTGATGCGGCACGAGGTGCTGCAGCCGGGCCAGGCGGTGTTCATGCCGGCCGGAGGGCTGCACGCCTACCTGCGGGGCACCGGGATCGAGCTGCTCGCCAACTCCGACAACGTGGTCCGGGCCGGACTCACGGGCAAGCACATCGACGTGCCCGAGCTGCTGAAGCTCCTCGACCCGGTCGGTCTCGGTGCCGGTCCTCGCGCCCCGGGTCCTCCCCGACGGGATCGCCTGGTTCGACACCCCGGCCCCGGAGTTCCGCCTTTACCTGCTCGACCTCACCGGGCCCTGCGGTTGCCCTGCCCGGCGCCGGCCCGCGGATCCTGCTGTGTCTCGCAGGGCGCTTGCGCTGCTGCGTTCGGCGTCTGGCGAGGCGCTCGAACTGGCCCGCGGCGATTCTGCTTCATCTCCGCCGCCGACGCCCTGGTCCACGCCGCGGGCTCCGCCCGCCTAGCCCTAGCCGCCCCCGGAGCGCCTTAGCCATCCCGCCGCCTCCCGGCTTGCCCCGCGCGCCCGGCCCGCCCGCGCGCCCCTGGCGCCCAGCCTCCGCGCTGCGGAACCCCGTGCGGAATGACGCTCTGTCAGCGATGCGTAATGGCGTTGGCGGCCCCGGTCGGCCGGGCTAGAATGAGGATGTCTCTGCTGCCGGCGGTGGGAGAGTGGCGTTGAGGTTCTGAGGTCAGCGATACTGCGCTTGTGCCCGTCTGGCACGCGCGTGACCTCGGGCTGAGCCCTCGCGGCGTGGTGTCGCCACACGTAACGGAAATCCTTCCTACGTGCTGGGAGCCGCGCCTCATGACCGCCGCGATTGTCTGCTCAGATCTCAGTTTCAGCTGGCCCGACGGGGCGCCCGTGCTGTCCGGCCTGACCGTCTCCTTCGGCCCGGGCCGCACCGGGCTGATCGGGGTCAACGGCTCGGGCAAGTCGACCCTGCTCAGGCTGATCGCCGGGGAACTGCGCCCGGGCTCCGGCGCTGGTCCGCGCCCGCGGCGAGGTGGGCTACCTGCCGCAGGCCATCACCCTGGGGACTCGTCGCACCGTGTCGGACCTGCTCGGCATCACCGCCGCCCGGGACGCCCTGCACGCCATCGAGGCGGGTGAGACGGGGGAGGCGGCCTTCGCGGCGGTCGGGGACGACTGGGACGTCGAGGAGCGCGCCCGCGCCTGGCTGGACCGCCTGGGCCTCGGCGGCGGCTCGGCCTCGACGACCGGGTGGAACGGCTGTCCGGCGGTGAGACCATCCTGGTCGCGCTGGCCGCGCTGTTCCTGCGGCGGCCGGACATCATGCTGCTGGACGAGCCGACCAACAACCTCGACCTGGACGCGCGCAAGCGGCTGTACAACGCGGTCGCGTCCTGGTCCGGGGTGATGGTGATCGTCAGCCATGACCGCGAACTGCTCGGGCTGGTGGATCAGATCGCTGACCTGTCCGGCGGGCGGAATCCGCATGTACGGCGGCAACCTGGCCGCCTACACCGAGCTTCTCGCGGCCGAGCAGGCGGCGGCGGAACGGGCCGTCACCGCGGCCTCCGCCGACGTCCGCCGGGAACAGCGCGACCTCGTCGACGCGCAGGTCAAGCAGGCCAGGCGGGACCGGCAGGGCCGCAAGCTCGCCGCCTCGGGCAGCATTCCCAGGATCGTCGCGGATGCGCGCAAGAAGCACGCCCAGGAGTCCGCGGGCCGCTCCCGCGAACTGCACGCCGAGCGTCTCCAGGCGGCCCGTGACCGGCTGGACGAGGCGGAGCAGGCGGTCCGGGACGACGCGAAGATCCGGGTCGAGCTGCCGGGCACGGCCGTCCCGGCCGGGCGCACCGTCCTGACCGTGACCGGGCTGGCCGGCGCGCACTGGCATCCGGCGTTCGCCGCGTCGGCCGCGGATCCCGCAGCCGCCACGGACTCCGCGGCCGCTCAGCCGGGCGTGCTCGCCGAGTTCATCGTCCGCGGGCCGGAACGGATCGCCCTGGTCGGCCCGAACGGCGCGGGCAAGACCACCTTGCTGCGCGCGATCGCGGGCCTGGCCGGGCGCCCGGGTGTCGATGTCCGGCTGGGCGCGGTGGTCGGTTACCTGCCCCAGCGGCTCGATATCCTCGACGACTCGCTGAGCGTGGTCGACAACGTGCGGGCAGCGGCTCCGGCCGCGTCGGTGAACGAGGTCAGGGCGAGCCTGGCCCGGTTCCTGTTCCGCGGCGAGCGGGCCGACCGGCTGGCAGGCACGCTGTCCGGCGGCGAGCGGTTCCGCGCGGTCCTCGCGGCCCTGCTGCTCGCCCAGCCCGCGCCCCAGCTGCTGCTGCTCGACGAGCCGACCAACAACCTGGACATGGCGTCGGTCCGGCAGCTGTCCCAGGCGCTCGAGGGCTACCGCGGCGCGATCCTGGTGGCCAGCCACGACGTGCCGTTCCTGCGTTCGGCCGGGATCACCCGCTGGCTCCGCCTGGACCGCGAAGCCGGCCTGACCGAGATCGACCCGCTATAAACGTGGTCCGATCCGCCGTGCCGCTCTCGGTCGGCCCGCGTGTTGGCCGGCGCGAGCGGAGTCCGCTAGACTGCGTGAGCGCACCCGGCCACCGGGTCCGATGCCATTGGGGTATGGGGTAATTGGCAGCCCGACAGGTTCTGGCCCTGTTAGTCTAGGTTCGAGTCCTGGTACCCCAGCAGTTCAGTTGACAGCGCGGACGTGGTTCACGTCCGCGCTTGTCCATTTCGAGGGTTCTCGTGCTGATTAAAGCCTGCCTGAACGGTGGCACGACTCGCGATGAGCATCCGTCCGTGCCGCAGACGCCGACCGAGCTCGCCGCCGAGGCGGCCGCCGCCGTCCGCGCCGGGGCCGGAGCCGTTCACGTGCATCCCAGGGACCCGTCCGGCGCGGAGACCCTCGACGCTGAAGCGGTCCTGGCCGCGGTCGCGGCCGTCCGGGCGGCGGTGCCCGCCACCCCGGTGGGCGTGACGACCGGGCTGTGGATCGTCGGCGGTGATCAGGCTCGCCGGATAGCGCAGGTATCGCGCTGGACCGGAGATGGCCAGCCGGATTTCGCCTCGGTCAACTTGTCCGAGCCCGGCGCGGACGAGCTGGCCGAGTTGCTCGGCGGACTGGGCGTCGCCGTTGAAGCCGGGGTCTGGTCGGTCGCTGACGCCGATCAGCTCGCGGCCAGCGGCTTCGGTGGGCACGTGCTGCGGATCCTGATTGAGCCCGACGATGGGGTACCCGAGGTGGCGGTCGCCGTCGCCGCGAACGTGGAGGCAGCGCTGAAGGAGCATGGTTTGGTCGCGCCGCGCCTGCACCACGGGTATGGCCTGGCGACCTGGCCCGTGCTGGCCGCCGCGATCCGAATGGGCCGGGACATCCGCATCGGCCTGGAGGACACCACGGTCCTCGCCGATGGCCGTGTGGCCAGCGGGAACGGCGAGCTTGTCGAGGCCGCCGTGCGGCTGGCCGCGGAGCTGAGCCGTCCGTCGTAGCCGCCGGTTGGCCTGACCGGCGGCGAGGCGGTAGTCTGTAGCGCGCTGGCCACACCAGTATCTCGGCTCGCGCAGGATGGTTGAATCCTGTCGGGGCCACGCATGGCCCCGTCGTCTAGAGGCCTAGGACGTCGCCCTCTCAAGGCGGTAACGCCGGTTCGAATCCGGTCGGGGCTACCAACGAAGTGCCAGGCCAACGGCCTGGCACTAGTTATGTCGAGCTACTTGCGTTCCCCGGCACACCGGGCACGCACCAGTTCCAGATCTTCTATGGCTTATCAATCTTCGGCCCGGCCGGGCCGCGCTCAGGCCCTCACTCGCGGGCCAGCGCACCGCCGAGATTGCATCGTCTCGAGGATGACGCGCCGCTCGGGTCAGGTGTCGATGTTCGGGTTTCCTGCGGGCAGCGGCACCAGGTGCGCGGGCGGCTGCGGGATCGCGATCTGGGAGTGGACGCTGAGGTCGGGCCGGACGTGCACGAGCTCGCCGGGGGCGAGCATCTGCCAGCCGCTCTCGCCGTCGAGCTGCTCAGAAGCGATGACCACCGAGGCCGTGCGGTCCAGCTCGGGGACGTGCACGGAAGACGTCGCGCTGCGGACATGCAGTCCCGGTTCCCCTGGGCCCGGGTCGGCTGGGCGCTCGAGGATGTGCAGGGCGTGCTGGCCCGGGTAGCGCAGCGCCCATAGCTCACCGGGCGCTCGCGACGATGGTGTTCAGCGCCGAGACCGGCAGGCGTTCGGCGATCCAGCTGGCCGCGGCGGTGATCCCGGCCCCGACGTCACCGCCGTGCGCGTCGGTCTCCTTGGTGATCAGCGCGAAGTACCGCTCGGAGTCGGTGTCGCCGAGCACCAGGCGGGCGTAGGAGCCGAGCTCGGTGTCCAGCTGAGCGAGCTCACCGAAGCCGCCGTTGTGCGCCATCACCCGGCCGTCCATAACGAACGGGTGGGTGTTACGCACCGTCCGCCCGCCGGCCGTCGCCCACCGGACGTGCGCCACGAAGGACGAGGACTCGGCCTGCCTGGCTTCGCGGATGAACTCCGGGTCGCTGAATGCCGGTTCGGGCTGCTTGTCGAGCACGGGTTCGCCCGCCGGGCCGAAGAAGCCGAGGCCGGCCCCGTCGACGTTACGGTGGCTCTGCGCCTGCAGCGAATCGGGGGCGTCCAGCAGCCAGAATGTCGCCTTGACCCGGGCCTGGCCTGCGGTCAGCCCGAACAAGCGGCACATACTCCCTCCTGACTCCCGGCTCCTTGACTCCCGGCCCTGACTCCTGGCGTCCTTCCGCCGAACTTACCCCAGGCCGGCCGGACGATGACGCCCGGTCTCCCCCCCGAGGCATGACGTCCGCATCGTTGGGTAGGCTTCGCAGCCCAGGGCCCAGATGGCCGCAGACCGGGAGGGGTGGAGATGGTTGAGCCAGATATCAAGAGCGACAGCCCGGCGCTGGCCGAGGCGGCCCGCGAACTGCAGGCCGCCCAGCACGACGCGCAGGTCGCCTTCGACTGCATCGCCTTGGGTGAACTCGACCGGGCCCACACCCACGCGCTGACCGCCCGGGTCGCGGCGGACGCGGCGGTGACCGCGCTCGCGGCGGCGCTCGGCCAGGCGGGGCAGGCTTAGCCGAGGGCGAGCGCCTCCAGTCCAGCGCCTAAGTCATCGCTACGGTAAGGACCGTCCGTCCGGGCACGACAGACGGCTGAGCGGCGTTTACTGGGTAGACCTAAGTACACCTCTGTTTCGGGGTCCAGCGTCACTGCCGACCCGGCTGCTGTCGCGCAGACTGGACGAAGAGTGAGACCCTGGTACAGGAGGCGGCCATGAGCGCGGGATCCACCCCGGGCATCCCGGATACCCCTGGTATTCCAGGGACCCAGGTGGCCCGTGGGATTCCGGGGACCGAGACTGAGGGAACACGGGGAAACCCGTGGGAATCTCTCTGGGAGCGGGCCCGCACCGGCGTCGCCGCGGTTGGTCACGGGGCAGTGTTCTTCCTCCTCATGCTGGCCGGACTCGGCTTGCTGCTGCTGATCCTGGCCCTGACGCTTCCCGGGCCCGGCCTCCTCGCGTACGGCCTCGGGCACCATCACAACGCCGCAGGACTAGCGCTGACCCTGGCCTTGCCCGCACTCGCGGTCAGCGTGTTCGGCATATCGGGCCTGCTGATGGTCGTACGCCGGCTGGCCAGCCTGACCAGGCGGCTGGTCGGCCAGTGGTGCGGCGTGCCCATCGCCGATCCCTACCTGCCGCGGCCCTGGGCTGACGGCGGGAAGGCAGGCCTGCGCCGGCGGCTCGGGTGGCTGCTGACCGACCGGGCCACCTGGCGGGACCTGCTGTGGGTGACCGTGAACGCATGCGGGGGCTGGATCCTGGCCATCGTGCCCGCCGCGGCTGCTGGCGCTCGGCCTTGTCGGCCTGATCGCGCCCTACGCCTCGCTGGAGGCGCCGCCTGCTGACCATCGTGGCCGCGGTGCTCGGGCTGTGGGGCGGCGCCGTGGCTGTTGCGCGGCTACGGCGTTTTCGCCAGGTCGATGCTCGCGCCGACCGGGCAGGCCGAACTGGCGCTGCGGGTCCGCCAGCTGGCCCAGACCCGCACCGAAGCCCTCGACACCGGGGCGGCCGAAATCCGCCGGATCGAGCGGGACCTGCACGACGGAGCACAGGCTCGGCTGGTCGCCATGGGCATGACCCTGGACGCGGCCGGGCAGATCATCGACACCAACCCGGTCGCCGCCCGGGCGCTGCTCGTCGAGGCCCGCGACGCTTCGGTCAAGGCGCTGGCCGAACTGCGCGACCTGGTCCGCGGCATCCACCCGCCGGTGCTGGCCGACCGCGGCCTAGCCGACGCGATCCGGGCGCTGGCCCTGGACAGCCCGATGCGGATCCACCTGGCCAGCGACGCCGACGGCCGCCCGCCGGCCCCGGTCGAGTCGGCCGCCTACTTCGCGGTCAGCGAGCTGCTGGCCAACGTGTCCAAGCACGCCGAGGCCCGGCAGACCTGGATCGACATCCGGCACACCGACGGGATGCTGCGGATCGGCGTCACCGACAACGGCCACGGCGGCGCCGACCCGGCGCGCGGCAGCGGACTGCGCGGGATCGAGCGGCGGCTGGCCCCGTTCGATGGCGTGCTCGCCGTCAGCAGCCCGCCGGGCGGCCCGACGGCGGTAACCATGGAGATCCCGTGCGCGTTGTCATCGCCGAAGACCTCTTCCTGCTGAGGGACGGCCTGACACGCATGCTTCAGGCCCACGGCTTGGAGATCGTCGCGGCCGTCGACAACGGGGCCGACCTGCTCGCCGCGGTGACCTCGGAGAAGCCGGACGTGGCCATCGTCGACGTCCGGCTGCCGCCCACGTTCACCGACGAGGGCATCCGGGCCGCGCTGGCCGCCCGGCGCGAGGTGCCCGGCCTGCCGGTGCTCGTGCTTTCCCAGTACGTCGAGCAGCTGTACGCCCGCGAGCTGCTGGCCAGCGGCAGCGGCGGGCATCGGCTACCTGCTCAAGGACCGGGTGTTCGACAGCGCCCAGTTCGTCGACGCCGTCCGCCGGGTCGCGGCCGGCGGCACCGCGATGGACCCGGAGGTGATCGCCCGCTTGCTCGCCCGTAACACCAGCAACGGCAGCCTGGCCGCGCTGAGCCCGCGCGAACGCGAGGTGCTCGCGCTGATGGCCGAGGGCCGGTCCAACGCCGCCATCGCCCAGCGGATGGTGATCACCGAACGCGCCGTGGCCAAGCACACCGCGTCCATCTTCCTCAAGCTGGACCTGCAGCCCTCCGACGACGATAACCGGCGGGTGCTCGCCGTCCTCGCCTACCTGGGCGGCTGAGGCCGTCGTGGATGCATAACCCGGTCCTGGCCGGGCAGGAAAGGGGGCCGTGCTTAATCCTGCCGTACCTAACCGGGGGCTCCCATGACCACAGAACCGCAGCCGCCACCTACTGCCGCCCCCGCGCCGGGTCCGGCGACCGGTGCCGAGGTGCCGCCCCAGGCCGGGCCGGTCACGCAGCCGCCGCCGCAAACCGCGCCCCGGCAAGCCACAGCACCGTCGTCCGCCGCCCCACCGCTGAAGATCAAGCGCACCAGGACCAGCGGACTCTGGGTCACCATGGGCTGCTTCGCCGTGGTCCTGCTGCTCCTGCTGATCTTCATCGTGCAGAACGGCGCGAAGGTCGACATCTCCTACCTGGGCGCGCACGGCCATCTGCCGCTCGGCGTGGCCCTGCTGTTCGCGGCCGTCTGCGGGGTGCTCCTGGTCGTCCTGGCCGGCGCGGCGCGCATCGGCCAGCTGCGGACCGTGGCCAGGCGGCATCGTCGTGCCGATGCGAAAAACGCCGCCGCGAGCGTGCCCGCCGACCCGGCCCGCTAACTCGCCGGTCCGCACGACCCGGGCGATCCGCCGGGCGGCCTCGCGCAGCTGGTCGGGCGGGTGTGCTGCGTAGCCAAGCACGATTCCTGGCGGCCCGGGCCGCATCCGGTGCCAGGACAGCGGGTGGACGAGCACCCCGGCCCGCAGGATCCGCTCGGCCAGGTCGGTGTCCGCCACCACCGATCCGGTTAGCTCACCGAATGTGATCAGCAGGTGCAGCCCGGCGGCGACGCCCTGTACGCGAGCCTCGGGCAGCTGCTCGCCCAGCGCGCGCAGCAGCGCGTCGCGCCGGCGGCGCTGCCGCTTGCGGACTGCCCTGATGTGCTGTTCGAGTTCCCCGCCCGCGATGAGGTGAGCCAGCACGAGCTGCGGCAACGCGGGACTGCCGAGGTCGCTGGCGTGCTTGGCCTCGACCAGCTCCGCGTGCAGCCGGGGCGGCGGGACCAGCCAGCCCAGGCGCATGCCCGGGGCCAGTGTCTTGGACGTGCTGCCGGCGTAGGCGACCTGTCCGGGAGCCGAGGCCTGCAGGGCGGGCACCGGCGCCCGGTCGTAGCGGTACTCCGCGTCGTAGTCGTCCTCGATGATCAGCGCATCGGCCGCGGCCGCCCAGTCGAGCAGCTGACGGCGCCGCCGCGGGGCGAGCACGACCCCGGTCGGGAACTGGTGAGCGGGCGTGAGCAGCACCGCCTGCAGGCCGGTGCCCGCCAGGTCGTCCACCATCAGCCCGTGCTCGTCCACTGGTATCGGTACCGGGCGCAGGCCCCAGTAGGCGAGCTCGTCGCGGGCCCCGCCAGAACCAGGGTCCTCCACGGCGATCTGGCCCTCCGCCCCTGCCTTCAGTGGCCGGGCCAGCCCCCGGGCCAGCCCCTGGGCCAGCAGGGCGAGGGCCTGGGCCACCCCGGTGACGATGATGATGTCGTCGGGCTCCGCGCGCAGGCCGCGGGTGCGCGCGAGCCAGCTCGCCAGCTCCTTGCGCAGCCACTGGCTGCCCCGCGGGTCCCCGTAGCCGAGGTCGGTGACGCTGGCCTGTTCCAGCACCGACCGTTCGGCGCGCAGCCAGGCGGCCCGGGGGAACCCGGAGAGGTCGGGTACGCCGGGGGAGAGGTCAATCTCCGCCCGCGCCCGCCAGCGTTGCGGAAGCAGCGTGGCCTCGGGCCGCTCCGGTCGGTGCGGGGCCCGGGACGGGAGCGGCGCCCGGCCGGCCACCGCCATGACCCTGGTCCCCGCCCCGGGGCGCGCGCTGACTAGGCCTTCATCGGCGAGGCGCTGGTAGGCCTCGACGATAACGCCGCGCGAGATCCCGAGGTCATCGGCGAGCGCCCGGGTGGCGGGCATGAGCGCGCCGGGCTGCAGCCGCCCGTCGATGATGGCCGCCCGGACGGCGTCGGCCAGCCAGCTGGTCAGGCCGCGCGCGGGCGCCAACGCCGGACTCAGCTGCAGGAAGTCCGCCCCGCCCTCGGCCGCTATTCGCATTGGTCCATCATAAAGTCACTCCTATGGTCCTGTTCACTGGACCATATGGCCCGTAGCGTGGCGCTGTGCCAGGTCTTCGTGTTCCCGACGCCGCCGATCGCGTCCTCGTAACCGTGCCCCGCCCCGCCCTGCGGCAAGGACAGGTAACCGGCGTGGCCGCCGGGGTCGGCGCCATGGTCTGCGTGGGCGGCAGCGTCGCGGTTTCCGCTGTCCTCGCGGGGGCACCGGTGTTCACCGCGGAGGCCCTGCGGTACGCCGGGGCTTGCCTGCTCCTGGTCGTGCTCGCGCGGCTGACCGGCCGGCGGCTGAGCATGCCGCACGGCGCCGAATGGCTCTGGCTATGCGGTATCGCGGCGACCGGCCTGGTCGTCTTCAACATCGCCCTGGTCGAGGGATCCAGGCACGCGGAGCCCGCCGTGCTCGGCGTGGCGGTCGCCAGCGTGCCTGCGGTGCTCGCCGTGATCGGGCCGCTGCTCGAGGGTTCCCGGCCGCGCCGGTCCGGCGTGGCCGCCGCGCTGGTGGTCACCTGCGGCGCCGCGCTGGTGCAGGGGCTGGGCCGCACCGACGCCGTCGGCGTCGCCTGGGCCGTCGTGGTCTTCGGCTGCGAGGCCGGGTTCACCCTGCTCGCCTTGCCGGTCCTCGGCCGGCACGGGCCCTGGGGGGTGTCGGTGCACGCCACCTGGCTCGCGGCGGTGATCTTCGCCGTCCTGGGGGTGGCGCGGGAAGGGCCCGCCGCCGCCGCGCACCTGAGCCGGGCGGGCTGGTTCGCCGTCGCCTACCTGGCCGTCGCGGTCACGGCGGCGGCCTTCATCATGTGGTATTCCAGCGTCAGGCGGCTGGGCGCCAGCCGAGCCGGCCTGCTCACCGGCGTGGCCCCGGTCGCCGCGGCGGCGACCGGAGTCCTGCTCGGCGGTCCGGCCCCCCGGCCGCTGGTCTGGGCGGGAATCGCGGTGGTCGCCGTTGGCCTGGCGCTGGGCTTCCGCCGGAACCGAGGAGGCTTATGTACTTCAAGCACGGCGATGACATCTGGCGTGACTTCCCGGCGCTGGTCCCGGGAATCTTGCACGCCAGGGGTATCACCAGCGACGTCTCGACCGGTTCCGCCGCCGACCGGTTCGCCGCCATCGCCAGAGGTGCGGTACGCGCTCGGCGACGAAGATTACCTGACGTTCGGCGGACAGGCCGAGACCCGCGCGGCGAGGTGATCAGGCCCACGCCCGGCGCTGGACGAACCGGCAGAGCGGGCTGTCCGCGGTCAGGGACACCACCACCGAGGTCATTGTCGTGGCCGAAGCGCTGCACGACTCGGCCGCCGCCGATGTCGGCGAGCTGATGGCGGCCATCGCGGCGGAGGTACGCGCGGCCTGGTCCTGCCCGCCGTCGGCCGCGGTGCTGACCCGGGCCTCGCCTCGGTTCACGTTCGGGCCCCACTAGGCCAGGCCAGCTAGGCCAGCGCGGCGACCTCGAGGGATCCGGTCCGCGCCAGCCGCGCGTACTCGGCCTCCTGGGCCGGCTTCGGCTGGCCCGCCCGGCCGCGGTAGCGCTGCGGCGTGATCATGCCCTGCTGGTAGGCGGCGATCGCGGCGGCGGCCTCCGGCACGCCGACCGGGCCGTAGTACAGGCCGTGCGGCAAAATCACCAGGTTGGCGGCAAACCGGTGGCCGCCGACGTGCGTGGTCTCCCAGATCTGCCCGGGGTGCCGGGCGGCCAGGGCCGCGGCGAGCGGGGCGCCGAACCGCGCGCAGCAGGCGTTGCGCCGCCCGTGCGCGCAGACCAGGAAAACGGGCTCGCCGGCCGGTGCCCCGAACGCCGGGACTATCCCGGTCGCCAGCTCCTTCAGGTCCAGCTCGGTCGGAGCGGTTTCCCCGCGCCTCAGCCAGGGCTCACCCCCGGCCGTCCAGCCGGCGAAGACATTGCGCACGTCGCTCACCGGCCTGCGCCCGGGCCTGCGGATCATCTGCACGCGGATGCCGAGGGCGTCGGCGAGGGTAACCAGGCCGTCCAGCGGTGCGGGCAGCGGCGTCTCGGCCGGCTCGGCCGCCCACGGCCCAGGGTGCTCGACCAGCAGCCAGGCCCGGGACGCCGCCGGGGCCGAGGCCAGGGAAGGCTCGGTCCCGTCGTGACATTCCGCGCCATGTTCGCACTCAGTGGCCACGCCGGCCAACCTCCGATCCCAGCAATCCTGCTCTCGGATTCATGCTAGGCGGCGGGCCCCGCCGGTCAGGACTTGCGCCAGGCCACCCAGCCGCCGCTGGCGTCGGAGGCGGCGACCCGCCAGCCTGCCGGAGCGTGCGGCCAGCTCGCGAGGGCGGACTGGCCCGTCGCTCCAGGGCACTTCGACCACGGTCACGCCGGCCGGGGGTGCCTGGCTGGCCGGGTCGAAGAACTCCGGCTCTGTCCACCAGATCGCGAACGCCTGCGGTATCGAGAGCTCCCAGCTGAGGTCGGAGCTGATGGCGATCTGCTCGCCCGGCCGCAGCCCGCTGGCCGTCACCATCCCGGTCGTTTTCGCCGCCTCCGCCGACGTCGAGGCCTGCGAGACATGGCTGGTCATCTGGGTCAGGGCCACCAGGCTCACCGCGGCCACGCCGAGTCCGAGCACCCCGAGGCCGCGCGTCAGCCAGGCGCCCCGCCAGCGCCGGATCGTGATCGCGGAAACGACCCACAGGCCCAGCAGTCCCAGCGCCACCGCTGTCGCCAGCAGCACGTTCGCCTGGGTCCAGTTCTGGGTGAGCACGGCGGGTTCGGCGAAGTTGAACGCGGCGCCGAACCCGTTCGTGGGCAGCGATGTTCCGGCGTAGATCGCCACGATCACGGTGGCCAGCACGGTCAGCCCGGTGGCGCAGGCCGCATACGCGAGGATCCGCGCGGTGCTGGCCCGCAGCAGCACGACCGCGCCGAGAAGGAAGAACGTGACGACCATGCCGTCGAGGTAGCGTCCGGAGGCCCAGGTCTGGGACGTGTCGGAGGGAAGCGCGGCGGGCGCGGTCGCGGCGATGAGGACGGTGACCGCCACCGAGAGCCCGGCCATGATCCTCAGGTCCGGCCGCAGGTCCCGCCGCCCGATCGCGGCCACCGCGGCGATCAGGCCGATGCCGGCGAGGCCCCAGCTGTCCAGCGTCAGCCGCCACACCTGGCCGGCGGCCATCTCGACGACGTGGATCACCCCGTAGAAGCTGCCCAGCGTGCTCCTTAGCTGCCCGGACAGGCTGCGCGTACCGGACGGGTACAGCGCCGAGGAGAGGTAGCGGTTCAGCGCCCAGGCCGCGCCCACGGCGAGCAGCGCGGTCAGGGCCGCGGCCGCTACCGAGCCGCGCGCCGCGCGGTAGCGCCAGGCGATCAGGGCGCCCACGGCCGCGTAGCAAACGAGCATGACCAGGCCCCGGGAATGGACCGCGTAGGCATACCCGGCCAGCAGGGCCGAGCCGATGGCCGCCGCGTACCTGGCCCGCCGCCCGGTGCCGGCGGCGGCGGTGAGCCAGCTGTGCACCGCCAGCAGCCAGGCCAGCGTGATCACCGGGAAGATCGCGTCGGTCATCGCGTACTGGCTGTAGAAGAACCCCGCGGGCACGAGCGCGGCGATCATGGCGACGGCGTAGGCGGCCGGACGGTCCAGCCCGAGCCGGCGGCAGGCCAGGTAGCCGAGCGGCATCACCAGCGCGCTGATCACCGCGTTGATCATCATGACGGCGTGATAGACCGTGACCGGGTTGCTGGTGAACCAGTACACCGGCGTGATCAGCAGCGGATACCCGCCCTGGTACAGCGTCGAACCCGAGAGGTCGGCGCCTGGGCCGCCCGCCAGCAGCCGCGCTGCGATCAGGTAGCCGGTCTCGTCGGGATTGGCCAGCGGCACGGCCTGCGCGTGGCTGAGCCACGCCCGCAGTCCCGCCTGGACCAGCCACCCGGCCGCCAGCAGCAGGGCCCACCGCCGCGCCGCACGCCGCGCGGCGTGCGGGGTCCCGGTGCGTGCCCGCCCGCGGTACCGGCGCGGCGCGGTGGCATACCGGCATCGTGCTGGCTGGCGTGATCAGGCGCGCCAAGGCGGCAGTCTCCCTACGGTCGAAGGATGATCCCGGCCCTGGCCCCGGAGGTACGACGTCGACGTCGCGGCTGCGAACGCCGCCGGTAGCAGCCCGTTGACGTGCGCACCCCAGGATCGTCGCTCAGCCTTAGGGCAAGGTCGGTGAATTCTGCATGTACCTCAAGAACTCCCTGGCCCGCTCCGCAGGATATGGCGCGGTCCGGTCGTCAGGAGGCCGCTCCGGGCAGGACACCAGCAGGGTGTAGCATCGGTCGCGTGTCGCGGTCGTATTGGCGCTTTAGCCTGGCTCCAGACGGAGCCGGGCGGGTCCGCCTGCGCTTAACCGCCACCTGGAGCCAGTAAGACAGAGACAGTCCTGTCTCGCTAAGGGGTGGGCTGGCTCCCGGGTTCCGGGCAGCGGGCCGCCCGGGAGGAGACGCGCCCGATGCCGCGCACCAGGGATACTCGCATCGTCGGCTACGAGCCGCTGCTTGCGCCCGCGGCCCTGCTCGATGAGCTGCCGCTGACCGACGAGGCGGCAGCGACGGTCGAGCGCACCCGCACCGAGGTCCGCGCCGTTCTCGACGGATCCGACGACCGCCTGCTGGTCATCGCCGGCCCCTGCTCGGTGCATGACCCGCGAGCCGCCCTCGACTACGCGCGCCGCCTGTACGAGGCACGAGTCAAGCTCAGCGCCGACCTGCTGGTCGTGATGCGGGTGTACTTCGAGAAGCCGCGGACGGTGACCGGTTGGAAGGGCCTGATCAACGACCCGGGGATGGACGGCCGTCACGACGTGCACCGGGGCCTGCGGACCGCGCGCAGGCTGCTGCTCGACATCGTTCCCGCGGCCTGCCGGTGGGCTGCGAATGGCTGGACCCGATCACCCCGCAGTACATCGCGGACACCGTGGCCTGGGGTGCGATCGGCGCGCGGACCACGGAAAGCCAGGTCCACCGCCAGCTCGCCTCCGGCCTGTCGATGCCGGTCGGGTTCAAGAACGGAACGGACGGAGACATTCAGGTGGCCGTGGATGCCTGCCGGGCCTCGGCCACCGGGCACACGTTCTTCGGCGTCACCCCGGTCGGCGCCGCCGCGGTGGTGACGACGGCCGGGAACCCGGACACGCACGTGATCCTGCGCGGCGGCCGGAGCGGCCCGAACTACGAGGCCAGCCACGTGTCCAAGGCGCTTGACCTGATCGCGGCGGCTGGGCTGCCGCGCACGCTGATGATCGACGCGAGCCACGGCAACAGCGGCAAGGACCATCGCCGCCAGCCGCCGGTGGCCGCCGCGATCGCGGAGCAGGTGGCGACCGGCGAGACCGGCCTGACCGGCGTGATGCTCGAGAGCTTCCTGCACGAGGGCAAGCAGGAGCCCGGCCCGCCGGCCACCCTCACCTACGGACAGAGCGTCACCGACGCCTGCATGGACTTCGAGACCACCGCCGGCGTCCTCGACGGCCTGGCCGCCGCCGTCCGTTCCCGCCGTGCGGGTTAGCGACCGGGGTGCCTGCCCTGCTACCCCTGATCGTGTGCCGGGGAGCGTCATTTTCCGCGCCTTCCAGCACACGATCAGGGCTCAGGGCTCAGGGCACGGCGGGCAGGCGGGCGAGGGCGGCGTCGATGCGCTCCTGGGATAGCTCGAAGTCGGTCATCTCACCGGACAGGTAGCGCTCGTAGGCGGCCATGTCGAAGTGCCCGTGACCGCACAACGCGGTGAGGATCACCTTCGGCTCGCCGGATTCCGTGCACCGCTTCGCCTCCTCGATCACGGCCGCGAGCGCGTGCGAGGGTTCCGGCGCGGGGATGATCCCCTCGGCCCGGGCGAAGGTCACGGCGGCGGCGAAGCACTCCCGCTGCGGCTTGTTCACGGCCTCGAACAGGCCGAGCTCGTAGACGTGCGACAGCAGCGGCGACATGCCGTGGTAGCGCAGCCCGCCGGCGTGGACCGGGTCGGGGATGAAGTCGTGGCCGAGCGTGTGCATCTTCAGCAGCGGCGTGAACCCGGCCGTGTCGCCGAAGTCGTAGGCGTACCGGCCGCGGGTGAACGACGGGCAGGCCGAGGGCTCGACCGCGCGGATGACCGGATCGGCCCGGCCGGCCAGCTTCTCCCGCAGGAAGGGCAGGAAAAGCCCGGCGAAGTTGGAGCCGCCGCCGGTGCAGCCGACGATCAGGTCAGGGGAGGACTCACCGGCCGCGGCGAACTGCTTGAGCGCCTCCTCGCCGATCACCGTCTGGTGCATGAGCACGTGGTTGAGCACGCTGCCGAGCGCGTACCTGGTGTCGGCGCCGCCGCCGGCCGCCTCGACCGCCTCGCTGATCGCGATGCCCAGGCTGCCCGGCGAGTCCGGGTCGGCGGCGAGTATGTCCGCGCCCGCCTTGGTGGCCCGGGACGGGCTGGCGTGCACGGTCGCGCCCCAGGTCTCCATCATCGTGCGCCGGTAGGGCTTCTGGTCGTAGGAGGCGCGGACCATCCAGATCTCGCAGTCGATGCCGAACTGGGCGCAGGCGAAGGCCAGCGCGCTGCCCCACTGACCGGCGCCGGTCTCCGTGGTGAGCCGCTTGGTGCCTTCCGCGGCGTTGTAGAACGCCTGCGGCACGGCGGTGTTCGGCTTGTGCGACCCGGCCGGGGAGTACCCCTTCGTATTTGTAGTAGATGCGCGCGGGCGTGTTGAGCGCCTTTTCCAGCCGGTGCGCGCGGTACAGCGGGGTGGGCCGCCATAGCCGGTAGACGTCGAGCACCTCGGCCGGGATGTCGATGTAGGAGTCGGTGGCCACTTCCTGGCGGATCAGCTCCATCGGAAACAGTGGCGCGAGGTCTTCCGGGCCGACCGGCTGGAGGTGTCCGGGTGCAGCGGCGGGGGCGGGGGCGCGGGCAGGTCCGGGACCACGTTGTACCACTGGCGGGGGATCTCGGGACTTATCCAGGGTGATCTCGGTGCGCTCGGCCACCAGGTCCTCCGATCAGCAAGGGAACGTCTTTCCCGAACCCTATGCTGTGTTGCCCCCGCTCGCCTCCGGGCGTCTTCCAAGGCCCCTGCTTCCCTCCTCGCTCCTTCGTCGCTCGTCAGTCCAGA
>CAVUXA010000002.1:0-386014 GCA_963745375.1 uncultured Solirubrobacteraceae bacterium | reverse complement strand
TTATGTCCTGCTTCGTTCAGTTTCGTCAGACCCTGCTCGTCGAGCGCCTACCCGCGGCGAGGGCTCAAGCGTGACGCTTGAGCCCATCCTCTATCGCTCCGACGAGGCCGTCCTCGACCAGGCCGGACTCAAGGACGTTCGCGTCACCGCCAAGGTCGTTGCGCACGTGCGCGGAGAGAAGCTGCGCGTGTTCAAGTTCAAGCCCAAGCGCGGCTACAAGAGGCGCACCGGCCACCGCCAGGACCTGACCAGGATCGAGGTCACGGAGATCGCATCGGGCGCCCGCGCCAAAGCTGCCAAGACATCCGCCAAAGCGGTTGCCGCCAAGCAGCCCGACGACAGCAGCGAGAACGCTCCAGCCAGCAAGGAGACGACAGATGGCTCATAAGAAGGGGCTCGGCTCGAGCCGCAACGGCCGCGACTCGAACGCCCAGCGCCTGGGCGTCAAGACCTTCGCCGGTCAGAGCGTGACCGGCGGGGAGATCATCGTTCGCCAGCGCGGCACCAAATTCAAGCCCGGCGCGGGCGTGGGCATCGGCAAGGCGACACGCTGTACGCGCGCGCGGCCGGCACCGTGCAGTTCGCCACCGGCCGGCGCGGGCGCGTCGTCAGCGTGCTGCCCTCCGCCGACGAGCGCGGCTGAGCGCCGTCCGTGAGCCCCAAGGCGGGCGCGCGACTGATCGCCGCCGGACGCATGGCGCTCGGCGCTGGCGTGCTGGCCGCTCCGCAGGACCTGCCGGCCCGCTGGCTGGGGCGCGACGCGGTGCGCCAGCCGATCGTGGTCTACCTGGCGCGGATGCTCGGCGCGCGTGATGTGGCGCTCGGACTGGCAACGCTGTTGACACTCGAGGATCCCGACGTCGGCCCGCGCGTGCAGGCCGTGTGTGCCGCGGTCGACTCGGTTGACGTGCTCGCCACGCTGATGGCTCGCAGGCAGCTTCCTTCGGCGGGCATGATCGCAACCGTGGCTACCGCCGGTGGCGCCGCTGCGGCGGGCTTCTATTTCGCGCACCTGCTCGCCCACGCCTGAGCGGGCCCGAGCCGCTCCCTGCCTACCCCACCTGTGCGGTAGGGCGGATGAGGATCTCGTTGACGTCCACGTGCGGTGGCTGGGACAGCGCGTAGATGACCGCTCGGGCGATATCGTCGTCCTCCAGCGCGTCCTTGGGGCGCTGGTCAAAGAACGGCGTATCGGTCATGCCGGGCTCGATCAGCGTGACCCGCACGCCCGTGTCGTTGAGGTCCTGCCTGGCCGCCTCGCCCATGGCGGTGACCGCGTGCTTGGTGCACGAGTACAGCGAGCCCGGTAGCGCGCGCCGCCCGGCCACGCTGGAGGTCGAACAGCAGGTACCCGCGCGACTCCTTCAGCGCTGGGATCGTCGCGCGGATCATCAGCGCAGCGCCGTACACGTTGGTCAGCACCATCTCGCGCCAGTGCTCGAACGGTGTCAGACCAGAAAGCCGCGGGGACCGCCAAAGCCGGCGTTGGCGAACGCCGCGTCGATGCGCTCGAACGCATCCAGCGCCGCTGTGACCATGCGCTGCTGGTCCTCCCACTCGGTCACGTCGCAGCCGCACCGCAAGCGCGCGCTCCGGGCCGCCCAGCTCCTGCGCGAGGGCCTGCAGGCGCTCGTTCGAGCGGGCGGCCAGCACTAGGCGCCAGCCCGCCCGCGGCTGCATGACGGGCGGTGGCCGCGCCAATGCCCGAGGATGCGCCGGTGATCAGCAGGACGCGGTCATGTGGGCTGCTCGGTCGAGGCATTCATGGGATCGGTCGGCTCCTTGCTCGGGAATTGGACGCGTAGCGGTATATCCACAATCGCGTCGCGTCCCGGACATTGCGCCCGCTGCTGTCACGATGCCAGCATGCTCTCCGATCGCGCGAGGATCCACGTCCAGGCCGGCGCCGGCGGCGATGGCTGCACGAGCTTTCGCCGCGAAGCGCATGTGCCACGGGGCGGACCCGACGGCGGCGACGGCGGGCGCGGGGGAGATGTGCTGTTCGTGTGCCAGGACTCGCTGCGCGACCTGCAGGCCTTTCGTCGCCGCAGCCACTTCCGCGCGGGGCGGGGTGGGCACGGCGAGGGGGCGCTGCGTCACGGCGCAGACGGCCACACGCTGGTCATCGGCGTGCCGCCCGGGACCGAGGTCGTGGCGGGCGAGGACAACGGGGAGGACCTGGCCGGGCGCCGTTGGGAACTGCTCGCCGACGGCCAGCGGGCCACCGTCGCGCGCGGCGGCGGCGGCGGCAAGGGCAACAAGCGCTTTGCCACCGCCACGCGCCAGGCGCCGCGCTTTGCCGAGCGTGGGCTGCCCGGCGAGGAAGGCTGGCTGGAGCTGCAGCTCAAGCTGCTCGCAGACGTCGGCCTGGTCGGGCTACCCAACGCCGGCAAGTCCTCGCTGCTGTCGCGTCTCACGCGCGCCGCGCCCAAGGTGGCCTGGCTCTCCCTTCACCACCCTTTCGCCCGTGCTCGGCGTGCTCGAAGGCGAGGAACGCCAGCTGATCATCGCCGACATCCCAGGCCTGATCGAAGGCGCCAGCGAGGGCGCCGGCCTGGGGCACGACTTCCTCGCGCACGTCGAGCGCACGCGCCTGCTCGTGCACGTGCTCGACGTCGCGCCCGAGCTGACCGGCGACGCCGACGTCGACCCGGCCGCCAACTTCGCCACGATCGAGCGCGAGCTCGCCGCCCACGACGAACGCCTGGCCCAGCTGCCGCGCGTGCTCGTACTCTCCAAGGCCGATCTCGTCACCGCCGAGCAGGCGCAGCGCGCGGTCGCCGCATGGCGCGCTCACCTGGGCGCGGATGTCCCGGTGATCGCAACCTCCAGCGCCACCGGTCAGGGGATCTCAGAGCTCGCCGCCGAGCTGTTGCAGAACGTCGCGCCGCGCGACGTTCTGCCTGCCGGCGCGCAGGTCGGCACGGCAAACGGGCGCACGGCGGCGTCCACCGGCGCGATCGGCGAGGAGGAGCTGGCCGAGTACATGGTCTTCCGGCCCGTCGGCGACCGCGATGTGGCATCTGGATTCCGCGTCGAACGCCTGCGGTCCGGCGCATTTGCCGTACGGGGGAGGGGCATCGAGCGGCTGTTCGCGCGCTATGACATCAACAACGAGGACGCTATGGCCTACCTGGAGGGCCGCCTGCGCAGGATCGGGGTGATCGGCGCGCTGGAGAGCCACGGGTTCCAGCCCGGCGACGAGATCGAGATCGCCGGCGTCACGTTCGAGCTGGACCCGCGCGAGTCCTAGCCGCGTCCTGGCCGCATGCCCACGTCGGGCCTGCGTCGTTTTCGTCCTGCCCGTGACAAGTGTCAACGACCTATAAGTTATAGTAGGGGTATGTCGATAGCTCCATCACTGCTCAGAGACGCTCGCACGCGTGCTGGGCTCACCCAGGCCCAGCTCGCCAGGCGGCTCGGCGTCAGCCAGGCAGCGGTCGCCAAGCTGGAGGGTCCCCAGGCCAACCCCACAATTGCCACCCTGGAACAGGCACTGCGAATGACCGGGCAAAGGCTCGCGCTCACAGCCGAGCCGCTCGCCAGGGGAATAGACGAGACGCTAGTGGTCGAACAGCTCAGGATGACGCCCGACCAGAGGCTCGCGCAGCTGGAAAGCATGTATGAGGACGGGCGCCAGCTGACCATCGCCGGCGAAAGGTCCCGTGGCGAACTGGCCTGACTACCACCCGGCGGCGTTGGTGCGGGCCCTGGTTGACGAGGGCGTCGACTTCGTGATCGTGGGTGGCATAGCGGTGGTCCTTCAGGCGATGCCGCGCTTCACCAAGGATCTCGACATTTGTTACGCGCCCACGGAGGAGAATCTCGACGCGCTTGGGAGGGTCTTGGTGGCACTCAAAGCTCGTCTACGCGGAGTGTCGGAGGACGTGCCGTTCGCGCCCGACGGGCGCACGCTGCGCCACACACAGATCGTGTGCCTGACCACGCCCTCCGGCGACATCGATCTGCTCGTCAATCCGGATGGTGCTCCCGGGTATGACGCTCTGCGCCGACGCGCCGATCTCATGGAGCTGGCCGGCCACAAGGTCCGAGTCGCATCGATCGAGGACATGCTCGCCATGAAGCGGGCCGCCGGGCGTCCGCAGGACCTTGTCGACCTCGAATCGTTGGAAGTCGCTCAGGAACGTCGACGCGCCGATTCCAAACAGCGCAGCTGACGCACTCGCGCCCTCACAGCGCCAGCGTCTACGCTCCTGACGCCATGACACGCCTGGTCATCAAGCTCGGCTCAAGCGTCGTCGCCGACGCGACCGGCGAGCCGCGCGCCGACGTGCTCGCGCGTCTGTGCGATGTGTTCGCGCGCGCGCACGGTGAGGGAGCCGAGGTTATCGTCGTCACCAGTGGCGCCATCGCGCGCGGCATGCGCGTGATGGACCTGCCCCAGCGGCCCAGCACGGTCGGCGAGCTGCAGGCCGCCAGCGCGGTCGGCCAGGGCAAGCTCTATCGCATCTATGACGAGTTGCTGCGCGAGCGCGGCGTAACCAGCGCTCAGGTGCTGCTCACCTTCTTCGACATGAGCGCGCGCACCCACTACCTCAACGCGCGCCAGACGCTCACCACCCTGTTGGACTGGCGGGTGCTGCCGGTGATCAACGAGAACGACACCACCGCCACCGACGAGATCTCCTTCGGCGACAACGACTTCCTCGCCGCGCAGGTCGCCGTGCTGGTCGCCGCCGACGAACTGCTGCTGCTGACAGATATCGACGGCCTCTACAGTGCCGACCCGAGGCTGTACCCCGACGCCAAGATCGTCGCCCAGGTCGACGACTTCGCAGCGCTGGACGCTCTGGAGATCGGTCACACCACCTCTCCGCTCGGCTCCGGCGGGATGCGCTCCAAGGTGGTCGCCGCCGACATGGCCACCGCCGCCGGCATCCCCACCGTGATCTGCAACGGCGTGCGCGATGGCGCGCTCGCGGCTGTGCTCGCTGGCGAGCGCGAGGGCACGCGCTTCGCCGCGCGCGAGGCCCGCTACAGCTCGTTCAAGCTGTGGCTCAAGTACGCCAAGCCCTCGCGCGGTGAGCTCGTCATCGATCCCGGCGCCGCGCGCGCCGTGCGCGAGGGCAGCGCCAGTCTGCTGCCCGTCGGCGTCACCGAAGTCAAGGGCGACTTCGACGCTGGCGACGCCGTCGACATCATCGAACGAGACACCGCAGCGGGGGGAACGTTGAGGCCCATCGCAAAGGGCATCTGCAACTACTCAGCCGACGAGCTGCGCCGCGTGCTCGGCCTGAAGTCGCCAGACGTAAGAGCGATCCTGCCGCGCGCCAGCGAGGAGGCCGTCCACCGCGACTACCTCGTCGTCGACTGATCCCGCGCGCAGGCGACCGCAGGCGACCGCCCCGCCGTACCACCCCCGTCGCGCTCTACCCTTTACAGACCATGGCCACCATCGCCACATCCGTCGCCGACACCTGCGCCACGGCCAAGCGCGCCGCGCGCACGCTCGCCCAGCTCGACACAGCCGTCAAGGACGCCGCCCTCCATGGCATCGCCGAGGCGTTGGTCGCTCGCGCCGACGAGGTGCTCGCCGCCAACGAGCTCGACATGCAGGCCGGCCGCGAAGCCCACATAGGCGATGCGCTGCTCGACCGCCTGCGCCTGGACGAGACGCGTCTGGCTGCAATCGCCGCTGCCGTGCGCCAGATCGCCGCACTCGCCGACCCCGTCGGCGAGGTCATCGACGGCCACCGCCTGCCAAACGGTCTGGACGTGCGCAAGGTGCGCGTTCCGCTCGGCGTCGTCGCCGTCGTCTACGAGGCCCGCCCCAACGTCACCATCGATGCCGCCGCGCTGTGTCTGAAGTCCGGCAACGCCATCGTGCTGCGCGGCTCCTCATCCGCGGTGCACTCAAATGCCGTGCTCGCCCGCATCGCCGCCGAGGCCGCCGTCGGCGCCGGACTGCCCGAGGGCTGCGTCAGCCTCGTCGCCGGCGGCGGGCGCGCGGAGCTCGCCGAGCTGGCAACCCAGCGCGACAGCGTCGACCTGATCATCCCCCGCGGCGGCGAGGGCCTCAAGGACGCGCTGCAGGCCGTCGCCACCGTGCCCGTCATCTACGCCGCCTCCGGCAACTGCCACGTCTACGTCGACGCCTGCGCCGACATCGAGCAGGCGCGCGCGATCGTCATCAACGCCAAGACCCAGCGCCCCGGAGTGTGCAACGCCGCCGAGACGC
Source organism: uncultured Solirubrobacteraceae bacterium (assembly GCA_963745375.1). Taxonomy (GTDB): domain Bacteria; phylum Actinomycetota; class Thermoleophilia; order Solirubrobacterales; family Solirubrobacteraceae; genus Palsa-744. The sequence continues at coordinate 379,815 of CAVUXA010000002.1, read as the reverse complement.
TGCTCGTGCACGAGAGCATTGCCGCCGCCTTTCTGCCGGCCATGCTTCACGCGCTCGCCGACGCCGGGGTGACCGTGCGCGCAGACGAGCGCACCCGGGCGCTGGCGGCCTCGCTCTGGGAGGGCGACAGCTCGCGCGCAGCGGCAGGGAACGGCGCGACCCGATCTGACGCCGGTAGGCGGCTGCATCAAATCATCGAGGACGCAACCGAGCGCGACTGGGCCACGGAGTACCTCGCGCCGATCCTCGCCGTCGCTGTGGTCGACTGCGTAGAGGACGCCATCGAGCACATCGCGCGCTATGGCAGCGGGCACTCCGAGGCGATCGTCACACGCGACACCGCCGCAGCGCGCGCCTTCCAGCTCGGCGTCGACGCCGCCTGCGTGTATGTCAACGCGTCCACGCGCTTCACCGACGGAGGCGAGTTCGGGATGGGCGCCGAGATCGGCAATTCCACACAGAAGCTGCACGCGCGCGGGCCCATCGGGCTGCGCGAGCTGTGCACGTTCAAGTACCTCATCGAGGGCGACGGGCACGTCCGCGCCTGAGTCGCTGGGCATCCTCGGGGGGACGTTCAACCCCCCGCACCTCGGCCACCTCGCGCTGGCCCGCCACGCGCTGTCCGAACTGGGCCTGACGCGTGTCCTGGTGATGCCCGCCCACATCCAGCCGCACAAGGCCGCCCGCGACAGCGGGTCGGGCGGGTTCGATCCCGGTCCTCAGCACCGCCTGCGCATGTGCCAGCTGCTGGTCGCCCGCCAGCAGGGGGTGTCCGCGTGTGCCCTGGAGATCGAGCGCCGCGGGCCGTCGTACACCGTCGATACCCTCACTGCCATACATGCCAGTCATCCGCACGCCCGTCTGACATTCATCGTGGGAGCCGACACCGCCAGCACGCTCGCAAGCTGGCGCCGACCAGCCGAGCTGCTTGAGCTCGCAGACTTGGCAGTCGCCGCGCGTCCCGGGTCGGCTGGACGCGAGCGCGTGCTCGATACCGTCGCAGGCACCGCCCGGCGCGGTCATGCCCCCGCGGTTACCTTCCTGCACATGCCCGCCATCGACGTGTCGTCATCGCAGGTGCGCGACCGCGCCGGGCGCTGCGAGCCGATCGACGACCTCGTCGGGCCCGCTGTCGCAGCCTACGTCGCCGAGCATCGCCTCTACCGCGCGCCCGTCGCCGCCGGCGCGCACAGCCAGGCGCGCGGCCGATGACCCCCGACGCACAGGCAAGCAGCCGCGCGCTCAGCCCCGAGCAGCTCGTCGCCGAGATCAGCCGCTACGCCGCCGACAAGAAGGCCGTCGACGTGGTCGAGCTCGACCTGCGCGGCGTGCTCGGCTACACCGACTACTTCCTTGTGTGCTCGGGCAACACCGCCCGCCAGGCCAAGGCCATCCATGACGGCATCCTCAAGGGGCTCAAGCGCGAGCACGGCCTGCTGCCGCGCCGCGTCGAGGGCACGCCCGACGCCGGCTGGATCTTGATCGACTGCCTCGACGTGGTCGTGCACATCTTCACCCCCCAGACGCGCGAGTTCTACCGCCTGGAGCAGCTGTGGGGCGAGGCGCCCGCGCGCGCAGCCGGCAAGGGCGCGTAGCCGGTCGGGGCGCATAGCCGACCGGGGCGGGCGAGTCGCCGTCCGCCAGGGCGCGCAGAAGTCAGAGACACCAGCAGTTGGAATTCCGGCAAATGCCGCAGCGTGCGGCTGAACTGTCGGATTCAGGTTGACCAGCCGCATGTCGCGTCGTTACGGTCAGTCCGACAGCGTCGCCGAAGGGAGCGGCGCGAGGGAGAAGAGGGGAACTCATGCACTACTCGATCGCACGTCGCGGGGCGTATCGCCTCGCGCTCATCGCCGCCGCGCTCGCCGCCGCCGCGCTCGCCTACGGCCTCGCCGCGCTCGCGCCCGCCGCGCGCGCCTCCGGACCCGGCGAAGGCACGCCCTGGACCGTCAGCCTCGGCGACTCCTACATATCCGGCGAGGCCGGCCGCTGGGCTGGCAACACCAACGAAAGCTCATCCGAGATAGATGCGCTCGGGTCGACCGCCTACTACGACAACGAAACCAACACCGGCGAACTGATCGAAGGCTGCCACCGCTCCAAGTCCGCCGAGGTCCACATCGGAGGCGGCGTCGAAGGCGAGAACCTCGCCTGCTCCGGCGCCAAGACCGCCAGCTTCAGCAACGAAGGCCTGTTCAAGCCCGGCCTCGACTTCTACAACTCCGCCGGACACGAAGGCCAGGCACTGATGCTCCAGCACTTCGCCGCCGCACACAACGTCAAGCTCGTCGCCATCTCCATCGGCGGCAACAACTTCAACTTCGCCAGCATCGTGCAGACCTGCGTCGAGGACTGGCTGCTGTCGCCCGAATGGTGGCCCGACTACTGCAGCGAAGAAAGCTCCGTCACCAACAACTTCAGCTCCAGTAACGTCAACAAAGTCAAGGGCGAAATCGAGACCGGCATCAAAAACGTCGCCCAGGCGATGACCAACGCCGGCTATAGCGCCTCGCAGTACACCATCCTCGTCCAGGACTACCCGTCGCCGATCCCCAACGGCTCGGAATTCCGCTACTCCCAGAGCGGCTACACCCGCCAGACGGTCGGCGGCTGCGGCTTTTGGAACAAAGACGCCAACTACGCCAACTCCACCATGCTGCCCACCATCGACAACGCCGTCTTCGCCGCCGGCGAAGCCACGGGGCTGTCCAACATCAAGTACATGCAGCTGTCCTCCGCCTTCAACAAACACCGCCTGTGCGAAAAAGGCGTCGGGCTGCTCGAGGAAGAGGGCCTGACCTCCTGGAAAGCTGCCGAAGCGGTCAACAAGACCGAGTGGATCAACCAGATCCGCACGATCACCGCGATCTTCCCCCCGTATGAGATCCAGGAAGACCTGCACCCCAACTACTGGGCGCAGCTCGCGCTGCGCAACTGCCTGACCCAGGCCTACAACAGCGGTACGCCCAAGGGCGGCACCTGCACGATCTCCGGATCGGGTCTCAACTCGGCCGGCGAGCCCAACATGTCGCTGCACTGAGGCGGCTGTCGCTGCGCTGACGGCTGCGAAGATGGGCCGGTGAGCACCAGCACACCGGCCCGCAGCCGTCCTACGCGTCTGACCGCCGTGCTGCGCGAAGGCGAGCGCGTCACCTCGCTGGAGCTGTTCTTCGACCTGGTGTTCGTGCTGGCGCTCACGCAGTGCACCGCGCTGATGGCGCGCACGCCCACCTGGGAAGGCCTGTTCAAGGCGCTGCTCGTGCTGGCCGTGCTGTGGTGGTCGTGGACAGGCTATGCGTGGCTGACCAGCGTGGTCGATCCCGAGGAGGGGGCCGTGCGCCTGGCCATGTTCGCCGCCATGGCCGCCTTCCTCGTCGCAGCGCTGTGCGTGCCGCGCACCTTCGGCGCCGACGCCCTGCTGTTCGCCTGCGCCTACGCCGCCGTGCGCGGCGCCCACATCGCCCTGTTCCTGCTCGCCAGCCGCGACGACGCCGCGCTGCGCCGCTCGGTCGTCGGCCTGGCTGGGAGCACCGCCGTGGGCGTCGGGCTGCTGTTCGCCGCCGCACTCGCCGCCGGCGCCACCCGCCTGGGCATCTGGGGGGTCGCAGTTGTGCTCGACGTCGGCGCACCCTTGCTGTTCGGCGCCGACGGCTGGAAGCTCGTTCCCGGCCACTTCGCCGAGCGTCACGGCGCGATCATCATCATCGCGCTGGGGGAGTCGATCGTCGCGATCGGCGCCGGCACCAGCGCCGGCGTGAGTGCCGGCGTCGTCGCCGCCGCCGTGCTCGGCATCGTCGTCGCCGGCGCCATGTGGTGGCTGTACTTCGATGTTGTCGCCATCGTCGCCGCTCGGCGTCTGTCCAAAGCGAAAGCCGGGCGCGAGCGCAACAACATCGCGCGCGACTCCTACTCCTACCTTCACTTCCCCATGGTCGTCGGCATCGTGCTCATCGCCCTAGGCCTGAAAAAGACGCTCGTGCACGTCGACGCTCCGCTCGGGCTTGTGCCCGCCGCCGCCATGCTCGGCGGTGGCGCCATCTACCTGCTTGCGCACGTCGCCTTCAGGCTGCGCAACATCCACACGCTCAACCACCAGCGGCTGTTCTGCGCTGCCGTCCTGGCCGCGCTGCTGCTCGTCGAGGTCGAGCTCAAGCCCGCCGCGCTCGTCGCCCTCGCCGCGCTCGCCGCGCTGCTCGTTGCGCTGATCGGCTACGAGGCCACGCGCTTTGCCGAGCTGCGCGACCGCATCCGCCACCAGCTCGCGCGCGAGGGCATCGGCAACTGACTGCTTCGCGTCATCGCCAACACGGCCGCCTGCATCAGCAGCGCAAGCCCAGTCGCCAGCGCAAACGCGCCCGCCGTGTCCAGCCTCTCCAGCAGCACCGCCAGCGTGAAGCAGAACAACGCGAAGGCCCCGAAGCCGGCCAGCATCCCGCGCAGCAGCCGCAGCAGATCGTCGGTGCCGCGCTGTGCGTGGGTGAAGGTTGCAAGCACCGTCGTGATCACCGGAAATGGCGCCAGCAGACCGCTCAGCTGGGGTCCCAGCCAGCCCGACACCGCAGTCAGCGCGAGCACAAGCGCCAGCGCGCATGCTGCCCTCAGGGGTAGGTCCCAGGCGGGCGGGCGCGTCCACGTGAGCGGCGGTGAGCCAGGACGAGGAAGCGCCGCCAGGCCGAGTAGCAGGCTGGCGCCGGCCAGGGCTAGCGCTGCGCCCGCCGGGATCGACAGCTCGCTGAATGCCACCGTCGCCAGCACGAATGCAAGCCAGCCCGCCAGCATGCTCGCGCCCCAGAACAGGCGCCCCGCCAGACGCGCGTACACCACCACGAATGCCGCCAGCGACACCACTCCCAGCAGCGTCCCCGCCGCCGCTCCAGCCGCGAACGCGCGCCCATGTGCAAGCGCGTACACGAGCAGGATTGGTCCCGCCACCAGCGGCAGGCCGCCCACCAGCCCGCCGATGCGCGGACCGAAACGGCGCGCAGCCAACGACGCGCCCACCACGAAGTTGGGCGCGAGCAGGAGCTTGACTGCGATCAGGGCCATCGCATTGATGATGACTGGCCCGTCAACCGTCGGCGTCGCCGCAATGCTCAGGCGGACATCGCCAGCGTGTCAGGCGGGCGTTGCCAGCGGCTGCGAAGCGGCGGCCGACGACGTCGCGCGAACGTCGCGCGCTGTGAGGATCACCTTTGCGCCCTGCGCCGGACTGAGCGTGATGCCGCGCCTGCGCGCGCGCTCCGGCTGCGTGCCCGCCGAGCGCAGCTCGTAGCGCTCCAGCACCGCCCGCAGCACGATCTTGCTCTCCAGCATCGCGAAGCTCGCACCCAGGCAGCGCCGGCGCCCGCCGCCGAACGGGATCCACGTGTAGGTGCCCGTCGCTTGGTCAAGGAAGCGCTCGGGGCGAAACGCGTAGGGGTCTGGGTATACCGCCGGGTTGTGATGGACCAGGTACACGCACGCGATCAGCACCACCCCCGGCGGGTAGGTCACCCCACCGATCTCGATCGGCTGCTTGACCAGCCGCGGCTCCGCATTGGGAAGCACCGGCCGGTGGCGCATGATCTCGTTGAGCGTTGCTGTCAAATAGGCGTCATCGGAGTCCTCGTCGTCGATCTCCGCGCGCACGCGCGCCTGGATTGCCGGCTCGCGGGCCAGGCGCTCCAACGCCCACGCCAGCTGCGACGCGGTCGTCTCGTGGCCTGCCACCAGCGCTGTAACGAGCTCGTCGCGTAGCTCCGTCGGGCTCATCGGCGAGCCGTCCTCGTGGCGTGCGCCCAGCAGCAGGCTGAGCACATCCTCGCCCGCCGCATCCTCGCGCCGGCGCTCGTCGATCAGCCCGTAGATCAGCTCGTCCGCGCGTGCGCCCGCGCGCTCCAGGCGCCTGACCGGGCCGCGGCCGGCCAGCGCGCGCTGCACCGCCGGCAGCAGCGACAGCGGGTTCTCGCTGAACGCCAGGACCTCGGTGAGCTGCTCGCTCAGCTCGTCCAGCTGGGCGCCGCGCTCCAGGCCGAACACCGCGCGCAGGATGATCTCCAGGGTCAGGCGCTGCAGCCGTGGATGCAGCGCGACCGGCTCGTCGTGCGGCCACGACAGCGCCTCGCGCTCGGCCAGCTGCGCCATCAGCCCCGCCAGGCGCTGCATGCGCTCGCCGTGGAACGCCGGCAGCAGCAGCTTGCGCTGCTCCATGTGCGGGCCCTCGTCGAGCAGGATCACCGAATGCGCTCCTATGACCGGCTCCAGGATGCGGGCGCCCTCGCCGGGATGCAACACCTCTGCCGGCGCAGTCATCAGCTGCTTGATCTCCTCCGGATCCGACAGCAGCACCCATGGCGGCTGGCCGAGCAGGCGGATCGTGAAGCGGTCGCCGTAGCGTTCTCTACAGCGCTCCATAAACGACGTCGGACAACTCCACCAGCCGAGCATCTGCAGCGCTCGCGGCGTGCGCGGCCCCGGGGGCAATTGGCTTCTCATGGCAGCTCTCCTGACGCTAAAGCGATCTTGCGATGAGTGTACGCTCCGGCCCACATATGACTGAGCCCGAGCCGATGTCCGATCGTGCGCTGGGCCGCGCGCTGCTCGCTCGCCAGGGACTGCTCGAGCGCATGCAGCGGCCGCTCGTCAACGTGGTCGAGGCGATCGGCGCGATGCAGGGGCAGGCCTGGGGCGCGCTGCCCGTTGGCCTGTGGTCGCGCATGGCCCAGTTTGCGCCGCAGGATCTCTACGCCGCCCTAGGCGAGCAGCAGCTGCGCTGGGGCATCGGCATACGCGGCACTCTGCACCTGGTCAGCGCAAGTGAGCACCCCGCATATGCAGTCGTCGCCCACGAGGGTACGACTCGCAACTGGCACCGCGCGATCGATCAGACCAGTCCGGGGATGGACCAGCTGCGTGGCGCGCTGCTCGCCTTCGCCGCGTCACAGCCGCGCACCAACGAGGAGATCCGCGACTTCGCCCAGGAGTGGGTCGGCGAGCATCCCCGTGCGATCGACCCGCGCGAGGTGCACGCCCAGGACGCGGTCGGCTGGCGGCCGATCTACCGCTGGAGCGCGCTCGCGCGCGTCCCGCGCGACGGCGCCTGGGGGACCAAGGCGCCCGCCGATCACATCGCCGTGCCCGCTGCGCCCACGAGCCCGCGCGCGCCCGCCGTCGAGCAGGGGCTCGTCGACGTGGTCACGCGTCACCTGCGCGCGTTCGACCCCGCCGGCGCCGGCGACGTCGCCTGCTGGATCGGCTGGCGCACGCCGCCCGTGCGCGAGCTGTTGGATGGCATGGGGGACACCGTCGTGCGTTTCGCCGATGAGCACGGCCGCACGCTGTACGACCTCGCCGACGCGCCGCGGCCGGACCCCGACACGCCCGCGCCCCCGCGGCTGTTGGGCGCCTTTGACAGCACGCTGCTGGCCTACGTCGCCAAGCGCCGCCAGCGGATCCTGCCCGACGACCTACGCGACGTGGTCTATGAGAAGGCCAACATGCAGATCCGCCCCACGTTTCTGCTCGACGGCCTCGTCGCCGGGACGTGGTCGATCGAGCTGCGCAGGCGCGAGGCCACGCTCACGCTGGTCTCCCATCGCAAGATCGCGCGCGCCCAGCGGGGTGTGCTGAGTGCCGAGGCCAGCGGGCTGCTGGCCGCGCTGCATCCGGGCGCCAAGGCGCACCATGTGGCCGTCGAGTAGGGCTGCGCGCGAACCTCGCCGCGAGGTCACTCCGACGCCGGGTGCCTCGTCCAAGCCGGCGGATCGCCGCCGAGCGGGCGCGGTCCGTGGGCCCAGCCGAGCGGTTCCCCATCCAGCGTGCCCGGCGGCGCGATCAGCGCTACATCGCCGAATACCACACGGCGACGGGCCGGATCGGCGCGGCCGGTGAGGTCGTCGGTCGCCTGTAGTGGGCGCGGCGCCCGCAGCAGCGCGGCCGCCGTCGCCGCCAGCGACAGGCGCGCCGGCGAGACCGCCTCTCCGCGGGTTCTCGCCGCCAGCGCGCACAGCGCAGCGCCGGCCATGAGCTGTCCTGTGGCGTGGTCGAGCGCCTGCGCCGGCAGCACCCCCGGGGCGCCGTCGGAGTCCGCGCACGCCGCCGCGATGCCGCAGGCCACCTGCACAAGCGAATCGAAGCCGCGACGCTCCGCCCACGGGCCGTCGGCTCCCCACGCGCTGAGCGATACCTGCACCAGGTGCGGGTGGCGCTGCGCCAGATCGTCGCTGCGCAGGCCAAAGCGCGCCAGCGCGCCGGGGCGGTAACCCATCAGCACCACGTCGGCGCCCGCCAGCAGGGTCTCGCGGGTGTGGGCGTCAGCAAGGTCGAGCATTGCCGTGCGCTTGCCCGCTCCGGTGTCCAGGTGCTGCTGAGGCAGCTCGGGCAGCGACGGCGGGTCGACGCGCAGGACCTCCGCACCGAGCGCCGCCAGCGTGCGTCCTGCCACCGGACCGGCGATCACGCGCGTGAGGTCCAGCACGCGCACGCCCGCGGCTGGCCTGCTCGCGCGGGCGGGTTGCCCCAACGGGCGCGGGGAGCGTGTGGCCAGGCTGTCCTCCCAGACCACCAACGGCGCCGCCGCGACCGCTTGTCCGGCAGGATGCCGAGCCCATTCCTCGGCGGTGCGTAGCGCTGCTGCGCACCCGCTCGCGGCGAACACGGCGTCCTCCAGGGCGATCGCATTGAGCAAGCCGGCTGCAGTTTCTAGCGTCGCCACTGGATCGGCGCTCTGCGCCAAATCGATCGCGAGCGCTCGCTCGAGCGCAGCCGCATGGTGTGGGTAGTTGGCGTGCGTGCGCGCCCAGCCGCCGTGCAGGCAGCGCACCAGGCGCGACAACGGCGCAAAGCCGGCTCCTGCCGGCCTGCCGCCCACGAGCATGTGACGCTCTGAAGTGAAGCTGAGCGCCGCGTGCTCTGCCGACAACCTCACGCTGGGGCGCGCCGCGCCGCGCGCCTGCGCGAGCTCGCCGGCCGCCAGCAGCGCCGCGGCCGTGGCGGCCACCGCTAGGTCGTCCACTGCCAGCGGCCCGCCCAGCCAGGCGCCCATGTCGCGCACTTCGAGCGTGTCCAGGGCACGCGCGTCGGCCCGCGTCGCGGCCCAGCACGTGCCCATCAGCTCGTCTGAGCAGGTCAGAAAGTCCCCCGCACGGCCAGCTAGGGTTACATAAATGGGTCGGCTGGTGGGCGCCGTGTGGGCGATCGGGCTTTTTGCCTGCGCGCTTGGCTCGCTCGCCGGCGGCGCGGACGCAGCGGGTGGCGCCTTCGTCCGCGTCAACCAGGTGGGCTACCCAAGCACGGCGCCCAAGCGCGCCTACTTGATGTCGACGGGCAATGAGACCGGCGCCACGTTCATGGTGCGCCAGGCCTCCGACGGCGCGGTCGTCTACGGCGCGCCTGTCGGCGCGTCGCTGGGCTCTTGGAGCACCCGCTTCGCGCACGTGTACGCCCTGGACTTCGACGCCGTGCAGGCGCCCGGCACCTACACGATCTCGCTGGCCGGGCGCGTGCCGGCGTCATCGCCGCCCTTTGCGATCGCGCCGGCGCAGGCGCTATACGCCGCGCCGCTGGGCAACGCGCTGTCGTTCTATGAGAACGAGCGCGACGGCCCGGAATACATCCCGTCGTCGTTGCGCTCTGCGCGCGCACACCTCAACGACCAGAGCGCAATGACCTACCTCACGCCGCAGGTCAACGCCAAGGGCGAATTCAAAGGCGAACTGACCAGCCTGGGCGAAACGATCGACGCGTCCGGGGGCTGGTGGGACGCGGGCGACTATTTGAAGTTCGTGCAGACGACCAGTTATGCGGTCGATCTCCAATTGATCGGCGCGCGCGACTTTCCCGCGCAGATGGGCGCCGCGGCGGGCAACGCCAACTTCACCGAAGAGGCGCGCTTCGGCGTGGAATGGCTGCTGCGCATGTGGAACGACGACACCCGCACCCTCTATTACCAGGCGGGGATCGGAGCAGGCAACGCGAACACGGTCAGCGACCATGACATCTGGCGCCTGCCTCAGGAAGACGACACGTTTGGCGGCGAAGATCCACGCTATCGCTTCATCCGCCACCGCCCGGTGTTTCGCGCCGGGCTGCCCGGCTCGTCGGTCAGCCCCAACCTCGCCGGGCGCGACGCGGCCGCGTTCGCGTTGTGCTTCCAGGTCTTTGACAGCAGCCGCCCGGAACTGGCTTCGCGCTGCCTGCTCGCGGCCGAGCACATCTTCGAACTGGCCAACACCAACCCGCACGGCCACCTGCTCACCGCGATCCCGTTCGGTTTCTACCCGGAGAGCGAATGGCGCGACGACCTCGAGCTCGGCGCGACCGAGCTCGCGATCGCGCTGTCCGCGACCGCTGCGCTGCCAGCCGGCCTGCCCCACACCCAGCCGCTCTACTACTTGGAAGAAGCCACGCGCTGGGCCGGCGCCTACATCGCCCATAACCGCGGCGGTGGCGAAGGACTGAACCTGTATAACGTCAGCGGCCTCGCTCACTTCGAGCTCGTGCGGGCTCTGCGCCAGACCGGCTTTCCCACTGGGCTGGGCGTCTCTGAAGCGCAGTTGATCGCCAGCCTCGGCCAGGAGCTGCAAAACGCCGTCGCCCAGACCCACCACGACCCCTTCGGCTTCGGCTTTCCCTGGGCCAGCGCCGACACCGCCTCGCACGGCGACGGCCTGTCGGTGATGGCCTCTGAGTACGACGACCTGACCGACGAAAGCACCTACGAAGCGTTGGCCGATCGCTGGCTGGGCAACGTGCTCGGTGCCAACGCGTGGGGCTCGTCGTTCATCATCGGCGACGGCAGCACCTTCCCCGACTGTCCCCAACACCAGGTCGCCAACATCGTCGGCTCGCTCAACGGCTCGCCGCCCGTGCTAGCCGGCGCGGTCGTGGAGGGGCCGAGCAACGAAACGAGCGCCGGCAAGCTTGAAGGCATGCGGCCCTGCCCGGCCCAGGGCGGCAACGCGTTCTCGCAGTTCAACAGCGCCAAGGCCAAATACCAGGACAACGTGCAGGCGTTCACCAACACCGAGCCCGCGATCGACCTGACGGCCTCGTCGATGCTGGCGTTCGCCTGGCAGATCGGCTCAGCCGACCCGCTGGCCGGCGAAGCGGGGGTCGCCGGCGGGCTCATATCGCCCCCGGGGCTCGCCGGCGCGGAATAGGCCGAGCCTGCCGGTCGCTCTACGGCGCCTGATCGAGCCTGCGCGCGAGCTGTGCGACCGCGGCACGGGCCTCCGCGCCGAGGCTGCGCACGATCTCGCCGGCGGGCGCCTCGCGCGCGAGCAGGTGGGTCTGGCCGGCCCACAGATTGACGGCCTGCGGATCGCCAGCCCGGCGGGCGGCCGCACGGATCGGCGTGGTGATGTGGTGGATGTCCGGATAGGCGGCCGGCGCGTGCTCGTCATGCTCTTGAAGGAAGCGGTTGACGATGCCGCGAGCCTTGCGCCCGCTGAAGGCGCGGGTGAGTCGAGTGGGGGCCGCGGAGGCGAGCGCGGCTCGGTGCGCCGGCGATGTTCCCGCCTCGGGCGCCAGCATCAGCGCGCTGCCGATCTGCGCCGCGGCGGCGCCCGCGCACATGACGGCGGCCACCGACGCGCCGTCGGCGATCCCGCCGGCGGCGACCAGCGGCAGCGCGACGATGTGCGCGATCAAACGCAGGGCGGCCAGCAGGCCGAGATCCTCGACCTGCGGTCCGTCGAGGAAGTAGCCGCGATGTCCGCCCGCCTCAAGGCCCTGGACGACGAGCGCGTCCGCGCCCGCGTCGCGAGCCTGGATCGCCTCCTGCTGACCGGTGACCGTCACCCACACGTCACAGCCGGCCTTGTGCAGGTGCGCCACGAGATCCGCTTGCGGGCAGCCGAACGTGAACGAGACGACCTCTACGCGCTCCGCGACCACCACGTCGAGCTTGGCCTGCAGGTCGTCGTCGTCGTGACGCGGCGCGCCCAGCTGCACGCCGTAGCGAGCCGCTTCGGACTGCAGGCGCGCGGCATAGCGCTCGAGCGCGCCACTGTCGGCCGGCTCGCCCGGAGGGGAGAAGATATTGACGCCGAACGGCCCGCCGGTCAGGGCACGCAGCGCGCCGATGTCCTGCGAGAGCGCAGCGGCCGTCTTGTAGCCCGCTGCCAGGAAGCCCAGTCCGCCCGCCGCGTCGACGGCCGCCGCCAGCTGCGGCGTGGACGGACCCCGGCGAGCGGCGCCTGCACGATCGGCTCACGAAGCTGGCTCAGATCCATCTGTCAGCGTCGATTATCGGCGCTGCGGCGTCGCCAGGCGCTGTCCCTGTTGGGGGGGCTTCTTGCCTCGCCGCCGGCCGGGACGAAGTGGTACGGTTTCTTCCTAGAGCGATCTATCAAGTCTGGAGAGCGATGCCGATGAGCGTCACGTCCGATGTGGATCTGCCCGCCCAGCACGTCGGCAACAGCCGGGTCGGGCCGGGGCGGCGGGCGCCCGGCGCATCCGCCCAGAGTGGGGGCCGGCGCGCACACGGCTGGTTGCGCCACTACAGCGGCTTTCTCTCGCCGAGCGCCGCCGCAGCGATGCCGCTGATCCTCGAACGTGACCGCCCCCAGCGCGTGCGCCGCCTGGCAGCGACCGTCGGCGACAGCGTCGCCCAGAGGCGCCGGCCGACGCGTCCGCGGATGCGCGCGCTGACAGCTGCGCCCGGAGTGAGGCTGCGCTGGCGCTCGGTTGCCGTGCCGCCACCACCGGGTCCCGACGGGGCGCTCGTGCACCCGATCGCCGCGTCCACCTGCGACATCGACTGCCCGCTTGCGCTCGGTATCACCCAGCTGGCCCTCCCGCTGCACCTCGGGCACGAATGCGTCGCGGAGGTGCTGTCGGTGGGCGAACGGGTCAAAGCCGTCAAGCCGGGCGATCGCGTGGTGGTCCCCTTCCAGATCAGCTGCGGCAAGTGCGCGCCCTGCCGGGCCGGGCACACCGGCAGCTGCCGCGCCGTCCCGCCCCTATCTGCTTATGGCATGGGTCTTGCCACCGGGCACTTCGGCGGCGCGTTCTCCGACCAGCTGACCGTTCCCTACGCCGACGCCATGCTCGTTGCGCTGCCCGAGGGCGTCGATCCGGTGGCCGCGGCGAGCGTCTCGGACAACATCTGCGACGCCTACCGCCACATCGCACCTCATCTCCCGGGAGTCCTCCAGGCCGACCCCGACGCCGAGATCCTGATCATTGCCGGGCTGTCCAAGCGGCCGGTGTTTAGCGCCAGCAGCCCGCTGTACACCGGGCTCGTCGCCCGTGCGCTGGGGGCGCGCAACGTCAACCTCGTGGACTCCCGGCCCCACGTGCGCACCCACGCCCAGCGGCTCGGCATCAACGCGTTGGCGCCTCGTGAGCTTCGCCGTCATGGTCCCGCTCCGCTGGTGGTGCACATCAGCGCAGACCCGCTTTCGACGGCCCTGTCGCACACTGCCGCAGACGGGATCTGCACCAGCTCGGGAGGCCTGCACCGCAGCGCGCGCATGCCGATGCTGCGGATGTACGTGCGCCGCGCCACCCTGCATGTGGGCATTCCCCACGCGCGTCCGCTGATGCCCAAGGTGCTGGAGCTGATGGCCGAGGGCTCGCTCGAGGCCGGGGACGTGGTGACGGCCGTTGCGCCCCTCGACGATGCGCCCGCCGCGCTGCGCGAGCACGTGCTGGGCGGCGGCATAAAGACGGTCCTGACCACGTAGGCAGTGGACGGCGTGGGCGTGGCCAAGGAGCATCCCTTTCGCACGGCCTGGCGGGTGCGCGACCTCGATGCGTGGATCGATGCGCTCGCGCTGCAGCTGGCCGCCAAGAGCAGTCCCGCGCGCGGGATCCTGGCCAGGTTTGCTGACGCGCCCGTTGATCGCGATCCTCGCCCTCGCCGACGCGGTCGCATCTCGGCTGATAAGGCTGCGCTGAGCCGCGTCGCTGTCGGCGCCTGTCAGGCGAGCTCGAACCGGCTGGCGGCGAGCGCTGCGGCGGCGATCACCAGGACGCCGCCCGCGGCCTGCATGGCGCCGAGCGTCTCGCCTACCACAGCAACGGATGCGACCGCGCCGAACAGCGGCACGAGCGCGAGGATCAAGCCGGCGCGCATGGCGGGGATATGCGTGACGGCGGTGTTGAACAAGAGGAATGGCACGACGGTGGCCGTCAGCCCTACCGTCACGGCCAGCGCCAGGTGGCCCAGGTCGGCGCTGTCGAGATGCGTGGCGCCCACGACGATCGAGACGCCGGTAAGCGGCGCGGCGACGAGCAGCGCACCGAGCATCTGCACGGCGCTGACGACGACCGGGTTGTCCTGCTCGGGAGCGATGTGGCGTGCGAGCACCGCATAGCCGGCCGCGGCCAGCGACGCCATGACCACGAGGCAATCGCCGAGCAGCGACGCGTGCTGACCGCCGGCATGCCAGGCGACGAGCACCGAACCGGCGACGCCGGCGGCGAGGGCAAGCGCAAGGCGCCCGGTGAGTCGCTCGCGCAGCAGCAGGGCCGCAAGCGAGACGGTGAACAGGGCCTCGGTCGAGAGCAACAGGGAGGCGTGCGTGGCAGCGGTGTGGTAGATGCCGAAGTCGAACAGGACGAAGGCGATGCCCGGCTCGAGAGCGCCCAGCGCTAGCAGCGTCAAGTTGGGTCGGCTCGGCTTGGCGCCGCGCGACAGCGCAAGCGCGCCAAGACAGACGGCGCCGATGCACACCTCGCAACCAAACAGGTCAAGCGGAGTCAGTTGCGCGAGCGCGACCTTGCTGAGGGCTGTCGCCAGGCCCCAACACGCCGATGCGGCGACGAGCATGGCAACCGCCACGGCCTGCGACGGCTTGCGCGCGCTCAGTGCGCTCGTCTCGGGCTGGCTGCGCAACGCGGCGGTCTGTGCCGGCGGGATCCTGTCGGCCACGCCGCTCATCGCTCGGCCCGTCTCTGCGGGTGAGGCGTCTCGCCGCGGGCGAGCATCTCCACGAAGCGCTCGATGCGACGCGCCCGTGTGTCGGCGCGCTTGGCCTGGCTGACACGCAGCAGCACCGAGTAGCGATTCTGGCTGGTGAGGACGTCGAACATCGCCTGCGCTGCGGGCTGGGCGCGCAGCGCGGCGGTCAGGTCGTCGGGGACCTCGATGCTCGCCTGGCCCGGATAGGCGTCCTGGATCCGGCCGTCCCGTTTGGCGCGCTCGAAGGCGGCCAGACCGGCGGCCAGCATCCGCTCTTCTGAAATCAGACGCTCGACCTTGGCGACGTTGTTCTGTGACCAGGCGCTGCGCGGGCGCCGTGGGGTGAAGCGCTGCCTGAATGTGAGCTCATCGAAGCGGCGCACCTGTCCGTCGATCCAGCCGTGGCAGAGCGCCTCCTCGAGCGCCTCGCCGTAGCTGAGGCTGGTTGGCTCGGTTGTCCCCTTCTTGGCCAGGCGCAGCCAAACCCCGGACGAGCCCTCGTGGTGCTCGCCCAACCACGCGCGCCAGGCGCATGCGTCGACGACGAGCAGCTGGGGGAGGTGCTCGGCCACAGTCAAAGCCTGACAGGCGGCGATCGGCTCAGGCGAGGGTGGCCAGGCCGATGACCACGTGCGCGGGCATCTCCGCTGGAGTTTGGCCGGCGCTGATGATCGCCGCGACCTGCGCCAGCGTTTCTTCGCGTCGGTCGGCCGGCAGCGCCGCCATCCAGCTCACCGACGCGAGGTAGTCGACGAACCGCTCGGGAACGACTGGCTGAGAGGTGGTCACGCGGATCTCACGCGGCGCGGTCCAGCCCGGGGCCGCGCGCACGGCGTCCTGCCACGGCGGCCCGTCGAAGTGCGGGTGCTCGGGGCGCAGGCCGGCCATCAGCGTGCCGACCTCGTGCGCCCACGACGCGCTGCCCCAGTCGGGCACGGTTGTGAGCACCGCAAGTCCGCCGCCGGGGCGCAGTACGCGCCGGATCTCCGCCAGGGCCGCCGCGTGATCGAACCAATGAATCGCGTCTGCGACCGTCACCGCGGCGACGGATTGGTCGGGCAGTGGGATGGCCTCGGCAAAGCCCTCGCGTACATGCTCGCGGCCTACTCTCGCGGCAAGGATCTCGCGGAGCGACGCCTGTGGCTCGACGGCTATGACATCGAGTCCCCGGCTCAGCAGGGCGCGGGTGAGCTTGCCCGTGCCGGCCGCCAGATCGAGGACGGGGCCGGTGGGGGGGATGGCCAGCTCTGCGGCGATCGCGCCCACAACGGCCGGTGCGTACTCCGGTCGGCCGCGCTCGTACGCGTCGGCGACGTCCGCGAATCCCACAGCCAGGGGGTGGAGTGTGGCCATGATGTCGCACCGTAGAACATCTCGCTCGCGGTCTAGGATGATCTCTCATGCGCAGGCAGGACTGGAGCCAACTGTTGTCGGTAGTGGCCCTGCTGGCTGCGCTGGCCGCGCTCATGCGAGGCCGGCCCCGCAGGGCGCTTGGCTTCCTTGCTGCCGCGATCGCCGGCGATGCCGCCGCGCGGCGCCGAAGCCGCGGCGAGCCGACCCCGCTGCCATACGCGCAGCGCTGGATGCTCGCAATTCCGCGGCCCGTCGGCTCGCTGAGGCGCGTGCTCGATCCGCGCGAAGGCGAGCGGATTCTCGAGATCGGCCCCGGGCTGGGTCAGCACGCGGTGGAGATGGCGGGGTACGTGGGTCCGCAGGGACGCGTGGACGTCTTGGACGTCCAGCAGGAGATGCTCGACGCGACGGCCACGCGGGCCGAGCAGCGTGGCCTGGGCAACGTGGTGGGCGCCCTGGCCACGTCGTCGGGGCGACTGCCCTACGAAGACGCGTCGTTCGACGCGGCCTACATGGTTAGCGTGCTCGGGGAGATCCCAGATCCGCGGCAGGCGCTGGCCGAGCTGCGCCGCGTCCTCAAGCCTGAGGGGCGGCTGATCGTCGGCGAGATAGCGGTTGACCCTGACTTCATCGCACCACGGCGGTTGA
This sequence comes from uncultured Solirubrobacteraceae bacterium, assembly GCA_963745375.1. GTDB lineage: Bacteria > Actinomycetota > Thermoleophilia > Solirubrobacterales > Solirubrobacteraceae > Palsa-744. The sequence continues at coordinate 362,927 of CAVUXA010000002.1, read as the reverse complement.
GCTCGATGGCCGCCGAGGCCGGTCTTCGCCTCGGGCGTCGCGTGGGTCCTCCGTTTGCGTACAACGCGCAATTCGTCGCCGCGGCGGCGGTCTGACGGTCAGCCCGCCGCCGGCTAAATCATTGCCCACGCGAGCTCCCGCATTCTTGTGCCGATCGTCGCTTCTTGGACAGGTGTAACAACCGGGACGGAGCGTCTTTGGCCGCGGGACCATAGGGCCCGGTTCTCTCCAGATAGACGATGTTGGCATGGCGCTCAGACCGCTATCGGCGGCGGAACTGGCCGCGACGCCAACCTTGTTCGCCAGCTTCATGGGCGCCGTGGGCAGCGGCCATCGGACGTTCGGTCAGCTGCGAGCCATATATCGAGACCGCAGCAAGACGCTCGACATAGCTGAGGACCACGCGGACGACCTGCGCGTCGACCGTTTCATCGACGACATGGCAAGCAACAGGTGGAAGTCCGATGTGGTCATGCGGATCGGCGTATTTGGCGGCAAGGTGCTCGCGATCGATGGGATACACCGCGGCATCGCGTACTTGGCCTGCATAGAAAAGGGGGTCAGCCCCAGCAGGCTGCCAGCGCTGCACGTCGACTGCTGAGGAGCGCGCGTCTGGGATACCCGGCACAGGACCTGCCCGCTCCTGAGGACAGTCGGGACGCGGCGCTGCTGGCCAATGACCGGATGTATCGACCCAGGGCGAGGCTCAGCTGAGCGGCTGCAACCGTGTCTGTTCGACTTGGGCGAGCTTGCGCCTGAGCCGCGTATATTGGCGCTCCTCTGTGGGGCTGCGCTTGTAGCGCCTGTGGGCCAGATTTGTGCGCTCGAGCGGATCGCTCTTGAGGTCATACATCTCCCACTGGTCTGGCGCCTTGCCATCGACGTCGTAGTAGCGGGCGAGCTTGTAGCGTCGCTCACGGATGCTGACGACGTGGTTGGGTGGTTGCGGGTATGGGCCGCGTGCCTGCCCCGACTGCCAGTCGTCGTAGGTGAAGATGGTGTAGTCCTGTGGCGACTTTGGCGAGGCACTGAGGATCTGGTCGGAGTAGTCGATCCCCTGCCAGGAGGCGCGGGCGTCGGCCGGTGCGTCGACGAGGCTCGCAAGGGTGGGCAGGAAGTCGACGTGTGAGACGAGGGCATCGCTCGTCCGCGGCTGCTTGAACAGACGGGGGTTCGAGTAGACCAGCGGGACGCGGGTCGACTCCTCGTAGAAATTGAAGTTCTTCTGGCGCAGGCCGCCGTGGGCGGTGCCCATCTCTCCGTGATCGGCCGTCGCGATCACCAGCGTGTTCTCGAGCAGACCGGTGCTCGCAAGCGTGTCGAGGATTTTCACCAGATAGGCGTCCGATGACTAATCAGGTTGCCGTAGAAGTTCAGATAGTTGCGCTTCATCTCCGGCGTGGGGATCGGTCCGGAGGCGTTGAACAGGCGCAGGAATTGCTGCTGAACGGTCGGCTTGGTGGACAGATCTTCGTTGGCCGTCGCCGGCACCTCGATCTCGCCGGTCAGCCACGATTCGTCATAGCCCCCTTCGGTGTACGTCTTGGGGTAGAACAGCACGTCGTGTGGGTTGACCAGTGAGACGACCATAAAGAACGGCTGGCTCTGTGCGGCAGTGGAGCTCAGGTACTGGACCGCGCCCTCCGTACCCGCTTCCGGCGTACCCTCAGAGTTCATAAAGCGACCATCGTTGTTGTAGCTGCCGCCTCCCTCCTCCGGGACATTCTGGTTGGCGCCAGCGTCGGGCGGATCCCAGCGGGTGAACCCGTACTTATTGACGTCAGAAGGGACCCAAGTCGAGCCGTTGGCCGGCTTGTTGCAGTGGAACTTGCCCTTGTATACGGGGACGTAGCCGGCGGCCGTCACTACTGTCGCGGGATTCTTGAATGTGGTGGAGAGTTCAACCTGCGGGTATTCGGAAGCCGGCATGTCTGTCTTGAGCGTGTACTTCACACCGTGCTGAGCGGGGAAGTAGCCGGACATCAGCGTCGAGCGCGCCGGCGAGCACATGCATGCGTTCGTAAACGCGTTCGCGAAGGTCAAGCCATGCTGTTGTAGCCGGGTTATCCCGGGCATGTTGCGCTCCGACCAGCCGGGTGGGAAGTGCTGGATCGCGCGCTGTTGATCGGTAAGGAAAAGGAGCACGTTCATACCCGCCACCTTGCCGACTGGGGATGCGCGACGGGGTTGTGGGCGTGCGGCAGCCGCAGCCGCAGCACGTCCGCCGAGCAGGATTCCGGGGGCAACAGCGGCAGCTGTCTTCAGCAGGTCGCCGCGGGTGATTCCGTCCTGCTCATCATCACGATTCTGCTCCACATCGCTGTCTGATTTGTTCATGCCAACTCCTTTTGATGTCGGCGCTGTCTGCGCAACATCGTCTTGGTGACCCGTTCGAAGGCACCCACGGCGGCGCTTGCAAGCGCCGCCGGGCAGATCGCAAGCTCTCAGGAGCGCTCAGGGCCGTGACCGGCGGACGGCTCGGCTGGAGCGTCGACGTCCCGAGGGCACCCGCTGGGAGAGTCAGAGGGACGGGGGCAACCATCGCGCGGAGCCCCCATGCAACACGTATGGGGAGAGGAAAAGAGCGCATGCACCATGGCAGCGGCCTACCTTGGCAGATTCAGGTTAGCAGTGCTAGTCCAAGATGCAGTTTTGGTCGGCGCGTGGCTTTGTAGCGTCTCCTGCGCCTCGGCCGACGATCAGCAGACTTTGATGACAGCGGCGACCGACTTGACGTGATGGCGGCCGTTGCGCAGGACCAGGTGGGCGACGGCGCTCACCTTGAAGCTGGTGCCGGAGGCCAGGCTCGGCACCGTCAGTTGGGCGCTGAACGGGGAACGTCGCGCGGTCTTGGGCGACTTGCCGCCAGCCGTAAAGACGACCTTCGTGACCTTGCGCAGCGTGCTTGCGGACGACTTGCTCCTGCGCTGCTTCATGCCGAGCGTCACCGTGAACGACGCGCCGGGACGCAGGCAGGCGTGCGCAACGGTCAAGCCGAAGATCGTGCCGAAGGCTGAGGAGCTAATCGTCGAAGTCGTCGCGCTGCCTCCAGCAGCTGTGTTCACGGGCGTCGTCGCGGTGCTGGGGCGTTCGGTGACGGTGATCACGTACGTCGACTGAACTTGGGCGAGACCGTCGGAGGCCGTGGCGACCACGGTGTAGGTGCCGGCCTTCGTGTACGCGTGCGCGACCGATGTGCCGCTGCCGGCGGTGCCGTCGCCGAAGTTCCAGGTGGTCGTGAGTGGGTCGTGGTTCGCGTCGGAGTCAGCCACGCTCAGCGTGACCGACTGTCCTGCTTGGACCGGGTTGAACGTCGCTGAGATCGAGCTGACCCGCGGGGGCACGTTGCCGGCTGTGAGCGTCATGTCGTTGTCGTCGCCGCCGCCGTAGCTGACAAGCAGCGGCACGCCTTCGAAGGGGCCCAGCACCGATCCCGAGGGCATCCCCGAGAAGTGTCCTTCGATGGGGTCCGTTCCGTCGTTTTCGATCAGCGGCACGGAGGAGCCGTGGGGGAGGGCGATGCCCGGGCTGAACACAAGGTTGATCGTGGCGTTCGGGTTGATCGTCACCGTGCCCGTCACGATCGTCGATGGAATGGCTCCCGCTGCGGTCGAGTTGATCGTGGCGTCCAGTCTTGCGGATGGTGCGAAGCTGAGGGAGCCTGTTCTCAGGCCCGGCGCGATCGGGGCAAGGACGCCTTCGACGGTCGTCGCGCCGACCGACCCGGATCCTTCGAGCGTGCCGCTCGGGCCGACCGCGAATGGTCCTGGTTGCGTGCCGTCGGCGGTGAGCGTGCCGGCGGAGACCGTCGTCGTGCCTGTGTAGGTGTTGGCGGCACTCGTCAGCATCGTTCCATTGCCGGCCTTGGTAATGCTGCGCGAGCCGCCCGTCTCGCTGATGGGGCCGGTGAGACGGAACTCGGGAGGCGTGCCGGAGGTGACGGTGACGGTCGGGTTGGCGGCCAGCCGCACGCCCGAGGAGACGGTCGCCGATTCCGCGGCCGAGGAAGTGGCTTCGATGTTGCCGGCGAGAGCGAGCGTCCCATGTCCGCCGATCGTGCCGCCAGCCATGTTGAGAGAGCCCGCCGAAAGGATCCCTTCGATCGTGACCGTGCCTGCGTGTAGCGTCAGGGCGCCGGTCATCGTCAGCGACGCTCCAAGCACACTGCCTTCGATCACGGTGAGGCTCTTGGCGAGGTCGGAGAAGCCGTTGAAGTTCATGACTCCGTCCTTGTTCACCACGATAGCCGTTTCGCCGCTGATGTCGGAGTCCTGATCGAGCACGAGTTCCGCGCCAGGGCCGGCGCCGGTGCCGATGCTCAGTGAGGATCCAGAGATCACGATGCCGACGAGCGTGGCGATATGCAGCTTGCCCGCCTGAATCGAGGTGGGGCCTGTGTATGTGTTGTCGCCGGTCATGTCGAATTCCCCACCGGTGCCGATGAGCACCATGCCGGGCGCACCGCCGACGGCTCCGGCGATCGTCAGCATCCCTGTGCTGGAAGTCGCCTCCAGCGACGCTCCCACGAGCGTCAGCGGCAGTGAAGAGCTGAGGGTGTTGTTTTTGCCTTCGGATACGACGTTCTGCACGAGCGTGGCCCCGTTGATTGTGAGCGTGGATGAGCCGTTGATCGTGTTGTCCGGGCCTGTGAAGTGGATCTCGTCGACCGAGAGGCCAGAGATGTCCATGGTGGAGGTTGTACCCGAGCCGAACTGGACGATCGTGCCGCCGGACTCCCCGCTGGTCGGCTTGCCCCCGCTCCAGTTCGCGGCGTTCGACCAGAGTCCGTTGGTCGGCCCGATCCAGGTGTGCACCGAGCCCAGCGCCGGCGCCGCCCAGGAGAGGATGATCGACGCCGCTGCGAAGATGGCGATCGCGAACCGGCGGGATGTCGTCATGTCGTGCCTGCTCCTCGAGGTCGGTGGCGGCCAGCCCGAGCGCAGAGGGCGGTCTTGGGCGGCGCTGTCGGATGGACGGCTCCCGAGCGATCCTCGAGCGCCACGACGCTACTCGGCTAGAGAAACGGACACCCTTATGTCTGCAAGGGGCGTCACAGTGCGGCGGCTGCGCGCGGCTTCTTCCAGCGCGGCGTCCGCCAGCGTGGATCGTCAGCCGGGGCAGTCGATCCAGCGGTACACCAACCCGTCGCGCACCTCGTGGTAGGAGGGCGGAGCCGGCGGGGGGTCGTTGGATAGGCGCGCTATCACCTCGTCGGCGCCGTACAGGTGCTCCTCGACGGCGGTGGTCCAATGAATGTCGGGGTGCAGCAGCCGTCGCAGGCGCGTCCAGTCGCAGCGCTTGATGGCGTCGAGCACATCGCACACGGCTGGGACCTGCTCGGCCACCTGCATGACGTTAGGCCCTGTGGAGGTCGGCAGCAGCGCTCGCCGGCGAGTCAGTGTCGTCGTTTGTTGTCCTTGCTGTGCAGCATGCTACTTCTGCCAGGGATTGACAAGGCGGATGCCGAGACCCTCGAAGTGGCGCACGTTGCGTGTCGCGAGAGTCGCCTTGCGGGCGCTCGTAACGCCGGCGATCTGAACATCGCGGATCTCCACGGTACGGCCGGCACGCTGCCGTGATGCTGCGATCGTGCCGGCGGCGTCAGCGGCCGCGCGGTCAAAGAACTGCACGCGGCCGTCGAGATCCTCGTCTAGCAGCCTGTCGAACTCCTGCTCCAACTGGCTGCGGCGACGGCCCTTCGCAAGCAGCTCCAACCCCATCCGCACCTCGAAGACGGTGATAGAAGTTGTCCAGACCGACTCCGACGGCTGCTCGTCCAGCCACGCCACTACGGTCTGGTCGGGCTCACGCTGCATCAACGCCGAGAGCACATTCGTGTCCAGCAAGATCAAAGCGCACACCGATCCGGGTGCTCGCTATGCAGCTCGGCGCTCACTTACTCCAGTCGGGCCGGACGTGCCGGCTGCCCGCGCAGCTCGGGAAGCTCTGTCTCAAGTCCGACGCCCGTGAAGCGCGCTGCGATCCGCGAGCCCAGTCTGGCGCGGGCATGCTCACCGCTCTGTACTGCGCTGCGCAAGATCTCGCGTGCCTCCTGCTCGGTGCTGTGACCATGCTGACGCGCGCGACGCTGCAGAGCTGCCTTCACGTCATCATCGAGCCGTCTGATCAATATCTGCGCCACGACAGAAATGATAGCACGCTATCACGCGTGTTGGTAAGGCGAGGCTGGTTCGGCAGCTCGAGAACTGGTTTGTTTGCCGACAGGAAAAATGGAGCTAGTCGGGCTCGAACCGACGACCTCCCGGCTGCCAGCCGGACGCTCTCCCAACTGAGCTATAGCCCCGTCAACAACTCCGAAGTGTAGCCGCCGTGGTCGCCAGGACTTCCCGTCCCTTGCGCGTTCGCAGCAGGTCGATCATCGGCCCGAGCTCATAGTCCCGAGCCCATTTGATCCCTTGGGCCTGGTTGTTCTTGGTGGGGTCCAACCTGAGATGAATCGCGCGTCGGCCGGCCGCCTCGCCGATCGGGATCAGGAAGCAGCGATGCAGCTCGGGCGAGTAGGCGACGATTGCGTCGACCTCATGGGCGCTGTAGCTCGTCTTGACATATCCGCCAGGCGTGTGGCGACACGTCTGCAGCCGCACTGACAGCACCCCTGCGAGCCGTCGCGCGCGCTTGCATTGGATGCGCACAAGCTCAGGCTCGAGATCGATCACGAGGTCGTATCGTCCTCCCTCGCACAACGGCCGGAGAACGATCAAGCCAAGTTCGATTGCCGCCGCGGCAATGGCCGCCTCGGCCGCGGCGCCCTTCTGGCTCGGGTCAGCTCGTTCATGCCCCAACCCTAGGCCCCAACCTGTGCCCTGCGTGCGCCCTTTGTGCCAACTACGTGACGCGCGCGTGCCAACTTTCGAGCAGCCCGTGCCCCTCGCTGATCCCTCCCCCTCAGCCGCGCGGAATGAACTCGGGCACGTCGAGATCGTCGCCGCCGCCGGGCTCATCCTTGCTCCCCCCGGACTTGCCGCCCGCACGCGTCTTGGCAGTGCCTTCCTCGCCGTCCCCCGGCGCGACCTGATCCAGGCGCGCGGTCATGCCGCCGTGGGTGAGGCGCACGTCGCGCAGCAGGCGCTCGGCGTTGTTGCGCAGCGACACGGACAGCTCGTGCAGGTTGCGTGAGATCTCGCTGCCCTCGCCGAGGATGTCCTGGGCGACGACGCGCGCCTCGCTGGTGATGTCGCGCGCTTCCGCGCGGGCCTGCGCCTTGGCCTCGCGCGCCTGCGCCTCAGCCTCCTCCTGCATCTGTGCGAATTTCTCCTCTCGCTCGGCGACCAGCCGCTCGGTCTCCTCGCGAGCGTCCTTGCCGATGCGCTCGGCCTCCTCGCGCGACCTGGCGAGCAGCTGCGCGGACTCCTCCTCGGCGGCGCCCCTGACCTTTTCGGATTCCTCGCTGGCGGCGGCGCGGATGCGCTCGGACGCCTCGTCGGCCATCGTGCGCACCTGCGCGGCGTCCTCGCGGGCGAGGTCGAGCGTGCGGTCTGCCTCCTCGCGCGTCTCGTTGAGCATGCGCTCGGCCTCCAGGCGCGCGTCGCCGAGCGTCGCGTCGGCCTCGTCGCGCGTGCGCTGCGCTTCCTGGCGCGCCTCCTCGAGCGTTCCCGCCGCCTCGTCGCGCGCGCGCTCGGCCTCGTCCTTGAGCCTGGTGACGTCTTCGAGCACCTCGTTCCTGGTACTTTCGGCCTCTGAGCGGGCGCTGCCGAGGATGTCCTGCGCCTCTTCCTCGGCCGCGCGCACGCGATTGTCGGCCGCGCGGTCGGCCTCGGCGATACGCTCTCTGCTGCGCGCCTCGGCCTGCTCGCGCAGGTCTCCGGCGGCCTGTTCGGCGGCGGCCACGATGCTGGCCACGCGACCGGGCGCTGCGCTGAGGGCATCCGGGTCGACGTCCTGGGCGAGCTGCGACTCTTCTTCGTAGTCGAACTCGTCCGCGTCGTACTCGAACTCCGCCATTGCGGGCATCGTAGACGGATGCGCAGACCGATGTATGGCGGTCCTTCGGGCGCCCTCGTCAGGCCCTCCTGGCCTCCTTAGCGAGGGTGGACGGCATGGCAGGAAAGGTGGGAAACCTGTCCTTGCGGACAGGGCGCGGCTGAGGGATCATCGGACCATGGCTAACACCAACGGCACCCCGCGCCAGGTCGCGATCCTCGTCTATGACGGCGTGCAGAGCCTCGATGTGACCGGGCCGCTGGAGGTGTTCGCGGGCGCCCAGCGGCTGATCGAAGCAAGCGATCGCGCAGATCGCGGCTATGACGTGCGCGTGGTCGGGCGCGAGGGCGCGCCGGTTGTCACATCCAGCGGCCTGACGATCGCTCCTCACGCCGGCCTGCCCGACGCGCGCTCGAGGATCGACACGCTGATCGCGGCCGGGGGATACGGCCACACAGCTGCCTCGCAGGACGACGAGCTGATCGGCTGGATCGCGAGCGCGGCCAAGACAGCCAGGCGCACGACCTCGGTCTGCACGGGCGCCTTCCTGCTGGCCCGCGCGGGCCTGTTGGACGGCCGTCGCGCGACCACGCACTGGTCGGCGGCTGAGGATCTGCAGCGGGCATATCCCGACGTCCTGGTCGACCCCGAGCCGATCTTCGTGCGCGACGGGCACATGTGGACGTCGGCGGGCGTGACCGCGGGCATGGACCTGGCGCTGGCGCTGGTCGAGGAGGATCTCGACCGCGACGCCGCCCTGACGATCGCGCGCCATCTGGTGCTGTTCCTGCGCCGCCCCGGCAACCAGTCGCAGTTCAGCGCCACGCTGGTCACCCAGCAGCCCGCCCTGGCGCCGTTGCGCGAGCTGCAGCGCACGCTGCTGGAGGACGTGGCGGGCGACCACACGGTCGAGGCGATGGCCGCGCGCGCCCACATGAGCCCGCGCCACTTCGCCCGCGTGTTTCGCGCGCAGACCGGCGTGACGCCTGCCCGCTATGTCGAGCGCGTGCGCCTGGAGGCGGCGCGCAGGCGCCTGGAGGACACGGCCGAGCCGCTGGAAGCGGTCGCGGCGGCGTGCGGCCTGGGCAGCGCGGAGACGATGCGCCGGGTGTTCCTGCGCGCGCTGGCGGTCGGCCCGGCGGAGTACCGCAGGCGCTTTCAATCCCCCACCACAGAGGAGACGGCAGCATGACGATCCAGCCACCCCCCGAGTCGGGCATCAACACCGCGATAGTGCTGTACGACAAGTTCACCGCGCTGGACGCGATCGGCCCGTATGAGGTGCTCAGCCGGCTGCCGGGCGCGCGCGTGACGTTCGTGGCGGCGCAGGCAGGCCCGGTGCGCACCGACAACGGCATGCTGACGCTCGTAGCCGAGCAGTCGCTGGAGCAGGCCGGCCGGCCGGACATCGTGCTGGTGCCGGGCGGGCCGGGAGACGTGGCGGGTAACGCGGGGCCGGCGGTGCTCGATTGGCTCAGAACCGTCGACGAGACGACTACGTGGACGACGTCGGTGTGCACCGGCTCGCTGATCCTCGCCGCGGCTGGGCTGTTGGCGGGCAAGCGCGCGACCAGCCACTGGCTGGCGCTTCACGAACTGGACCGCCTGGGCGCCGAGCCGGTGGCCGAGCGCGTGGTCTTCGACGGCAAGCTGGTGACCGCGGCGGGCGTGTCGGCGGGCATCGACATGGCGCTCACATTGGCCGCGCGCATTGCTGGCGACACGGTCGCCCAGGCGATCCAGCTGGGCATCGAGTACGACCCGCAGCCCCCATTCGACGCGGGCTCGCCGCACAAGGCCCCGGCGGAGGTGGTGCAGCTGCTGCGCGCGAGGAGCCCGCGCGTCCAGGAGCAGGAGGTCGCCCGCTAACCTGCGACCACCGATGACAGAGCAGCGCTATGACCCGCAGGAGATCGAGCCGCGCTGGCAGGCGGTGTGGGCGCGAGAGCGCACCTGGGAGGTGGTCAACGAGTCCAGCGCGGAGGCCCGCTCGAGCGCGCGGGCCGGCCAGTTGCGCCCCGGGCGGGAATCCACCTCCTACGTGCTGGAGATGCTGCCCTACCCCAGCGGCGAGCCGCACATCGGCCACCTGAAGGTGTACTCGGTGGGCGACGCGATCGCCCACTATCACCGGCGCCTGGGCCAGCGGGTGCTGCACCCGATGGGCTATGACTCGTTCGGGCTGCCGGCGGAGAACCACGCGATCAAGACGGGCGTGCACCCACGCAAGTCCACGGAGGAGTCGATCGCATCCTTCCAGCGCCAGTTTCGCTCGTGGGGCATCTCGATCGACTGGTCGCGCGAGCTGGCGACGCACGAGCCGTCCTACTACCGCTGGACGCAGTGGATCTTCTTGGATCTGTTCCGCGCGGGCCTGGCCTACCGCAAGGACGCGGCGGTCAAGTGGTGTCCCAACGACCAGACGGTGCTGGCCAACGAGCAGGTCGACGCGGATGGCCGCTGCGAGCGCTGCGGCGCGCTGGTGGAGGTGCGCCAGCTGGAGCAGTGGTTCTTTCGCATCACCGACTACGCGGAGCGGCTGCTGGGCGACCTCGACCAGATCGACTGGCCGGAGCACGTGAAGACGATGCAGCGCAACTGGATCGGGCGCAGCGAGGGGGCGGAGGTGACGTTCCGCTGCGAGGACTTGGATCCCGCCCACCCGATCGACTACCCGGTGTTCACCACGCGCCCGGACACGCTGTTTGGCGCGACGTTTTTCGTGATGGCCCCGGAGCACCCGGACGTGATGCGCCTAGCGCAGGGAACCGGCAGCGAGGAGGCGGTGCGCGAGTACGTGGCCCACGCGCTGAGGGAGGGCAACGAGGAGCGCGGCAACGCGGACAAGCCAAAGACGGGCGTGGCGCTGGGGCGCACGGTGACGAACCCGGTCAACGGCGAGCAGCTGCCGATGTTCGTGGCCGACTACGTGCTGATGGAGTACGGCACCGGCGCGATCATGGCGGTGCCGGCCCACGACGAGCGCGACTACGCGTTCGCCCGCGCGTTCGACCTGCCGATCAAGCGCGTGATCGAAGCCCCGGCAGAGAACGACGATTTTGATGAGCCGCCTTCGGCGGGGGGCGGGGTCGGTGGGCTGCCGTACATGGGTGATGGCGTGCTCGTGAGCTCCAATCCTGACTTCGACGGCATGAACAACCGCGAGGCGCTGGGCGAGATCGTGGCCTGGCTGGATCGCGAGGGCAAGGGCCACGCGTCGATCAACTACCGCCTGCGCGACTGGCTGATCTCCCGCCAGCGCTACTGGGGCTGCCCGATTCCGATCGTGTACTGCGAGCGCTGCGGGATGGTGCCGGTGCCCGACGATCGCCTGCCGGTGGTGCTGCCGGACATCGACGACTTCACGCCCAAGGGCCGCTCGCCGCTGGCGGCGGCGGAGGACTGGGTGCGCACGGACTGTCCGCAGTGCGGCGGCGCGGCGCGGCGGGAGACGGACACGATGGACACCTTTGTGGACTCGTCGTGGTACTTCATGCGCTACTGCGACGCGCGCAACGAGCGCGCGGCGTGGGACCCGGCGGCGCTGCGCGAGTGGATGCCGGTGGACCAGTACATCGGCGGGGTGGAGCACGCGATCTTGCACCTGATGTACGCACGCTTCTTCACCAAGGCGCTGGCGGACCTCGGCCACCTCGACTTCCAGGAGCCGTTCGCGGCGCTGTTCACGCAGGGCATGGTGACCAAGGACGGCGCGAAGATGAGCAAGTCGAAAGGCAACGTGGTCTCGCCGGCGTCGATCGTGGAGCGCCTGGGCGCGGACACGGCGCGCTGCTACATCCTGTTCATCGGCCCTCCCGACCAGGACGCGGACTGGTCTGACGAGGGCATGGAGGGGGTGCACCGCTTCCTGGCCAGGCTGTGGCGCCTGGCGGCGGAGACGGCCGAGCGGGCAGGCGCGGCGACGCCCGACCGGGGCACCCCAAACGGGCATGCGGCGCCAGCGGCCGAGCTGTCGTCGCCGGCGGATCCGCAGGGCGACGACCTGGCGCTCCTGCGCAAGACCCACTGGGCGATCGACAAGGTCACCGGCGACCTACGCCGCTTTGCGTTCAACACAGCGATCGCGGCGGTGATGGAGCTGCTCAATGAAGCGTCGCGGCTGCGCGAGTCGGTGGGCGTGCAGACGCAGCGTTTCGCCCTCGCCCAGGCGGCCTCGCTGCTGTTCCCGTTCGCGCCGCACGTGTGCGCGGACATCTACGATCGCCTGACCGGCGAGCGGGTGTGGGAGCAGCGTTGGCCGGAGGCGGACGAGGCGATGCTCGAGCGCGACTCCTACGAGCTCGTCTGCCAGGTCAACGGCAAGGTCCGCGATCGCGTGCAGGCGAGCGCCGACGCGAGCGCGGAGGAGCTGAAGGCGCTGTGCCGGGCAGCCCCCAACGTGCAGGCCCACCTGGACGGCAAAGAGATCGTCAAGGAGATCGTGGTGCCGGGCAAGCTCGTCAACCTGGTTGCCCGCTAGGCCACGATGCGGCGTCGTCGGCTGTCCAGACCCGGCTTGCAATGCCCTCGCTGAAGCCCGCCTACCTGATCCACGGCGACGACCACGGCGCGGTGGCCGAGCGCCGAGCGGGGCTGCGCGCGCTGGCCGAAGCGGGGGAGGGGGCGGGTGCGAGCGTGGAGGTGCTGGAGGGCGACCAGGCCACGCCGGCGGGCGTGGCCCAGGCGCTTTCCACGATGACCCTCGCGCTCGGCGGACCGGATACCGAGGGGGTCGGCCGCGTGATCATCGTGGAAGGGATCGAGCGCTGGCGCCAGGTCGACGTGGAGAAGCACCTGGTGCCGGCGCTGGAGTCGATGCCGCCGGCGACCACCGTGGCGATGTTCGCGCGCGAGGAGGCTCGCGCGAAGGCCCCGGCGGCGCTGCACGAGGCGGTCAAGCGCGCGGGCGGCCAGGTGGTGGCCCAGATGACGGTCAAGCCGTGGGAGCTTGCCAAGTGGACGCGCGAGCAGGCCGCCCGCCTGGGGCTGTCGCTGGACGCGGCGGCGGCCAAGGCGCTGGTCGCCCAGGTGGGCGAGCGCCAGCAGCGCCTGCTGCGCGAGCTGGAGAAGCTGGCCCTGGAAGGCGACGGTCCGCGCAAGATCGACGCCGCCGAGATCGAGAGCCGCGCGGCGCACTCCAGCGAGTGGCGAGCGTACGCGCTGGCAGACGCGCTCGTGGGCGGCCACACCCGCGAGGCGACGCTCGCGTACGTGCGCCTGCGCCAGCAGGGCGAGCGCGTGTCGGGGCTGACCTACCTGATGGCCCAGCGCCTGCGCGACGCGCTGGCGATCGCGATCCGCCTGCAGGCGGGCGAGCCGGCGGCGCAGATCAAGCGGGGCCTGCGCATGCCCGCGCGGGCGGCCGAGCGCTTCATGGCCGACGCGGCGCGCTCAGAGCCCGAGCGCCTGCGCCGGGCGCTGGGCGCTTTGGCCGATCTGGAGCTGGACTCGCGCGGTGGCGCGCCGCTGTTGGCCAGCCGCACGCCGTTCACTGGCTTGGACGAGGACACGCTCGCCTTGCAAGCGATCCAGGCAATCACGGCCTAGCCGGCCGATCTCGCAGGCTACGAGCTAGACGAGCCGGCGCGGAGCCGCGCGGCCCTGGACTTCTTGCGCGCGCCTGTGTTCTTGTGCATCGCGCCGCGCTTGACGGCCTTGTCAATCATGCTGACCAGCTCGCGGTGGGCGGTCTCGACCGCCTCGGCGTCGCCGCCGGCCAGAGACTCCAGACGCCGGAAGTAAGTCTTGATCGTGGACGTGTAGCGGCGGTTCTCCAAACGCTCGCGCTCGGAGCGCAGGATTCGCTTCTTCTGGGAGTGGATGTTGGCCATCGTGGAAGGCACGCGGGCAGACGGGAAGGACCCCCGCGGCGCGCCGTACTATAGCGGCCTTGTCCGCCAGCGCTGAAGCCTTCGCCGAGGAGCCGGTCGCCCCGCCGCCTCCGGGGGGCGGCGGTGTGGCGCGCAACACGCTGATCTTCTCGATTGCCACTGGCATCTCGCGGGTGGTGGGGCTGGCGCGCGAAATCGTGTTCGCGAGCTACTTCGGGACGACGCCGGTCGCGTCGGCCTACACGCTGGCCTACCTGGTGCCCAATCTGGTGGCGAACCTGTTCGCGCAGTCGGCGCTGTCGGCGGCGTTCGTGCCGGTGTTCACCGACCTGCTGCAGAAGGGGCGGCGCAAAGAGGCGATCCGCTTGGCGTCGACGCTGTTTTGGATCATGCTTATCGGCCTGGGCGCGTTGATGGCGTTCTTCATCCTGGTGGCGGGCTTCGTGATGCCTCTGTTCATCGGCCCCAAGCTGGTCAAGGAGACCGGCTTGACGGTGGGCCTGTCGCGGGTGCTGTTCCCGGTGATCCTGCTGCTGGGGCTCAACGGCCTGCTGGTGGGGGTGCTGGCAGTCCTATGACCACTTCACGATCCCGGCGATCTCGCCGGCGGTGTGGAACGCGGTGATCATCGTGCTGCTGGTGGTGCTCGCGCCGCACTTCCACGGCGATAACGAGATCTACGCGTATGCGGTGGGGATCCTGGCGGCGACGGTCGTGCAGGTGCTGCTGGCGTTCGGTGCGCTCGGGCGGATCGACTTTCGCCTGCAAGTAAAGATCGACTGGCACGATCCGCGCATCAGGCAGGTGTTCATGCTGATGCTGCCGATCACGATCGGCCTGGGGATCGTCAACCTCGACCAGCTGATCAACTCGGCCTTCGGGAGCCTGGTCTCCAACGAAGCTCCGCGGGCGATCGACAACGCGTTTCGCGTGTACATGCTGCCGCAGGGCATGTTCAGTGTGGCGGTGGCCACCGTGCTGTTCCCGACGCTCAGCCGGATGGCCTCCAAACGCGATCCCGCGGCGATGCGCAGCGCGGTGGGCAACGGCATGCGCCAGATCAACCTGATGCTGATCCCGGCCGCAGCCTTCATGGTCGCGCTGCCGACGCCGATCGTCAAACTGCTGTTCGAGCGCGGCGAATTCAACGCCCGCTCGACGCATCTGGTGTCGATCGCGCTGTTCTGGTTTGCCTTCAGCCTGCCCTTCGGCGGCCTGAACCTGTTGCTGACCCGCACGTTCTTCGCGGTGCAGCGCCCGTGGATCCCGACGCGCCTGGCGGCGACGAACATCGTGGTGGATATCATCGTGAGCATCGCGCTGTACAAGCCGCTGGGCATCGCGGGTCTGATCATCGGCACGATCAGCGCGAACATCGTGATGACGGGGCTGCAGTTCCATCGCCTGCGCATCGGCCTCAACGGCCGCCTGGAAGGCGCCCAGACGACCATGATCACGGCGCGCATCCTGATCGCGTCTGCGCTGCTGGCGGGCGTCTCGTGGGTCGTGTGGAAGCTGCTGGACGAGGCACTCGGCGGCTCATTGGCGGCGGAGATCGTGAGCGTGGGTGCGGCGGCAGTTGCGGGCCTGTTCGTGTACGTGCGCGCGGTGCTTGTGATGCGCATCCCGGAGGCCCACCAGGTGGGCAACCTGATCCGCGCCCGCCTCGGGCGCCCGTAGGGCGAGCAGAGGCCGGGTGAGCCGAAGCCCACCCGGCTTGCGCCCGATCAGAGATCGCCGCTTACTACATACGTCCCAGGACTGTGTGTCTTGCCTGGGCGGCGTGACACTCCCGACACCTGGACTGGCCGCCCGCCCGAAAGCTGGCGCGTTGCCGCGGTTGGATCCGAAGATCCGCGTCGAGTTGGCGATCCGCCGGACCTACAAGGCTAGAGCATCGGGATTTCGCCGTCGTGCATGCTCGGTGGCATCATTGGCCGTGTCTGCGGGGATCGAGGGCGTCGTCGATGCATGCGTCGCGTCTTCGCGCGACGGTCGGGGGGCAGTTCTGGCGTACCTGGCTCGTTGTGGCGCATGGCTGCGGTTGATCAGACCAGACCAAGCGCAGGATCTCAAGAGCCCTTCTGAGGGGTTTCATGCACGACGCGAGAGTCGTCGACGCTTTGGGCATTTACGTAAGACGAAGGTGCGAATCGGCGCCTTGCGGTACAGGGCCACAGCAGCCGCTTGAGCGGTACTCGCGTCATACGTCGACTGGACGGGATGACTATGATCAACGAGCTATGTCGGACCAATCTTGCTAAGCGGAATGAAGTTCCCAGCCATCATGTAGCTCCTCGAAAACTTGGTACATGCCCCAGCTTGGTCGTCCTTTCATCGTTGTGTCCGGCACGATCGGAGGCGGAAAGTCGACGCTGATCGCGCGCCTCGCCGAGGTTTTGGACATCCCGCCCTACTTCGAGGAGCCGGAGCACAATCCATTTTTCGGGCCTCCCGACGTGAACGCTGCCAACGCAGAGTTGTGGTTCTTGACTCGCGCCCTGTCTGCCGTTCACAAAGCTGGAGGGATCGATGGTGGAATCGTGGAGCGCCCGCCAGAGGAGCATCTGGAGATCTTCGTCAGGTATCGTACCGAGCGAGGTTGGATTAGCGCTGAGGAGCGCTCACTGTTGGAGTCCTCTTACACCGTGGCTTCACCCGGGGTTCGCCCACCAGACCTGCTTGTCCACCTTGATCTCGATGCACAGACCGCGCTCCGGCGAGTTGAAGAGCGAGGCAGGCCCGCCGAGGAGAAGGTTGATATCGAGTACCTCCAGGCGCTCGCACCACTCTACGAAGACTTCCTCCGTCGATGGGACCTTTGTCCCGTCCTGCGCGTCGACATCGGGCAACTCGATCTACGTCAGCCGTCTGCTTTTGACCTCGTCCTCTCGGACGTTCGAGCCCTTCTGAGCCGCCGGCTCCCTGTCGTGTTGGCAGACGGCGGTCGTCTGCCGCGTCGCGCTCATCCCGGGGATGCCGGACTCGACCTATGTGCAGCGATCGACGCCGAGCTTGGGCCTCTTGAACGTCTCGCGGTTCCCACGGGCGTCAGCATGCACATCCCCGACGGGTACGTCGGTCTGATTGTCCCTAGGTCGGGATACGCGCGCGACCACGGGATCACTCATTTGGACGGGCCTGGGATAATCGATGCTGGGTATCGCGGTATCGTACACTTTCT
Organism: uncultured Solirubrobacteraceae bacterium; assembly: GCA_963745375.1. Lineage (GTDB taxonomy): Bacteria > Actinomycetota > Thermoleophilia > Solirubrobacterales > Solirubrobacteraceae > Palsa-744. The sequence goes on along the minus strand of CAVUXA010000002.1, from coordinate 345,971 downwards.
CCTGTACAACACTGATAAAGATCAGGTGTTTAGGGTGAGACGAGGTGATCGTCTGGGTCAGGTCGTAATCGTTCCCTTCGCGGATCTGCGACCGATTGAGGTTCCGGGTCTGGCACCCAGCGCTCGCAATGCCGCAGGGTTCGGCTCAAGTAACGAACCCGCTGGTGACTGACGCAATGGGCGAGACGCCGACTAGTGGCCCTGCGCATCGCAGCGGTCCCGCTGCACCTCAGCCCGGGGTTCTCTCGGGAACCATCATCAAGGCTTATGTCGATGCGGACCAGCTGATCTTTGGTAGCAGGGACGACAACATTCGAGGTGCGCGCTACGATGTGCATATTGCCCGGGACGGTTGTCGTCTGCCGGATGGTCGGTACTACGAGATCGGCGAAGGTGGATTTGTTGGATCATTGATCCTCGAGTCTGGTGATAGTGCTTGGATCTCCACACGAGAGACCTTTAAGCTGCCGGACTACCTAGCTGGAACCGTGACTCTTCGTAATGAGTACGCAAGCCGTGGGCTGTTGCTGCTCAGCGGAGTTCTCATCGATCCGCTGTACGGAACCGATGCAAACAGTCCCGGCGACGGACGGCTACATTTTTTCGTCGCGAATCTCGGGCGGGAAAGCATCGATATTCGTCCGAACGAGGATGCCGTTGCGGCTGTGCAATTCTTCACGGTAAGCGGAGCGCCCTACAACACGAAGGTTCCGTCTGCAGCTACGAGCCCTGAGACCACTCTCGGTTTTGTCGAGAGCCTTAAGAAGGTTGAGCGTAGTTACGACGCGTTGCGATCTAGCGTGGCACAGACGCGCGATCTGATGCGAAACCTAATCATCCTCGGCTACTTCGTACTCGCAACGGCGGTCATCAGCGCGAGCCTCGCGACCATTCTCGGAATCAGCTCAAACCAGTCACTGGTCAACGATGTACGCGACGCCGCCCCCCACACGGCGAGTGGTAAGGGGATGGTGGCTGCTATCGCCCTTAGCCTAGCGTGGATCGTGACTGCGCTCGCGCTCGCCTTCGGCCCTCGCCGGACGCGCACAGACCCTGTTGAACAAGGCGCTGAGTCTGAGCGTCAGGCGGCTGCGCTCGGCATTCGCACCAGACGCACGCTCCAGATGGCTGCTGGGCTAATCTTCCTTGGCGTTGTCCTGAGTTTCGCGGTGTGGATACTCGCTAAGGCAGGGCTTTCGGCTTGGCCAGTATGGGTTGCCCTGTTTGGCTCCGTGGCGTTCGTGGCGCTAATGTTGGTGCAGCACGGAACGCGACCTATAAATCCGGAGCAACTCGACAGCGCGACGACCCAACTGTTCGTTCGCCGGAGGCTTCAGCGCCACCTCGTCTCTGACCTTTCGTCAGCGACCTTGGCTGCACACTACCGTCATCTCCGGGTCGCGAAGGTCGATCTGTTTTGGTTGAGGAGCCGGGACAAGTGAGGTAGTCCGTGAGCCAAGGTAGCTGAGCTTCGGCGAGCGGCACTTGGGAAAGGCATCTCGGGCACGACGCCGACTGGATGCTTGCAGCGTGCCAAGTAGTGCCGAACCTTTAACTCCTTTGCGCTGGCGGACCATGAGTCGAAGGGTGGCCGTTTTGCTTTGCTCCTTGGCTCGACGCGACGTATCCAGGGCCGCTCACTGGGGTGCCGTGGAAGCGTTCCGCAACTTCGGCGAGGTATGTGACAGATGGCAGGTACAAGCCGAGACCTTCTCCGCGAACCACTCGCGGGCTGCCTGACGCGAGACGCCAAGCGCGATCCCGATTTCGCCCCATGATCGACCGTCGGCGCGCGCGTGCCACCAGCTCGGCGTCGGTGGGCACGACGTCGATCTGTTCGCTGACATTCGCCGCCGTCAGTTCCCGAATGGCGGCGTTCGTCACCGATTCCAGCATCCCGTAGTCGTTGGTGTTCCCGAGGAGCTCGGCCGCGATGATGATCTGATTGACAGCCGCGGCGGCTTGTGTGTTATAGCCTTGGAGAAACCCCTGCTGCGTCTTGATCGAACACTAGGTGGGCTCACACCCACCGAATACGCAGCCATCGAGACGAGACAGAGAACAACCAAATCCAACCAGGACACGCATGCCCGCCCGGGACTCCTCACCGGGACCTCGTCAGTCGTAGCGAAGCAACTTGGCTCGCGATGGCTCAGCTCGTTGAGCTGCATCCTTGAGCCGGCACCGAGTTCAGCTCGGCTAAGTAGGCAGACTCAGGTCGAGCCGAGTGACGTGGAACGCGACCTCAATCACTTAGCTCAGGGCCAGGACTGTGCGTCCACCACCCTCTGCGTGACGCTCGATCAGCGGATACCCGTTCTCGAAGCGGTCGGGGAGTTCTAGGCCGAACAACTCGGGTGCAGAGCGAACGTCGCGCTCATCGATGGCCTCCGCGCCGCGGCATAGTAGGAGAGCGTGCACTATCCATCTCCCGGTATGCGGAGCCACGTCTAGCCGCACGCCACGTTGACTAAGCGACGTTCCCGCGTCGCCGGTCAAGAGCTCGAAGGCCCGTAGCGTTTTGACGGCGAACCGGACCGAAACATGAACCGTTTTGCGGTCGCCCCAGATGGAGATCAGCTTGCTCCGGAGATCCGTTGTAGCAACGTGCTCTTCAAGAGCGAGACTGCGACCTATGCAAGCACAAACGTCGCCGAAGAACGGGTAGGCCGCGAGGAGGGCGCCAAGATGCATGTCGCGGCCACAGATATCAGCAGTCAGGGCTTCACGAGCCCAGATTACGGCCGGCGCAGACGCCCGCGGCGGGTCGACCCACGTACGCACGAGCGCTGTGATCGTCTTTGCGCGCCCCTCCTTTTGGAGATCTGTGTTGGCGAGCATCTCCTCCAGCTGCCTACGAGCATCGTGTAGGTCGTTGGCTTCGCGGCCAACTCTGAAGGCTGCGTCAAGCCACGCCGGCTCCAACGGGCGATCAAGAATTGGGCCGCGGGCGGTCAAGTTAGCCTCGCGAGGGGAACGAAGACCTCTTCGAAACTCAGCCCCCCGTGCGTCACTCGCTGTCCGTGGGCGTGGAACCCTCTGCGGTCCGGCGCGAAGAGGACGTGGATGTCTGGTGGCAGGCGCGGAGGTGTCCACGGAACTCCGAGATGCCCAGATGCATCACGCATCGCCGCGGTGCGGTAGAGCCGCGCCCTCGTTCCGGGTCGCTCGACCTTGAGACCCTCGGGTGGTCGTCCGCCGGCAGCGGCCACGACGTTGCCGTGGTCGGCGGTCACCCACGTCTCGAATCCCGCGTAGGCTGCGCGCGTGACGAGGTCCGTGAGGTATCCCTGCTGGCACCACGATGCCAACCCTGCTGCGACCTGTACGTCGCCGAGCAGATCGCTGTCATGCATGAGCTTGTCGACCGCGGATATGACGACCGCGACCGCGCGATAGAAGGACGAAAGCGGGACGAAATCTGTGCGTAGGCCATCGACACGGTGGTAGCGTACCTCCGCGTTGGGGATGGAACGCTCGGCCCAAAACCCTTGCCAGCGGGCTTCCTCCTTGGCCGTGGTGTTCCACGACGAAGCGAAGTTGTCGGGCGTCGTACCGGCTAGGAGGGCCTGGCGCGAAAAGCTCGTCTCGGACGGGAGCATCGAGAGACACGCTTGCCTCTGGAGTGGCTGTAGGCCGGTCTTCTCAAGGAGGACCTCCCACTGCGCAAAGCCAAGGCCGTCGAGAACAAGAAGGAGCACGCGCTCGCCGGCTTCGACACGCCGGGCCAGAAATGGTGCGACCTTGTTCAGGGTCACTGGAGGGATAGCGGCGCTCTGCAGTAGGGATCCAAAATGGCTCTGAAGCCACGGACCAAATGCATCGTCTAGCTCGAGCGCGCGTTGAGTGACGGCTGCTATCAGCTCATCGGGCGCGTTTGGATCAAGCGACAGCAGCCCACGGATCGTGCCCATCCAAACCGCGACCGCGCTCCACTCCGCGAAGTTGCTGGGCATCGCTGATAGTGGCGGCTCCGACAGGAGCGCCGCGGCACGGCTGACCACGTCGACCTCGGTCGCTGCCAACTGAGCCCACTCCGGCGCTGATGGGTCAATGTTGGCCACTCGTGGTATCAGACCAGTCGTTACGAGGCCGAGCAATCCGGGCCCCGCGTCGCTCAAGACCATGTCTTCGTGTTCGCCGTGTAGCCACGATTCCCATCGCTCCGCGAGCGCAGATGCGTCCGGCGGCTGCCTTGCCAGCGAGCGCGCGATAGATGTCTGCAGAGTCTGACCCAAAAGCTCCCAGACGGGATCCGGCAAGGATGGTCTCGCACGCAAAGCTGAAACCGCGAGAAGCTCGCCGCTTTCAACGCCCACTGCGAGACTGAGTCCGAGAAGTTGCTGAAGTAGGTCACGTGTGCTTTCCCTGCGTTTCGCGGCGGTCACGATCACGTCTGCCTCGGGCTCCGTGAGGAAGCTCCTAAACAGCTCCCGCCATTGAGGAGGCACGGGCCAAGCCACCGGGACAGGAGTTGCGGCGCGTGCGATGTCGTAGGGAAGTTGATCTCGCGCTCCCGCTGGCCCTGTCGCATGGACAATCAGACGCCCATCGCCCCAGGACCTGAGGCGCCCGTGCACCTCCCAACACCGCCGCAGTGACCACCAATCTCTTGCGGCGACGGTCTCCGCGGTTGCGCTGAGCTGCTCATCTGGCAGGAGGGCATCAGGATCAAGGACCACGACCACGGGGTTTGCCGCCACGCGCGCGATCTCCGACGTAACCGATTCGAGCCAGGCAGTCACGTGGTGACGCGTGCCAATAGTCGCAGTACGAGGGTTGGTACCCCACCCGAAGCAAACTTTGACCATGCCCGATAGCCGTGATCGCGCCCGAGATTGACGACTGTGTCGAACCTCGCCGGATCGGGTGGCGGCGCCGTCTGGTCCGTCCCTGTGCTCGCAAGCAGGTTCCAGCAGCGTTCTGCAACGTCCGGGCGAATCAGGGCCGCTGCATCAGGCGTGAAGATCGAGAAGCATGTCCGCTGGTGCCGGCCGTCGGTGACCTCGAAACACGCCCACCAGCCAGCGATGTCCACGCCGGCCAGAAGAGGCACAGGCTCTCCGGATTCGAACGCTGGAAGTTCCTGCAACAGGTCCTTCGAGCCCGCACCCAGATCGTCCGCAAAGAGACGTGCTCTCGCCTCGCGAGCATGACGCATGCTGTCTTGCGAGTCAGGAGCAGAGCGTGCCGGTGGGTGCGCGTGGGGCTGCGCGATGAGGTTGAGTAGCGGCTGCTGCGAGACCACTTCGTCACGCGCCGCCACCGTCACGTTCTCCGCCGAGCGCTCGAGCGCATCTGGGTCCATGATCGCGTCTACGTAGAGCCGCTCGCTGCGAGTGCTCAGACTCTCCAAGACGTCGCCGCGCTTGTCGGCTCCGAGGTCGGCCAGAATCGTGTCGAGCTTGGCTTCGAGCACGCCGAGGACACGCTGGTCTATCGAGTTCTCCCTGACCATGTTGTAGGCCTTGACGGGGAGCGTTTGGCCTATCCGGTCAACACGGCCGATGCGCTGCTCAATCTTGGTCGGGGTCCATGGAAGGTCCCAGTTAATGACGATGTGCGCGAACTGCAGGTTGATGCCCTCGCCGCCGGCGTCAGTGGAGACGAGTATCCGGGCACGCTCGCGGAACGCCTGCTGGGCAAGGGCACGTTCAGCGAGGGTCACGCCGCCATGGATCGTGACAGTCGCAATCCCCCCGCCCTCCAAGGCCCTAACGAGCATCTCCTGTGTCGGCAGGAACTCGGTGAACACGAGCACCTTGACGTTGGCGTCACGCTCGCTAGTCTCGAGCTCGCGCAGCATCACGAGCAGATGACGAACCTTTGCGTCAAGCCCAGTCGACGCCGCGCGCCGAGCAACCTCGAGCAGCTTCTCAACCTCACCCCGCTCACTTACCCAGCCGTATCCGCCGATATCGGCGATCCTCAAGAGCTGTTCGTCTCCGCTCAGCTCGTCCCAGTCCGCACCGAGCGCTGGCAGTTCGAGCTGTTCGGACAACGCGTCGAGCGCCGCAGCGCGTCTCTCTAGTGCAGACAGGATTGATGCCGTGCTCGACGACACGAGACGCTGCATGAGCAAGAGGAGGAAGCCGATCACGGGACGTTTCTCGCGCACAGCACGGCCGTATCCCTCACGAACGTACGCGGTGACGTCGTCATATAGCTCGCGCTCAACGGTTCGGTCGCCGTAGCGTACGACCTCCATCTTCGTTGTGCGTTGCGTGAACAGCGGGCGTCCAGCGGCGTCGGTGGCAGACCGCTTCTCGGTCCTCGCCACGAGAGCCTGAACTCGGTCGCGCGTCAGCGGCGCGCCAGCGAAGAAAGTCGGATCGAGCAGTCCGAGAAGCCGCCGAAAGCCGTCTGACTTGCCGGAGTGCGGAGTAGCGGAGAGAAGCAGGATATTTGGGACCGCGGCCGCTAGCTCACGAGCCAGCAGGTGGCGCGCCACAACATCGCTTGAGCCCGCAACGTGATGCGCCTCGTCGAAGATGACGAGATCCCAACCCGCCGCCACGATTGCCTGCACCCGATTGCGGTTGTAGACGTCCACCTGGTCTGCGCTCCATCCCGTCCGCATTCGTATCGGCTTTACGGCGTCGAACGAACACACGACCTGCGCGAAGGCACGCCAGGGATCGACGCCTGAATCGACAGGCATACCCTCTGGGCCGACGCGTACGAGCTCCTCGCCAAACCGATCGGCGAACTCGCCCACCCATTGGAGCTGGACGCTCTTTGGCGCGACCACCAGCACTCTTGCTGCGCGCCCTTGCGTCTTGAGCTCGACGTAGATTGCGGCAGCGGTGATCGTCTTGCCGAGGCCCACCTCATCGCACAACGCGAGCCGAACCGGATCGAGCGCGAGGGCCCTGGATACGACGCCGACCTGATGCGGCAGCAACTCGACGCCTGCCGCGGCTGTCGCGACTGCCGACCCAACTGACGCGGCCGCCAAAGCTCGACATGCTGCTGCCCGCCAGACCACCTCGTCACGAAGCCACTCGTGGCAGGACAGCGGGGCGACGTCTTCTTCATCGAGCCTCAAGACTGTCAGCGACACGGAATCAATAGCTTCGACGACCCGGCGCCCCCAGAGCTCGCTACGAGAAACAACGTGCACGGCACGGCGCCCCGCACGCCACCACACCGCCTCGCTCTCGGTCACGGGGCGCTGCGCTCGAGCCGTTCGGCGTTGCGGACATAGTGCATAAGGGCAGGATCGTCGTTGAACGCCTCGAGCGGAATCCGCTTGCCAACCTTAATGATCGTGTTGAAGTCGCGATCCCGGTAGGCACGCTTGAACCCGGCCTTGACGGCCTCTGAGCGGAATTGCTTGAGCACACCACTGCTGGTGCCGTAGCTTTCAAACATCCTGAGCAGCTCTGCCTCGCGCAGCTGCTCCAGATGCTCGGTCCTCTTCGGGTCGGGCACCACGTAGCGCCCCTGATCGTCGCTGACGAAGCTCTGATCGAGCAGCTCCTTTAGGTCGGGAAGCTGATCCCAACCAGCGATGCCCTTCTGCACCTCCTGAAAGAAAGCAGGCTGAATAACCGAAAAGGCCAGACTTTTCTCGCCGATGAACCCACGCAGCCATGCTACGGCTGAACTCTCCCCAGTAATGAACAGATCGCCCTGGTCCGGATCCCCCATTGCTGCGCGCTGCTTCTCGTAGTCCTCCGCCTGTGGAGGAAGGAAGTACATGCCGTCCCGTAGCGGAAACCTCTGATCGAGTCCCGCGTAGAACTCTCCAGCCGTCATCGGAACGACGATCTCCTGCGCCACATGAAACGCGACCATCCGGTCATACAGCCGGTCGGCGTGCCGCTCTCGCACCACGCGAGGAATGCCATCAACGAGATCACGAATTGGAATATGCGAAAGATGCTCCCGCACGAACGCCCACACACTTTCCTCGCTACCGCCTGACAACCGTACGCGTTCCTCAACCTCAGCATGAGGCTTGTACGCAGAAATAATGAGATCCCGCTTCACGGCATTCTTAGCCGTCACCTGACGAAACGATTGCTGCTCCTTATCGAGCACCCGGGTATCAGCAACAACAAAACCCGCCGAAGCGAGCGCCTGCTGGATCCCGCTCCACACCGCGTTCGACGAGTTCGAAAACTCAACCGTCATCCAACGCCCAGGCTTCAGCACACGGTAGAACTCACGGAAACACCCTCCGATAAGTTCTGTGTAGTCAAGGAGCCCCTTGCCCTGCTGGCTGTGCGTTACCGCCTCCTCGGCGCCCGCCGTCAGTACCCCGTGCCACATCTCCGTCACGAGAGCCAGGTCCGCGTAAGGGATGTTGGCGCCAAATGGCGGGTCAACAAAAATGTAGTCGATCGCGTCGTCAGGAACGTCGAGGTGCGTCGACGACGCTGTTGCGATTCGGACATGGTCAATAGAAACGCGGCGGCCCGACCAGAGCTTTACGAGATTCTTCCGCTTGCCCGTGGACGGCCGGGTACCCTCTAGCCCATAACGCACACTTGGCTCAGCATGAAGGGACGATATGTAATAGACGCCGTTAAGTTGCCGGTTTACCTGTGAGTAGTGCGTAGGGACATAGCGGTTCATCCACGAAAAGCCCCACAAGCCCTGCTCAATCCAGAAACGGAGAGCTCGGCGCGTGCCGTGCCCTTCGACATCGCTTGCCCAGGACCACAGAACGGCAAGCGCAGTCAAACCGCGGTCGCTCCAAAGATGATGCGCGCGCATGAACCCCTTGGGTGCGAGGCGCGACCCGTGAGCCATAGACTCGATCGGCAAGCGCGCCGTGGGAAATGGCGGGGTTGCGAGCCGAGCTACCCGGTCGAGGACGACGCGATCGCCGGTATCAATGGCCTTGGTCATCTTGTCGGATCCGATTCTGTACTGCAGCAAGACGGGCACGAGCTCGATACGCTCAATTGTTTCACCGGTGAGCGTCCTCACGGTCGTGAATCTCCGCTCAAGCGACGTCTTAGTTACCTCAGCACCGCACGACGGGCAGTTGAAGGCCCCCTGGACACGGCCCGTCTCCGCCTCGAACGCCGCCTCGTGGAAGATGACTCGGGACCCGCAATGCGGGCAGGTCATGGCCTCGGACCAGACCGTGTAGTCGATTCGGGCCTTGCGACCGTCGTCGAGCTTGGTCTCATACATCCAGCCGTACTCGTCGTCGAACCGCTCAAGGAGCTCTGCGGACGATTCGTCAAACGCGTCAGCGTTGATCGGTACGTTGAGGCCCGCTGCTATGAAAGTTGCGGATGTACCCAGGTCTTGCAGGACTGCGCGCCGGGCGCCCCACTCGACCTTGCCCAGCTCCTGCTCTATCTCCTGCCGGAGCGCCGCATCAGATGAGCCACACATCTGCGCGGCGACGCCCGTCATGCCTGTTCCGCAGAAACCGTCCAAGACGATGTCTCCGGGCCTGGTGTAGTGGAGGATGAGGCGCATGATCGCCTCGTGCGGTACCTTCGTCGGATAGCCGTGGGCCTTGTACACGAGCGAAGTCTTGCCAGCCTGGCTGTCCGCGGCAAACGGCCCCGGGTCGGCGCGGTCATGATCCGTTGTCCGATATTTCTCTACCCAGTCGCGTAGATAAGGATTAGGGCACGCGGTATGGGCGGGCGCAGCAGACATCTCGACGATCGAATCGTCGCTACCGGTAGGACATCCCGGCACATCGCGCAGTCCGGGGAGCTGAGACCGAAGGTCCTCAGACAGGCTGGCGGCCGCTGGAGCGGCATCGCCCAAATCAAATCGCGCTGTCACGACGACGGCTTCGATCCCGCCGGCAGGACACGGACCTTCCCGGGGTCTGCGCCGGCACCGAGGGTCGACGCGAACTCTCGAAAGCGGTCGTCAAGGGCGGGCAAGGTTACGGGGCTGCTGTCGGGGAAGAGGGCGTCGTAGACATCCTCTGGCGACACATTGCGAACAGTGAACCCACGCAGCACCTCCTGAAGGGCGGCCACGAGCACCTTTGGCACCGGCGACGGCAGCTCGCCGCTTGACTCGAACGCTTCGAGCTCAGCGCGACCGGACTTAACGAGGGCAACGCCCTGCGCAACCTCAGGTGGTTTGATGCTGTCGTGCAGCGCCGCAGCCCAGTTCGATAGAAGGCTGCCGAGGTTCCCGGCGATGTCATCCACCTGCGCTCGAGCCGTGGGTCCCGTCGAGGGACGCGGTAGGTAGCCGCAATGTGGACATCGGACAGTCTCGGCTAGCGACCCGGCGCCAAACTCCAGACACGTCACAAGGCCTGCGAGTCTCTGTCGTAGCTCACCAAAGACTCCGGAGGGCAGCAACTCGAGGACGGCAAGCTCCGCCAAGTCTTTGAAGGTGTCGCCGGCGAGAATTGACTTCTTGCTCTGCTCGCCCGTCGCATCGAGCCGGTCGCGCTGATGAGCGTGTTCTGCCGCTTCGCGATAGCGCTCCTTGAGCTGCTCCGCCCGGCTCCGTACTGTCGACACTGCCGCTGCGTCGATCTTCTCACCAGCGAACAACGAGAGAACGTCGGCGCGGAGGTCCGATGCCTCGTCGACAAACGGGTCCGCTTCGTCGAAGGCGGTCTGCGCCTCGTTGATGTACTCGAGCGGAGATAGGTGGTTGCGAGCCTGAACGACGGCCTCAATGCGCTCCAGCTCGTGCTTCCCGCGCAACGCTGCATCGCGCGTCGCCTGCTCAAGCGTCACCTTGTTCATCTTTCCAACGGAGTTTCGGCCCTTGACGTCCTCAAGAACCTTGCGGAGATCAGCGAGGCGCTCGCGACGCTCATCCTGGTGATCTATAGCGTGTGCTCCCCAGACAAGCACGCCGTCGCCGATCTGCTGGTCGGCCGCGAGCAGCCGGTTTAGGTACGTCTGCGTATTATCGAGAATCTGCTGCACTACCGGTTCGGTTGCACCTGAATCGGGAATCGCGCCGGGTGCTATGTCGAGCAGCCTGGCGATGTCACGGAGAGCCACGAGGGGGAGCGCCTTGGGAGGAGCCAGGTGGGTGAGCTGGATGAGCTCCTCGGGCGTCATCCGCATGAGGCGGTCAAGGCCGAGAGCGTCAATTTGGCCGGCGGGGAATCCGAGATCGAGACGTCCCTCGTGACAGAGCGCTGCCGCAACGACGACAAGCCACGCCGGCTCTAGGTGCCACGGACCCCAGACCGGGACGCCCGGGTCTAGCTCGCTGAGGAGCTCGGCGCGGTTGACGGCTTTGCCGCCGGCGCCCTCGAGAGCCGCAATTAGCGCCTGGGCAAACTCGCCGTCGCACTCGATATTTCCATCGAGGTCGACAAGTCGTAGCGAGCTGAGCACCTTCGTTCCGAGTGCGGTGGGGCGTGTGGCGATCTGCGTGATGGCCGCTTGAACGGTTCCATCAAAGCTCTGGCTAGTTATCTGTGCAGCGAAGGTTGGGTAGCCGGGGTAGCGCTCCTCGAAATGCGGTTCGAGAGCTCGCGCTGCGATCGCATCCATCTGGGCCTTTACTGTCGTACCCGCATTGGGGATCTGCTGGAGCCATGTGCCAAGAGGTTTGGTGTCTCCTCGGTACGTCACGGTCATGGCGTTGGCCATGTTCTCGCGCAACCACCAGACCATGTCCTGCAGGGCTTGCTGACCCTTCTGTTCGTAGACAAGGCGGTGTTGCTCGGTTGAACCGGCTGTCAGGGCGATCGCTCCGGCATAGCGGCGCAGGGCCTTCGTGAAGTGTTCATCCGGCTCCTTGAGCCGAATGAACGTCTCATCGGGCAGCTCCTGGTCTGCAAACACCGGCTCTTCATACGGCTGCAAGAAGTAGATATAAAAGTCGCGGGGCGGCTGCGCAGTGGAGCGTTCGTTTGGCGCCCCCATAAACAGGTAGCCGAGCCGAGCGACGTTCCTCGCTTTCCACGGCAGCTCGTAAGACCAGATGCGATAGCTAGCGACATATGGTGCGTCTCGCTGCTCGAGTACTTCCTCAAGGGCACGAAAGTAAGCGTCGTCCAGCCTCTCCTTGTCCAGCGAGTCGGCTCGCTCCTGGATGAGCTGGTCGTAGTCAATGTCCTTGCGCACGTCCAGAAACAGCTGTCCGTTGTCCTCGTTGCGTGACAGGAACTGCCCGGATACGGCCTTGACAATTTCCTCAACCACTGACTCGATCGCAGTGCCGAGAAATCCGGCGTTGAGCTCTGGAACACCATCCGGAATCAGACACAGATCATCACGCAGCTCGTCGACAGTCAGGCCGATTGGTACGTCGATGTCCTCGGTAGTCAGCCGCTGAATAGCGAGTCCATCTACGACGCGTAGCGCAACCTCGATATCCTGGCGCTGAGGTAGAGCGCTCTCCAACTTGGCGCGCAGCACATGGGTTCGGTCGAGCACAAGCGCCACGTCGGGGATCGACCGGTTCGACGGATCGTTGTCTAGCTCTTCGCGGTAGCTGTCGTAACAGACAACGCCGGGGCCAGAAACTGGCACGCCGGTGCCGAGGAGCTTGGCCATCGCCCTCGAGAGGGTTGTGAGTACCCGGCGCTTCTCCACAAGCGTGACTCGCTCGAATGTCCGCAGGTATGATGGATGTACCGGGTATAGGGAGACGAATTCCTCGAGTCGCTCGGCCATTCCCTCGAATGCCGGTGTGAACTTCTTGAGGTGCGCACGGATCTGCGCCTTTTGCGCCGCATCCTTACGTAGCAGCCTTTCTTGAACGACGAAGGCTACGTCCTCTCGAGAGATGCGCACTTGCTCGAACCTGTCCCTGACGCGACGGATTGCGTCCGATGCTGACGCGAACCGCGGGTTGTCGAATAGCGCCTCCTGGATGCCAGCGATGAACCGAAAGCGGGTTGACCGACTGATCTCGCCAATCTCCCGCAAGAATGCAAGGTCGACAATCAACTCCGCATCTCGACGCGAGCGAAGGTAGTCAAGGAGCTCATCCAAGACAAAAAGCAGCCCGCGCTCCGGCTCGACGGTCTCAAAAGCCGCCATCATCTCCGTGAGTGGCTCCTTGGTGTTGCTCACCTCCTCGAGTGGCGGGAACGCATAGTCCACGCCGAGCTCTTTGAGACCGGATTCGAGCTCCCGGCAGACGATGTCGCGGAGCCCCATCTTCGTCGCCCCGATTTCGGCGCGCATCACGCGGAACGTCCCGGCGACGCCGGCTATAGCGTCGCGGACTCCTTCGTCCTGAAGATCCTTTGCGAGGGCGCCTTCCTGGAGAACCGATGAGACTACGGACATCAGATGTGTCTTACCGGTGCCGTAGTTTGCGACGACCAGCACGCCCTTTGTGTCCACAGACCCATCCAGACGGAAGTTAGGCAGTAGCTGATCGACAAGCATCCTGCGCATTTGCGGCGAGATCACGAACGTCTCGACATCCCGGCGTGCAAGACCCTCGACGTTAGCCTCGGTGAGGACCTTGACACTTTCGATAGGCTCGAACGCGATTAGTTCGTCGTACTTCATCGGTGCCACCTTTCGATCTCGCAGCAGGGCTCGTCCGGGAAGTTGGAGAGCACCGGGCGCAAGACGAGCACGTCATCCGCCGCCTGGTCATATCGGTCGTAGCGCTGCGGTTCGGAGAAGTAGCCGCGTCCGTTTTTCAGTGTTCCCGGCCAGAGCGCAACCCTCGGGCTCGAGGAGCGCGCTAGCTGCCTCAAGAGAGCCAGCGGGTCGACGGCGAGCTGAGGCGCAAAGAGGACCTCGATGTCCACCAGGAGCGGCTCGACGCCAAGCGCTTCTTCGATCTGGCCGCTCGACGGGAACTCCGTGAGCTCCGCGAGTGTCGTGCCCACCGAGCAGCGCTTCGCGCCCAGGGCATCTTCGCACTGATCGACGACAGCGTTTGCGCTGAGCCCCTGCGCTATCAGGCCGAAGCGCCCGGGTGAAGATGACAGCTCGAAAGCAAGTTCGGTCGGGATCATGCGCGCCACGCTAATCGATGGACGCAAGCCGTGGCATCCCGACGCTCTGCTGCTACGGTCTGCCATTCTCGTCGTCCACGGGATCGGATCGTCCCTGCCTCGAGGACGTAGAACCTGGACCGTAGGATGCCTGCGGTGCCCCACAGACGAATATATGCAGGGGCCGCCCGCTTGAACATGGGATGACTGACAGATGTTCACGATGGCGGAGAGCGGGATGGCCGGCAGCTGAGGCAGATGCCTCGCATGTTGCCTGACGTCCAGATAGACGACTATGCGCGGATCTTCTCGGCGAACCGCTCACGGGCTGCTTGACGAGATACGCCGAGCGCGATGCCGATCTCTCCCCACGACCGGTGGTTGGCGCGTGCCCGCGCAACAAGCTCGCGAACACGAGCCTCGCCTGCGCGCACGCTGTCGACGGCCTCTGCAAGGGTGCGTAGGTCGGTCGTGTCGTCCATCGGGACGGTGGACGGATCGAACTCCTCGGCGAGCTTCGCCGCTCGTTGGATCTCCTCTTCGGTGTGCATGGCTTTCGCTCCGGTCATCGGTGGGGTAGGTATTGGGGGCGGGCACGCATGGCGTGGACGATCACGGGATCGTCGGTGTCGATGCCGAGGATGCCGATCTCGAGTAGGTAGCCATTGCGGGCCGGGCCGACGCGCATCGTGAAGTCGTCATCGAGTTGCCACTGCGCGATGGGGTTGCGGACCGCGTGGAGCATGTCGTCGTCTGTGATGTCGTGCTTTCGAGCGGTCTGCACGATACGCACGGAATGACAAGATATCTTGTCGGGCGGTGCTTGTCAAGGTACCTTGTCAGACGGGGGCCGGATCGGGTTCCGGCGACCACAGATCAGCCGGGGCTGCCGGCGGCAACATCCACTTTCGAGCTTCGCGGGACGCGTAGCCACCACGAGGTGTATAAGGGTTTATCTGCGAACAGAGATAGATTCGGGAGAGCCACAGCTGTCTGATCCGTTTGGAGAAACACCGACTCCGTATTGGGGGCGCATGTGGAGAGGCGACCGCTCCGAGAAGGCGCCGGGGAGCTACGGCATCGCTGCTGGCATCGTGGGATCGATCCTGGGGTACGGGTTGGCCGGGTCGCTTGGCGCCGATCACGCGACGAGGAGTCTCGTGGTCGCGCTCGTGGCACCTGTGCCACAGCTGTTCGTCGAGACGTGGTGGAAGCGACGGCGTCGACGAAGCGAAGAGCAGTTGCTCGTCCTTCCACAGCCGAGCGACCTCGTCCGCGGCAACCTGGCGATCCGGTAGAAGCCGACCCGGGAGATGCCGATTGGCGGCGCGGCCCTGAGCGCCAGTCGTCGCTGGGGTAGAGCAGCCGTGGCTTGCCTTCCATGTTGGCCGCCGCGGGCACCATCTATCGTGACGCGAGCCCCATGGACCAGCAGTACATCCGCAACTTCTCGATCATCGCGCACATCGACCACGGCAAGTCGACGCTGGCCGACCGCATCCTCGAGCTCACGCACACGGTGTCCGCGCGCGAGATGCGCGCGCAGGTGCTCGACTCGATGGACCTGGAGCGCGAGCGGGGCATAACGATCAAGGCGCAGGCGGTGCGCGTCTTCTATACCGCGCGCGACGGGCAGACCTACCAGCTGCATCTGATCGACACGCCCGGCCACGTGGACTTCACGTATGAGGTGTCGCGCTCGCTGGCCGCGTGCGAGGGGGCGCTGCTGGTGGTGGACGCCTCCCAGGGCGTGGAGGCGCAGACGGTGGCCAACACGTACCTGGCGGTGGAGTCGGGCCTGGAGCTGATCCCGTGCCTGAACAAGATCGACCTCCCGGGCGCGGAGCCCGAGCGGGTGGCCGGCGAAGTGAGCGAGCTGATCGGCGAGCCGCCCGACGGGATCCTGAAGATCAGCGGCAAGACGGGCGAGGGAGTCCAGGAGGTGCTCGAGGAGCTGGTCGCGCGCGTGCCGCCTCCGCAGGGAGACCCGGACGGCCCGGCGCGGGCGCTGATCTTCGACTCGGAGTTCGACCAGTACCGCGGCGTGATCGCCTACATCAGGGTGGTGGACGGCGTGTTTCGCAAGGGCGAGCCGATCCGCGCGATGGCGGCGGGCACGGAGGCGGACATCGACGACATCGGCTTCTTCAGCCCGCAGATGATGCCGACCGACCAGCTGGCGGCGGGCGAGGTCGGCTACCTGATCACGGGCCTCAAGGACGTGACGCTGCTGCGCGTCGGAGACACGCTGACCACGCGCGCCAAGGCGGGCGGCTCGGCCGCGCACGGCCATCCAGGAGAAGCATCAGAGCCGCTGCCGGGCTACCGCGAGGTCAAGCCGATGGTCTTCTGCGGGCTGTTCCCGATCGACTCGGACGCCTACCCTGACCTGCGCGACGCGCTGGAGAAGCTGGTGCTCAACGACGCTGCCCTGTCGTGGGAGCCGGAGACCTCGGACGCGCTCGGCTTCGGCTTCCGCTGCGGCTTCCTGGGGCTGTTGCACATGGACATCGTCAAAGAGCGCCTCGAACGCGAGTACGACCTAGAGCTGCTGGCGACGATGCCGTCGGTGGAGTTCGACGTGACGCTGACCAACGGCGAGAAGCTGGAGGTGCACAACCCCTCTGACATGCCCGACCCGGGCACGATCGAGGAGATCCGCGAGCCGTTCATCCGGGCGTCGGTGATCGCTCCCAAAGAGTTCGTGGGGGCGGTGATGGAGCTGTGCCAGGAGCGCAGGGGCGAGCACGTGGGCATGCACTACCTGTCGCCGGAGCGCGTGCAGATGACCTACGACCTGCCGCTGGCGGAAATCGTCCTCGACTTCTTCGACCAGCTGAAGTCACGCACGCGCGGATACGCGTCGCTGGACTACGAGCTGAGCGGCATGAAGGCATCTGACCTGGTCAAGCTGGACGTGCTGCTGGCGGGCGACCCGGTGGACGCCCTGTCGATGGTGGTCCACCGCGAGAAGGCCTATGAGATCGGGCGCACGTTGGCCGAGAAGCTGCGCAAGCGCATCCCGCGCCAGCAATACGACGTGCCGATCCAGGCTGCGATCGGCTCGCACGTGATCGCACGCGAGACCGTCAAGGCGTTCCGTAAGGATGTGATCTCCGGCTGCTACGGCGGCGACATCACGCGCAAGAAAAAGCTGCTGGCCAAACAGAAGGAGGGCAAGAAGCGAATGAAGCAGGTCGGTCGCGTGGAGGTGCCCCAGGAGGCGTTCCTGGCGGTCTTGGAGCTCGGAGAGGACTGACGTGGCCGACGCGCAGAGCGCGGGCGCAGACGAGCGCTCGGACACGACGCGGCCTTACGAGCGCGACGGGGAGGTCACGCGACTGCTGTTCGTGTGCCTGGGCAACATCTGTCGCTCGCCGACGGCCGAGGGCGTGATGCGCGCGCTGGTCGAGCAGGCGGACCTGCAGGACAGCATCGAGCTGGACTCTGCGGGCACGGGGGCGTGGCATGTGGGCAACCCGCCGGATGCTCGCGCGGTTGCGGCGGCGAGCGAGCGCGGCTTTGAGCTGCAGGGACGTGCCCGCCAGATCAGGCGTGAGGATTTTGATGATTTTGATTTGATGGTTGCGATGGACGGTGAGAACCTGCGCGAGCTGCGGCGAGTTGCGCCTGGTAGGGACGAGCGCGAAAAGGTGCGTCTCCTGCGCGAATTCGATCCGGCCAGCGGCGTGGGCAGCGAGGCGCCGCCGTCGCGGCCGATCGCCAGCCGGGTGGCCGGCGAGCTGGACGTGCCCGATCCCTATTACGGCGCGGCGGACGGCTTCGAGGAGGTGCTCGACCTCGTGCACGCCGCGTGCGTGGGGCTGCTCGAGCAGATCCGCAGCGGCCAGGCGCCGTGAACGGCGGGCGCGCGCAGGCGTGGCCGCGGGTGCGGGCGCCCACATCGCCGCATGGACGGTCGCGCGCGTGACTCTGCCGGACGGCGCCCGCGTGCTCGCGCGCGTGGGCGGCGGCGACATCAACGAGGCCTTTCGCGTGGAGCTGGCGGACGGCCGGCAGGCGTTCGTCAAGACGCGCCCTGACGCGGGGCCAGACGAGTACGCGGCCGAGGCGGCCGGCCTGCGCTGGCTGGCCGAGCCGGGCGGCGTGCGCACGCCCGAGGTGTTGGACGTCGGCGTGGACTACCTGGCGCTGGAGTGGATCGAGCGGGGCTCCCTTGATGGGGCCGGCACGGAGGAGCTGGGACGCGGGCTCGCACGCACGCACCTCGCGGGCGCGCCGTGCTTCGGGTTGCCCGAGGGCCGGACGTTCGGCTTCGGCTCCCTGCGGCTGTCCAACGAGCCCGCGGTCGACTGGCCAACCTTCTATGCCGAGAGGCGCCTGCGCCCGCTGGCGGCGATCGCGCGCGAGCGCGGCGCGCTTTCGCGCAGCGGCGTCGAGGCCGTGGAGCGCGTGTGCGATCGTCTGCCCGACTTGTGCGGTCCCGCCGAGCTGCCCGCGCGGCTGCACGGCGATCTGTGGTCGGGCAACGTGATGGCCGGCGCGGACGGGCGCCCGTGGCTGATCGACCCGTCCGCCTACGGCGGCCATCGCGAGGTGGACCTGGCGATGCTGCGCCTGTTCGGCGGGTGGGCGGGCACCCATAAGATCGTGTTCGCGGCCTACGAGGAGAGCGCTCCGCTGGCCGATGGATGGCGCGACCGCGTAGAGCTCTACCAGCTGCTTCCCCTGCTCGTCCACGCGGTTCTGTTCGGCGGCTCCTACGGCCCGGCGGCTGAGCGCGCTGCGCTGCGCTACGCCGGCTGAGCGGCGCGACCGTCACGCCGTGCGGCGTGCGTCGGAGTGGAAGACGTGCACCAGCAGACGCTGTCGTCGCGGCACCGGCTGTACCTGCTCGCGCGGGTGGTCGTCGCGCGCCACTACCGCCGCGAGCTGACCCTTGACGTGGTGGCGGTTGCGCTGGCGAGCTCTCCGCGCCAGATCCAAAGGGCGTACTCGCAATTCGGCGACATGACGTTCAGCGAGGACCTGCTCGCACGCAGGATGGCCGCGGCCGCGGAGCTGCTGATCGAGCAGCGCTCGATCCCGGTCAGGGACGTGGCGCGCCTGGTCGGCTATCGACAGGCCCCGCACTTCGCAAGCGCCTTCCGACGCCGCTACGGGCTGTCGCCGGCGCGCTTTCGCGAGCGGGCATTGGATGCGCGCGCGCAGCGCGAGCGCCCGCGTCAGACGGTGGACCGATCGTAGATCGGCCAACTCGCGTCGGGCTCGTGCTCGGGCTCGGCGACCTCGCTTGCTGGCAGGCGCATGCGCGTGATCGTGCCGCCGCCGGGAGCCGGCTCGGCGACGACGCTTCCGCCGTGCTGGTCGACCACCTGGCGCACGATCGCCAGCCCGAGGCCGGAGCCGGGGCGCCCGCGTGCCTCGGCGCCGCGGTAGAAGCGGTCGAAGATGTGCGGCAGGTCTTGTGTAGAGATCCCTGGCCCGTGGTCGCGCACCGTCAGCTCGCCGGTGAGCGACGATCCGTGTGATTGCCGATCGACCAGCAGCTCGATCTCCACCGGCTGGCCCGGCGGGCCGTACTTGACCGCGTTGTCGATCAGGTTGGCGACCGCGCGCTCCAGCCGCGCGGGCACGCCTGCGATGATCGTCGGTGCCAGCCGCGCATGCAGTGGCGTGCCGGCCGCGTTGCGGCGCGCGCGCTCGAGCACCTCCTCGACCAGAGCGTCCAGGCGTACCTCCTCGGTGTCCACGTGCGGCTCGTCGCCACGGGCGAGGTCGATCAGGTCGTTCATCAACAGCGTCAGCTCGCCGATCTGCTCGACCACGTCGTCGAGCATCCTGCGCTGCTCGTCGGGGTCCATGTGGCTGCCCTGCTGTTGGAGGATCTCGATGTTGGTGCGCAGGCTGGTGACCGGCGTGCGCAGCTCGTGCGACGCGTCGGCTACAAGCTGGCGCTGGGCGTGCACCGACGCGTCCAGCGCGCCCATCGAGCGCTCCAAGGTGTCGAGCATGGCGTTGAAGCTGCTGGCTAGCCGTCCCAGCTCGTCGCCTCCCGACGGCTCGATCCGCCCGCTGAGGTCCTGGGTGCGTCCGACGTGCTCGGCGGCCTCGGTCAAGCGCTTGAGCGGCTGCACGGCCGCGCCCGCCACCAGGCGACCGAGCAGGGCTGCCAGCGCGATGCCGCCGACGACGATCAGCGCGAGATACAGGCGCAGGCGCGCCAGCAGGCTGTCGACTTCAGTCAGCGGCTGGGCGAACTGCACCGCGCGTCCGCCGCCCAGCGACTCGGCGAGCACGCGTAGGTGGATGCCGCGCACGCGGGCGTCGCGGAAGAACGGTCTGCCGCCGTGCGCTGCCAGCGCGCGGGTGCGCGTGTCCACCGGCAGCGTCACGCCGGGTGCAGACAGCGCGATGATTTTGCCGCTCGAGTCGACCACCTGCTGGTAGCCGCGCACCTGGCCGGGCCCCGGAGGCAGGCGTCCGAACAGGTTCCCCGCGCCCGCGCGCGGCTTCGTCAAAGCGGCGATCCGCAGCCGCTGGCGTGCGGTCAGTCCGCGCAACGGACGCCCGTGCGCGTCGAGCGCCCGCACCAGCAGGCTCACCCCGCGCCCGCGGTTGCGCAGCTGAGAGTCGACCTGGTTGGACAGCTGATGGGAGGTGAGCACGTAGGTCAGCGCCGACGCCAGCACCACCGCCACCGCCACCGCCACGGCCGACACCAGCGCGATCCTTTGGCGGAAGCTCACGCCGGCCCCCGCAGCACGTAGCCCACACCCCGCACCGTGTGCAACAGGCGCGGCTCGCCCTCGCCCTGCTCGGTCTTGCGGCGCAGATAGCCCATGTACACGCCCAGCGAGTTGGACGTCGCGCCGAAGTCATAGCCCCACACGTGCTCGAAGATGGCCGAGCGCGTGAGCACCTGGCGCGGGTGTCGCAGGAACATTTCCAGCAGCAGGAACTCGGTGCGCGTGAGCGCCAGCGAGCGCTTGCCCCGCCACGCTTCATGCGCGCGGCGATCCAGGCGCAGGTCCTCGAAGGCGAGCACGTCTTCGCCCTGCTCGTCCTCGTCGAGGGCGCGGCGCAGCAGCGCGCGGATGCGCGCGAGCAGCTCGCGCAACGCGAACGGCTTGACCAGGTAGTCGTCTGCACCCGCGTCCAGGCCGGCCACGCGATCGTCGACCGTCTCACGCGCCGTGAGCATCAGCACCGGCGTTCTGTCGCCGCCCTCGCGCAGGCGTCTGCACACCTCCAGGCCGTCCACGTGGGGCATCGATATGTCGAGGATCACCGCCTCATACGGAGCCATGCCCAGCCGCTCCAGCGCCTCATGACCGTCGGCCGCCTGGGCGACCTGGTAGTGCTCGAGCGTGAGCGCCCGCAGGAGCGCGCTCTGGACGGCGGGCTCGTCGTCGACGACCAGTATTCGTGCTTGCTCGGTCATTTTCTGACTCCGTCGCCGACCAGCCCGCTACGGTCGTCTGAGCCAGTCGTCGGAGGGGATGCCCTTGTGAGGCTAGCGTGACGGGTGAGCCGGGCCGGCGGCTAACGGAAAGCGAAGAGAATGCGAAGAACCGTCAAGGAAGAGGTCGCAGCCGAGCACGCGGGCGCCGACACGGGCGAGGGTGCCGCGGGGTACGCGGGCGAGCAGGCTGGAGTGGGAGCGGGCTCCGCGGAGGACGTGGGCGAGCAGGCGCCCGGCGCGCAGGAGGGGGCGCGCGAGGACAACACGCTCGCGGCGATTGAGAGCCAGTCGCGCAGGCTGCGCAACAGCATCGTCAGCCTCGCCGTCTTCTTCGTGCTCCTGGTCGGCCTGCTGGCCGGCGTGCCCGGCCTGCGCTCGGCTGCCGAGCGGATCACAGACGCCAAACCAGCATGGGTCGCCGCCGGGGTCGCCTGCGAGGTGCTGTCGTGCGTGGGCTACATGGTGCTGTTCGACCTCGTGTTCGCCAGGATCGGACAACGGCTGGGCTCGCGCCTGTCGCTCGCCGAGCTGGCCATGAACTCGGTCGTTTCGATTAGCGGTCTGGCCGGCATCGCGCTGGGCGCCTGGGTGCTGCGTAGCAAAGGCCTGTCGATGGAGCGCATCGCCAAGCGCTCTGTTCTGATCTTTGTGCTCACCAGCGCCGTCAACGTGGCCGCCGTGTTCCTGATCGGGGTGCCGATGTGGCTGGGGCTGCTGCCCGGTTCGCGTAAGGCGCTGATCACACTGGTGCCGGCCATCGCTGCGCTGGCGACAATCGTGGGGACGCTCGTGCTAGCCGCCTGGGCCGGTCGCGCGGCCTCGCGTCAGCTGCTGGAGAAGGGCCGCGCGGGAGTCGCCGTAACCGCACTCAGTGGCGGCGTGGCTGACGCGCTGAGGCTCATCCGTGGGCACGACTGGAGGCTGCTTGGAGCGGTCGCCTACTGGCTGCTGGACAACCTCGTGCTGTACGCGTGCATCGCCAGCTTCGGCCATGCGCCCTCCTTCTGGGCGGTTGCGATGGCCTACCTCGTGGGCATGATGGCCAACTCGCTGCCCATCCCTGGCGGTTTCGTCGCGGTCGAAGGCGGCCTGGTCGGCATGCTGCTGTTGTTCGGGCTGCGTCCCGCCTCGCAGGTGCTGGCCGCGGTGGTCATCTACCGCGCGATCTCGCTATGGGTGCCGGCGCTGATCGGCTCGGCCGCGTTCCTCAGCCTGCGCCGCGAGATCGGCAAGCCGGTCGCGTCGCCCGTCGCCCGCTAACCGGACAGCTGTTTAGAGAAGGCGACCACTGCGGCCGCCCGCTGGCAGGCGTGGCCGGGGAGGCTGTCCATGGTGTGCGCGAGCGCCGCGTCGATCGCGCCGGACAGGCCGGGGCAGTAGACGGGAAACGGCAGGTTGCCGTGCGTCGTGCCCAGGGCGTTGAGCGGCAGCAGCTCTGTGGCCGCCCGGTAGGCGTGGGCGAAGCTGTCGGAGAAGATGTCGATCGCCACCTGGCCGCTGTACAGCTCGATCGAGCGGCCTTCGTCATACACCGTCGCGGGCACCCCGCGGATGACCATGTTTCGCTGCGGCCCGAGCGTGGCGTTGGAATGCGAGCGGTAGATCACGGTGGTGACCTGCAGCGGCAGCAGGCAGCTGCCGCCCCCGAAGATGCCTTTGCTTTGCACGCAGTCGCCGTAGTAGACGCTGTCGCCGACCCTGTCGATGTAGGCCCGCAGCCCATCCGCGGCCGCCAGCGGGTGCCCGTCGAAGTCGGGTCCGACCCAGTAGAGCACGTAGTAGGGAAACGTCTTCGCTTCGGCCAGTTCGCCAGGGGCGATCGGCGGCGGATGCCCGGTCGTCGCACAGCCGGTCGTGGCAAGCGCGACGCACACGACTGCCAGCGCGCGCGCTGAGCTCGGCGCGCGTGCGATGGCGTTGCGGACTATGGAGGCGATCATCGGCCGTCATTATCCTGGCGTGTCCATCCGGGCCATAGCTACTTCAGGCCCAGTAGCGGGTTTGCAGTGGTACGGACCCGTCGACGAGGCGGGTGCGCCGGGGTCCGGTGGGGTAGCGCACCGGACCCCGGTCCATCTTTCCACCGCGCGCTTTGCCCGCGCGCCGCTCGGACTGCTGCTGGCGGGCGCGCTCGCCGCGGTCTGGCTGCTGGTAGATCCGCGCACCCCCGACCTCGCCGCGGCGGTCTATCGAGTCGATCTGTTCGGCCGCGTCGGCTTTGCGGTGTGGGACGAGCGCTGGTATGCCGGGCACTCCCTGCCGGGCTACAGCCTGCTGTTTCCGCCGCTGGGCTCGCTGCTGGGAGTGCGGCTGCTGGGCACGCTGTCGGTGCTCGCGTCGGCCGCGCTGTTCGAAGCGCTCGTGCGTCGCGTGTACGGCCCCGCGGCGCGCTGGGGCGCCGCTCTGTTCGCCGTCGCAGCCGTCGGCGACGTGTGGTCGGGGCGGCTGGCCTTCGCGCTGGGCGTGCCGTTCGCGCTCGCCGCCGTCTCGGTGCTCGTTCCCGCGCTGCTGCCGGTGGCGACCGGCCGTGGCGAATCCGCGTCGCGTGCCCGCGACGAGTCCGCGCCGGGTGCCCGCGACAAGCGACTATCACTGCGCCGAGGGATGGCGGCGGGCGCGCTGGCGCTGCTGTGCGCCGCCGCCAGTCCGGTCGCCGGCGCGCTGCTGGCGCTCGCCGGCCTGACCTACGCCCTGTGGGCCGGCCGGCGGTCCGGCGCGCCTGGGAGAAGACGGCACGCGGTGGGCGTCGCGCTGGCGCTCGTGCTGGCGCCCGCCGTACTCGTGCTGGTGCTCGTCGCGCTGTTCCCCGAAGGCGGCACAGAGCCATACCCGATCCTGTCGTTCGCCGCCACCGCGCTCGCGCTCGGCGCGTTTGTGTGGGCGCTGCCCGCGTCTGAGCCGCTGCTGCGCTTCGGCGCGGTGGTCTACCTGCTTGCGTGTCTTGCCTGCCTGCTCGTCCACTCGCCCGTTGGCAGTAACGTCGAGCGCTACGGCGTCTTGCTCGCCGGGCCGCTGCTGCTGTGCGCCCGGCGGTCGCGCGTCGACATGCGAAGCGCCGTGGCGCTGGGGATGATCATGACGTGGGTCGTGTGGGGGCCCGTGCGCGAAACGCGCGCTGTGGCCGGCAATGAATCGACCGCTGCCGCCTACTACCATCCGCTCGAGCGCTTTCTCGCCGGTGTTGGAGCCCCGCCCGCCCAGCCGCTGCGCGTGGAGGTGCCGCTCACGCGCTCGCACTGGGAGGCCGCGCTGCTTGCGCCCAGCGTGTCGCTGGCGCGCGGCTGGGAGAAGCAGCTCGACAGCCGCTATGACCAGGTGCTGCTCACGCCCGGGCTGACCGCTGCCGCGTATGACCGCTGGCTGCACCAGCAGGCGGTCGCCTACGTGGCGCTGCCCGACACGCCGCTGGATCCCTCCAGCGCCCAGGAGGGCCGGCTGATCGCCGCCGGGCTGCCCTACCTGCGCCTCGTGTTCGCCAGCAGGCACTGGCGCGTCTATCGCGTGCTCGACCCCACGCCGCTGGCCTCCGGGCCGGGCACGCTCACCTCCCTCGGCGACGACTCGTTTGCGCTGCGCGCTCGCTCTCCCGGCAGCTTCGACGTGCGCGCGCGCTACAGCCGCTACCTCACACTCGCGCGCGGCAGCGGGTGCGTCGGGCGGGCGCCCGGAGGATGGACGGACGTGACGCTCGACCGGCCCGGCCCGGCCGTCGTAACAGCCCGCTTCACGCTCGCACGCGCGTTCGCGGACGGCCCCGCGTGCACCCGCCGCGCGGCCTCCGGGTAGCGGCGTTTGCCGGCGGACGGGCGGCTGCGGCCTCCGGGCAGGCGGGCGGCTGGGCGCGGCCTCCGGGTAGGTCGCTAGCCTGCCGACGGGATGAAAGCGCTCGCCAGGCACGGCCCGCTTGTGTGTGCTGGCGCTGTGTGTGTGCTCGTGCTTGCCGGGTGCGCGAGCGGCACGGGCGGCTCAGGCGCAGCAGCGAGCGTGGCCGGTCACACAGCGACCACGCCCACGCCCACGTCGCACAGCGGCGTCGCGCCGACGAGCGCTCCTGCGCTGCCCTACCGCTGGCTGGTGTCCACCGTCGGCGCGCCCTTGTCGATCGCCGCGGAGAACCGCGCCGCCGGCACCACCGCCTGGCGCCTGTCCGGGCCGTCCGACGAGATCGGCGGCCAAGCGCACGGCGCGATCGCCGGCTACGTGTCCTCGCAGGCCATCGCGCCCGGGCAAGCCGAGAGCGTGTACGTCGACGCGCCCGGGTCGCGCACGGTCACCGTGGACGTCTATCGCATGGGCTGGTACGGGGGCCGCGGCGGGCGGCTGGTGCTCGCCAGCCGGCCCCTGCGCGCGAGAAGGCAACCCCGGTGCGCACATCGCTTGATGACCGGGCTGACCGAGTGTCGCTGGCGCGCGACCCTCACGTTTCCAATCATAAAAACCCTCACCAGCGGTGTGTACATCGTCAAGCTGCGCGGATCCCGCGGCGCCCAGAGCGACTGCCTGTTCGTGCTGGCGCCCGTCTCGCCGCCGCCGCTGCTCGTGGAGATCCCGACCGCCACCTACGAGGCCTACAACGCTTGGGGCGGCGACAGCCTGTACCCCGGCGGTCGCAAGCGGGTCGGCGTGACCGGGACAGACCAGGGCGTGGAAGTGTCCTACGACCGGCCCTATGAAAGCCAGACCGGCGCCGGGCAATTCTTCATCCGCGACGTCGCCATGGTGCGCTTCCTCGAGCGCTACGGCTATCCGGTTGGCTACACCACGATCGAGTCCATCGACCGCGATCCCGGCCAGCTCGATGGCGCGCGGGCGGTCATCGACGTGGGCCACTCCGAGTACTGGTCCCAGCGCGACGAGCGCGCCTTCGCAGCCGCGCGCGACCGGGGAACCAGCCTGCTGTTCATCAGCTCCGACACGATGGCCTGGCGCGTGCGCTTCGCGCCCGCCAGCGCCGCCTCCAGCCAGGCCGGCCAGCCCGACCACCGGATCGTCGCCTACAAGGAGCACGCCGCGCTGGACCCCGACCAGGCCGACGCCACCGGCGCGTTCCCCGGCGGCGGCGCCGCGCTCGTGGGCAGCGCATATAACGGCTGCATCACCCCGCGCGTGCAGGTGCCCGGCCCCCCGATCTACCGCTACTACTCGTGGACGCCCTCGCCCGACCTGCAGCCCGGCTGGCTGTTCGCCGGCACGGGCATTGCCGCCGACGCCAGCATCCCGGGGATCGTCGGCTACGAGCTCGACCAGCGCACGCCCGCCACGCCGCCCGGCACGCTGCTGATCGGCACGGGCGCCCGCGTGCCGTGCGGCTCGGAGGCCGAGCCCTCGCCTGCGCACGGCACGCTCGCGCAGACAACGCTCTATACCGCGCGCTCGGGCGCGCTGGTGTTCGCCACCGGCACGCTCGGCTGGATGTACGCGCTCTCGCCTGTGCCCCAGGCCTCGCCCGACGCGCCGTTCGCGCCCGACCCGCGCGTGGTGGCCATGACGCGCAACCTGCTCGCGCGCGTGCTTGGCCGCCGCCCGTAGGGCTGCCGCGGCGCCGGCCGCTACCTGGGCGCGAATGCGTACAGGCCGGTGGTGCCCGTCAAGTAGATGTTGTTGCCGTCGCTGATCACCGGGTCAAACTCGCCCGTGTGCGCTTCAAACAGCTTGCGCCCGGTCGAGATGCCAAGGCCATACGTGCGGCGCTGGCCGAGGTCGGCGAAGTACACCGTGCGCCCGATGATCGTCGCCGAGCCGGAGATCCGCCCGTGGGCGTTGAACGTCCAGCTGACGTGTCCCGAGCGGGCGTTGATCGCGTAGAAGACGCCGCTGTAGGAGCCCACGTACACGGTCGGGCCGAGGCCGGGTGCGTTGGTGACCGCCGGCGAGGCGTACACGTAGGCGCCCGTCTGCACTGCCCAGTCCAGGCCGCCCGTGAACGCGTCATATGCGTACACGCGCCCGTCGGTGTTGCCCAGGAACACGCGGCCGTAGATCACCGCCGCGGTCGAGTAGAACGTGCCGCTGCCCAACAGCGCCCCGCCCGAGCCGCTGATCCACACGCGCTTGCCGGTCTGCTCGGAGATCGCCTGGACATGTCCCGAGTAGTCGCCGAAATACAACAGGCCGTCGGCCAGCGAGGGGCTGGCCTTGACCGAGCCGGGCGCCCGGTATGTCCACACCACGCGCCCGCTGTGCGCGTCCAGCGCGTACACGAGTCCGCTTTGCGTCCCGAAGAACAGCTTGCCGTCGGCCAGCAGCGGCGAGGACTCGCTCGGCGCCGGCAGCGAGCGAAACCAGCGGATCGCGCCGGTGGTCGCATTCAGCGCGACCACGCGTCCAGGGCTGCGGTGGTGTCCGCTTTCGAGGATGGTCGCGTACACCGTGTTCGCGGTCACCGCCGGCGCGGACGCCGAAGTCTGGCCCAGCCGCCGCGTCCACAGGGTGCGTCCCGTTCGCTTGTTGGTGGCGATCAGCGTCGCGTCGTCTGGGAGCTGGAAGATGCGCGCGCCGTAGATCACCGGCGGGAACTCCAGCAGCGAGTTGCGGTCGTGCGCCCACAGTCGCTTGAAGGGTGGATGCACGCGTGGGGGCGCGGGGAAGAAGCGGGTGTGTTCGCGGTCATAGCCGTACAGCGGCCAGGCGAAGCGTTCCGGGCCGCTGGCCGGCAGCGTCGGGGTTGGTTGCGCGATGAAGCGCGCGTGGGGGTGGTAGATGTTGCCCGTGCGGTGGTGCCTGTACTCATAACCGCCCAGCACCGCCGCCGCGATCAGCAGTGCCAGCGCGCCCGCCAGCCCAGCGCGCACGCGCTTGGAGCGGGGGAGCAGGCGCCTGGCGCGGGGGCTCACGGGGGTGCGTTGGAGCTGCTCAAGCTGCGAGCTTGCCGGGGGATGATCCCGCCGGCGCCGCAGAGGTGGGGGCGCCCTGGGCCGCTGCTGCCGTGGGCGTGTGGGCGCCCTGCGCCGGCGTGGTGCCGGCCTGTGCGGAAGGCACGCGCGCTGGCTGGCCGTGCCGGCGGTCGCGGCGGATCTCCGCGCGATCGAGCGAGCGGCCGGTGCCGTGGGCGATCAGGCGGGCGAGGGTTAGCACGACCAGCCACAGCCACACGACCGCAAGCGGTGGCAGTGTCAGCCCGGACACGAGCTCCAGCACCGCGTGGTTGCTGTTGAGCGACCAGTTCCACAGCAGATAGTCGCCAAACGTAAGTCCGGACACGAAGACCAGCGGCCTGTGGGGCACACGCAAACCCTAGACGCAGGTGGGGACGGACGGCCTTGACGTAGGAGGGGGAGATGCTCTGGACGCAAGAGGCGACAGACGGTCTGCGCCTATGATCGCCGACGTGGGTGGCCAGGGCCAGGTGTCAGAGCGCATGCGATCGGAGATCTTTGCGCCCGGCGTGCTCGATGGGCGGGTCGCGCTGGTGACCGGGGGAGGCACCGGGCTGGGCAAGGCCACCGCGCTCGAGCTCGCGCTGTGCGGGGCGCGGGTGGTGATCGCCGGGCGGCGCCAGGAGGTGCTCGAGCAGGCGGTCGCCGAGATCGGGCAGAGCGTCGGCCCGGGGAGAGAGGGCGCGGGGGGAGAGGGTGCGGTTGGGACGGGCACGGGCTGCGGCGAAGTTGGTTGGGTGGCGGGCGACGTTCGCGAGGCCGCCGGCGCGCGGCGGCTGGTGCAGGAGGCGCTGGAGCGCCACGGGCGCCTGGACGTGCTGGTCAACAACGCCGGCGGGCAGTACTTCACGCCCGCCGAGCTGATCGCCGCCAAGGGCTGGCGCGCGGTCTGGCGGCTGAACGTGGACGGGCTGATGAACATGGCGCAAGCGGCCTTCGAGCTGGCCTTCGAGCAGGCGGGCGCGGGCACCGTGGTCAACGTCACGCTGTCGCCACACCACGGCATGCCCGGTATGGCTCACTCGGGCGCCGCGCGGGCGACCGTGGAGGCGCTCACGCGCGAGCTGGCCGCGCGCTGGCGCGAGGCGGGCGTGGCTGTAGTCGCGGTCGCCGCGGGGCACTTCGAGACGGAGGTGCTGGCCAAGTATCCCGACAGCGTGCGCGCTGGGGCTGCCCGCAGCGTGCCGTTGCAGCGGCTGGGACGGGCGCAGGAGCACGCGTGGCTGGTCGCGCTGCTGGCCTCGCCGCTGGGGTCCGCGTTCAGCGGGTCCACCGTCACGCTCGACGGGGCGCGCGACAACTGGGCCGGGCCTTGGCCGCCGGCGGGGCTCGCCGATGAGGCGGGGGAGGTGCCCCAGGAGGAGCGGCGGGGCGGGTGAAGCGGCGGACGGGAATTGAACCCGCATCATCGCCTTGGAAGGGCGAGGCTCTACCGTTGAGCTACCACCGCACGTGCGAACCCGGCTCGAAGAGCCGTTCGTCGACGATGACAGTTTGCACAAACCACGTCGCAGATGGCGATCTCGTCTAGGACGGTTTGCCAAGGGCGATCGCGGAGGCCTTTGGCTATACCAAAGTTCTTCTCCCCAAGATGATCGAACTCGAGGACGAGCGGGTCGGTCTGGCCACAGTCAGCACACGGCCGAGTGCGGAAGAACTCGATCAGGTAGGCAGTGCGCTCGGTGATGGCCGCTTGTTTGCGGCGCGTCGCGTTCGCGATGTAGCGGCTGCGATTCGCCAAGTAGTGGTCTTGTTTGTAGGCCGCCCTGCAGGGGCGGCAGTAGTTGTCGCGCTGACCGCGGGCCTTTCGGCGCCAGGCGAAGTCCGATAGGGGCTTCGGCTGTCCGCAGCGCCCGCAGGTTCTTGTTGAGTCGGACGAGAGCACGAACACATGTTCCCATTAGGGCCGGACGGACGGCCGTGGACGGGCACGATGGTTTGTCCGTAGAATCGATGGCGTCACGGGGAGTGGCGCAGTCTGGTAGCGCACCCGGCTGGGGGCCGGGCGGTCGCAGGTTCAAATCCTGTCTCCCCGATGAACTTCAAAACAGGGAACAGCCGGGAACACACGGGAATATCCGCGAAAACGCTGGGGCTCGTGGTCGGCTGTTCCCGTCTGTTCCTGGCTGTTCCCGGCACGCGGGACCGCAAAAGGACCGCAGGGTGCCCGGCTGCGGTCCCCTGGCGACTACGCATGGCGTCCCGAGGCCGCGATCCTCAACAAGGCAGACGCTCGTCACTGCGAGGCCGTCGTAGTAGTGCGCGTCGTTCGTCCTATGTGGGTACCAGCCGCCGGCGCCGAACCCGTGGACGCTCGCCCCAGTCCTGACTCACAGGTCGCTTCTGCGAAATCTCGCGGCGAGCCGTCACGCCATCCCTCTCCGCCACTCCGGACCGGACCGGTCCTAGCCGCCAGCGCGGTCCCGGCGATAGGCGCTGCGGAGGGTGCTATGACAGGCGCGTGTTCGAGGATTCATGGCCGTATAAGAAAGACCTCACGCGGAGCCTTACGCGGACCAGACGGCGCGTCGCCGATTTTGACCCCGCCAATCTGGAGGACGCGTGTTTGGCGTTTGAGAAGTTCGTGTTTTGGTCGGCGTTTGTTGTCCGTAAGCTGGCCGACTCAAACAAGCTCTCAGACGAGATCGAGGAGTGTCGATGGAGCGCGGACCGCTATCCAAAGCGCGACCTGCGGCCGTTCGTGGACTTCCTCAACTGGCACCGGCTTGACGATAACTACGACCTAGCGAAGATGAGCGCGGCATGTCTTGAGACTCGGAGACTCTGCGGAATCCTGCTCCACAGCCTCGTGTTCATCCCCGTCGTCGGAGATGACGAGCGGAGCATCGTTGGATTCTTTTTCAACTCGGACAGGACGAAGGACAACGTCTATTTCATGCTGTGGGCGGAGTACAGCAGGCTCGTGCGGGATGTCTCTCGGGACGATGTGGTGGCAGCGAGTTATAACCGTCTTACCGGGGAGCAGATCAAGGTCGGGCCGAAGGCTGCCGCGGGACTTGATCACTTGCCGACTGCGCTTGAGTTCTCAAATCCTGCTGAGACACCGTAGGTTGAACCGCCGGTCCGTTGACCCACCAGTGCGGGCGATGGCGCGGCGGGCCGGCCTATGCCGGCGTAGCGATGGCCAAGTGGCCGCTCTTTGTGACCAATGACGGGAGCCGGTTTCGGCCCTTCAAGTACGAAATCGCAATCCCAGCTGGCAGGCTGCGCGACGCTAGCTGCCGCTGCGTCGTGTTATCGAGCTCGTGCGCCCAGTGGAGTGCAACCGCATAAGCCCGAAGCACCTCGGGATCGTGCTCCCGTTGGATGTCCGCCTTGATCCATTCAATATCGGACGGTCGGCCTGACCGAGCGAATACTACGGCCGCTATAGCTCTCAGAAACTCCGGTTGGTTTCGGTCCTTCACTCGCCTTCCCGCCTCGTCGGCCCAGCTACTGGGAACAGGGCCTCCTGGAAACTCCATCATGGCCGCGAACAACCAAGCGCAGAGATAGGGGGAGTGATTTCGTTCGTCGTCGGCAAGGAAGCTTCCTATTCCGTCGACGACCTGCGGCTTAGTGACGAACGGCCTCACGTACGCCGCGACGACGCTAGCTACCGGTGCGAGATCCGGAAGGCGGCTCAGGACGAGTCGTAGTGTGCCGGCCTCCCGAAGTTGCGTCAGCCGCCACAAGCTGAAACGAGTACGGCGCTCGTCAATGCCTGCCTCCTCTTTGAGGGCCTTTCGGAGAATGGCCTTCAGGACTTTTCGCGCTTGGGACGAGTTCGGCTGCGCCGTTAGGTAGTCCGCACGCTCTAGATCGGTGTCGGCGTTGACATCGTTGCGAGCAGCCTCGCCGTGGAGCAGCTTGGTCTTTGGCGAGCTTACAAGCAACCCGCGGGAGCGACACTCTTTCTGAAACTGCCGTATCGCACGGTGACCGTCTGTCTTCGTCGGCACCACAACGCGTACATCGTCCAGGTACCGAGAGTATTGCCACCCTGCTTGTGCCATTGCGCGGTCGACGGGCAGCAAGTACAGGTTTGCGAGGACTCGGGAGGCGTTTGGCCCCTGTGGGAGGCCGTTGTCGCGGTCGTTCCCCCAGACCCTAAGCATCTCCCTGAGGGGCGTCACGATCGTGGGTTCGACGTTTAGCGCTTCGACCTCGGAGATGAGACGGGCGTGCGGCACCGTCTCAAAGAAGGCGGTCAGGTCAGTCTTTACCAGCCACCGGTCATCGTTGCCAAGTTGAGCTCGCACGAGCCGGCGCCAGGCGACCCATTGTGGCCTCGATTGCTTCGTGAAGTACTTGGGACCGGGCGCGAGGCGTGCAGAGAAGACACTGTCCAACAGTTGAGTGTCTATTCGCTCAGCAAACGACCCCACTAGTGCTTGGTACGCGACGCGGTCGGAGAGCCCAAGCATCATCCCGACCCGTGTAAGCATCGGAGACTTATCGACGTCCACCACCTGTCCGGCCGTCGGCGATGCCCGTTCGACGATCGCTTGGGCTTCAGCGATGACGGTTTCAGGCTCATCGAGGCGGTCGGCGTGCTGGAGCACGTCAGGAACCCAAAGTTCTCTCAAGTCCGTGTTCCGAACATAGGTAAAACTCGCGTGCCAGTCGATCGGAGGTCGAGGAGACCCTCGCCTCCGGCGGCTCCGCCCAGCCAGCGAGTCTCCCTCGACGAGCCATTGCTTTCCGCTCTTGTGGCCTCGGATCCGGCCATCGATGGCCATCCGCCTCGCAGTGGCAACGGAAACCCCCAGCCGACTCGCGGCCTCTTCGATCGTCAGAAGTTCCCCGTCTCCGCTCATATTTGCGCGATTGCGCTCATGGCACGCTACCATCTCGGCTGATGCGGCGCAGACGCTGGCTCCCGATTGCGACGGTGTCATTTCAGGAGACGAGAAGTGCTGGGACCGTCGCCCCCAAGTGACAGGTTCCGAGAATTGGTATGTTCGCAGCTTCTGGGGCTCCGCGAGGTAGGCTAAGAAACCGTCGTGAGCGCATATGGGGTGTGCGGTATGAGTGACTTCTACGCCGAAACGAAGCCGTCCGTCAGCCTCTTCCCCGCCGGTGAGACCTGGCGCTCACCGCAGGCAGGCGCCCTCGGCGCGGTGATCTCCCATTGGAGCCTGAACCAGGCCGACCCGGCGCTCGTGAGCATCCCCACCGGCGCGGGCAAGACCGGTGTCGGCCTGGCCGCGCCATACCTGACGAAGACCCAGGGGCGAGTCCTAGTGGTCGTCCCGAAACGAGACCTTCGGACTCAGATGACCCAAGCCTTCACGACCCAACGCCTGCTGCGGACCGTCGGGGTCCTGTCCGAGGACGCCGGTACCCCCGATGTCACGGAGGTGACGGGCCTGGTCTCCGACTGGGGGACGCTCGACGGCGCCGACGTGGTGGTCGCCCTTCCCCACTCGATCAGCCCCATCCACTACGGGGAGGGTTCCCTGCCGCCGAAGGACCTGTTCGATCTGATCATCGTCGACGAGGCTCACCACGCGCCGGCACGGATGTGGCGGGAGCTGCTCGATTACTTCTCCCCGACCCCCGCCCTGCTGCTCACCGCGACGCCGCGACGCCGCGACGGCCGCGCGATCCCCGGAACCCATATCTACAACTATCCGCTGAGGATCGCGCTCGAGGAGGGGTTTTACAAGCCAATCACGCCGATGCTGCTCGACGCTGAGGCGGACCGGCCGGCATGTGACCGGGCGATCGCGACGAGCGCTAGCGAGCTGCTCGGGCAGGCCGGGCACGCGACGAGCGTGCTGATGGTCAGAGCCGCGACAATCCAGCGGCTAAACGCGCTCCGGGAGATCTACGAGAGCCTCGGCATCGAGCTGACACTCCTGCATTACAACGTTTCAGAGGCTCGTCAGCGTGAGATCGTGGAGGGCGTGCGGGGCGGGGCGATCCGTGCGGTCGGGGTCGTGGGCATGCTCGGTGAGGGCTTCGACCTCTCGGCGATACGGCTCCTCGCCTACCACGACAAGCACAAGTCCCTTGTGGGTACCGCCCAGCTGATCGGTCGTCTGGCCCGCGTAGACGACCGCTTCCCGCAGCCGTCAGTCCTCATCACTGTGCGCGATGGTGAGGTCTTCCCCCAGTTGAGAGGCGCTCTGCGGGAGCTTTACGATGAGGATTCCGATTGGGCGACCGTGCTCCCGCAGATCATCGACGCGGAAGTCGAGGAGCAACGCCACGACCAGCAGTTCGTGGCGGCCTTTCCAGCCCAGCGCGGCGAGATCGCTCCCGGGAGCCTGCGTCCGCTGGCGCGCGCCGTGGTCTACGAAGCACTCGAGGGCTGGGAGCCGGGGTTCGTACAGGGTGAGCTGCCCCAGGATCTCCAGCTGGGTGCGCGCTTTGCGGGGGGCACTGTCGTCTACTCTGTCGCCGACTCGGCGAGCGCACTCATGGTGGTTGTGGTCCGCTACACCAGCCAGCCCCGCTGGAGCAGCGACCCGGCGCTCGCCGACATGACTTATGAGCTGCATGTGGCTGCTTACAGACGCCCAACGCAGGTCGGCCTTCCGCCGCTGCTGTTCTTGAACCTCCAGCGCGAAGGGCTCCGCCGCCGGATGGAGGAACTCCTCGACCTGGACGAACACGCCGAACCGGCTGGGCCCGAGCTGCTCGGCGGATACCTCGATAGCCTGACCCGGCTTTCGGTGTCCTCAGTCGGAATCCGCAGCACGAACGCCGCCGCCCGCGGGCGGGCGAGCTACCGAAACTTCATGGGCTCGGGCGTCGACCGTGGGCTGCGAAGCGTCGATATGGCGCGAAGCGCGCTCGGGCACGTCATGTTCCAGATCAGGGTGGGCACGGGTGCTGCCAACGCAGGAGGCGCCGTCGAGAAGTCGAAGGTCTGGTGGAGTCGCTACATGGGCCTGCGAGAGCTCTCTGCATGGGTCGACGAGACCGCGAATTTGCTGTGGTTTCCCGTCCAGAACCCACAGGGGCCGCTGCTGCCCGGCATGGAGCGTGGGGAGCGGTTGACCGCGTGGCCGACCTCGCCGCCGCTGGCAGCGGAGCTTCATCCCGCACTGTTCGGTCTCGGTCTGGAAATGCAGGGACCAGACGGCTCACTGGGCGGGATCGAGGACCTCGAGCTGTATGTCAACGATGACCCGACCGGGACTCTCCAGCAGGTCCAGGGTCCCGTCGGCGGGCGTCTCCGGATGCTCGGCGTGTTCAACGACCGGTCGGCTGGCAACCAAAGACTGGTGTTCGACGCGACCGTGGGCCTCGACGGGCGGGTGCTGGCCAGCACGGACCTCGAGGTTCGCCGTGGTTTCGGCCTACCGGTGGCGCTCAGCGATCTGCTTGCGGACCGCGCGCCCAGCGTGTACTTCCTCGACGGGAGCACCACCATCGGCGCAGTGATCTACCCACGCCAGGGGGTCAGCTCGCAGTTCAACACGAGGCTGCTCGAGGGGATCGAGTGGCCTGATGTCGACCTTACCGCCGAGACGCGCGCGACGGCGGAGGGCCGCGGGTTGGGTATGCGCTCGGTTCACGAGCGTCTGGAGGAGTTCCTGTTCGAGCAGCCGCGCCGTGGTAGCGAAAGATGGGTGCTCCACAATGACGGCGCCGGCGAGATCGCCGACTACATCGTCCTCGAAGAGCTGGGCAGCGGCGAGGTCGCGCTCGGCCTGTGGCATGCCAAGGGCGCTAACAACGCGACAGTCTCGGTACGAGTCGGCGACATGCAGGTCGTCGTTGCCCAGGCGATCCGTAGTAGGCGCAGTGTGACCTCCACGTACCTCTGGGAGCAGATCGGCAACCGGCTCGATGGCGCGGAATCGCCGGTGGCGACGCTCGTGGACGGAAGTCATCCACCGGAGGTGCTGCGCCGGCGTCTTGGGCTCGACCCGTCGCTACCGGGAGATCCGGAGCCCTGGTCGGTCAGGCAGCCGGTGGTCCGCGCGACGATTGGAATCGCCCAGCCTGGTCTCGGGGCCAGCCTCTTGGGCACCCAGCTCGCCCAAACACCAGTGCCACCGGCAGCGCAGAGTATTCGCGAGCTCTTCAGCGTGTTGTCAGACACCGGGATCTCCGACGGAACCGAGTTGAGGATCGCCATTTCGGAGTAACCGACGTCATCGTCCGGGCGACGTGGTGGTCAACGCTCGATAAGCGCTCTGATGCGCCCACCGTTGCTGCATGCCGAACCCTTATCCGGCCAGCGGGACGAATGGAAGTCTCCGCCGCACTCTCCCCACACTCCACGGTTTGCGCGACGGGCGCCGGCAGCGGAGCGCACGAAGGCCACGAGCCCGTCGAAACGCTGGTGGTTATAGCGGTAGACCTCGGCCCAGCCGCAGCTTAGTTGGATGAGTTCGAGCTGGCGCCCGCGAACGAAAACGTGGGCCAGCAGACGCCCATAACGGTCATATTCGTCGGCGGGCAGCGTCCTAGAACCAGCCGCCGTGCCAGCGGGGCCGGGGGCTACGGGACCCGGATCGTGTTCGAGGAGACGCCTTCGACGACAACCCACACCGTGTCGCCTGCTTCGAGGTCGTAGCACGTGTGGCCGTTATCCCATGTCTCCGGCGAAGCCGTCTCTACGAGGGTAAACGTCGCGTCTCCACCGCTCGCAAAGCTGCATGTGTAGGCGTGGGAGCCGGTGGAGAAACCGGCCAGCGTCATCCAGATCCACCCGGGATGCGCGCCGCTCCAGCCGATGCTGACCGACCGAGAAGGTGGTGGTGGCGGTGGCGGTGGCGGTGGCGGTGGTGGTGGCGGTGGTGGTGGCGGCGGCGGCGGTGGCGGTTCGGGTTCGCCGCCGGGCGGCGGACCGCCGCCTTGGAGCACTGGGGAGCTGCCCTGGATGTTGACTGGGGAGCCCTGCCCGACTGGGAGCGTCCCAGTGCCGCTTGACCCAGAACCTGGCGGCTGTTGATGACTCGCGTTGATGAGCGCAGAGATGCCCGCGTACGCTGCTGTCCCGAGCAGGCCGCCGGCGTAGGTGATGCCAACGCAGCCCGCATACACCTCTGGCCCGCCCTCGACGACGTTGTCGCAGAGCTCGAACACGCCTGACACGAAGTCGCTGAGATGATCCACCCAAACGGTCATCTGCCCGAAAGATTTGCTCTCTAGCACCCATGTTCGCCCGACCCTGTGAAGCACCAGGGGGTGCTCGTCTGGTGGAGGTGCCGGCAGCGTCACACGGACCTTTCCGTGCCACTTCCCGTAGATGACGAAACCGATCTGGTTGGCGTGTCCGCGCTTGATCGCGGCTCGGGCGCGCCGCTCGTTGAGCGCGCCAGCCGGCACATACAGCTCGGCACCGTCGTGCGCCTTGATGCGGCCGCCGTGCGTGCGGGTCACGACGCCACTCGCGAGGGTGCGGGAACCGGTGGCGGCGACCGCCGGTTGAGCGGCTGCAAACAAAGCCAGCAAGGCCGTCGCGATAACGCTTGTCGAGAGGAACCGCATAGCCCAAATCTACACTAAGTTCTGATAGACCGACTTGCGGGCCGGCGGGACCTGTCCCGAACACGTCACAGACATGGTCGGCTCCTCCTATGCGATTGTGGCCGCCGCGCGGGTACCAGCCGCGCGGCTATAACGTCCCCGATCACATCGGGGGACCGACCATGCTTAACAGCCCCGCCGGACGTCACCCTCCATAGGGTCTAGGGAACATGGGCGGCTGTTCTCGCGTGTTCCCGGCTGTTCCCGGCACGCGGGACCGCAAAAGGACCGCAGGGGAGGCTCTTGCGGTCTCTTTGGCGCCGGTTTCAAACCTTGAACGTTGACCCGAACCCACGTCATGTTTCGCCTGCTCGCTGGTGGGCGAGGCTGAGCAGGCGGAACGCCTTGGCCTACTTGAATGCGACGCGATCCAGCCGGTCCGCTTCCCCTGATCTGGCTCGGGCAGCCACACGCGATATACAAGTGACGACCGTCGACACATGACGAGCATGTGGAGGACTCGTCCGAGAGCGTCTTTACGCTGCGCGACGGGCTACGCCCTTAAGCGAAGTGCTAACCACATTAGATAACCAGAGTCTTCGGATGGAAAAGTAGGAGGGAGAATGGGGACGGATCTCTCAGCGGACGCGAGTTCACGAGACGCGAGCCACGCCTGGCCGATCGTTGCGGCCGACCAACGCTCGCAGCCACGCCTGGGAGAGCGCAGCAGGCTGCTAACGACGATGGCAGTCATGGTCGCCGCGGCGGATGAGGGCAGGGACTACCTGGGCTTCTTCGCCCCACTGGTTGTCGACTGTCTGAAGGCATGGCCAGCGGGGGAGCGCGTCGAGCCGCACACAATGGCACGCAGCCTCTGCAGGCGCTGGGGCTTCCCAACGATGCCGACGGCTGTCGCCCAGCTATTGCTTCAGCGTGCACTGAAAGAAGGTGCGCTCATCCGCGTTGAGCGGGATTCCTACCCGAACCTCGAGTACCTGACGGGAATGCCAGACCTGGTGGAGAAACGCGAGGAGATGCTCGCCGGCATGAACGCGCTCGCCGATGCCGTGTGCGCCTACGCGCGTGAAGTCCATGATCTCCAGTGGACCCAGGCCGACGCTGACCGTGCCCTTGAGCGCCTCACCGATCGCTTCGGTGCCGAGCTCGCAACCGCACGGCGTGACGGCTCGCTCCCGGCTGCTGCGACCGGCGCCGACGAGGCGCTACGGGTGGTTTACGCCTTCGCTCTGCGCGCGCTTGAGCGAGACCCGTCGAACTTCGACCGTCTAGTCGAGATGGTCAAGGCGACGATGATCGCCAATGTCCTCTACTTTCAGGATGCACGCAAGCTCCCGAGTCGTCTGCCGGAGATGCGCGTCTATCTGGACACCACTCCCGTCTTGCATGCGCTCGGGTTTGCCCCCGAGGAGGTGCAAGCAGCAGCGCTTGAGATGCTGAAGTTGATGAAGGCGTTCAAGATCCCAGCGCTCGTCTTTCACCATACGTTTACGGAGATCACGGGTGTGGTCGAGAGCGTTGTCGAGCTGCTGCGTGGCGGCAGCGGTGCCTCCAAACAGCGCGCAGAGTTGCAGGGGCGCCGGCGCGAGACGATCGATGCGATCGTCAAGCAGGGCTTGACGGCTGGCCAGGTTGAAGCGCTGGTCTCAGATCTCGACGCTCGCTTGCGTGATCTCGGCATCAGTGTGTGTGAGACGCCAGCGCACCGCCAGCACGATCACATCGACGAGGAGGCGCTTGCGCAAACGATCGGCGAAGGAGTTCAGTACCACTCGAAGGGACCACTGGAGAAGGATGTCGACTCGCTGGCCGCCATCGATCGACTCCGGGCGGGTGCGCACCCTCGCGATCTGGCGAGTACAAGGGCGCTCTTTGTCACGGCCAACGGAGCGCTCGCTGCGGCGAGCCGGCGTTATTTCCAGAGCGCAAAGCGCGACGCCAACGTGCCGCACTGCATGACCGACACCCAGATCACGGCGCACCTCTGGGTACGCTCAGATGAGCGTGAACCCGACCTCCCGCGCCGCCTTCTGATCGCGGAATGTTATTCGGCGAATGCGCCTAGCCCCGCCGTATGGCAACGCTGGGTTGCGCATATCGTCAAGCTACGCGAGCGCGGCGATGTCTCGGCGGACCAGGTTCAAACCTTGATCTATCACCAGCAGGTGCGGAGCCTCTTGTTCGAGGTGAGCCGTGGCGATCCGCGGCGCGTTGACGATGACGCGGTCGCGCAGGTGCTGGAGCGCTTCGAAGCTGAAGTTCGCCGACCTACCGAGGAGGCGGCAGAGCTCGCGCGCCGTGAGGCAGAGCACCGCCACGACGAGCTATCTGGCCAGATCGAGGATTTGCGTGCCCAGCTGGCCGGTCACGAACAGCGCGTCCAGGCCGAGCAGGAGGCTCGCGGTATCGCGAGCCGGAAACGGGCGAGGCTACGACGGCGGTCAGTTGGTCTGAGTGGGGCTTTCCTGCTCGCCCTTGCGTTCGCGACGTTGTGCGCTACCGACGAGGTTCATGGCCGCTTCTGGTGGGCGACTGGCGCCACGGTCCTGCTGATCGGTTGCTCGGCCATGGTGACATGGGGTATGCGCTGGCCGCGTCGGACACCGCTCACTGTCTTGTTCGCCGCCGCTGCGCTAATTGGGGTCTGGGCCGGCGTGTTCGGCGTAACCGGGACGACCAGCGCGACGAACTCGCGGTCCAGTGCTCATGCAAGCCGCCTGACGGCGAAGCATCATTGACGCCGACGACATCCGTCTACTCTACGCCATAGCCGCAGTGCTTTCGTCGCAGATCTCGGCAACACGTCCGGTCGGTGCAATTGCCGAGGGGGATGATTCTGACCATCCAAACATAATCTACAAGTTGCTCGAAAACCGAACGTGCGAGCTACGTACCAAATACACTACTCCACAGGTGCGCACGCTTCGGGAGATGCGATGCTTTTCCGAGTAGGGAAGTGGATCTTCTTCGCGGTCTTGCTCGCCTTGTTCCCCGTTGCGCTAGGGGTCATCGGCACAATCACCCGCGGGGATCGGCTTCGCTTCGACTCTCTCTTTATGCACGGCGAACTCTTTCTCGTCTCTACCGCAGTCCTCGGGGCTGCACTCGCGGAGCTATTTTCTGTCCGTAAGCAGCGCTTTCCGACGCTGCGGCTTTGGGCGGGATGCTCGGCTGGGCTAGTCCTTGTGGTTGCCGCTGGTTGGTTCGCCGATGTTGCCGCAGGTTTCCGTGACGGATCAAAACTCGATTATCATGCAATCGCGGTCGGCTCGATCGTCGTTTTCGGATTCGCCTTGGTGACGGGACTCAGCTGCGTCGTGGTCGCTGAGCAGTCTGAGGTCACGCCGTGAGTTCTGATGCGACATTGTGGGCAGCCTCCGCTGCTGCCCTTGGTGCCGTTAGCGCGCTTGTTTCGGCAGCAGTCGCATTGAAGGCTAGCGCACGATTGCGTTCACATGTCGAAGAGCTGACGCTTGCCATAGAGGCACATCCACCGACTGATCCCTCGTTTGACGTCTTCGTCTCGTACTCATTTGCCGACGCTGACTTTGCTGACGACTTGGTTCGAGCGCTGCGCGGGCGAGGTGTACGTGTTTGGAATGCAGACGATCAGCTACAGATAGGCGACAGCATCGCTCAAAGTATCGCTGACGGCCTGGCACGTAGCCAGTACGGTGTCGTCCTCCTGTCGCATGCATTTCTCAGGGGAGCGTGGCCGCGGAAGGAGCTGAGTGTGTTCAGTCAACGGCGGGCCGAGGGTCATGGCAAGATCCTTCCCATCTGGATCGATGTCAGCGACAAGGAGATCCGTGAAAAGTTCCCGGCGCTTGCAGACATCATGGCAATGCACAAGAGCAAAGAATCTGTAGATCACATGGCCGACTCGATTGCTGAGATCGTTGGTCGGTGAGATGTGGCGTGGTCTTAGCCGGATATTTCAGATCCGTGGTGTCTCTGAGAGGGAACGCCGAGTAGTCACGCCGCTCGCCAGAGGTACACTGCCACGCGGGTCCAGTCAGGTCACTAGTCCGGTCGGTGGTGGTGGAGGTTCGCGCACCAGGCGCGGGGGAGGGATCGGCTCGGCGCCTTCGACACCGCGCTTGCGGCGGAACAGGCAGAGGACCGCACCGGTCGGACGTGCCGCGCTTGGTGCGAGCAATCCTGCCCAGCCTGCTGCTGAAATCTGCTCGCCGACACGCTGGTAGGCGGGCCAGCTGCGGCGCCCCGGGGCCGGTCGTTCGAGTCCTACCGCAGCGAGTTTCTCGTGCGTGGAGAGGTCGGCTACCTCAACCTTGACCCGCCATGTCCACAGCTGGCGCGGCATCTGTGCGAGCGGAGGAATGGCGCGCTCGGCAAGATGGCGATACCACTTGGCCCACGCCGTCTGCTCGCTATCCGCGAGGTAGACGGCGTCCACGATTTCGCCTCGCTGCCAGCGATTGTCCGGCGGTGGGTAGCGCTCCGGCAGCGGCGGCGATCCCGGGTAGGTGTGCTTGACCCAGCGTCCGCGCACGGCGACCGCTGTGACGTCGAGCGTCACGTCAGCTTGCGCCCGGGTCCTCAATGCCAGAGATTAGATGCGCGACTGAGCGATAGTCGCCTTGAGCGATGCGATCGATGGGCTTGTCGTCGTCGAGCGCGGGAACGGGCTTGCTGAGCCAGACGGGGATGTAGGTAGGGCGAATCACTCGCGCAAGGCGTTCAACCAGCGATGAAAGCTCGGCCAGCCGCTCGGCCCGTACTCCGCTCGGAGCGCTCCTACGGGCCAGCCATTCTCGGACGGTACTTGGTGCCGCTCCGGTCGCTCGCGCGATCTCTCGGTCGGAGAGATGGCCAGTGTCGTGGACGTGGATCGCCTCTTCAGCGTATGCAAGCCTCATGGCACAAGGCTAGCAGGCCGGCGTGAAACCGTCAAGCTATCGGCACAAAGCAGAACAGACGACTGTCGGCGTCAGCGCCGGTCCGTCCGAGGACCGCAAAAAGACCGCAGACCCCTGAAAAACCGCATAACGAAGCCAAAACCATCCTGTCTCCCCGATAGAAGTGCGGTTAGATGCTGGAACTCCAGTTGGGCCATCGCACGTCGCTGCCTGACGTCCAGATAGACGACTATGCGCGGGTCTTCTCGGCGAACCGCTCGCGTGCTGCCTGACGCGACACGCCGAGTGCGATCCCGATCTCGCCCCACGACCGGCCGTTGGCGCGAGCGCGAGCAACCATCTCGCGAACACGAGCCGATCTTGCCAAGCTTGTGAGCGTGGTTCAGGTATCAGCCTGCTGCGGGTGATCCGTGCGGTGTAGTTGTCTTCACGACGTTGCGTACAGGGAGGCGTTCCAGCGCGTCGGCCATGACGGTGGCGCCGTCTCTGCGGGCGAGGGCGTCGGCCATCGCGCGGGCACCCTGTTTGATCGACTGGTCTTCCAGGGCGCTGGCGATCACGCTGCGCAGCTTGCTGGGGGAGCTCTTCTTGCTGACCCTCACGCCGGCGTTGACGAACAGAACGCGGGCGGCGTTATCGGGCTGGTCGCGCGCGTCGGGGATGCAGACGAGCGGAACGCCATCGGCGAGCGCCGCGTTGACGTCTGCCATCCCGCATGGGTGACCATGAGCGACGCGTGCTGGAGTACGGTTCGATGTGGCACGAAAGCCACGGTCCGCGCGTTGGTGGGGATGCGCAGGTGGCTGGCGTCGAGCGCGGGGCCCGCT
This sequence comes from uncultured Solirubrobacteraceae bacterium, assembly GCA_963745375.1. Taxonomy (GTDB): domain Bacteria; phylum Actinomycetota; class Thermoleophilia; order Solirubrobacterales; family Solirubrobacteraceae; genus Palsa-744. The sequence continues at coordinate 302,637 of CAVUXA010000002.1, read as the reverse complement.
GTCAGTAGCGCCCGGACCGGCAGCCCGGCGACGGCGTCAAGCGCTCGCTGGGCGAGCGCGCCCTGATCCATGTAGCTGGTGCTGAAGCTGAGCAGCACGAGCGGATCGGTGTTCTCCTCGGGCCATGGCGACTCCCAGTCCTTCTGGAACGGCTCGAACGCGGGGCCCACGTAGTGGACGTTGTTGGGGAGCTGGGCTTTGCTTGAGAAGTCGAGCTCTGGCGCGGTCATCACGTAGATGGCCTGCGCACCGAGAACCTGGTCGCCGTAGTCCTTCAGCGGCGCAAGCCCATGTTCGGCACGGACACCGTTCAGCACGGGCAGAGCGGGCGCCCAGAAGCGGCGGGTGATGCGATCGAACAGGCGATCGCGCACGGCACCCAACGGACCCGCCATCGGCGACAGGCCACTGAACAGCGGGGGCGCGCCGCGAGCCGGTAGTGGATAGGGGCAGTGAACGAGCGCGGCGGCTGGCACACCCGCGAGCTCAGCGGCGATCGCGGCAGCCGGTACGAGCCAGTCGAACACGACCACGTCGGCGCCCCAGCCATCGAGCATCTCGATTGCATCGCGTGCCCCATCGGGCATCGGCGCGGTCGCGCCGTCGCGAAGTCGCTTCGCGGCGCCAAGCTGCGTGCGCGCCTCCCAGTCACGTACAGGGTCGGTCTCCGGACGCGTGAGGTCAAGGTCGGGCATCGCCCGCCGGTACGCGACGAACTCCGCGCCGGTGCTCTCGATCCGCTCGCGCGCGGCGCGGTGGGCGAGGACCCGCACCTCGTGACCGCGGTCGACGAGCTCACGTGTGAGCGCGAGCTGCGGTGGCGCGTTGCCGCTGAACGCGATGAGCGTCTGGAAGACTCGCATATACTTCATCTTAGTATGACCAAGATGAAAAAGTCAAGCGCCCCGCGCAGGGAACGCACCTATCGGATGACCGCCCGCGCCGATGCGGCCGCCGCGACCGGCGAACGGCTACTCGCCGCGGCGTGGAAGCACTTCGGCACTCGACCGTATGAGGAGGTTCGCCTGCGCGAGATCGCCGCCGACGCGCTCGTCACCGAACAGACGCTCCTCGCCCGCTTTCACTCCAAGGACGAGTTGCTCACCGCCGCGTACAGATGGTGGGCGATGAGCGAGAAATCACGCCGCGACGCGGCTCCCGTGGGCCGCTTCCCCGAGGCCGTCGCCAACGTGTTCGACCACTACGAGGCGCATGGAACGGCGATTCTGCGCATGCTCTCCCAGGAGGACCGCATCCCCGCCGTCCGCTACCTCACCGACAGGGGCAGGGACTACCACCGCGATTGGGCGAGCAGGGTCTTCCAGCCGCTGCTCGCCGGCCTGCCGCGCGCATCCAGAGAGCGCCGGCTCACAGCCATCGTCATCGCCACGGACGTGCTCGTGTGGAAGCTCCTGCGACTCGACATGCAGCTCAGCCGCCCCCAGGCCGAAGAGACTGTGGTTGAGATGATCGAGTCCTACTCGAGGCGATCGAGTTGAGCGAGCCCACCGAGGCGGGCCACGAGGCGCAGCCAGATCTCCAAGGCCGAGCTTGCACGTCGGATCGGCGTAAAGCACTCGGTCGTCTCGCGGCTGCTGGACTGCAAAGGTCGGGGCTCGGGCCGACTTATGCGCTCGCGCCTTCCGTCGACGGGTTGCCGTGCGAGTTCGCATCGCGCTGGGGGAGACCCTCGCGATGCATGTCCCTGTCGTCCTGTACGAGCGCCGCGCTGTGCGCCCCCGCGAGCGCATGGCCGGGCTCGACCGCTGTGAGTACGACGGCGAGTGCGCAGCCGACTAGCGCGGCGGCGACCCAGAATGCGAGGTGGTAGCCCGAGGTCAGCGCAGACGCGATCGGATGCCCGCTCGCTTGCAACGCGTTGCTGCGCGACGTCGACAGCGTCGCCAGCACCGCCAGCCCGAGAGCGCCGCCGACCTGCGCGGTGGTGTTCACGAGGCCCGAGGCGAGGCCCGCGTCCTGCGGCGTAGCGCCCGACATCGCGAGGTTCATCAGTGCCGGGAACGCGGTGCCCGCACCGAGACCCAGCAGCAGCATCGACGGCGCGACCTGCGTTGCATAGTGCGCGTCCACCGGCGCGAGCGCGAACACCACGAGACCTGCAAGCACAAGCGTGAGGCCCGCAAGCAGCGCGCGGCGCGCGCCGAGTGCCATGAAGATGCGCTCCGAATACCGGATCGAGAGCGTTCCCATGGCGATCGTCACAGGCAGGAACGCAAGGCCGATTTCAAGCGCGTCATAGCCGAGCACACGCCGCAGGTACAGGGCGCCGAGGAAGAACATCCCGAACATCCCTGCGACTGACAGGACCTGGATCGCGTTCGCCGCTGCGACTGGCCGCGAGCGGAAGATCCGCAGCGGCATCAGCGGGCTTGCAGCGCGCATCTCGCGCGCGAGGAACGCGACTAGCAGCGCGATCGAGCCAGCCCCGAACAGCAGCGTGCTCCCAGAGCCCCAGCCTTGTTTTGCGGCCGGGCCCACGATCGTGTACACGCCGAGCATCAGCGCGCTCGTGATCAGCACTGCTCCCGGGACGTCCGCCCCCTCGCTCAGGCCGATGCCAGGCTCGTCAGGGACCAGGCGCCGCGCCGCGAGCGCGGTCGCGATACCGATCGGCAGGTTCACGAAGAAGATCCAGTGCCAGTTGATCGACTGCGTCAGCACGCCGCCCGCGAGCAGGCCCACAGAGCCGCCCGCCGAGGCGACGAACGCGAACACGCCGATGGCCTTGGCCTGCTCGCGAGCGTCGCCGAACATCGTCACGATCATCCCCAAGATCACCGCCGAGGTCATTGCGCCGCCGACGCCCTGGACGAAGCGCGCAGCCACGAGCCACCATGAGGCCTGAGCGGCCCCGCACACAAGCGACGCACTCGTGAACAGCGCTATGCCGGCGAGGAAGATGCGCCGACGGCCGATCAGATCGCCCAGACGTCCGGCCAGCAGCAGAAGTCCTCCGAACGCGATCAGGTACGCGTTGACGACCCACGCCAGGCTCGACGTCGAGAAGTGCAGGTCTTCCTGGATCGACGGCAGAGCGACGTTCACGATCGTCACGTCCAACACGATCATGAGCATCCCCGTGCACAGCACGTACAGGGCCAGCCAGCGCGAGCGGTCGCTCACACCGTCCGCAGCGCCACGCTCGAGCTCGTGCGGCGTCGTCTGGGTCTTGTCGGTGGTGCCCGTTACCGTGCTCATATCGTCGCAGCCCCCTGTGCAAGTGCCTCGCCGAGCTTGTCCAGCAGCTCCTTGGTCCCGTGCTCACGCAGCTCCGGCTTGTCCTCGCCATCGAGGAACACGCCCTGCTCGGTGTAGCGCAGGTGCGTGCCGTCGCCGTCTGCGAGCAGCTCCACGGTTGTCACTGAAACCGACATCCGCACGCCGTTGCGGCGCATGTTGTACGTGAACACGATCCGCTCGTCCGCGACGATGTCCTCATAGAGCGCGTCGTAGGAGTACACCGCGCCCCCGCCAGCTGCCTGGAAGTGCTCGCGACCGCCCTCGCGAAAGTCGAGCTGGTGCTCCTGCTCACCGCCCGGACCGAACCACTTGCCCTTCGCCTTCGCATCCGCCCACGCCGCGAACACGCGTTGGGGGGCTGCCTCGTAGTTGCGCTCGATCACGAACGTCGCGTGCGTCGCCGACCTGTCACTCATTGCGATTTCCTTTCTTTCGATCTCGTCTTCTTTGACTGCGCGGAGCGCTCCGACTCATCGGTGTCCTCGGCGAGAAACTCGCCGAGGCGGTCGAGCCGCGCCTCCCACGTCGCGCGTCGCACTCTGATCCAGCGCTCGGCCGTGCCCAGCGCGAGCGGCTCGATCTCGCACGTGCGCACGCGTCCCACCTTGTGCGAGCGCACCACCCCGCTCGCTTCGAGCACGTGCAGGTGCTGGACGACCGCCGGCAGAGATATCGCGAGCGGCCGCGCGAGCTCGCTTACCGATGCGGGCCCGTCGAGCAGGCGGTCGATCATCGCACGCCTGTTCGACTCCGACAGCGCGTGGAAGACCGCGTCGATCGGCGGCTCGCTTGGTGTGCGTTGCGCGGGCAGATACTGAAGCATCCACTTAAGTATTGCACGTGTGCGCCTAGCCGAGCGTCAACCTGGTCACGGACGCTGGCCCGCGAGGGCTTGTCGCAGGGCAGCCGACATCGCTCTCATGCCGGCGCGGCTGCGGCGTTGCGCAGCCGGTCGAGGCCGTCGAGGATGAGATCGAGCCCCCACGCGAACTCGACGGCGTTGTCGTATCCGGAGTCGGGGAGTTGTGTGGCGATCTCGACGAGGTGGGGGTAGTCGTCAAGCGCGCCGATCGTTTGCGCCCTGCGCTGCGCGGCTTCTGCCGCACTGTCGGGGGTCTCGAACGCTAGATCCTTTTCCTGCAGGGCGAAGCCGTAGATGTAGGCGTCCTGGAGCGAATAGGCGTGGATCGCCATCTTGAATGAGAAGCCCGCCTTGCGCAGGCAGCCCATCACCGCGTTGTGGTTTCGCAGGTTCGCCGGCCCCGGATTCCGCGACTCCATCATCCCTATCGCCCAGCTGTGGCGCTTGAGCGCCTCGCGCGTGGAGATCGCCCGGCGGCGCATGGCGGTCCTCCAGTCGAGGTCCTCGGAAGGGAGCTCGATCTCGCTGAAGACGATGTCGACCATCCCATCGAGGAGCTCCTCCTTGTTGGCCACGTGCTTGTAGAGCGCCATCGGCACGACGCCGAGCTCCTGCGCGAGCCCGCGCATGCTGAACGCTTGCAGCCCGGCCTCGTCGGCGAGGGCAACGGCGGCCTGCAGCACTCGCGCGCTGCTCAGCGGTTTGCGGGTAGCGATCTTTTGTTTTGTCATTGCCTTGACAAGTGTACAGCGTACACCTATAGTTCCAGGCACGAGTGTACGCCGTACACCTCAACGAAAGGCAGCTCATGAACCCCGACGCGCCCTATCCCGTCCAGTACTCGGTCGACTACCCGGATCGGCCGCTCAACCGCCTGACCACCTTCTTTCGCCTCTTCACGGTCATCCCGATCGTGATCGTGATCGCCCTCATCAAGGGCGGCGACTATGCCTACGGCGGCGGGAGGGGCTCCGTGGCTGTCGGCGCCGCCGGCCTGGTCGTGCTGCCCACGCTCCTGTTGATCGTGTTCCGGCAGAAGTACCCGCGCTGGTGGTTTGACTGGAACATCGAGCTGATGCGCTTCTCCGCCCGGGTCGGCGTCTACCTGGCACTGATGGAGGACCGCTATCCCTCCACCGACGAGCATCAGGCGGTGCACCTCGAGTTTGCCTATCCGGACGCGCGCAATGACCTCAACCGCTGGCTGCCGCTGGTCAAGTGGCTGCTGGCCATCCCGCACTACGTGGCGCTGTTCTTCCTCTACATCGCCGCGTTCTTCGTCGTCATCGCCGCCTGGTTTGTGATCCTGTTCACCGGTCGCTACCCGCGCCCGATGTTCGACTTCCTCGTCGGCGTCGGCCGCTGGACCAACCGGGTGATCGCCTACGCCCACGTGCTGGTCACCGACCGCTACCCGCCGTTTCGCCTCGCCCCGTAGATCCCAGGCCCAGCGCCCGCAGCAGGGAACTCGCGGCGTCGAACGGTGTTTTGCCACAGCAGGTCGGGTCGTTTGCACGGACGATGCCCGCTGTCTTGACCGTTAGCTTGAAACCATGGCTGATCTGCATTTGGTGCCGGAGCCCGCTGAGGCGCTGGAGTTCTCGCCACTAGCGCCGATCCGTGTCCTTCTGGCCGAGGATCACGCCTTGCTGCGCAGCGGTCTGCGGGTTGTGTTGGACGCGGAGGAGGACGTCGAGGTGATCGCCGAGGCAGAGGACCTGGAGTCGGCGCTGGGCCATATCCATGGCGAGCGGCCACAGGTGCTCGTGCTCGACCTCGGCATGCTCGGTGGCTCGGCCCGTGAGACGATCCGCAAGCTGCGAGCACAGGCGCCTGGCATGCAGGTGGTGCTCCTCACCATGGACGAAAGCCCGGTGGTTGCTCAGCACGTGCTCGCCTGCGGGGCAGTCGGGTTGGTCTTGAAGGATCGCGCCGACGACGAGCTGGCGACGGCAGTTCGCGCCGCCGCGCGTGGGGAGGAGTACGTCAGCGAGCGCATCGCTGGCCGGCTGGATGCCGCTCTGCGCCGGTCGCTAACCGAGGCATGAGACAGGCTTGAGCTACGCGCTCACCGCTGCCCGCTGTGTTGGCTCGCCGGCAGCGCCGATCGGTAGGCGGGCACGAACGAGCGTGCCACGCTCGCACGGGGTGATGCTCAGGGTGCCACCTGCCAGGCTCACCCGCTCGCGCATCCCTTCCAGTCCGAAGCCTTGGCTGGCAGCCTCGGGGTCAAAGCCCTTCCCGTCGTCTTGGACCACAACCTGAAGCGCCCCGTCGGATTCGCCAACTGCGACCCGCACGGTGTTTGCCTCGGCGTGCTTGGTGACGTTCGTGAGAGCCTCCTGCACGAGTCGGTAGACGGTGCTCTCAAGGTCACCGTCGAGCCGCGCAGCTCCATTGGCAGGGTCAGGCAGCGTTAGCTCGCTGGAAATCTCCAGTCCGTTTAGCTCGCGGTGACGGTCAAGCAGCGCCTCGATCGCGATCTTCAGCCCCAGCTCGTCTAGCGCAGCGGGGCGTAGCTCGGTGATGATCGTCCGCAGGTTCTCGATCTCTCGCTCGATGTGCTCCATTGCCGTGCGCATCGTCTGCTCATGTTGATCAGGGTCTGCGCGGCGCAGCGCCGCGGAGATCAGCATCCGCAATCCGGCCAGGCCCTGCAACGTCTCGTCGTGCAACTCGCGCGCCCAGCGGCGCCGCTCGCCTTCCGCAGAGGCAAGCGAGCTGCGCAGCCGGTCGGCCGCCACGCTCTGAGCGAGTGCTACAGCGGTCGCAGCGCTCGAGGCGAACATGCGCAACGTCTGCTCGTCGTCCTCGCTGAACAGCTCTCCATCGTCGCAGCGATCGAATGCCGCCAAGATGCCAAGCGCGTTGCCGCGATAGAGCATCGGCACCAGCAGCGCGGTCTGCGGGTCGGCTACGCCGAACTCGCTGGGCGCGATCCGCAACCTCGAAGCCAGATCGGTGATCCGCTCGGCGACGCGACGCTCGAGCACCCGCCCCGAGGTTGACCCGGTTATCGGTAGCCTGACCCCCCGCATCTCCTTGGCATGGCCGGCGCTCGTCTGCACGACAAGCTCATCACCGTCGCGCAGCATGATCACGAGGCTCTTGGCTCTTACCAGCGCACGCCCTCGCTTGACGATCAGCTCGAGCACGTGCTCGAGCGCGATTTCTCCGCCGATCGCTACCGCTACATCACGGGTTGCCTCAAGGCCACGGGCTGACTGCTCGGACTGCTGGCGGCGCCGCTCGCTGGTCTCGTACAGTCGGGCGTTCTCGATCGCGATCGAAGCCCATTGCGCGAGGATCACCGCTGCTTCCTCGTCGGCCTCGGTGAACTCGCCCTCGTTCTTCTCCGTCAGATACAGGTTGCCCCACACCTGCCCGCGAATCGTCACGGGCACGCCGAGGAAGCTGCGCATCGCGGGATGGCCAACAGGAAACCCGTAACTGGTGGGGTGCTGGCCCACGTCACTGAGACGCAGCGGCTGCGGCTGATCGATTAGCGCACCCAGCACTCCTCGTCCGCGTGGGAGCTCCCCGATCGCGCGGTGCGTGTCCTCGTCCACGCCCGAGGTCAGGAACTGCGCCAGCTCGGTCCGCTGCTCGTTCAAGATGCCGACGGCTGCGTAGCGCGCCCCGGTGATCTCGCGCGCCGTCTCCAGCACCCGGTCCAACACGACGCGCTGGTCAAGCTCAACAGTCAGCGCACGACCGATATCGAGCAGGCGACGAAGCCGCGGCCCTTCGGCCTCCCGGCTCATCGAGCCAACGCCTGCCATGCCACAGTCCCTTCGGGCGCTCTCAAAGGGATGACCTGCGCGGCGGACAGAGAGCGGGCCAGAGGCCCAGCGGGCAGGGAACATAACCAGCATAGACCTTTCCACCGGCTTGTCGCTACAGGTAGGGGTAGCGCGGTCGGTATCTAGCTCGCTCAGGGAGACGGCCACGCGGGGTGGGGGGCAAGCAGCTGGAGGAAACCCCACCTAGCCGGCCGAGCACGTTAGGACCTCCAAGCCCTTCGCCCAATCACCCGTATGTGGGGCTTGGCGCCTACCCGGCCAGGTCCCTGGCTCGTTGAGATCTACTGGACGGGGAATTCGTAGCAGACGCTGGATCGCGCGCGCAAATGCGCGCTCGCAAAGCTAACCCGTAAGGCGCACGCAATGCGGAAAACCACGCTCGTCCACGCGGCCTTTCACCGACGTAAGCGCCGCCCAGCAGCGATTGACTGACACACATGGCCACTGCATCCGACACCACTCCCGCCGCCCCGGCCAACGAGCGCGAGCAGGCGCTCGAACGGATCAAGAAGCGCCGCGACTTCAGCGCGCACCTGTTCGTCTACATGGTCATCAATGCCGCCATCTGGGCCGTCTGGGCGGTCACCGGCGCCGGCTACGCATGGCCGCTATGGGTCAGCGGAGCCTGGGGCGTTGGCCTCGTCCTCAACGCGTGGGACGTCTATCTCAGGCGTCCCATCACCGAGGCCGACATCGTGCGCGAGATCGATCGTCTACGTCCACAGCACTGACCTGAATGGGTATCCGGCGATGACCTCGACCAACGCGATCGTGGTGTACGAGTCCATCTACGGCAACACGCGCGCGGTCGCAGAAGCGATCGCGCAGGGGCTCGGCTGCACCGTGCTTGAGGTGCAGAAGGCCGCCGGTGCCGACGCCGCCGTGCAGGCCGACCTGCTGGTCGTCGGCGGTCCCACGCACATGCACGGGCTTGCCACCGCGCGCAGCCGCCAGATGGCCGTTGCGGCCGCGCACGAGGACGGGGACACCGCCGTCGAGCCGCTCGCCGCCGAGGAACCCGGGCTGCGCCAGTGGCTTCGCGACCTTCCCCAGCGCAGCGGCGCCCGCGCGGTCGCGTTCGACACGCGACTGGACAAATCGCCCTGGATGACCGGGGTAGCAGCGCGCGGCATCGCACGGCGGATGCGCAGTCGCGGATATGAGGTGCTCGGCTGCGAGAGCTTCCTGGTCAGGGATTCCGAGGGGCCGCTCAAGGAGGGCGAGCTCGAGCGTGCACGCACGTGGGGCTCCCACCTTGCCGAGCTGCTGTCTGGCGCGGCCCGGGCGACCGCGTAGAGCCCTACGTCATCCGCTGCAATGCTATGCGCCATGAGCGAGCGGGTCGCGCTTGTCACCGGCGGGGCCCGCGGCATCGGCAGGGCGATCGCGCTCGCGCGCGACCGGTGCCCGGGGCCGACCGACACGGCGCTACTGGCGGGCATGGCCCAGGCGGGACCCAGCGGCGACCAGCTGGTTAGCGCGCTCACACGCGCGGTACGGATGCACCGCCTGGGCCGACCCGAGGACGTTGCGGGCGCGGTCGCCTTCCTGGCGGGCGAAGACGCGGGCTACATCACCGGGCAGACGCTGTCGGTCAGCGGCGGCCTTACGATGGCGTGACGATGAGCGAGCAGCTGACAGACGTCCGCTACGAGGAGCAGCAGGGTCTGGCGTGGATCACCATCGACCGCCCCGAGCGGCTGAACGCGTTCACCGCGCACACCGTCGATGAGCTGATCGGCTGCTTCAAGCGCGCATGGGCCGCGCCTGACGTGGGCGTGGTCGCGCTCACCGGCGCCGGCGAGCGCGCCTTTTGCGTGGGCGGCGACCAGAAGCAGCGCCAGCAGACCGGCGACTATGGCCCGTCGCAGAGCGGCCTGTTCGAGATCGAGGGTCTGCACCGCCTGATTCGCGAGGTCCCCAAGCCTGTGATCGCCGCGGTCAACGGCCTGGCGATCGGCGGCGGGCACGTGCTGCATGTCATCTGCGACCTGTCGATTGCCGCCGAGCACGCTCGCTTCGGGCAGGCTGGCCCGCGCGTGGGCTCCTTTGACGCGGGCTTTGGCACCGGCTATCTCGCGCGCGTCGTCGGCGAGAAGCGCGCCCGCGAGATCTGGTTTCTGTGTCGCCAATACGACGCGCACGAGGCCGAGCGCTGGGGCCTTGTCAACCGCGTGGTGCCCAGCCAGCAGCTGCGCGCGGAGGTGCGCCGCTATGCCGATGAGATCCTCGCGCTGTCGCCCACCGCGCTGCGCTTCCTCAAGCAGTCGTTCAACCTCGACTCCGAGCAGATGGCGGGCCACGCCGCGCTCGCGTTCACCGGCCTGCACGAGTTCGTCGACTCCGACGAGGCGCGCGAGGGCATCAGCGCGTTTAACGAGAAGAGACAACCCGATTATGCGCGCTACCGCGCGCGGGCGTCGAAGCCGCTTTGATGCGAGCCGGGCGCGGTGGTGTGAGTCTCGATCGTCGCGACCGCTATCGCGTGGCTGTGACGGTGTGGGCGCGCTGATGGACTTCGCGCTAAGCGACGAGCAGCGCGCCTTTCGCGAGGCCGTCGCCGCCTTCGCCCGCGACCGGCTCGCGGGTGACTACGTCGGTGCTGACCGCCGCGGCGCCTTCCGCGAGGGCCTCGTCAGTGACATGGCCGACATGGGCCTGATCGGCCTGCGCATTCCCGTCGAGCACGGCGGCCAGGGCGCGGACGCGCTGGCCACCGGCATTGCCGCCGAGGAGGTCTCGCGCGCGGACATCAACGCGGCCTACCTGATCCTGCTGCCGTCGCTCGTCGCCGAGGTGCTCGTCGGCGCCGCCGACCAGGCCCAGCGCGAGCGGTGGCTTCCAGCGATCGCCGTCGGCGAGTCGCTGCCGTGCTTTTGCCTGACCGAGCCCGAGCACGGTTCAGACGCCGCCCGCCTGTCGCTGCGCGCCCAGCGCGACGGCGCCGGCTGGCGGCTGACCGGCGAGAAGACCTCGATCTCGCTGGCGATGGCCGCGCGCACCGCGCTCGTGTTCGCGCGCACCGGCGGCGAGGGCGCGCGCGGCATCAGCGCCTTTTACATCGAGCTGGACGACCGCTACGTCCAGCGCGCCCCGTTCGCGGACCTCGGCGAGCGCGCGATCGGGCGTGCGTCGCTGTCCTTCGACGGGCACCCTGCGGCCGCTGATGAGCTGGTCGGTGGCGTGGGGGAGGGGTTCGTGCGCTGCATGCAGGGCTTTGACTACTCGCGCGCGCTGATCGCGCTGATGTGTCTGGCCTGCGCGCAGCAGTCGCTCGACGAGGCGATCGCCTACTCGCGCGAGCGCCACGCGTTTGGCCGGCCGATCTCCAGCCAGCAGGCTGTCTCGTTCCCGCTGGTCGAGCTCGTCACCCAGGTTCGCGGCGCGCGGTTGCTTGCCTACGAGGCGCTGTGGCGCAAGGACCGTGGCCTGCCCCACGCGCTGGAGGCCAACATGGTCAAGTGGTGGGGGCCGCGCCTGGCCGTCGAGGCCTGCCACCAGGCGCTGCTCACCTTCGGGCACTCCGCCTACAGCGAGGAGCTGCCCCAGGCCCAGCGCCTGCGCGACGTGATCGGCCTGGAGATCGGTGACGGCACCGCCCAGATCGCCAAGCTGGTTGCCGCGCGGCACCTGCTCGGGCGCGAGTTCGCGCCATGAGCATGCGCTGCCCGCGCGGCCGCGCTCAGGGCGTCGGCGTCCAGCCGGCGGGGAACGCGCCCGCGGGGATCTCGCCGCGCACGCCGGGGAAGTGGCGGCGCGCGATGCGCTCGCCCGCGCTGCCTGCCAGCAGCGGTCGCAGGTCGCCGACGGTCAGCAGCACGCCGATCGTCGCGCCGATCTGAAAGTCCGCCGCGTTCGGCTGCTCGCCGCCGATCACGCCCTGCTTGGCCAGCTGCTCAACGTGCGCCAGCTTGACCGGCAGCCCCGCCAGGTCCTCCTGCAGGCGCGTCGCGGACACCTTGTGGTACTTCCACGAGGCGCGCACGTAGCCGATCGCGAAGTCGGTGCCCGCCCCGTCCAGCGGGCCACGGCCGGCATAGGTGCCCATAGCCTCGGGGCGGAAGTGCAGCGCGCCCCACGGCAGCCGCCGGCCGAGGTCCTGCAGCTCGCCATCGCCCCACAGCTCTGCCTCGCGCACCTGCGGCGTGGGGTACAGCGTTGGTTCGGGCGCGATCGCCTCCAGACGCTCGAGGATTGCGCAGGAGCCGTGCACCGGCTCGCCGTCCACAAGCAGGCCCGGCACCGTGGAGTTGCCCTCGCCGTAGATCTCCTGCATCTTCTCCACGTGTTCGCCCGGTGTGAAGTCGATCCGCTCGAAGGGCAGGCCCTTGTAGTCCAGCGCGGCCGCCACCGTCATGCATGGGTGCGACGGCGGCAGTGCGTGCAACGTCAGCTCGGGCGCCATGATGTCAAGCCTAACCGCGACGGCGCTGCGGCGCGTCGGTAGGAGATGCGTCCTGCGCCGGAGCGTCGGACTGCTCGCCCAGTGCCGGCGGCGCGGTGCGATAGCTCGCCGGCGTGGCCGACAGCCCGATCGGGTTGCGCGTCAGCCTCGCCGCGCTGCCGTCCGCGCGCGCCACGTCCACGACCGGCGCAAGGCCCAGGCTCTGCGCCAACTCAAACGCGCCCGCGATGTCGTTGACCTGGCCCGCCGGGACGCCCGCGCCCGATAGCGCCGCCACCCACTCGCCCGCCGGGCGCTTGCGTAGGCGCTCCTGCAGCTCCGCGCGCAGGCGCTTGCGGTTGCCCACCCGCGCGCTGTTCGTCGCGAACGCCTCGTCCTGCGCCAGCGCCGGGCAGCCGAGCGTCGCGCACAGAGCGCGAAACTGCCCGTCGGTCCCTACCGCCAGGACCAGGTCTGCGTCGGCCGCGCGCAGGACTTCATACGGGGCCACGCTCGGGTGGCTGTTGCCCATCCGCCCCGCCACCTCGCCCGCCAGCGTGTACGCCGCGCCCTGGTTGACCAGCGCCGCCAGCAGGCACGACAGCAGGTCCAACTGCACACGCTGGCCCCCGCCGCTGCGTTCGCGGTGGCGCAGCGCCGCCAGGATGCCGACCGCCGCGTACAGCCCGCAGATCACGTCCACCAGCGCCACGCCCACCTTCTGTGGCTCGCCGTCGGGCGCGCCGGTGATGCTCATCAGCCCGCCCAGCGCCTGTATCAGCAGGTCATAGCCCGGCAGGCCCGCGCCCGCGTCCGTGCCAAAGCCCGTGATCGAGCAGTACACCAGGCCCGGGTTGTCCCCCGACAGCGCGTCGTAGCCCAGCCCAAACGCGTCCATCGTGCCCGGCCGGAAGTTCTCCACCAGCACGTCCGCGCCAGCCGCCAGCTCGCGCGCACGCTCGAGGTCGCCGGCCGTGCCCAGATCGAGCACCACGCTTGCCTTGTTGCGATTGACCGCCTGGAAGTACGTCGCCATACCCGTCTCGTCATACGGCGGGCCCCACCTGCGCGTCTCATCGCCCGTACCCGGGCGCTCCACCTTGATCACCTGCGCGCCCAGGTCTGCCAACACCATCGTCGCCAACGGCCCGGCCAGCACGCGCGAGAAGTCCACGATGCGAAGGTCTGCCAGTGCGCCCAACATCAATCTATATAACTATAAATTAGATCCTCGAAAATCGACCACAGGCAAGGAGAGACGGACATGGCCAGTGCAACCGCGCCCGCCGCAGTCAACCCCAGGGACTTTCTCGGCATCGACCAGCTGCTCTCCGACGAGGAGCGCGACATCCGCGACACCGTGCGCGCGTTCGTGCGCGACCGCGTGCTGCCGCACGTCGGCGACTGGTTTGAGGATGCTCGCATCCCCACCGACGAGCTCGCGCCCGCTCTGGGCAAGCTGGGGCTGCTCGGCATGCACCTGACCGGCTACGGCTGCGCGGGCGCCAGCGCGACCGCCTACGGCCTGACCTGCTTGGAGCTCGAGGCCGGCGACAGCGGCCTGCGCTCGCTGGTCTCCGTGCAGGGCTCGCTGGCCATGTATGCGATCTGGCGCTGGGGCTCTGAGGAGCAAAAGCAGGACTGGCTGCCGCGGATGGCCGCCGGCGAGGCGATCGGCTGCTTTGGCCTGACAGAGCCCGACGCCGGCTCCGATCCCGGCTCGATGCGCACGCGCGCCCGGCGCGACGGTGACGACTGGATTCTGCACGGGCAGAAGATGTGGATCACCAATGGCTCGATCGCCGACGTCGCCGTCGTGTGGGCCGTCACCGACGAGGGCGTGCGCGGCTTTCTCGTGCCCGCCGGCACACCCGGCTTCGCCACCCAGGACATCCACCGCAAGCTGTCGCTGCGCGCCTCCGTCACCTCCGAGCTCCTGCTCGACGACGTGCGCCTGCCCGCCGACGCCGTGCTGCCCGAGGTCTCCTCCCTGCGCGGCCCGCTCGCCTGTCTCAACGAGGCCCGCTACGGGATCGTCTGGGGGGCCGCCGGCGCCGCGCGCGCCTGCCTGGAGGCCGCGCTGGACTACGCCGGCGAGCGCATCGCCTTCGGGCGCCCCATCGCCGCCACCCAGATCCAGCAGTACAAGCTCGCCCACATGGCCCTCGAGGTCAACCGCGCCACGCTGCTCGCGCTGCACCTCGGGCGCATGAAGGACGAGCACCGCCTGGCGCCCGAGCACGTCTCCATGGGCAAGCTCGGCAACGTCAACGCCGCGCTCGACGTCGCCCGCACCGCCCGCCAGATGCTCGGCGCCAACGGCATCACGCTCGAGTACCCCGTCATCCGCCACATGAACAACCTCGAGTCGATCGTCACCTACGAGGGCACCGCAGACGTGCACGCGCTCGTCGTCGGCGGCGCGCTCACTGGCATCCAGGCGTTCCGGTGAACGCCCGCGCCGTCGCGCCGCCAGCGCAGGCGCAGGCCCCCGCCCGGGGCGCGCGCTCGCGCAGCGTTCCCGCCACCGCCCAACAGCATGCCGTCGAGTCGCTACGCGCGATGATCGTCGCCGGCGAGCTGCGCCCCGGACAGCGCGTCAACCAGGACCAGGTCGCCGAGCGTGTCGGGCTGAGCGTCGCGCCCGTGCGCGAGGCGCTGCGCGTGCTCGAGCAGGAGGGGCAGGTCACCTACCGCCCGCGCCGCGGCTACTTCGTCACCGAGCTGCACGTCGAGGATCTGCGCGAGATCTATGAGCTGCGCGCGCTGCTGGAGGAGCGCGCCGCGCGCAGCGCGCTGCCCACGCTCGACGAGGACGCCGTCGCGCGCATCGCCCTGGCCGCTCGCGACTGCTATGACGCAGCCGCAGCCGACGACGTGATCGCAGAGCTCGAGGCCAACCGGCGCTTTCACTTCGCCATCCTGCACTCGCCTGAGCAGCCACACACCATGCGCCTGATCCGCATGCTGTGGGAGGCCACCGAGGCCTACCGCGCCATGTACTACAACTCGCCCGCCGAGCGGCGCAACTCGATCGACGCGCACGACCGCATCATGGCCGCCCTACGCGAGCGCGACGCCGACCGGCTGGTGGCCGAGCTCGACGCGCACCGCCGGCGTGCGCTCGACGTGCTGTGTGGCATTCTGAATGGGTGAGGCCCGAGCTGCGCGAACGCTTTGCAGCACAGGCCGGCGGCCTGCGTGCCCTGGCCGTCCTCGTGGGGATCATGTGGGCGGTCGAGGTCGTCAACTCGCTCGACAGCTATCGGCTGGACAAAGACGGCATCGTGCCGCGCAGCCTGTCGCACCTGGACGGCGTGCTGTTCGCGCCGTTCCTGCACGCAAGCTGGTCGCATCTGATCTCCAACTCGGTTCCCTTCGTGATCCTCGGCCTGGCCATCGCCCTCGCCGGCGCCGTGCGGCTGCTAGAGGTCAGCGCGATCGTCGCTCTGACCAGCGGGTTGGGAACATGGCTGATCGCCCCCTCCAACAGCGTCACCGTGGGCGCCAGCGGGATCGTCTTCGGCTACGCCGCCTACCTGATCAGCCGCGGCGTGTTCACCAGGCGCGCACTGGAGATCCTGCTCGGCGTGGTCGTGCTGGTCGTCTTTGGTGTGACGCTGCTGTACGACCTGATTCCCCACAGCGGCATCTCCTGGCAGGCGCACCTGTTCGGCGCCATCGGCGGGGTGATCGCAGCATCGTTGCTCAGCGAGCGCTCCAAGGCACTGGCGGGCAATAGGATGCCCGCACGACTTGGCGTCGACGTGTCCGACTGACGGCACGTCCGCCCACGCAAGCGTTCCGCGACTGAAGGGAGAGCAGCGACCCATGCTCACGCTCACCGGCGTAGAGGAGATCAAGGCCCGAGTGGGCGAGGAGATCGGCGTCAGCGACTGGCGCCTAGTCACGCAGGAGGACATCGACCGCTTCGCCGAGGTCACCGGCGACGACCAGTGGATCCACGTCGATCCCGAGCGCGCCAAGGACAGCCCCTTCGGCGGCACCATCGCCCACGGCTACTTCACCCTGTCGCTCGCCCCCCGCTTCTCCTATGACACCTACAACTTCGCCGGCTTCGCCTTCGGCGTCAACTACGGGCTCAACCGCGTGCGCTTCCCCGCGCCCATGCCCGTCGGCCAGAAGGTGCGCATGCGTTCCGAGCTGCTGTCCGTCGAGGACGTCCCCGGCGGGATCCAGCTGGCCACGCAGATGACCTTCGAGTGCGAGGGCGTCGACAAGCCCGTCTGCGTCGCCGAGTCGCTTACGCGCCTGTACACCGGCTGAAGGACGCCCGCGTTGGCCGACCCCGTGCTCGCCGAGCCCGTCCCCGCCGAGGGTGCCCTCGAGCGCCTGCGCGGCCGCATGGCCGAGCTGTCAGACCTCGGCTCGGTCGAGATGCTCGTCAGCTGGGACCAGCTGGTGATGATGCCCGCTCAGGGCGCACCCGCCAGGGCCCAGCAGCTGGGCACGCTCGCGCGCCTGACCCACGAGCGCGCCACCGCACCGGAGATCGGCGCTTGGCTGGACGAGCTCGACGGCGTCGAGCTGGACGACCTCGATCGCGACATCGTGCGCCTGGCGCGGCGCGACTGGCAGCGCGCCCGGCGTGTCCCCGAAGAGCTCGCCGCCGAGCTCGCCCGCGCCAGCACCGACGGACAGGAGAGCTGGCGCGCCGCACGCGAGAACGACGACTTCGACGCGTTCGCGCCCGCGCTGGAGCGCAACGTAAAGCTCGCGCGCGAGCACGGCAGCTGCCTGGCCGAGGATGGCCAGAGCCCCTACGACGCCCTGCTCGGCGACTATGACTTCGGCCTGTCCACCCAGGAGATCCGTCGCGTGTTCGGCGCGCTCGCCGACGCGCTGCCGCCACTCGTCGAGCAGGCCAGCGTGCGCACGCCCCAGCGGGCCTTGGCGGTGCCCGTCGACGCGCAGCGGGCGGCCGTCGCGGCCGTGCTCGCGCGGCTGGGCGTCGACGCGGCAGGTTGGCGCGTGGACGTCTCCGCGCACCCCTTCACCGCCTGGATCGGCAGCGGCGACTCGCGCGTGACCACCCGCTACAGCGACGGCGACGCGGAGTCGCTGCTGAGCTCGCTGCACGAGTACGGCCACGCGCTATACGAGCGCCAGATCGACCCCGCGCTCGCGCGCACCAACCTCGGCTGTGGAACGTCCATGTCGATCCACGAGTCCCAGAGCAAGCTGTGGGAGAACCACGTCGCACGCAACCGCGCCTTCGCCGAGGTGCTCGCCGGCGAGCTGGCCGCCGGTGGCTTCGATGTTGCGCCAGCCGATTTGCACGCGTCGCTGGTCGGCGTGGCGCCGTCGCCGATCCGCGTCTCGGCCGACCCGCTCACCTACCCGCTGCACATCGTCGCGCGCTTTGAGCTCGAGCTCGCGCTCGTCGAAGGCGAGCTCGCCGTTGCTGACCTGCCGGGCGCCTGGCGCGAGCAGATGCGCCGGCTGCTGGGCATCGAGATCGCCTCCGACGCGCTCGGCTGCCTGCAGGACGTGCACTGGGGCGCCGGCGCCTTCGGCTACTTTCCCAGCTATGCGCTCGGCTGCCTGATCGCCGCCCAACTGTGGGAGACGCTCGAGGGCGAGCTGGGACCCCGCTCGGAGGACCTGCGCCGCGGCGAAGCCGCGCCGATCCAGCGCTGGCTGGCCGAGCATGTGCATCGTCACGGACGGCGCCTTGACACCATGGCGCTGGTGCAAGCCGCAACAGGAAGGGCCCTGGAGATAGAGCCCTTCCTGCGCTACGTGGAGCCGCTCGCTACAGCTGCAGCGACTTGACCTGCAGGAACTCCTCCAGGCCGAAGTGCCCCAGCTCGCGCCCGTAGCCTGACTGCTTGTAGCCGCCAAACGGCGCCAGTGCATTGAACGCGCCGCCGTTGACCTCAACCTGGCCCGTGCGGATGCGCCGCGCCACGCGCTTGGCGCGCTCGGCATCGCCCGACCACACGCCGCCGGCGAGGCCGTACACGGAGTCGTTGGCAATCCGCACCGCGTCCTCCTCGTCGTCGTATGGCATCAGCACGAGCACCGGACCGAAGATCTCCTCCTTGGCGATCGTCATGTCTGGCGTGACCTCCGAGAAGACCGTGGGCTTGACGAAGTAGCCCTCCCCGGCGCCCTCCGGCGGCTCGGCGCCCCCGGCGATCAGCTTGGCCCCTTCCTCAGAGCCCTTGCGGATGTACCCGCGCACCGTCTCCAGCTGTTCCTCTGAGACCAACGGTCCCATCGTGGTGGCGTCCGCGAAGGGGTCGCCTGGCTTGTAGAACTCCGCGCCCGCCGCCGCGACCTGCTCGGCCTCGGCCAGCCGGGCGCGCGGCACGAGCATGCGCGTCAGCGCGCTGCACGTCTGGCCGGTGTTCAAGAAGCACTTGGCCAGGCCGTCGGTGATCGCCTTCTGGAAGTCGGCGTCGTCGAGGATGATGTTCGGCGACTTGCCGCCCAGCTCCAGCGCCACCTTCTTGATCGTCCCCGCGCCCGCTTCCGCCACGCGCCGGCCCGCCGCGGTGGAGCCCGTGAAGGAGATCATGTCCACGTCGGGGTGCAGCGCGAGCGCCTCGCCGATCACCGAGCCGCGACCGGTCACCAGGTTGAACACGCCCGCCGGCAGTCCCACCTCGTCAATCACGTCTGCCAGCAGCGCCGCGTTGAGCGGCGCCACCTGGGATGGCTTGACGATGACCGTGCAGCCGGCTGCCATCGCCGGGGCGACCTTCGCCGCGATCTGGTGCAGAGGGTAGTTCCACGGCGTGATCGCCGCCACCACGCCCACCGGCTCGCGCACGATCAGCGAGTTGCCCACCTGCTGCTCCCACGTCATCTCCGACAGCAATTGGGGCATCGAGGCGAACGTCGTGGTAGGTAGGCCCGCCTGGATCATGCTCGACAGCTTCAGCGGCATGCCCACCTCCTGGGCGATCAGCGCCGCGATCTCATCCATGCGTGCGCCCAGCGCCGCGCCGATCTTGGCCATCCAGTCGGCGCGCTCCTGCACTGAGGTCGCAGACCAGCTGTCAAACGCCGAGCGCGCCGCCGCGACCGCCGCATCGACGTCCTCAACGGTCCCGTCCGGCACCGAGCCCATCACCTGCTCGGTCGTCGAGTTGATCACCTCAAGGACGCCCGTCCCCCCGGATTTCACCCACTCGCCGCCGATGTAGATCTTGTCCCTGACGTGCACGGCCTGGTCGGTTGCGGTCGCCATGTTTCGCTCTCCTGATCTCGTTCGCGGTGGTCAACTACAGTCTTACCCCTTTTGCGCCAACCTGCGCTGCGCCCGCATCGATATCCGCGGCCAGCACCGCGTCGAGCAGACCGGGCAGGCGCGCATCCAGGTCGGCGCGGCGCAGGCTCGTCAGCCGGCTGGTGCCGTTGGGGAACTGCTCGATCACGCCCGCCTCGCGCAGCACGCGGAAGTGGTGGGTCGCAGTCGACTTGGTGATCTTCAGCTTGAGGCTGCCGCACGGCACCGCCTGCTCCTGGTCTGCCAGCAGCCGCACGATGTGCAGGCGCTGAGGGTCGCTCAACGCATGGAGGACGGCGGCCAGATCGATCTGCTCGCGGGGTGGATGTGCAAGCGCGGTGGACATTGGCGCCAGGCCATCAAAGCAAACCAGTGGCTGTCCTCAGGAGCGTTCGATGATCGCGTCGGCCGGGACGTCCGCTCGGGCCACGCCGATGCCGTCGCATAGGCGGATGCACGGCACGTACACGGGGCGAAAGCCCAGCAGCTGCGGGATCGTCACGACGCGATAGTCGCGCGCCCGCAACGCTGCGATGATCGCCGGATAGGCCGCCAGCGTCTGCCCACGCGGCCCACCTCCGTCGTGGGAGATGATGATCGAGCCTGGCTGCACCTGCGCGAGCACGCGCTGCTCGATCGCCTTGGCGCCCGGCAGCGCGTAGTCGCTTGGATCGACGTTCCACAGCACCGTTGCCAGGCCCAGCGAGCGGGCGGTCTGGATGATCGACTGGTCATAGTCGCCATACGGCGGGCGAAACACGCACGGGCTGTAGTCGGTCAGCGCACGGATGGCTGAGATCGTCCGCTGCAGCTGGCCGCGGACTTCGCCGCTGAGCTCCAGGTCGGGGTGGGTGAAGGTGTGGTCGCCGAGCACGTCGCCGTTGCGCAGCTCGCGCAGCAGCGTGGCGCGGTAGGCGCCGTTGACCTGCTTGCCGATGATGAAGAACGTTGCCTGGGCATGGCTGCGTTCGAGCATCGTCGCGAACGCCCCCGTGTCCGGCGCCGGCCCGTCGTCGAAGCCGATCGCCACCTCTCTGCGGTCGGGGCCGTGCCGGTATGCCACGGTGTCGCGGCTGCGACACCCGACCACCCGATAGAGCGAACGCCGGGTCTTGGCAGGCGTTCTCGCAAGGACGCTGGTCGCAGGGGGCAGGCCGGGGGCGCCACCCGGCGCTGTCGCGACGATCAGCAGCGGCGCGCCCGTCGCCAGCGCGGCCAGGATCCTGATGATCTGCAACACGATGCCTGCCAGAAGGCCGAGTGTAGCCCTGGTCGCGCGTCGACCGATGGCGAGCCGCGCGACGATCAGGACTGGCGCAACGCGCCGGCCTCGATCTGCGCCCTCGCGCGGTCGCGCAGGGCCGCGCGCATGGCCGGCTCAAACAGCACCCAGCGGTCCTTGCCTGCGGCCTTGGCCTCATACAGCGCCGCGTCGGCGTCGCGCAGCAGCTCATCCGCGCTGCCGCGCAGGCCGTAGGCGATGCCAATGCTCGCGCTCGGCGACAGGGCGTTGCCGACCTCGTCGCTCATGTCGTATGGCTCGCGCAGTGCTGCCAGCAGGCGCTCGGCCACGAGCTCGGGGCCGCCGTCCAGCGAGGCGCCGTCGATCAGGACGACAAACTCGTCGCCGCCGAGGCGAGCCGCGGTGTCGCCCGCGCGGGTGACGCTTGTCAGGCGGCTGGCCACGATCCGCAACAGCGCATCTCCGGCCGCGTGCCCAAAGCTGTCATTGATGCGCTTGAATCCGTCCACATCTACGTACAGCGCCGCCATCGGCGTGTCCTGCCGGCGCGCACGGGCGAGCATCTGTGTGGCGCGATCGAGTGCCAGCACGCGGTTGGGCAGGCCCGTCAGCGAGTCGTGCAGCGCCTGGTAGCGGAGCTCTCGCGTCTTCTCGGCGACCATCGACATCGCGCGCTCGCGCTGGCGTGACAGCGTCAGCACGAACGTGAACAGCAGCAGGCTGACGATCGCCCCGCCGGCCAACAGCACCGCAGCCTGGACGTCCGCCGACAGTCCGTTGACGTCGGGTGCGCCTGCGACCTTCACCAGCCAGCTGCCGTTGACCTGCAGGCGGGTCTCCTCCGAGAATGGGTGCGCCCGGCGGGTTGCCCCTACCCGGCCGATGAATTCGGGGCGCAGCCCGGGGTTGGTGTGGTACAGCGTCACCGCAAAGCCATGCAGGCTGCGGATCGCAGACTGCATCAACATCGCGATGTTAAACGACCCGGACATCCAGCCGAGCACCGCCGCGCGGCGCTGTGCGACCGTCGTCAGGGGCGCTCCCACGCGGTAGAAGGCGCCTTCGATGATCAGGCTGTTGACTCCACCGAACGTCAGCGTGTAGACGGCGAACTGGCCGCTGTCGGTGATCGCCTGGGTCGCCTGCGAGCGGGTCAGGACGTTCTGGCGGTAGCCCCCGATCGGCGAGCTCGGATCGCACCAGTCGCCCTGCAGCAGGGCGTCCAGATACGGTTCGAAGGTGATGTTCGAGCTGCCCGCCGACAGCAGGCAGTAGACCGCGCGACCCGTCGGCAGGAACGGTTCCACACGGCGGCCCACGAACCTGGCAAACGCGGGATCGGCGTCGCGCCGCGCCAAGAAGCCCGCGAGCTGCGCCGCCGGCACCGCGCGCGTCACCGTCGCGCCGAATCCCACCGGCTGCGCTGCGCGGTCTTCCAGATGCTCGAACCAAGTGTCCAGCCTGCTCGCGCTCACGTTCGGCTCCAGTTCCAGGACCGCCCGCACCGACCTGACGAAGTCGGTGTCGCGGCGCAGCGACGTCTCGAGCGTGCCGCTGACGTTCGCCGCGCTCGTGCGAAAGCTCTCGCGTTCGTGCGTACGCACGCTTGCCCGCCACAGCAGTGCCCCAGCCGACGAGCCGGCCAGGCCGAGCACGAGAATCGCGCAGGCGACCAACAGCCCGCGTCGTCTGCCGGCGCCCCCACGCGGCGCCTGGGTCGCCGGGGCGTCGTCAGCAGCCTCGGCCGGCTGCTCGGCGCTCGATTGCGCGATCGCAGACATCGTTGATCGCATCGACGCCGTCGCCCTTGTGCGTGACCGTAGTTTCGCGCATGCAGCCGCTTATCCGAGCATGCAGGCGAAGATCGGCGCTAGCGCGGCCAGCGCCCGTGCCGGTCGAAGTACTCGCGCGCCGCTTCCTCGTCGGCGCGTTCGCGATCTCCGCGCACGCCGATGCGAAACAGCCAGTTGACGAAGTAGATCGCAAGTCCCGCGCTGACGATGCCCGCCCCGCCCTCCAGGTCGCCTTCGCTGCCCAGCGCCATCACCACCAGGCCCGCCACGGTCACCGCCGCGGGCAGGACGTAGCGCAGTGCGATCATGCCTGTGCGCCCGGAGGTCATGCCTATAGCCTAGAACCCGGCGGCGCGTCGCCACCGGCGTGTGCCAACTGTCGATGAACCCGATCAGCGCCCCCACGATCGATGAGCTCCAGCTCGCAGACGACCCCGCGCGCTGGGCCGCGCTCGGCTTCGACGTCCGCGACGGGGTCTGCCAGATCGCCACCGTGCGCCTGCGCTTCGCCGATCCGTCGAACACGTCACAGGCGCGCGGCATCGTCGGCTGGTCGCTGCGCGATCTCAGCGACGCTGAATTGTCCCCGGAGGGGGAGCTCGACGGGCTGCCCACGACGATCTCCCGGCGCCCGCTCCCGGCGCCGGCATCGACGCATCCCAACGGCGTGCTCGCCATCGATCACGTGGTCGCCGCGTCTCCCGATCTCGACCGCAGCGTGACAGCGCTGCAGGCGGCCGGGCTGGACCTGCGCCGCGTGCGCGAGCAGCCCACCCCCGCGGGCGCCCCGCGCCAGGCGTTCTTCCGCCTCGGCCACGAGATCCTCGAGCTGATCCAGGAGCCCGACGAGGTCGTGGCGCAGGGCGGCGGCGCCGATCGGCCCGCGCGCTTCTGGGGCCTGGCGCTGCTCGTCGACGATCTCGATCGCTGCGCCGAGCGGCTCGCTGGGAACCTCGGTGAGGTGCGCGCGGCCGTGCAGCCGGGCCGCCGCATTGCAAGCGTGCGCCGCTCAGCCGGCCTGACAGTGCCGCTCGCGCTGATGAGCGCCGACGAGCGGGTAGAGTCGCGCCGGTGAGCCAGGAACGCTGGAGCGCCGTCGACCGCTATGTAGAGGAGAAGCTGGTGGGCGCCGACGCCGCGCTCACAGACGCCCAGCTGGCGAGCGAGGAGGCCGGCCTGCCGGGGATCGCGCTGACGCCCGCCCTGGGCAAGCTGCTGTACTTGCTGGCGCGCATGCACGGGGCGCGCAGCATCCTCGAGGTCGGCACGCTAGGCGGCTACAGCACGATCTGGCTGGCCCGCGCGCTGGGCGACGACGGGCGTCTGGTCACGCTCGAGCTGGACCCCGACTACGCCGCGGTTGCCGCGGCCAACGTCGACCGGGCCGGCCTCGCCGGCCTCATAAAAATAGAAGTCGGCCCCGCCCTGGACAGCCTGCAAGCGCTCATAGCGCAGGACGCCGGGCCCTTCGACCTGATCTTCATCGACGCCGACAAGCAGAGCACGCCCGAGTACTTCAAGCTCGCCCTGGAGCTGTCGCGCCCCGGCAGCGTGATCATCACCGACAACGTGGTGCGCGACGGCGCGATAGTCGACGCCGACAGCGACGATCCGCGCGCGCAGGGCATGCGCCGCTTTCACGAGCTGCTCGCGTCCGGGCAGCTGGGCGGCCACCGCGTCAGCGCCACCACCGTCCAGACGGTCGGCGCCAAGGGCTATGACGGCTTCACGCTCGCGCTAGTCGAGCGGTAGGCTCGCGGACATGGGCGGGGAGCTCAAGCTGGGCTACAACACGGGCTACTGGGCCGGCGGGCCGCCGCCCGGGGCGCCCGAGGCGATCGCCGAAGCCGAGCGGCTGGGCTTCGACTCGATCTGGACCGCCGAGGCCTACGGCTCGGACGGGCTCACCCCGCTGGCCTGGTGGGGCGCGGCCACCGAGCGCATCAAGCTCGGCACCGCCATCATGCAGATGTCCGCACGCCAGCCCGCCGCCGCGGCGATGGCCGCGATGACGCTCGACCATTTGTCAAACGGGCGCTTCATCCTCGGCCTCGGCGTGTCCGGGCCGCAGGTCGTCGAGGGCTGGTATGGCATGCCCTTCGCCAAGCCGCTGGCGCGCACGCGCGAGTACATCTCCATCCTGCGCAACATCTGGGCGCGCGAAGGACCCGTCACCGCGCCCGGCCCGCACTATCCCCTGCCGCTGCCCGGGGGCACCGGCTTGGGCAAGCCGCTGAAGGCCTCCATCCATCCGCTGCGCTCAGACATCCCCATCTACCTCGGCGCCGAGGGGCCCAAGAACATCGCGCTGTGCGCCGAGCTGTGCGACGGCTGGCTGGCGATGCTGTTCTCGCCCGCCGTCTATGACGAGCTGTACCGGCCCTCGCTGGAGGAAGGCTTCACGCGGGAGGGGGCGCGCCGCAGCGCAGCCGACTTCGAGGTGTGCGCGACCGTGCCGCTGATCGTCACCGACGACGTCGAGGCCGCCGCCGACATGCTGCGCCCGTTCTATGCGCTGTACTTCGGCGGCATGGGCGCCAAGGGCGCCAACTTCCACGCCAACGTGCCGATCCGCATGGGCTATGAGAAGGAGGTCGGCGAAATCCAGGACCTCTATTTGGACGGCAAGAAGGCAGAGGCTGGCGCCAAGGTGCCGACCGCGCTGATTCAAGAGCTCTCGCTGATCGGCTCGCGCGAGCAGATCCGCGACGATCTGGCCAAGTGGCGCGAGTCGGTCGTCACCACACTGCTGATCTCCGGCGACGCCGCCACGCTGCGCAACGCCGCCGAGCTCGTGCTGGGCTGAGCAACACCGCTCAGCTGGCCAGCGTCAGCGCTTGCGAGCGTCCCAGCGGCCTGCCGGCGCCGTCCAGCGCGGCAACCGCAAAGTACGGCCCCGTCGCGCCCGTGCGCAGCGACGTCTCAAAGCCCCGCGAGCGAGTGCTTGCGACCGCTCCAAGCGTGTCCTGTCGTGCGCCCGCGAGCAGCTGCCAGGCGTGTACGCCGGTCGCCCCGTTCCAGCTCGCGTAGGCGGTCACCTCGCGGCCGTGGGGCGCGAGGGCGATCGCGGGGGCCTGCGCCGGGTGCCCGCTCCAGGGCAGGCGAAAGGCCCTGTAGCACTCATACGCGTCGCCCAACAGCGCGTCGAACAGCAGGCGCCCCGAGCGGTCGAACTCCGACACGCGCGGCACTTCTCCCCAGCCCACGAACACGTTCCCGTTTTCGAGCAGCTGCACGCTGCCCTGGCTGCCCGCCAGCACCCGCCGATGGCTGTACTGGTGGACCAGGCCGGCCGTCAACGCGTCCTCGTCCACATCCAAGATCAGGGCGCGCGAGCGGCTCTCCACCGCAGGCGTGGCCCCGTTGTCAAACACCGTCAGCGTCCCGTCTGGCTGGCGGCGCGCGTCGTGCTGCCAGGCAAACCCCGTGCCTGGACCCATCTGGAAGTCGTTGCGCCGCCCGCCCAGTCGCCACACGATCGAGCCGGAGCGATCGAGCTTGTAGACCGTGTGGGTGCTGCGCGCCGAAACCAGCAGGCCGCCGTCGCTATCGACGTCCACCGAGTTGATGTGAAAGAAGTCCCAGTCGGCGCTGACCGGCGCATAGGACTCGGTCAGCGCCACGTGATCGAGGCTATGCCACTCCAGCAGCACCCTGCCGGTGGTCAGGTCGATCTCCTGGAAGACAGCGTCCTGAATGCTGCCATGGCGCGAGCCGCACACCGAGGACAGGTCGGCATCGGTGACCACGTAGCTGGTCAACAGGGCCGTGTCACGCGGCGTGATCAAGAACTCGTGCAGGTCGCCACGCAGCCCGCGCGCTGGCCTGCACGCGGCGAATCGTGCGGTAGCTGGTGTCGGCAATCACGTACTCGCCCACGCCGTGGCCGAGTTCGATCTCGCCCTCCCACCAGGTCAGCACGGGACTTTCGCGATAGCTCTGCACCTGGAAGTTCATCGTCACCCTGTCTGCCAGCGGGTTCTCCCAGATCGGCTGGCCGTCGCCGTCGACGATCACCGCGCCCGCCTGCGCATTGGGGGCGTTGTAGGGCGCGATGAAGATCGGGTCCGTCGACGCTCCGCGCTGCTTGCGCGTGACCGTCAGGGCGGGTATCCGCAGGTCCGGGCGCGAGCGCCAGTGCGGCTGCAGGGGCGCCGCCGCGGCCGGGGAGGAGGCCAGCGCGCCGACCACGAGCCTGCCGAGGCCGCCCGTGAGCGCCAACCCGGCCGCGCCCGCACCAGCGCCGCGCAGCAGCTGCCGGCGGGTGATGCTCTGGCCGCTCGCGTCCATCGACTCACCAAAGCAGGCGAACTGAAAGGTTTCCTCAGTGAAGCTAGGGTCTAGCCATGGCCGACGCCGATCCCGCCGTGCAGGAGCAGCCGTTCGCGAACTTTCAGTACGAGATCTACGCCCAGGGCCTGGGCGGTCAGACGCCCCAGCTGCCGGTGTCGGCGGGCGAGCTGGAAGCGCGGGCGCGCGAGCGTTTGAGCCCCGAGGCCTTCGGCTATGTCGCCGGCGGCGCCGGCTCAGAGCTGACGATGGCCGCCAACCTGCGGGCGTTCGAGCGGGTGGAGATCGTGCCGCGGATGCTGCGCGACGTCTCACAGCGCGACCTGGGCTGCTCGGTCTTGGGCACCGCGATGCCAGCCCCCGTGCTGCTCGCGCCCGTCGGCGTGCAGTCGATCGTCCATCCCGACGGCGAGCTCGCCGTCGCCCGCGCGGCCGCCGCGCAGGGCTTGGCGTTCATCCTCTCCACCGCCGCCTCGCACACCATGGAGGACGTCGCAGAGGCTGCCGGGAGCGCATGCCGCTGGTATCAGCTGTACTGGCCTAAGGACCGCGACCTGGCCGCCAGCTTTGTCGCCCGCGCCGGCGCCGCCGGCTATGAAGCGATCGTGGTCACGCTCGACACCTGGCTGCTGGGCTGGCGCCCGCGCGACCTCGCCAACGGCTATCTGCCCTTCCTCAAAGGCGAGGGCGTGGCCAACTACTTCAGCGATCCGGTCTTTCGCGCGGCGCTGGCGCGAACGCCCGAGCAGGACCCGGGCCCGGCGATCGGCCACTGGGCTTACCAGTTCGCCAACCCCAGCGTCACCTGGGAGGACCTCGCCTGGCTGCGCGAGCAGACCGCGCTGCCGATCGTGCTAAAGGGCATCGTCCACGACGAGGACGCGCGCCGCGCGCTGGAGGCGGGCGTCGATGGCCTGATCGTCTCCAACCACGGCGGTCGCCAGGTGGACGGCTCGATCGGCGCGCTGGATGCCCTCGGCGCGGTCCGCGCCGCGGTGGGCAGCGAGCTGCCGGTCCTGTTCGACAGCGGCATCCGCAGCGGCGCCGACGTGTTCAAGGCGCTCGCGCTGGGCGCCGACGCCGTGTGCCTAGGGCGCCCCTACATGTGGGGACTGGCGCTGGACGGCCAGGCCGGGGTAGAACAGGTGCTTCGCTGCCTGCTGGCCGAGCTCGATCTCACGCTCGCGCTCAGCGGCCACACGTCCGTCGCCCAGATCGACGGCGACGCCCTGCGGCAACCCGCCTGAGCGCAGCGGCCGTGCCCGCCCGCGCGGACGCCACCACCAAGCGCCTGACGCTCGTGGCCTGCATCATGGGCTCGGGCATCGTGCTGCTCGACGGCACCGTCGTCAACGTCGCCCTGCCGAGCATCCAGCGCGCGCTCGGCGGCGGGCTGGCCGCCCAGCAGTGGGTCGTCAACGGCTACCTGCTCACGCTCGGCTCGCTGATCCTGATCGGCGGATCGCTCGGCGACCTGTTCGGGGAGCGGCGCGTGTTCGCGCTCGGCGTGGCCGGCTTCGGGGCGGCTTCGCTGGCGTGTGCTGCCTCACCCAGCATCGACGTGCTCGTCGGCGCGCGGGCCGTTCAGGGCGTGGCCGGGGCGCTGCTGGTGCCCAGCTCGCTGGCGGTGATCGTCAACACCTTCCCCGAGTCCGAGCGTGGCGGCGCGATCGGCAGCTGGACGGCGTGGGGCGGCATCGCCGGGGTGCTCGGGCCGCTGGCTGGCGGCGAGCTGTTGGCGCTCGCCTCGTGGCGCTGGATCTTCTTGATGAACGTCCCCTTTGTGATCGCCTGCGTCACGCTGATCCTGACGGTCGTCCCGGCCGGCGTGCCGAGCGGCGAGGGCTCCAAGCGCGCTCCGCGCCGCGTGGACGTGCCCGGCGCGCTGCTGGGCGCGAGTGGGCTGGGCGGGCCGGTGTTCGCGCTGATCGAGCAGCCGCGGCTGGGCTGGTCGAGCACGGCGGTGCTCGTCCCGCTGATCGCCGGCGTCTGCCTGCTGGCCGTGTTCCTGCGCTACGAGGCTCGCGCGCCGCGACCCGATGCTCCCGCTCGGGCTGTTCGCGCGGCGCAACTTCGCGGCGGGCAATGTCGAGACGTTCTCGATGTACGCCGGCCTGTCGATCCTGTTCTTCTTCTTGATCCTCTTCCTGCAGCAGGTCGCCGGCTATACGCCGCTGAAGAGCGGCCTGGCCACGCTGCCGGTCACCGTCGTCATGTTCTTGCTCTCGCGCCGCTTCGGCGCGCTGGCCGACCGCTTCGGCCCGCGCTTGTTCATGGGCGCCGGGCCGCTGGTGGCCGCCTGTGGCCTGCTGCTGTTCCAGCGCGTCGGCGTGCACGTCAGCTACCTCGGCGACCTGTTGCCGGGGCTGCTCGTGTTCGCGCTGGGGCTGTCGCTCACGGTCGCGCCGCTCACCGCAGCTGTGCTCGCCGGCGCGCAGCGCTCGCAGGCCGGCATCGCCTCCGGCGTCAACAACGCGATCGCGCGCGTGGCCGGGCTGCTGGGGACCGCTGCCGTCGGCGCGGCCGTGTCCGCCTCCTTCGCCTCGGCGCTTGACCGTCGCCTGGCCGGATCTGCGCTGGGCGGCGCCGCGCGCGAGTCGGTGCGCCAGGCAAAGCGCCTGCCGTTGGGCCGCCCCGACGTGCACGGCCTGCCCGTCGCGCAGGCCCGCGAGCTGACCCGCGCCGCCGAAGCGGCGTCTTTGCACAGCTTCCATCTGGGCATGGCCATCGCCGCAGCCCTCGTCGCCGCCGGCGGGGTGATCGGTGTGCTCGGCATCCGCAACCCGCGCGGGTCCGTGCCGGTGCGTGCCGAGGACTGCTCGGGCGGTCAGCTGGTGGGCGCCAGCCGCGATGCCGTGGTGAGCGGCGACGCGGTCGTCTGAGTCATTTTCGCGCTCAAGTCTCAGGCGACGTTTGTCGATGAGCCCTCGGCAGTTGAGTACGTCAGAGACTCCAGATGTCAATCCCGCAACCATCGATCCCAACGCAGAGCGCCCACCGTGGGCGCTCGAGGCACGGCAGGCTGGTCGCCGCGGCGCTGTTGCTCCTTTGCGCCGCGGCGGCTCTGTCGCCGGCCGGCGCGGCGGCGACCGAAACCAAGGAAACCACCGCGCAGTTCGGAGTGACAGGGGGGACGCTCACGTTCTCGACCGCGCCCACCCTGCCCGCGACCCTGGGAACGGTGACGATCAAAGGGGAAGCGCAGACCACGCACGCCACCATGAACAACTTCGCCGTGCAGGATGCCACCGGCACCGGCTCCGGCTGGAACGTCACCGTCGAAGGGCAGACGGGCAGCGGGAAAAGCGCTGTGTTCAAGCAGTACTGCACCGAAGTGGCCTGTGGCACGGTCGGTTACGTCGCCGGCGGCTTTGAATTGACGGCCAACTCGCTGACGTTGAATAGCACGAGCGCAAGCTTCGCAGCGGAAAAAGAATCGACCGGCACGGCGCCAGTGTTCGTGTGCGGGAGCGGCTGCCCCATGGATCACGCCACCAAAGAAAAGATTGCGCACGCTGAAGTCGGCGCCGGCATGGGCACCTGGGCGACGACCGGCTTCACGGCTACGAGCCTTTCGTTGGCCACCCCCTCGACGCTGAAAGCGCTCCCCGCACACGAGGTCTACCAGGTGAACCTGCTCTGGACCCTCAGCACCGGCCCGTAGGCGCAGTCGTAACCGTCGCGCGGCCAAGATCGCGTCGCGCGGCCAAGATCGCCGCAGGCGCTGGGTTGAGAGAAGGAAACAAAGATTGTCCGGCGAACGAGCCGGGGATGACATCGCCCTGCCGCGCCCTCTCCTGCGCTTCCTGCGGCCGCAGGATCCGAGCCGTTCGCCCATCCGCCGGCCCGGCGCTGGGCGCCCTGCTGGTCCTGGCTCTCGCGGCAGCTGGGCTGTGCTGCGTGCGCCCCGCGCTCGCGGACGCCCAATCGGGCCTGGTCGTCGTACCCCGCCCGAGCGCCCCGGACGGGCTCAGCTACTTCAAGCTCCAGGCCCGACCAGGCCAGGCTGTGCAGGCGGGCGAGATCGAGTTGCACAACGCGGGGGCAGCGCAGCTGCGCGTGGCGCTTGCGGCGGTCAACGGGGAAACGCTCAGCACGCTCGGCTCCGGCTATGCCTCGCCCGGCTCACAGGCGCATCGATCGACCAGCTGGCTACATATCGGCAACGGCCTCGTCGTGCTCGCGCCACGCCGCAGCGTGACGGTGCCGGTCTCGGTTCTCGTCCCCACCGGCGCAGTGCCCGGGGATTACCTGTCGGGCGTCAGCATCGAAGCGCTCGATCAGGGCGCAGGCGCCACGGTGCGAAAGGGCGTCTCGATCGCCAGCGTCGATCGCTACGTGATCGGAGTCGAGGTCTCGATCGCCGGCCCGCGCCACCCGCTGATCCGCTTCACCGGCGCCGAAGTCCAGCGCCAGCCCTCCGCGCTGACCTTCCTGCTGCTGGCCGACAACCCCGGCAACGTGATCCTCCAGAACACCCGCGGGCGGGCGCTGATCAGCGAGGGTCGGCGCACGGTCGCCTCAGTAGCGCTCGGACCGGGCACGTTCGTCACGGGGACCTCGATCGCCTACCCGATCCCCACGCCCGGCGAGCATCCGCGCCAGGGAACCGTCTACCGCGTCCGCGCGAACCTGAGCAATGACGGCGCGACCGCTCGGCTCGACACGCTCGTGCGCTTCGGCCGTGCCGCGGCCCTCGCCCAGCAGGTCTACGGCGGGCCCAAGGCGCCTGCTCCTGCGCATCGCTCATCGGGCCTTGCCACGTGGCTCGCGGCGATGCTTGGCGCAGCCGGTGGTCTGATCGGACTGTTCTTCCTGCTCCCGCCCCTGCGCCGGCGCCGCGCGGGCGTCGGCTCGCCGGTGCGGGTGCTCGCAGGCGCTCTGGAGACGAGCAGGAAGAGCGGCGAGCCATTGAGCCTGATCACGGTCGCGGTCTTCGCGGACGCCGGCGCCATGCACAGGCTGGTGCCCGCCGTGCGCGCGCGCCTGCGCCGCTCGGACCGCATCTGTCGGCTGGACACCCGGCGGCTCCTGGTGGTGGCGCCGGACACCGCTGCCGACACCGCGCAGGCGCTGGCCGCCGATCTGCGCCGGCACGTTGAGCAGGCCGGCAACGCGCGCGCCGGTGTGACCGTGAATGTGCACCTCGCCAACGGTGAGGCCAATGCGGCTGAGCTGCTCGCGCATCTCCGCGAGACCGACGGCGGCGCCCGTGTGCCCACGCCGGTCTAGTCTGTCGATCGCGTGCGTCTTGGCCTTTGTGATCCCCGTGGGGTCGGCCCAGGCGAAGATCTACTTTCGCAGCGCAAGCTCGGCGACGACCGCGAGCGCCTCATCGATGCTGCTCAGCGCGCCGAGCAATGTGACCGTGGGGGACTTCCTGATCATGGCCATCGACGCGAATGGCGGCTCCACGGCGTTCTCGCCACCCTTGGAATGGACGAGCATCTATGCGGGCACCAACTACAGCGGTGGCACGCTCGGCGGCGGCTACACGGTCATCGCCTACAAGGTCGCCGCCGCAGGCGACGTCGGCGCCTCCTACACGATCAGCCTGGGCACGACCCGCGCGGCCGTCGCGCGGATCCTCGACTACGTCGGCGTCGAAACGAGCAGCCCGATCGAGAACACCTTCCCAGTAGGGACCAATCCCGCCGGTGCCACCAACGCCACCTCGTTCAGCTACCCATCCGTGACGACCACCGCGAACAACTCGATGGTCGTGTTTGGCGCCGTGGCGTTTCACTCCGGCGCCGCGACGACCATCACGCCGCCCGCAGGCGCCAGCAATCTCGTGGAAGCGAGCGCCACGGGCAGCTCGCCGGACATCACGGGCGAGGATGCAGACTGGCTGCAGGCCGCGGCCGGAACGGTCTCCAAGACGGGGACGATCGGCGCGAGCTCTCCATGGGGCGCGATTGCGATTGCGCTCAAGCCGGGCGCGGGCGGGCTGAGCTTCGACCTGGCCCCGAGCGTGCCCTCGTTGGCGACCGTCCAGCTCGAGGGAGAAGCACAGAAGACGTTTGCGACGATGGCCGCGTTCGCGGTCGACGACACGCTCTCGGAAGCCGGCTGGAATGTGACCGTGAAGGGCAAGACGGGCACAGGCAAGAGCGCGGTCTTCAAGCAATACTGCGAAAACGGCGCGAGCGCTTGCGGCGCGACAGCCGCACACTCATATGTGAGCGGGGGCTTCACACTGCCCGCCGGCTCGCTGGCGCTGAACACGTCCGGCGCAGCGCGGATCACCCTTGGTGGGCTGCTCGGCGCGCCGGCCTTCCAGTGCGACTCCGGCTGCGCGCTGGACGCCTCCAGCCAGACGAAGATCGTCTCGGCGGCCGCACACAATGGTTTGGGCGCCTGGATCGCCTCGGCGCTGAGCTCCACCAGCGTCGTGCTGTCAACACCTTCGACCCTGCGCGCCCTGCCCGAACACGAGGTCTACCACGAGGACCTCCTGTGGACGCTGTCCACCGGGCCGTGAGCGCGGCCGGGGTGGGGCGGGGCTTTGCATGAGCGCCGTTCTGGGCTGGCGCGAGCCTGAGAACCCGCGCGAGTACTCGCGCATCGCCTCGATGATCGGGCGCGAGCTGCCGCCCGCGCTCGGTCAGGCGGTACTCGACGGTCGGGCGGGCTGGAGGGGATCACGGTGCGCTGCGACCAGCCCCGCGGCCTCGAGGTCGCGCAGGCGCTCGGAGAGCATGCGCGGGGAGATGCCGGCGACGGCGTCGGCGAACTCGTTGAAGCGCAGCGCGCCGGTCAGAGCCGCATACGAGGATCGACAGCTGCCAGCGCCGCTCCAGGAGGTCCGCCGTCTGGCGGACCTCCACGGGGACCGGCTGACATCGGCGAGCGGCGCGCGACACGGGATCGCTCCGTTAGGACAGCGGCGCGTGGTCGCGAGCCGGCTCGAGTGCTCGGTCGAGGACCTCCTGGACGGTCATCACCGGGTGGAAGGTCATCTGCTCGCGGACCTCCTCGGGGATCTCGTCCAGATCGCCCCGGTTGCGCTCGGGCAGGATCACGTCGGTCAGCCCGGCCGCGTGGGCGGCCAGCGCCTTCTGCTTGAGCCCGCCGATCGGCAGCACGCGGCCCTGCAGCGTGACCTCTCCGGTCATGCCGACCGTGTGCTTGACCGGGCGCCCGGACAGCAGCGAGGCCAGGGCGGTGACCATCGTCACGCCCGCGCTCGGGCCGTCCTTGGGGATCGCGCCGGCGGGCACGTGCACGTGGAACTCCTTACTCTCGAACGCGTGCTCGTCGATGCCCAGCTCCTCGGCGTGGCCGCGCACGTAGGAGAGCGCGATCTGCGCGGACTCCTTCATGACGTCGCCCAGCTGGCCGGTGAGGACCATGCCGCCGCCGCCTTTGCCGCCGTTCTTCATGGCGGTGGCCTCGACGAACAGCACGTCGCCGCCGGCGCCGGTGACTGCCAGGCCGGTGGCCACGCCGGGCGTGGCCGTGCGCGCGGCTGACTCCTGGAAGAACTTCTGGCGTCCGAGCGCGTCGCGCACGATCTCCAGGTCGATCTTCACGGGCGCCTCGGCCTTGCCCGAGGCGATCTGCGTGGCGGTCTTGCGCAGCACCGTGCCGAGCTTGCGCTCGAGGTTGCGAACGCCGGCCTCGCGCGTGTACTCGGAGATGATCGTGCGCAGCAGCTCGTCGGAGGTCTCGACCTCGTCCTCGCGCAGGCCGTTGCGGTCGCGCTGGCGCGGCCACAGATAGCCCTTGGCGATCGCCAGCTTCTCCTCGGTGGTGTAGCCGTCGAAGCTGATCACCTCCATGCGGTCGAGCAGCGGGCCGGGGATCGTGTCGGCGACGTTGGCGGTGGCGATGAACATGACCTGGCTGAGGTCCAGCTCGACGTCGAGGTAGTGGTCGCGGAAGGAGTGGTTCTGCGCGGGGTCGAGGACCTCGAGCAGCGCCGCGGAGGGATCCCCGCGCCAGTCCGCGCCGACCTTGTCGACCTCGTCGAGCAGGATCACCGGGTTCATCGTGCCGGCGTCGCGCAGGGCCCTGACCAGCCGGCCTGGCAGCGCGCCGATGTAGGTGCGCCGGTGCCCGCGGATCTCGGCCTCGTCGCGCACGCCGCCGAGCGACATGCGCACGAACTCGCGTCCGGTGGCGCGGGCGATCGACTCGCCGATCGACGTCTTGCCGGTGCCCGGAGGGCCGATCAAGGTGAGGATCGCACCCGACTTCGGGTCGGCCTCGATGCCGCGGTCCTGGCGCAGCTTGCGCACGGCCAGGTACTCGGTGACGCGGTCCTTGACGTCCTCCAGGCCGGCGTGGTCGGCGTCGAGCACCTCGCGCGCCGCGACCGGGTCGAGGTGCTCCTCGGAGCGCTTGTCCCACGGCACGGCGATCAGCCAGTCCAGGTAGGTGCGGATCATGCTCGACTCGCCGGTCTGCTCGCCCATCCGCTCCAGGCGCGCGAGCTCCTTCACCGCCTGCTCCTGGACGGCCTCGGGCATGTCGGCGTCCTCGATCTTGGTGCGGTACTCCTCGACGACCGACGCGTCGTCCTCGCCGAGCTCCTTGCGGATCGAGTCCATCTGCTTGCGCAGGAAGTACTCGCGCTGCTGCTTGTCGGCGCCCTCCTGCACGTCCTCGCGGATGCGCTTGCGCACCTGCAGCTCGGCCAGGCTCTCGCGCTGCGAGCTTCACCGCGAGCTCCAGGCGGTCGGTGACGTCGAGCGTGCGCAGCAGCTCGACCTTCTGCTCGTAGGAGAGGTTGGGGGAGTAGCCGGCGGAGTCGGCCAGCGCGCCGGGCTCGGCGATCGCGCGCAGGAACGCGGAGATGCGCCCGTCGTCGCCGCGCAGCTCGAGGATCTCCTCGACGGTGGCGCGGTACTCGCGCTCGAGCTCGCGTGTGCGCTTGTCGACGGGCACCTCGTCCGGGCGCTCGTCGACCTCGACGCGCAGCTCGCCTTCGGGTCCCGTCTGGGCGGCGCCGATCAGCGCGCGGTGCTCGGCCGGAGATGGCGACAGCGCGGCCGCCGCCGGGCAGGCGGATCTGCTCGGAGACCTCGGCGATGGTGCCCACCTCGAGGAACTCGTTCTCGTGGCGAGGCACGAGCACGACGCGCTCGTCGTCGCCGACGTCGATCGTGAGCGTGATGCCCATGTTGGGGAACACGACGGTGTCGTCGAGCGGGATCAGGCGCATGCGCGGGGCAGGCTCGGAGGGCTGAATCTGGGGTTTCTGCGAGGCTGGTGACATAGGTGATCGCTCCATATGAGCTTACGAAAGTTTAGTTAGTATAGCGCGGAATGGTTGCGTGCGCAAGTACTTACTCGGGCCCGTCGAAGTTGACCTCGACGTTCTCCTCGTCGACGCGCTCCTCAACCTCGGCCGAGGAGGTGAGCGCGCGGCGGTCGGCGTCGAGCAGTGGATCTGAGAAGAAGCTGCGCGGCCACAGCTTGCGGTAGCGCACGACGTTGACCTCGGCGGCCAGGATCGTCAGCTGGGCGCCGAGGTACAGCCAGGCGAGCAGTCCGAGCACCAGCGCGAACACGCCGTACAGCGGCCCGGTGCGCTTGAGCTCGTGGTCGACGTAGAAGCCGCCGAGATGCTGCAGCAGCTGCCAGAAGACGGCGGCGACGATCACGCCGGGCAGCAGGTCGCGCCAGGACACGTCGACCGCGGTCAGCAGTTTGAAGGCGGTCATGAACAGCGCGAGGTTGAGCGCGAACGCGACGAGCACACCGGCGATGACCGCGAGCGCGGCGTGGCTGGCCGAGCCGACGTAGCCGGCGGCGGTGGTGGAGACGATCGACAGCGTGCCCAAGATCGCGAGCATGCCCAGGCCGCGCAGGCGGGCGTGCAGCCAGTCGGGGCGGTGCTTGAAGGGCACGTGCCAGATGCGGTTGAAGGCGTTCTGGGTGGCGCCGGTGATGCCCATGCCGGCGAGCAGCGAGCCGATCACGCCGACCGCCAGCCCTGCGCTGCTGCCGGTCAGCGACTGCAGCCGCAGCTGGTCTGAGACGAGCGGGAACTGTCCGAGCGTGCCGTCGAGGATGCGCTTTTGCTCGCTGGGGTCGCCCTGCAGCACGAAGCCGAGCACCGTGACGAGCACGAGCAGCAGGGGGAACAGCGACACGAAGGCGTAGTAGGCGATCAGCGCGGCCAGCTGCCCGGCCTGGTCGTCTGAGAACTTCTTGATCACCGCCGCGGGGAAGGCCAGCCTGCGGCTGTGCTGCTGGCGGCGGTCGAGGTCGTGCAGGCGGTCGCTGATGCTCATGCGCTTGAAGCTCTGCGGATCGCCGACGGCTCGACGTCCAGGCCGGCGAATTGGAGGGGGGTCTGCTGGCGACCGGGCGCGACATGCCCATGTGTCTACCCGATCCGAGCCCCAGCCGCAGAAATGGGGAGCCGGCCTGCGCGCCTTGCCGGGCGCGCGCGCTCACGATTCGGTCGAGGACGTCGCGATCGTGGCACGCGCCAAGCGCGAGGTGCTGCTGCGGGCCCATCGCCACCGGCTGCGGCGCGAGGATCTGGAGGACTGCTACAGCGTGGCGACGCTCGAGCTCCTGTCCCGTGCTCGCAAGGGAGCCGCGTACGCAAGCAGGCTGCACATCGCAAACGCGCTCGAGCTGCGTTTCGAATCGCGCGTGCGCGACCGCAGGCGGGCGATCGCAGGACGCAGTCCTATGCAGGCGGCGCTGGAGACCGCGGTCCCGCTCGGCAATGAGGATGAGATAGCGATCGTCGACCGCCGCGCGGGGGTTGAGCGACAGGTCATGCTGCGCCACGATCTGCGTCGCGTGCAGCTGCACGCCCGAGCGCTGAGCCCCGATCAACGGCTGGTCTTGGCCCATCAGCTCGTGGACGGCGGTTGCGCGGATTTCTGCCGGCGCTTCGGCTGGTCTGGCGAGAAGTACCGCAAGGTGGCCCAGCGCGCGCGTGCCCGGCTGCGATTTCTGATGGCGCTCGACGAGGCCGATGTCCCGCCTGAGTAGCGGCTGTCGGAAGGGGAGACAGGGACCGCTTATGACCATCACTCCCCCCGCTCATAGGCGCGTCCCCAGGGACGCCGACGCTCGGTTGAACGGACGAGCGACCGGCGAGGCCCATCCGCGCGCAAGCGGCCGGAACTCGGAGTTCTCCCCTCTCCGGCTTCCGGCCGCCCGCGTGCCTTGCGGTCGCTGGGGTTGCGGGGCGTCAAGATGACGCTGCTGAGCCGGGAGCCGCGACAGGTCTACCGCGTCTTCGACGAACAGGAGTTCCTCGCCGACGATTGGGTTGAGCCTCTGCAGACGCCCGGCCCGCGGTCAACGGGGCGAGCTGGGGATCAAAGGTCGGGCCGGCTCGCGGGTGCGGCTATGTTGTGTGGCGCACTCGGCGCGGTGGGCGCGATCGCCATCAGCTGCCTGGCATCGGCCAGGGGCTCGCGACGTACCATGCGCGCGACCGCGCAGCGAATTGGCCCGGCGCCGCAGCGGATCGGCCCGGCGCGCATCTCGCGCACACGCGTGTGGCGGGCGTACATGGTCGCGTCGGGCCGCCAATCACGACCGCGCCCGCGTCGCGTGGAGTCCATCGACCGCGTCAAGCGCAGCCGTGCTCGAGTGCAAGCGGTCGCCTCCGATGCTCCTCCCGTCTCCAGCGACGTCCCCGTTGCTGGCGTCTCCTCTGGTGAACCACGTGCTGTTGACGTTGCTTCTGCTCAAACCCCACGCATGAGCGCCACCCCGGCCGGGCCGCCACCCGCACGCGCCGAGTTCGGTTTCGAACGGTGAGGGCGGCGTTGAACGGCGATGTGGCACCGGCAACCGTGACCGTGACCACGCGCCCGCTGTGGTGGATCCGCCTGTCGCGTGAATTTCCGCGCTACCTGCTGTGCGCGGTCTCGGCGGCGGGGCTGGCGGCGAGCGTCCGCTTCGTGGTGGCGCCCGTGCGGACGGTGGCGCCTGTCCAGACGAGGTCGGTGTCGGCGACGCGCGACCGCGCGGCGGAAGGCTATGCGACGTTGTTCGCGCGTCGCTACCTGACCTGGAACGCCACCGAACCACAGGCCAGCGCGCGTTCGCTGCAGCCGTTTGGGGGGTCGCAGATCGAACCGGGCGTGGGCTTGCAGCTGCCCTCGAGCGGCGAGCAGCGGGTGGAATGGGTCGAAGTCGTCCAGGAACGTTCGCCGCTGCCGGGCGAGCACGTATACACGCTCGCTGCGCAGACCGACACGGCCGGCCTGTTGTACCTGACGGTGGGCGTGATCCGCGCTGGCGACGGCGCTCTGGCGTTGGCCGGCTACCCGGCATTTGTGGGCGCCCCGGCCGCCGGCCCCGCGCAGCCTGGTCCGCGCTTGCGCGAAGTGACCGACCCCGCGCTGGCGACGGTCGTGCAGCGCGCACTTCGCAACTACCTCGCGGGTTCCGCCGGCGAGCTTGCGGCCGACCTGGCCGCCGACGCGCGCGTGTCGCTGCCGGGTTTGCCGCTGAGCCTGGAGTCGCTCCAGCGCCTCGACTGGGCCCCCGGCGGAAGCTCGGTGGAGGCGGTGGCCCAGGCGCGCGACGGGCGCGGCGTCGAGTACTCGCTGACCTACGAACTCGACGTGGCCCGCGAGCAGGGCCGCTGGGAGGTGTCGGCCATACAGACCGACCCCGACTCATAGACCCGCTTCGCGGGCAGCCGCAACGACACCCATTCGACCAAAAGGAGCGCGATGAACAACCACCGTCTGTGCCTGCTGACTACAGCGCTGCTCGCATCCATCGCGATGATGGCGACCACCGCCCACGCGGCGGTCGTGGGGACCGGTCCGGCGACTGGACAGCAGCAGCCCAACGAACAGGGTGCAAGCTCACTCGAAGCGGCGGCGGCCAAGGCGGGCAGCACGGGGCGAGCGGTCGCGATGAGCCTGATCGGACTTGCATTTGCGGTAGCGGCGACCGTGCTGGCCTTTCGCCGCGACTTCAAGGAGGCGGCGGGAGTGTTTGCGGTGGGGATCGTCTCCGTTCTGTTGGCGACGCCGGCGGGGGTGAGCCTGCTGCGCGACACGGTCAGCTCGCTGTTCGGCTCATCGCAGTGATCGAGATCCGTTCATTTCGCAGGGTCTTCGATCTGGAGCGACGCCTCTACCGCGTGGATCGGCTGCGGCTGAACCCCGGCGGTGTGCCGGTGCTGGGGGTCGTCTACTTCCTGGTGCTCCTGGCTGCATGCCTGATCGCCGGGGGACTTCCGATTCTCGGCAGGCTGGCCGGGGCGCTGCCGTGGTATCTGCGCGACATCGCGCTGCCGGCCGCGAGCGCGAGCGTGCTCAGCGTCATCCGCATCGAGGGTCGCCCCTTCCATCTTGCCGCCCACGCCGTGGTGCGTTATCGGATCGGGCCATGGCACGCCAGCGGAGCATGTAGCTACGCGCGCCAAGCACAGCGCTGGCACCCGGATGAGATCCTGCTCCTGCCCGACGGCTCGGACGCACGCGTGCGTCGCCTGCGCTACACGGGCCCGGGGGCGGTGCTGGTGGCTGTCGAGCACGAGCGCGTCGGGGCGACGATCGAGCGCGACGCCGCCGGCCTCGCGCGCAGAGGGCGCAAGTCGACCGTGATCGTACGCGCCCTCCCGGGCGGGCGAACGCTCAAACGAGCTCAAGTGATCTGGCTGGAGCAGGGCGTGCGGCTGTTGGCACAGACGCGGCCACGGCTGGTTGGTCGGCGGGCGAGACGGTGAGGCCGCCGATCACTTTCGTATACGGCAACTGCGTGTTCGCGCGTGGGCTTGACGACGCCTGGGCGGCCTTTGCGGTGGAGGTCTCCTCCTACGCCTGGTTGAGCGAGGACGGCAAGCGGGCGCGTTTTCTCTCTCTGCTTGGCGCACTGGAGGCGATCGAGGCGGACGTGCAGATCCTGCGTGTCTGCCGACGCTGGCAGCTGCAGCGATATGTGGGCGAGATGGGCGGCGAGCACGGATCGGAAGGCGGCTCGCCATGGCCGCACGCACGCGCTCGAAGACGCTACGTCGAGGAGCATGGACGGCTATTGGGTGACGTCGGCCAAGCGCAGCCGCTCGTCTTCCTGTTGGTCAGCCTGCGCGATCCTGAGCGCGACGTCGCCTCCTACATATCCAAAGCGGCCGAGCGGCATCCCCGCGACCTAATCGGAGCCCTCGGTCGCGCACTGTCGGTGCGCGACCGGCGCCTTCTCAAAGCGTCCGAGCTCGAGCGTGCGCGGGTACGCGCCGATCAGGCGCACGCGCGCCTGGCGGGCCTGCTGCCAGTGCGCCAGGCGCGCACCGTGGAGCTGCAGTGGCTTGTCCGCAGGGCCTTCTGTCGCGGTCTGGGTGAGCCCGTGGTCGACGGGCTGCACGAGCCCCGCGCACTGGTGTTCGAACGCAATTCCGAAGCAGTGCTCGCGCCCCTGGAGGGGGACGTGATGCGCTGGATGGACGGATATGTCGAGCACCGCGCAAGGGCTTTGAAGATCGAGTCCGAGCTCGGGACCAGCTGGCAGGCACAGCTGGTGATCGGGGCACTGCCCGAGCGCGTGCAGTTTCCGGGCGCGCGAGCCGAGTTGATGTTCGCGCCGACGGAAAGCCTTCCGTTTGGCATCGACCTGTCGCTGAACGCGCGCTATCTCCCCAATGAGCTGGCGCTGAGGATCGCGCGCAGGCGCATCCAGGACGCCGATCAGATAGTGCGGGCGGAGTCCGACGGCGAGCAGGGCGTCTCAGACCTGGGATACGAGCGCACGCAGGAGGCAAGGGATCTGCTCGCCTACCTGCAGGCGTCCAGCAGGCCGCCGCTGCTGCGCGCGACGCTTGCGATCGCGGTTGGCGCGTCCGATCCCGAGCAGTTGGAGGAGCGCGTGGAGATGTGCCGGCGGGCGTATGGCGAGATCCGCCTGCACAGGCCGCTGGGTGACCAGCTGGCGCTGTTCGTGCAGCACCTGCCCGCCCAGCGCACCAGGGTGGCGGGCTATGACGACACGCTGACGGCTGAGCAGGCGGCAGCGATGATGCCGACCGCCACGCACGCGGCCGGCTCTACCAGGGGCTTCTATCTCGGGCACACCCTGTCGGGCTCCCGACAGCCGGTGCGCTTCAACCTGCGCGAGGGGTCCGACCGGGATCGCAACGCCACGATCCTGAGCGTGGGGGCGCTCGGATCGGGCAAGACGACACTCGCTCAAAAGCTCAAGTACGAGGCGTTCCTGCTGGGAGCGCGAGTGGTCGACTGCGATCCCAAGGGCGATCACCGCTTCCACCTGTTGGAGGAGGTGGCTCCGCACGCGGAGTGCGTCACGCTGCGTCCAGATCCCGCCCTGCGCGGCGTCCTCGACCCACTGCGCGTGGCTCCGGAACACCTGCGCCAGGACGCCGCGGTGTCCTTTCTGCGCGACCTGCTGCCGGAGCGGGCCGAGCCGGCATGGGAGACGGCGGTCGTCGGCGCCGTGGACCGCGTGCTGAAAGGCGTCGCGGCCGCCACCTGTCTGGAGGTCGTCAAGGCCCTGATCGACGGGGACGACAGCGAGGCTCAGGTCGGCGCAGGACGCTCGAGGTGTACGCCCGCTCGGGGCTGACGCAGCTGGGGTTTGCCGATCCCGCGGTCAAGCTGCCGCCGGTTGGGCATCGCCAGGTCACCTACCTGCCGATCCGCGACCTGCCGGGGCCCGAGCCGGGTGCACGACGCTCGGAGTATTCCCAGGCAGAGCGGGTGGGCGAGCAGATCGTGCGACTGATCGCGATGTTCGCGATGCACCTGATGGGCGCCGAGCGCGAGCGTCTGAAGCTGTTCTGCTTCGACGAGGGCTGGCGGCTGCTGGGGGACCCGGTCGGCCGCACGCTGCTGGCGTCGCTACAGCGGATGGGCCGCTCAGAGCTCGCCGTGCCGATCATCAGCACGCAACTGGTCACCGACACGCTGGTCGGCGAACGCGAGTCGCTTGCGAACCTGATCGGGGCGACGTTCGTGTTCGGGATGCGCTCAGAGGCTGAGGCCGCGCGTGCACTGGCGCTGCTGGG
Organism: uncultured Solirubrobacteraceae bacterium; assembly: GCA_963745375.1. Taxonomy (GTDB): domain Bacteria; phylum Actinomycetota; class Thermoleophilia; order Solirubrobacterales; family Solirubrobacteraceae; genus Palsa-744. Next base: position 259,782 of record CAVUXA010000002.1, on the reverse strand, counting down.
GCTGGATCCCGAGGACGCGAGGAACCGCGCGAGCCTGCTCGAGCTCGACGCCGGGCGCTGCCTGTTCCGCGACCACGCCGGGCGCGTGGAGGCGATCCAGGTCGATGTGGTGGTGCCGTCGCTCCTGCGCGCGCTCTCGACCACCCCACCACCAGGGTGAGCCCCACCACCAGGGTGAGTAGCGGCCGCTGGCTGGCGACGCTTCTCGTCAGCGCGCTGTGCGTGAGCGCCGCGTGGCAGTCGACCAGTGCGCTGGCGTCGGTGCCGGCGCCCGCGCCGACGCAGGCGCCGAGCAGCCCGCCGCTCAGTACCGGCGGCACAGGTGCGGCGACGGGCGAAGACGCTGAAAGCTCTCCTGGAGGGGAATCCGACCCGCTGGTAGCCAACGGTCTTGGCAGCCCGCTGTGCAAAGGCGTGCTGGGTGCGGGCGAACTTCCCGCCAGTGGCCGACGCAACTGCGAAACGTCGGGCTTTGTTGCAGCGGCAGCGCCGACGGGCAACTACGGGATCGACGTACACATCGATACGGGGTTGCTGGGGGTGAGCACATCCAGCGCCGCACAGGACCTGATCGTGATGCCGCTGTGGATGGCGATCGTGTGGGTGGTGCACGCGGTCGTCGTGATGCTCGAGTGGTGCTTCACGATCGATGTGCTCAACAGCACCGCGGCAGACGTGGGCAGGGGCCTGCGCCAAGCGCAGGCGACGTTGACCCAGCCGTGGCTGGTGCTCGTGCTGTCGGTGGCGTCCGTGCTGGCCCTGTACAACGGCCTGATCCGCCGCCGCGTGGCCGAGACGCTCGGCCAGGCGCTGCTCACCGGGGCGATGATGGTTGCCGGGCTGTGGGTGATCGCCGACCCCACCGGCACCGTGGACGCGCTCGGCGGATGGGCCAACAGGGCGAGTCTGGCCACGCTCGCGGTGGCAGCGCGGGGCACCCCGGCAAGCGCCGGGGGAGCACTGGCGCGGAGCATGGACACGGTCTTTGCCGCGACGATCGAAGCGCCGTGGTGCTACCTGGAGTTCGGCGAGGTCGACTGGTGCACGAGCCCCGCCCGACTCGACCCGGGTCTGCGTGCGGCGGCAGCAAAGGTCGCGGCGGGCGAGCTCGCGCTGGTCGGCTGCGGCTTTGACATCAACGATCTGCTCAAGCCGTGTGCCGCCAGGGGCAGCAGCGAGGCGCAGGCCCTCGAACACAGCGCCGGCCTGTTGCGTGAAGCCAGGAGCAATGGCGCGATCTTTCTGGCGCTGCCGGCAAACGGCCCGGCGCGCAACGCGATCAACGAATCGGGCTCACTGCTGCGGGCGCTTTGCCAGAGCAGCGAAATGGCCAGCTGTCGAGGGCCGACGGCGGCCCAGGCTGAGTTTCGCACGAGCAGCGGGACGCTTGCGCGCCTGGGTGGTCTGCTGCTGATTGTGGCGGGGGTGCTCGGCATGGTGCTGCTGCTCGGGTTCATCGCGTTGAGGCTGTTGGCGGCGGCGATCTTCAGCCTTCTGTACCTGCTGCTGGCGCCGGGCATGGTGCTCGCGCCGGCGCTCGGCGACGGCGGCCGGGCGGTCTTTCGCAGATGGGCGGCGCAGCTGTTGGGGGCGCTCGTCTCCAAGCTGCTGTTCTCGTTCCTGCTCGGCGTTGTGCTTGCCGTGCTCGCGATTCTGTCTGAGCTGCACACGCTCGGCTGGTGGACCCAGTGGCTGCTGATGTCGGCCTTCTGGTGGGGCGCCTACGTGCGCCGCCATCAGGCGCTGAGTCTCGCGGAAGGCAGCTTCGGACATGACCGCAGTGGGTCGCGAGCGCCCGCGGGCGCCTCGCGATCGATAGGCCGGCGCGTCAGCCAGGCGCTGGCGCCGCCGCGCAAGGCGATCGGGGCGGCGCGGTGGACGATGAACAAGCTCGGCGGGCAGGCGCCGAGCGTGGAACAGCGCCGTGGGCGGGCGCAGGCCGCCAGCCAACGCGCACGGGCGAGCGCCGACGAGCAGGTGCGGCGCACATTGGAGCTCGAGCACGACGACGCGCTCGCACGAATGCGTGGCGCCCCGCAGGCGCAGCAGAACCTGTCGGACAAGCGCGCGCAATTGCAGCGCGTGCAACAGGCGCGGGCACAGGCGCTGACCCGCGGCGATACCCGCCGCGCAGCCAAGCTCGGCCATCGCGGCCAGCGCATCGAGGGTGAGATCGAGCACGAGCAGACGCAGCTGAGCGCGGCGCGCCAGACGGCGGATGGGGGTGAGCGCGCGCTGCGCAGAAAGGGCGACCCGTTCACGCGCGAGCAGTTGCAAGACCGCGAGCGCTTCCTCGACGCTCAGGCGGCATTGCCGCCCGCGCGCGGCACCTCGGATCGGGGCACGCCGCCCGGTCGGCGGCGCGACTACGTGGCGCTCGCCGCGCTCGCGGGCTATGGCCGCGGGGAGTACGCGCAGCTCGATCCACGCGCGCGGCGGGCTGCTCGGCTGGAGATCGACCGCGAGCTTGGGCTGCGCCGGGAGCTGGCCGAGACGGCGCGCAGTGTCGTGGCCGACAGCGCAGCTGCGAAGCTCGGGCGCCGCGGCACCCGCAAGGCGGACCGCGACTTCGACAGGACTCTGCAACGGCGCATACGCAACGAGGGGCGCAGGATGCCCAGGTCGCGCACAGAGCGCACCGCGGTGGATCACTGGCGCGCGGCGGGACGTGCCGAGCGCAATCGCAGAGCAGGAGCTCCCGAGCACGAATCGAGCGTGATGCGCGACGCGCGCGAGGTGGCGGCGCGTCGCAAACGCCAACTGGGTACGGACCGAGATTGACGACCGGCTCCACGGCGACGACACGTAGCGGGCCCGCCGCTGGCGCGGGCGTGATTGCGGCCGGTGCGGTGGCGTTGGTGGTGCTGGCTTTCGTCTGCGTGGGCATGCTCGCCGCGGTCGACGGTGGCCTCGGCGGTGCCGCCGGCGCGGCCCCCAGCGGAGCTGGCGAGGGCGCCTCGGCGCTGGCGCTGAGCGAAATCCCGCCTCTGTATCTGCGTCTCTACCGGCAAGCCGCCCAGCGCTACGGTCTGGACTGGGCGATCCTCGCGGGGATCGGCAAGGTCGAGTGCGACCACGGGCGCGACCCGGACCCGTCGTGCACCCAGCAGGGCGCGGTCAACTCGGCGGGTGCGGGCGGGCCGATGCAGTTCATCGCCTCGACATGGGCGACATACGGAGTGGACGCGGAAGGCGACGGTAGGCCGAATCGCTGGAATCCCGCCGACGCGATCTACGCTGCGGCCAACTACCTGCGCGCGTCGGGGGCGCCTGGCGACTACAAGCAGGCGATCTTCGCGTACAACCATGCCGGCTGGTATGTGGTGCAGGTCGAAAGCTGGGCGGCACGCTACCGCGGCTCGGGGGCGCCTCCATCCCCAATCGCCGCGCCGGCAGGCGGCGAAGAAGCACCGACACTCGAAGGCGCGGACACGCGCCTTGTCGGCGAGAGCCCCACTCCGGTTCGCTTTATGGCGGGCGAACGCGCGATCCTGTCATCACAAGACGGGCATCTGGCGCTGGTGCCCGCCGGCGCGCCGGCGACGGTGCAGGCGATGGTGGTCGCCGGTAACGAGTTGCAGGATCTGCCGTACGGGCCGGGCGGCCACCCCGATCCGTTGGGCGCGCGCGAAGAGGACTGTTCGAGCACGGTCAACTATGTGCTCTACAGGGCGGGCATTCGACCGCTCGTGGAAATCGTCGCCGACAATCCGCTCGCCCAGGATTACGCCGACTGGGGTACTCCTGGGCCCGGGCGGTGGGTGACCATCTACGCCACCGACGTGCCTACGCCGCACGTGTTCATCGTCATTGCGGGTTTGCGATTGGACACGAGCTATGCAGGGACCGACGAAGGTCCCAACCACAACGAAGGCGGTCCGCGCTGGCGCATCCTCGACCACATCCCTACGTGGGCTCACTGGTCGATGCGCCACCCGCCGGGGTTGTAAGGTGGCGCCGATGCCTGACCGCGAGGTCGACTACCTGCTGATCGGCGGAGGCCTCGCCTCGGCCAACTGCGCTCGTTGGCTGCGCCAGGAAGGGGCCGAGGGCGATGTGCTGCTGGTCGGGCGCGAGCCAGACCCCCCGTACAACCGCCCGGACTGCTCGAAGGGCTACCTGCGCGGCAAGGAGAGCCGCGAGCAGCCGCTGTTTCGCCCCGACGAGTGGTGGTCAGAGCAGCACATCGAGCCGATGACCCGCACGAGCGTGACGGGCCTTGACCTGGACGCGCGCACGGCCAAGCTGTCGAGCAAGCAGGAAGTGGCATTCGACAAGGCGCTGATCGCCACCGGCGCCAACGTGCGCCGGCTGAACGTGGAGGGCTGTGAGCTCGAGCAGATCCACTACCTGCGCACGCTGGGGAACGCCGACGCGATCCGAGAGGGCGTGGCAGACGCCGAGCGGGTGGTGCTGATCGGCGGCTCCTACATCGGCTGCGAGGTCGCCGCGTCGCTGACCCTGATGGGCAAGCGCGCGACGATCGTGATGCAGGAGCAGGCCACCCTCGAACGGGGCTTTGGCCCGCGCGTGGGCCGCTTCTTCCAGGACCTGCTGGAAAGCCACGGCGTGACGGTGCACGCCAGCGACGAGCTCGAGCGCTTCGAAGGCGACGGCTCGGGCAACGGGCGAGTGGCCAAGGTGATCACGCGCGGCGGCCTGGAGCTGGCGGCCGACGCGGTGGTGGTGGGGGCGGGCGTGACGCCCGACGTGCAGCTCGCCCAGCGCGCTGGCTTGCAGATTGGCGAGCGCGGCGGGGTGCTGTGCGACTCGCGCCTGCGGACGTCGGCGCCCGGCGTGTTCGCGGCCGGGGACATGTGCGAGTACGAGTCGGTCATCCACGATGGCGCGCGCGTGCGCCTCGAGCACTGGGACGTGGCGTTCAACCACGGCAAGACGGCCGCGCTGAACATGCTCGGCCGCGATGTGCCCCACGAGACGGTGCCGTACTTCTACTCGGTGCTCGGCGACTGGGGTGAACTGGAGTACGTGGGTCCGGCCTATGAGTGGGACGAGGAGATCCTGCGCGGCTCGCTTGAGGACGGGTCGTTTACCAACTGGTACCTGCAAGACGGCGCGGTCAAGGCCGCGCTCACCTTCGGTCGCTCCGACGACCTCGACCACGCGCGCCGGCTGATCGTGGGCAAAGCGGTGCTCGACGAGGCCGCGAGGGCGGCGCTCGGCGATCTCGGCACCGATCTCGCCACGGTCGCCCCTGGCGGGCACTCCTAGCGCAAAGCCGGGCGGGACCGCATGGCGAGCATCCCGCAGTTCACCCGCGAAGCCCAGCACCTGCTGCGCGCGCCCGGCATGTTCGACTGGTCGACGGTCACGCTGCTGGCGCTGGTCGTATACGTCTATGCGGTTGAGACGCAGCGCGAGAACTGGAGCGCGGTGCTGGCTGGCCTGGCCTTCTGGCTGATGGACTGGCTGAACGAGATCATCAACGCCCTGGTGCTGCACGTGAATGGCAACGCGGCCCTGTGGACGGTCACCGGACACAGCAGCTTCGTGATCCTGATCGGCCTCACGGTCGAGATCTCGCTGTTCTTCGCGATCAACGGCATGGTCTTCACCAAGCTGCTGCCGGCCGACCGCTCCGTGCGCATCCTCGGCCTGCCCAACCGCTGGGCGCTGTCGATCGGGCTGTCGCTGGTGTCGGTGGGGGTGGAGCTGCTGCTGCACGCTGACGGCGTCTTTCACTGGTACTACTGGTGGTGGAATGTCGCCAGCTTCCCGGTGATCGTGGTGTTCGGCTACCTGACCTTCTACGTGGTCTCGTTCACCGTCTATGACATGCCCCGCCGCGCCCGCCAGATCCAGACGGTGGGCCTGTTGGCGGGCGTGGACCTGATCGCCGGCCTGGTGTTCGGCCCGCTGCTCGGGTGGATCTGAGCGGGATAGAGATTGGGCGCCACGCGCGACGCTTCGTCGCGGCGGGCTGGAGCGCGCACCGCGCAGCCTCGCGCTAGGCGCCCTCGCTGTCACGCGTGGCAAAGCCGGTCGCCACGCGCGTCAGCTCGTGCGATGAGATTACGCGGTCGATCAGCCCGTACTCGCGCGCCTGCTCGGCGGTGAAGTAGCGGTCGCGGTCCATGTCGTCGTGGACGCGCTCGATGCTCTGGCCGGTGTGCTGAGCGTAGATCTCGTCGATGTGGCGGCGCAGCTCCAAGGTCTCGCGCGCGTGGATCTCGATGTCTGCGGCCTGGCCCTCAAAGCCGCCGGAGGGCTGGTGTATGAGGATGCGGCTGTTGGGCAGCGCCATGCGCTTTCCGGGCGCGCCGCCGGCCAGTAGCAGCGAGCCCATGCTCATGGCTACACCGAAGCAGATCGTCTGCACGTGGGGCTTGATGAACTGCATCGTGTCGTAGATGGCAAGGCCCGAGTAGACGACGCCGCCGGGCGAGTTGATGTACAGCGAGACGTCCTTGTCTGCGTCCTCGCTCTCTAGGTGCAGCAGCTGGGCGACGACGAGGTTGGCCACCTGGTCGTCGACGGGCGTGCCGATGAAGACGATGCGCTCGTTGAGCAGGCGCGAGTAGATGTCGAACGAGCGCTCGCCGCGTGCGCTCTGCTCGACGACCATCGGGATCAGTGGCATGAGGAGCTATCCTTTCGACAACTGGTCGGTTGTCAAACACGATAGCAACCATTTGGTTGTCAATGGAGGTGGCGATGTCGGTCAGCCGTGAAATAGACGTCGACGCACAGCCGGAGCAGGTGTGGGAGGCGCTTGCCACCGAGGAGGGACGCGAGCGCTGGCTGGACGAGCCCGGGCGCGACATTCACGTCGAGGCCCTCGACTTCCCCCATCGGCTGGTGTGGTGGTGGGCCGGGCCAGAAGAGCCGGCCACGCGCGTGGAGTTCCTGCTCGTGGCCGCGCCCGCGGGCACCCGCGTGATCGTGACCGAGAGCGCGCCGTCCTTCCCGCTGGCGATGCTCGCCGCGAGCTTTGCGCTGGTGTGCGCTTGAGCGAGGACATCGGGCACGTGTTCGCGGCGCTCGCGGACCCGACCAGGCGCGAGATGGTGCAGACGCTGCTGCGCGACGGGACCACGACAGTGCCCACGCTGGCGGCCGGGCTGCCGATCAGCCGCCAAGCGGTGGCTAAGCACCTGGCCACGCTCGACCACGCCGGCCTGGTCGAACGCGCTCCCACGAGCGGCCGCGAGGTCCCCTACCGCCTGCGTCCCGGCGCGCTCGCGCCGGCCGCGGAGTGGCTGCGCGAGGCGCAGGCGGCATGGGATGAGCGCTTGGCGCGCCTGAAGGACGCGGTCGAGCGGGTGGCCTGATGGCTGCGCAACGGATGTGGGCCGCCCGGCCCGCGGTGGAGTAGCATCCAGGCGTCCATACGGTCGGTGGTCAAGGGAAGCTGGTGAGAATCCAGCGCGGACCCGCCACTGTGACCGGGGATGCACCGCCGTAGCACGCCAGCAGGGCGTGCGGCCACTGACCCGCCTGCGGCGGGATGGGAAGGCGCGGCGGGGTAGGCCCGGGAGCCAGGAGACCTGCCGCCGACCGAAGCCCACAAGCCCTCGTGGAAAGGGGTCGGCTCATGCTCGTATCTCGTCGTATCTTCATGGCGCTCGGTGTCCTGTGCGTCTCTCTCGCAATGCTCGTCTCTGTGGCATGGGCGGGCGAACCGTCGACCGTCACCGTCCGTGTGGAGGGATTCAACGGCGTCACGCTGTTGCCTCAGACGCAGGTGACCACGTCCTCTACACCGATCCCGGTTGAAGCTGGCTCGTGCAGCGGCACCAGCGCCGGGGGCGCCCTGTATGAGGCGACGCACGGCGACTGGAAGGTGAAGGACGAAGAAGAAGGAGTCGCCATCCTTGGAATCGACGGAGTGAACCTCCCGCCGTTTGGCGCTGGGGACTATGCCTTCTGGTCACTCTGGGTGAACGACAAATTCGCGACGTCCGGTGCGTGCAGCGAACAGCTGGAACGGAATGCCGACGTGGTGTACGTCGGGCAATGCTTCGCGCTGGGCCCCGAATGTTCCAGCGAAAGCGCCCCCGACCACTTCCTTACAGAGACGGCGCCAAGCTCGAACGTGGCGAACGTTGGAGAAGCAGTTTCGGTCACGGTCGGCTCCCTCAGCACGGCCAGTGGAGCGGGCGAAGCGACGCTGCCCGCGAGTGTGACCGTAACCGGCGCAGCGCAGGCTGTAAGCCCCAATGCCCAGGGAGTCGCGACGCTGTCGTTTTCCAGCGCCGGGACCTACACGATCCAGGCGCATGCGCCAGACGCGGTCCCGTCTGATCCGTTGATGATCTGTGTCCACAACGGCAACGACGGCACTTGCGGCACCACCGCCCCCACGGCGTCGAGCACCAGCACGTCAACGAGTACCGGCACGAGCACCGCAGCCACCGGCGTGGCCGGCTTCGCCAAGTCGGCTCCCTACACCGGCCCCTATGCCCTGGTGGCCCGGGCGACAGACCTGATCGAGCACCACACCTACGGGCCCACCAACGCGCCGCGGGTGCTGTCGGGCACGGTCCTCGCCCACAGCGCGGTCTCCACCATCAGCCTACAGCTGCGGCGTAGATACAAGGGCCGCTGTTATGCCTACAACGGCACGCGCGAGCGCTTCATGCCCGCGCGCTGCGGCAAGGGCAGCTACTTCAAGGTCTCGACCAGCGCCAGCTACTCCTACCTGCTGCCCGCCGCGCTGGCACCGGGACGCTACGTGCTCGACATCCGCGCCACCGACGCCAGCGGCAACCACACCACGCTGGCCCGCGGCAGCTCGCGGATCGTCTTCTATGTCCGCTAGCAGACGACTCGCGTCGGTTGTCGCGGTTGCGCCAGGCCGCTTGGTTGCGGCCGTCCTGGTGGCGGTCGTGGTCGCGATGGTCGCCGCCGGATCGGCGCCCGTCGCGACCGGGTCGGCGACCGCCCCGCCAAGCGTGCAGAGCATGATCGTGGGCTCCAGCGGCGCCATCCTCTCGCCCGCTCGCACCGTCACCGCGAGCGCCACCACCGTGGATGTCCGTGGACGCAACTGCTCTGTCGCGGCCGGCACGCCGCTCGCGGTGTTGGCCGCCGTGCAGCGGGCGGGCGGGCCGGGCTTCGCGTTGCGCGACTACGGCCACTGCGGCGCCTCGCCGGCGAGCTCTGCGCAGCTGTTCGTCTATTCGCTTGCCGGCCAGGCCAACAGCGGCCAGGACGGCTGGGAGTACAAGGTCGACTCCGTCTCCGGCGCCACTGGCGCGGGCGACCCGAGCGGACCGATGGGCGATCGGCGGCTGCTGAGCTCGGGCGAGCGCGTGCTGTGGTTCTGGTGTGACGCGACCGGCGGCGGCTGTCAGCGCACATTGCAAGCCAGGTCGTCGGCTGCGGCCGTCTCGCCTGGCGCGTCCGTCACGGTGACCGTCAGCGGCTATGAAAACGAAGGCCGCGGCGCGCCGGTCGGCGGGGCGATCGTCACGCTCGGCTCCGATTTCGCGTCCACCGCCGCCGACGGACAGGCGAAGCTGGTCGCGCCCGCCGCGCCGGGACGCTACGCCGTCGACGCCACCCGCCGCGGCCTCGTGCCATCGTTCCCGGAGACGATCGTGGTGCGATGACCGCCTCGCCCACACGCGCCCTCGTCGCCATCCTCGGCGTGCTCGCTCTCGCCGCCGTGCTGGCGGGCTGCGGCCTGGGCGCCGGTCCCGCGCCGACCGCCGTGCAGCTGCTGGTCACCCGCGACTTCGGCGCGCGCGTGCTGTCCCGCGACCATGCGCCCAACGTGCACGGCGAAGAGACCGTCATGAGCCTGCTGATGCGCAACGACCCCGTCAGCACGCGCTACGGCGGGGGCTTCGTGCAGAGCATTCGCGGCTTGTCGGGCGGCCAGGAAGGCGGTCAGTCGGTCGACTGGTTCTATTACGTCAACGGCGTCCAGGCCACCAAGGGCGCCGCCGCCACCGACGTGCATCCGGGCGATCACATCTGGTGGGACCGCCACGACTGGAGCCAGGCCGAGGACGTGCCCGCGGTCGTCGGCTCGTTCCCCGAGCCGTTCCTCAACGGCCTGGGCGGCAAGCGTTGGCCGGTGCGCATCGAATGCGCCACCGTGACCGGCTATGCGTGCGCCACCGTCACATCGCGGCTGCGCGCCCTCGGCGTCCCCGCGGCGATTGCCGCGGTCGGCTCCAGCGGCGAGCCGGAAACGCTGCGCCTGATGGTCGGGCCGTGGAACAGGATCGGCGGCGACCTGACCGCCCACACGATCGCGGCCGGGCCGCGCGCCAGCGGCGTCTACGCGCGTTTCTCCGCCACCGGGAAAACGCTGGCGCTGCTGGACCAGGACGGCCGCCAGGTGCGCACACTGGGCAGAGACGCGGGGCTGATCGCGGCCACCCGCAACGGCGAAGCCGCGCCCCTGTGGGTGGTCACCGGCACCGATCTAGCGGGCGTCGACCTGGCCGCGCACTACTTCCAACAGGGCATCCTCCAGAACCACTTCGCGGTCGCCCTGTCGGGCGCCCAGACCATCTCGCTGCCGGACACAGGGCCGTGAGCATCCTCATCTTCTACCGGCGCAGGGCCAGCTCGCTGCACGCCGCGCGCGCCTCGGTGGGAGCGCTCTACGGCGTCGCGCTGGCCGCCGCCACGCTGATTGTCCAGCACCCCGTCGTGCTCGCCGGCCTGCTCGCCGGCGTGCTCGGCGCCGGCTGGGCCTGCGGCGCGATCCGCCAGATGGCGCGCACGATGCGCACGCTCGCGCTGCCGATCCTGGTGCTGTCGGTGCTCGTCAACGTGCTCATCAGCCGCGGCGGCCTGACCGTATTCGCGCGCCTGGGCTACTTCGCCCCCCTCGGCCGGCTCAACCTGACGGTCGAGGCGGCCGCCTACGGGCTGCTGGTTGGGGTGCGCCTCTTGATCGTCGCGCTGGCCGCCGTGCTCGTCTCAAGCGCGGTCGATCCCGACGAGCTGCTGCGCACGGCTCGCCGCCTGTATCCCGGCTCCGCGCTGGCCGCCACCGTGGCTACGCGGCTGGTGCCTGTGCTCGCGTGTGACGCCGAACGCATGGCCGAGGCGCAGCGCTGCCGTCCCGACGGCCCGCCGCGCGGCGCCCGTGCGCGCCTGGGCATCCTGCGCGCCGTGATCGCCGGCTCGCTGGACCGCTCACTCGACGTCGCCGCCACGCTGGAGGTGCGTGGCTATGGATCGGGCGGGCGACCCGCGCGCGCCGCCCGGCCAGCCTCCCGTCACGACGTCCACTTCGCGCTGGCCGCGCTGGCCACGCTAGCCGTGGCGATCGCCACGCGGGCGAGCGGCGTGGCGCGCTTTGACATCTATCCGCTGCTGCATCCCACGCTCGACGCCGGTGCCCTGCTCACCGCCCTGGCCGTCCCCGCCCTCGCGCTCGCCCCGTTCCTCTACCGCCGGGGCATCCAGCCGTGAGCATCCTCGCGCTGGAGCGGCTCAGCTACCGCTATCCCGGAGCGTCCGAGCGGGCGCTCAGCGACGTCACCCTGTCGATCGAGCCGGGCGAGTTCTGTGTCCTCGCCGGCCTGTCCGCGTCGGGCAAGTCCACGCTGCTGCGCGCCGCCTGCGGCCTCGTCCCGCACTTTCACGGCGGCGACTTCGCCGGGCGCGTCAGCGTCGCCGGGCTCGACACCCGCGAGCACGGCCCTGCCGCCATCGGCGCCCACGCCGGCACCGTCTTCCAGGACCCCGAGACGCAGGTCGTGATGGGCACCGTGCGCGCCGAGCTCGCCCTCGGCCTGGAGAACCGGGGCCGCGCCCCCGCCGCGGTCGCGCGCGCCGTCGAGGAGGTCGCGCTCGCGCTCGGCCTCGCCCAACTGCTCGACCGCTCCACGCACGAGCTGTCCGGCGGCGAGCTGCAACGCGTGGCGCTGGCCGCCGCGTTCGCGCCCCGGCCCAAGCTGGTGCTGTTGGACGAGCCCACCTCACAGCTCGATCCGGTCGCCGGCGACGAGCTCATCTGGCTGCTGCGGCGCCTGAACCAGGAGTGGGACACGGCCGTGCTGCTGATCGAGCACCGGCTCGAGCGCTGCCTGGCGGCCGCCGACCGGGTAATCGTGCTCGACCACGGGCGGCTGGTATGCGACGAGGAGCCGTCCGCTTTCCTGGGCTGGGCCGCCCACGCCAGCCCCGCGCTGCAGACGCCCGGCGCACGCATGTTCGCGCAGGCGGGCATCGAGCCGACGCCCGTCGGCGTCAGGCAGGCGCGCACCATCCTGCGTGCCCACGGGCTGCTCGACGAGCCGGTCGCCGCGACAACGTCCGTCGACGCGACAGCGCAGCCTGCCGGCGAACAGACGCCCGCCCGCCCGCTGTCCAGGATCCTTGGCGCCAGGCGTGAGCGCCGGCGCTCGACGGATAACGCGGCGCTGGACATGCGCGGCGTCTGGCACGAGCTGCGCGACGGGCCGAGCATCCTGCGCGGCGTCGAGCTGACCTTGCAGCCGGGGGAGCGTGTCGCCCTGCTCGGGCGCAACGGCGCGGGCAAGTCCACGCTGCTGCGTCACGCCGCCGGGCTGCTCAAGCCCACGCGCGGTCGCGTCGATCACGCCGGACGCGTCGCGCTGCTGATGCAGAACCCCGGGGACTACTTCCTGCACGAGCACGCCGGCGAAGAGGCAGGCGCGACGGCCCTCAAGCGGCTGGGGCTGTCCGCTCTCGCCCAGCGCAACCCGCGCGACCTCTCCGGCGGTGAGCGCCAGCGCCTGGCTCTGGCAATCGTCACAGACGGCCACAGCCCGCCCGCGGTGCTCGCTCTGGACGAGCCCACGCGCGGCATGGACCGTGGCGCCAAGCACGAGCTGGCCCGCTGGCTGGGCAGGCGCCGCGCCGACGGCACAGCCGTGATCGTTGCCACCCACGACCTCGAGTTCGCGGCCGAGTTCGCCGAGCGGGTACTACTGCTCGCCGACGGGCGCCTGATCGCCGACGCCAGCGCCGCCGAGGTGCTCTCCGGCGGCTGGTACTTCACCACCGAGACTGCGCGAATTCTCGACGGCGCTGGGCGGGCTCTGTTGCCGCAGGACGGCAGCGAGATCCTGCGCCGGCGGATTGCCGGCCCCCCACAGAGCGCCCAGGTGCTCGCGTGAGCTGGCAGATCGCATCTGTGGCGATCGTCGTGGCCGCGCTGGCCGCCTGCTTTTGGTGGTACGAGCGCAGCCGCCCGTCCTCCAAGGAGGTCGCGCTCGTGGCTACCATGGCCGCGCTCGGCGCGCTCGGCCGCGATGCCTTCGCCGCGATCCCCGACGTCAAGCCCACGACCGCCATCACGTTCGTGTGCGGCTACGCCTTCGGTCCCGGTCCCGGCTTCGCGGTGGGCGCCGTCGGCGCGCTCGCCTCCAACATCTTCCTCGGCCAGGGCCCGTGGACGCCATGGCAGATGCTCGCCTGGGGCGTCGTCGGGCTGGGCGGCGCGGCGCTCGGGCGCCTGCTCGCCCGTCGCCCGCTCGGACGCGTGCCACTCGCGCTCTGTTGCGCCGTCGCCGCCGAGGCGTTCAACCTGCTGATCGACCTCTACACGTGGACTCAGGGCGCCACGCACACGCTGACCGCCTACGGCGCGTGGCTTGCGAGCGCGTTCAGCTTCGATCTCACCCACGTGGTCGCGAGCTTCCTGTTCGGCCTCGCCTTCGGCCCTGCATTGCTGCGCATGCTGATGCGGGCGCGCGCGCGTATGGAGATCGTGTGGGAGCCCCTTCCCAGCCCCTCCACGATCGTCGCTCTCGCGCTCGTCGCGCTTGCCGGCGTGGCCGTCGCGGGGGAGCCTGGGCGCGCTGGTGCCGCCAGTCTCCGGGTCGCACCGCGCGCCGCGTTCGCGGGCAAAGCCGCCGCCCCCCTGGACGTCTCGCGCGAGGTCGCCTACCTGCAGGGCGCCCAGAACCCCAACGGCGGCTTCGGCGCCGCGCCCGGACAGGCCAGCGGCGAGCTGTACTCGGGCTGGGCAGCGATGGGCCTGGCGGCCGCCGGGCGCAACCCGCTGAGCGTGCGCCGCGACGGGCACAGCGTCCTGGACGCGCTGCGCGACGAAGCGTCCAGCCTGGAAGGCGCCGGCGACCTGGAGCGGACGATCCTCGCGCTGCACGCGTGCGGCGCGTCTGTGCATTCGCTGCCCGGCGTCGGGGCGGGTGGGGATCCGGTCAAGGCGCTGCTCGCCTTTCGAGACCGCAACGGCTCCTTTGGCGACCTCAGCAACCTCACCGCCTTTGCCGTCTTTGCGCTGCGCGCGGCGGGCTACTCGGCTAGCCGATCCGCTCGTGCGTAGCGCCGGGCGCTGGCTGGCCGCCCAACAGGACAGCGACGGTGGCTTCGGCTTCGCCACGCGGGGTGCAGGCAGCGACGTCGACGACACCGCCGCGGTGGTCCAGGCGCTGTTCGACTCGGGCGCTCCCCGCAGCGGATCGGCGCTCGTCCGCGCCAGCGCGTTTCTCGTCCATGCGCAGAACCCCGACGGCGGCTATCCCCAGCAGCCGGGGGGACAGTCCAACGCCCAGTCCACCGCCTGGGCCATCCAGGGCCTGATCGCAGCTGGGCGCAACCCCGCTGGCGTCACGCGCGCAGGCAGCCGCTCGCCGCTGGGCTACCTGGAGAGCCTCGTGGCCCCCGACGGCAGCGTGCGCTACTCGCGCACCGGCTCACAGACGCCCGTGTGGGTCACCGCTCAGGCGCTCACAGCGCTCGCCGGCAAGACCTTCCCGCTCGCCCCGCCCTCGGCGCAAGCAGCGCTTACCGCGCCGCCGGTCCGTGCAGCGATCGTCCTGCCCACGGCCCGGGCAACGGCCACCGCGCCTGCCGGCCTGGATGGACTTGCCCGGGCGATCGGCGCTCTGATCGGCACGGCCCTCGCGCCGATGCTCGGCTGACGACCTCCCAAGCAGCTCTGCGCGCTTCAGCGGCGCTTAAGCAGCCGTCGTACCCTTGCCCTGTGAACATGTCTGGTGTCGCATACAGCGCCGGGCGCCTGTCGGCGGAACGTACGGCCGACACGACGAGGCGATCTGGTCCGACCGGCGCGCTTGCCGTCGCGGGCTTGTGCGCGCTCGCGCTCGCGCTGGTGTGGCTGGTCGCGGAGCTCGTGCCGGCCGCCCACATCCGCGACGCGGCCGCCCTGCGCGACTTCACCCTGCTCAGCCGCCCGCGCCTCGACGACGTGTGCAACTTCCTGCTGCACCTGCTCGACCCGCTGTTGTTCGTGATCTGGGGATTGGGTCTCGTCCTCGTCGCCTACGCGCAGGGGCGCGCGCGGATCGCGACGGCGGTCGTGGCGATCATGGGGCTCGCGCCACTGACCTCAGAGACGCTCAAGCCGCTGGTGGCCCACACCCACGACGTGGTGGGGGGCGTCTACATAGGCCCCGCGTCGTGGCCCAGCGGTCACTCGACCGCGGCGCTCGCGCTCGTCCTCAGCGCCGTGCTCGTCGCGCCTGCCCGCCTGCGCCCGCTGGTGGCGAGTGTGGGCGCGCTGTTCGCGCTTGCGGTCGGCTGCTCGCTGCTGATCCTCGCCTGGCACATGCCCAGCGACGTCGTCGGCGGATACCTCGTGGCGACCCTGTGGACCGCGCTGGCGGTGGCCGCGCTGCGCGTCGCCGAGCGGCGCTGGCCGAAGCCGTCGAGCTCGACCGGCTGACGCCTCGACCGCGGCGCGAGGGCTAGCTAGCTAGCGGTCCATCAAGCTCGTCGCCTTCGCGTCATCCGAATCGCAGTGATGTACCATCGCCCTGCATCCGCTACGCACAAATGGGGGCGGCTTGGTGGGCGAGGGGAGGTCACAGAGCGGGGCCTGCGCGCAATGCCCGTGTGGGTTGAGTGGTCATGCCCGAAGCTGAAGCGCAGCAGGCGAGCGGCGTCGCCGGCAAGACCTCTGCTCGGCAGCAGGTCATCTCGGCGCTGGGCACGGCACTGCCGCCATTGCTCAGCGGCATCGGCCTGGCCGGCTTCGTCTCGTTGCTCGGCGCGGGCATCGTGTGGGCGCGCTTCAACGCGGTCGGCCTGCCCGCAGACCAAGCAGTCAGCGACCTGCCAGCGAGCTCGCTGCTCGTAACCGGCGCGGTCTCGCTCGTCCTCTACCTCCTGCTCGGACTGCTCGCGGTGCTCGGCGTCTACATGCTGCAGGACGCCGTCGTCAAGAAGATGCTCGATCATGGCAGCCGTCCTGACGAGGTGGCGCCGGTCGGGGCCGACGGGACGGCTCTGACGCCCCCAGGCGCCCACCCCCCGCGAGAGTCCAGGAACCCGCCGCGAGAGTCCGAGGACGCCAGGTTCAAACGCGTGCGTCGCGAACTGAAGGTGGTCCAGGCGCGACTCGATGTCGTCAGCGGGGAGCTCGACGCGCTCAAGGCGCTCGTGCCCGCGGTCGGCGGCGACGTCCTGGAAGGCGCACAAACCGCCCGCGAGGAGCTGATCAAGCTGCGCGATCGACTCGCACAGGCGCTCTACGACGAGCGTCTGCAACGCGCCAAGCAGGGTCCACCGCGTCCGAAATTGGGCAATCAGCTTGGGCTGGTGCTCCTGTTCTTCGTCGAGCTCTTGCTGATCGGCCTGCGCACCGAAGCGAATGCGGTCCAAAAGGTGATCCTTGTGGTGCTGACAGCGGCGATCGTGATGATCGCCGCTGTCGTGATCAGCGACCGTGCGACGGAGATCGACTTCAACGCGCTGGCTCGCGTCAAAGGGCTCAATGACCTAATCGCCAGCATCATCGCAGCCGTCCTCTTCATCTTCATCGGGTTCGAGCTCATCGATCGCGACAGCTGGACCGTGTTGCCGATACTGACGGCGCTTGCGCTGAACGTGATCAACCTGGGGATCGGTCGGCTGCATCCCAAGCGCTACTTCTGGTACGGCACCTCGATCTTCGTTTCCGTCGCGCTTTTCGGTGCGGTCCTGACCTACAGCCGGACAAACCACGCGGCCTCGATGCAGCCCGCGGCGGTTCTGATGAAGAACGGCCAGGTCGTAACCGGGCTGTGGATCGGAGAAAGCTCGGAACGGGTGTTCCTCGCCTACGCTGCGCCGCCACATAAAGCTGCGGCCGCCGCGAAGGTGCAGGCGGCGCCCACCAAGGTGCAGGCGGCGCACATCTACTGGATCGACAAGAGCCAGGTCGAAAGCGATTCGGTCGGCCAGCTGATGCGCGTGGCCGAAGCGTTGGAAGCTGCCGGCGAACTCGGCGGCAAGCTCGAACGACTCGCCGTCAAGACACACGCCACGAGCTCGACGCAACCCTCTTCGAAGGAAGCCTCATCCGGCGATGAAAAGTCGGGGTCAGGCAGCTCCTCGGGGTCGGGCAGCTCCTCAGGGTCCGGCAGCTCCTCAGGGTCCCACAGCCACTACAGGCTCAAGCGGCGCCATGGGTGCCGGGGTTCCAGAGGGGCTCGGAGCTCGTCCCATCGCTTATCTCGACGTTGGCCGCCCGGCTGAGGATGAACAGCAGGTCAGACAGCCGGTTGAGGTAGCGCACGACCTCGGGATTGACCTCGTTGCCGACCGCTATCGTGCGCCGCTCGGCGCGCCGACAGACGGTGCGACAGACGTGCAGGTGCGCCGCCGCGGGGGTGCCGCCGGGGATCACGAACGAGCGCAGCGGCTCGAGCTTCTGAGTTGACCTCGTCGCAGGCCTTCTCCAGCCAGTCGGTGTAGTCGGCGCCCACCCGCAGCCGCTGGCGCTCAGGCTTGCCCACGCCAAGGTTCTCGCCCGCCGACGCCGCGCTCTCGCCGGGCGCCCCGTCGGCGCCCGGGGCCGTCGCTCCAGCGGGGGTGGGCACCGACAGATCGGCGCCGACGTCCAGCAGGTCGTTCTGCACGCGGCGCAGCCACTGCCCAAAGCGCTGGCTAAGCCCGGGCGCGAGCAGGGCCACGCCGATCGACGCGTTGAGCTCGTCCACGGTGCCGTAGGCCTCCACGCGCGGGTGCAGCTTGGATACACGGCTCATGTCCCCGAGATGGGTCTCTCCGCCGTCGCCCAGCTTGGTGTAGATGCGGGTCAGGTTGACGGTCATGGCAGGCGCCGACTCACAAGCCGACCACCCTGATAATAGGGCCGTCACGCCGGCCGGACACGCCGCGCGAGTGGCTCGCTCGGCGCACCCGAACGCCGCGCCCGGGCGCGATCGGATACGTTCTCGCACTTCATGCGGATCGGAGTGCCGAAGGAGACCGCGGCCGGCGAGCACCGGGTGGCGCTCGTGCCGGAGGTCGTAAGCAAGCTGAAGGCCAAGGGACTGGACGTGCTCGTGCAGAGCGGCGCCGGAACCGACGCGCTGCTCAGCGACGCCGCTTTCGCGGACGCCGGCGCGCAGGTCACCGACGACGCCGCCGAGGTGTGGAAGTCAGACGTGGTCGTCACGATCGCCCCGCCCGACCCGCAGACGATCCGCGGCCTGGGCGCGGGCTCGATCCTGATCGGCTTCCTCGCGCCGCTGACCAGCCCGCAGACCACGCGCGCGCTGGCCGACGCCAAGGCGACCGCGTTTGCGATGGAGGCGATCCCGCGCATCTCGCGCGCCCAGTCGATGGACGCGCTGTCCTCGCAGAGCAACGTCGCCGGCTACCGCGCCGCGCTGCTCGGTGCCGAGGAAATGGGCCGCTTCTACCCGATGCTGATGACCGCCGCGGGCACGATCCCGCCCGCCAAGGTGCTCGTGCTCGGGGTCGGCGTGGCCGGCCTGCAGGCGCTGGCCACCGCCAAGCGCCTGGGCGCGCGCACGACCGGCTATGACGTGCGCCCGGAGGTCGCAGAGCAGGTGCAGTCGCTGGGGGCGATGTGGCTGGACCTCGGCCTGGAGGCCAGCGGCGAGGGCGGCTACGCGCGCGAGCTGACCGACGAGGAGCGCGCCCGCCAGCAGCAGGCGCTGACGGATGCGATCAAGGGCTTTGACGTGGTCATCACCACCGCGCTCGTGCCCGGCCGTCCCGCCCCGCGGCTGGTCACCAAGGAGGCCGTCGAAGGGATGAAGCCGGGCTCTGTGATCGTCGACCTGGCCGGCGAGGCCGGGGGCAACTGCGAGCTGACCGAGCCCGGCCAGACGGTCGTGCGCCACGACGTCAAGATCGTTTCGCCGCTGAATCTTCCCGCGACGATGGCCGAGCACTCCTCGCAGCTGTTCGCGCGCAACGTGCAGGCCCTGCTGGAGCTGTTCGTCGGCGAGGACGGCAACCTCAAGCTGGACTTCGACGACGAGATCATCGCGGGCGCCTGCGTCGTGCGCGACGGCGAGATCGTCAACCCCGGCGCCAAGAAAGCCGTCGATGAGGCCGCTTCCGCGGCCGGCGTTGTCGCGTCTGGCGCAAGCGGGGTCGGCGGCGAGGCCGGTGGCGGGGCCGGGAGCGGGGGAGGGGCGTGATGATCCTCGCGAGCGTTCTCACTACCAACCTGGCCATCCTCGTGCTGGCCGGCTTCATCGGCTTCGTGGTCATCTCCAAGGTGCCCAACACGCTGCACACGCCGCTGATGTCCGGCACCAACGCGATCCACGGCATCGTCCTGTTGGGGGGCCTGCTGATCGTCGGCCTGTCCGGCAACGGCGCGTTCAACAAGGTCATCCTCGTGATCGCCATCGCCTTCGGCACGATCAACATCGTCGGCGGCTTCCTCGTGACCGACCGCATGCTCGAGATGTTCAAGTCGCGACCGAAACCGCCGCCAGCGAAAGCTGGCGATCATAAAAATGAGAAACACGACGGCGCGGGAGCAAGCTCGTGATCGCTATCCCGCTCGCCACCACCTTCCTGCAGTCCCAGAGCTTCCTCGACGTCCTCTACATCGTCGCCTTCGCGCTGTTCATCCAGGGGCTGCGCGGCCTGTCCGGGCCGACCACCGCCGTGCGCGGCAACCGCATCGCCGCGGTCGGCATGACCATCGCGGTGATCGCCACGCTGTTGCAGCGCGACGAGGGCAACTGGGGCCTGATCGCGCTTGGCATCGCGCTCGGCACCGCCGTCGGGGTGCCCGCCGCGCGCCAGGTCAAGATGACCGCCATGCCGCAGATGGTCGCGCTGTTCAACGGCGTGGGCGGCGGCGCGGTGTTTTTGATCTCCTGGTCTGAGTTTCGCCTCACCCACGGCTATCAGGGCACCGCCACCTACATCGCGATCTTCTCGCTGTTCGCCGCGATCGTCGGATCGGTGTCCTTCTGGGGCTCCAACATCGCCTTCGGCAAGCTGCAGGAAATCATCCCCGGGCGCCCGATCACGCTCGGCTCCGGCCAGCAGATCGTCAACCTCGTGCTGTTCATCCTCGCGGTCGCCGCCGGCGTGGACATCGCCGCCGGCGACCACTCCCAGGGGATCTTCATCGGCATGCTCGTGTGCGCCGCGCTGCTCGGCAACGCCGTCGTGCTGCCGATCGGCGGCGCAGACATGCCTGTGGTCATCTCCATGCTCAACGCCTTCACCGGGCTGTCCGCGGCCGCAACGGGGATCGCGCTGAACAACCCCGCGCTGATCGTCGCCGGGATGATCGTCGGCGCATCCGGCTCGATCCTCACCAACCTCATGGCCGTCGCCATGAACCGCTCGATCCCCGCCATCGTCGCCGGCGGCTTTGGCGGGGGAGGGGCGGTGGCCGGCGCCGAAGGCGCGGGCGAGCACGCCGGCACGGTTCGCTCCACCAGCGCCGCCGACGCCGCCATCCAGCTCGCCTACGCCAACCGCGTGATGATCGTGCCCGGCTACGGCATGGCCGTCGCCCAGGCCCAGCACGCCGTGCGCGAGCTCACCAAGGAGCTGGAGAAACGCGGGGTAGAGGTCGGCTATGCAATCCACCCCGTCGCCGGGCGTATGCCCGGGCACATGAACGTGCTGCTCGCCGAGGCCGACGTGCCCTACGACCAGCTCGAGGAGATGGACGAGGCCAACCAGGAGTTCGGGCGCACCGACGTCTCGCTGGTGATCGGCGCCAACGACGTCACCAACCCGGCCGCCAAGAACACGCCCTCCTCGCCCATCTACGGCATGCCCATCCTCGAAGTCAACAACAGCCACTCCGTGATCGTGATCAAGCGCTCGATGAACCCCGGCTTCGCCGGCATCGAAAACGAGCTCTACTACGAGCCCGAGACCTCCATGCTGTTCGGCGACGCCAAGTCCGCCGTCAGCGAGATCACCGCCGCGCTGGCCGACATTTGACCAGGCCAGCGGCCCGCTGGCCAAGTCAGGCAAGGACGCAGTGAGCGAAGCGTGCACAGGCACGTGAGCGATCGAGGACGCAGCCTGGCGCCGTGCCAGCGGGCCGGTGGTGCGAGACTGCGCGCGTGATCGAGCGTAGCCAGGCTCTCGCGGCGCTGAGCGAGGACGAGTTCGACGTGGTCGTCGTCGGCGGCGGCATCACCGGCGCGGGCGTCGCCCTGGACGCGGCCGCACGGGGCTACAGCGTCGCGCTGGTCGAGCGCGCCGACTTCGCCTCGGGCACGTCCAGCCGCTCGAGCAAGCTCGTCCACGGCGGCCTGCGCTATTTGCAGAACTTCGATCTCGGCCTCGTGCGCGAGGCGCTGCTCGAGCGCCAACTGATGGTCGCCCTTGCGCCCCACCTGGTCAAGCCCCTGCCGCTGGTGGTGCCCGCCTTCGAGGGCGCCCACCCCGACCGGCTGGTAGGGGTCGGGCTGAACCTGTACGACGTCATGTCCGTCGAGCGGGGCCGCCGGCGCGCTCGCCGCGGCGAGGCTCGCGCGCGCAAGGCCGGCGGCGAGGGCGAGTCCTGGAGCCCCGAGCGCCACCGCGTGATCTCCGGTGAGGAAGTGGTCGAGCTGCTGCCCGCGCTGGCCACGCGTGAGCCCACCAGCGGCTACCTGTTCTACGACTGCCAGACCGACGACGTGCGCCTGGTGCTCACCGTGCTCGGCGAGGCAGAACGCTTCGGCGCGGTGTGCGCCAACCGCGTCGGCGTCACCGCCCTGCTCGAGCAAGACGGCCGCGCGCACGGTGTGCAGGCGCTCGACGGCGAGAGTGGCGAGACGCTGCAGGTGCGCGCCGCCAACGTCGTCAACGCGACAGGAGTGTGGGCTGACGAGCTGCGCCCGCAGGAGCTCCACGACGAGGCCGAGCTGCCGCGCATCCGCCCCAGCCGCGGCACCCACATCACCTTCCGCCACGAGGACCTGCCGCTGGTGGGCGGCGCGATCGTGCCCGCCGGCGAGGGCCGCTCGATCTTCGCGCTGCCGTGGCTCGGGCACACGCTGGTGGGCACCACCGACAACGACTACGAGGGGCCGCTGGAGCGAATCAAGCCGGCCGAGGAGGACGTCGAGTACCTGCTGGACGCGATCAACACCTTCTTCGGCACCGCTCTTGGGAGCGAACATCTCGCCGGTGCGTTCGCAGGCGTGCGCCCGCTGATCTCCACCGGCGACCCCAAGAAGTCGGTCGACATCTCGCGCAAGGCCGAGCTGTACGAGACGTCCTCGGGGATGATCACGATCACCGGCGGCAAGCTCACCACCTGGCGACGCATGGCCAAGATGACCGTCGACCGGATGGTCGAGCGCGACGCCCGCGACGCCCCCTGCCGCACCCACGAGATCCCGCTCGGGCAGGCGATCGACGTGGACGAGCTGGCGCCGGTGGAGGGCGTGCCGGAGGCCTCCTATGAGGCGCTCGCCGCGCGCTACGGGCACGCCGCCCATGATGTGCTCGCACTGGCCGCCGAGCGCGGCGAGCTGGCGCAGCCGATCGTGCCCGGCCTGCCCGACCTGCTCGCCGAGGCCGCGCTGGCCGCGCGGCGCGAGCAGGCGCGCAGCATCGGCGACGTGCTGCTGCGGCGCACGCGGCTGGGGCTGTTGGCCGCGCGCGAGCTTAGCGGCGAGCCGGTCGCGCGCGTCGGCGATGTGGTGGCGCGTGAGCTTCACTGGAGCGACGAGCGTCTGGAGCGCGAGATGAGCGTTGTTCGCCGACGAGGCACGCGCCGAGGGGCTGGCGTGAGCGTCGTCCGACGGCACCGGCGCGCCAAGGGCCCGTCGTGAACGCGCCCGCTCATCGCCTGCGCGCGGTCGATCGCGTGCTGGAGCTCGGCGGGGCAGGCGGGCCTCTGATCATGGGCATCGTCAACGCCTCGCCCGACTCCTTCAGCGACGGTGGCCGTCACGCGGGCGCGACGCACAGCTGCGCGCTGGCGCGCGAGCTGCTGGACGCCGGCGCCGACATCGTCGACATCGGCGGCGAGTCCGCCTCCACCGGGCGCTCGCCGGTAGAGGCCGATGTGGAGATCGAGCGCGTGGCGCCGCTCGTGCGAGCCATCGCCGGCGAGCTGGCGCGCTCGTCTCGGTCGACACCTACAAGCCGGCCGTCGCCGCGTGCGGCGATCGCCGCCGGCGCCAAGATCGTCAACGACGTCAGCGGCCTGCGCGACCCGCGAGCTGGCCGAGGTCTGCGCGCAGACCGGCGCAGCGCTCGTCGTCATGCACACCGCCGCCGCCCCCCGCCAGCGCCTGCAGGACCCCGATCTCTACCACGACGTGGTGGGTGAGGTGATCGCGTTCCTGCGCCAGCGCATGGCGCTGGCGAATCGCTGGGCGTCCAGCGCGAGCAGCTGATCGTCGATCCGGGTCCCGACTTCGCCAAGACCCCAGCCCAGACGGTCGCGCTGCTAGCCGAGATCGGGCGTCTGCACGAGCTGGGGCGCCCGCTGCTGATGGCGATCTCGCGCAAGGACTTCATCGGCGCCCTGACCGGGCGCCCACCACGCGAGCGCCTGCCCGGCACGCTGGCTGCGCTCGCGCACGGCGTGGCGCACGGCGCGCACATCTTCCGGGTGCACGACGTCGCCGCCGCGGCCGACTACCTGGCGGTGCGCGCAGCGCTGTGCGGAGCGGTCGCCCCGAGCAGGGATCTGGCGCTCGCCGAGGAAATGCGCCACGAGCCAAGTTCCCGCTAGGCTGAATTGCACGGGTGCCGGCCGCTGTCCAACGCGGCCGGACGCCGACCGCCCACCTACCACGAAAGAAGGAACATCACATGCCAGTGCTCGAGCGCCCCGAGCTTGAGGCGAGCCCTCTCGCCGACCTGCACACGATCGCCGACCAGCTAGGCCTGGACGGCTTCAGGCGGCTGCGCAAGGCCGACCTGATCGACGCGATCCTCAAAGACGGCTCCAGCGGTGCCCCCAGCGGCGAGGCCAGCGATCCCCAGGAGGATCGACCGCTGGCCGCCGTGTCCCGCGATCGCGAGGATCGCGACGCCAAGGACGATCGACCGCAGGCCGGCGAGCGTCCACGCAGGCGCCGCTCGCTGCGAGTGCGCCGCACGAGCTCCGCGTCCGCGGCCGGCGATGAGCCCGGTGAGCGCCCCGCGCCCAGTCGTCGCGAGGACGCGGGCGCGAGCGACGGCGACGACACGGAGCGAGCCGCCGACTCGGTTGGGCGCATCGCCGCCGGGGTCGTCGAGCTGCTCGGTAACGGCTCGGCCTTCCTGCGCGTCACACCGCCTGAGCCTTCCGACGACGACGTCTACATCTCCGCTGCCCAGGTGCGTCGCTGCGAGCTCGTCTCCGGCGATCGCGTGACCGGCCCCGTGCGCACGCCGCGGCGCTCAGAGCGCTACCCGTCGATCGTTCGCATCGACACGATCAACGGCGCGTCCGCGGACACGGTGTCCGATGGCTCACGCTATGAGGAGCTCCCGGTCGCCTGGCCCAGCCAGCGCCTGGCGCTCGGCTCGGAGGATCCCACCCTTCACGCGATCGAGTGGCTCACCCCGCTCGGCCGCGGCTCGCGCGCGGTGATCGTGGGGGCTCGCCACGCCGGCAAGACCGCCACGCTGCGCCGGCTGCTGGAGGCCCTCGGCGGTCAGGCCGATCTCGAGATCAGCCTGGTGCTGTGCGGCGCGCGCCCCGAGGAGCTGGCCGACTGGCAGGACGGGGTGGCGGGACTCCCCACCCCCGCCGCCGCGCTGGACTTCGCCGCTTCGGCCGACTCGCAGGCCCAGGCGCTCGAACGGGCCATCGACACCGCCAAGCGGATCGCCTCGCGCGGGGGCGACGCGCTGGTGGCCGTCGACTGCCTCGACGGGCTGGCGCCGAACGTCGCTCGCAGGGCGCTCGCGGCCGCCCGTAACCTGCGCGAGGGAGGATCGCTGACCGTGATCGCCACCGCCGCCGCCCCGCTGGGCGGCGAGACGACCGTCATCGTCCTGGACGCCACGCTCGCATCCACCGGGCGCCAGCCGATCCTCGACCTCGTCTCCAGCCACACGCTGCGACCCGAGCTGCTGGTCGGCGAGGACGGCGCCGAGGCGATCGCCAAGGCGCGCGCGGGCGCCGTCGAGGAGGCCAGTTCCTAGGCGAAGGGGGGTCGGGGCGCCGCGCGGCGGCGTCTTGACGGTAGGCGACCCGTCCCCAGGAGGGCTCGGGCGCGAGCTCGATGGGTTCGCCGCCAGTCGAGCGATCGCCGCCCCGAGCGAGCGCGGGTTGAACGTAGACGAAGTTGCCGCTGTGCTCGTCGAAGGTCACGCCCAGCTCGCCCTCATTGACGCGCTGGTCAAGCCATGCACCGCGGAACACCAGGCGGCGCAGCCAGTGCACCAGCGAGCGCTCGGCCGGGCCGACGAGCTCGGGCCAGCAGTCGTTGACGTGTTCGCCCAGGCCTGACGCCGGGTCGAGGATCTCGCCGTTGACCGCCAGGTTGACGAGGTCTTCGAGCTCCTCTTCGCCCAGCCGTCCGCCGACGAACCCGAGCTTCAGCGCCGCCTGCTCGCAGCGCTCGGAGAAATCGCCCTCGTTGAAGGTGAAGCGAAGCTCGCCGTATTCCAGGACGAAGTCCTCTCCCGAGTCGTAGTTTCCGCGTCGCGCCGTTTCCATGATCGATCGTCTCCGGGTCTGCGAGCACCCTGCCCACACTGCCGCCAACGCCCGCCCGGGGTCGTCGGGATGATACGGCTCGTTCCTGCCCGGGCGCGCGCGATGAATGGGATTTTGCATTCGCGTCGCTGTCGAGCGCCCGCAGTCGTGTGAGAGCGCGAGGCGATCGCTTGTACGCGACGGCCAACCGCGCGCGAGCGGCCGCCAATCCCTCTACGCTGCCCGCGTGGCCCGCCTCTCAGAGCATGGACTGCGGCGATCGGTCGGCGTCCCCGGCCTTTTCGCCACGGCCTACGGCAACGTCGGCTCCTCCATCTATTACGCGCTCGGCCTCGTCGCCGCGCACGCCCTGGGCCTGACGCCGCTGGTCTTCCTGTTCGCCGGCGGATTGTTCGCGCTGACGGCCAAAACGTATGCCGAGGGCGCATCCATGTTCCCCGAAGCCGGCGGCTCATCCTCGTTCGCGCGCCACGCCTTCGACGACGTCGTGTCGTTCTTCGCCGGCTGGGCGCTGAGCCTCGACTACATCCTCACGATTGCAATCTCGGCGTTCTTCGTCCCGCACTACCTGAGCGCGTTCCCGGGCCTGCACGCGCTCAAGCACAACCCCGACGATATCTTCGGCGGCCTGATCGTCGTGGCGATGCTGGCGGCGCTGAACATCCGCGGCCTGGGCGAGTCGGCCAAGCTGAACTTCGTCCTCGCCATCACCGACCTGAGCACGCAGATCTTGCTCGTCGGCGTGGGCGCGGTCCTGGTCTTGAACCCGTCGCTGCTGGTCAACCAGGTCCACCTCGGCAGCGTGCCCAGTTGGAAGGAACTGATCTTCGCCCTGTCGCTGGCGATGCTCGCCTACACGGGCATCGAGACGGTCGCCAACATGGCCGAGGAGTCGCGCGACCCCGGACGACAGGTGCCCAAGGCCGTCAACTTCGTCGTGCTGGCCGTGCTGGCCGTCTACGCCGGCATCTCCGTCGTGGCGCTGTCGGCGCTGCCGGTCGTCCACCACGGCATCGGCTACAGCGCGCAGCTCAAACAGAGCTTCGGCCACCCCGGCTATGCGACCTCGCTCGGCGGCTTCTTCGAAAACGACCCCGTGCTCGGCGTCATCTCGCGCCTGGGCCTGCACGGGGCCGTGCTCAAGGGCGCCGAATACTACGTCGGCATCCTCGCCGCCACGATCCTGTTCATCGCCACCAACGCCGGGATGATCGGCATCTCGCGCCTGTCCTGGTCGCTGTCTGAGCACCGCCAGCTGCCGCGACTGTTCTCCTCGCTGCACCCGCGCTATCGCACGCCCTGGTTCACGCTGGTGTTCTTCTCCTGTTTCGCCTGCGCGCTGATCATCTACGGCAACACCTCGGTGCTCGGCAACCTGTACTCGTTCGGCGCGATGCTGTCGTTCACGACCGCGCACGCCGCGATCGTCGCGCTGCGCGTCAAGGATCCCGACCGCGAGCGCCCCTACCGGGCTCCCTGGGGCGTGCCCTTTCGCGGAGCCACCATCCCGCTGACGGCGGTGATCGGCGGAATCGGGACCTTCGCGGCGTGGATCGCCGTCACGGTCCTGCACTCCGAGGCCCGCCTGGTCGGCATCCCCTGGATGATCGTCGGCATGGCCGGCTACTTCATCTACCGCCGCCGCCAGGGGCTGCATCCGCGCGCCCACTACCGCATCGAGCGCGCCGAGCGCCCGGCTGACTTCCAGGAGCTCGAGTACAAGATCGCGCTGGTGCCGATCTTCGGCGACGACGTCAGCGCCTCCGCGCTGGGCAGCGCGGCCAAGCTGATCGGCGAACAAGGGCTCGTGTATGCGATCTACGTGCTGCCCGTGCCGAGCCAGCTGTCGCTGGAGGCCGGGCTGGAGGAGGAGGAGGCGCACGGCCGCTCGGTGCTCGAGAGCGCGCGCATCCAGGCCAGGCGCGCCGGCATCAAGATCCACACGGGGCTGATCCGCACGCGCAATCCCGGCGCGGCCCTCGTCGAGGAAGCCGAACGCGTGGGCGCGGATGTCATCTACTGGTCGACCATCCACGCTCCCGCCGGGGAGAAGCGGATCGGGCCGACCGCCGCCTACCTGCTCGCCAAGCGCCCCTGCCGGGTGATCATCGAGACCGAGAACCCTGCGCCAGCGCCGCGCGCAGCGCCGGCTCTAGCCGGGGGTGGCTGAACTCATAGCCGAGCACCAGCGCCTTGGCGGGCACCGCGCGGGCGCCCGTGGTGACGATCTCGGCCATGTCGCCGTACAGCAGGCGCAGGGCCAGCGCGGGCACCGGCAGCAGCGCGGGGCGCCCCAGCGCGCGGCCGAGCGCGTGCGAGAACTCGCGGTTGCAGACAGGCTCGGGCGCGGTGGCATTGACCGGGCCACTCCAGCGCTCGTCGTCGATCGCCGCGAGCATCATCCCGATCACGTCGTCGCGGTGGATCCAGGAGATGAACTGGCGTCCCGACGCCACCGGCCCTCCCAGGCCGAGCCTGAACGCGGGCAGCATCTTGCCCAGCGCTCCGCCGCCCCGGTCGAGCACGACCCCCGTGCGCACCTGCACGACGCGCATGCCCAGCGCGCGAGCGCCGTCCGCCGCCGCCTCCCAGTCCGCGCACACCCGGGCGAGGAAATCGTCCCCCGGCGGGGCGTCCTCGTCGAGCGGCTCCTCGCCGTGAGGGCCGTAGTAGCCGACGGCCGATGAGCTGATCAGCACGCGCGGTCGCTCGCCGGCCTGCGGCCCTCCGGCGCGCTCGAGGCCCGCCAGGAGGTTGCGCGTCCCCAGCACGCGGCTGTCGCGTATCGCGCGCTTGGCGCTCGCGCTCCAGCGCTGGGCCACGTTCTCGCCCGCCAGGTGCACGACCGCATCGCGGCCCGACAGCGCCTGCGCGGGCGCCGGCTCGTTCTCCAGATCCCAGCCAGCCGCCTGCAGCGTCGGCGAGTCCTCGCCCGCCAGCGTCGCCCGCGCGCGGTCCGGATCGCGCGTGAGGACAGTCACCTCGTTGCCACGCGCCAGCAGAGCGCCGACCAGTCCCCGCCCGATCAGGCCGGTGGCGCCCGTTACGGTTACGCGCATGGCGCCTTGGCCCCGGCGCTCACATGCGCCCATCCATGGTCGCCCCGCCCGAGGCCGCGCCCGTCATCGTGTCGCCCGGCGCGAAGCCGACCTCCTGGCCGGCCAGCGCCGTGCCCGCCGCACGCGCCTGTTCGGCTACGGCCGCCGCCACCGCCGGGGCGACCTCGCGGTTGAAGACCGACGGGATGATGTAGTCCTCGCGCAGCTCCTTCTCGTCGACGATCGCCGCGATGGCCCTGGCGGCAGCCATCTTCATCTCCTCGGTGATGGCCGGGGCGCGCACGTCCAGCGCCCCGCGGAAGATCCCAGGGAAGCAGAGCACGTTGTTGATCTGGTTGGGATAGTCAGAGCGCCCGGTGGCCATGATGCGCACGTACGGCGCCGCCTCCTCCGGGTTGACCTCGGGGTTGGGGTTGGCCATCGCGAAGACCATCGCGTCGGAGTTCATGCGCGCCAGCGCCTCCACCGGCAGCGCGCGAGCGCCCGACACGCCGATCAGCAGGTCGGTCTGATCGATCACGTCCGCGGGCGCTCCCGAGCGGCAGTCCGGGTTGGTCACCTGCGCGAACCAGCGCTTGACGTCGTTCATCGAACCGTCCAGGTAGTCCTCGCGTCCGACGTGCAGCGCGCCGCGCGAGTCCGCGCCGACGATGTTGCGCACGCCCGCCGCCAGCAGGATCTTGGCGACGGCCACGCCGGCGGCGCCCAGGCCGATGATCAGGACGTGCAGGTCCTCCAGGCTCTTGGAGGTCAGCTTGACGGCGTTCAGCAGCGCCGCCATCACCACCACGGCCGTGCCGTGCTGATCGTCGTGGAAGACGGGGATGTCCAGCTGTTGCTTGAGCTGCTCCTCGATCGCAAAGCAGCGCGGCGCGGAGATGTCCTCGAGGTTGATCCCGCCGAACGCCGGGGCGATCAGGTCGATCGTGCGCACGATCTCGTCGGGGTCGGTCGTGTCCAGGCAGATCGGGAACGCGTCCACGCCCGCGAACTCCTTGAACAGGCAGCACTTGCCCTCCATCACCGGCATCGCCGCCGCCGGTCCGATGTCGCCCAGCCCGAGCACCGCTGTGCCGTCGGAGACGACCGCAACGGTGTTTCGCTTGATCGTGTACTGGAACGCCTTGTCGGGGTCGTCGGCGATAGCCAGGCACACGCGCGCCACGCCGGGCGTGTAGACCATCGAGAGGTCGTCACGGGTCTTCAGCGGATGCTTGTTGTGCTGCTCGAGCTTGCCGCCCACGTGCAGCAGGAAGGTGCGGTCGGTGGTGTCGATTACCTCGGCGCCCGCGAGCTCGTCGATCGCCGCGAGGATCTGCTGCCAGTGCTTTCTGCCGGACGCGTCCACGACGATGTCGCGCAGGCTGTAGCTGCCGTCTGACTCGACCAGGTCGACCGCGCCGACGATGCCGCCGGCCTCCCCGATGGCGGTCGTGAGCAGCCCGAGGATGCCCTGGGAGTCGTCGAGCTTGACGCGGATCGTAAGGCGATATTGGGCGCTTGGCGTTGCGCTCACTGAAGTTCCCCTCGGTAGTTGGCGGCCCCGGATGTTAGGACCTATCGATGCCGGCCCGCGCCTCGTAGAGTGGTCGGGCGATGGCGACCGACACGACCGCGAAGCCCAAGGCGCCCGCGCTCTCAGCCGCTGGCCAGGAGCGGCGCCTGTTCCTGATCGACGGTCCCAGCCTGGTGTATCGCGCGTTCTTCGCGCTGCCCGAGTCGATCGCGACCTCCACCGGCGTGCCGACCAATGCGATCTTCGGGTTCGCCTCGATGCTGGTCAAGATCGTCACCGATTACGGCGTCTGTCCGACCGTCGTTGCATGGGATGCGGGCACCTCCGGCCGCTCGGAGCTGTTCGCCGACTATAAGGCCCAGCGCCGCTCGCGCCCGGACCTGCTCAAGCAGCAGTGGCCCGCGATGGAACCGCTGGTCGAGGCCTTCGGTTACAGCAACGTGCGCGTGGAGGGCTTCGAGGCCGACGACGTGATCGCCTCGCTAGCTCAGCTTGCGCGCGAGGCAGACCCGCCCGTGCCGGTGATGATCGTGACCGGCGACCGCGACGTCTTCCAGCTGATCGACGAGCAGGGCCTGACCAAGGTGATGGCGACCGCACGTGGCATCACCGAGACCAAGATCTACGACCGCCAGGCGGTGATCGACCGCTACGGCATCGCGCCCGAGCTGATCCCCGACTTCTACGGCCTGAAGGGCGACACCTCCGACAACATCCCGGGCATCCCCGGGATCGGCGACAAGACCGCCAGCGAGCTGATCCAGAGCTTCGGTTCGCTCGAGCAAGTGCTCGCCCACGTGGACGACGTCAAAGGCGCCAAGCGCAAAGAGAACCTGGTCGCCCACGCCGACGACGCGCGCCTGTCCAAGCAGCTGGCCACGGTGCAGCGCGACGTACCCGTGGACTTCGACATCGCGCTTGAGGCCACGCGCGAGGCCGACCGCTCGCGTCTGCGCGAGGTGTTTCGCCAATACGAGCTGCGAGATCCCCTGCGCCGCCTGGAGGAAGCGCTCGGTGACCCCGACGTAACGGGGGGTGGCGGGGTTCCGGTCACAGCCGATCTGACGTTGACCGCCCGGGTGCGCGCGGGCGCGCCGGGCGACATCGCGCGCCTCGGGGAGCCCGGGGCGGAGTTGCACGTGGTCGCGCGCGCGAGCGAGGCGCCCGAGGGGGCCCTGTTTGCCGACGGCGCGCCGTGGCGCTTTGCGGTCGCGGCTGACGGCGAGGTCCTGGCGGGAGAGTGCGAGGGGCCCGAGCAGGTCGTTGCGGCTGTGGGCGAGCGCCCCGTGGTGGCCCACGACGCTAAGGCGCTTGGCAGCGTTCCGCCGGCGCTCGCCCACGACACGCTGCTGGGTGCCTACCTGCTGGAGCCCGCACGGCGCGGCTATCCCTTCGCGGAGCTGTGCGAAGAGCGCGGGCTGTCCAGCGACCTCGATGACCCACTCGCAGCCGACGCGGTGCTGCTTGGCGCGCTGGCCGACTGGCAGCGCGAGCAGATCGCACAGCGGGGCCTGGACGGCGTGATGGCCGAGATCGAGCTGCCGCTCGTGCGCGTATTGCGCGACATGGAGTTGCTGGGGGTGCGCCTGAACTGCGAGCGCCTGGCTGAGGTCGCCGCGCGCGTGCACGAGGAGATCGCGGGCCTGGAAGAGGACATCTTCCTGCTGGCGCAAGAGGAGTTCACGATCGGCTCGCCCCAGCAGCTGGGCGAGATCCTGTTCGAGAAGCTCGGCCTGTCGCGCAAGCGCCGCGGCAAGACCGGCTACTCGACCGACGCGCGCGTGCTGCAGGCGATCCGCTCAGAGCACGAGATCATCCCCAAGATCGAGCGCTGGCGCGAGCTGTCGACGCTGATCAAGACCTACCTGGACGTGCTGGGCGAGCTGGTCGACGAGCACTCGCGCATCCACACCACCTTCCTGCAGGCGGTCGCACAGACCGGCCGGCTGTCGAGCACCAACCCGAACATGCAGAACGTGCCCATCCGCACGCCGCTCGGGCGTGAGATCCGCGGCTGCTTCGAGGCCGAGCCGGGAGCGGTGCTGATCTCGGCCGACTACTCGCAGATCGAGCTGCGCGTGCTCGCCCACGTGGCCGGCGAGGACGCGCTGATGGAGATCTTCAAACGGGGCGAGGACGTGCACACCGCGACCGCCTCGCGGGTCTTCTCGGTGGCGGCCGACGCGATCGACCCGGGCATGCGCTCGAAGGCCAAGATGATCAACTACGGGATCGTCTACGGCCTGTCGGACTTCGGCCTGGCCGACCGCCTGAACATCCCCCGCGAGGAGGCCAAGGAGTTCATCGACGCCTACCTCGAGCGCTTTCCCCGTGTCGCCGACTTCATGGCCGCCACGATCGAGCAGGCCAAGGAGGAGGGCTACGTCAAGACGCTGTGGGGCCGGCGCCGACAGATCCCCGAGCTGCGCGCGCGCAACTACCAGGTGCGCACGCTCGGCGAGCGCCTGGCGGTCAACACGGTCGTGCAGGGCACCGCCGCGGACATCATCAAGCTGGCGATGGTCCGCTGCCACCGTGCGCTGGCCCAGTCCGGGCTGGCCACGCGCCTGTTGTTGACGATCCACGACGAGCTGCTGTTCGAAGGCCCGCCCGCGGAGGCGGCCGCCGCGCGCGAGCTGATCGAGCGAGAGATGGTCGGCGTATGGGAGGGCCGTGAGCCGGCGCTCGCGGTTGACGTCGGCGTGGGCGCTAACTGGCTGGAGGCTAAGTGAGCCATCCGCGGGCAGGGGCCGCATGAGCCGCCTGCTGGCCGTGCTGCTGGCCGCCGCGGCCGGGTGCCTCGTCGGACTGCAGGCGCCGGTCAACGCGCGCCTTGCCCGCCAGGTCGGCGACCTGCAGGCGGCGAGCGTGTCGTTCTTGCTGGGCACCGCCGTGCTGCTGGTCGTCGCCGCTCTGTCCTCCGGCGGCCTGTCGGGCATCGCCCATGCCGGGCGAGCGCCGTGGTGGGCGCTGATCGGGGGTATCTTCGGCGCGTTCTTCGTGACGGTCGCGCTGCTCACCGTCCACACCCTCGGCGCCAGCGGCCTGACCGCCATCGTCGTCGCTGGTCAGGTGGCGATCGCGCTGGTGCTCGACCGCTTCGGCCTGCTCGGGCTGCCCAAGCAGCACATCGCCGCGCCGCGCGTGCTCGGGCTGGTGCTGGTGCTGGTGGGGGTGGTGCTGGTGGTCAGGCGGTGAGCGGCGCCGCCGACCCGGTCGTGGGGCGCGCCGGTCAGCCGAGCCCGTTGCGAAAGCCCTCGCGCCAGGACGGGTAGCTGGGCTGCCAGCCGAGCTCGCGCTTGGCCAGGGCGTTGGAGGCGCCCTGCAGGGAGGTCATCGAGGCGACGCCCCAGCTGCCGGCCAGGGGGCGGGCGACGAACGCGGGGACGCGCAGCGGCAGCGGCGCTCCCAGGGACTCGGCCAGCAAGGGCAGCCACTCGCGTACCGGCGCCGGCTCGTCGTCGACCACGTTGAAGACGCCCGTCCCTGCTCGCGCCAGCGCGGCGACGGTCGCGCGGGCGGCATCCTCGATATAGATGAAAGACCACACCCCCGCGCCGCCGCCCACGATTGGCATACGCCGGCGCGACACGTCCCGGCCGATCGAGCCCGACCTAGAGACTGCGGTACCAGGGCCGTAGAAGTAGCCGTAGCGCAGCACCTGTCCGCCGGCGCCGAGAACTGTGTCCTCCAGCTGCACCGCGGCAGCGGCAGTGCGTCTGAACCCTCCAGGAGGGTCCGTGACCAACGGGTCGCTCTCCGTGTGCACGGTGCCCGGGGGGCCGGGCTCGTAGGTGAACGCGATGCTCTGGGCGACGATCTCCGCGCCGACGGCCTGGGCCGCGTCCACGAGGATGCGTGTGCCCTCGGTGCGCAGGCGGTCGGTCAGCGCGAAGTCTCTGGCCATCTTGCGCGGGTCGATCCGCTCGGGGATCGCGGTCAGCTGATGGACCACCACATCCGGTCGCGCGTCCGAGACGGCTTTCATTACGGCCGCTGTGTCCAACGCGTCCGCCACCACAGGCTCGGCGCCGGCCTCGCGCAGGGCGTCAGACTTCGCGGGCGAGCGTGTCATGCCCGTGACCTGGTGTCCCTCGGCCACCAGCATTCGCACGAGCGGTCGGCCGATTGCCCCGGTCGCGCCTGCCAGGAAGACCCTCATGCGGCCGCGATCGCCTTGGTCTCCACGTCACTGGCGTCGCTTGCCCGCGCGTTCAGGCGCTCGGGCACGACGCACACCATCCCCTCGCTGAAGCCCGCGACCGTCATGTCGAAGGCGCTGTTGAAGCGGGCGCGCATGTTCTCCAGCGCGATCACATTGGTCAGCTCTACCAGCTGGCGCTCGTCGAAGTGCTTGCGCATCGCCACGAACAGCTCATCTGTCACCGTCGTCGGGGTGCGGCTCATCGCGGTGGCGTAGTCCAGCACCAGCATCTCCAGGTCGCTGAACTGATCGCTGTCGCGGTAGCGGGGAAGAGCGAGCAATTGCGCCTCGGTCACGCCCGCGTCGCGAGCGATCGACGACGCGATGTCGCAACAGAACTCGCAGCTGACCACCGCCGCGGCCTTGGTCTCGGCGAGCACCTTCAGGCGCTCGTCCACGCGGCTCTGCTTGCCGGTCGCCCGCTCGAACATGCCGTAACCCCACAACAGCCCCGGCGTGTGCGCGTAGACGGCTACCGGGTCGACGTCTCGGCCCAGTTGCCTTCTGGTCATCCGGTAGGCGAGCCGCACGAGGGGGCTCGCCTTGCGTGCCGGTATGCCTTCGATCCTGGTCATCGCTGTACCTCCGATGGTCGCATTGCCTCGCGCGCGAGCCACGCCAGAGCGACGGTCGCGAGCGTTATCGATATGAAGTCCGCGGGGCCCAGCCAGCTGCTGTGCGCGGCCCCGATATCCGCTAGGTGGTTGATCGCGTGCAGCCCCGACTGCAGTGCCAGGCAGCAGAGCACGGGCACGCGCCAGCTCGCATGCCGGTAGGCCACCAGCAGCACCGCCGCGAAGGCGGCGTAGCAAGTCGCCACGTCGCGAAGGTAATGATCGTTCTGCACGCCAAACGGGCCGATGTCTTCATAGAAGACGTGCGGGGCAAGGACCATCATGCCCGCGAGCGCCAGGTACACGACGGCGAACGCGATCAGACCCACACGGACCGTTGACATACCCGTTACTCTACCCACGGGTGGTCCCCAAATAGTGGCCAGTTCGATGACAAAAACGGGTACCAGTTATGGCCCTGAGCTGCTGATCCGGCTGCGTGGTGGCCGCCGCCGCGCACAGCTGGAGGATCGACTGCGTGAGCTGGTGCGCGACGGGACGCTCGCGGCGGGAAGTCGCCTGCCGTCGTCGCGCTCGCTGGCCACCGACCTCGAGGTCTCCCGCCGCCTGGTAGTCGAGGCCTACGCCCAGCTGCTCGCGGAGGGGTACCTGGTCGCCAGGAGGGGGGGAGGCACCTACGTGGCCGCGACCGCCGGCTTGTCCGACGACGTGTCGTCGCAGGCGCCCAGCCGCGCTCTGCAGTTCGACTTCTTCCCAGGCGCGCCCGACCTGGCCTCCTTCCCGCGGGCGCTGTGGGCGCGCGCGCTGCGCGACGTGCTGCGATCGGCGCCCGACAGCGCGTTCGCCTATCCCGACGGGCGCGGCGCGCTGGAGTTGCGTTGCCAGCTCGCCGCCTACCTGCGGCGCGTGCGTGGCGTGGTCGCCGAGCCGGATTCGCTCGTGGTGTGCGCGGGCGCCACCCAGGGCCTCGCCCTGTTGGGAAGAGCGCTCGCCCACCGTGGGTCGGACGCGATCGCCGTCGAGGATCCGGGGCTGCCCCCGCACCGTGCCGTGCTCGCTTACGCCGGCCTGCAGGTGCGCGGAGTGGCCGTCGACGAGGAGGGCCTTGACGTGGACGCGCTGGACGCCCGAGCCGTGGTGGTGACGCCGGCCCACCACTGCCCGACCGGCGTCGCGCTGTCGCCGGCGCGCCGCGGGGCGCTGATTCAGTGGGCGCGGGCCGGCGGTCTGGTGATAGAGGACGACTACGACGCCGAGTTCCGCTATGACCGCGCTCCGGTGGGCGCCCTGCAGGGTCTCGCGCCCGAGCACGTCGTCTATCTGGGGACCGTCTCCAAGACGCTCGCCCCGGGCCTGCGGCTCGGCTGGCTGGTGCTGCCGGCCTCGCTGCTCGACGCCGTCGTGCAGGCCAAGCTGCTCGATGATCTCGGCTCGTCGACGATCGAGCAGCTCGCGCTCGCACGCCTGATCGAGACCGCCGCCTACGACCGTCACCTGCGCAAGGCAAGACGGCGCAACCGCGATCGCCGCGACACGCTGATCGCGACGGTCGCACGCGAGCTGCCAGGTGCGCGCGTCAGCGGCATCTCGGCCGGGCTGCACGCGCTGGTGCGACTGCCGTACGCCGTCGACGCGCAGCGACTCCTCGCGCTGGCCGCAGAGCGCTCCGTCGGCGTCTACCCGCTTTCCGCGCACATGATCGACCCGCCGGCGTGCACGGACGCGGTCGTGCTCGGCTACGCCAACTTGGCCGAGCCCGCGATCGAAGAGGGAATCCGCAGGCTGGCCGAGGTGCTCGACCACATGGAAAAGGAGACGTCTCATGCATGACACGCTGCAAGCGCGCCCAACAGAGTCCTCGACCGCCCGGCCCCGCGCGCGGCCCGTCCCGGGCCGCCGGCTGCCGGCGGCGCTGCCTTCCGCTCGCCTGGCCGCGCGAACCGCGCCACGCGGCGCGCGCGAGATCGCGGCCCAGCCACGGGTCGGCTCTGTGGCGCAGATCGCAGCCTGCAAGCGCACGCTTGTCGTGACCTACCGCCGCGACGGCACCCCGGTGCCCACTCCTGTGTGGGCCGCCGAGCACGACGGCGCTCTGTACGTGCGCTCTGAGCGGGCTTCGGGCAAGGTCAAACGCCTGCGGCGCGACTCGCGCATGCTGATCGCGCCGTGCACGGTCCGGGGCAAGCCGCTGGGCGCGCCGCTGGAGGCCACCGGGCGGCTGCTCGAGAGCGCCGGGGACGAGCTGCGCGCCGAGCGCGCGCTGGCGGGTCGCTACGGCCTGGGGCGAGCCTTCTTCGAGGCGACGATGGACCTGCTGCGCGTGGACATGGGCTACCTGGAGATCGTGCCCGGCGCGTGGGGCGCTCAGGACGCGGCGGCCGCGGTCACGCGTGCGGTCCGCTGAGCGCTCGGGCGCCCGCTTGCGTCGACGAACGACGGCGGCGCGATCGCCAGGTAGTGGCCGAACACCCACGAGCTCAGCCTGCGGCTCTCGAAGGCGCGCACGATCGTGGTCATCGCGCGGCTGGGCGTGATCTGCCCGACGGCCCGCTGGACGTTGAGCAGCCAGCGGTATTTGCGCGCATGCGAGGCCGAGAAGGCGCCATAGCGCGCGAGCGCCTGCTCGGCCGTGCGCCTGCCGTCGAGCACGGCGCGCAGCTCGCGTCCGCAGGCCAGGCCGAAGTACAGGGCCGTGCGGATGCCCTCCGCGGTCAGAGGGAGACAGTGCCCGGCCGAATCCCCCACGAAGAAGACACCGTCCTCGGTCGCCTCGCGCAGCTGATGGGGGATCCAGTTGCCCTGGTAGCCGAGCGCCGGTAGCCCGAGCTCGCCGGCCAGCCTGACGGTGGGCTCCTTGACGTGGTGGGCAGGCCAGAACGAGCCAACTCCCACGCGCAGCTCGTCGCTGGCGGGAAAGTTCCATCCATAGCCCGCGCGTATGCAGCGCGGGTCGATCCACAGCTCCATCTCCTCGCCGCGGCCCGGCGGGTGGACCTCCAGGCCGCGCGACAGGCGCGCGTTGGGCGGCTGGATGGGAGTCCGACGCGACAGCACGCGCCGCCAGCCCAGCGCGTCTACAACAAGCGGCGCATGCAGCTCGCCGCGATCGGTGAGCACCGCGTCACCGTCGCGGCCGGTCACGGTCGCGGTCTCGAACTCGATGTCCGCGCCTTCGCTTGCTCGCCCCCACATCAGCGCGCACAGCTCGCGGTAGTCGAACGTCGAGAAGGACCATGGCAGTGGCCAGCGCGAGGTGTGAAAGGGCGTATGCACGACGAGCTCGGCGAAGCTCTGTCGCAGCGAGCCCATCAGGTCCAGCGCCGCCATCCACAGCGTGGGCATCGCACAGGCCGAGGTCTGGCGCTCGCCGATCTCGTAACGGTCGATCACGAGGACGTTCGCACCCGACCCTGCCAGCTCGCCGGCCACGGCCAGGCCGGCGAAGCTGGCGCCACACACGAGCACGTCGCAGTCGCGCTCCAGGCGGGTGCGCTGCGCTCCCCGCTTGGTCGCTCGCACGGGCATCTGTCGGCAATGATACGGCTGCGCTACGCTTCGGCCAGTGCAAACCGTAATGGAGAATCCTCAAGCCCACGTCGTGGAGGGCTCGAACGGGCTGTTGCTCGAAGTCGACGGAAAGATAGTCCCCAACTACGACGCCACCTTCCGGGCCATCGAGGAGGGCGAGGTGGTCACCGGCCACGTCGTGCGGATCGACAAGGACGAGGTCCTAGTCGACATCGGCTACAAGTCCGAGGGCGTCATCCCGGCCAACGAGCTGTCGATCCGCAAGGCCGTCGATCCCAAGGACGAGGTGCACCTCGGCGAGGAGGTCGACGCGATCGTCATGACCAAGGAGGACCAGGACGGTCGCCTGATCATGTCCAAGAAGCGCGCCCGCTTCGAGAAGGCCTGGCGGCGCATCGAAACCGCGGCCGAGTCCGGAGAGCCGGTCGAGGGCACGGTCATCGAGGTGGTCAAGGGCGGGCTGATCATCGACCTGGGCGTGCGAGGCTTCCTGCCCGCCTCGCTCGTGGACATCCGCCGCGTGCCCAACCTCGACGAGTACATGGGCACGAAGATCGAGACGAAGGTGATCGAGCTCAACCGCTCGCGCAACAACGTCGTGCTGTCGCGTCGCGCGGTGCTGGAGGAGGAGCGCAAGGAGGTCCGCCAGCAGATCCTCGACCGCCTACAGCCGGGCCTGGTCGTGGAGGGGCAGATCTCCAACATCGTCGACTTCGGCGCGTTCGTCGACCTCGACGGCATCGACGGCCTGATCCACATCTCCGAGCTGTCGTGGTCGCACGTCAACCACCCGAGCGAGATCCTCAACATCGGCGACACCGTCAAGGTCAAGGTGCTCGACATCGACCGCGACCGCCAGCGCATCTCGCTGGGTCTCAAGCAGACCCAGGAGGACCCCTGGCAGCGGATCGTCGACACCTACAACGTCGGCGACGAGCTCGCCGGCAAGGTCACAAAGGTGGTCACGTTCGGTGCGTTCGTCGAGATCCTCGACGGCGTGGAGGGCCTCGTACACATATCCGAGCTGGCCCCGCACCACGTGGAGAGCCCGCGCGAGATCGTCCATCCCGGCGACGAGATCCGCGTAAAGATTCTCGAGATCGACTCCGAGCGCCGACGCCTGTCGCTGTCGGCCAAGCGCGTCGAGGACCAGATCCTGCCTGTGGCGCGCGCAGGCGAGCCCCAGGGTGAGGCCGCAACGCAGCCCGATGGCGGTGTCGAGCAGGCGCCCGAGGCTGAGGCCGACCCGGGGCTGGCATCTGTTGCCGAGGTCGAGCAGGCGCCCGAGGCCGAGGCCGACCCGGGGCTGGGATCTGTTGTCGAGGTCGCCGAGGTCGAGCAGGCGCCCACAGTCGGCGTCGAGACCCCACCTGAGCCACAGGATGCGGCCGTCGTCGAGGTGCAACAGGAGGAGGCGCAGGCCGAGACGTCCGTCGCTGATGGCGACGACGCGGAGCCAGCCGCCGAGGCAGCGCTTGGCGAGGACCCGGCGCCTACCGTCGAGGCAGCGCTCGACGACGAGGCGGCATCCGCCGACGAGCAGCCCGCGGCCAATGGCGGCCCGGCAGCAGCCGAGCTCAGCGCCGAGACTGCTCAGCAGGACTGACCGCGGTCCCGGCGCTCGATGGCGCAGGCGGCCGTGCCGTTCGTCGGGCTGACCGGTGGTCTGGGGGCCGGCAAGTCCACCGCGCTGGCTGCGCTGGGGCGCCTCGGCGCCGAGGTGATCTCCAGCGACGCCGTCGTCCACGAGCTCTACGAAGGCGCGCAACTGCGGGATGCCGTGGTCGCGCGCTTTGGCCCGCAGGTCGCCCCCGGTGGTGTGGTCGATCGCGCTGCGGTGGCCGAGCGGGCATTCGCCAGCACCGAGGATAGGGCGTGGCTTGAGAGTGTGGTGTGGCCGCTGGTTGGAGCGCGCGTCGCGCGATGGCTGGAGCAGGCTCGCGCCATGAGCCCGGCGCCGCGGGCGGCCGTGGTGGAGGTGCCGCTGCTGTTCGAGGCCGGCCTGGGAGATTTGTATGACGCGACGATCGTGGTCATTGCCGAGGAGGCTGTGCGACGCGAGCGCGCCGCCGGCAGGGGGCATACGGTTGTGGACGAGCGGGCCGCACGCCAGCTCTCCCAGGAGGAGAAGGCAGCGCGTGCGACGTTCGTCGTGCGCAACGACGGCAGCGAGCAGGATCTCGAACGCGAGCTGTCGTGCGTTCTTGACAAGCTCCACAGATGAACCAACGGGCGCTGCTGACGTGGGTGGTCATCGGCTTCGCACTCGTGTGCGGCGTGCTTGTGCTGGCAAGCCTGAACCGGGTTGCCAGCAATGGGACGTTGCCGCTCAGCGATGCGAGCATCATCCGCGAACAGGCTGCCGCCAAGCGCCTGGACCCGGCGCTGATCGCGGCAGTGATCTACGCGGAGAGCAAATTCGAACCGCGCCCATCCCCGGCCGGCGCCGAGGGCCTGATGCAGATCCTGCCCGCGACCGCCTACTACCTCGCCCACCTGTCCGGCGGATATCGCTTCACCGCCGGCGACCTGGCCACGCCGAAGATCAACCTGGCCTACGGCAGCTACTACCTGCGCTACCTGCTCGATCACTACGAAGGCAACGAGATGCTCGCCATCGCCGCCTATAACGCCGGCGTGACCAATGTGGACGGATGGGTCGCCCACGCCGATGCGGTGGGCAGGCAGCTGACCGTGGACGCGATTCCCTTCCCCGAGACGCGCGAATACGTTCACCGCGTGCTCGCCGCCCAGCGCGGCTACCGCGCCAAGTACCCCAGGCAGCTGGGGCTCGAGTAGGCGCCGGCAGGCGGGCTCGCTACGGTTAGGAGCGCGTGCCCGACTTCAAGCTCGACTCCATCTTCACGCCGACCGCCGACCAGCCCAAGGCGATCACCGCTCTGGCCGAGGGCGTCGAGCAGGGCGAGCACTTCCAGACGCTGCTGGGGGCCACGGGCACGGGCAAGACCATGACGATGGCCGGGGTGATCGAGGCGGTCCAGCGCCCGACGCTGGTGATCGCCCACAACAAGACGCTGGCCGCGCAGCTGTGCAACGAGTTTCGCACCTTCTTCCCCGACAACGCGGTCGAGTACTTCGTCTCCTACTACGACTACTACCAGCCCGAGGCGTACGTCCCCAGCCGCGACCTGTACATCGAGAAGGACTCGGCGATCAACGAGGAGGTCGATCGCCTGCGCCATGCCGCCACCGCTGCCGTGTTCGCGCGCAGGGACGTGATCGTGGTGGCGTCGGTGTCGTGCATCTTCGGACTGGGCTCGCCGGAGACCTATGAGATGAACATGCAGATCCTGCGCCGCGGCGAGGAGATCGACCGCGATGCGCTGCTGCGCAAACTGGTCTCGATCCAGTACACGCGCAACGACAGCGTGCTCTCGCGTGGCACGTTCCGGGTGCGTGGGGAGACGCTGGAGGTCTTTCCGGCCTATGCCGAGACTGCGTTTCGGGCGACGCTGTTTGGGGACGAGGTGGAGCGCCTACAGCACTTCGACCCGCTGACGGGCGAGCTGCTGGGAGACGACCTTGAGCACGTGGCCATCTGGCCTGCCACCCACTACAACGTCAAGGAGGGCACGATCGACGCGGCCGTAACGGAGATCGGCCGCGAGCTCAACGAGCGCTGCGAGCAGCTGGAGTCAGAAGGCAAGCAGCTGGAGGCCCACCGCCTGCGCCAGCGCACGCAGTACGACATGGAGATGCTGCGCGAGGTCGGCTTCTGCTCGGGCATCGAGAACTACTCGCGCATCCTCGACGGGCGCCAGCCCGGTGACCGCCCCTACTGCCTGCTCGATTACTTCCCCAAGGATTTCATCTGCTTCATCGACGAGTCCCACCAGACAGTGCCGCAGATCGGCGGCATGCACGAGGGCGACCGCTCTCGCAAGCAGACGCTCGTGGACTTCGGCTTTCGCCTGCCCAGCGCGCTGGACAACCGGCCGCAGACATTCAACGAGTTCCTCTCGATCACCCCGCAACTGCTGTTCGTATCGGCCACGCCCGGCGAGTACGAGCGCACGCGCTCGACGCGCATCGTCGAGCAGATCGTGCGTCCCACCGGCATCGTCGACCCGGTTGTGGACGTGCGCGAGTCAAAGAACCAGATCGACGACCTAATGAACGAGGTGCGCACGCGCGTGCAGCGCGACGAGCGCGTGCTGGTGACCACGCTGACCAAGAAGATGAGCGAGGACCTTTCCCAGTACCTGCTGGAGATGGGCTTCAAGACGCGCTACCTGCATTCGGAGATCGACATGTTGGAGCGCATCCAGATCATCCGCGACCTGCGCCTGGGCGAGTACGACGTGCTGGTGGGCGTGAACCTGCTGCGCGAGGGCCTGGACCTGCCGGAGGTCTCCCTGGTGGCGATCCTGGATGCCGACAAGGAGGGCTTCCTGCGCGGCGAGACATCGCTGATCCAGACGATCGGCCGTGCCGCGCGCAACGTCGACGGCACGGTGCTGATGTATGCCGACAAGCGCACGCGCGCGATGGAGGCCGCGATCTCAGAGACCGACCGTCGGCGCGAGATCCAGCTGGCGTA
This sequence comes from uncultured Solirubrobacteraceae bacterium, assembly GCA_963745375.1. Lineage (GTDB taxonomy): Bacteria > Actinomycetota > Thermoleophilia > Solirubrobacterales > Solirubrobacteraceae > Palsa-744. The sequence continues at coordinate 216,574 of CAVUXA010000002.1, read as the reverse complement.
CAACGAGGAGCACGGCATCACTGCGGCCACGATCGTCAAGGGCATCTCCGACATCGCCGAGTTCCTGCAGTCCGAGTCCAAGGTTCCGCGCGGGCGCAAACGCCGTACGGCCAAGCGCGGGGCCAGCGACGAGATGCCGAGGCACGAGCTCGAGCGGATGGTCGTCGAGCTCGAGGAGGAGATGCTCGCCGCGGCCGACGAGCTGCGCTTCGAGTACGCCGCGCAGCTGCGCGACGAGCTGCGCGAGCTGCGCCGCGACCTGCAGGAGATGCGGGCGGTGGAGGCTCCCGTGGGCCCGACGGTGGCCGGACGACGTTCCGAGGGCGACATCGCTTAGGATTTCGCGCGGTGAGTCTCGACCGCCAGGCAATCGAACGCAAGGACTTCCCGATCAGTAGGCGGGGGTACGATGCGGCGGCGGTCGACGAACATCTGCGCGCACTGGCCGGCGAATTTGAGACGCTGCAGCGCGCCGCGGCGAGCGGCGGTGCGGACATGTCGCTGGCGTCGACCGCCGGCAGCCACGTGCAGAGCATCCTCGAGGCCGCCGAGACGGCGGCCGCGGAAATCGAGCGCCAAGCGCTGGTCGACGCGCAAAAGGTGCGCGAAGAGGCCGACCTGGACGCCGAACGCACGCGCGAGGACGCTGTGGCCAAGGCCCGCAAGCATGTCGCCTCGGTGGCGCGTATCGCAGCCACGCTGCTGGAGCGCGTCGGCGCGATGGACGGCGAGGTGACGGCCCTGATCGAGAGCCTGCGCGCGGGAGCCGGTCGGCTGGCGGGCGACCTGGGCGCCGTCGAAATGAGCATGGGCGAGCTGTACGACGCTGCCTCGGGCAACTCCACGCCACCTGCGGCGCGACCCGCCGAGGAGCCGCCCCGGCCCCAACCCCAACCACAGCCACAGCAGCAGCCGCCCCCGCCGGCCTTCGAGGCCCAGTTGGACGAGGCGATGGCTGCCGCGCCCGCCCAGGCCGCGCCCGAACCCAGCGCGCCCGCGCCGGTCGAAGCCGAGGCGCCCGGTGGCGACGTAGACGGAGCCCGCCTGATCGCGCTGAACATGGCGCTCAACGGCGAGTCACGCGCAGACACCGAGCGCTACTTGGCCGAGAACTTCCAGCTGCCCGACCGACTCAAGCTAGTAGACGAGGTGTACGCCGCGATCGAGGGGTAACAGTCGCGACGGCCCGTACAATAGTGGCGTGGCCACACAGGCGGTGCAGTCGCTTCCGGTTCATCATCTCGACACGGCGACATACGGTCGTATGGTCGAGTCGGGGGCTCTGGCCGATGCGCCCGTCGAACTGCTCGAAGGACTGCTGGTCCATGTGAGCCCCCAATCCCCACAGCACGCGGGGGCGATCATGGCGCTCACGCGCCACTTTGCCCAAGCGGAAGCATGGCTGCGGGTGCAACTTCCCCTTGAGGTTCCCCCCGACTCGGTCCCCGAGCCCGATCTCGCCCTGGTGCAAGCGCCCTCGCCGGCCGGTCATCCGCGGACGGCGCTGCTCGCGGTGGAGGTATCGGCCAGCTCACGGGAAACCGACCGCGTCGTCAAGGCGCGCCTGTACGCGCGGGCGGGCGTACCGACGTACTGGATCGTGGATGTGCCCGGTCGGGCGGTCGAGGTACACAGCGACCCCGGCGCGGACGGCTATCGCCGCTGCGAGACCTACGGTGGCGGCGAGCGTGTGCCGTCCCCGGCCGCTGGCGTGGCCGAGCTGGACGTGACGGAGCTGTTCAACGACATTCCCGCCTGACGGGTAGCCTGACTCAGCGCAAATCCGCCGAGGTCTTGCCCAGCAGCTGGCGGGCGACGATCAACAGCTGGATCTGCTGGGTGCCCTCGAAGATGTCCAGGATCTTGGCGTCGCGGGCCCACTTCTCCAGCAGGTTGCTCTCGCTGTAGCCGACGCTGCCGCACAGTTCTACGCAGGCCAGCGCAACCTCCACGCAGGTTCGTCCCGCCTTGGCCTTGGCCATCGACGCGTGCAGCGAGTTGGGCCTGCTGTTGTCCGCCATCCAGGCGGCCTGCAAGGTGAGCAGGCGCGCGGCCTCGTAGTCGGCTTCCATCGCCTGCATGCGCGCCGCGGCCGCGTGCTGGGCGTACGCTGGCGCGTCGTCGTCGAGCTGCACTCCCGCGCGCTCCAGCTGGGCGCGCGTCTCCTGCAGGCACGCACGGGTCAGCCCCACCGCCATCGCGGCTACCAGCGGGCGGGTGTTGTCGAAGGTCTGCATCGCCCCGCCAAAGCCCTTCTTGTCGTCCACCGCTGGGCTGCCGAGCATGTCGTCCTTGGGCACACGGCAGTCCTCCAGGCGAAAGGCCGCGGTGTCCGACGCGCGGATGCCGAGCTTGTGCTCCAGGCGGTCGAGCTTCAGGCCCGGGTTGTCGCGCTCGACCACGAACGACTTGATCGCCGCGCGGCCCTTGGAGCGATCCAGCGTGGCCCACACTACGATCAGGTCCGCGCGCTCGCCCGATGTCACGTAGATCTTCTCGCCGTTGAGCACGTACTCGTCGCCGTCGAGCACCGCCGTGGTGCGGATCGCGGCCGAGTCCGAGCCGGCCTCCGGCTCGGTGATCGCCATGGCCGCCCAGCGACCGTCGAAGCGGGTGAGCTGCTCCTCGTTGGCCACCGATGCGATCGCCGCGTTGCCCAGTCCCTGCCTGGGCATCGTCAGCAGCAGCCCCACGTCGCCCCAGCACAGCTCCATCACGCTGAGCACCGTCGACAGGTTCGAGCCGTTGCGGTTGGCCGTGTCGCCCGCCGCGCTGTGCTCGCGCCGCACGCCCGCTGCGCCGGCGCCGCCGATGTCGCTGCCGGCGTTCACGCCGTCGATCAGCGACGCCAGCATGTCGAGCTCCTTGGGGTAGGCGTGCTCGGCCAGGTCGTACTTGCGCGAGATCGGGCGGAAGACCTCTGTGGCGACCTGGCGCGCCTGGCTGACGAGCGGCGCGAACTTCCTGGGTGTCTCGAGGCTGATCATGGTTGTCCCTTCGGGTCTCGATGAAAATGTCGATGACGGCGCTGCGCGCCGGCTCGACTCAAACGAGCAGGGCGCCCTCCATCACGCCCGCCGCGCGCAGGTCTCGGTACCAGCGCTCCACCGGATGCTCCTTGACATAGCCGTGCCCACCGAGCAGCTGAACGCCGTCAGAGCCGATGCGCACGCCCTTGTCCACGCACAGGCGCCGCGCGAGCGCGGCCTCGTGGTCAAAGCTCCTGCCGGTGTCAGCGCGACTAGCTGCCCGGTAGGTCAGCAGGCGCATCCCCTCGAGCTCGATGCCCACGTCGGCAACCGCGAAGGCGACCGCCTGGCGGTTGGAGATCGCTTCGCCGAAGGCGACCCGTTCGTTGACGTACGGGATCAGGTAGTCCAGCACCGCTTGGGCCGTGCCTACGCACAGCGCACACCAGGCGATCCTCGCGCGCTGCACGCACTCCTCATAGACCTCGCGACGGCCCTCGCCCAGCAGCGCGGTTGCCGGCACTCGCACGTCCTCGAGGATCAGCCGCCCGGTGGCCGCCGCGCGCAGGCCCATGGCGGGCTCGGGCTCGGTGAACACGCCCGTGGTCGAGGACTCGACCACGAACAGCGCCGGCCCCAGGCCTTCGGCGTCGGCGGCGATCACGAACAGCTCGTCGTCGCTTGCGCGTGGCACGAGCGACTTGGCGCCGCTGAGGATCCACTCGCCTTCCTGGCGGCGCGCCCGAGTGGCGAGGTCGAACGGGTCGAACAGGGGCCGCGGCTCCAGCAGCGCGAGCGCGGCCGGGGGCGGGTGCTCGGAGGTGAAAGCCGGCAGGTAGGCCGACTGCTGCTCGGCGTCGCCCCACAGGCCCAGCGCGCTCGCCACCGCGCCGGGGGCGAGCGCGGCGAAGGCGATCGCCATGTCGCCGTGCGCGAGCGCCTCGGCGACCAGCACGCTCGTCACCGCCGAGCGCTCAGCCATAACGCCGCCCAGCTGCTCGGGCACGCCGAGCGTGGCCATCCCCAGCTCGTCGGCCTGCGCCAGCAGCTCGGCGGGCGCGGCGCACGCGTTGTCGGCCGCCAGCGCGGCCGGGCGCACCTGCTCTGTCGCGAACGCCCCGATCGCCTCGCGCAGCATCTGCTGCTCGTCGTCGGGGGTCAGGTCGAACAGCTCCGGCTTGCGCGCGTGCGCCTGGCGGGCGGGGCGCGCCAGCTTGGCCGCCGTGTTGAAGCCGCGGCTGGTGGCCCCCGCCGCGCGAAAGCCCTGGCGCGTGCCCTGGTACACCCAGCGCTCTACGCGCTTGCGCTGGCCCACCCGGTCGAGCAGCTGCGAGCCCGCCAGCCGGTTGAGCGCGCGCAGGCCCAGACCCATGCTGCGTTCGGCCGTGTTCACTGCGCCTCCTCCTGTTGTCGGGATGTGTTGGCAGGCAACGCCTGATGCAGTGGCCGCAGGCGGCCGGCGAGGTGGATGCCCTCAGCGGCTGCTTCGCGCACGCCAAAGCTCACGTCGTCGCCCTCGGCGGCGCTGTCGAAGCGGATCGTGGCCGGTATCAGTATTGGGCGGCGAAAGCCCACCTCGATGGTGAAGGCGCCTTGGAGCAGCTCTGCGTGGGTGTCCTGCAGGGCGGCCAGGCAGCGCGCCTTCGTCCACATGCCGTGCGCGATCGCGCGCGGGAAGCCCAGCGCCCGCGCGGTCAGCGCGTGCAGGTGAATCGGATTGCGATCGCCCGACACGGCCGCATAGCGACGGCCCAGGTCGCCCGGCAGGCGCCACTCGCGGCTTGCCTGCGGCGGGGGAGACGGTTGGCTGAGCGTGCCCTCGTCGTCTGCGTGGGCGTCGCTGGTGAGGGGAGCGTCGCTGCCCGTCGGTTCGCCGTCGCTCGCCGGCGCGTGTCCGTGCGCGCCGCGGCGCAGCATCGTGCTGGTCTCCTCCCACACCAGCTCGTCGTCCACGTGCGCGGTGGAGGCGATCGAGAAGGTGCGCCCGCGGCGATGGGGCTGCAGCGGGGTGGCGCGAACCTCCAGGTCCAGCCGCTCGGCGTGCCCGATCGGCCGGTGCTGGACGATCTCGTTTGCCACGTGCACGAGGCCGATCGCCGGGAACGGAAAGCTTCCGTCGGCCATCAGCGCCAGGTGCAGCGGGAAGGCGAGCACGTGGACGTATGTGGCGGGCACGTGCCCGCGCGCCGTGAAGCCGCACACGCCCTCATAGCGCGCCACGCGCTCGGGGTCGATTGGCACCCGCGAGAGGGTCAGGCGCAGGTCTGGGACCTCGCGGGCGGCGCCAGCCACCCACGGCAGCCGCGAGGCGCCGGGCAGCAGCGGCGCGACCGCGCGGGCGTACAGCGGCAGAATCCGCGGGGAGCTGTCGAGCCGGCGCCTGGCCATCACGCCCCCAGGAAGTTCTGGCCGCACACGCGGACCACGTTGCCGTTGAGGCCGCCCGACGCCGGCTGGGCCAGCCAGGCGATCGTCTCGGCCACGTCCACCGGCAGCCCGCCCTGGCCGAGGCTGCTCATCCGCCGCCCCGCTTCGCGGATCGCGATCGGCATCTTGGCGGTCATCTGTGTCTCGATGAAGCCGGGGGCCACCGCGCTGATCGCAAGCCCGCGCTCGGCCAGCTCGCCGGCGAGCGCCTGCACGCGCCCGATCACGCCCGCCTTGGACGTGGCGTAGTTGGTCTGGCCCGCGTTGCCCGCGATCCCGCTCATCGACGACACGCACACGATGCGCCCGTTGTCGTTGAGCGCGCCCGCATCCAGCAGCGCTTGATCGATGCGCTCCTGGCTGCACAGGTTGATGTCCATCAGCTCGCTCCAGCGCTCGGGCGGCATCTTGGCGAGCGTGCGGTCGCGTGTGACGCCGGCGTTGTGCACGATCGCGTCCAGGCCCGTGGAGAAGCGCTGCGCGAGCGCGTCGGGCGCGTCGGGAGCGGTGATGTCCAGCTCGATCGCCTCGCCGTCCAGCCGCACCATCGCCCGGTGCAGGTCCTCGGCGAGCGCGGGCACGTCCAGTCCCACCACGCGCGCGCCGTCGCGGGCGAGGGTGGACGCGATCGCCTCGCCGATCCCGCGCGAGGCGCCGGTCACGAGCGCGACGCGTCCCTGCAGCGGGCGCTCCCAGTCGACGCTTTCGGGCCGGCGTGCACGGTTGACGCGGATCGTCTGGCCGGACACGTAGGCCGAGCGGGGCGACAGCAGAAAGCGCAGGGTGGAGGCGATTGCGTCCTCGGCGCCCGCCGCCACCAGCACCAGCTGCACGGTCGCCCCGCGCCCGCCGACCTCCTTGCCCAGCGAACGGGTGAAGCCCTCCAACGCGCGCTGTGCGGTCTTCTGCGCGACCGACGCGCAGTTGTCCATCGGCGTGCCCAGCACGATCGCGCGCCCACAGCGATCGAGCTGCGCGACGGCGCCGTGGAAGAAAGCGTGCAGGGATGCCAGCTCGCCCGAGTCCGCAATGCCGGTGGCGTCGAACACCAGCGCCTTTAGGCGCTGCTCGCCGGGGGCGTCGGGATTGAAGATCGTGGCGTCAAGGCCCGCCCGCGCGACCAACTCGCGCATGCGCTGGTCGGGGTGCGTGGCAAGCTCACAGCGCGCCTGCGCCAGCACGGCTGCGACCGGCTCCAGCAGCCGGCCATGCGGCGCCCCGGCGAGCAGCACGCGCCCGCGGATCACCGGGTCGCCGGGGCTGTGTCGCTCCAGCCTGACCGGCCGGGGCAGGCCGACCTGGCGCGCGATCAGGCCGCCCGGGCGGGAATTGACCAGCTGGGCGTAGCGGTCGCTCACGAGCAGCCTCCAAGCTGGGCGCGGCGGCGGGTCACGATGCGCCTCCGCTGCTCTCCATGGTCGCCACCACGCCCTGACCGGCGGCCGCGCAGATGCTCACCACGCCGCGGCCGCAGCCGCGCTCGTCCAGCGCCTTGGCCAGCGCGGCCACGATGCGCCCGCCGGTGGCCGCGAACGGGTGGCCGGCGGCGAGCGAGCCGCCGTTGACGTTCAGCCGCTCGCGGTCGATCGGGCCGAGCGGAGCCTCGCGTCCCAGGCGCTCTCGGCAGAAGACCGGGTCCTCCCACGCGCGCAGCGTGCACAGCACCTGCGCGGCGAACGCCTCGTGGACCTCATACAGGTCAAAGTCGCCCAGGCCCAGGCCTGCTCGGTCGAGCATCCTTGGCATCGCGTAGGCGGGCGCCATCAGTAGGCCTTCGGGCGTGCCCGTGCCGTTGCGCGGGTGCACGTGGTCGACGGCCGCGGTCTGCGCCTGGGTGAAGTAGGCCAGCACGGGCAGCTCGCGCTCGCCCGCCCACTGCTCGCTGGCCAGCAGCACCGCCGACGCGCCGTCGCTGAGCGGGGTGGAGTTGCCGGCGGTCATCGTGCCCTGGGCGCCGCCGAACACGGGCCGCAGCTTGGCGAGCTTCTCGGGCGTGGAGTCGGGCCGCAGGTTCTGATCGCGCTCGAGCCCCAGGTAGGGGCTGAGCAGGTCGGCGAAGAAGCCGCGCTCGTAGGCGGCGGCCATGTGCTGGTGGCTGCGCGCGGCCAGCTCGTCCTGCTCGGCGCGCGTGATGCCCCATTCGCCGGCCATGATCGCGCAGTGCTCGCCCATCGACAGGCCCGTGCGCGGCTCGGCGTTGCGCGGTATCTCGGGCACGATCTGCCGCGGGCGCAGGCGCGTCAGCAGGCGCAGACGGCCGGCCGTGTCGGGCGTGCGGTTGAGGTCGAGCAGCAGCTTGCGCAGGCTCTCGTTGAGGGCGAGCGGCGCGTCGGAGGTTGTGTCGGCGCCACCCGCGATCCCCGCGTCGATCTGTCCCAGGGCGATCTTGTTGGCGACCAGCACCACTGCCTCCAGGCCTGTGCCGCACGCCTGCTGGACGTCGTAGGCGGGCGTCTGGGGCGCCAGGCGCGTGCTGAGCACCGCTTCGCGGGTGAGGTCGCGGTCGCGCGGGTGCTTGAGCACCGCCCCCGCGGCCACCTCTCCCATCACCTCGCCCTCCAGGCCGAAGCGGTCGACCAGCCCGTCGATCGCCGCGGTGAGCATGTCGTGGTTGGAGGCGTGCGCGTAGGCGGAGTTCGACCGCGCGAAGGGGATGCGGTTGCCGCCCAGCACGGCCACGCGGCGGACGCTCACGGGCGCACGCTCCGCGCCAGGCCCGGCTCGACGGTCTGGATCAACAGCTCGGCTGTGGCACTCGCCGTCAGCGATTCCGTGCGCAGCCACCAGCGCACCAGCGCCTCGGCCGCGCCCAGCAGCGCGATCGACAGGGCCTCCACCTGGGTGCGCGAGGAGACCGACGGCTGGGCCAGCAGCGCCGCGGCGACCAGGCCGGCGATGCGGGCGCGGTACTCGCCCACACGGCGGGCGATCCCGCCCTCGGCCGGCAGCGTCTCGTCGAACAGCACCCGCCAGGAGCCGCGGTCCTGGTCGACGAAGTCAAAGAACGCGTGGATGCCCGCGCGCAGGGCGGCGTCGGGCGTGGAGGTGCGCTCGACCGCTCCCACCACCGCCGCCACCAGCGCGTCGCCTCCCGGTTCCATGCAGGCCAGATAGAGGCGCTCCTTGTTGCCGAAGTAGTTGTACAGCAGCGGCTTGGTCACGCCGACAGCCGCCGCCACCTCGTCCATCGTCACCGGCCCATAGCCGCGCTCTGCGAATAGCGCGTGGGCCACCTGGAGGGTCTGCTCCATGCGGGCCTCGCGCGGCAGGCGTGTACGGGGTGTCGTCTCGGCAGCCACGCCCAATATCTTACTCATATATAAATTTATATGTCGGTAGCGTTCGTTGTGGTGTCTGCGCGGGTCCGCGGAGCGAACATTTGTTCGTGGTCATAGAATGCAGCGCAGATGGCAACCAGCAACCAGATAGTGGTCTCGGGCGCGCGAGAGCACAACCTCAAGGACATCTCGCTGGCGCTGCCGCGCGACGCGCTGGTCGTCATAACGGGCCTGTCCGGGTCGGGCAAGTCGAGCCTGGCGTTCGACACGATCTACGCGGAGGGCCAGCGCCGCTACGTGGAGTCGCTGTCGGCCTACGCACGCCAGTTCCTCGGCCAGATGGACAAGCCCGACGTGGACTCGATCGAGGGCCTGTCGCCGGCGATCTCGATCGACCAGAAGACCACCTCGCGTAACCCGCGCTCGACGGTCGGCACGGTCACGGAGATCTACGACTACCTGCGCCTCTTGTGGGCGCGCGTGGGCAAGCCCCACTGCCCGATCTGCGGGCGGCCGATCGTGGGCCAGTCGGCCGAGCAGATCATCGACCAGGTGATGGAGCTGGCCGAGGGCGTGCGCTTCATGGTGCTCGCGCCGGTCGTGCGCGGACGCAAGGGCGAGTACGGCAAGCTGCTCGAGCAGCTGCGCGCGGACGGCTTCGCGCGCGTGAAGATCGACGACCGCGTGCGCATGCTCGAGGAATCGATCGTGCTCGACAAGCGCTACAAGCACGACATCTCGGTCGTGGTCGACCGCCTGGTGATGCGCCACGACGTGCGCAAGCGCCTGGCCGACTCGATCGAGACCGCGGTCGGCCTGGCGGAGGGCCTGGTGGAGGTTGAGATAGGGGGCTCCGGCCGTCCGGCCTCCGCCGAGTTGTCGGCTGGTGAGGAAGCCAGCGCGGCCAAGGGCGCCAAGGGCGCCAAGGGCGCCAAGGGCCCCCGCGCGGCGGCCACGCAGATCGTCCCCGGGATGGTCCCCGATCCGGGCACACTGTTCACCTTCTCCGAGCGCTTTGCCTGCCCCGAGCACGGTCCGTCGCTGGTCGAGCTCGAGCCGCGCATCTTCTCCTTCAACTCGCCCCACGGCGCGTGCGAGCGCTGCACCGGCCTGGGTTCGCAGATGGAAATCGACCCCGATCTGGTCGTGCCCGACCCGTCGCTGTCGATCGGCGAGGGCGCGATCGCGCCGTGGGCGGGCAGCACAAGCAACTACTACGAGCAGATGACCGAGGCGCTCGCCGAGCAGTACGGCGTCGACCTCGACGCACCCTGGGAAGACCTGTCCGAGCAGCAGCGCAACCTGTTCCTGTACGGCACCGACGGCGAGCCCGTGCAGGTGACCTATCGCAACCGCTACGGGCGCAGGCGCTCGTATGCGGCGCGCTTTGAGGGGATCGTCAGCAACCTGCAGCGCCGCTACCGCGAGACCGACTCCGAGTGGACGCGCGAGAAGATCGAGGAGTTCATGTCGCTGCGCGCCTGCCCGGTGTGCGGCGGCGCGCGCCTGCGCGCCGAGTCGCGCGCGGTGCTCGTCGCGGGCACGCGCATCGAGGACTTCTGCGCGCTGTCCGCGCGCCGCGCGCTGGAGTGGCTCGAGGAGGTCGAGCTGTCCGACACCGACCGCCATGTCGCGCGGCTGATCCTGCGAGAGATCTCCGAGCGGCTGCGCTTCCTGGACAACGTGGGCATCGGCTACCTGTCGATGGACCGGGCTGCGGCCACGCTGTCGGGCGGGGAGGCGCAGCGCATCCGCCTAGCCACGCAGATCGGCTCTTCGCTGGTGGGCGTGCTGTACATCCTCGACGAGCCGTCGATCGGCCTGCACCAGCGCGACAACTCCAAGCTGATCGGCACGCTCGAGCGCCTGCGCGACCTGGGCAACACGGTGATCGTGGTTGAGCACGACGAGCAGACGATGCGCGCCGCCGACCACCTCGTCGACCTGGGGCCGGGCGCGGGCGAGCACGGCGGGCGGATCGTTGCCGAGGGGACGGCCACTGAGGTGCAGCGCGTGAAGGAGTCCCTCACCGGGCAGTTCCTCGCGGGCACGCGCACGATCGACACGCCCAAGCGGCGGCGCACGCCAAGCGGCTACATCGAGATCCTCGGCGCCAGCGAGCACAACCTGCGCGACATCGACGTGCACGTGCCGCTCGGCGTGCTCACGTGCGTGACCGGCGTGTCGGGGTCGGGCAAGTCGACGCTGGTCAACGACGTGCTGTACAAGGCGGTCGCCAACCGCCTGCACCGCGCGCGCAAGCGCCCGGGCGCACACCGCGCGATCCACGGCCTGGAGCAGCTGGACAAGATCATCCAGGTCGACCAGTCGCCGATCGGGCGCACACCGCGCAGCAACCCGGCCACATACACAGGCCTGTTCGACGTGATCCGCGACCTGTTCTCAAAGACCCAGGAGGCGCGCGCGCGCGGCTACAAGCCGGGGCGCTTCAGCTTCAACGTCAAGGGCGGGCGCTGCGAGGTGTGCCGCGGCGACGGGCAGATCAAGATCGAGATGCACTTCCTGCCCGACGTGTACGTGCCCTGCGAGCAGTGCCACGGCAAGCGCTACAACCGCGAGACGCTCGAGGTGCGCTTCAAGGGCAAGTCGATCGCCGACGTGCTCGACATGCCCATCGAGGAGGCGCTTGAGTTCTTCGAGCACATCCCCAAGGTGCGCCGGCGCTTGGAGACGCTGGAGGCGGTCGGCCTCGGCTACGTGCGCCTGGGCCAGCCCGCGACCACGCTGTCCGGCGGCGAGGCCCAGCGCGTGAAGCTCGCCACCGAGCTGTCCAAGGTGGCCACCGGCATGACCCTGTACATCCTCGACGAGCCCACCACCGGGCTGCACTTCGCCGACGTGCAGCGCCTACTGGAGGTGCTGCAGCGACTCGTCGACCAGGGCAACAGCGTGGTCGTGATCGAGCACAACCTCGACGTGATCAAGAGCGCCGACCGGCTGATCGACATGGGCCCGGAGGGCGGCGAGGAGGGGGGATGGCGATCGCCGTGGGCACGCCCGAGGAGGTGGCCGCCGAGCCGGCGTCGCACACGGGCGCGTTCCTGGCGGAGCTGCTCACGCCGACGGTCAGGCGCGGGGCGGCGAAGTCGGGTCCGCGCAAACGGCGGGCCAGAGTCGCCGCGTGAGCGGATGAGCGACCCCGCCGGTCCTGCGGCCCTGCAGGCGCAGGCGCGGCTGTGGGCGCAGAAGTGGCGCTGGTATGAGCGCAACTCGCTGCCGTGGAACCGCGCACGCATCCACTGGGAGCTGATGCGCCGCGAAGCGTTCGTGCGCTGGCCCGTGCACGGCAACGTGCTGGAGGCGCTGCACGAGGGGCGCCTGGAGGTGGGGGCGGGGGCACTGCTGGAGCCGGGCGTGTGGATCACCGCGCCGGGCGCCGCCAGGGTGCGGATCGGCGCGGGCACGTTCTTGAACATGGGCGTGATGGTGGCTGCCAACGAGCTGGTGGAGATCGGCGACCACTGCATGCTCGCCAACGGCTGCTTCGTGTCAGACGCCAGCCACCGCTACGACGACCCCGACAAGCCGATCACCTGGCAGGGCTTCGACGGCAAGGGCCCGACGCGCATCGGCGACAACTGCTGGCTGGGCGCCAACGTGGTCGTCACCAGCGGCGTCACGATCGGCGAGCGCTGCGTGATCGGCGCCAACAGCGTGGTCACGCAGGACATCCCCGCGTTCTCGATCGCCGCGGGGGCGCCAGCGCGGGTGCTGCGGCGGGTCGAGTACGACCAGACGCCCGGGGCGACCGGCACTCGCGGCAGTTGAGGTAGCGTCCGGCGCATGGACCTGTACGAGGCGATGCGCTGCGCGCCCACGACACGGCGCTTCAAGCCCGACCCGGTGCCGACCGAGGCGCTCGTGCGCGCGCTCGACAGTGCCCGCTTTGCGCCCAGCGGCGGCAACCGCCAGGGCTGGCGCGTGATCGTCGTTCGCGACGCGCAGAGCCGGGCCGCGCTACGCGACCTCTACCTGCCCCGCTGGCGCGCCTACATCGGGCACGCGGATGTCGCTCGCGCGGCAGCCGACCTTGCAAGCAGCGACCCCGCGCGCGCTCGCACGCTGGAGCGCGCCAACGAGTACGCCGAGCATCTGCACGAGGTGCCCGTGCACCTGGTCGTGGGCGTGCGCCTGGGCGACCTCGCGGTGACCGATGCGCAGCTTCCGCGCCAAAGCATCGTCGGCGGTGCCTCGATCTACCCGTTCGTGCAGAACCTGCTGCTCGGGTTGCGCGCCGAGGGGCTGGGTGCGGCGATGACGACTCTGCTGGTGCCGGCCGAGGCGGAGGTCAAGGAGCTGCTCGCGATACCCGAGGAGATCGCGGTTGCGGCCCACATCGGCGTCGGGCGGCGCGCCGATCCATGGCCGCGAGCGCTGGCGCGCAAAGACGTGTCCGAGTTCGCGTTCTCCGAGCGCTACGGCGAGCCGCTGGCCCAGTGAATCCGCGCTACGCCCGCGCCGACTCGGTCCACCTCACCTGGCCTCGGCGAAAGCCGACCAGTTCGAGCGTGGTCGTGGCTGCGACACGGTGGATGCCCCTGGCGTCGTCGACATAGAGGACCCGTACACCGGCCTTGCCCGCAACCGCCGCGCTGTAGCCGACCCAGGCGACGTCGCCATTCGCAGCGACCGCGTATTGGCGGATGCCGACCCCGACCGGGGCCCCGAGCGCTTCGAGCGATTCGGGTGCGGGAATGGGAAGTGTGGAGACGTTCTCGCCGGCAAAGCTGACGATTTCCGTGGTTCGGCCGTCGCGTGCATCGTGCAGCGTCAGCGCTTCTGTGAATCCGACCGAGTTGCCCGCTTCTTCGTCGACCGCCACGAACGACCCGGCGCTCTTGAAGCTCACGCTGCTCCCCGCCTGGACCGCGGAGCTCTGGCCGGCAGCGCCGATGATGTGTGTTCTCCCGCGCGGCGGCACGCAGGCAAACAGCGTGTCTACGAATTCTTCCTCGAATTTGCCGCTGTAACGTTCGACGCTCCACATCACCAGGTCGCGGGTGTTGACAAGCACCTTGTGGTGCTTCGGCGCGCGACACCGTTTGGCGTGCGCTGCGACGCGCGAGGCGTCGCCGTGCGCCATGCTCTGCGCGAGCGCCGCGGGTGAGCTCACCAGCAACGCCAGGGCGAGCGTGGCAGGCACACGGCGCGCGAGTGGCCACATGATCGAACCGATCGACCGCCGGCGCGCGGAGGTTGAGCGTGCGACCGGCGGCTCAGCGGTTATGGGAGCTGCGCGCGCAGCTCGGCGAGCTCAGCCGGATCGATCTTGTAGGTGTGCTCAGGCCCGGGGTAGCGGCGCGCGCGCACGTCCTCGGCGTAGGCGGCGACGCCTTCGTTCATCTCCTGCTGGAGGTTGGCGTAGCGCTTGACAAAACGTGGTCCGAGGCCGTCGCGGATTCCGAGCAGGTCGTGGAACACGAGCACCTGTCCGTCGGTCGCGGGGCCCGCGCCGATGCCAATGACGGGGACTTCGATGAGCGGCATGAGCTCGTCGGTGACGGCGCTTGGGATCGCCTCGAACACGAGCGCGAAGCAGCCGGCCTGCTGCAGCGCGAGCGCCTCCGCGGCGATGCGCGTAGCTGCCTGCGCGGTTCGGCCCTGCGCCTTCCAGCCGCCGAGCGCGGTCGAGGTCTGCGGCGTGAGGCCCACGTGACCCATCACGGGGATGCCCGCCCCGACGATCGCACGCGCACGCTTGGCCGACGCCTCGCCACCACCCTCCAGCTTGACCGCCTCGCAGCCGGCCTCCTTGACCATGCGCATCGCGGTGGCGATCGCCTGCTCGTCAGAGATCTCATAGGAGCCGAACGGCAGGTCGCCGATCATCAACGGTGTGCTCAGGCCGCGGCGCACGGCGCGCGCGAGCACGAGCATATCCTCGAGCTCGACCGGCGTCGTGGCGTTGTAGCCGAGCACGGTCGTGGCCGCGGAGTCGCCCACGAGGACGAGATCCACGCCGGCCGCCTCGGCGGCGCGGGCGCTCGGGTAGTCATAGGCGGTGACCATCACGATCGGGTCACCGAGGCGCTTCTTTTCGGCCAGCAGCGGCAGGGTCATTGGCAGGCGCACGGGCTCGGATGGCGACTGCGCGTGGGCGGCGCCGAGGGTTGGGTCGGGGTGGCTTGACATGGTGGTGCTCCTCTCTGACGGCCTGGTTGACGCCAGCTCTCAGGAGAGCAAGGTCGCCACCTGCTCGTCGACGGTGATGATGCGGTTGGTGTGAGCCTCGACGTGCACTACGCGCGGCTCGTAACGCTCCAGATCGACCTCGTCGTAGGAGCCGTAGGAGATCACGATGATCGTGTCGCCACGGTGCACCAGGCGGGCGGCGGCGCCGTTGACGCACATCGCGCCCGAGCCGCGCGCGCCCGCAATCGTGTAGGTCTCAAAGCGCGCGCCGTTGTCGACATCGACCACGTGGACCTGTTCGTGCTCGAGGATGTCGGCGGCCTCCAGCAGGTCCGAGTCGATCGTGATCGATCCGACGTAGTGCAGGTCGCAATCGGTGACCGTGGCCCTGTGAATCTTGGACTTCAGCATCACGCGCTGCATGTGGTCATCGCCTTTCCTGGGACCGGTTGACTGGGGGCGTGCGCGGCGGCCGCGGCGTTGGTTGTGGCCGGATGCAAGATCGCGTTGTCGATCAGGCGAATCTCGCCGATGCGCGCTGCCAGCGCCAGCAGCGTCTCGCCGTCGAGCGTGTCGATCGGCTCGAGCGTGTCGGGCGCCACTAGCGCCAGGTACTCGGGCTCCACGCCATAGGGGCGCATCGCCTCGCGCGCGGCCGCGAGGATCGCCTGTGCCGAGCGCTCGCCCGCGCTGACGAGCCGTGCGGCGGCCGTGAGCGCCGCGGGCAATGCCACTGCGCGCGGACGCTCGTCGGCGCTGAGCAGCGCGTTGCGGCTGGACATGGCCAGGCCGTCGGGCTCGCGCACAGTTGGCAGCGCCTCGATACGCATGGGGAGGTTCAGGTCGGTGACAAGGCGGCGGATCACGACCACCTGCTGGGCATCCTTCTGGCCGAAGAAGGCCACGTCGGGCATGGCCATGCAAAGCAGCTTGGTGACCACCGTGGCCACGCCGCGGAAGTGCTCGCGCCCGCGCGCTGCACCCTCCAGGCGCTCGGTCACCCCGAACACCTCCACGCTCGTGGAAAACCCCGCCGGGTAGACCTCCTCGGCGGCCGGCGCGAACAGAACATCCGCGCCCGCTGCTTGCGCAAGCGCAGCGTCGTCGGACTCGCGGCGCGGATAACGCTCCAGGTCGGCGCGCTCGTTGAACTGGGCGGGGTTGACAAAAAGCGAGACGACCACGACATCGCAGTGCGAGCGGGCGTGACGGATCAGCGACAGGTGGCCTTCGTGCAGCGCACCCATCGTCGGCACCAGGCCGATCGTCAGCCCCTGACGCCGTGCCGGCTCGAGCGTTGAGCGCAGCTGCGCCACAGCGCGCACGGTCCTCATGCGCGCAGCGAGGTTCGGTGGTGTGAGCTCATCGGCTTTCGGTCCAGTTCCCTGCGGATACCGGCGCGACTACAGATGCGAGTCAGGCATGTCTTCTCAGGTCCATCCCGAGAATCGTCGGTGACGGCCTTCAACAGATGATACAGGCCGCGGCGTCAGGGTGGACAGGTGGAGCGCTTGAGCGGCCACTGTGTGCGCAATCTCACATGTAGAGGGTCTGAAGGGTTGTGGGTGCTTACCACGCGTCCACATACGGGCGCTTCTTGCCCTCGCGCCGCCACCACTGCCCGCTGTGCTCGTCGAACAGCGTGGCGATCCAGCGGCGCGAGTCGGCCGGGTCGATCACGTCGTCGATCTCGCCGTAGGCCGCCATGTTCAGACCGCGCCCGCGCTCATAGGCGAAGGCGACCATTTGTTCGAAGAGCTGCTCGCGCTCCTGCTCGTCCTCGATCGCGTCGAGCTCGCGGCGCATGCCCAAGCGCACCGCGCCCTCCAGGCCCATACCGCCGAACTCGGACGTCGGCCACGCGACGGTGAACAGCGGCGCCTTGAAGCCGCCGCCGGCCATCGCCTGGGCGCCCAGCCCATAGCCCTTGCGCAGCACGATCGTGCCTGTGGGCACGCTCAGGTTGGCGCCGCCCAGGAACATGCGCGCGAAGTGGCGCACGGTGGCCGTGCGCTCGGCGGCGGGGCCGACCATGAAGCCGGGCGTGTCGCACAGGAACAGCACGGGCAGATCAAATGCGTCGCACAGGGCGATGAAGCGCGCGGCCTTGTCCGCGCCGTCGGCGTCGATCGCGCCCCCCAGATGCGTCGGATCGTTGGCCACTACGCCCAGTGGGCGTCCGTCCACGCGCGCCAGCGCGGTGACCATCCCTGCGCCAAAGCCGTCGCGCAGCTCCAGCACCGAGCCCTCGTCGAATAGCGCCTGCACGACGCTGCGCACCTGATAGACCCGCTTGCGCTGCTCGGGGATCAGGTCGCGCAGCAACCGCTGATCGCCGACCTTGCCCGGCTCGCTGTCGGGGTGGGCGGGATTCTGGAAGTAGGACAGGTAGCGCTTGGCCAACGCCACCGCCTGCGCGTCGCCGCTCGCGCGCAGGTCGACCACGCCGTTTGCGTGCTGAACGTCGATCGGGCCGACATCCTGGGGGGCGTGCACCCCCAGCCCGCCGCCCTCGATCATCGCCGGGCCGCCCATGCCGATGCTCGCGTCCTCGGTGGCGATCACCACGTCGCAGCAGCCCAGCAGCGCGGCGTTGCCGGCAAAGCAGTAGCCGGACGCGATGCCCACCAGCGGCACGAGACCGCTGAGACCGGCGAACAGCGCAAAGGCCCGGCAGTCCAGGCCGGCGACGATCGGCATGTCCACATCGCCGGGGCGCCCGCCGCCGCCCTCCGCGAACAGCACCACGGGCAGGCGCCGGCGCTCGGCGAGCTCGAACAGGCGGTCCTTCTTGGCGTGGTTGCGCATGCCCTGCGTGCCCGCCAGCACCGTGTAGTCATAGGACATGGCCACGCACGGACGACCCGCTACCGCTCCCACGCCGCCGACCAGGCCGTCGGCGGGGGTGCGCGCGATCAGCTCCTCGCGCGGGCGCCTGGCCTCCTGGGCGGCGAACAGCAGCGGCCCGTACTCGACGAAGCTGTCGGGGTCGAGCAGGTCGGCGAGGTTCTCGCGCGCGGTCCGCCGGCCGCGCTCGCGCCGCTGCGCCACCGCCTGCGGCCGAGCGCCATCGAGGCCGATCTCGTGTCGCTCGCGCACCGCGCGCAGGTCCGCGCGCTCGCCATCCTGGTTGTGCTGGGCGGGACTCGCCGTCGGCGTCCCCGCGTCGCCACCCGGCTGCAGCGTCATCAGCAGCTGGCCCTCCTCGACTGCGTCGCCCACGGCTACCGCCAGAGCGCCCACCACCCCGGCGGTCTCGGCGAGCACCTCGTGCTCCATCTTCATCGCCTCCAACACCACCAGCGGCACGCCCGCGCCGACCTGCTCATGGCGCTCGTGCGGGATCGACACGACGACGCCGGCGAACGGCGCCGTCACCGACAGCTCGGCGGGCTGGGCCATCGGGGGATCATCGCTTAGCATGCCGGGCGGTGTCATCCGGCGCGGACGAGCTCTCGCCAGGCGAGCGGCGCGAGGCCCTCAAGGAGGAGCTCGCCAAGGCGCGCGCCTGCGTCCGCTGCAGCGAGCTTGCGTCGACGCGCAAGACCGTCGTGTTCGGCGCGGGCAACGCCGACTCGGATCTCATGTTCATCGGCGAGGCGCCAGGCGCCAGCGAGGACGAGCAGGGGCTCCCCTTCGTGGGACGCGCGGGCCAGTTGCTCAACACGCTGCTCGGCGAGATCGGTCTCAGCCGCGAGGATGTATTCATCGCCAACACGCTCATGTGCCGCCCGCCCGGCAACCGCGATCCACTGCCGGTGGAGCTGTCGAACTGCCACGAGTACCTGCTGCGCAAGGTCGAGCTGATCCAGCCGACGGTCATCTGCACGCTGGGCAACTTCTCCACCAAGCTGCTGCGCGGCGATCCCACCGGCATCACTCGCCTGCACGGTCAGCCCGAGGTGCTGACCCTGGGGCGGCGCGCGGTGCGGCTGTACCCCATCTACCACCCAGCCGCCGCGCTGTACACCCCGCGCATGCTGGCCACTCTGCGCGAGGACTTCGCGCGCTTGCCCGAGCTCCTGGCCCTGGGCGCGCCCGAGCAGCCGATCGACGTGCCCGAGCTAGAGGAGCTGCCCGACGCTGCGCCGCAGGCCACGCCGACGCAGCCTGAGCACGAGCGCGCGGAGGTCGACCAGCTCGGCCTGTTCTAGATAATCGTCGCGGACAGCGTCCATGCCGCGCTACACGGCGTCCAGGCGATTTGGACGGGAATTTAGGCGCAATTTCGCCGCAATTGAAGGGATTTTTCGTATCGTGTTGAAGACTGGGGCTCAGGCCCTAAAGTCAGCTGTGTTCCATGCCGATGAAGGTCCTGTCTCCATCCCTCCAGGAGTAACGACCGGCCCGCGCCCCATACCCCCGCGGGCCGGTCCTTTTTCGAGGGACGGTCGCCGATGACGGGCCGACCGCGGCGAGACGCTCGCGACGGTCCGAGCCTGCGCAGGCTGTAGCTAGAGTCACGTGGGTGGCAGTGCGCAGCGTCCAAACCAACGGTCCCGCCGAAACCGAATCGCTCGGCGCGCAGCTGGCGGGCGCGCTGCGCGAGGGCGATGTGGTGCTCATCCGCGGGGAGCTCGGCTCGGGCAAGACGACGCTTGTGCGAGGCGCCGCTCGCGCGCTTGGCGTGAGCGACCCGGTGACCAGTCCCACGTTCAGCATCGGGCACCGCTACGGCGGTCGCGGCGTGACCGTCTCGCATCTCGACCTCTACCGGCTGGCCGGGCTGCAGGATGAGGATCCGGCGCTGCTCGCCGACTACCTCGGCCCCGGGCGCATAGCCTTCGTGGAGTGGCCGCCGGACGCCGAGGGCGAGCTCGCAGGTGCCCGGCTGCGCGTGACCCTCAGCCACCAGGGCGGAGACCGCCGCAGCGTGGAGGTGCACGACGACGGACCTGCGTCAGAGGATCATCGATCGTCATCTGACAACGGCGGCGAGTCGTGATCGTGCTCGGCCTCGATACCGCGACGCCCGCCACCGCCGTAGCCTTGCGCCTGGGCGACGGTCGCACGCTGCAGGCGCGCGACGACCCTGACCCAGGCGACCATCCTGGACACGCGACCCGATTGCTGGACCTGGCCCGCGGGCTGCTCGCCGAGGCTGACGTGGCCTGGAGCGAACTTGGGCGCATAGCTGTGGGCGTCGGGCCCGGCACGTTCACGGGTCTGCGCGTGGGCGTGGCAACGGCGCGCGCGCTCGCGCAATCGCTGTCCGCTCAGCTGGTGGGCGTGTCCAGCCTGCAGGCGCTCGCCGCAGCGGTCCTCGCGGACGGCGCTGTGACAGACGAGGACGGGGCGTTCGCTGTGGACGCCGTCCTGGCCGTGAGCGACGCCCGTCGCGGAGAGGTGTTCGCGGCGGCCTATGAGCGCGACGGCGACGCCTACGAGCCCCGCCGGCTGACCGTCCCGCGCGCGCTCCCCCCGCAGGAGCTCGGCGGCGTCGTCGTGTCGGCCGAGGGGGGCAGCGGGCAGCCGCGGCGCTGGCTGGCGGTCGGCGACGGGGCGCTGCGCTATCGGCCGGATCTCGCGACGGCCGGCGTGCCATGCGCCGAGGCCTCCTCGCCGCTGCATCGCGTCAGCGCGGGCGCGATCTGCGAGCTGGGCGCGCGTGCTCGCGCTGCTACCGGGCCCGAGCAGGTGCTGCCCGAATACTGTCGCCGCCCGGACGCCGAGCTGGCGCTGGCGACCGCGGCGGGCGCTCCCGCCGGTGCGTCATGAGCGAGCGGGCCTCATCAGGGAACTCGCTGCAGCGCGAGCCCCTGACGCTGCGCATCCGCTCGCTGACCTATCCCGATCTGCCACAGGTGATCGCGATCGAGCGGCGGGTGTTCCCCACGCCGTGGTCGCTTGCCATGTTCGTGCTGGAGCTGTCCAAGCAGTCGGGTATATGCCTGGCCGCGACCGCCACGCCGGCCGACGCCGAGGAGCGGCTGGTCGGCTATCTGATCTGCTCGCGCTATGACACGGTCTGGCACGTCATGAACGTGGCCGTGGACCTCGACTACCAGCGCCTGGGGTTGGCCTCGGCGATGCTCGCGCAACTGTACGAGCGCGTCGCAGACCCCGACGCGCGCTTCACGCTGGAGGTGCGCCGCTCCAACGCGGTCGCCATCCACCTCTACGAACGCGAGGGCTTTCGCGCGGCGGGCATGCGCCGGCGCTACTACCAGGACAACGGCGAGGACGCGCTCGTGATGTGGCGCACGCCCGCCACGCTGCACGGCTCGCTCGACGATGTGCCCAATCCCGGGCGTATATGACGATCCTGGCGCTGGAGACCAGCTGCGACGACACCTGCGCCGCGATCGTGGACGGCGACGGGCGCTTGCGCGCCAACGTGATCTCCTCGCAGGAGGCCCATGCGCGCTTTGGCGGGGTGGTCCCTGAGATCGCCTCGCGCCACCACCTCGAACTCGTTAACCTGATCGTGGGACGCGCGCTGGAGCAGGCGGGTGCCACCCTCGACGATGTCGAGCTGGTCGCCGCCACGCAGGGCCCTGGGCTGGTGGGCGCGCTGCTGGTCGGGCTGTCAACCGCCAAGGCGCTTGCCGCCGCGCGCGAGCTGCCGTTTGCGGGCGTCGACCATCTGCAGGGCCACGTCGCGGCCAACTTCTTGGCGGCCGACGGGCCCGGCGAGGGCTTTGCGCCGCCGTTCTTGTGCCTGATAGCGAGCGGTGGCCACACGCTGCTGGCGCACGTCGCCGAGCACGACGGCTTCGACGTGCTCGGGCGCACCCTCGACGACGCCGCCGGCGAGGCGTTCGACAAGGGGGCGCGGATGCTCGGGCTGGGATACCCCGGAGGGCCTGCGCTGGAGCGCCTTGCGGCCGGCGGCGACCCGCAGGCGTTCTCCTTCCCCGGCTCGCGCTCCGAGCGTGCGCGCGGCGGGCGCGGGCGCGCACACCGCGCCTTCGCGCAGGGGCTCGACTTCTCCTTCGCCGGCCTGAAGACGGCACTGCTGTACAAGTTGCGCGAGCTCTCGCCACAGGACGCGCGCGCACGGGCGTCGGACCTGGCGGCGTCATACCAGGCGGCGATCGTCGACAGCCTGCTCGCCCACGCCGAGCGCGCGCTCGAGCGCAGCGGCCTGGACCGGCTGGCGGTGGGGGGCGGCGTGGCGGTCAACGGCGAGCTGCGCAGGCGCCTGCAGGCGCTCGGCGCGACACTGCACATCCCACCGCCCGCGCTGTGCACCGACAACGCCGCGATGATCGCCAGCGCCGCCCGCTACGGTCGGCATCTGGCCTACCCGGGCTATCTGGCGCTCGATGCGTACGCCACCGGCGAGCGGCCCCGATGAACGCGCCCACGTCCAACCCCGATCAACGCTCCCATATTGGATCCCCATCCCGTCCGATGACCGTTCTGACCGTCTACACCGCGCCGGGCTGCCACCTGTGCGAGGACGCGCTCGCGGCACTGGGCCGCCTGCGGGCCGAGCTGGGCTTCGTCGTGGACGAGCGCGACATAACCTCTGACGAGTCCCTGCACCGGGCTTATTTCGAGCGCATCCCGGTCGTTGCGATCGACGGCGAGGAGCTGTGCGAGTACGTCGTAGATGAGACGCTCCTGCGCGAGCGTCTAGAGTCACGGCGATGAGCTACGGAGAACCAATGGCTGGTTCGCCGGGCGGCGCGCGAGGCGCGACCGTCTCGGCCAACGAGCGGCTTTCGCTCGGCGTGGCGGCGAGGCTGTCGCGCTACCTGCAGGTGCTGACCCAGGCCAAGAAGATGGGCAAGGAGACGATCTCATCCCAGGAGCTGGCCGACTACACGCACGTCAACTCCACGCAGATACGCCGCGACCTGTCCGGCTTTGGCAAGTTCGGCAAGCGCGGCGTCGGCTACAACGTCGAGGCGCTGGTCTCGCAGATCCGCAAGATCCTGCGCACCGCCGGACAGCACAACATCGCGCTGATCGGCGCCGGGCACCTGGGTAAGGCGATCGCCTCCTCGGAAATCTTCGCCGACCACGGCTTTCGCGTGGTGGCCATCTTCGACTAGACGAGGCCAAGGTGGGAACAAAAGTCGGCAACCAGGTCGTCAGTCACATCCGCGAGCTGCGCCAGGTGGTCGAGGATGAGGACATCGTCGTGGGCGTGCTGGCCGTGCCCAAGCAGGCGGCTCAGGGACTGGCCGACGAGCTGGTTGAGTGCGGCGTGAAGATCATCTTCAACTACTCCGAGTCGCTGCTGGACGTGCCGCCCGAGGTGACCGTGCACACTTCCAGCCCCGCCGTCGACCTGCTCTACGCGCTGTACTTCTACCTCACCTGAGCGCCGCTGCTCGACCGCCAGATCGCCCGACCGCCAGATCGCCCGACCGCCATCCCCGCATCGCAGACGCCACAAGATGAACAGCTTGGATCTAGATCGCGCGGCGCAGACATTTGCGCAGGCGACCGACCTCACGGTCGGGGTCGAGGAGGAGTTCGCGATCCTGGATCCGCACACGCTTGACCTGCTGCCGCGCTTCGAGCAGATGCGCGCGGTCGCCGCCGACGATGAGATTCTCGCGCCGAGCATCGCCGGCGAGCTGATCAAATCGGAGATCGAGATCATCTCGGGCACCGGCGCCGACCTGCACGACGCGCTGGCGCGCCAGCGCGAGCGTCGCCGGCGGCTGTTCGCGCTGGCCGACGCGCAGGGCGTGGCGCTCGGCGCCACGGGCACCCATCCCTGGGCCGACTACCGCGAGCAGGCGCTGATCGACACCGAGCACTACCGCCGCGTCGAGGAGGGCTTGAAGTACGTGGCCTGGCGCAACAACACCTTCAGCGTGCACGTGCACCTGGGGGTGCGCGACATCGACCGCGCAGTGCGCGTGTGCGACCGCCTGCGCCCTGTGCTGCCGCTGCTGCTGGCGATCTCCGCCAACTCGCCGTTCCTGGACGGCCGCGACAGCGGGCTGGCGTCCGCACGCACGCAGAGCTTCACCAAGAGCTTTCCGCGCTGCGGGGTTCCCGACGCCTTCGGCGGCTGGCGCTCCTACCGCGACTACATCGAGTTCTTGCTCAAGACCAACTCGATCGTCGAGTTCACCCAGGTGTGGTGGTCTGTCCGCCCGCACTTCAGCTTCGGCACCGTCGAGCTGCGCATCTGCGACGTGCAGGCAACCGCGCAGGAGTCAGACGCGCTGGCCGCCCTGATGGTCGCGTGCATCGCGCAGGCCATGCGCGACGTCGACGAAGGGGTTCCGTTCGCGGATCCCGCCCCGCGCATGATCGAGGAGAACATGTGGCGGGCGATCCGCTTCGGCCTGGACGGCAGGCTGATCGACCTGGAGCGCGCGCAGGAGTACCCGG
This sequence comes from uncultured Solirubrobacteraceae bacterium, assembly GCA_963745375.1. Classification (GTDB taxonomy): domain Bacteria; phylum Actinomycetota; class Thermoleophilia; order Solirubrobacterales; family Solirubrobacteraceae; genus Palsa-744. Next base: position 192,444 of record CAVUXA010000002.1, on the reverse strand, counting down.
CCGCGGGCGCGATCGAGCGGCTGGCCGCCTGGACGGCGCCGGTGCGCGCCGAGTTGGGCATCGAGCCCGCCTTTCCCGTGGCCAACGGCGCCCAGCGCCAGCGCCGGATGATCGACGCCGGCGCCACGCCGCAGGAGGTCTACGCGGCATCCGTGGCCGAGACCAGTGCGACCTATAGAGAGAAGGTGACCGTGTGAGCGCAGATCCAGGCGCGGCCCAGGGGGGATGGGATCCCACTTCGACCGCGGACGCGGCGGGCGGCCCACAGGCTCCCAGCGAGGAGGAGCTTCGCAGGGCCTACGAGGCCGAACTGAGCCGCATCACGACGACCGACATGATGGCCCAGACTGCCATCTCGCTGCTGAACCTCGGCGCCCGGCGCCTGGGTCCTGCGCCCCCAGATCCGCAGGCACAGGGCGCCGACGCCGGGCAGGCCGGCCGAGGCGCTGACGCCGCGGCGGGGCGCGATCTGGAGCAGGTGCGCGACGCGATCGACGGCGTGCGCGCGCTGATGGGCATCCTCGAGCGCAGGATCGCCGGCGAGCTCGGCCCTCTGCGCGACGCGCTCTCGCAACTGCAGATGGCCTACGCGCGCGAGGTGCAGGCCACGGGTGCAGGCAGCGAGCCGGGGCCGGCAGGGGGAGGCCAGGGAGGCTCCGGTGGGCCGGGCGGCGGGCCCTCCGGCCAGGGCGCCCCGCCGGGCGCCGAGCAGGCGCCGCCGGCGGGCAAGGGGCCCGGGCCGGCCGAGTCGAGCGGCAGGCTGTGGGTGCCGGGACGGTGACGCTGTGCTGACGTCGCAGGGCAGCCGGCCGGCCTTCCGCGGGCCGGCACGATAGACTCCCGCCGCGTTTGCACCCGACGAGCGCCCTTTTTGGGCGATCCGGGCGTCGAACGTGCGCGCGAACCATCCTCGCGCGGCACGCAAATCAGACCGCGGAGGATTTCTGTTGAGCAGCTTTCTGACGAACCATGGGGTCGTCGTCGCCCTCGTATGTGCCGCCTGTGCCGTCGCTTACGGCCTGCTGACCGCGCGCGCCCTGCTCGCGCTCTCGCCAGGCAACGAGCGCATGCAGTCGATCTCGCTGGCCATTCAGCAGGGCGCGCGCGCTTATCTGAACCGCCAGTACACGACGATCGCTGGCGTCGGCGTGGTGCTGTTCGTCGCGCTGATCTTCGTGCAGAACATCGCCGTGGCCTGCGGCTTCGCGATCGGCGGCACGCTCTCGGGCTCGGCCGGCTACATCGGCATGAACGTGTCCGTGCGCGCCAACGCACGCGTCGCTGAGGCGGCCCGGGGCGGCGTCTCGCCGGCCCTCACCGCCGCCTTCCGTGGCGGCGCGATCACCGGCATGCTCGTCGCCGGGCTGGCGCTGCTCGGGCTGGCCGGCTACTACGGGCTGCTCACCGCCGTGTTCAACGACAGCCAGAAGACCGCCGTCGATGCGCTCATCGGCCTCGGCTTCGGCGGCTCGCTGATCTCGGTCTTCGCTCGACTCGGCGGCGGCATCTTTACCAAGGCTGCCGACGTGGGCGCCGACATCGTGGGCAAGATCGAGGCCGGCATCCCCGAGGACGACCCACGCAACCCGGCCGTGATCGCCGACAACGTCGGCGACAACGTGGGCGACTGCGCGGGCATGGCCGCCGACCTGTTCGAGACCTACGCGGTCACCGCGGTGGCCGTGATGCTGCTCGGTGTGCTGACGTTCCACGAGGCCACGCGCGTGGCCCTGTATCCGTTGATCCTCGGCGGCGTTGCGATCATCGCCTCGATCATCGGCACCTTCGCCGTGCGCTCGCGCGCGGGCAACGTCGAGCGCGCGCTCTACCAGGGGCTGATCCTGTCCGGCGCGATCGCGGCCGCGGCGTTTGCTCCGATCACCTACTGGCTGATGCGCAACCTCAGCTTCAGCCAGGTCGGCAGCGCGGTCAACACGCCATCGTGGGGCAAGTTCTACCTGTGCGCGCTGATCGGGATCGGGGTGACGGCGCTGCTGTTCGTGATCACCGACTACTACACCTCGACGCGCTTCTCGCCGGTGAAGAAGACCGCGAAAGCGTCGATCACCGGTCACGCTACCAACATCATCCAGGGCTTCGGCTCGGGTCTGCAGGCGACTGCGCTGCCGGCGCTCGTGCTCGTCTTCGGCATCTTCGGCGCGTGGAAGCTCGCGGGCGGCGGCACGACCGGCATCTACGGCATCGGCGTCGCGGTCATGGGTCAGCTGTCGCTGACCGGCCTGATCGTCGCGCTCGACGCGTTCGGCCCGATAACCGACAACGCCGGCGGGATCGCCGAGATGGCCGAGCTGCCCGAGGAGGTGCGCAACGTGACCGACCCGCTTGACGCGGTCGGCAACACGACCAAGGCAGTCACCAAGGGCTACGCGATCGGCTCGGCGGTGCTGGCGGCGGTCGTGCTGTTCGCGGGCTTCCGCCAGGAATTGGCCGACCACAAGCACGTGTCGATCGAATCGCTCGTGTTCAGCATCAACGAACCGCCGGTGCTGATCGGCCTGCTGCTGGGCGGACTGATGGTTTGCCTGTTCGCCTCGCTGTCGATCGAGGCGGTCGGGCGCGCGGGCGGCGCGGTCGTCGAGGAGGTGCGCCGCCAGTTCCGCGAGCACCCCGGGATCATGGAGGGCACCGAAGAGCCCGACTACGCGACCTGCGTGGACATCGTCACCAAGACCGCCCAGCGCGAGATGATCATCCCCTCGATGCTGCCGATCCTGCTGCCGCTGGTCGTCGGGCTGATCGACACCAAGGCGCTCGGCGGCCTGCTGATCGGGGTGATCGTGGTCGGCTTCTTCTTCGCCGTGCTGATGACCGCGGGCGGTGGCGCGTGGGACAACGCCAAGAAGCTCATCGAGGACGGCGCCTTCGGCGGCAAGGGCTCAGACGCGCATGCCGCCTCGGTCACGGGCGACACGGTCGGCGATCCGTTCAAGGACACGGCCGGACCGGCCATCAACCCGATGATCAAGGTCGCCAACATCGTGGCCATCCTGATCATCCCGCTGATCACCTGATCGGAGCTCGGGAACGCTTCATGTGGCGTCGGCGCTCGCGCCAGGGAGGCCGCCGCGGATGGGGTGCGCGCCCGCCCGTGAAGGGCCTAAGCTCAGCGTGAGATGATCGGGCGACAGGTCCACCGCGCGGGCACATTCGTGCTCTGCCTGCTGATGGGTGTGATCGGCGTGGCCCTGATCGTGCAGGCGCTCGCTGGACACGGCAGCGCGATCTCGCCGCGACTGCTGCTGGGCGCGCTGTTCGTGGCGGCCGGCGCCGGGCGCTCCTACCTGGAGATCAGGCGGAGCAGGGGGGAATGAGCACACCCGGGGGTGCGGACGGCAGGCCCACCGCGGCGGCGCGCTCGCGGGTGATAGCGCGTCGCAGCATCGGCTCGCCGATCCTGTTCACGATCATCTACTCGTCGCTGGCGAGCGCGATCTACTTCTCGCTCGGGGTGATCGCCGGCCACGCGCTCGGGCTCACGCCGCTGGTGTTTCTGGTCGCGGCCGTCCTGTTCACGCTGACCGCGATGACCTACGTGGAGGGGGCGTCCCTGCACCAGGACCGGGCCGGCTCGACGGTGTTCGCGCGTTACGCGTTCAACGAGCTGGTCAGCTTCATCGCCGGTTGGGCGATCCTGCTCGACTACATCATCCTGATCGCCATAACGGCCTACTCGGCCACGCAGTACCTAAAGACGTTCTGGAGCCCGCTGGGCGACAGCGACGAGGCGCTGGGGATGGCACTCGTGTTCATCGCGGTGGTGGTGCTGAGCAACATCCGCGGCTTCGGCGGGCGCCGCGCGCGGCGCGTGGGCATGTTGATGGCCGGCGACCTGGCCCTGCAGGGCTTCATCGTCGTGCTCGGGCTAGCGCTGTTCTTCAATCCGCACACGCTGCTGAAGCCGATCCATCTGGGCAGCGCGCCGACCTGGTCGCATCTGATCTTCGCGCTGACGATCGCCGTGGTCGCGTTCACCAGCCTGGAGTCGGCCTCAGGGCTGGCCGGCGAGGTGCGGATCAGCCGCGCCGGGCTCAAGCGCATCGTGGCGAGCACGACAGCGACGGTGGCCTTCCTGTATGTCGGCATTGCGCTGGTCGCTGTGACGGCGCTGCCGGTGCGCGACGGCCACACGCAGCTGGCCACCCGCTACCTGAACGCGCCGATGATCGGGATCGTCGCGCAGGTGCATCCGCACTGGCTGGGCAAGACGCTCATGTACGTGGTGGCTGCCGTCGCCGCGGTCACCCTCGTGGCGGCCGCCAACTCGGCGATGCTCGGCCTGTCGCGCCTGGCCTACTCGCTGTCGACCAACCGCCAGATCCCCAGCGGCCTCGGGCGCCTGCACCCGCAGCGCTCCACGCCCTACGTGCTGATCATCCTCGCGGGCGTGCTCGCGGCTGCGCTGGCGGCATCGGAGAACCTGGACTTCCTGATCGGCATCTACGCGTTCGGGGCGATGCTCGCCTTCACGATCGCGCACCTGTCGATCTGCCGGCTGCGCTACACAGAGCCCGATCGCGACCGCCCCTACAGGGTGCCGCTGTCGATCAAGCTGGGCGGCGGCTCGCTGCCGTTGCCCGCGGCCTTCGGCGCGCTCGTGTCGGCGGCCGGATGGGTGGCGGTGATGGTCCTGCACGCGGACGCCCGCGCGGTCGGGCTCGGTTGGATGGCCGTGGGGATCGCGCTGTATGTGATCTACCGCCGCGCTGATGAAACCTCCTTGTTGCGCCGGGTGACGGTGCCGGCGCAGGTGCTGCGCGCCGAGCAGCCCGCCGAGCGCGAGTATGGCTCGATCCTCGTGCCCCTGTTCGGCACGGCTCTCGACGACGACATCGTGCAGACCGCAGCGCTGCTGGTCTCCGGCGAGCCGACCGACGAGGCGGCGATCGACACGGCCACGATCGAGGCGCTGTGGGTGTTCGTGATGCCGATGTCGCTGCCGCTCGACGCGCGGCTGCCCGAGGGTCAGGTCAAGCATGCTCGCCAGGTGCTCGCGCGGGCCAAGGCGATCGGCGAGGAGTACACGGGCGTGCACGTCGCGACGGCCACCGTACGCACGCGCCGGGCCGGGTATGCGATCGTCGACGAGGCGCGCAGGCGTGGCGTGGAAGCGATTGTGCTCGGCGCCGAGGAGCCGTCGCTGATCCGCGGCGGCGCCCGCCTGGGAGGCCGCGGCGGGCTGGAAGGTTTCGTGGGAGACATCACAAAGTACGTCGTCGGCAAGGCGACCTGTCGCGTGATCGTGACCGCCGCGCCCGCCGGGGAGCAGGAGCGCAGAGCCGCCCGGCGGGCGGACAAGGCAGACGCCTCGATCGTCTAATGTGCGAGCTATGTTCGTCTTGATCGTAGGTGCCGGACGCGTGGGCTCAGCAGTGGCCAAGCGGGCGCTGGCGGCCGGCCATGAAGTATCGGTGCTGGACATGGATCCGCTTTCGCACGAGCGCCTGGATGCGGGCCAGAGCGACAGCTGGGAGGACGTCCACGGCCAGTTCACCGTGGGGACCGCGCTGGAGGTGGACGCTCTGATCGAGGCGGGGATCGAGCGCGCGGACGTGTTCATCGCGTCCACGGCCGGCGACAACACCAACGTGGTCATCGCCCAGATCGCCCAGAAGCGCTTCGGCGTGGGCAAGGTGATCGTGCGGGTGATGGACCCGGCGCGGGCCAGCTGGTATGAAGAGCAGGGCCTGCACACGATATCCCCGACCAAGCACGCCATAGAGATGTTCGAACGCGCGATGGCGCCCGAGCACGAGACGGTCTGAGGGCATGTACGCGATCATCGCCGGGGCCGGCAAGGTGGGGCGCAACCTCGCGCGCGAGCTGATCAGCAAGGATCATGAAGTCACGCTGATCGAGTCCTCGCGCACGTGCTACCTGGCCAACGAGGAGGAGTTCGAGCACGCCATCCAGTACGGCGACGCGACCGAGCTGTGGGTGCTCGAGCGCGCGGGCATCCAGCGCGCCGACCTGGTCATCGCGGTGACCGGCGACGACGAGGACAACATCGTCGTCTGCCAGGTCGCCAAGGAGAAATACCTGTGCGACAGGATCATCGCGCGCGTCAACAACCCCCGCAACCACGACCACTTCAGGCTGCTGGGGATCATGCCGGCAGTGTCCGCCACCGACCTGATCCTGCGCCTGATCGAGCACGAGGTCCCGCGCTATGGCCTCGTGCACCTGCTCGCCCTCGAAGAGGAGCGCCTGGAGATCATCGAGCTGGAGGTCAGCGCCGACGCGCCCACGGTCGGCATGAACGTCAGCGACATCACCCTGCCGGAGGGCAGTCTGGTCATCTCGGTGCTACGCGACGGCACCGGCTTCGTGCCCAAGCCCGACACCGTCATCCAGGCCGGCGACGAGGTCCTGCTCGTGCTCGACCCCGGCCTGGAGGGGGCGATCACCGACTATTTTGCCCCGAACGGGCGGGCTGCAGCGCTCTAGGACGCCACTGGCCGGCGCGAGGCGGCGTCCTCGGTCGCTCGCGTGCCAAGCACGCCACGCTCCCTGCGTCCTTGCCTCGCTTGGCCATCGACGCCCTAGAGGGGAGGTGTTGCCGGCGTTGCGGCCGGGGGTTTGGCTATCCTCTCCGGGACACTGTCCGGGATAGTCCAATTGGCAGTGACGCCCGGTTCTGGTCCGGGAGATTGGGGTTCGAGTCCCTGTCCCGGAGTGCCCCGACGGCCCGCTCGGCCCTACGCGGCCTGCTCCGCCCAGTCTCGATAAAGCTCGAAGTAGCGCCCTTCGGCGGCGATCAGCTCGTCATGCGTTCCCTGCTCGACGATGCGCCCGTGTTCGAGCACGACGATGCGCCCGGCCCGCCGGATGGTGGACAGGCGGTGGGCGATCACGATTGCGGTGCGTCCCATCAACAGGCGCGCCAGTCCGTCCTCGATGCGCCCCTCGGTGTGCAGGTCCACGTTGGATGTGGCCTCGTCGAGGATCAGGATGCGCGGGTCGGCGATCAGTGCGCGGGCGAAGGCGATCAGCTGGCGCTGGCCGGCTGACAGCTGCGCGCCGCGCTCGCCAACCTCGGTGTCATAGCCGCGCTCCAATTCGCCGATGAACTCGTCCACGCCGACCGCCGCGGCGGCCGCGCGGATCTCCGCGTCGCTGGCGCCTGGATGTCCGAAGGCGATGTTGTCGCCGATCGTGCCCGAGAACAGGAACGCCTCCTGGGGCACGATGCCCATCTGTGAGCGCAACGAGGCGCTGGTCACCTCTCGCAGGTCGTGCCCGTCGACGAGCACCCGCCCGGAGGTCGGGTCATAGAAACGGGCCACCAGCTTTGCCATCGTCGACTTGCCCGCGCCCGTGGCGCCGACGAGCGCGACGGTCTGTCCCGGTGGCACATGCAGCCTGACGCGCTCCAGGGCGAGCGTCGTGCGCTTATAGGCGAACGACACGTCCTCGAAGTCGATCTCGCCCGCGATGCGCCCCAGCTCGACGGCGCCGGGACGATCCTCGAGATCGGGCTCAACGTCCAGCAACTGGAAGATCTTCTCCAGCGCGGCCATCCCCGATTGGTAGGTGGTGTACAGCTGTGAGAGCTGCTGGATCGGTTCGAACAGGAACGAGACGGTGGCCACGAACGCGACGATCGTCCCGACCGTGATGTGGCCGTCGATCGCCTGCAGCCCGCCGTACAGGATGATCAGCGCGAGCGCCACGCCCGAGAGCATTTCCACCGCCGGGAAGTAGGCGGCGTTGAGGCGCACCGTGACCATGTTGGCCTCGCGGTTGTCCTCGTTGAGCTCGGCAAAGCGCGCCTCATGGATCGGCTCGGCGCCGAAGCTGCGCACCACGCGGATGCCCGAAAGCGTCTCCTGCAGGTAGCCGGTGAGGGAGCCGATCGTCTCACGTGTGCGCCGGAACGCGCCTGTGGAGGTCAGCCGAAACCAGATGCTCAGCGCCCCTACGAAGGGGATGATGCAGAAGGTCAGCAGCGCGAGCTTGACGTCGAGGTACAGCAGCACGCCGATTGCCCCGATCAGCGTAAGGCCCGACTGAAACAGGGTCACGACCGAGTCTGTCACGAGGCTTTCCAGCGCCTCGACGTCGTTGGTCATACGCGAGATCAGCACCCCCGCCGGGCGGCTCTCGTAAAAGCCGATCGGCTGGCGCTGCAGGTGGGTGAAGATGCGCAGGCGCAGGTCCGACAGCGCGCGCTGGCCGACCCAGCCGACCAGGTAGGTCTGCGCCGAGGTCATCAGCCACACCAGCAGCGCGGCCGCCAGGAACGCACCGACGACGAGCACCAGCGTGCCGGTGTGATGCTTGACGATGCCCTGGTCGATCGCTTCCTTGGCCAGCACGGGCGGCGCGAGCGAGGCGGCGGTGCCGAGCACCAGCGCGATCAACATCGCTGCGACGCGCACGCGGTAGGGCCCCAGCAGCTCGAGCAGCCCGTGCAGGTTGCGCCCGCGGCTTTCCCTGCTGGCGCGCTCGCCGGCCCACTGCGAGCCTCCGAAGCGCATTCCCGCCGGTCCGCCGCGCGCGCTCATAGTCCGCTCAACTCCCGTTCGACGGGCTCGCGGGTCAGGAAGACCTGATCTGGCATGCCCTTTTCGACGATTTCCCGGTACAGCTCAGACGCGTCGAGCAGCTCGTGGTGAGCGCCGTGGGCGACGATGCGGCCGTGCTCGAGCACGACTATCTCGTCGGCGAGCGCGATCGTGGACAGACGGTGGGCGATGATGAGGGTCGTGCGCCCCTCCATCGCCTCGTCGAGCGCCAGCTTGATGTGGCGCTCGGTGGAGGAGTCCACCGAGGAGGTGGCGTCGTCGAGGACCAGCACACGCGGGTCGGCGAGCAGGGCGCGGGCGATCGCCAGGCGCTGGCGCTGACCGCCCGACAGCGTCAGGCCGCGCTCGCCCACGCGCGTCTGATAGCCGTCGGGCAGGCGCGAGACGAACTCGTGGGCCTGCGCGCGGCGCGCGGCGCCTTCGACCTCATCGAGGCTGACGGGAGGCCCGCCCGCCCGCGCGTAGGCGATGTTCTCGGCGACGGTGGCCGAGAACAGAAAGGGGTCGTCGCTGACCACCGCCACGGCCTGACGCACGGAGCGCAGATCGACGTCGCGCACGTCGGCGCCGTCGATCAGCACCGCGCCCGCGCTCACGTCATACAAGCGCGAGATCAGCGACACCAGGCTGGTCTTGCCCGAGCCGGTTGCGCCGACCAGCGCGACCGTCCGCCCGGCGGGCACGTCGAGATCGACGTCCGCCAGCACAGCGCGCGCCTCGGCGCGCCTGGCGGGCAGCGCGTCTGCGGCGCCTGGTCGGTTGCCTTCCATGGACGTACGTCCCCCGGCGTATGCGCCGCCCCAGTCGTCGACGTCCTCGTAGCGCAGCGACACATCGCGGAACTGCACGTGCCCGTTGCCGGGGGGCAGCGGCGGCGCGTCGGGGTCCGACGTCAGGCGCGGCGCGCGGTCGAGCAGCTGGAAGATGCGCGCGCCCGACGCGGTGGCGCGCTGGGCGAGGTTGAGCGTGACGCCGAGCGCGCGCATCGGCGCGATCAGCATGTTCAGGTACAGGTAGAACTCGGTGAACTGTCCGAGGGAGAGGTGGGAGTGGATGACGCGCTCGCCTCCCACCAGCAGCACCGCGGCGAGCCCCAGCTGGGGCAGGAAGCCGAGCACGGGGTTGTACAACGCTTCCAGGCGGGTGGCCACCATCGCCTGGCTGAACACGCGCCCCACGCTGTTGCGAAAGCGCGTCAGCTGGCGCGGCTCGCGGGCGAAGGCCTTGACCACGCGCACCCCCGAGATGTTCTCCTCGGCGTCCGCTGTGAGCTCGGCGATGCGCTGCTGGGTCTCCTGGATCGCGGGGCGGGCGCGGCGCCCGTAGCGGTAGGAGATGACGACCACGAAAGGCACGGGCGCCAGCGAGATCAGCCCGAGCGTGGGGTTGATCGCGATCATCACCACGCCGGCCAGCACGAGCGTGAGGATCGACTGCAAGATGAACACGAGGCCGTAGCCGAGGAAGAAGCGCACCGCGGCGAGATCGACTGTCGCGCGTGACATCAGTTGTCCCGTCTGCTGGTGGTCGAAGAAGCCGAGCTCCAGCCGTTGCAGCTGGCCATACAGCAGCTCGCGCAGGTCGTACTCGATGCCAAGCGACACGCGTCCGGCGACCATCCGCCGCCACACCATGAACGCCCAACGCGCGAGCACCGCCCCCAGCAGCGCGAGCGCGAGCACCACCAGCGTGTGGCGCTCGTGGCTGCGCAGGGAGGCCTGGTGATGGGCGGCATACTGCGCGCCTTTGCGCAGCGCTTCAACAGCGTGGCCGCTGAGCAGCGGCAGCGTGACGGTCATCACCATCGCCAGGCTGGCCAGCCCCCAGGAGACCGCCAGCCCGCGCTTGTAGGGGCGCAGGAATCCCAGTAGTCGATAGAAGGTACTCATAGTTGTATGGTCAACGATTATTGCAGGCGTGTCAGCGAGCGCCTGGACGGCTGCTTCACGGACACCGCTCCTATGCTCCGATCACATGCCCGAGAGACCCCGCCCAGCGCGCGAGCAGGAGGCGCCGTCGAGTGCGCAGCGAGGCGCGCCGCCCGCCGGCCTGTGCGACAGCTGCGCCCACCAGCAGCTGGTGCACAACACGCGCGGCTCGACGTTCTCGTTGTGCAAGCGCTCGCGCGAGGACCCGGCGTATCCGCGCTACCCGCGCCTGCCGGTGCTCGCCTGCCCCGGCTACAAGCGTCTCCAGGCGCGATCCTGACCTGCGGGCCTGCGTCGGTCAAGCCGGCGCCATCTCAGCGGGCGCCTGCTGGGGCGAGTCCTCGGTGCCCGACGCGGTGACGAAGTCGCGGGCGCGCACCAGCGCGAACGCGAGCAGCGCGCCCACCAGCGCGATGGCCGCGGCGATCTCCAGGATGCTCGTGAAAGCTCCGGTGAAGCCGACACGGTAGGCGTGCCCGAGGGCGGCGCGGGCGCCGGCAGGGAGGTGGCGCGCGACCGCCGACACTTCGCCGGAGACCAGTGCGCCGGTCAGCCGGCCGTGCGTGTGCGCGAGCACGTCGCGTCCAGGAGCTCCGGAGGCGAGCAGCGCTTTGGTCTTGCTCGTCAGGTCGTGCTGGAAGACCGCGCCCAGCCCGGCGATTCCCGTGGCGATGCCGACCTGGCGGAATGTGCTGTTGATCCCCGAGGCCATGCCGCTGCGCGAGTGGTGCACCACGCCAACCGCGGTGGAGGCGAGCGGCGGGTTGATCAGGCCGACGCCCGCGCCGGCCAGCAGGAACCCGGGGATCAGCGTGGTCCAGCCCGAGCTGGCGTCGACGGCGGTCATCGCAAGCAGCCCGCCGCTGACGAGCAGCAGCCCGGCGCCGAGCAGCAGGCGTATGGGGAAGCGTACGCTGAGTTTGCCCGAGATCGGGGCCACGACGAACGTCAGCAGCGTGATCGGCAAGAAGCGCAGGCCGGCCTGCAGCGGGCTGTAGCCGAGCACGTCCTGGATGTACAGCGTCAGGTACAGGAACATCGAGAACATCGACGCGGACACCGCCAGCGCGACGATGCTCGCGCCCGCGAACGCAGGACGGCGAAACAGCGTCAGGTCGAGCATCGGCCGGCGCTGGCACTGCTCGGCGACCAAGAACACGACGAACAGCACCGCGGAGGCGATCAGGTAGGCGAGGATCCGCGCAGAGCCCCAGCCCTTTTCGTTGCCCTGGATGAGCGCGAACACGAGCAGGAACAGCGAGCCGGAGAACGTCACCAGCCCGATCCAGTCGACGCCCGTCGCGTTGGGGTCGCGCGACTCGCTGACCTGGCTGAGCGTGAGGAACACGGCGGCGATGCCGATCGGCACGTTGACGAAGAAGATCCATTCCCAGCCGATGCCCGACGTGATCACGCCGCCGATCACTGGGCCGACGGCGACGGCTGCGCCGATCACGCCGCCGTAGACCCCGAACGCGAGCCCGCGCTCCTTGCCGTGGAAGGCCTGTGCGATCAAGGCCAGCGACGTCGCGAACATCATCGCCCCGCCGGTGCCCTGCAGGGCGCGCGCGAGGTTGAGCATCAGCGGGCTGGACGACACACCACACAGAGCGGAGGACAGCGTGAACACGATCAGGCCGGTGACGAACACGCGCCTGCGCCCGACCAGGTCGGACACCGCGCCTGCCGTCAGCAGGAAGGCGGCGAGCGTCAGCGAGTAGGCGTTGACGACCCACTGCAGGTCCTGGAAGCTCGAGTGCAGTGAGCGCTGGATGTCGGGCAGCGCGACGTTTACGACGGTGATGTCCAGCAGCAGCATGAAGATCGCAACCGACACGGCGATCAGCGTCCACCACTTACGCTCCATCAGGTTCTCCTTGCGTTCGTGGGCTTGCTTGCGCCTCACTATATGAATCGATCACAGGAGCCCCGGCGGGATTCGACTGGTCGTTGCCGGCGACGCGCATGCATACTGCCCTCAGGCGCGTTACAGGATCGCCTTGGGGTAGGCGCGCGTGGCGGCCACGAGCATGACGGCGAAGAACGCGGCGACGACGAGAAAGTCCAGCCACACTTCGCCAGATCCGCCCACCCCCACCAACATCTGGCGCAGCCCCTGGACCTCGTAGGTGAGGGGGTTGACGCGCGCGATCACGCGCAGCCAGCCGGGCATGATGGACAGCGGGTACAGGGCGCTCGAGGCGAAGAACAGCGGCATCATGATCAGCTGGCCGATGCCCATGAAGCGCTCGCGCTCCTTGACGGCGGCGGCCAGCAGCATCGACATGCAGGCGAAGGCGGCGGTGCCGAGCATCAGCATTGCCAGCGTGCCGAGCACGCCGGCGACGCTCCAGCGCACGCCGATACCGGCGGCGGCGAGCACGATCAGCAGCAGCAGGGCCTGCACAAGCGCGCGCACGCACGCGCCGGCGGCCTTGCCGAGCACGATCGAGCTGCGCGACAGCGGCGTGGCGAGCAGGCGTTGCAGCTGACCCACGTCGCGTTCCCAGATGACGGCCAAACCAAAGAAGATCGCGATGAACATGGCGGCCTGGGCCATCACGCCGGGCGCGAGGTAGGCGCGATAGTCGTGCGTGCCGACGCTCAGCGAGTGGTTGTTGCGCAGCGCGGTGCCGAAGATGAACAGCCACAAGAGCGGCTGGACCGAGCGGGTGATGATGTCCAGGTGGTCGTGGCGCAGCTTGCGCATCTCGGCCTGGGCCATCGCGGCGGTGCCCGCGGCCACACGCGCGAGCGGGCTCGACGCGAGAGCTTGCGGCTGACGCCGCGAAACGGCCCCCTCAGCCGAGGCGGCGGGCGACGCGGCGCTGGGCGCGGACATCGGAGAGCCTCCCTTGCTGGTCGTCGTCGTGCGCGCCGCCTTCGCCGGCGGTGCCGGAGATCGATCGCCCGGTGACCGCCATGAACACGTCTTCCAGGCTGTCCACGCCGTGGCGCTCGATCAGCTCGGTGGGCTCGCCCTGCTCGACCAGCCGGCCGTGGTCGATAACGCCGAGGCGCTCGCAGTGGCGCTCGGCCTCCTCCATCAGGTGAGTGGTGACGAGGATCGTGGTCCCTGAGTGCTCGCGCAGCGCCTGCAGGCGCTCCCACACCATCGCGCGCGCGTTGGGGTCCAGGCCGACGGTGGGCTCGTCGAGGAACAGCACTGCGGGGCGGTTGAGCAGTGCGCTTGCGATCTCCAGGCGGCGCAGCATGCCGCCGGACAGAGTGCGCGCGAGGCGACCGGACCGGGAGACACTCGCTCCCGCTCGCGTCCCCGAACCGGCCAGCATCGACTCGAGCTCCATCGTCTCGATCGCCTCGGCGATCCGTTCGCGGCGCTGCTTGCGCGGGACTCCTGTGACGCGCCCGTAGAAGTCGAGGTTCTCCCAGGCGGTGAGCGCGCCGTCGACGGAGATCGCCTGGGGTATGTAGCCGATCGACGCACGCACTGCGAGGCTGTCGCTGCGTACGTCATAGCCGGCCACGAGCGCTCGCCCGGCGGTGGGCGCGAGCAGGGTGGTGAGCACGCGGATGGTGGTGGTCTTGCCAGCGCCATTGGGGCCGAGCAGGCCGAACACCTCGCCGGGCGCGACCGCGAAGGAGATGCCGCCGACGGCTTCAAGCTCGCCGAAGCGCACGACGAGGTCGTCGACGAGCACGGCCGGCGTGGGGGAGGGATCGGTGACGGCACGCGCGCGGGCGTCGGCTGCGGGAGGCTTGGCGCTCACGGCTGCGGCTCCCCCTGCGGGGACGATGCGGCGGGGGTCGGCTGCAGGCTCGCGGGCGGGAACGAGCCGCCGGTGCGCGCATCGAGCTCGCGCAGGCGGCGCCTGACGCGCTTGTGCGTGTCGGTCAGCTCGGCCTGCAGCTTGGCCAGCTCGGCGGTGCGGTGGCGCACGAGCTCGAGCTGGCGGTCGATGTGGCCGAGCGCCTCGACCAGCAGCTCGCGCCGGCGGGCGGGGTCGACGTCGTCGCGGCGCAGCTGCGCGCGCACCTCCGCGCGGGCCTCCTCGGCGGTGAGCAGCGTCTTGAGCTCGTCGAGCGTGACGCCGAGCAGGTGCTTCAGCCGCATCACCTCGCGGATACGCTCGACCTCCTCGTGTGTGTATAGACGATGCTTGCCGGAGTGCCGCGCGGGCTCGGCGGGCAGCAGCCCGATCTCCTCGTAGTAGCGGATCGTCCTGGGCGTGGTGTTGAGCAGGCGCGCGACGTCGCCGATGCGCAGGCTCTCGCCAGAAGGCCGATCGGGCGGCGGATCGGGAATGGGCACGCTCGCGGTCATCGGGCTGTGGCCGCATGGAGCTTGTCGTCCGCGTCGATTGCCTGTGCGGAGGCGGTCGCGCTGGCGTGATTGGGGCGCAGCATGCACACCACCGCGCCGAGCAGCGAGGTGGCGGTGAGCACCCACAGGGCGACGTGCATGTTGGCGATGAACGGTGCGAGCTTCTGCGCGGACAGGCCTTTGGCCAGGCCGGAGAAGATCGCGAACAGCGTGGCTTTGGGCACGGCGGAGGTGACGATGGCGAGCACGAAGGCGATCGACAGGACGGCGCCAGTGTTCTGTAGCAGCGTGCGCGCGCCGGCGGCCACGCCGCGGCGGTGGGCGGGCACGACGCCCATCATGGCGGCGGTGTTGGGGCTGTTGAACATTCCCGAGCCGACTCCCACGATTGCCAGCCACAGGCCGGCCTGCCAGTAGGGGGTGTGGACCTGCAGCGTGGTCATGGCGGCGAGGCCGGCGGCGGTGACGAGCATGCCGATCGCGGCCAGGGCGCGCGAGCCGTGGCGGTCGGCGTAGATACCGGCGATGGGCGAGGCGACGAGCATGCCGACGGCGAGCGGGATCAGCTTGATTCCGGCGGTGATCGGCGAATCGCCCTGGGGGCCCTGGAAGTAGAAGACGAACAGGAACATCAGCGCAAAGCGCGCGAGGCCGTTGATGAAGGCGGCGGCGCTGGCGGCGGCGAACAGGCGGTTGCGGAAGATGTTCAGGTCGAGCATGGGCGCGCGCGAGCGGCGCTCGATGGCCACCCACAGCGGCAGCAGGACCGCGGCGGCGGCGAGGCCGCCGATGACGATTGCGTCGTTCCAGCCGGACAGGCCGCCGCGCGAGACGCCGAGCACCAGGCCGGTGAGCCCGACCACGAACGTGCTGGTGCCGAGCACGTCAAAGCCGCGCACGGAATCCGGTTTGGCGAGCTCGCGCAGGATCAGCGCGCCCCAGGCGGCGCCGGCGAGCGCGAAGGGGACGTTGAACCAGAACACCCAGTGCCAGGAGATGGCCACGAGCGCGCCGCCGAGCACCGGCCCGAGCACGAGGCCGATTGCGGCGACCATCGTGTTGGCGCCCATCGCCAGGCCGAGCTGCTCGCGCGGGAAGGCATCTGTGACCAGCGCTGCGGCGTTGGCGAACAGGAAGGCCGAGCCAATGCCCTGCAGGATGCGCCACAGGATCAGCTCGGTGGCGCCGCCCGAGAACCCTGCCCCGAGGGAGGCGAGCGCGAACACGACAAAGCCGCCCACGTAGGCGCGCTTTCGCCCAAACAGATCGCTCAGGCGCCCGGCCATCAGCACGAGCACGGTTGCGGCGATCAGGTAGGCGAGGATCACCCACACGAGTGCCAGCAGGCTGGTGTGCAGCGAGCGCTCCAGGTCGGGCAGGGCAATGATCAGCGTGCCCGAGTTGGTGGCTGCGAGCAGCATGCCCAAGCTGGTGCATGACAGTGCCCACCAGCGGTAGTGCTCGTGGCCAGCTGCGACGCCAAAGCGCGAGGTCGGCGCCTGGGCTGACAGCTCGTGGGAACCCTGGTCCTGCGAGCGCCTACGTGTCTTTGGCTGCGTGGTGACAGTCAACGAGCCCGCTTCCTATCTCTATATATAAAAATTGACGTGAACGTAAAGATCAGGATAGCAGGAGAGGATGATGGGCCGGCCTCGAGGGGCCGGCGGGTTGTCGCGTGGTTGCACGATCGAGCTCGTGCTAGAACAGATGACGATGAGCGCGCAGGAGCGCAGCGTGGAGAAGACCGACCAGGAGTGGCGCGAGCACCTGACGCCCGCGCAGTACGACGTGCTGCGCAAGGCGGGCACGGAGCCGCCGTTCACGGGCGAGTACGTTTACAACAAGGAGTCCGGCGACTACTGCTGTGCGGCCTGCGCCGCGATGCTGTTCAGCGCTGACACAAAATTCGAATCTGGCACGGGCTGGCCGAGCTTTACCGAGCCGGCGGTCGCGGAGGCTGTCGAGTTGCGCCCCGACAACAGCCTGTTCATGCGCCGCACGGAGGTCCTGTGCCGTGCGTGCGGCGGGCACCTCGGCCACGTGTTTGACGACGGCCCCGGCCCGACCGGCGAGCGCTACTGCATCAACTCGGCTGCGCTGGACTTCAAGCCGTCGGCATGATCATGCAAGACCAGTCGCGGCGGCTGTCAGAGCCGCTGCGGTGGGGACGGCGCGAGAAGCTGGTGGTGGGCACGCTGCTGGCGGTGGTCGTGCTGGCGGCGGCCGGGCTGGGCGCGTTCGCGCTGACCAGTGGCGCGCCCGCGCGCAGGGACTGCGTGGACGTGGTCTTCCCCAGCACGCTCGGCGGAGCTGAAATCCGTGGTTGTGGCGGACAGGCCCGGCGGATCTGCGCGTCGGGCGGCTATCGCGGCATCGCGAGCGAACTGCGCGTGGCCTGCGGGCGAGCAGGGTTCGCCTACCGCCCGCCTGCGTAGGCCGCCCGCGCATACGGGCGCCCACGCAGGCAATCTTCCGATCGTCCGGCAGTGCGCGGCGTTTGGCCATCCGCGCTGTCCCCTGCCGCCCCGTCTAGACAAATGTCGAAAGGCCTGGGCGAAGTGTTGGCCAGGGTGGCCCTAGCGGGGCGTTCACATGGCGGGTTTCATGTGTGGCGAATGTAAATCGGTGCGCCCGGCCGCTGGCGGTGGGATGCACCCTACCCACGAAGGAAACGGAGGCATATGCCCCATTGGTTGCCATATGAATCCTGGCTGAATCCAGGCGACAACGCGTGGCAGATGACCGCGGCGACGTTCGTCGGGCTGATGAGCCTGCCGGGCCTGGCCGTGCTCTACGGCGGCGTCATGCAGAAGCGCTGGTCGGTGAACAGCATGATGCTCACGTTCGTGGCGTTCTGCATCACGCTGATCGTCTGGGTCCTGTACGCGTTCAAGATGGGCTTCGGCCATCCGATCGCGCACAGCGGCTCGGGCATCTTCGGGACCAAAGGCTTCCTCGGGACGTTCCTCGGCGAACCGGGCAGCGTGCTCAGCCATACGGGCGAGGAGGCCGAAGCGCTGATCCCGTCGGTCACCGAAGGCCCTCCGTTCCACTTCCCGCAGTCCTCGCTCGTGTACTTCCAGTTCGTGTTCGCGGCGATCACGCCGATCCTGGCGCTCGGCTCGGTTCTCGGCCGGGTCAACTTCAAGGCGTGGATCCCGTACGTTGCGCTGTGGATCACGTTGTGTACACGGTCAACGCGTTCCTGATCTGGGGCGGCGGCTACTTCGCGGCACACGGCGCACTGGACTACTCGGGTGGGTACGTCATCCACCTCGCGGCCGGCGTGTCGGGCTTTGTGTTCGCGGCGGTCATCGGCCCGCGCCTGCAGCGAGATCGAGAGATCGACGCGCCGAACAACCTGCTGATGCTGGCGGTGGGCGCCGGTCTGCTGTGGCTCGGCTGGAACGGGTTCAACGGCGGTGACTCCTACTACGCGGGCGCTGACGCGTCGGCGGCGGTGCTCAACACGAACCTGCGCACCGCTGTGGCGATGATGGTGTGGATCGCGTGGGACTACATCTTCCGCGACAAGCCGTCGATGATCGGCGCGGTCAACGGCATGATCACCGGCCTGGTCGGGATCACGCCGTCGGCCGGGTTCGTCAACGGCTGGGGCGCGATCATCGTCGGGGTCGTCGATGCGACGATCGTGTGGATGGCGATCCGCTACCTCAGTCGCGTGCGTCCGTTCCGCAACGTCGACGATACGCTCGGGGTGATCTTCACCCACGGCGTCGCCGGCCTGTGCGGAGGCCTGCTGGTCGGGCTGTTCGCCGATCCGGCAATCGTCGAGTACATCGGCGTGGGCGGCGGTGCGACCAACCTGCCCGGCAAATCGGGGCTGCTGATCAGCGGTAGCTGGACGCTGCTGCGCTGGCAGGCCGAGACGGCGGCGTGGGTGATCGCGTACACGGCGGTCGCGACGTTCATCATCCTCAAGGTGGTCGGGATCTTCGTGCCGCTGCGGCTCAGCGACGAGGAGCTGGAGATCGGCGATCACGCGATCCACGGCAACGAGGTCTACCCCTCGGACGTGCCGACGCTCGGCGGCCCGCACGCGCCCGCGTGGCAGCCGGGTGGCGGTTCAACCGTGCCCGCGGGGGCGGGTGCATAGAGCAAGGAGGCAACTCCATTGGAGCGGGTGCGTGCGCCAGGGTACGCACCCCGCTCCACGGCTCGGATGACGACAGCGGCCCCGTCTCCCTTCGGGCGGGGCCGTTGCCGTTAACAGGTGCGGCTGCGAAGGGGTACGGCTGCGCGAAACTCGGCGACGGCCGCGGACGTCGGTGCGGCCGTAGCCGGGCTTTGAGCTAGGCCGACGCCGGGGGCGCCGAGCTCACGGCGCTCGCGCTGGCCTGCACGCCGACGCCGATGGGGCACGCGACGCCGGTGCCGCCCAGGCCGCAATAACCGTTGGGGTTCTTGGCCAAGTACTGCTGGTGGTAGTCCTCGGCGTAGTAGAAGCGATTCCCGCCGGCCCCGGCGTCGTCGACCTGCGCTAGCTCTGTGGTGATGGTGCCGTGCCCGGCGGCGGTGAGCATCTGCTGGTAGGCGCTCATCGAGGCCTGCGCGGCGGCGCGCTGGGCGTCGTCGTGCCACAGGATGGCCGAGCGGTACTGGGTGCCGCGGTCGTTGCCCTGGCGCATTCCCTGCGTGGGGTCATGGCCCTCCCAGAAGATCCGAAGCATCTCGTCATAGCTGGTTGCGGCGGTGTCAAAGACGACGAGCACGGCCTCGGTGTGCCCGGTGCGCCCGCTGCAGACCTCCTCGTAGGTGGGGTTGGGCGTGATGCCGCCGGCGTAGCCAACGGCGGTGGTGTACACGCCGGGCGCCTGCCAGAACAGCTTCTCGGCGCCCCAGAAGCAGCCCATGCCAAAGACGGCCGTGTCGGTGCCTTCGGGGAACGGCCCCACAAGCGGCGTGCCGAGCACCTGATGACAGGCCCGCCCGCCCACGGCCATCGGCTGCGAACGTCCGGGCAGCGCGTCGGACGGCTCGACCATTGTGGTCTTAGACGTTGACAAGAGGCTCGATAGGAAGCTCATGGACCCAGGCTAGCTGATGGCGGTGGAGTTACAGTGCAGCGGTGTCGGAGGTTCGCTATGAGGTGGTCGATCGCGTGGCGCGGATCATGCTGGACCGGCCCGAGCGCGGCAACGGGATCACGCGATGCCTGGTGAGCGAGCTGCAGGCGTGCGTGGAGCGCGCGGACCTCGATCCGGCAGTGCGCGTGCTGCTGCTGGCGGGCAACGGGCCGGGTTTCTGCGGCGGCTATGACCTGGTGGACAGCGCGGAGGGCATGGGGCGGGGGGATGACATCGATGCGCCGGCGGCGCCGGCAGGCTCACCACTCGACCCGGCGGTGATGGCGGCAAACCACGATCCGGCGCGGCCGTGGGACCCGATGGTGGACTACGCGATGATGCGCCGCAACGTGGCAGGCTTCATGAGCCTGTTCCATTGTGGCAAGCCGGTGGTCTGTCGCGTGCACGGCTTTTGCGTGGCGGGCGGCACGGACATGGCGCTGTGCTCGGACCTGCTGGTGATAGCGGAGGACGCCAAGATCGGCTACCCGCCGGCGCGCGTGTGGGGCTCGCCGACGACCGCGTTGTGGGCACACCGCGTGGGCGCGCAGCGGGCCAAGCGGCTGCTGTTCACCGGCGACTCGCTGTCGGGGCGAGAGGCGCTGGAGTGGGGGCTTGCGATCGAGGCGCCGCCGGCGGACCGGCTGGTGGAGCGCACGGAGATCCTGGTGGAGCGGATCGCGCGGATGCCGCTGGAGCAGCTGATGATGATGAAGCTGCTGGTCAACCAGACGCTGTACGCGCAGGGACTGCACGCGACCCAGGTGCTGGGCACGGTGTTCGACGGCATCGCCCGCCACACCACGCAGGGCTACGCCTTCCAGCGGCGCGCCGCGCAGGCGGGGTTTCGCGAGGCGGTGCGCGAACGCGACGAGCCGTTTGGCGACGCAGGGCGGTCGACCTTCAAGGGCTAGCGTGCGTATGCGATCGTACGGTCTGTGGCGCTGATCCGCATGAGCGGCCCGCTCGGCCGCGAGCTTCGTCGCGTGTTCCCCTCGCGGCCCTTCCATGTGCGCTTCTGGGACGGCGTGGTGGTGGAGGCAACCGACGGGGGCACGGTCGCGCCGACGCCCGCGCAGGCGCCGAGCTTTATCGTGCGCAGGCCCTCTGCGCTGGCCCACTTCCTGCGCGCCCCGAGCACCCTGGGCCTGGGCCGCGCGTACGTGGACGGCTCGCTGGCGGTGGACGACTTGGACAGGGCGCTGCTGGTGGTGGACGAGTGGGATCCGCCGGAGCTGACCAACGCGGATCGTGTGCGCCTGGGCCTAGCGATGGCCGCGGGCGCGCTGCCTGGCGGCGTCCCGCGCCGGCCGGACCTGGAGCTGATGCTCGACGGAGAACTGCACACCGAGGAGCGCGACGCTGCTGCAGTGCGCTACCACTACGACGTTGGCAACGAGTTCTTCTCGTTGTTCCTGGACGAGTCGATGACCTACAGCTGCGCGATCTTCTCGCGCGGCGCGCAAACGCTCGAGGAGGCCCAGCGCACAAAGCTAGAGCTGATTGCAACCAAGCTGGACCTGCGGCCGGGGATGCGTGTACTGGACGTGGGTTGCGGGTGGGGCAGCTTGGCGATCCACGCAGCACGCGAGCACGACGCGATCGTGACCGGCATCACGCTGTCAGAGCCCCAGGCCGAACTGGCGCGCGAGCGCGTGGCGCAGGCTGGGGTGGGGGACAGGGTGGAGATCCGCGTGGCCGACTACCGCCGGCTGCCGTCGGGGTCGTTTGACGCGATTGCGAGCATTGGCATGTCAGAGCATGTGGGCGACAACCGCATCGACACGTATGCGCGCTCGCTGTTCGGCCTGCTGCGCCCTGGCGGGGTGCTGCTCAACCACGCGATCGCAGCGCTGGACCCCTACGCGGATTCGCTGGAGGACATCTTCTCGACGCGTTACGTGTTCCCCGACGGAGAGCCGCTGCCGCTGTCGCGAGTACAGCTGGCGCTGGAGCGCGCAGGCTTTCGCACGGGGCACGTGGAGGGCTTCAGGGAGGACTACGAGATCACCCTCGGCCATTGGGCCAGGCGGCTGGACGAGCATCTGGAGGAGGCCGAGGCACTGGCTGGTCCGGAGCGTCTGCGCGTCTGGCGGCTGTACCTGCGCTCGGCCGCCTACGGTTTCAAGGTGGGCGACCTGGCCGTCTACCAGATGCGCGCGCGACGGCCCGACTAAGTTTGCGCTGCTGGACGGGCGCGGGCGGCTGGACGGCCCCGGTCGGCGGGGGCTAGAATGGCCGGACCGCGCGGATGTAGCTCAGCTGGCTAGAGCGTCGCCTTGCCATGGCGAAGGTCGAGGGTTCGAATCCCTTCATCCGCTTGAAGCGAACCCTCGGATTTCCGGATTTCCGGGGGTTTGTGGTTTCAAGGGTTGGTCGTGCGTCGTGCGTGGCTTCTGTGGGTACCACTCATGGGTACCCATTTCCGAGAACGGTATGGCCGCTGAAGTTCGGGCGCGGAGATCGCAAGCGCGGTCAACTTCGAGATCCGGGCCTGCTCCGAGCGGGCGTCTGTGGCGCCGCACGAGCGCTGCCGCACGGGCGCTGCCGCGCTAGGCTCGCCGTCCCGCGTGGTGTCTAGCGGGGAGACGGTCACCCGTCGCGACGACACGATCCACACCAAGAACCTGAGCAAGGTCGTCTGCACACAGCAGATCTGTGCGCTCGTCGACCGGGCGTCGACGACTGCTCACCGTGGGCGCTCGAACTTACGCGAGGGGAGCGAACTTGCAAATTCGCCGTCACGCCGCTTCACTCGCTCGACGCCTCTCAGGAGATTTACGCCGATCGCCGCGAGAAGCTGTCGGTTGTGGCCAGCACCGACCAGCGAGAGCCCTCGCGACGACCAGCATGACCAAGAACCTCCGGACAGTGCGGCACGATCGTCTCGGCTGGTCGCGGTCACCCTACCTGCGGCGTACCGCTTGAATGACATTGCGCCAGATGCCTGCTCCTAGTTTCGACGGTACGCTCACAGTCTGGCAGGACCTCGCGCCCCGTTATGCCGGCGCCGCACTTCTGGCCGGCAACGGCTTGAGCATCAACGTCTGGCCCGCGTTCGCGTATGGGTCCCTGTTCGACCAGGCACGTACCGGCGGTCTGACTAGAGAGGATCTCGCGCTGTTCGGCGAGATCGAGAACTTCGAGCGCGTGCTCAGCGACCTGGCCACGGCGATCCGCGTCAACGAAACCCTTTGCCAGCCGACACAGGCGATCTACGAGCGCTACCGCAGCATCCAGCGGGGCCTCGGCCACGCTGTGCGGGCCGTCCATCTGACACGCAGCCAGATCCCGGATGCGACGCTGAGGGCCATCAGGCAGGATCTGGTTCGCTACGAATGGATCTTCACCACCTCCTACGACCTATTGCTCTACTGGGCGATGGGGAGTGCCAGTGGCTTCGCGCCGTTCGTCGATCACTTCGTGGTTCGCGCCTCGAGTTCGATCCTGATCGTGCCGACGTTTACGCCGATCAGATCCCGGTCTATTTTCTCCATGGCGCTTTGCACCTTGTCGTCGCTGGCTCAGGAGTGACGCGAAAGCTTCGGCGTGGCGCTGTGCAGACCGTGCTCGACCAGTTCGGCGAGCCGATCGGCGATGACCCGCAGGCTCGTCCTCTGCTCGTCACGGAGGGCACCGCGCGGGACAAGCTACGCGCGATCGAGGGGAACACCTACCTTGCGCACGCGCTGGAGACACTGCGCTCCCGGGCACTTCCGCTCGTCGTGTTCGGCAGCAGCTTGGGCCAACACGACGATCACCTGCTCAGCGCGCTCAACGAGCACCCTCGACGCCCGATAGCTGTCTCGATGCTACCCAACACGCGCCGGGTTCTGGCGGCCCGTCAGGCGGACATCTACGCTCGCCTCGACACCGACGAACTGGACTTCTTCGACTCCACGACCCACCCGCTCGGCGATCGGGCACTCAGAGTGTCGTGACCGGTGATCTTCTTCACGGCTTCCTCGCCTGGGTGATCCTGGCCGCCTCGGGTGTCCGGGCACGTCCCTATGATGCATCTGGATCAACGACTAGGGAAGATGCGCTGATGGCAAGCAAGCGAGACGTCAAGAAGAATGCCGCCGGAGGGTGGGAAGTGCTGCGAGAGGGTGATCGGCGCGCGGCAGTGCGAGCCGACACGAAGGAGCGCGCTCTTGCGCGAGCGCGTGCGGTCGTCCGCCGCGAGGGTGGTGGAGAGGTACGCGTCGTCAACGATGCCGGCAAGATCGTGCGCTCGAGCAAGGTCGTGGCGCAAGTCGCCACGCCGACGCGCCGTCGCCGCGCGGCCTAGTTCGGACGCCAGGCTTCGCGGCGCGCCTGTCCGGCGTCTCGCCGCGCGGGGCGCTGGCCTACGGTAGGGACAGGCATGCGACGAAGCGTATGTCGCCGGTGCGACGGCTCGCGGGCCTCTACGCGGGTGGCCTACGAGGCCTGCGACATCCCGTTTGTGTCACGGCCGCCGCTCTGCTGCCACTCCCTCAGAAACGCCTCCGCATCCTCGAGCTCCAGCGGCCGCGCGAACAGGAACCCCTGCCCGCTGTCGCACTGCTCACCCTGTAGCACCGACAGCTCGTGCTGTTGCTCGATGCCCTCGGCGAGCGTCTCGATCGCGAGCGCCTTGCCGAGCTGGACGAGCGTGTGGATCAGCGTCTCGCCCTCGGGGTTCTCGGCCAGGCGGGAGATGAACGAGCGGTCGATCTTCAGGGCGTCCACGGGGAACTGGCGCAGGTGGGCAAACGATGAGTAGCCCGTGCCGAAGTCGTCGATGGCGATGCGCACGCCAAGTGCCTTGATCGCGTGCAGCCGGCGAGCGGTTTCCTCGGCGTTTCTCATCAGCGCCGTCTCAGTGATCTCCAGCGTCAGCGCGTCCGCGTCCAGCCGGCTGCGTGCGAGCGCTCGACGCACCTCGGCGACGAAGCGGTCGCTGTCGAGCTGTCTCGCGGACACGTTGACGGCCACGCCGATCGCGTGCCCGGCGCGGCGCCACGCGGCGCCCTGGCGGGTGGCCTCGGCGAGCACCCAGCTGCCGGCCTCCACGATCAGGCCTGTCTCCTCCAGCAGGGGGATGAAGTCGTTGGGCTGGACCACCCCTCGCTGGGGGTGGCGCCAGCGCAGCAGCGCCTCCACGCCCGTCAGCGTCATCGTCTGCAGCTCGAACGTGGGCTGGTAGACGAGAAAGAGCTCATCGCTCTCTAGGGCTTTGCGCAGGTCCATCTCGAGCTCCATGCGCGCCTGGATCGCGTCCTGCATGCCCGACTCGAAGACCACGTGGCGGTTCTTGCCGTCCCACTTGGCCCTGTGCAAAGCGATGTCCGCGTCGCGCAGGAAGTCCGCTGCGCTGCTGTGCTCGCCCATGGCGATGCCGATGCTGGCTGTGATCGTCAGAGGTGTGTCCGCATGCTCGGGCAGCTTGAACGGCGCCTTGAGCGCTTCCTGCAGTCGCTCTGCGATCAGCTCTGCCCCGGCTGCCAGCGAGAGCTCCTCGGCGAGCACCACGAACTCGTCGCCGCCGACTCGCCCCAACGCGTCGGTCTCGCGTACCACCCCGTGGAGTCTCGCGGCGAAGCCGCGCAACAGCTCGTCGCCGGCGGTGTGTCCGAGCGTGTCGTTGATCGCGGTGAAGTTGTCGAGATTGATCAGCAGCGCCGCCACCGGGGTTTGGCGCCGGCGCGAGCGGCTGAGCATCTGCTCGCCACGGTCGAGGATCAGCGTCCGGTTGGGCAGGCCCGTGAGCTGGTCGTGCGTGGCCATGAACACGAGCTCCTCCTGGCGGCGCGTGAGCTCATCTTCCGTTCGCGCGCGCTCGGCCTCGAACTCCTCGCACATGCGCACGAGCGTCACGTCCAGCGCCCTGCGTGTCATCGCCAGGGCCTCCGCGAGCGTGGCCTGCGCCAGGCCGAGCTCGCCCGCGCATTCGTGCAGTGTCTGCTCGACGGCGTCGCGCCAGCGCAGGCAGCGCTTGGTCACCTCGTTCAGTGGCGCCGCTCCATGTGCGGCCAGATGACCGAACACCGCCCATGCCTGACGGCTGGCCTCGCGGTCGGCCTTGGTATCGCCGCCGGCCATCCAGCGGGCGACCGCCACGGTGGTGGTCGAGCAGATCCGCTCGAGGCTCGCTCGAACCTGGGCATCCAGGGCCCGCCCCCCTTTCTGACTGCGTGCGACCACGTGCGCGAGCACATCCGCCGCGCGCGCGTCAAGCGCCTGGCCGAGCTGGCGCAACTCTTCGCGCGATCGTCTCGGCGAGGCGCTCGGGCGCGCAGGCCCTCGCCTTGTCTTAGCCAAGCTTGCCGCAGATCTGCTCATGTCAGGCAATGGCGTCGGCCAGTTCTAGGCCGTGCTTGAGGACGCTAAGCGGCTGGTAAACGAGTGATTTCTAGTTGTCAACACGCCAGGGCTGGCGGGGGACGTAGCGTCCGCCATGGCCCCTGCCCAACAGCCCCATCAGCTCCAGCTCGCTGAGCGCCAGCATCGCCTCGGCCGTATCGACGCCGGCGTTGGCCAGCTTTTGTGGCGTGTCGACGCCCATGCCCACCCGTTCGAGGATCCGCTGCAGCCTGGGCTCAGGCGTATGGTCTTGCTCGCTCCAGGTCTGCTTCAGCGCCCGCGGGGGCGCCTGTGCCTGTGCCTGTGCCGGCGCCTGCGCTTGAGGCTGCGGGGCGTCGAGACAAAGCAGCTCCAGCACGTCCGCTGCGCCCCTCACGAGCTTGGCCCCTTCCATCAGCAGGACGTTGGTGCCGCACGACAGCGGCGACGTCACGCGTCCGGGTATCGCCGCGACCTGGCGTCCAAGCGCACACGCGATCCGCGCCGGGGCGAGGTCCTCAGCCGTCTCGCGCGCCTCCACCACGATCGTCAGTGCGGCCAGCCCCACGATCGTGCGCTCGCTGGCGAGCTGTCCCCAGCGTCGTCCGCGGCACTCCCACGCAAGCTCCGAGACCGCACAGCCATCGCGCGTCACCCGCTGCAGAAGCGACCGCCGCCCCGCCGGACAGCTGCCGAGCCCGTCGCCGCTCACAGCCACCGTTGCACCGCGGCCCTCGATGGCGCCCTCGTGCGCCGCCAGCGCGATCTCCCCAACCAGGCCGCTCGTCACCGTCACTGCGCTGGCGCCCAGCCCCCGCGCGATGCTGCGCGCCATCTCGATCCCGTAATCGCTGGCCTTTTGGCTTCCCACGAGCGCCACCACATGCCCACCGGTGAGCACACGCAAGTGATCGGCACGACCGACCACGTTGAGCATGTGCGGCGCGCTCGCAGCGCCCAGCAGGCGTGGGTAGCCGCTGCCGTGACGGCAGATCGTTCTGCTCATGCTGACCTGCGCGATAACCGTCGGGCGAAAACGCCGGGTATCGAGCCGCCAGCTCCTGCTTGCGCCTGCCGCCAACTGCTTCGATCAGTTGCTCGTCTGCGAGCCCCAGCAGCGCCAACAGGCGATCGCGGTCGCGCGCGCAATAGTCCAGCGGCCCGCTCAGCTCCGCTAGCAGCCAGCTGCGGCGCATGCAAGTCGCGCACGCGCCCCCTGCGTCCGGGCCTGCGCCATCCTTGCCGCCGCCTCCCTCGCAGCTGGCCCCACTGGTGCCTTTTCCGCGCTGTGAAACGCTCATCGCGCTGCTCCTTGAGCCAACCCCACGTCGGCGCGCAGCGCTAGCGCCGCGCCGATGTCGCTGGCGCGCACGCGCTCGCTGGCGCGAAGGTCGGCGATCGTGCGCGCTACGCGCAGCACACGATGCTCGCCGCGGGCGCTCAGCAGGCCCCTACGGGTGGCGGTGAGCATCATCTGCTCGCCGCGCTCGTCGAGCCTCACGTGGGCCTTGAGCATGCGCACGTCCATGTGCGCATTTGCCCGGACGCCCTCCCGGCCAAGCCGCGCGGCCTGACGCGCTCGGGCTGCCATGACTCGCTCGCGCGCCTGCGCGGAGCTCGTCAGCGGACGCTCGCCAAGCCCGCGCGAGCTCTCTCGCTGAAGGCCCACCAGCAGATCGATGCGGTCCAGCAGAGGACCGCTGAGACGCCTGCGATGACGAGCCAACTCGCTTTCGCTGCAATCGCAGCGATCGCCGTCGCCCGCATATCCGCAGGGACAGGGATTGGTCGCCGCCATGAGCATGAAGCGCGTGGGGTACACCGACGCGTGGCGCGCTCTCACGATCGACACGCGTCCGTCCTCCAGCGGCTGGCGCAGGGCCTCCAGGGTCGGGCGCGAAAACTCCGACAGCTCATCCAAAAACAGCACTCCATTGTGGGCCAGCACGACCTCGCCGAGCCATCCACGCCGCGCGCCGCCGACCAGGCCGGCCGCGGTAATCGAGTGGTGAGGCGCCCGAAACGGGCGGCGCTTGGCAAGACGGTCCGCACGCGTCCCCGCCAGGCCCTGGATCCGGGTCACCTCGATCGCTTCGTCGCGATCAAGCGGTGGCAGGATCGAGGCTACGCGCTGGGCGAGCATCGTCTTGCCGGTGCCGGGCGGGCCGCTGAGCAGACAGTTGTGTCCGCCCGCTGCCGCGATCACGATCGCATTGACCGCATGGTGCTGGCCGCGAACGTCAGCCAGGTCCAGCTGGGGCTCGTCCGCTGCGCTTGAGCGGCAGGCCTTCGAGCTTGGCGCGGGCGGCCGGTCTGGCGCTCCTCCGCTCAGCACGCGCACCGCGCTGGCCAGGTGTTCGACCACCGCAACGTTGAGGTTGTCCACCAGGCGCGCCTCCTGCGCGCCCGCGCCCGCTAGCGCGAGCGTGCTCAGGCCCGCCCGCCGCGTGGCCTGTGCCACGGCCAGGGTGCCATGCGATGGACGCACGTCTCCGTCGAGGCCCAGCTCGCCCAACAGCGCGATGCTGTCCAGGTGCTCGCGGGGCAGCTGATCGCTGGCTGCCAGCAGCGCGCAGGCGATTGCTAGGTCCAGACCCGCGCCCGCCTTGGGCACGTCGCCGGGCGCGAGGTTCGCCGTGATGCGGCGCGCCGGGAACTCGTATCCCGAGTTACGGATCGCCGCTCCGATGCGCTCGCGCGCCTCGCGCACGGCCACGTCTGCGAGCCCGACGATCGCGAACGAGGGCAATCCCGCGCGCACGTCGACCTCGACTGTGACGTGTCGGGTCTGCAGCCCGTCGATCGTGAACGCGTGTGTGCGTGCAAGCATGGTCTGGTCTCCGGTCGGCGCCCTGGGGGTACGGAGCGGAGCAGGCTAGGCCGCGCCTGCGATGGGACGCTCGGCCGGCGGGACAGGCTCGTCCGCCGGCCGATCACAGCGTCATGGCGTATGCGATGTCGGCGCTGGCGCGCCGACCGCGTCCTACAGGCCGGCCGGGTGGCGTTCCACGAAGCCACCGCCGTCATCGCCGGGCGAGCTCGACCAGCGCGAGCCGCCTTCCTGCAGCGCCACCGTGTCGAAGCGTCTGCCGTCGACCACCATGTAGGCGTGTTCTGCGTTGGCATAGATGGTGATGTAACGCCCCGGCCCCGGTTCGCCGTATGACTCCAGCGCGCTGGAGTCCTCGGGCGAGCTGAGCAGTCCGCCACCGTGCAGCGCATAGGAGACAGAGCCCGAGCAGTCATAGCCTTCTGACTGGAAAGAGCCGTGCCCGCCTCCGAACACGTACGGGCGCGTGGCGATTTCGTCGGCGGCTGCGATCACACGTGCCACCACGCCCGAGCCTTCGCCGCCGGCACTGCTGGTGGATTCGGCCACGCCCGAGTCGGCCACCGGAGTGGCAGAGCTGGAGCTCTGTGCTTCGGCCGCTGCGACCGCAGAGGGCGGCGGGGTCAGCGTTTCGTGTTTGTTCATTCCGATCAGTTCCCACGTCGATGGGCCGACGACGCCGTCGACGGTGAGTCCGTGGCGGGCCTGCAGCCGGCGCACCGCGGCCTCGGTTTCCGGGCCGAATTCGCCATCTTCGGGCAGGTGCAGCGCATGTTGCAGCTGATCAACAGCTGCAGCGCCCGTCGCGGGCGACGGGCCGCCAGCGGCCGGGACCGCGGTTTCGCCCGGTGTTTCCGTGGTCCCCGCCGGTGTCGTCGCGGAGGTGCCTGCGGGCTGAGCTTCGGGCGCCGGCAGGGCAGAGGGCGGAGGAGTGAGCGTTTCCTGGCTGCGCACGCCGACCACGTTCCATGTCCCCGGCCCCACGATGCCGTCGACGGTGAGTCCGTGGCGGGCCTGCAGCCGGCGCACCGCGGCCTCGGTTGCCGGGCCGAATTCACCATCGACGGGCAGGTGCAGCGCGCTCTGCAGCTGCTTGACCGCACCTGTGGCGCTTGGTTCAGGTGCGCTCGTCGCGCCTTTTTCGCCAGCACCGGTGGCGCTCTGTTCGGGGGCTTGGGCGGCGCTCTGTTCAGGGGCCTGGGCAGTGTTCGTTTCGGTCGCTTCCGTGCCGGCGCCCTGCGTGGAGGTTTCGGTAACGCTCGTTTCCGGGGTCACGCCCGTGGGGGCTTCGCTTTCGAGCGTGGCCGAGGACGTCGCTCCGCTGGCGCCTGCGCCTGCTCCCGTTTCTTCGCCGCCGCCAATTGCCTGTGAGGCGCCCGTGCCGATTGCCTGCGTCGACGGTTGCGACACGGAGGTGGTGGGGGATTCTTCGCCGGGAATCACGGTCTTGAAGTCCGCGGCGAATGCGGTGGTCTTGTCGTGCAACGCCGCGATGGTGAGCGCGCCCACGACGCCATCCGCCGTCAGCCCGCGGCTTGCCTGGAAGCTGCGCACAGCCGCTTCGGTTTCGGGCCCGAAGACGCCGTCTACTTTGATGGAGCCGAGCGCGCTCTGGAGCAGGGCCACCTGCCGGCCTTCGCTGCTGTTGCTCAGTTCGATCAAGTGTTCGGTCGTGGTTGCCGGTTCGGGGTTGGGAACGGTGGGGTTGACGCCCGCCTGGCCCGAGGCGATGCTCGCCGTGGGCCCGACCGTGAACGCTGCCAGCGCGCCCAGCGAGATCCGCTTGGCACGCGAGCCGGCCGGCACGAACTGCAGCTCGGTGGCGCGGCGACGCGCACGTGAGCGACCAAGCGATAGATGCCAGGGCTCCTCATCGGCGAGGTCACGCGGCTGTTGGACGCTGCCAGCTCCCAGCAGGGCAGACAGCGCGGGGTTGGCCGGGGCGTTGAGGCCTGTGCGTCCGCGGGCCGAGCGCGCGCGGCGAGCACGCGAACGTTCCAGGGAGGCGTTCCAGGGGTCCAGAGCGGCAAGATCACGCGGGCATCCCGACATGCGAGGCGTCCTTTCTCCATTTTGTTGCTTGGCGCCTACGGGGTTAGCTGTCGGGCTCGCGTAAGCTTCTACGCTACGCCACAAATCGTGGCGATTCGCCCCCGCAGCCTTGCTGGCTGCATTGGGTCCCCCGATCCGTGACCCCGTGGGGCCAAGGACTCGGCACGAACGCGCGGCAAACTACCAGATATCTCTGCAATTTGCATTCCAGAGGAAGGAGTGCAAGCTTCCTTGCCGACGTAACCCTTCTTACGGCTCGCTCGAACCTGCATCGCGGGCTCTGCGGATTGATACCTTCGCTGTGTGGCGCGCAAGCACAGGATCGATTTCCGCATGCTGCTCTCCCTGCTGGTGCTCGTTGCGATCGCGGGCGGCCTGGCGGTGCTGACGATTGGCGGCGGAGGCTCCAAGGCCGCCACCGCCAAGGCCCACGCAGCCAACTTCGACGCAGCGGGCCTGCTCACGCCGGCTCGGTTCGCGCCGCCGCTGAAGTTGCGCAACTACCTGGGCCAACCGGTCAATCTCAACTCCTACCGGGGCAAGGCCGTGTTGGTGACCTTCCTGTACACCAACTGCCCCGACATCTGCCCGCTGATCGCGTCGAACCTGCGCGTCGCGCAGAATCTGTTGGGCAGCAAGGAGGCCTCCAAGATGCAGCTGATCGCCGTGTCGGTGGACCCCCGCCGGGATACCCCCAAGGCCGTCGCCGCTTTCCTCGCGCGTCACGAGCTGACCGGCCGCATGCAGTACCTGATCGGCTCGGCCAAGGAACTGGTGGCAGTGTGGCAGGCGTGGGGTGTG
This sequence comes from uncultured Solirubrobacteraceae bacterium, assembly GCA_963745375.1. GTDB lineage: Bacteria > Actinomycetota > Thermoleophilia > Solirubrobacterales > Solirubrobacteraceae > Palsa-744. Next base: position 160,609 of record CAVUXA010000002.1, on the reverse strand, counting down.
GGCTCCGCGCGTGACGCCGAACAACCGCAGTTCATCAACCACACCGGCCTTGTCTACGGCATCACCGGCTCAGGCAAGCGGCTGACTATCTACGCACCGGAATTCAGGCCCGCTGAAATCGCCCACGACGTGCCCCTGCTGGCCGCCCGCTGAGCGCAGCGGCGATGACGCACAGGCGACTGCTCGGCTTGACGCTCGCGGCGGGTGCGCTGGTCGTGCTGGCAGTCTTCGGGCTCGCGTCCTCGGGTTCGTCGACCGCTGGGCGCCGGGCGCCCGCTCTGCCGCGTGAAGCGTTGTCGGGAGCGCCCCCGACGCTGGCCGAGCTGCTGGCGCGCGCGCGCGGTCGCCCGGTGCTGGTCGTCTTCTGGGCAAGCTGGTGTGGACCCTGCGCCCGCGAGGCTCCTGCGCTGGAGCGCTTCTCGCAGAGTGCGCTCGGGCGCGGGAGGATGGTTGGAGTCGACTGGAGCGATGCCGCCGCGGGTGCGCGGGCGTTCATCCGCCACTACGCCTGGACGTTCCCCAACGTGCGCGATGCGGAAGGGACGGTCGGTAATGCCTACCGCATGACCGTCCTGCCCACCACGTTCGTGATTGACGGCCACGGCCGCATCCGCGCAGCGCTGCGCGGCCCCCAGACCGAAGCCTCGCTCACGCGCGCGCTCGGTGCCATGGAACGAGTGTGAGTATGAAGTCACCGTAAAGCTGTGACATGTCGTCAGCCGGGCTCGGGAGGCTCGTCCGTCCAAGCGCCACTCGGCCGATGGCGAGTGCTCATGTCTTCCGCACATACGATGAACACCGACGGTCGAATGCCAAGCCCTCGCGCCAACACGAGCAGCAACTCGTAGGTTGGGTCGAGCTGTCCGGCCTCGAGTGCGTCGATCTGCTTGCGCTCGACCCCAGTAGCGGCGGCAAGCTCGGTCGCGGTCACGTCCTGGCGCTCGCGCACCTGCCGGATCGCCTGACCGAGGATGGCCAGGTTCTGCTCTTGCTGTTCACTTTCGGACAAGAGAAAAATCTCCCAAATTGGGCGGACGACAACTGTCTGAGGTGGCATTTCTCCATATATGTCCTTTCCCCTGCTTGCCGTGATGCGTAAGGCTGCGCTCGTGCCGCGTCCCAGGAAGTCCAAGCCACGCAGTCCTGGCCTTGCGGCGCTCGGGCAGGCGATCGAACTCGTGATTGCGGAAGACCCGCACATGACCCCCGACTCCGTCGCCACCCGGTCGGGGCTGAGCAACGAACAGGTCGGCCGTCTGATTCGGGGGCAGGGTAACCCGACGTACAACACGCTACTGAAGTTGTGCGCCGGCCTGGGTATTGGGCTGGGCGAGTTGACGACTCGTGCAGACAGGTTGGAGGAGCAGCGCCTGGGGGGCTGACGCGCGTGCGTCGGCCAGACGTCGACAGCGCGATCCACGCCGAGCGTTTCGGGCCGACGTGAGGCGACGCCGAGCGTCATGCCATCGCCCTGCACGGGCAGGCGGGGCCTCGGATTGCCATCGCAGGCCCCGAGAGGCTACCTTTCAGGCGAGATCCTCTAGGAGGCCGCATGGGCTTTGATCAGTATCACGAGCCGGCGCACGAGTTGCCCGCCAAAACCCGCACGTTCGCGCGTATGTGTGCATCGCTGACTGAGGAGGCCGAAGCGATCGGCTGGTATGAGCAGCGGCTGGCGGTCGAGACCGACGCGGACGCGCTGGCGATCATGCGCGACGCCCAGGGCGAGGAGTTCAAGCACTTCAGCATGGACCTCGAGTTCCTGCTGCGGCGCACGCCGCTGTGGCGCGAGATCGCGCGGGGCATCCTGTTCCAGTCGGGCGACATCGTCGAGCACGGCGAGGCATCCGAGGCACGGGCGACGGGTGAGAGCGAGTCGGGCGAGGAGGGTGCGAGCGACGATCGCTCGGGCTCGCTGGGAATCGGCGGCGACGCGGGCAGCGTGCGCTAATGAACCATCTTCTGCGCCAGCACGCGCCGATCACAGAGTCCGGTTGGGTGCTGCTCGACGGCGAGGCAACGCAGCGGCTGACGCCCGCGCTTGGCGCGCGCAGGCTGATCGACTTTCGCGGTCCGCACGGCTGGGAGCATTCGGCCACCAACCTGGGGCGCACCGAGCCGGTTGCTGTGTCTCCCCAGGAGGGTGTCGCCGCCCTGCGTCGTCGCGTGCTCGCATTGGTCGAGTTGCGGGCGAACTTCACCGTCTCTGCAGCGGAGCTGCGCGACCATGAGCGTGGAGCGCTGGATGTGGATCTTGCGTCGCTCGATGACGCGGCCCATCGCATCGCGGTGGCCGAGAACGTCGCCGTGTTCCACGGTTGGGCGCAGGCCGACATCGCCGGCATCGTCGCTGCGTCGCCGCATGAGCAAAGGCCGCTGGGCGACGAGCCCGACAGCTACCCCCGCGCGGTCGCGGGCGCCGTCGAGCTGCTGCTGTCAAACGGCGTGGGCGGGCCTTATGGCATGGCGCTGAGACGCGAGCAGTACAGGCGCGTGGTCGAGACCGCCGAGCATGGCGGTCACCTGCTGCTCGATCATCTACGCAAGATCCTCGACGGCCCGATCGTGTGGGCGCCGGGCGTGAACGGCGCCGTAGTGCTCAGCCTGCGCGGCGGCGATTTCATCTATGACTGCGGGCAGGATCTGTCGATCGGCTACAGCCGACACGACGACGAGGTAGTCCATCTCTACATCGAGGAGAGCTTCAGCTTCGTGGTCGCATCCCCCGATGCCGCCGTAGCGCTCACCGCGTGAGCGACTTGCAGCTCTGCTGGCGGGCGAGGTGCGCGGGCGGGCCAATCCGCCAGATCCTGGCCAGCACAGGTGACGCGAGAGCCGCCGACACGTTGTTTTGGCGATGGCGATCCCCTGATGGAGCGCTACCACGATGAGGAGTGGGGGTTGCCGGTGCTCGACGAGCGTGGGCTTTTCGAGCGGATGAGCCTCGAGGCCTTCCAGTCGGGGCTGTCATGGCGGACGATCCTCAAGAAGCGCGATGCGTTTCGAGCGGCCTTCGCTGGCTTTGACCCCCAACTGGTCGCGCGCTTTGACGACGGCGACGTGGCCCGCCTGCTGGCCGACGCGAACATCGTCCGCAACCGGGCAAAGATCGAGGCGACGCTCGCCAACGCCCGCGCCACCGTCGCGCTGCGCGGCGGCGAGACGCTCGAGGCGCTCATACACAGCCACGCGCCCACGCCCCAGGATCCGCCGCCGGTCTCCTGGGCGCAGGTGCGCTCGACCAGGCCCGAGACGGTCGCCCTTGCCCGCGAGCTCAAGCGCCGCGGCTTTCGCTTCGTGGGTCCGACAACGCTGTACGCCCTCATGCAGGCGTGCGGCCTGGTCAACGATCACCTCGCCAACTGTCCTGCACGCCCCGCTGTGCAGCGGGCGCGCCAAGCGGCCGGTCTCAGTTAGACCGCGGTCAGCGTCGCTGCCGGCGGGGCAGGCCGTCCGCCGCCGAGACGATGATTAGAGGATGGCGAGTCCTCAGCCCGAGGTCGAAGGCTTCGGGAGTCCTTTGATCTGGGCCTTGGAGCCCGGCGAGGTGATCGAGCGAACGATGCTCCACAAGCGCTACGGCGGTAGCGGCCAAGGAGGTATTGCGCCATCGCGAAGTTCGCCGAACGTGATGATCTTTTCGGAAGCTGCTGCGGGAGAACCCCATGGCTACTTCGACGGTTGGCGTGACGACGGTTGCTTTCACTACACCGGCGAAGGCCAGCGCGGCGATCAGGAAATGAAGGGCGGAAATGCGGCGATCTTGCGACACGACACTGCTGGCCGCGTACTCAGGTTGTTTGATGGTGCCCGCGGTCGTGTGACCTACGAAGGGCAGTTCGAGCTTGACGGGGTGCGGCCCTTTTATACGACTGATGCGCCCGAAACCAAAACGGCTCGACCCCGCAGCGTCATTGTGTTTCGTCTTCGACCGGTCGACAGGCGCCCCAAACCGAGTACATCGCCGCTCGACCTCGTCAATCGGCCTGGGGTAGAGCACGTAGCGGTTGAGCAGCAGTGGACGGAGAAGGCGTTCGTGGCGCCAAGCCGACAGGAGTACGAGGCAGAACGCCGCGAGCAGGCGCTTGTGTTGGCATTCCGGGACTATCTCGCTGCTAAGGGTCACGACGTAGACCGGCTCAAGATCGTCGCGCCGGGTGAGGCCAAGCCGATCTTCTGCGACCTCGTCGACAACAGCGCCAACACGCTCTATGAGGGCAAGGGGACCATCGAGCGTGGGGCGATCCGCATGGCGATCGGCCAGCTACTGGACTACTCGAGGTTCGTGGAGCCGACCCCACGTCTGGCGGTGCTGTTGCCTGCCGAGCCGCGCCGCGATTTGCAGGAGCTGTTGCGAGTTGCCGGCATCGAGCTGGTGTGGCGCGACGGCAAGGGGTTTGCAGGACCGGCCGGGCCGATCTGAGGCCACAGCAACGCGCTAGGCGCGACCGTTCCCGCCGCTACCAGCGGGATGGCTCAGCGCAGCTCTTGGATGCGGATGAGGTTGCCCGCAGGATCGCGCAAGGCGCAGTCGCGCACCCCGTAGGGCTGCTCGGTCGGCTCCTGGACGACCTCGGCCATACCCTGCAGCCGCTCGAAGGTTGCATCGAGGTCGGCCGTGGCCATGAGGATCGCGCCATAGGTGCCCTTGGCCATCATCTCGATGATCGTGCGGCGCTCGTCGTCGGTGATGCCGGGATCGGCGCCCGGAGGGTGCAGGACGATCGACGTGCCGGGCTGGTCGGCGGGGCCGACCGTGATCCAGCGCATCCCCCCGTATCCGACGTCGTTGCGGACCTCGAAGCCGAGCGTGTCTCGATAGAAGGCCAGGGCGGCGTCCGGGTCGTCCTGCGGGAGGAAGCTCGCGTGAATGGTGATGTCCATGACGTCACCCTAGCCGCGGCTCGTGACCGGCGCTTCTTGATTTCTGATCGGTCTGGTCACCTGCTTTGCTACGCACGATGGCATCCCTGCGGTCGCGCGCGCCGCCTCGCGCCGGTAGGTGCTGGGCGGCACACCGACCAGTTCGGTAAAGCGGGTGCTGAACGTGCCCAGCGACGAGCAGCCGACCTCAAAACAGATCTCGGTGACGCTGAGGTCGCCGCGACGCAGCAGCGCCATGGCGCGCTCGATGCGCCGCGTCATCAGGTAGCCGTATGGCGACTCGCCGTAGGCGAGCCGGAACTGGCGGCTGAAGTGCCCGGCGGACATGTGCGCGCCGCGGGCGAGCGCCTCGACGTCAAGCGGCTGCGCGTACTCCCGGTCGATCCGATCGCGAACGCAGCGCAGCAGCGCGAGGTCGCTCAGGGGCTGGGTCGCGGCGAGTCTGGTGGTCACCACAAGATCGTGGCACATACAGTCGCCGGGTCCGCAAGGGCCTCGGTCAGCTGCCGACGTAGGCCGCGAGGTGCTCGCCGGTGATGGTGGAGCGGGCGGCGACGAGGTCGGCGGGCGTGCCCTCGAAAACGATCCGGCCGCCGTCGCGGCCGGCGCCGGGGCCGAGGTCGATGATCCAGTCGGCGTGTGCCATCACAGCCTGGTGGTGCTCGATGACGATGACCGACTTGCCGGAGTCAACGAGCCGGTCGAGCAGGCCGAGCAGCTGCTGCACGTCGGCGAGGTGCAGGCCGGAGGTCGGCTCGTCGAGGACGTAGACCTCGCCCTTCTCGGCTATATGCGTGGCCAGCTTGAGCCGCTGGCGCTCGCCGCCGGAGAGGGTGGGGAGGGGCTGGCCAAGGCGCAGGTAGCCGAGTCCCACGTCGGCGAGCTGGTCGAGGATCTTCTGCGCTGCAGGCGTGTTCGCCTTGCCGGCGCCGAAGAACCCCTTGGCCTCGATCACCGCCATCGCGAGCACCTCACTGATGTCCTTACCGGCGAACTTGTAGTCGAGCACCTCGGCCTGGAAGCGCTTGCCCTCGCAAACCTCACAAGGGGCGGCGACACCGGCCATTATCGCCAGGTCGGTGTAGATCACGCCAGCGCCATTGCAGTTCGGGCAGGCGCCCTCGGAGTTGGCGCTGAACAGCGCCGGCTTGACGCCGTTGGCCTTCGCGAACGCCTTGCGGATCGGGTCCAGGAGACCGGTGTAGGTCGCCGGGTTGCTGCGCCGCGAGCCCTTGATCGCTGCCTGGTCGATCGAGACCACTCCGTTTCGGGAAGACCCCGTAATCGAGCCGCCGATCAGCGAGCTCTTGCCCGAGCCCGCCACGCCTGTGATGACGACCAGCACCCCGAGCGGGATGTCAACGTCGACGTTCCGCAGGTTATGGGTGCTTGCGCCCGGACCTCCAGCGTGCCGTCCGGCTTCCGCACCTCCTCCTTGAGCGAGGCCCGGTCATCGAGGTGGCGGCCGGTGATTGTGTCGCTCCCCCGAGTCCCTCGACGGTCCCCTCGAACACCACCTCGCCGCCATCGGTGCCGGCGCCTGGGCCGAGGTCGACGACGTGCTCTGCGATCGCGATCGTCTCCGGCTTGTGCTCCACCACCAGCACGGTGTTGCCCTTGTCGCGCAGCGCCAACAGCAGCTCGTTCATCCGTTCGATGTCGTGCGGGTGCAGCCCGATCGTCGGCTCGTCAAAGACGTAGGTGACGTCGGTTAGCGAGGACCCGAGATGGCGGACCATCTTCACGCGCTGGGCCTCGCCGCCCGACAGCGTGCCCGACGGCCGATCGAGCGAGAGGTAGCCCAGCCCGATGTCCACGAACGAGTCGAGGGTCGCCCTCAGCGCTTCCAGGAGCGGCGCGACCGACTTGTTCTCGAGTTTGCTCACCCACGCGGCGAGGTCGCTGATCTGCATCGCGCAGGCATCGGCGATGTTGATCCCCTTGATCTTCGACGACCGTGCCTGCTCGCTGAGCCGGGTCCCGTCGCACTCGGGACAGGTGGTGAAGGTGATCGCCCGCTCGACAAAGGCGCGGACGTGCGACTGCAGCGAGTCGACGTCCTTGGAGAGCATCGACTTCTGGATCCGCGGGATCAGACCCTCGTAGGTCAGGTTGACACCGTCGACCCTGATCTTGGTCGGCTCCTTGTAGAGGAGATCGTTGAGTTCCTTCTTGGTGAACTTCTTGATCGACTTGTCCGGATCGAAGAAGCCGCAGCCCAGGAAGATCCGCCCGTACCAGCCGTCCATGCTGTAGCCGGGGATCGTCAGCGCACCCTCGGCCAGCGACTTGCTGTCGTCGTACAGCTGCGTGAGGTCGATGTCGTTCACCGAGCCCCGGCCCTCGCAGCGCGGGCACATGCCGCCAAGGATGCTGAAGCTTCGCCTCTCTTTCGTCGTGCGGCCAGCGCGTTCGAACGTGACTGCCCCGGCGCCCGAGATCGAGGCGACATTGAAGGAGAATGCCTGTGGTGAGCCGATGTGGGGCTTGCCGAGCCGGCTGAAGAGGATGCGCAGCATCGCGCCTGAGTCGGTGGCGGTGCCGACCGTCGAGCCGGCGTCGGCACCCATCCGCTCCTGGTCGACGATGATCGCTGTGGTCAGCCCTTCGAGCACGTCAACCTCGGGTCGCGCCAGTGTCGGCATGAAGCCCTGCACGAACGCGCTGTAGGTCTCGTTGATCAGCCGCTGCGACTCCGCGGCGATGGTGCCGAACACCAGCGAGCTCTTGCCCGAGCCGGACACGCCGGTGAACACCGTCAGCCGGCGCTTGGGGATCTCGACGCTGACGTCCTTGAGGTTGTTCACACGTGCGCCGTGCACGCGGATCGAATCATGGCTGTCGCCACCGTGCAGCGCGGGGGACTTCGTGTCCGTGGGCATGGCCATGCTCATCGTCTCTCCGTCTGGCAGGCGGGTCCCCTCATGGGTCCTGAAGCAGGCCGAGGACGTTGCCATCGGGGTCGGTCACGGTGGCCACCAGCCGCCCGCCACCAACGTCGTGCGCGGGTTCCTTGACGGTGGCGCCCGCGGCGGTCACCTCGGCCAGCTTCGCCTCGATGTCGGGCACGTGCCAGAAGGCCACCGGCGAGGTCATCCCCTGCGGTCCACCGCCCGGCACCAGCCCGATCTGCTGGCCCTCGGCCTCGAAGCCGACGTAGTAGGGCGCGTCGGCCTGCGGTTGGATGCCGAGCAGGGCGGTGTATACCGCCTTGGCGGCCGCCAGGTCGGACACGGGATGTAGCACGGTTTTGATTCCCTGGGTGGAAGAGCCGGTCATGGTCGCTCCTGAAGTCGTGGGGTGATGCTCATGGCGGTCACTCTAGTTGTGACTCGGTGACAGGCGCTTCTCGATTTCTGATCGGTTTGGTGGCCTGTTTGGCCACGCTTGACGACGTCATCAGGTAGCCGACTCGCCGTAGGCGAGCCGGAACCGGAGGCTGAAAGTGTCCGGTAGACATGGGCGCGCCTCGGGCGAGCTATCGCCAAGGCGACGACCGGAATCGAACCGGTTTAGACGGCTTTGCAGAGCGCCCGACACTCCTGTTCTTGGCTTTTCTAACCGGTTTTCAGGGGCGTCGCGTGCTCTCAGGTGACCTCGCAAAACGCTCCGTCTGGGAGAGTTTTGGGAGAGCGCGGTCTTCGACGCCGCCGTCGAGATAACGGCAGATGTGCGTGCCGGTGGTCTTGGCGTGCGGTCTGCTATGGCATCCTTCCGTGAAGCAGCAGCCCAGGCAGCGGAAGCAGGTCCGCACGCCGGCCATGGGTGCTCGGGACGCCGGTGAATCGCGCGTCGCTATCCGAGGTGTCGGAGTACAGTGTGTCCGTTCAGGGCGGGCGACGGCAAGTATGGGGGGCCTTCCTTTCTTCAGGCTCTCGTCTGAGCGCCCGTGGAGGTCTGTAGCGCTGGCCGCTGTATGGTCGTGTCGATCTGCTTCGCGTCGAGGGATGTGGAGGGGAAGGTGACTTCGACGGTCAGCCCGCCGTCCGGGAGCGGTTGGGCGGTTAGCGTGGCGCGATGGGCGGTGGCAATCGCGTTGACGATCGCGAGGCCGAGCCCGTTCCCGCTGCCGTGGGTGGTGCGGGTTCCGTGAAGACGTTGGAACGGTTGCAGCAGGCGTGGCACCTCCTCGTCGGGGATCGTCGGGCCGCTGTTGGTGACCATCAGGAATGCGTGCTCCTGGCGGCTGCCGGTCGTGATCTCGACGTGTCCCTCACGGATGTTGTGATGGATTGCGTTATCGATCAGGTTGGCGATCAGGCGCTCCAGGAGCCGCGGGTCGCCGGCAGTTGGTGCGGGGGCGAGCGTCGCCCGAACGTCGAGCTCGCGGCCTGCGGCCTCTGACTCGCGTGCGACCAGGGCCTTCGAGGCGAGGGTCGCGAGGTCGAGCTGCTCGCGGCGCTCCAATCCCGCTTCGCCGCGGGTGAGCGCCAGCAGACCGTCGATCATCTGCTCCAGGTGCTGCTCGGAGGCAAGCACGCGCTCGTGCGCCGCACGCAGCGAGGTGGAGTTCGCGTCTGGGTCGGCGAGCGCGACCTGGATCAGCGCTCGCTGGCGTGTCAGCGGTGCGCGCAGCTCGTGCGAGGCGTTGGCGACGAACTGACGTTGCGCTTCGAACGCGGCGTCGAGCCGCCCGAACAGGTCATCGAGGGTGTCCCCGAGTTCCTTGAGCTCGTCCTGCGGGCCGTCGAGGGCCAGGCGCTCGTGCAGGCTCGTGGAGGAGATCCTGCGGGCCGTGCGGGTGATCGTCCGGATCGGTCGCAGCATCCTGCCGGCAACAAACCAGCCGGCCAGGACGGCGAGTACGGCCACGATCGCCAGCGCGATCCCCGAGTTGACCAGAAGCTCGTGCGAGTCGGCAGCGCGCTGTGCGGCTTGGATGGGCCCTACCTGCGCCAGCTGATGCACGACGTCTGTGAGCTGACGCTGGTCCTGTGCCAGCTGATGCTGGGCCGCTGTCACCTGATGCTGTACCCGTGCCAGCTGAGTCGGCACACCCAACACAAGCCGGGGCGGAGCCTGCGCCAACTCGTGATAAGCCTGTCCCAGTTCCTGCTGAGCCTGTGCCAGAGGATGCGGATGCTCGATAACGACGGATTGGCCCCGAGGCAGAGCGTAGCCAGACGGAACCGGAAGCTTGAGGTGCTGGAGGGCGGGAGTGTGAGGAATCGTGGGTAGGTGAGGCGCCTTGTATTCGGTCGCCCGCTCGAAAAGGACGTAGGTGGTGGCGACCAACGCGACGCCGGAGAGCAGGAACAGACAGCCGTAGAGGGCGGTCAGCCGCAGCCGTGCCGTGCGGCGAGGCAATCGCAGCCAAGACCGTGGTGCGAGCCGGGGGTGCGCGACGTCCATCACGGCCCTCCGATGCGGTAGCCGGCCTTCGCGACGGTCTCGATCACGGGGGGATCGCCGAGCTTGGCGCGCAGCCGGCTGATCGTGATCCTCACCGCGCCCGTGAACGGGTCGGCGTTCTCGTCCCACACACGCGCGAGCAGCTCCTCGGCCGAGACGACCCGGCCCTGCGCGGCGAGCAGCAGCTCCAGCACCCCGAACTCCTTCGGCGTCAGCTCGAGACCACGCCCAGAGCGCTGAGCGGAGCGCTTGGCTGTATCGAGCATGACGTCCTCGTGCTCCAGCACCGGCGGGACACTCGGCTGCGCGCGGCGGGCCAGCGCGCCGACGCGCGCCACCAACACCGGGAAGTCAAACGGCTTTCCCAGGTAGTCATCCGCGCCGAGCCCCAGCCCGTCTACCAGATCCTCATTCTCCGCCGCTCCGGTCAGCATCAGCACCCGACCGCGTCCGCCGGCGGCGACGAGCTTCGCACACACCTCATCGCCATGGAGCACGGGAAGGTCACGGTCGAGCACGATCACGTCATAGTCGTTGACCAGCGCGCGCGTCAAACCAGCCTCGCCGTCGAAGGCAACATCGACCGCCATCCGCGCGTGACGCAAGCCGGCAGCGACCGTCCCGGCCAGCTCCTCGTCGTCCTCGATCACAAGCACCCGCATCCATAGCTCCTTGTCGTGACCAAGGTAGGCGACGCAATGTTTCGACGCTGTTTCGCCGGCCATGCGCGCCGAGTTGGGACGTGCTCGCCGTCCACCCGCGGCCGGCTTCCCGCCTGCCTCGGAGAGCGAAACACCGCCGAAACAACCGACCGCGTAGAACCGGTCCGGGACGAGGACTCGAACCCCGGGAAAGCACCCCATGAAAGAGAACCGAATGGCGTACAGCATCCACCCAAAGAGGCTCACCCTGCGACGAGCCTGGCTGCTCGCCGTCGCTGCGCTCTTGAGCGGGGTGCTGGTGGCGGGATGCGGGGGAAGCTCTCCAAGCCCGACGGGCGGCGCGAGCACCTCGGCGTTCACGGCGAGCGCCGTCGAATCGGGGGTCGCGTTCTCCAGGTGCATCCGCTCGCACGGGGTGCCGAACTTCCCCGACCCGAAGGTCAGTGGCCACACGGTCCGGATGGGCTCGCCGAGAACCGTGCAGTCGCCCGCGTTCCAGTCCGCCGCGCACTCGTGCCAGAGCCTGCTGCCGAAGGGTCCTCCGAGCTCCGGACCCCGGTCAACGCAGGAGCAGGCGCGGATGCTCGAGGTGTCCGCGTGCATGCGCCAGCACGGCATTCCGGGGTTCCCCGATCCGACCACCTCGCCTCCATCGAACTCGGCCGGCAACAGCGGGGTCATCGGCAGCGGCGGGTACTACCTTGCGATTCCGAAGTCGATCGACACGAGCTCGCCGGCGTTCGAGCAGGCAGCGGCCGCGTGCAACTTCGGGCCGGGGCGGTGAGCCCCGATCCGGGAGAGGACACAAACCCCCGAAGCAGACCCTGAAGGAGACCAGATGCCGCACAGCATTCGTCCCAGGAGGCCCATCCCGTCGCGAGCGAGCCTGCTCACCCGCGCAGCCTTCCTGAGCGTCGCCGCGGCGCTCGCCGGCTGCGGAGGCTCGTCCTCCAGCCCCGGCGTGGCGCACCTCTCCTCCGGCAAGAGCGTCTCAACGGCGAGCACCGAAAGCGGCGGCTCCTCTGAAAGCCCTGCGGGCCTCGAGCAGGCGGCGGTTGCCTACGCCGAGTGCATGCGCGCAAGCGGCGTGCCCAACTTCCCAGACCCGAGCCCCGGCGCGGGCTTCCTCTTCCACGCGCGCACTGGAATTGATCCGCGGTCGCCCGCGGTCAAGGCGGCGCAATCGAAGTGTCGGCACCTCATGCCCCCCGGCCCCGGCTCGGGGCCCTCTCCCTCCGCGCAGACGCTGGCGAGGTTTGTGAACATCGCGCGGTGCATGCGCCAGCACGGGGTCTACGACTTCCCCGACCCTCGGACCTCGGTCCCGCCCAACCCGTTCGGCTCCGGCGGCGCCGGCGGCGCCGCGGTGATCAGCGACATCGAAGGAGTGATCCTCATATTCCCGAGCACGATCGACCAGCAGTCGCCAACGTTCACGCGGGCGTCAGCCATATGCGCGTTCCCGCTGCACAACCACTGATGGAAAGGTCAAGCAGGCACCGGAAAGCTCACCTCGACTTCTAGGCCTCCGCCAACTTGGGCCCGGATGGCGAGGGTTGCGTCGTGAGCACGGGCGATGGCGTGGACGATCGAGAGCCCGAGGCCGTGCCCGTCGCCGTGGTTGGTGCGCGCGGCCCCGAGTCGCTGGAAGGGTTGCCGGAGACGGTCAAGCTCCTCGGGTGGGGTCGCGGGGCCGTCGTTGGCTACGGACAGGATGGCCTGTCCCGCCGCGGTCGCGGTCGTGACGTCAATGCGACCGCCGGCCAGGTTGTGCGCGATCGCGTTGTCGATCAGATTCGCCGCGAGACGCTCGACGAGCTGCGGGTTGCCCTCCACTGCGGCAGGGCCGAGGGTGGCGATCAGCCGCAGACCCCGGCGCTCGATCTCGGGACGGCGGCCGGCAAGCACCTCGTCTGTCACTGCCGTCAGGTCGATCGGCTCGTGGCGGTCAAGATCTCGCTCGCTGCTGGCCAGGCTGAGCAGCGCCTCGATCAGTCCCTCCAGTTGCTGCTCGGAGGCGAGCACTCGTTCGTTGGTCGCGCGCAGCGACTCTGGCGTGGCGTTGGGATCCGCCAGCGCGATCTGCACGAGGGTCTTGAGCCGGGCGAGCGGCGTGCGCAGCTCGTGCGAGGCGTTGGCGACGAATTGGCGCTGGGAGTGGAACGACGCGTCGAGCCGTCCGAGCAGCCCGTCGAAGGTGTCCCCGAGCTCCTTGAACTCGTCGTCGGGCCCCTCGAGCGCAAGCCGACGGTGCAGGTCCGTGGCAGATATATCGCGGGCCGCGCTCGTGATCGTGCTCAACGGGCGCAGCACACGTCCTGCCATAAACCATCCAAGCCCCATCGACACGGCCGCCATCAACACCAGCGCGACCACCGACACGACCGCGAGCACCCGCAGGTCGGCGCCGTGCTGGCCGGAATTGAACACCTGCACCGAGGCTCCGCCAGGGCTTACGTGCAGCGTTGGCTGCACGCCCTGTTCGCCAGGCCCGGCGAGCCCCTGGGCAGGGGCGCCAGAGGGCGCGGCGTGCGACTGGGAGTGTTCGAACGGGATTGCGACGGACTGCGAGTACGCGCCATGGGTGCGCGAGACGATGGTGTAGGTGATCGCCAGTAGCGCCGCGCCCGAGATGAAGAACAGACCACCGTAGAGCAGCGCCAGACGCAGGCGAATCGTGCGCCGTGGCAGGGGCAGACGCCGCGCCAGGAGGGTCAGTCGTCGGCCGAGGCCCACAGCGCCTACTCAGATCCGGTAGCCGGACTTGGCGACCGTCTCGATGACCGGAGGGTCACCGAGCTTTGCGCGCAGGCGGCTGACGGTGATCTTGACCGCGTTCGTGAAAGGGTCGGCGGCCTCGTCCCACACGCGCGCGAGGAGCTCCTCCGCCGAGACGCTGCGACCCTGTGAGGAGAGCAGCAGCTCGAGCACACCGAACTCCTTCGGCGAGAGCTCGATCGCTCTGCCGGCTCGAGACACACGGTGCTGTGCGGTGTCGAGCACGAGATCCTCGCGGCGCAGCAGCGGCGGGATCGCGGGCTGGGCGCGGCGCGTCAACGCGCCGATTCGCGCGACCAGAACCGGGAAGTCAAATGGCTTTGGCAGGTAGTCGTCAGCGCCGAGACCGAGCCCATTCACCAGATCTTCGATCGTCGCAGCCGCCGTGAGCATCAGCACCCGGCTGCGACACTCGCGGTCCACGAGCCTGGTGCAGATCTCGTCGCCGTGCATGCCCGGCAGGTCGCGGTCGAGCACGATCACGTCGTAGTCGTTGACGAGCGAGCGCTGCAGCCCCTCCCGGCCGTCGAACGCCACATCCACGGCCATGCCCGTCTGGCGCAGGCCGAACGCGATCGCCTCGGCCATCTCCTCGTCGTCCTCAATCACGAGCACTCGCACGGTCACTCCTCTTTCACGGGCGGACTTCGCTTTCTGATCTGGCGTGTGATCCAGGCTACTTCCCGGCGGTTTCAGCACGGTTTCGCCCGCGGAGAAGTCCACCGCCTGGGCGGCGATACCTTCGCGAAACCGTTGATGTCGTACAAGCAGCTCAGAGCACGACCTTTTCGAGCTGCAAAGGAGACGACATGCAAGGCGATGCGAAACACGCCAATGATCGAAGCAGGGCCCCGGGCGGCCTGCCGCGAGCGGCTTCCCTGACAGCAGCACTGGTTACCCTCGGGGTGCTCGTGGCGGGCTGCGGCGGCACGTCGCCGACCGGGAGTGTGGCGAGCCTCTCCTCGCACGCCTCCAAAACGTCCACGACGAGCTCGACTGCTGCCGGGTCGAGTGGTGGATCGGGTAGCTCGTCCTCGCCCGGGAGCCAGGCGGTGGCGTACTCGGCGTGTGTGCGCGCACACGGCGTGCCCAACTTCCCTGACCCAAAAATCACTACCCACGGCAACGGGGTGAGTGTGGCGATTGGGATCAATCCGTCGATCTCAAGCAATCCTCATTTCAAGTCGGCTCAGCAAGCCTGCATCAAGCTGCTGCCGGGCGGTGGCCCAGGCGAAGAAGGCTCGAGCCGCCAGATCAGTCCCTCCGAGCAGTCGCAGTACCTGAAGGCCGCGGCATGCATTCGCTCACACGGAATCCCCAACTTCCCGGACCCGACATTCTCCGGTGGTGGCGTGCACATCGAACATCAGAACCTTAACGAGAGCTCCCCGGCGTTCAAGGCGGCGGTGCACGCCTGCGAATCGCTGATCCCCGGCGGCGTGCACGGCGGCTCGAGCGCGTCGCCCCAACCAGCGCCATAAACCCGCCCGTCCTCAGCTTTTTTTCAGGTTCGCCTGTCAGCATCCGCCGATGCGTCTGTTGGTCGTCGACGATGATCCCTCGGTTCGCGAGGCGCTCGAGCTCGTCCTGGATCTCAATGGTTTTGGGGTGGCGACGGCCGCGGACGGCAGCGAGGCGATTCGCACGCTCGCGGTGGACCGGCCCGATGTGGTGATCCTCGACGTGCTGATGCCCGGCCTGGACGGCCTGGAGGTCTGCCGGCGGCTGCGCGCGACCGGCGATCGCACGCCGGTGCTGATGTTGACCGCGCGCGCCGAGATCTCAGAGCGGGTGGCGGGGCTGGAGGCCGGCGCTGACGATTATCTGGTCAAGCCGTTCGCGAGCGAGGAGCTGGTTGCCAGGCTTCGCGCGCTGCTCAGGCGCACGGGGTGGGAGGGCAACGAGGAGACGATGCGCTTCGAGGATCTGGAGCTCGATCCGCTCGCGCACGAGGCGCGCCGCAACGGGCGTCCGCTTGAGCTGACGCGCACCGAGTTTTTGCTGCTGGAGTTGCTCATGCGCCATCCCTGTCAGGTGCTTTCACGCACGAAGATCTTTGAGTGCGTGTGGGGCTATGACTTCGGTCCCTCCTCGAACTCCCTGGAGGTCTATGTCGGCTATCTGCGGCGCAAGACCGAGGCCGGCGGAGAGCCGCGCGTGGTGCACACGGTCCGGGGAGTCGGCTACGTGTTGAGGTCATCCTCGCGATGAGCTTTCGCCGGCGCATGGTGTTGCTGGCGGCCGGCGCGGTCGCCGCGGCGATTGTGATCGCGTCGGTCGTGGTGTACGTAGTGACCGGCAACGAGCTACGCGGGCAGATCGATGCAAGCCTGCGCCAAAAGCTGACCCCCGGCCTGCCGCAGGCCGTCCAGATCAAGACCGTGAATCTCAGCTCGACAGAGCTCGCCAAGCTGAAGCGAGCAGGCAGGCTGCCGCCCGTGGCGTTGCCGCGGATCGCCTTCGGCGGGGTGGCGGCGGGAAACATCCGCTCCGGCGGGCAGAGCTCGGCGTACGGCGGGGAAGCGCACGGCAGGGAAAATTTCGCCCAGGAAAGCGGTAAGAAGAGTCTCCACGGGGAAGCGGTCTCGGTCGAAGGCAACGCCGCGTTCGCGCCGGGTGGCACTGCCGCGAAAGCGGCGAAGCCGGGCGTGCATGTGCGGGTGAGTCCTTTCAACCAGCTCGTGCTGCCCACTCCCTCGCTCGGCGGCGCCGCGGGCTACGTCCAGCTGTTCCAGTCCAACGGGCAGGTTCTGCGCTCTGAAACTAAGGGATCGCTGCTCCCGGTCACCGCCGCGACTCGCGCCGTGGCAGCTGGCCGCCGTGAGGCGTTCTTCAGCGACGCGACCGTTGGCGGCACGCGTGTGCGGGTGCTGACCGAGCGCGCCGGCGAAGGAGGGGTGTGGCAGGTGGCGCTGCCGCTGAGCGATGTGGACAGCACGCTCACGCACCTGAAGCTGGTGCTCGCGCTCGTGTGCCTGGGTGGGATCGCGCTCGCGGCCGCGCTCGGGCTGCTCGTCTCACGCGCGGCGCTGGTGCCCGTACGGCGCTTGACGGGCACCGCCGAGCGCGTGGCGCGCACCCAGGATCTCGGCCACCGTATCCAGGCCGGCGAGGAGGATGAGCTCGGGCGGCTGGCCGGGAGCTTCAACACGATGCTCGCCGCGCTGGAGCGCTCGCGCCTCGCGCAGCGCCAGCTCGTCTCCGACGCATCGCACGAGCTGCGCACGCCGCTGACGAGCGCGCAAGCCAACCTCGACGCGCTCGCGATGGGCGAGGAGCTGCCCGCACGCGAACGCGCTCGCATCCTCGCCGTCGCGCAGGCGCAGCTGCGGGAGCTGACGGTGCTGGTCGGCGATCTGGTCGACCTGTCCAAGACCGAGGTCGAGGAGGTGGAGGCGGAGGACGTGCGCTTGGATCTGGCAGCTGCCGGGGCGATCGAGCGTGCCCGCCTGCACGGGGTGGGTGGGCATTCATCTACGTTTCTCCTCGACGCTGAGCCGTGTCTGGTGCGCGCCGCGCCCGCGCGCCTGGAGCGCGCGATTGCCAACCTGCTCGACAACGCGTGCAAATGGAGCCCGCCCACCGGCTCAGTGGAGGTGCGTGTCCGCGGTGGTGTTCTGGAGGTCCGCGACCACGGTCCGGGGATCGCCGCGGAGGATCTTCCCCGCGTGTTCGACCGCTTCTACCGCGCGCCCGGCGCCCGCGCGCGACCCGGGTCGGGGCTCGGGCTGGCGATCGTCAGGCAGATGGCCGAGGCGCACGGTGGAACCGTGCACGCCACCAACGATCCCGGTGGCGGCGCCAGGTTGACGCTCGAGCTTCCGCCGCTTGCGTTGACCGATGCCGAGCTCGCCTCCTCCGAGCGGCATGCTTCCGCTGCTGCCAGCGTCGTTTAGGAAGTTCCTCGCCTTCTCTCAGCCAATTCTCAGGTTGCTTCCAGCATGGTGTCGGCATGACAAAAATGAACCTCAGCGTGGTCGTGCTTGCGAGCGTCGCACTGCTCGTTGCCGGCTGCGGCGGCTCCTCCTCGAGTGCGGGTGTCGCGCACCTCTCCTCCAGCACGTCCAGCGGCTCGCCTTCAAGCGGCGGCGGCTCATCCTCCCCGGAAAGCAGCGCGAGCGCCCAGCAGAAGATGGTCAAGTTCTCGCAGTGCATGCGTACCCACGGGGAACCCGAATTCCCCGAACCGACCGAAGGCGGCATACGCATCCAGAACCACAACGGCCACGGCCCGAATCCAGAATCGTCCCGGTTCCAGGCGGCCGAAAAGGCGTGCAGCAAGTACGCGCCCTCGAAGGTAGCCCCGAGTCCCGCAGAACAAGCCGAGATGCAGGAAGGTGCCTTGAAGTTCTCCGCCTGCATGCGCAGCCACGGAGTCCCCAACTTCCCCGATCCGAAGTTCTCCGGCGGCGGTGTCGGGATACGAATCGGAGGCAAGGGCTCCGGTATAGATCCCAACTCACCGCAGTTCAAAGCCGCGCAGAAAACGTGCCAGTCCGACCTGCCCAGGCCGAAGGGCGCCGGGCCGGGGGCCGGCGGACCCTCCACCAGCTCCAGTGGCGGTCCCGGCGGGGAATCGGGTCAGGCCGTGTTGGCCCCGTGAGCGCGTGGTCGTTCGTGAGGTCGGCGAAACATTCCCGAAACCGTTGATGTCCTACAAACAGCATCGATGAGCGATCCTATGTCTGGTGAGGCGGCGTCTGCGCCCGGGGCGACCCCGACGGTCGAGCGCGACGGCGAGCCATCAAACCTCGGCCCGGCGTCCAGCGGCGCTCGCCGGCGGACGGTCGCGATTGTGGGGTTGGTGTTGGTCGTGGCTGTTGTGGTGATGATCGTCACGGACCCTTTTGGCGGCCCGGGGAAATCCACTGGTGGTGTCGTCGATAACGCGAGCGCCGTCTCGCTGGTGTCGGTGAAACGGCAGTCGCTCTCGCAGCAGACGCAGGTGAGCGGCACGCTCGGCTACGCGGGCTCCTCGAGCATCCGTGCGCCGTCCGGGACCGCGCCCACCGCCGTCCAGCAGTCAAGCCAGCAGGTCACGACCGCCGAAACGATGCTGGCGAGCGCCACGGCGACGCTGGCCTCCGATACGCAGGCGCTCGCGGTCCACCAGGCGACGCTCGCGGCGGCGCGCGCGAAGGAGCAGGTCGACTGCGCGGGCGAGGGCGCCGCGGAAGCGGCATCCGCCAACTCCTCGCCCGGGAGCGAAAACGACTCGCCGAGTGGTGGCGGAAGCTCGTGCGCGAGCGACGTGCAGGCCGTCGCTGCCGCCCAGCAGAGCGCCACCAGCACCGAAAGCAAGGTCAGCGCCGACCGCTCCCAGGTCTCCTCAGCCGAAAAACAGCTCGCGAGCGCGCAGTCCAACCTGTCCACGGCGCGCTCCTCGGCCGCGCTCTACGGTCAGAGCTCGACGTTCACGGCGTTGCCCTCGGTCGGCCAAGTCCTCACGCGTGGGCAGAGCCTGTACGAGATCGGCGGCCAGCCGGTGCTGCTGTTGTACGGCTCGGTGGCGCCGACGCGCGCGTTCACCGCGGGGATGTCCCCGGGGCACGACGTCGCCGAGCTGAACGCGAACCTCGACGTGCTCGGCTACGGGCAGGGACTCACCGGCGACGAATTCACCACCGCGACCGCGACCGCCATCCGCGCCCTGCAGTCCGCGCACGGCGCGACGGTCACCGGCGAGTTGTTGTTGGGGTCGGTCGTGTTCCACCCCGGGCCGGTGCGCGTCACGAGCGTCACCCCCACGGTCGGCCAGACGGTTATGCCCGGTCCGGTGCTCGCGATCACCTCGACCGCGCGGCAGGTCAAGATCGCGCTCGACGCCTCCCAGCAAGCGAGCGTCAAGATCGGCGACCAGGTCACGATCACGCTTCCCGATAACCAGAGCACGCCGGGGAAGATCACCTACGTCTCTAGCGTCGCCACAACCCCGTCCAGCTCCGGCCACGGTGGCGAAGAAGAAAGCGCCCCCACCGTCGAAGTGCAGGCCACTCCCACGAACCCGGCGGCGACGGGCCACCTCGACCAGGCGCCCGTGAACGTCGAGATCACCACCGAACGCGTCGAAAACGTGCTCGCCGTGCCCGTCGCCGCGCTGCTCGCGCTCGCCGGCGGTGGCTACGCGGTGGAGGTCGCCGAAGGGGGCGTGCACCGTCTGGAGGCCGTCACCGTCGGCCTGTTCGACGACGCCGAAGGCGTCGTGCAGGTCAGCGGCCAAGGCCTGTCCGCCGGCCAGCGCGTGGTGGTGCCACAGACATCATGAACGCGCAAGCAACAGGCATCGCATACCCGGACGGCAGTCAGCGGCCGGTGCTGGAGCTCGACGGAGTCGGCAAGGTCTACGGCGCCGAGCCGCCCGTGTACGCGCTGCGGGAAGTGAGCTTCGCGGTGGCAGAGGGTGAGCTCGTGGCGATCGTGGGCCCCTCGGGTTCGGGTAAGACGACGTTGCTACACGTGATGGGCACGCTCGAGCGCCCCAGCGCGGGCATCGTGTCGATCACCGGCCTCGACGCCGCACAGCTATCCGACCGCGAGCTCGCCACCCTGCGGGCCACCCGCATCGGCTTCGTTTTCCAGCAGTTCTTCCTCGCGGAGCACTCCACTGCGCTCGAGAATGTCGCCGAAGGGCTGCTCTACGCCGGCGTCGCTGTGGCGGAGCGTCGTGAACGGGCGGCGCAGACGCTCGCGCGGGTGGGGCTCGCCGAGCGTGCGAGCTTTCGTCCGAGCAAGCTCTCCGGCGGCGAGCGCCAAAGAGTCGCGATCGCCAGGGCCCTCGTGGGTGCTCCGGCGATCGTGCTCGCCGATGAGCCGACGGGGAACCTCGACAGCGCGTCCGGTGAAGCGATTCTCGTGCTCCTGGAAGAGCTGAATGCCGATGGCGCGACGATCCTCGTAATCACGCACGACCACGATCTCGCTGGCCGTCTACCACGCCAAGTCCAGGTGCTCGACGGGCAGATCGTCGCCGACACGACCACACAAGGAGCTGAGATGTCATGACCGGGATCGCGCGGTTGGGAGGCGGTGTACGCAGAGTTGTGCTCGGACTGATCATCGCCGCGAGCCTGGGCGCCGCGGTTGGCGTGCTCGTGGGTGGCCCGGCGTTCGCCGCGGGGGAAACCGGCGGATCGCCAACCGAACCGACCGGCACCGGGACGTCGAACTGTCCGTCGTCGAATCCGCCGAACCAGATGACGCTCGTCGCGGGCACACCGCAGACGGCGATCCTGCAGAGCGCGTTCGCGACCGGGCTGCAGGTCGCGCTCGGCAACAGCGATGGCTGCGCCGTCACGAGCGCCGCAGCGGGGATCCCCGTCACGTTCAGCGCACCCTCCGGTGGCGCGAGCGGCGTGTTCTCGACCAGCGGCACGAACACGGTCATCGTTGGTGCCGACAGCAGCGGTGCCGTCATGGCCCCCACGTTCACGGCCAACGGGATCGCGGGCGGCTATACCGTCACCGCCTCTTCGCAGTACGGGTTGGTGTCGTTCGCGCTCACGAACACGGCGGCAGGAACACCAGCGCGCCTGGTGGCGGTCTCGCCCGTGAAGCAGATCGCCACCGTCGCGGGCCGCTACAGGCAGGCGCTGGCGGTGAAGGTGCTGGACGGCGACGGCAACCCTGTGGCGGGTGCCAGCGTCACGTTCACGCTCACCGCCTCCACCGGCTCGTCCGCGTGCGGCACGAGCTCCAGCTCGAGCGCCGGCTCCGCCGCCGCCGCGAGCTTCGCCGGCGGCGCCGCCCAGGCGAGCGCGACGAGCAACGCCACCGGCATCGCGACCTCGCCGGCCCTCACCGCCAACGGCGACGCGGGGACGTTCGCCGCGAGCGCCGCGCTGGGGAGCTCCGGCGGCAGCGAACCGCACGGCGGCACATCCACCAGCAGCATCGCACCGGCCGTATTCACCCTCACCAACCTTGCGGGCAAGCCCGCGAAGATCACCCCCGGCGTCGGCTCCATGCAATCCACTCCGGTGGGGAGTGCGTTCCCGATCCGGCTTGCCGTCACCGTCACCGACGCCGACAAGAATCCCGTCCCGGGCGCGCTCGTGATGTTCTCCGCCCCCGCCGCCGGCGGGCGCTTCACCGTCCGCTCCCACGACTCCCGCCACCACCGCGCCCGCGTCTCCTACGCCCACACGGTCAAGGTGAAGACCAGCGCCTGCGGGATCGCCGTCGCGCCAACCTTCACCGCCAGCCGCCAGCCGGGCGGCTACATCGTCAAGGCCAGCGCCAAGCCGGCCAGGCCGGCGGCGTTCGCGCTCGTCAACGAAGCCCCGTGAGCGCGGTGAGCGTCGTCGCCGACCGCACTCGAGCAGACGCGGGCGCCTCGGATCTCGCCCCGCGGAGGCTGCGGGCCTCCGACCTCGCGCGCGTGGCGAGCGTGGGGCTTCGTACACGGCGTATGCGGGCGGGGCTCTCCGCGCTCGGGATTGCGATCGGGGTCGCCGCGATCGTGGCGGTGCTCGGACTTTCCTCCTCCAGCCAAGCGGGGCTGCTCGAAGAGATCGACAGGCTCGGCACGAACCTCCTGACCGTCACCAACGGTCAGAGCTTCGCGGGCAAGACCGCGGAGCTGCCGCTGGTGGCGCCGGCGATGATCGCGCGTATCGACCCGGTCGAAACCGTCGCGCGAGACCGGGAAGGTCGAAGGGAAGGTGTACCGCACGCCGCTGATCCCCACCGTCGAAACCAATGCGCTGGAAATCCAGGCGGCGAGCCTCAGCCTGCTACACACGCTCGGCGTCCAGGTCGTGCAGGGCCGCTACCTGAACGCCGCGACCGCCACCGAGCCGGTGGGGGTGCTCGGCTCCGCCGCCGCGCAACGACTCGGGATCGACCACATCTACCCCGGCGAGCGGATCTGGGCCGCAAACCAATGGATCTACATCATCGGGATCCTCGGCTCCTCGGTGCTGGCGCCCGGAATCGAAAGCTCGGTGCTCGTCGGCTTCAAGGCCGCGGAACGCTACCTGCACTTCAACGGGCATCCCAACACCGTCTACCTGCGCGCCCAGAACAGCCAGGTCCCAGCCGTCCAGTCGGTGCTCGCCGCGACCGCCAACCCGGAAGCACCCAACGAAGTGAACGTCAGCCAACCATCGGCCACGCTCACAGCACGCGCCGACGCCCAAGGCGCGTTCAACGGTCTCTTCCTGGGGCTCGGCGCGGTCGCGCTGCTGGTAGGCGCCGTCGGTGTGGCGAACATCATGGTCATCAGCGTGCTCGAACGCCGCTCGGAGATCGGGCTCAGGCGCGCGCTCGGCGCGACCCGCGGACAGATCCGTACCCAATTCCTCTCCGAGGCGATCCTGCTCGGGCTCGCCGGCGGCGCCGTCGGTGTCGCCACCGGCATTCTCGCGACCGCGATCTACGCCTCCACCAAGGGCTGGACGATCGTCATCCCCACCCTCGCCTGGGCCGGCGGGTTCGGCGCGGCCATGCTGATCGGCGCAGTCGCCGGCCTGCTCCCCGCGCTGCGCGCCGCCCGCCTCTCACCGACTGAAGCGCTGCGGACCGTGTGAACGCCCTCACCGCGAATGCTCGGCACCCTCTCAAGCGCGCTCGCACGGCCTCCCTCGCCAAGTGCTACGGCACCTGCTCTTCCGCTCCGACGGGCATCTCGTCGCGGCCGGGGTCGTACGCGTAATGCGCGGAAAGCGGGCGCCCCCGGCGTAGCCAACGCGACGCCTGAGTTGGACAACCTGCGAGCGCGCCGCCAGACACTGAGGTCACGCTCGCGTTCGTCGGGCGTTGCGAAAGCGCTCAGTCGTCGCGGCTGGTAGGGCTGCTCGGGGCGCCTCAACCCCGAGCCTGAGTTGCCCGAGCAAGCGAGCGACCTCGTCCGCTCGCCCGATGCCCCTCGATATCTGAGGCACTCAAGATCGCTCGCGGTAGCAAGCAAGCTCGGTCTTCGCGTCCTCGCCGCCGCTGCCCCTCGCCCTTGTCCAGGCATCAGAAACGACGAAGGCCCATCCACAAAGGCCCGTCCACACAAGATGCACGGGGGTGCCGGCGCTGTGCGATCGCTGTCAAATTTGTTGGCCGGTTTCGGGCGCTCGGGGTCTGTACCCGGTGGATGATGAGTGCTTCGAGCATTGGTGCCGGCAGGGGTGGAGGCTATGCCCGCTATCTGGAGGGCAAGACGGTCGCGCCTGAGCGCGGGGACTACTACCGTGTCTGGACGCGGACGGGTGAGCGGCACGGGTTCGGGGCTGATGAGGCGGTACATCTGATCGGCTCACCCCTGCACGCGTCGCCCGAGCAGGCGTTAGAGGATCGCATCGAAGCGAAGCTCACCGAGCAAGCTGCCGTGTTCGACGCCGGAGCGCTGCGGACGGTCGCGCTGGAGCAGACAGCGGGGGAGATGAGCCCGGATGAGGCACTGGCGGTCGCACACGAAATGGTTGCCGACCGTCGCGTCCTTAGCTTGGAGGGCGGCCGGATGACGACCTTGGCTGTGCGTGCTCAGGAGGAGGCGATCGAGCGACGCTCCGGCCTGCTCGCCCAGCCCTCCGGGCGTGACGTCGGCGACCATGCGAGAGCGGATGCGGCTCGGGAGGTGGCGGAGCGCATCGCCGCACCCCTCTCCCACGAGCAGGAACAGGGCCTGCGGACCGTGACCGGTCCGGAGCGCCTGGCGGTGCTCGTCGGCCCCGCGGGCACCGGGAAGGGTGTTGTGATCAACGCCGCCGCGCGCGCGGAGCAGATCGCTGGCCGGGAGACCATCGGGATCGCGGTGTAGAGTTCCACAGCCGAGCGGCTCGGCACAGACAGTCCCGCTCTCGCAGGGCGCACGCTCACCCTCGACGCCCTGACCGCGCGGGCGGACACGGGGAGGGTCCAGATCGGGGCCGGCACGACGGTGATCCTTGATGAGGCCGGGATGGTCGACCACAAACGCATGGACGCCCTCACCGAGCTGATAGAGCGCTCCGGGGCGAAGCTGATCGCGGTCGGCGACGGCAAGCAGCTCCCCTCGATCGGACCCGGCGGCATGTTCGACCGGATCGCCGGCCGCGCCCCACCGCGGAGCTCACAGATGTCCGCCGGACTACCGACCCCGCGGAGCGCAAGGCGTGGGCGGCGCTGCGTGCCGGGGAACCGGAGCGGGCGATGGCCCACTACCAGGCCCGCGGGCAGCTGTTCTTCACCGACACCCGCGACGAGGCAGGAGAGGCCGCCGTGCAACGCTGGGCCGAACTGACCGAGACACGCGACATCCGCGAAGTCGCGCTGATCGCCGACGCGTCAAACGTCGAGATCGACCGGCTCAACGCCCGCGCACAGCACCTCCGCGTTGAACGCGGCGAACTCGGACGGGCGGAGATTCCGTTGCCGCACCAGCACCACGGGCTGCGCGAAGGAGACCTGATCGCGTTCACCAAACAGCACCGGACTCCAGGATAGCCCAGGGTGGAGAACGGCACCCGCGGACAGGTCGCCGCGATCCACGACGCCCGCGGCGTAACTGTGGCGCTCGACGGGTCCGAGCGCCACGTCAATCTCACTGGCGAGGACCTTGAGTAGCTCCGTCTCGGCTACGCCCAGCACGTCTACCGCCAGCAGGGCGCAACCGTAGAGCACTCCGTCGTCGTCACCGGCGGATGGCAGACCAGCAAGGAATCGCCTACGTCCAGGCCAGCCGCGCCGTGCAGGCACCTGAGGTCCAGCGGCTGATGGGCCACCGACACATCACGACGACAGAACGCTACCTGCACTACGCTCCCGACGCCGATGCTGCAGACAGGCTCTCGGCGCTGTGGGAGACCGCGGTGGTGGAGACCCCTCTGCCAGGGCCCGCCGAGGCGGCCAACGTGGTGTCGCTGCACCGCGCCGCCTAGCGTGTCGATCGAGGGCAGCGACGAGGGGCGAGCTGTGTGGCTCGCCCCTGCCTGGGCCCGTTCTGGGAGAGTTCTGGGAGAGTTTGCGGTTCTCGGTGTCCTGCACACCTGAGCCGGTTGCTTGATAACCGCTGTCTTGCAGGTACTTCGCATAGAGGCGACGACCGGAATCGAACCGGTGTAGTTGCCCACTCGGTCTAGAGAGCCAAATCTGCGACCCCATTTCCTGGGGTCGTCGTGGCAGCCGATGTCGCACATCTAGGTCGAGGCGAACGCACGTGCTTGTGCGGACGACGGCTGCACGGGCCTGGGCGTCTGTGTCGTTCTCGGCGCTGTCCGGAGTACGGTCTGATATGGGCCGGCGATCAGCGCCAGAAGCTTTTCCGCAACCTGGAGGCGGTGCGCGGTGAGATCGTCTTGGGCGCTGTGACCGCTCCCGGCGCTGGCGAGCTTACCTGGGATGAGCAGGGGTGTGCGGCGCTTGGCGAGCATGAGCACTCGGGGCGTCTCGGGTGTCGGGTCGACGCAAGGGCGGCACGGGAGTGGAACGAGAGCGCTCCCGAACGCTGGCGGCGCCTTCATCGACGTGCCTATCAGGACACGGTCAGGAGGTGTGGGCGTGGCTCAGTCTGGATGGTTGCGCGGGTGTGGGAGATGCAGACGCGAGGCGTGCTGCACGTGCATCCGGTGCTGGCGTACGTCACGGCGAGCCAGAGGGCCGGGGCACGGTGCTACACGGACCGGCTGGCGGCGCTCGCGCCACAGTACGGGTTCGGGTATGTCGAGCGGAAGGTGAAGCCTCAACCGGCAGTCAACGCGGCTGCATACCTCTCGGCGTACTTCGTGAAGGGCAGGCGCGGCAAGGCGACCCTGTGGGAGTCGGTGCGCTCGGCGGCGATGCCACGGTCGATCGTGCACGTGTCGGTGAAGCTGACTCAGGAGACCTGCTGCACGATGCGGCTTCTTCGCTTCGGGCGCTTCATGTGGGTCATGTGGCAGGTGGCGCTGCCGTACACGGAGCTGCGAATCGTTGATGAGCGCGGGTTCCGAGCGTGGGCCGAACTCGTCGCGGCGGACAGGTCGGATCGCGGGCCTCCGCCGATGGATGCCGACCTGGCTGCGTGAGGACGGAGGCACAGCGGCGGGAGGGCGGACGGACGGCCGGACGGAGCGCGTTAGCGCGCCGCCCGGACGGACGCCCGTACCGCCGCCCCGGAGCCCTCGGCCCTCACCAGTTATCGGCGGCGCTGGATCGCCTCGGCCTGGGCGAGAACCTGCGACGCGCGCACTCCGAGTGCGTCTGCGATCTTGGCGATGTTGGCGAGCGAGACGTTGCGGACTCCGCGCTCAACGCCGCTGTAGTACCCGCGATTTAGGCCCGCGTCAAGCGCGACGGCTTCCTGCGACAGGCCGCGCTCCGCGCGTAGCTCGCGCAGGGCGTCACCGAACGCGGCGTGGACCGGCGAGATCGCAGCGGGCAAGCAGCAAGCCTCCCCGCTTGACTACTATGAGTCCATACACTATAAGTCACATTCCTTACTGATCTGCCCCCGGCGACAGTCGTTAGCTGCCCCGGGGGCGTGGCACCGAAAGGCGGTACCTTCCGATGCAAGATGAGCCTAACGAACAGCAGCGCAAGTGGGACGACATGGAACGCGAGGTCGTCTACCTGCTGACTGACCCTGATCGCTACCCGCCGATCTGGTCGGTGGCGGATGTCGGGCGGGAGATCGGGCAACGCGACGCGGATGCAGTAGTCCGTCCGCTCTGTGGGGCTGGCCTCGTCCACCGTACGAGCGACGACTACGTGTTCGCCACGGCCGCCGCTTACCGAATGGTGGCGTTGGTCGGGCGCGTCGTATAAGAACCTGGGGCGCTGCGTCGCAGGGTTGGGCGTGGCGCTCCTTCTCACTGGCCGCGCGCTATGCGTCTACCTCGGTCGCGGGACTTGATTCCGTATCTCACGCCGTTATCTGGAGTCGTGTGTCGGCGACACGCGCTTCGTCGCCTCACGCGCGTGGTCCCAGTCGAGGGGTGCCGTTGCAAGGGACGGTCGTCGGGAGCGACGGAGTCTCCCGAAGGGTTTGCCACACAAGCGACCCAGCGGCGTATTGCGAGCCCCGACCCGCGCGCTCCCTCGGCGATGCGGCAAGCTTTTGACGCAACTGGACGGATGTTCGATTGCGCGCGAGCGAAGTTCGGACGATTGTCTGTGCATGCCAACGCACCGAGATTTCCCCTGGGAGAGAGATGAGAGGCGCAGGCGAGCCCATCGACGGTCCCGCTTGTCGGCTGGGATAGGCGGAATATCGCGCGCCGTCATCGCATGTTGTGTGGTGCTGGCGATCGCAGGTGTCATTCGCTTCGGTGAGCGCGGGGGCGCTGCGATCGGTGCCGGACACGTCTCCCTTCCGGGAGCCTACGTAGCGGTGCCGGGTCCGTGGCAGTGGCGCTGGGTGCGGGTGAAGAATCCATCGCCCGGAACGCCGCGTTATGTTCGCCAGCACTACCGGACGATTCGGTACGTCGCCGCAACGCCGGTGCCATAGCTGGTTCGTCACCTGCGCGGAAGTTTGCGTCGAAAGGACTGCGCGTCTGTCAGACGCTAGTCTTACGGCATGCCGAAGGCGAAGCGGGACGCAGGAGACGCCGAGCTACAAGAGCTGTTTGAGCGCTTCCAGGGACAACTCGTGTCTCCAGGTGGGGCGGCCGCCCTCCTGGGGGTTTCGCGGAAGACCGTCCACACACTCGGAAAGCGTGGACGGCTGCGGGTCTTCGAGGGACCGGAGGTGCGCTATGCGGGGGGCTTGATCACCGAAGGCCCACGCTGGATCTATATCCCGCTCGCGGACGTTGCGAAGTACGCGGAGGAAGTAGGTCGGCCGTTTCCCAAAGGGCGATGGGCGAACCCTTGACAAACGTCCGACGATAGTCCTACACTGTTGGTCATGAGGTTCAACCACGCGATCGACGACTTCATCATCGACATGCAGTCGCAGGGCCGTCTGAACTCGTCGTCGTCTGAGCGTGGCTATCGATCGACGTTGGTGGCGCACGGGCAGGACGTGAACAACCGTGATCCTGCGTACATCAACCGCGACGACGTCAAGCGCACGCTCAGACGGTGGCCGAACGGGAACACCCAGGGCACGAACCGGTCGAAGCTGGTGAGCTTCTACGACTGGGCGATGGAGGAGGGCCTTCGCAAGGACAACCCTGCGCGGCAGACGCGCCGGCCGCGCCGACGCCCTTCGCAAAAAGGGCGCCTCACGGAGGCCGAGGCGGTGGCGATGCTGAATGCCGCGCGGGGGCTCCGTGAGCGGCGGGCGATCTTCCTCGGGCTCTGTGCTGGGCTACGAAACGCGGAGCTTCGGGGGCTGCAAGGGCGGCACTTCGCGCGCAGGGGGCTGGTGTGGGTGAGTCCTGACATCGGGAAGGGCAAACGGGAACGGATCGTGCCGGTGATTCCCGATCTCGTGCCGATCGTGGGTGAGATTTGCGGCGATGTCGGGCCGGATGAGTACGTGCTGCCGGCGCAGCGGTTTCGCAATCCTCCGTTCAACACAGATCGCCAGGAACTGAGGCGGCGCCAGTCATCGAGTCAGGCGCTGCGGCAGCTCGTGATTGACGTTGCTGCGCGAGCTGGCGTAGAGGTTCATGTGACCCCGCACACGCTGAGGCACGCGTACGCGGACCACATCGCGCGAAAGGCCGACACGCGCGTTGCCCAGCACCTTCTCGGCCATGCCCACCTGGGCACGACCGACGCGTATCTCGGTCGTCCAAGGCTCGATGACATGGTCGCCGCGGTCAAGGACGCGACCTACGGAATACGAACAAACGTTCTAGGGGCAGCGCAGACGGCTCAGATCGGGCTCAAGGCGACGACCGGAATCGAACCGGTGTAGACGGCTTTGCAGGCCGCTGCGTAGCCACTCCGCCACGTCGCCAGGTTGAGCTCCCTAGCGTATCGGGCCACGCGCGCCGCATCGACCTTGGCGGCCGCTCACCGCGAGCGGTCGCCTGGGACAGACCTCGTGACGCCGAGCGCCCGGCACGCTTAACGGATCCTTGAGATCCGATTATCAATATTTTTGTCGTTCGTTAGCGGCCCTTTCAGACATTGTTAGCGTCCGCACACGCCGCGCCCACACCATGGATGCACCCCCCACCGACCGGAGGTCTTCCATGAAGCGCCCACTCCTGCCCATGCTGCTTGCCGCGCTCGCCGGCGCAGCAGTTGCCAGCGCGGCCGTGCTCCTCGCGGGCGTCAGCTCGCCGCACTCCACGCCCGCCGCGCGCACCACCACCGTCGTGTCCGCGCCCAGCCGCGCTTCAGGCACCCGCCAGACCGTCGCCTCGACCGGCCTCACCGCAACGCAGGTCTACCAGCGCGACTCCGCCGGCGTCGTGTCAATCATGGCCGTCACCCAGAACGGCCAGGACAGCGGCACCGGCATCGTGCTCAACCAACAAGGTCTGATCCTCACCAACGACCACGTCATCGCCGGCGCCACCAGCCTGACCGTCAACGCGGGCGACGCCACCAGCACCACCCGCCCCGCCACCGTCGTCGGCGAAGAAGCCAACAGCGACCTCGCGCTCATCCACGTCGATCCATCCGGCCTCGGACTCAAGCCGCTCAAGCTCGTCAGCTCAAGCTCCGTTCAGGTCGGCGACTCGGTATATGCAATCGGCAATCCTTACGGGCTCGAAGAGACGCTCACGCGCGGCATCGTGTCCGCTCTCGACCGCCAAATATCTGCGCCCGACGGCACCAAGATCAGCGGCGCCATCCAGACTGACGCCGCGCTCAACCCCGGCAACTCCGGCGGTCCGCTGCTCAACGAACAAGGCGACGTCGTTGGCGTCAACTCACAGATCGCAAGCGACGCCGCAAGCGTCGCCGGCTCACGGCCCGGTAGCACCGGAGTCGGCTTTGCCATCTCGTCGAACACCGTCGCCCAGGTTGTCAAGACGATTGACGAAGGCAAGGGCGTGTCCTATGCGTCCGCCGTGCAGGAACGAGCTTCCTCGGAAGGCCCCTCCGGTTCGGAATCGCCCTACCGCAGCCGCTCGTCATATGGCCAGCGAGGTGCCGAAGCCGAAATCGAAGGGCATTCCGAAGGCCGTGAAGGGCCTGTAGTGATCGTGCCCTGAACGAGCACGCGACCCGGGCGCTGCAGGGAGGCTTGTGCCAGGCGCCCGGGTTGCGTGTAAAGGTGTGCTGCTGCGCCACCGCGTCCCGGCTGCGTCCACTGCCCAGGTGCCTGGTTGTCGCACTGACCGTGTCTGCTGGGGGACGGGGCTTGCCCAGCCGTAGCGCATTTGCGTTGCTACCCTTTCAGGCCGGTCCCAGGGCGATTAGCTCAGCTGGGAGAGCGCCGCCTCGACAAGGCGGAGGTCACTGGTTCGAGCCCAGTATCGCCCACTCTCGAAGATATGCAGATCGGCACCTCTTGAAGCTGCCAGGTGCCCGCAGGTTGGTTTGTCTCAACGTCATCTCGCTCGGCGGTAGCAGACGTGCGTCGCGAGAGGTGAATGGAGGACCTCGGCGGGCTCGAGATCGAACTCGGTGAGGCCTTCGAAGATCCTCTCGCCGGACCCGAGCAGAACGGGGGCGATATCGAGCGAGAGTTCGTCGATGACGCCTGCCAGCAGCGCTTGGCGGACGGTCGAAGCGCCGCCCGCGATGTCGATGCCGTTTGCGCCGGCAGTCTCGCGGGCCTGGGCGTAGGCCGCGTCGAAGCCATCGGTGACGAAGCGAAACGTCGTCCCGCCCTCCATCTCGATTGGCGCGTGAGGGTGGTGGGTCAGGACGAAGACGGGCGCGTGGTATGGCGGCTCGGGCCCCCACCAGCCCTCCCACTCCTTATCCCATTCGCCGCGGATCGGGCCAAACATGTTGCGGCCCATGACGTAGGCGCCGCGGGGGCGCAGCAAACGACGCTCGGCGGTGGCGTCCGCCTCGTTCGCGCGCTCGTCGCCAAGGTGCCAGCCGTGAAGCTCGCGGCCCCGCTTGCCGAGCGGGTTTTCGCGGCTTTGATCCGGCCCGGCCACGAAGCCGTCGAGCGAGATCGACATGTGGCAGGTGGTGTCGGCCATTGCTCTCCTCCTAAGTGATGTCGGCTAGTCAGTATGGATGCCGAGGTGGGGCTGGCCCTCGGCGTTCGCAGGTTCGCGGGTTAGCCTCGCGGTTGTCATCGACCGCTGCGGCCAGTGCCGCATACGAAGGAGGACCAGCCATGCCTGACGTTAGCTCTGCCGCGCCTGCCGAGGTCACCACGTGGGTCGCGATCGACCAGCACAAGCTGTCGCTCGTGGCTTCGACGTTGTCCGTTGCGGGTGGTCAACCTGAGGTGGTGCGTTTGGAGAACACCGAGCGCCTGTACAGGAGGGGCTGCGAGACCTCGTGCGGGCGCGTGATGATCTGCGCTGCGCCAGGACCGCGGCCAGGCATCGAGTGGTCAAGCAGCTCCTTCGCCACGGGCACATCTACCGGGAAGGCAACGGCGACCAGTTCCTGTCTGCGCAGGCGCGCGAAGCCTACGGGCGTGTGGCAGGCTGCCACGGCCACCGACGCGTCGACTACGAGCATCGGGGTTAGTGGCCGCTGCAGGAGCGATGCAGCGCGGCTACCCAGTTCGGTGCAGGCGAGCCGTCATCGCCGACCTTCCACTCGTCAGGCAGCTCTGCCATTGGGAACAGCTCGTCTTCGATTCGGCGAAGATCGGCCGCCTCGATCTCGTGGTATCGGCCGACACGTCGCGCCGGCAAACGCCCAGATCGAATCCAACAACGAACAGTCTCAGGGTTCCTACCGACCGTCTCGGCAGCTTCGGCGACAGATAGCATCTGGGGAATTGTAGGCGTGGCTGCGGACCCTTCCAAACGCGCGACGCACCGAGCCCGGGCCAGGCGGATCTGGCTTCTGCTGTGCCGCTTGGCGGCGCGCCGCGTACGTACGCAAGTGTTCGCAGGTCATCGCGAAATGCCGTACTACAAAGCCAAGTTTCGCACCCCTCCAACAAGTATCGCCTCGCCTGGCTGCTGAGTACAAGCGCCCCGTCGACTTGATCCGGCCCGGAGTGCGGTCCCCTCAGGAGAGATTCGGACTTCTCGACTCGTGCTTGTTGTGGTCTCGCCGCAATCGTGGGGGCGGCGGATCAAGTTGGGAAGACCGGGAGCGAGCCGGACGGAGCGCGCCGGAACCTGACGGCGGCGGCCAGCCCGAGGAGTAGGCTGCGTCTGTAAGACGAAGCCAGGTCAAGACGGGAGGGCACTTGAGCACTACAAGCGAGGATCAGACGCCGCTTGACGAGGTGGGCGTCGCTGACGGCGCCCGCTTCCAGCAGGGGCCGCCGCTGGAGTTGTTCAGGCGGTTGCGCGCTGAGTGTCCGGTTCACTGGTCGAGCGGCATCGCTGAGTTTCCCGACGAAGACGGCTTCTGGTCGGTGACGACCGCCGAGGACGTGTTCGAGGTCAGCCGTGACTGGCAGACCTACTCCTCCGAAGTCGGCGGCTTCACCGCGTCCAATGCAGGCTTGTCGTTGGAGATGCAGCAGGCGATGTTCATCGGGATGGACCCGCCCAAGCACGACCGGCTGAAGGCGCTGTTCCAGCGTGGCTTCACGCCGAAGCGGATCGCCGAGCACGAGGACGCGATCCGCGCGATCACGATCGAGGTGCTCGAGCGGCTCGAGGGCCGGGAGACCTGCGATCTGGTCAGCGATGTCGCCCAGCCGGTGGTGGCGCGGGTGATCGGCAGCTTCATGGGCCTGGCGCCCGAGGACGACCAGGCATGGGCGAACCTGATGAACGCGATCGTCGGCGCGGGCGACCCGGACGCGACGCCGGAGGGTGCGCAGAGCGTGATGGAGCGCGAGGTGCCCGAGGTGTTCGCGCGCTGCGGCAAGCTGATCGCCGAACGACGCGCGGCGCCGACCGATGACCTGACGAGCGTGCTCGTGCACGCCGAGCTCGACGGCGAGCGGCTCGAGGACCACGAGATCGTGATGGGGTTCCTGCTGCTGATGGCCGCCGGCAACGACAGCACCAAGGCGACCTACTGCAGCGGCATGCGCGCGCTGATGGAAAACCCCGAGCAACGACGGATGGTGCTCGAGGACCCCTCGCTGGTGCCGGCGGCGGTCGAGGAGTCACTGCGCATGTTCCCGGCGTTCGCGCACTTCGCTCGCACGGCCACACGCGACACCGAGCTGCACGGGCAGCGCATCCGTGAGGGCGAGAAGCTGGTCATGTGGTACCCGTCGTCCAACCGCGATGAGACGCGTTTTGAGGACCCCGACCGCTTCGACCTGACGCGCGAAGCCGAGCACCAGGCGTTCGGTGCCGGTGGCCGGCACTTCTGCCTGGGCACCGCGCTCGCGCGACTGGAGTTGCGGATCCTGATCGAGGAGACGCTCAAGCGCTACCCCGAGATCCAGATCGCCGGCGAGTGCAAACACGTCGAGTCAGCGTTCGCCAACCAGCACAAGACGCTGCCCGTGCGACTGGAGCCCTGACGATGAAGCTCGAGCTCTCCCACGAACACGACAACGCAAGAGGTGGCCCGTAGCATCCCCGCCCATATCCCGACCGGACGGCTAAGACGTTCTCAGGGAGCCCATTCGGGGAGCACGTGGGTCCCCTTTACGCCGGCCGGTGTGACCCGGCGCCGACGATCGCAGTCCGGGTCGACTCAGGCCATCAGAACCGCAGCGAGCGCACGGCGGCTTGATGATGACCGTGGCCGACATCGCCCGTGCTGTGCGACGCGGAGCCGCGATCTTGATCATGCTCGTCTGCGTAGCGATTCTTCCTGCGGTGCCCGCGCAGGCAACCTCCGGCCACTACTGGCTACCCTGACGATTCACCAAGCGTGGACCGTGACCGTGACTGGGGCGCGTCGAGTTGCAAAGCAGGCGGAATCACTCCCCCACATCTATGGGCCTTCGAGGCCGAGCAGCGTCGAAGTCCAACCGCAATCCGCATGCCTGCGACACTCGCGTCCCGGCTGGGGCGGATTCGCCGTGGTACTTCAGTGAGCGAATCCGAGCTGATCTGAGAGCCCCTGAGAGCAGCTAGCAAGCCTCATATGACCTGAGCTGAGGTCTGGGGGTGGTTGCGAGCCCAGTATCGCCCATGACAGTTGTCTGCAGCCGCTACATGTGCGACCGTCACCCGGTCGATGAGTCAGCGTCGCAGGTTAGGATGATCGTCGCGCGCGTTGGCGTGCTTGGCGATGTGCCCGCAGCCCGGCACGGGGCGCGATGGCGAGCCAGCGGCACTCGGCGGGGGCGCCGTCGGATGGCTCGTTGCGGTAGATGAGACGGAAGCGCGGCTTGTCTTGGTAGGTGGGGATATCGAACCTGACTCGTCGGCAGTCGGCCAGCTCAGGATGCCGACCAGCGCCCATGAGTTCACCGAAGTTGGCCTTACATTCGACGAGCAGCTCGGCAATGCGATTCTTGAGGGCTTTCAACTCGGAGGCGCCGGCCTCGCCACTCGCGTTTGCGATGAGACTTGCTACGTCATCGCGGACCCCCTCTGCGAAGGTGACGAGGACGCCTGCCTCCGCGCTCATGGACTCAGTGCGTATGGATGCCGAGTTCCGCGAGAGCTTGGGTGCCGTCCTGGGTACGCTCGGCGGCGCCGCTTCTGACGCGCTCGGCTGCCAGTGCTTCGGCCTCCTCGTCGGCGCCACGGGCTTCCAGCGACGAGGCGATGGCGTCGAGTCTGCTGTCGAGATCGTCGTGCATCCGGCGCACCTGATGTTCGAGTCGAGCCAGCATCTCCGCCAGCTCCGTGATTTTCGTGTCTGGCGTGGATGCCATAGCTTCCAAGGCTAGCCCCTGTCCCGGACCCGACTGCGGCGCCGTTCGGTTTGCGTCGGGCTGGTAGGCGCAGCGTACGCCGGCGTTCGCAGCTCATCTCGCGATCGGCTCTGGCAAGCCAAGTTTCGCACCCCTCCAACCAGTATCGCCCATGACAGTTGTCTGCACCTTGTTGACAGAGGCAGCGCGATGCCCCGGGGAGCCAAGCCGCCAGTGCGGGCCGACTGAGACAACGCTGGCCGGCCGGGTCTAACGCTTCTTTGCAGGCTTGCCGTTCGGCGGCTTTGCGATCTTAGGGGGCAGCTTCGTAGGCGGTGGCGCTTTCGGCCGAGGCTTTTGCGTCTGCATCTTGGGGCCGATTCCGCCTCCTGATCCTCGCCGACTCACAGGAATGAAGGTAACGATTTTGCGTGGGAGCCTTCCTGAGCACGCCGGCGTCGAAGACAACAGCGGCCCAGGGTCCGAACTGCTCGCTAGTCTCGCTTGCTGTGTGCCAGTGCCCGTCTTGTCGAGACGCATCGTCCTTGCTCTTGGTTCAGGTCGAGGCAGTTCAAGGGCTATGACCGAGCGCCCCATCCTCGCGGAGGCGGTGAGCCCCGATGGGGCACGGGTTGTGCTGTTCGAGGACACCTGGCTACGACACATCTTGAGCCCCCGCAGCGGGCATACCGAGCTTGAGCCTCACTTGAAGGCGGTCCTCGAAGCGATCGGATCGCCCGACCACAGGGAACGGGAGTCGTGGCCTGGACGAGAGCGGTTCTTCAAGCGAGACGTCGGACCATCCCGATGGCTGATGGTCGTCGTAGACTCTTCGGAGGAGCCGGCACGAGTCGTCACCGCATTCGGCTACGGCCACGGACGCTCCCCAGACGGATGGACGCCATGAACATCAAGATCGATGACCTGACTTTCGACCGCGGCGACTATGACGCTGAGGGCGACGTGCTCTACCTCGGACGTGGAGAGACAAACAACGGCTCAGATGCTGCGCTCACGCCGGAGGGGCACGGCGTGCGCTACGACAGCGAGGGCGAGGTAATCGGCGTGACGATCATCAACGCCCGCCGAATCATCGAGCGCGATGGCTATCTCACGATCACGCTGCCTCACTCGGTGCGGGTAGACGCTGGTGAGCTAGCGGCAGCTCTCGCCTAGCCAGCCTGACGGCGAAGCCTCGTCGGTGGCCATCGCGGCCGTTGGGTACTGGAGGACGTACGCGAGCGTTCGCAGACCGTGGCGGAATTGCGCTCTAGCAAGCCAAGTCTCGCACCCCTCCAACCAGTATCGCCCATCGCCGGATTTGGCTCTAGGACAAGGATATCCGGCCCAGGGGGAGCGGGCTTGGTAGCAATTTTGGTAGCAATCTTCGCGGCGCTCGGAGGGGCGAGCGTGCTGCCCGTCGCTCGACGCGCAGTGTTCCGATGGCAGACGAGGTTGTGGGAGAGCTCGACCGGCTCAGCCGCTCGGTGGGGGAGAGCAGCGGCGATGCTCTCGTGTTCGCCGATCCCCACACGGCCGGGCCGAAGGTCGAGCGGCGGTATCGGTATCCGGGTCGCAAGCGGGTGCCCGACCGGGCTGCGTTGACGGGCATTCTGTTCGTCTTGAAAACCGGCATTCCGTGGGAGCATCTGCCCCAGGAGATGGGGTGTGGGTCGGGGATGACCTGCTGGCGGCGGCTCAGGGTCCTACGCGACGTTGAGTCGTTTGGGGCGTCACCCGGTGCGCCAGATGCGCGCCCTCGCGCACGCCTGACTTGCCGGCAAGCGACTGAGCTAGTGCAGCGTTCCCGAAGTGGCTTGTCGATTCGCGGCGCTGTAACGATCACTCACACACCTACTTTTCACCGAAGCAGCGGCGCACGCGAATCTGCCGCACGTGCTCTGCCCACGTAGCGAGGCGGGTGCGTCCGGTGTGAGCGCGGGCCTTCGGGGTCAGCGACAGGCGAGGGTCGAGAGCGGCGAGAACTCGCCGTGAAGCCCACTCCCGGGCCGTGCTGCGTGTTGGACCGGGCGCGATTGGCTACGGCACGGTTGTCCTGATTCGCGTAAGTCGCGGCGACTCACGCCGGATGGCGCGTCCAAGCAGCATACGACGCGACTCTTGTGCAGGCGAGACACCGCGTTGCGTGGCTGCTAACGGAGGTCACACCCGCTGGCGCCAAGTCGTAGTGCACAGGCGCTTGGCTACGCTTCGGCGCGTGGAGCTGCAGCGGCGCATTGCGGAGGGGACAGGTGAGTTCTTGCTATTCGCGTTGACGCCACCGCGCCTGACGACCGAACCGGAGCACGCTCGTCAGATCGCCGCGAAGACGCTCGAGCGCCTGCGCCCCGTGGGCATCGACGGCCTCGTGCTCTACGACATTGATGACGAGAGCGACCGCAATCCCGAGGAACGGCCCTTTCCGTTCCTGCCCACGATGGACCCCGCCGACTACCTCGCTCGCGATCTCGTCGGCTTGGAGGTACCCGCAATCGTGTATCGCGCTGTCAGCAAGTACCCAGAGCAACAGCTTCAGTCGTGGCTCAGCGAACAGGCCCCTACCCAGGCGCTGTCGGTGTTCGTCGGTGCGTCGTCCCGTGGAAAGCCGGTCGCGACCTCTCTGGCGCGGGCCTACGAACTACGGAGTGAGGTGCGCCCGGATCTCCTGCTCGGAGGTGTGGCGATCCCAGAGCGCCACGCGCGCGGGGGCACGGAGCACCTCCGTCTGCTTGCGAAGCAGGCTGCAGGTTGCTCGTTCTTTGTCACCCAGATCGTCTATGACGTCAACGCCGCGAAGGACCTGGTCTCCGACTATCACTACGAGTGCGCCGCTCGTGGCCTCAAGCCGGCGCCGATCGTCTTTACGTTCTCGGTCTGCGGGTCGGTGAAGACACTGGAGTTCGTCCAGTGGCTCGGTGTCGATGTGCCGCGCTGGATCGAGAACGAGCTGCGCCACGCGGAGGACACCCTAGAAGCGTCCTACGATCAAGCCGTCGCTACGGCCGTCGAGCTGATCGCATTCTGCCGGCGCGTCGGCGTCCCATTCGGGGTCAGCGTCGAGAGCGTCTCAATCCGCCAAGTCGAGATCGACGCCTCCGTCCGCCTCGCAACCCGGCTACAGGCAGAGCTACGTCGCTAATCCGCACCACCCGCATCGCAGGTGGGGCAAGCCACCCGGCTAGTCAAGTCGTCTGAAGTGGTGTAACGCCTTCTCGTCGGTGATGCTCATTGCTTAGGCGGCGTTGAGCTTGATGACCTCCTCTCCTTTTTCTTGATGGATGGGGTCCTCGACCTTCACGGCGTCGAGCAGCGACATGCTCTCCGCGGAGAGATAGCGGCGGCTGATGAGCCACTCGTCGTTTTGCTCGATCAGCAGGGCGCCGGCGAGACGGATCGCTGAGGCGTCGTTGGGGAAGATGCCGATGACGTCAGCGCGTCTGGCGATCTCTCGGTTGACGCGCTCGAGCGGGTTGGTGCTGCGTAGCTTCGGCCAGTGCTCGCCCGGAAACGAGTAGAAGGCGAGCAGGTCGGCCTCTGCGTCTTCCAGGAGCCGGCAGACCTTCGGGACGCTGGGCTCCGGTCGCTCGATCACCTGGCCCACGCGTTCACGGGCCTGCTCGCCGTCCTCTGCCTGGAAGAGCTCCCGCAGGGCTGCGGAGACCAGGCCGCGCTGTGAGGGCCGGCAGTGCTGGTGCATGTTGCAGACGAAGTGAACTGTGCAGCGCTGCCAGGGGCAGGCCAGGACGCGCTCGATCGCGTGCTTGAGCC
Organism: uncultured Solirubrobacteraceae bacterium; assembly: GCA_963745375.1. Classification (GTDB taxonomy): domain Bacteria; phylum Actinomycetota; class Thermoleophilia; order Solirubrobacterales; family Solirubrobacteraceae; genus Palsa-744. The sequence continues at coordinate 121,504 of CAVUXA010000002.1, read as the reverse complement.
CTTCGTGCTGGTCAGAGACCGCGAGGCGGACTCCCTGCAGACCACGGGCCCGCAGGGACCGCAGGAACTCGACCCAGAAGGCCTCTGACTCGACCTCGCCGAGATCGAGGCCGATCACCTCGCGCACGCCACAGTCATGCACGGCATAGGCGATCACGAGCGCCTTCGAACGCACGTGCGCGCCGGAGCGGACCTTCAGGTGCTTGGCGTCGAGCCACAGATACGGGTAGCTGCCTTCCAGCGGGCGCTCCCTGAAGATCGTGACCTGCTCGTCGAGGACCCTGCAAAGAGCAGAAACGCGGTCCTTGGTCATCCCGGCGATCCCCAGCTGCTCGACCAGACGATCGACCTTCCTGGTCGAGACGCCGTTGACATAGGCCTCCAGGACGACCGCGACGATCGCCTGCTCGCTTCTCCGCCTCGGTTCAAGGAAGCTCGGAAAGTAAGCCGGGCCCTGACGCTTTCTGGGGATCAACAGCTCGATCTCCCCGACCCGCGTCTCCCAGGGCCTTGCTCGGTAGCCGTTGCGGTGCGCGACGCGCTCTGCGCTCACCTCGCCGCGACCTGCGCCGACCTCGACAGAGATCTCCGCCTCCATCAGCTCGCGGGCGACCAACGCGACCGCCTCGCGCACGAAATCACCGTGCTCGCCCGCCATCACCTTCGCAACGACATCGGCAGTGGTCATTCTTGTTGCTTCGGCCATCGTGGTGCTCCTATCGATCGGACTCCGGGAAGAGACCGACGAGTCTGGACGCCACGGTGGCCGGAACTCCCAACCAGCTACCCGCAGCCCGTTACACCACTTCTACCGACACGACCACCCGGCCACACCGCGCTGTTCCGCGGCAACGAGGCGCGACGCAGTTCGCAAACCCGCTGCCGCCTCGGACGAACAGCAGGCGCGCGAGCGATCGTCACCAGCTCCACGAATCGCGCGGGGCTTGGTAGCAGTTTGAGCGAACCTGAGCCGATCCGAGAGCGCTAAGCCCCACTAAAACCAGGCTATCTGGCCTTACCTGAGCGCCGGAGGCGAGTTCGAGCCCAGTATCGCCCATGACAATTATCTGCAGGCGGCCCTGTGTGTAGCCCGTGTTATCTCCCCCGTGTGGCTCCACGTAGCACGAAGCGCTCCATCGCCTGTGCAAACCCCTCCTGCTCGTTGGACGCGGTCACGCGCCGGGCGGCGCGCTGCACCTCCGCGCTCGCATTGCCCATCGCGATGCTGAGGCCGGAGCGGGCGAACATGAGGACGTCGTTGGGCATGTCGCCGATCGTCGCGAACTGGTTGGCGGGAATGCCGAGATGCGCGGAGAGGTAATCGACGACCTCGCCCTTGTTCGCCCGAGGGTGGGTTATGTCCAGGTAGTAGGGCTGGGATTGCGCAGCGGACACGTGGTCGCCGAACTTCTCACGCGCCTGCTCGGTGGTCGCCGTCACCAGGCCGTGGTCATCGGATATGCCCACGATCTTGGCGACGTCCTTGACGCCGTCGAAGCTTTTCACCACCGTCGGCTCGAACCTCACTGTGCTCGACTCCCGGTCCACGTGGGGAGCCTTGGGGTCGCGAACGAGCCAGTCGGCGCCGCTGTACAGCCACACGTCGAGCCCGGCCGTGGACAGCAGCTCGATTGCCGGGCCGACGACCGCTTTGGGGACCGTCTTCTGCTCAAGAACCGACATGTCCGGGCGCACGATCAGCCCGCCATTGAAGGCCGAGATAGGCGTGGTCAGAGCGAGCGGCTTGATCAGCATCGACATGCCGCGGGGAGGACGGCCGCTGGTCACGGCGAACTCGATGCCCTGCTCGCGCAAACGACCGACGGCCGCGATCGCACGCTCGCTGAGAAGCTTCTCCTGCGTCACGAGCGTGCCATCCACGTCCGCGAGCACAGCCGTGATCGGTAGCTCGGTCGTCGCCTTCACGCGGCCGCCCGTAATGCCATTACAGCCCGAGTTTGCGAACGCCGGCCTCGTCGAAGCCGAGGTAGTGACCCACCTCGTGACGCACCGTCTGGGTGACGTGTGCCCGCAGGCGCTTGGGATCGCTCCCGAAGTCGCGCACGAGCGTGTCGCGAAAGATCATGATCTCGTCTGGCATGCCACCGCCCCCGAAGAAAGGGGTACCCCGCAGCTTGGAGCCGACGTACATGCCGTACGCGTGGTTCTCCGCGCCGCGGTCGGAAACGACGATCGCTACGTGCTCCAGCGCCCGTTGGAACTCGATCGGCAGTTCGTCGAGCGCTGAGCTGACGAGCGCCTCGAACTCCTGCTCGCTGTAGTGTCGGGGTTGGCTCATCGATTCTGATCGCGCCGAGCTAGCGCGGCGTGATGGTGATCCGGCGGTGAGCTCTACCGCGCAGGGCTCGTCGACTACCGGGCGATGACAGCATCGGTCACTGCGTCGATGCCCGCGAGCTTGCCCGCGAGCTCGTCGCTGAGGTCATAGCGGGCAGCCAGCGTGCTCGGCGCCGTGTAGCTGATCTTCGTCTGATCTCCGTCGTCCCACACCAGCACCTTGAGCGGCAGGTCGAGCGCTGCCAGTGGCGCGGCCACCATCACCGGCGTGCCAGCCTGCGGGCTGCCGAAGATGACGAGCGTGGTGTCGCGCAGCTCCAGGCCGACGTCCTTGGCCTCGCGGCTTTGATCTATCACGGCAAACAACCTCAGGCCCTTTGCTGCCACCAGCGCCGAGAGGCGAGACACGGTGTCGGCCACCGACCACGGGCTCACCTTTGTGACAACACCCTCGCCTGCGTGCGGGTCTGGACGATCCACCTGTCGCAAAGGTCGCATCACGTGTCCAGTCCGAGGTCGCGGTGAGGGTCTCCAGCCATGGCTTTGGGTCGACGATCAGGCTCCGGTTCACAGGGTTGCAGATAGACGCTGGCAGTGCAGACAGGCACCTGTCGATAAGCGATTCTCCGCGAAGCCGCTGCCGTTCTGTGGCGCCAACGACAAGCGTCTCACACCAGTGGCCGCGCAGTCCGGCGACGGACGAGCTATCGTCTAAGTCGATCGGCCGATGGCAAGCTGCGCGCACCTCGATCAGATACAACCGGTCACCCCGAGCAGCTTCGAGGGGTGCTCTGACTGCCTGGCCATGGGCGGGGAATGGGTGCACCTGCGCCTGTGCCTGGCCTGCGGTCGCGTCGGCTGCTGTGACTCCTCGCCCAACCGGCACGCGTCAAAGCACGCCGCCGCCCACGACCATCCGCTCGTGTCTTCCTTCGAGCCCGGGGAGGACTGGTCTTGGTGCTACGTCGACGAGCTCGCGCTCGCCATCGACGACATCCCGCACCCGCACCGCCATCCCTACCCGGGCGAGTAGGCGCGCAACACCTGCGGCGGCGCAGAACCGTATAGACACGGATGTACGTGTGGCCCGCCGCTCGCGGGCTTGTACTGACGGCCCCTGTGGGGGTCTTCCGATGACTGCATGGACGGCTGGCCCTACGGTAGGCCTCGTTGGACTGAGCAGCTTCTACGGATCGAGGAGACTTGGCGTGAGCACTGTCGCAGCGCCGCACCCACAGTCGCATTCGCCGACAACCACATTGATCGAGCTCGCTGCGGTCGAGAAGGTCTATCGCAGTGGCCGCTTGGAGTTCGCCGCGCTGCGCGGGGTCGATCTGGCGGTTCTCGCCGGCGAGATGGTCGCGATCGTGGGGCCGTCTGGCAGTGGCAAGTCGACCCTCATCAACATGATCGCCGGCATCGATCGCCCGACCGCGGGCACCGTCACGGTCGCCGGGCAGCGGATCGACGCGCTCAGCGAGGAGCGTTTGGCGTCGTGGCGGGGAGACAACGTGGGGATCGTCTTTCAGTTCTTTCAACTGCTGCCCACGCTCAGCGCGTTGGAGAATGCGGTGCTGCCACTGGATTTCTCGCATCGTGGCTCCAAGCGCGAGCGGTTTGAGCGGGCCGAGCACAATCTCGAGCTGGTGGGGCTGGCCGACAAGCGCGACCATCTTCCCTCGGAGCTGTCCGGTGGCGAGCAGCAGCGGGTGGCGATCGCACGCGCGCTCGCCTGCGATCCCCAGCTGATCGTCGGCGATGAGCCGACCGGCAACCTCGACACGCACACCGCCGCAGAGATGTTCGAGCTGCTGGCCGGCCTCAACGCCGCCGGCAAGACGGTGCTGTATGTCACCCATGACCTGGCGCTCGCCGAGCGCGCGCACCGCAGGGTTACGATCCGAGACGGTCTGGTCGCAGGGGGCTGACGATGCGTCTGTCCGCGCTCGGGCGCAAGTCGATCAGCGACCTGACACGGCGTCGTGCGCGCGCAGCCTTCGCGGTGGCCACGCTTGCCTTGGCGGTCGCCAGTGTCGCCATCTTCGCGCTGCCGACGCTTATGACCAGGGCCATGAATCGCGAGATCGCCGCCAACCGGCTGCCTGACGTGACGATCACGATCAAGCCGCTGGCGTTGACCGGCGCGCAGCTGCAGGCGCTCGGGCGCCTGCCCAACGTCGCCGCGCTGGACGCCCGCAGCACCTTCTCCACACACGTATTCGTGGGTGCGCGCAGGCAGAAGGCGTTTGTGATCGGCAAGACCTCCTTCACACACCAAAGCGCCGACGTGGTCGCCATCACCGCTGGATTGGCGCCGACGGCCGGTGCGGTCCTGACCGACGTGCAGAACGCCGCCTACGGCCGCAGCGTCGGCCGCACGGGCGGCTCGGTGCGGGTGGTCGCTGGGAACGGCAGGGTGGTGTCGCTGGCGATCGCCGGCGCGGCCCGCAACCTGATCGGTGGGCAACTGGTCGCGCAGAACGGGTACGCGACGCTGTACGCCGGCACACAGACGGTCGCTGCGCTGAGCGGCACGCCGGGGTACAGCGAGCTCAGCTTCCGCCTGCACGACGAGTCACATGCGGCAGTCAACCGGACGGTGAGCGGCGTCCGCGACTACCTGCACACGGTTGCCGGATTCACCGGCTTCAGCGATCTGCCGCAGATCCGAGCCCCGGGCGACTGGCCCGGAAAAAGCAGGTTCGACCACTTCGCAAGCATCCTCTACGTGGTCACGCTGCTCGCCCTGCTGTGCGCGCTCGTGCTGTTGTCGAGCACAATGAGCACGCTGATCGGCGAGCAGTCCCAGGAGATTGCCACGATGAAGGCGATCGGCGCTCGGGGCCGTCAGATCCGCGGCGTGTATCTACGCACCGCCGCCCTGCTCGGCGTGCTCGGCGCGGTCGCAGGGGCGGCACTGGGGGTCCTGCTCGCCTATGCGATCACCGCCTATTTCGCCTCCTCGCTGTTCGCCATCAGCGCCCCGTTCAGCATTGACATCCCGGTGCTCGTGGCGAGCCTCGCTGTGGGCGTGATCGGGCCGCCGCTCGCCGCGCTGCCCGCGATCCGCCACGCCACAGCGCTCCCGCTCGCGCAAACGCTTCAGGCGACCGGGAGCGCCACCGGCAGTCAGGGTCGCCTCGACCGGCTGCTGCGCCGCGCGCGCTTCCTGCCCCGCACGGCGCAGATCGGACTGCGCGGCGTCGCGCGTCGCAGGCGGCGCAGCGCCGCCACGATCCTGCAGGTCGCACTTGCCGTGGCGACCCTGCTGGCGCTGCTGTCGCTGGCGTCCGGCGTGACCAAGACCGTGCAGGCATCCTGGCGCGCCTATCGCTGGAACATCTGGGTGGGCTCACAGACAGACCAGCCGCTGAGCCCGAGCGTGGGCCGGCTGATCAACTCCACGCCAGGTGTCGCACGCACCCAGCCGGTGCTGGTCAACAGCGTCAAGCTCGCCGGGCAGGAAGGCACGGCATGGGCGTTGCCCGACCAGCCGATGTACAGCTTTCACCTCATATCGGGCCGCCTGCTCAGTGCCGCCGACGCCCGCGCACGAGCCCGTGTGGTCGTAGTCGAGCAGACCATCGCGCGAGCCAGTTCCACGCACGTCGGCCAGCGCGTCTGGCTTGCCACGGCGTCCGGCCCGGCGCAGTTCACCGTCATCGGAGTCGTCTCAGACCAGCAGGACAACGGCACGGTCCTGTTCGTCCCGCTCGCCACCATGCAGGCTGTCCTTCACACCCCCGGCGCGGTCGACGGCTACTGGATCAAGGCCACCACCGCCGACCACAGCCTCATCGACGCCACCAGCACGCGCCTGGAAGACGCCTTCTCCGCCCACGGCGCTCAACTGACGACGCTAGTCCAGTACGTAGGCGAGCAGGAAGACGTCGCAGGCTACCGAGGAATCACCACCGCGGTCACCGTTCTGGGGATGCTGATCGTCGCCATCAGCATGGTCGGGCTGATCAACGCGATCACACTGGCGGTGCTCGAGCGCACACGCGAGACCGGGATGCTGCGCTGCATCGGCGGCCGTGGCCGCGACGTGCGCCGCATCTTTGCCAGCGAAGGCCTGACGGTCGCGCTTGCCGGCTGGCTGATCGGCGTCCCGCTCGGCCTCGGCTTCGCCCACGCCATCGCCAGTCTCGCCGAGCACGCGGTCAATCAGCGCCTGCTGTTCTCGTTCCCGCCCCTCGACATTCCGATCGCGCTGATCGGCACCGTCGTTCTTGCATTGCTCGTCATGCTGATCCCGCTGCGTCGCGCCGTCGCATTCACACCAGGCGAGGCGCTGCGATACGCGTAGCCCCAACTTGTGCGCGAGTTGACAAGGATGGTAGGGGCTTCGATAAGGTTTGTGCCGGAAAGACTGCCCCTGCGCGGTTGAGCGATGTTGGCCGGTAAGCTGTCGCTGACCGACGAGTGACAACGCAGAGGTGGCGCAAGGCGGCGCGGCTGGGGGGTAGGCGATGGTCACATGTAGGCGGGTGCTCTACTGGAACCCTCGAGCGAGTAGGTCTGTGGGATGCGCAAGCCGCGTCGCCGCCATGAGCCTGCTCGGCGCCGTGATGATCGTCGCGGCCGCGCTGTGCGGGCTGTGCGGTGCGACGGCTTGGGGCGCGACCACTGGGTCGGTCGAAGGCGAAAACGCGGTGGTCTCTGCCACGTGCTCGTCGGTGAGCGTCGCCTACCAGAGCTTCCCCAACCTTCCAGACAACGTGGTTTCGCAGACCCTCACGATCCACGGGGTGAAAATCTCCAAATCGACGTTCACGTTCAACGGGCCGACCGGCACGGACGTGATCCTGATCGTCGTGCCGCCGGGCGCGGGCGTGGTCGACATCCATGCGACCTGGAACACAAATGGGAGTAGGGGACACTTCGATCTGGGTGTGCCATTGAAATGTCCGCCGGATCCGTCGTTCTCGATCGAAAAGCGCCAAGAGATCGCGGGCAGCGGCACTGGGTTCACGGCGTCGCCGCTGACTGGCAAGGTGGGCCAGACGGTCGAATACGATGTCGTGGTGACCAATACGGGCAACGTTCCGTTGACGTTCGGCGAATTCACAGACGAACACTGCGAAGACGTGACCGGCGGTCCGGCCGGGGCTGTCGCGCCTGGGGCCTCGGCGACCTATTTCTGCATGCATGTGCTGGCCGAAGTGGGCCCCTACATCAACAGCGGCGGTGTGACCGGCACACCGCCGCACGGCGATGGCTCGCCCGTCACGCAGACATCGAACACGGTCGTCGTCACGGTGCCGGCAGAACCCGCGTTTTCCATCGAAAAGCTCCAGGAAGTAGCAGGCAGCGCTACCGGATTCATGAAGTCTGCGCTGGTCGCCGTAGTCGGCCAGACGGTCGACTACGAGATCGTCGTGACCAATACGGGCAACGTCCCGCTCACATTCGAATTCACAGATGAATCCTGTGAAGACGTGACCGGTGGTCCCGGGGCGGGGGCTGTCGCGCCCGGAGCCTCGACCACATATTTCTGCGAACACCTGATGACCAGCGATCGGGCTTACAGCAACACCGCCACCGAGACCGGCACGCCGCCACCCGGCGACGGTTCGCCGGTCACGCAGACGTCGAACACTGTCGTCGTCGTCGGCAACCCGAATGAATTGGGTGAACACGAAGGGGAAAACGGCGTGGTTGTCTCGACCTGCTTGTCGGTGAGCATCACCTACTTCAACTTCCCAAACGAGCCTGGCAACACGGTCACACAGGTCCTCACCATCCACGGGGTCAAAATCTCCAAATCGACGTTCACGTTCAACGGGCCGACCGGCACGGACGTGATCCCGATCGTCGTGCCGCCGGGCGCGGGCGTGGTCGACATCCATGCGATGTGGCACACGAATGGGTTCAGAGGACACTTCGATCTGGGCGTGGCCTTGAAATGCACGCGGGAACCCGCGTCCTAGATCGTCAAGCTGCCAGAAGGTCGCCGCCGACGGCCTACGACGAGCGTCCACCGCCGCGCTCATGAGGTCAAGCCGCGGTGAGCCTTTGCCGAGGCCGCGCATGTGGGTGGCGACGCGCTTTTGGTTTACCGGGCGAGGACTACGCGATGACCGCCGTCGCAGACGCGGGGCCAGCCAGCATCGCCTCCGAGCGCGCCGCCGGGCCGACCGGCAATCAGGACCGCCTGCGCCGAGCGCGCAGCGAGGCCAAGGCCAAGGACGGGCACGCACAGCACGCCAAGCCCGGCGAGCACCATCACAAGGTTGCCAAGCATTCCAAGCGTCATAAGCACCGCAAGCGTCGCCACCACCACAAGCACATCGCGCCCACGCCGCCGGTCGCACCCGTCTCGGGGCTGCCCGGAGCGCCAGCCCCGCCCGCCATCCCGCTCAACCCGCCGCCGCCGTCCAACACCCCGCCTCCGACGCAGAGCGCGACGATCACGCTGGCACAGGCGCGGCGGCTGCTGTGGCGCGCGGGCTTCGGGCCCACGTCCGGCCAGGCCGAAGGCCTCGCCGGGCAGCCGCTCGAACAGGTCGTGCAATCGCTGACGCGACCCTCCGGACCGGCCACGCTGCACGGCCCCGAACCCGCCGACGATGAAGGTCACGCGCTCGAACCCGCCGACCAGTGGGGCGAGGATCACTGCTGGTGGCTGGACCGGATGGTCCGCTCAGACCAGCAACTGGTCGAGCGGATGACCTTCATCTGGCACGACTGGTTTGCCAACTCCAACGAAAAGGTCGACAGCCAGCAGCGGATGCTCGACCAGAACAACCTGTTTCGCGAAAATGCGCTGGGCAGCTTTCACGACCTCTTCCTCGCGGTCACGACCAACCCCGCGATGCTCGTATTCCTCGACGGGATCTTCAACGACAAGGCCGAACCCAACGAGAACTACGCGCGCGAGATGATGGAGCTGTTCTCGCTCGGCGCCGATCGCGGCGCCTACACCGAGGACGACGTGCGCGAAATGGCGCGCGCGCTGACCGGCTGGACAGCCGAATGGACCGAAAGCAGCGGCCTGCAGAACTTCCGTTTCGAACCCAAGCGCCACGACAACCGCAACAAGACGGTCTTCGGGCAGACCGGCAAATGGAACTACGAAGACGCCGTGCGCCTGTGCGTCAGCCACCCGCTGCACGCGTCCTTCTTCGTCAGCAAGCTGTGGAGCTATTTCATCCCAACACCGCCTTCCGAATCCACTCTCGCGTCGCTGCAGGGCTTGTATACGAGCTCCGGCTACAGCATCCGCGCGGTCGTCGAGGCGATCCTCCAGAACCCGGAATTCCTCGAAGGTCCGCAGCTGGTCACGCCGCCGGTCGTCTACAACGCGGGCCTGCTGCGCGCCATTGGGCGCCCGATCGACACCACCGCGTGGGCCTGGCTGTCGGCCGCCGCCGGTCAGCAGCTGTTCTACCCGCCCAACGTCTCCGGCTGGGACTTCTCCGCCTGGCTTGACACCTCCACCGCCAAGGCGCGCTGGGAAATCGCCAGCTACGTCACCGCCAAGAGCTACCCCAACCCATGGCCCGGCGAAGGCGAAGCGCAATACAGCGCAAGCGAGACTCCCGCCGAAGCCTTGGCAAGCGCCCTCGCCTACTGGGGCAACCCGGCGCTTTCAAGCGAATCGCTGCAGTGCATCACCACCTTCGCCGAAACATGCCTGAGTGGCGTGGCCAAGGCCAGATGGCAGCAGAGCCCCTACCGGGCGATCCGCCAGAACGCGCTGCGCATGCTGATCGCAACCTCCCCCGACATGCAGGTGAGCTGATATGGCGCAAAGCTGCTCGTGCAAGGATTTCACCCGCTCGCAACTGCTGCGCGCAGGAGTCGCCCAGGCCGGGCGCGGCCTGCCCGCGATCGAGCCGGGGATGCCGCTGCCCGCCGGCACCGGGATGAACAGGCGCTCGTTCTTGTTGCGCTCGTCCGGTGCGTTGCTGTCGGTATACGGGGCCGCCGCGCTGTCGCCGCGTCATCTGTATGAGGGCATCGCGCAGGCCGCCGCCGCGGCGCCGACCAGCCAGCCGGTGCTCGTGTCGATCTTCATGGAAGGCGGCTGGGATGCCCTGTCGGTGCTCGCGCCCGTCAAGGAGGCCAGGTATCACGAACTGCGCCCCGTCCTGGGGCTGGCCGAAGGCGAAGGGATCCCGTTCTCCGAGGATGAAGACCTGATGTGGCACCCCAAGGCCGGCGGCCTGGCCCAGCTGCATTCCGAGGGCAAGGTCACGGTGTTTCCCGCCGTCGGCTATGACCCTCCCGACGAGAGTCATTTCACCAGCCGTCACTACTGGGAGGTGGGCGAACTCAACGCCCAGACGCGCTCGGGCTGGATGGGCCGCTACCTGGACATCGCCGGCGAGCCCGGCAACCCGCTGCAGGGGCTGTCGCTGGACTCCTCGCTGGCGCCCGCGCTGGCCACGACCAAGGTGCCCGTCGCGGCCGTATCGTCGCCTTCTGACTATGACTTCTGGGCCTACGGTCTGGAGGAACCGCTGACCGGCCCCACGCTTGAACTGTTCGGTCAGCTCGGCGCCCTGGGGGCGCCCTCGCCCGCTTTGGCGCAGGCCCGCACTGCGTCGCGTGACACGAGCATCATCCGCAACCAGATGGCGCCATTTGGCGAACACGAAGGCAAACAGGGCTTCACCTCGCCCGTCACCTATCCAACCTCTGGCGGCGAATTCCCGGCCCGCCTGGCGATCCTCGCGGCGATGCTCGACGACGAAGCGCTGCCGATCAAATGCGTTTCGCTGAACGCGGTCGGCTCCTATGACACCCACTCCGACGAGCACAGCACGCTCGCCACCAACCTCGAACAGACGATCGAATCGGTGCTCGCCTTCCAGCGCGACCTCGAAGCTCGCAAACTCGATGATCGCGTTGTCATCCAGCTGTGGTCGGAGTTCGGGCGCAGGCCCCAGGAAAACGGTTCCGGCACCGACCACGGCGCCGCCGGTGCCGCCTTTCTGATCGGCACTCGCGTCAAGGGCGAAATGGTCGGAGAGTTCCCCGGCCTGAGCAAACTCGACGAAAACGAAAACCTGGTGAACACGTCGGACTTCCGAGCCATGAACGCGGCGCTGCTCGGGCAGTGGTTTCAGACCGAAGCCGGCCTGGTGATCCCCGAAGCGGGCACCGGACTGGCAGGCCCGAGTCCATACGGCCAGATTCCCCAGCTGATCGCGTGATGAGACCACCGCGGCGTGGTCTGTGGGCGCTCGTCCTGTGCGGCCTGTGCGTCTTTGGCGCCCTCAGTGCGATCGCGCTGGCCGCGCCCGCGCGCCGGTCCACGCCGCGCCCGAACGCTTCGCGAGCGCGAGCTTGCAAGAGGGCGCAACCGCGTCAGCACTCTCGCCACCGCCCTCGCTGCCAATCGCCCAAGCGCCGCTTGAGCCCATCCGGCGCCGGTGGCGCGTCAAGGGCGCCCACGTCCTCCGGCCTGCCTGGCGCGTCGGCGCCGGGTGCCACCGCTCCGGCGGGCGACGCGCCCTCCGCGCCCGCCCTGTCCTCGCCTGCTCCGGCGTCCACATCGCCAGGCCCCTCCGAACAGTCCCAAGCGCCCGCGCCCGTGCCGCCATCGATCCCGCACGTGCAGGTGACCGCCGTCGAGTACCGCTTCACTCTTTCGCGCACCTCTGTGCCGGCCGGGAACGTGATCTTCGACTTCGTCAATCACGGCCAGGACGAACACAACCTCAACGTGGCGCCTCCCGAAGGATCCCTGCAGGGCTCCGTTGCCAACACGCCCTCCGAGGGCATGGGCCAGGTGGAGATCCAGCTGCGGCCAGGAACCTACACGCTGTTCTGCTCGCTGCCCGAACATGAGAAGAAAGGGATGAAAGCTACGCTCGTGGTCGAATAGGAGCGATCGCTGGCTCGCCGCAGTTGCGGCGCAAGGCCCGGCTAACGTGGCCGTTTGCTCAGCGTCAGCGCCGCGATCGATGTGAACAGCGTAGCCACGGCAATCAGCGCCACCGCGACGAACAGCTGCGTTGATACTCCCCCCGAGCGTGACCCGCGTGAGCCTGGCGTCGTCGGCTCTGCGGGCGCGGGCTTGCTCGCCATGTCCAGCTTGCCTGCGGTCGTATGCGCCCAGCTCAGGAAGGCCGGTGGCGTCCGTGCGGCCACCAGGGCTCGTCGAACGTCTTCGGTCGTCTGTTCAGCGAAGGATTCGGAGAGTTCGACGGTGGCCTTTGTGGGTTCATTGACATATCTGTCCAACAGACATTTTTTGAGGGCCTTCGAGACAGCTTCCCCGACTTCAATCTTTCGTGTAGAGGCTGCACGTTCTGCGATCGCCAGCAGAGTCGACGCCATGCATTTCTTCAGCAGATCATCGTCTTCTGCATCGTCGTCGCCGATGTCCTTGGCGGTCTTGTCGGCGAGCGAGACCTCGCTTTCCTCGTCGGATCGGAGAGCCCCGATCGTCACCGGATCGGTCAACCCAAAATCCAGTGGAACGGGCGCAGGAAGCACGCCATGCGGAATCGTGACGGGCTCGCGAGATCTGGGTTGCAGCACCTGGATCTCAGGGATGGACAGGACGGCAGCTGAGGCGCACGGGCTCGACAGGATGGCCATGAGCCCAAGCAAGCACGCGCCGATGATGAGCAGCGTCCTGCGCACGGCGGTGATGCTAGGGCACCAGCGGGTCGACCTTGTCGGCAGCGGGATTGGCTTGAGCATTGAGCAAACGTCCAAAAGCCGAGCTTTTCATCCTGGCCAGTTGGCCGTTGCACGCAGGGATCTGCGACCGGCACACTGACGTTCGTGTCCAGGAATCCCCAGATCATTGACGGGCCCACACCGATCAACTCGCTGCGCCCCGGCGAGATCTTCCGCTGGAAGGTCCAACACGGAGCCGCCGAAAAGCACGTGTATGTGCAGATAGCCAACACGCTGCGACCTGACGGGTTCGACGAGCCGCTGCGGTCGTGCATCGAATCCAAGGGCGAGTCGGTGCTGCTCAAGCTGCTCGAGCGCGGCGATGTGCCGGTCCGCATCAAGATCACCTCGGCGGGGATCACCGAGGTGGGCATGGACCAGCGCGCGCGTCCCTGCGTGCTCTGACGCTCGGCGTCTCGACATAGGGAAAAGGGCTGACGGCTCCTTTCGCGAAAGACCACCTCGACGCGAGAGGAGCATGTCAGCGCAGTGCCCATCCGCATGGCCAGTCTCGACCGCCGCGAGCTCGCGGCCATCTTCGCCGGCGGCGCGGCGGGCGCCCTGCTGAGGGTGTGGCTTGGCCGGCACTTCAGCGCAGGCGCGCCAAGCTGGCCGTGGGCGACGTTCGCGATCAACGTGACGGGCTCGTTCGCGCTGGCGTACTTCGCGACCCGCCTGCAGGAGCGCCTGCCACAGTCGACCTACCGCCGCCCGCTGCTCGGGACGGGTTTCTGCGGCGCCTACACCACCTTCTCGACGATGCAGGTAGAGATCCTAAAGATCGTCGACGCCCACCGCTACGGCCTGGCGGCGGGCTACGTGCTGGCGAGCATCGCCGCTGGCTATGTGGCGATCTGGACAGCCACCTCGATGGTGCGTCGCACCAGGTTGCTCGCGTGAGTGCGTGGGTGTGGGCCGCCGTTGGTCTGGTCGGCGGGGCCGGCGCGATCGCCCGCTTCGCGCTGGACTCGCTGATCGCCCAGCGAGCCGGCCGCGGCTTTCCGCTGGGCACGTTCACGATCAACGCAACAGGCGCCCTGCTGCTGGGCCTGCTCACCGGCCTCGCCGTGCAGGGCACCGCGATGGTGATCGCGGGCACCGCCACGATCGGCTCCTTCACCACCTTCTCCACGTGGATGTTCGAGACCCATCGCCTGGCCGAGGACGCTGACACACCACGCGCGACCGTCAACGTCCTGCTCAGCCTCGGCGTGGGTTTCGGCGCGGCGGTGCTGGGACGGGCGATCGGAGCGCAAGCATGACCATTCCCCGCCGCAAGGCTCAGGGAGCGGGCGTCGACTGCCTGAAGCTCACCACCTACTTCGGCGAGCGCGACCGCACCCCCGCCGGGCTGCTCGGCGACGAGCTGCTGGACATATATGGCCGCCACCGCCTGCAGGCAAGCGTGCTGCTGCGCGGCGCGGAGGGGTTCGGGCGCCTGCACCACCTGCACACCGATCGGCTGTTGACGCTGTCTGAAGACCTGCCGGTGGTTTCCGTCGCGGTTGACGCGCGCGAGCGCATCGAATCGGCGCTCGAGCAGGTGTTGCAAGTAAAGCGCCGCGGCCTGATCACGCTCGAGCGGGCCACGCTGCTCAGTGGCGAGATCGACACGGTGGCGCTGCCCGAGCGACTCGACGAGGCGACTAAGCTGACGGTGTACGTGGGCCGTCAGGAGCGCGTCGCTGGGCGCCCCGCGTTCGTGGCCGTCACCGATCTGCTGCACCGGCGCGCGATCGCCGGCGCGACCGTTCTGCTCGGCGTGGACGGGACCAGCCGTGGACGACGGGTGCGGGCGCGGTTCTTCGCGCGCAACGCCGACGTGCCGATGATGGTCATCGCGGTCGGCGCGGGCGAGCGAATCGCCCAGGTGCTGCCCGAGCTCGGCCGCATGTTGCATGACCCGCTGCTCACGCTCGAGCGCGTCCGCGTGTGCAAGCGCGGCGGCCGGCTGCTGGCCACCCCGCACGAGCTGCCGGGCACAGACGAGCACGGCCTGGCGATGTGGCAGAAGCTGATGGTCTACACCTCCCACGCGGCCACCCACCACGGCCAGCCGCTGCACCTGGCGATCGTGCGCCGCCTGCGCGAAGCCGATGCCGCCGGCGCCACCAGCCTGCACTGTGTGTGGGGCTTTCATGGCGAGCACCCGCCGCACGGAGACAGGCTCTTTCAGATCCGTCGTCATGTGCCCGCGCTGACGATCGCAATCGACACGCCCGAGCGCACCGCGCGGTCCTTTCAGATCATCGACGAGCTCACCTCAGAGCACGGCCTGGTCACCAGCGAGATGGTGCCCGCGCTCAGCGCGATCAGTCAATCCGAGCGGCGCGGCGGGCTGCGACTGGCCGGTCACGACTTCTAGAGACGGCCCGTCGCTAGGGTCTGGCCCATGCCGGGCTTCAAGCGCCTGTGGGCAGGGCTGGGGTCGCTTCGCCACAAGCGATCACTGGCGAGCCTGCGCGCCAGCGGCGTGCGCATCGAGCCGGGGTCCCGGGTGGCCAGCGGCGCACGGATCGGGCCCGGCGCTGTCATTGGACGCAACGCCACGATCAACGCGCCCGCGTCGATCGGGCGCGACGTGCAGATCGGCGCCGGCTGCTGGGTCGCCGGCGGCTCGCGGATCGGCGCGCGGGCGGTGCTCGGGCACGACACACGGATCAACGGCCCGGTCACGATCGGCGGGCTCGGGCAGGCCACGATCGGGCCTTACTGCGCGATCGGACACCGCCTGACGGTCCTCACCGAAAACCACGCCATGCACCTGCCCAACATGCAGTTCGACCTCAACGACGCGCTGGGCCTGCCCACGCTCGCGGTTAGTGGCGACGTGCACATCGGCCCCGCCTGCTGGGTGGGCGACGGCGTGACCGTCCTCGCAGGCGTCACCGTCGGCGCCGGTGCGGTGCTGGGGGCCGGAGCGGTGGTCACCCGCGACGTGCCCGCCTTTGCGGTCGTCGCTGGCGTGCCCGCCCGCGAGCTTCGAAGTCGCTGCAGCCCGCAGGTCGCGCGTGTGCTGCTCGACACGGCGTGGTGGGACTGGTCGACCGAGCGCATCTCGCGCAATCGCGAGTTCTTCGCCATGGACATAACGACGACCACGCCCGAGGCGCTCGCCGCCGCGATCGTGCCCTGAACGCGCTGCCGACGCCGGGCGTTTAGCCGGCAATCAGCGGTGGTCCGGAGAAGAACACGAACCAGATCGCCAGGGCGGACATGGCCACATACACGTTGGCCACCACGATGCGCTCCAGCGCCGTCACTCCCACCCGCTGGCTGATGTGACCCTCGGGCTCTGCACGCATGCTGCGCAGCCACGTGGCGCGTCGTTCCACGCGCGGGCGCCCGATCATCTCGTCATAGGCGTTGCTCAGCCACGTGAGCGCCATCAGCGTGGCGAATGTCAACACGGCGAGCACCGCGATCACCACAGCGACCGCGGCCATGCTCAGCTGGCGCTGGCCCACGACAACCGAGCCGACCCACAGCGCCAGCAGCGGGCAGCCCGTCCAGATATTGGCCGTCATGAACGCGGTCGCGCCTGCCATCGCTGCCCTCTTGACCACCTGGTGGTGAGGCGGCTCGGCTGCGACCGGGATCCCCGCGTGTGACGGAACCACACCCTAAAGAATAGCTTAAGAACAGGCCCAATCGAGCAGGGCGCTGCCGGCAGTCAGCGTCGGTCCTGCGTGCGTTCGACCGTCTCGCCGAGCGCCGCCAGGCTGATGTCCAGCGCGCCTGCCAGGCGTCTGACGGTCGTCCACGTGGGGTTGGCGTGCCCGCGCTCGATACGCGCAAAGGCCGCCACTGTCAACCCTGCCTTATGCGCCAAATCCTCCTGAGTGTCGCCACGCTCCGTGCGAAGTTGGCGTAGCGCATCCGCAAGGGCCGAATCGGGTTGGACGGATGCCGACACAGTCAGAAACATCGCATGTCGCCAGTAGCAACATCCAGTCAGCCAACTGCTGGTATCGTGCTGTTGTCACGCCATCCCCACAGACGGCGCTGGCCGGTCGGCACCGGCCACTTGCACTGCACCGGTGCCGACCACCCTTTGGGGAGCGTCGCGCTCGGCGAATCCTTCCGGCCAACGCCATCGGCGGGAGCCGAGACGATTGCTCGTACAATCATCGTCGTGAGCAAGCTGGCGGTCATCCACTTCACCGACCCCGCTTGCCCGTTCGCCTACTCGGCCTGCCCCGCCATGGCCGTGCTGCGCTGGCGCTATGGCGATCAGCTGGACTGGCGGGTGGTCACGATCGGGCTGACCGAGGATCCGCAGCGCTACATAGACGCCGGCTACACGCCCACGCGCTCGGTGCTAGGCAACCTGCACGCGTTCGCGCGTCACGGCATGCCGTTCCTGTACGAGCCCCGCCCTCGTATCGCCGCCTCCAGCCGAGCTTGCCGGGCGATCGTGGCCGCGCGCCTGTTCGCGCAGGGACGCGAGCACGACGTGCTGCGCGCGCTGCAGCTCGGCTGGTTCACCACCACGCTGGTGCTCGACGAGGACGCTGACATCGCCAAGGCGCTCGCGCGCGTGGAGGGCCTGGACACGGACGCGATCGTGGACGCGATCGACGACGAGCGCACGCTGGCGGCCTACGAGCAGGACAAGGCGCAGACGCGCTCAGCGCAGGGCATGCCGATCGACTTTCAGGGCAAGGCGCGCCAGACCGACGGCCCGGTGCGCTATTCGGCCCCTTCGCTGATCTTTGAGAGCGAGTCCGGCCAGCGCCTGGAGGCCGGCGGCTTTCAGCCGCTGGAGGCCTATGACGTGCTGATTGCCAACCTCGACCGCACGTTGGAGCGCCGAGACCCCCCCGACGGACCCCTCGACGCATTGCGCGCGTTTCCCGAAGGCCTCGTCACGCAGGAGGTCGCTGCGATCCTCGCGCACAACAACCGGCTGCCCGATCGCACCGCCGCCGACTCCGCGCTGATCGAGCTGCTCGGCGACGGCGCGGTGCGGCGCACGTCGGTCGGAGACGGCGCGCTCTGGCAGATCGCCTGAAAAGTCTCGCCGCGGGCGGGTAGCCTCCAGCGCCGAGATGATTGATTCCACGGTTCTGCACCTCTGGATGGCACGTATAGCCTTCGCGGGCCGGCGTCCTCGGGCTCGCCCTTGCCACCAGCAAGGGCTTCGCCCTGCGTCCTTGGCCCACTCGACTCTCCGCACCCCCAGAAAAGGGCACACAACCGTGGAATCAATCATCTAGCTGATGGCGATCACGGTCAAACTCCCAGACGGACAGGCGCTGGAGCTGCCAGACGGCGCGACCGGCGCCGACGCGGCTGCTGCGATCGGGCCAGGGCTCGCGCGCGCCGCGCTGGCCATCGAGGTGACCTCGGGGAGCGACGGCGACGGCGGCGCCGGCGAGGTGCGCGACCTCGCGCGGGCGCTGCCCGACGGGGCTCGCGTGGCGATCGTCACCGCCAAGAGCGGTGCACAGGCGCTCGCGCTGATCCGCCATGACGCCGCCCACGTGCTCGCGGCAGCCGTCATGGAGCTGTATCCCGGCGTGAAGATCTCGATCGGCCCGGCGATCGAAGACGGCTTCTACTACGACTTCGAGTTCCCCGATGGCGCCGCCGTCTCGGAGGCGGACTTCGCCAGGATCGAAGAGCGCATGCGCGCCCACATCAAGGCCGCGGAGGCATTCGAACGCCAGGACGTGTCAGTGGCCCAGGCGCGCGAGCGCTTCCTGGCCGAGCGCCAGGACTACAAGGTCGAGCTGATCGACGACCTCGTGACCGCGGCCGAGCGCAGCCTGCACCGCGAGCCCCTGAAGACGGTCTCGCTGTACACCAACGGCCCCTTCACAGACCTCTGCCGCGGGCCGCACGCGCCGAGCACCAAGACCGTGGGCGCGTTCAAGCTGACATCCGTAGCGGGCGCGTACTGGCGGGGCGACTCGGCCAGGACGATGCTCACACGCATCTATGGCACGGCGTTCTTCACCAAGGCCGAGCTTGGGGAGCACCTGGAGCGGATCGAGCAGGCCAAGGCGCGCGACCACCGCAAGCTCGGGCGCGAGCTCGGGCTGTTCACCTTCTCAGACGTGTCGCCGGGCGCGGCCTTTTGGCAGCCGGCTGGCACGAGCGTGTTCAACGCGCTGGTGGCACTGTCTCGCGAGATGGGCTCCCAGCGCGGCTATAGCGAGGTGAAGACCCCGCAGATCTATGACGCGGAGCTGTGGAAGACCTCGGGGCACTGGGGCAAGTACCGCGAGAACATGTTCACGGTCGAGGTCGAGGAGCGCGAGATGGGGGTAAAGCCGATGAACTGCCCCGGCCACTGCCACCTGTTCGCTGCCACGCGCCACTCCTACCGAGACCTGCCGCTGCGCTACTTCGAGCCGGGATTGCTGCACCGCAACGAGCCATCGGGTGTGCTGCACGGCCTCTTGCGCGTGCGCCACTTCGCCCAGGACGATGCGCACATCTTCTGTACCGAGGAGCAGGTGCAAGACGAGGTCAAAGGCTGCCTGGAGATGGCGTTTGCCACCTATAAGCTGTTCGGTTTCGATGTGCGTCTGGAGCTGTCCACGCGCCCCGAGCAACGCGTGGGCGACGACGAGATGTGGGATCGCGCCGAGTCCAAGCTGATGCACAGCCTCGACGAGCTCGGCCTGGCCTACGAGCTGAACCCGGGCGACGGGGCCTTCTACGGGCCGAAGATCGACATGCACATGACCGACTCGCTGGGGCGCTCCTGGCAGCTGGGCACAGTGCAGTTGGACTACTCAATGCCTGCGCGCTTTGGGCTGAGCTACACCGGCGCAGACAACGCAGAGCACGTGCCGGTGATGATCCACCGCGCGATGCTCGGCTCCTATGAGCGCTTCATCGGGATCATGATCGAGCACTTCGCCGGCGAGCTGCCGCTGTGGCTTGCGCCCGTGCAGGCGATCGTGCTGCCCGTGTCAGACCGCTTCAACGAGTACGGCGAGATGGTCAGAGACACGTTGGCGCAGGCCGGCGCGCGGGTGGAGCTGGACGCGCGCGGGGAGTCGGTGGGACGCAAGATCCGTGAGGCGGAACTGCGCAAGCTGCCATACATGCTGGTGGTCGGCGAGCGCGAGCAAAGCGATCAGGCGGTGTCGGTCCGCGAGCGCCACGGCGCCCAGGACGGCGCGGTCGCTCTCAAGGAGTTCACAGATCGGCTTTCCGGCGAGCTATACTCGGCCGCATTGAAGCCTGCGAAATCCTCAGAGCGCCACGCGTAGCATTCATTTGACGCGCGGACACCACAGCTAGTGCCGGTCCCCCGCAGATTCGACCGGCGCCCGCCCGAGCGGGACACGACGAGGATCAATGAGCGCATCCGTGTGCCAGAGGTGCGCCTGATCGACGACGAGGGCAACCAGATCGGCGTGCTCAAGACCCCCGACGCGCTCGCCTTCGCCCAGGAACGCGACCTGGACCTGGTGGAGGTCGCTCCCGAGGCGCGCCCGCCGGTCTGCCGTGTGCTGGACTACTCCAAGTACAAGTACGAGCAGGCACAGAAGCTCAAGCAGGCGCGCAAGCACCAGCAGCAGATCACCATCCGCGAGATCAAGTTCCGCCCCAAGATCGCCGAGCACGACTACGACACCAAGAAGCACCACGTCGAGCGCTTCCTGCGCCAGAAGGACAAGGTGAAGGTGACGATCATGTTCCGCGGTCGCGAGGTCACCCATCCCGAGCGCGGCACCGCGATCCTCGACCGCCTCGCCGAAGAGCTGTCAGAGCTTGGCGTGGTCGAGCAACGCCCAATGCAGGAAGGGCGCAACATGACGATGATGATGGCGCCCTCCAAGGCAGTTCTGGCGGGGCGTGTAGCCGCGGGCGACGGCGCGGTGGACGTGGGCCACGACGGCCCGCACATGGGCGACGTGGCTGCCGCGGCGATCAAACCGGCGAGCGCCAGCGGCAACGCCGAGGTGCCGCCCGCGCCCGCGACGACCGCCGAGCCCGAGACCGCGACGACCGCCGAGCCCGAGACCGCGACGACCGCCGAGCCTGCGGCCGAGAATGGCGGTGTAGGGGCGGCGCCTGCGGCCACGGTCGCTGCGACGACCGGGTCGCCGGTCGATGGCGCCAGCGCTGCCGGCTGACACGCCGGTCCTCGTCTCCCAGCCATCGGGCACCGGCAAAGCGCGCTGCCGTGTCATAATCAGCGCCTCGAGGGTGGCGCAGACGACCGCAGGTCGTCAAGCCGGGTCCCTCGTTGCCTGATCCTATGCCCAAGATGAAGACACACTCTGGCGCCAAGAAGCGCTTCAAGGTGACCGGCGGCGGCAAGGTCCGCGCCCGCCATGCCTTCACGAGCCATATCCTCGAGAAGAAGTCACCCAAGAAGAAGCGCGCGCTGGGCCGCCCGGCGATCCTGCACGAGCACGACGTGCCGCGGGTTAAGCGCATGCTGGGGGTGGGCAAGTGACCCGCGTCAAGCGCTCGGTGGGCGCACGCAAGAAGCGCCGCGCGACGCTTGCGCTGACCAAGGGCTTTCGCGGCGAGGCGCACTCCAACTACAAGCGCGCCAAGGAGGCCCTGCTGAAGGCCGACGCGTACGCCTACCGCGACAGGCGCAACCGCAAGCGCGACTTTCGCAGGCTGTGGATCACGCGCATCAACGCGGCGGCGCGGCTGAACGACATGAGCTACTCGCAGCTGATGCACGGCCTCAAGCTGGCCGGCGTGGAGCTCGACCGTAAGGTGCTCGCGGACATCGCGGTGCGCGACGCGGACGCGTTTCGACGTATCGCCGAGGTCGCCCGCGAGGCGTCGGCTGCCTGAGCTTCGGCAACCGACATTCACAGCCTCCCGGGCGTCGCTCCTGACAGGAACGGCGCCCTTTTTGTTTGCAGCGACGAGAAAGATCGACACCAAGCCAGCCACATGACCACGCAGATCGCATCACCGCAAAACCCCCGCCTGAAGGCGCTGCGCCGCCTGCAGACCAGGCGCGAGCGTGCGCGCAGCGCCAAGTTCCTGGCTGAGGGCGAGGACCTGATCGCGGCCGCCCGGCGTGCGGGCGTGCAGGCGCTGGAGGGCTACCGGCTGGCCGGCTCAGGCCTGGGCGACGACGACTTTTTTGATGTCGAGCGCTCCGCGCTCGGGGCGGTTTCGACGCTGGGTTCGGGCACGCGCGTGATCGCGGTCTACGAGCAGCGCTGGGGAACGCCGGTGGGGCCGCTGTGCGTGTATCTGCATGGCGTGGGCGATCCGGGCAACGTGGGCACGGTGCTGCGCTCGGCGCAAGCGTTCGGTGCGTCATGTGTGGCGCTGGGGCCTGGTTGCGCAGACCCGCATTCGCCCAAGGCGGTACGCGCGAGCATGGGCGCGATCTTCGCGGTGTCGCTGGCGCGCGTGGGCGACGTGGCCGAGCTGCCCGGCGAACGCGTCGCGCTGCTGGCCGGCGCTGGGGAGCGCCTGCTCGGCCCTGGCGGCGATGCGGGCGCCCCGGTAACGCTGCTGGTGGGGGCCGAGCGCGAGGGCCTGCCCCAGGATGTGGTGGCGGCGTGCGAGCGCTCGGCGCGCATAGCGATCGCCTCGGAGTCGCTCAACGCGGCGATGGCGGCGACAGTGGCGCTGTATGAGATGACCCGTTCTCAGCTGCCTTCGACCACCGGCCAAGGTACGGTCCCCGCGTCATGATCGATCGCATTGAAGAGCTGCGCGCGCAGGCTGAGGACGCGATCGCGCAGGCCGAGTCCAGCGAGGCGCTGGGCGAGCTGCGCGTGCGCTACCTCGGGCGCAAGGCCGAGCTGCCCCAGCTGCTGCGCGAGGTTGCGGGCCTTCAGGCGGCGCAACGAGCGGCGGTGGGCAAGGCGGCCAACGAGGCCAGGCAGGCGCTGGAGGCGCTCATCGACCAGCGCGCCAAGCAGCTGGCGGGAGCAGAGCTGCAGGAGCGTCTGCAAGCAGACGCGGTCGACGTGACGCTTACAGGAGCGCCGCCGCAGACGCTCGGGCGCCTGCACGTGCTCACGTCCACACGGCGCGAGCTCGAAGACGTGTTCCTAGGCCTGGGTTTCACTGTCATGGAGGGACCGGAGGTGGAGAGCGTTCACTACAACTTCGACGCGCTCAACCACAGCCCCACGCACCCGGCGCGGGCACGCACCGACACGTTCTACGTCGGCGATGACGTGGTGTTGCGAACGCACACCTCGCCGATGCAGGTGCGCGCGATGGAGGCCCACCCGCCGCCGCTGTATGTGGTGATCCCCGGTCGCGTGTACAGGCCCGACTCCGACGCGACGCACACGCCCCAGTTTCACCAGATCGAGGGTTTGGCGGTCGACGAGGACATCACGCTGGCCGACCTCAAGGGCACGTTGCTGGTGTTCGCCCGCGAGATGTTCGGCGAGCGCCGCAACGTGCGCCTGCGCCCGCATTTCTTCCCGTTCACCGAGCCGAGCGTGGAGGTGGACGTTTCCTGCTTTCACTGTGACGGGAAGGGCTTCATGGGCGACGGCTCGCGCTGTTATCTGTGCAAGGGCGAGGGCTGGCTGGAGGTGCTGGGCGCGGGCGAGGTGGACCCCAACGTGTACTCCTACGTTCCCACCAGCGAGGCCAACGCGCCCGGCTATGACCCCGAGAAGGTGCAAGGGTTTGCCTGGGGAATGGGGGTGGAGCGCATCGCGATGCTCAAGCACGGCATCCCCGACCTGCGCCTCTATTACGAAAACGACCTGCGCTTCTTGGAGCAATTCTGATGCGCGTCCCGCTGCCATGGCTGCGCGAATACTGCGACCCCGACCTGGACGTGGGCGCGATCGAGGAGCGCCTGACGATGACCGGTACGAAGGTCGAGGCGATCCATCACCAGGGCGTGCGCTCGGGCGAGGGCTTCGTGGTCGGGCGCGTGCTCAGCGCCGAGCAACACCCCGACGCAGACCGGCTGAAGGTCTGCCGGGTGGACCTCGGCGCCGACGGAGCCGAGCCCGCGACGATCGTCTGTGGCGCTCCCAACGTGGCCGCCGGCCAGACGGTCGCTGTGGCGCGCCCCGGTGCGGTCATGCCGGATCAGACCAAGCTCAAGCAGGCCAAGCTGCGCGGGGTGGTCTCCGAGGGGATGATCCTGGCGGCCGCGGAGCTCGAGCTGACGCCGGCGGGAGACCGCAGCGAGGGGATCATGGTGCTCGACGAGCTCACGCTGGACGCCGACCCCGCGGGCACACAGCCCGGAGGGCTGGGTCAGGCGCTGCGCCCGGCGCCGGGCATGCCACTGGCGCAGGTGCTGGCGATTTCCCAGGATGTGCTCGAGCTGGAGGTCACGCCCAACCGGCCCGATTGCCTGGGCATCTACGGCGTAGCGCGCGAGCTGCACGCGGCGACCGGGGCGCCGCTGGCGCCGCCACCGTGGGAGCAGGACCCCGGCACGCCCGGCGCGGTGGCGGGCGCGGAGGTGGTTGTGCAGTGCCCAGATCTGTGCCCGCGATTTACCGCGCGCGTATTCGAGGACGTGACGATCGCACCCTCGCCGCTGTGGCTGCGGGCGCGCCTGAGCGCCGCCGGCCAGCGTCCGATCAACAACGTGGTCGACATCACCAACTACACGATGCTGCTCACCGGCCAGCCGCTGCACGCCTTCGACCTCGACCGCGTTGCCGGGGGGGGCACACAGCCCGGAGGGCTGGGTCGTCCCGGAGGGCTGGGTCGCCTGACCGTACGCCGTGCCGGCGACGGCGAGCAGGTGCAGACGCTCGACGGCCAGACCCGCACGCTTGACTCACAGATGGTCGTGATCGACGACGCCGACGGGCCGACGTCGATCGCCGGGCTGATGGGCGGGGCGCGTTCTGAGGTCTCGCCGCAGACCACGCGAGTGCTGCTGGAGGTGGCCACCTGGGACGGCCCGAGCATCCACCGGGCCTCGTGGGCGCTGGGGCTGCGCAGCGAGGCGTCTAGCCGCTTTGAGAAGGGCCTTCAGCCGGAGCAGTGCATGCACGCTCAGGCGCTGGCCGGTGCGCTGATGATCGAGCTGTGCGGCGCGAAGCTCGCGCCGGGCACGATCGACGTGGGCGGCGACGGAGAGTGGGCGCGGACGTCACTGCAGGTGATCCGTCTGCGCGAGCAGCGCGTGCGCGCGATCCTCGGTGTGCCCGTTGCGCCTGCGCGTCAGGTCGAGATCCTGGGCGCGCTGGACTTCGCCACCCAGTCGGCGCCCGACGGCCTTGACGTGACCGTGCCGGCGCTGCGCCGCTCCGACGTCACCCGCGAGGTCGACCTGATCGAGGAGGTCGCGCGGATCGACGGCCTGGAGCGCCTGCCCGCAACGCTGCCGGCGCGGCGCGGCGCGGCGGGCATGCTCACGCACGCCCAGCGCGTGCGCAGGGAAGCCGAGGACGCGATGGTTGCCAGGGGCCTGCACGAGATCGTCGGCTGGAGCTTTGCCGACCCGGGTCTGCTCGACCGGCTGGCGATCGGGCCGGCGCACGCGCTGCGCAACGTCGTAAAGGTTGAGAACCCCTTGTCGGAGGCGCAGTCGATCATGCGCCCCACGTTGCTCGGCTCGCTGCTGGATGCCGCGCAACACAACGTCGCGCGCAACGGCGCAGATGTGGCCATCTTCGAGTCGGGCACCGTCTATCGCGCGCCAGGCAAGCCAGACGGACGCCTGGCAGACGAACACCACGGCCTCGGCGTGCTGCTCAGCGGCGCGCTGACGCCCCGCTCCTGGCGCGGCGAGCAGGTCCACGCGGACTTCTTCACCGCCAAGGCGCTGCTTGGCGCGTTGCTGGATCACCTGCACGTGCGCTGGTGGGTGAGCCCGACCGAATGGCCCTTCCTGCATCCAGGTCGCTCCGCTCGGGTTCTCGCCCGCGACGCCACGGCTGGCGAGAACGGCGCCGCCGACGAGCCCCTAGCGCTTGGCCTGCTCGGCGAGGTGCATCCGCTCGTGGCCGAGTCCTGGGGCCTCCAGCGCACCGCGGCGTTCCTGCTCGATCTGGGCAAGGTCGCTGCGGCGGCGCCCGAGGTGAGCTCCTTCACTCCCTTCGCGGCGTTTCCCGCCTTGCGCCAGGACCTCGCCGTCACGTTGCCCGTCGGGGTGTCGGCGCAGGAGGTGCTCGCGAGCGTGCGCGAGGCCGGCGGCCAGACGCTTGCCGAGGCTGACATATTCGACGTGTACAGCGGCGAGCAGGTGGGGAAGGGCAGGCGCTCGCTGGCGCTGGCGCTGTCCTTCCGTTCGCCCGAGCGGACGCTGACCGACGAGGACGTGGCACCCGTGCGCGAGCGGATCGTGGCCGCGCTGGCGAAGCTGGGCGGTGAGCTGCGTGGCTAGCTCTTTGCCACAGGTGCACGCGCCGGGAGCGCCGCGGGTGATCGTGGCGGGCGCGACAGGCTTTGCGGGCGCCCTGGCCGCACATCTGCTGTGGTGCCACCCGGACTTCGAGCTAGTGGCGATCACCGGGCGCTCTGACGTGGGCAGGCGCTTGGACGAGCTATACCCGCGCTATCGCGTGCCGCTGGCGATCGAGGAGCTCGACCTCGATCGCCTGGCCGGCGACGCCGCGGCGGGCGCCCGGCTAGACGCGGCGGTGGTCGCCTACCCCCACGCGGCGGCCGCGCCCACGGTGGCCGCGCTGCGCGAGCTCGGCGCGCGCGTGGTCGACCTCAGCGCCGACTTCCGCCTGGCCTCGCTGTCCACCTATGAGCAGTGGTATGGCTCTCATCCCCGGCCCGACCTGCTCTCCCAGGCCGCCTATGGGCTGACCGAGCTGCACCGCGAGCGGATCGCCCAGGCGGCGATCGTGGCCAACCCCGGCTGCTATCCGACCGCGTCGGTGCTCGGCCTCGCGCCGCTGGCGCGCGCGGGGCTGATCGCAGACGTGGTGATCGACGCCAAGCAGGGGATCTCCGGCGCGGGCCGCACGTTCGACCAGACCACGCACCTGTCGATGGCCGGCGAGAACATACTGCCCTACAAGGTCGCTGCCCACCGGCACACCCCCGAGATCGAGGAGCAGCTGGCCTTGCTCGGCGCCGGGATGCCGGTCCAGTTCCAGGCCCATCTGGTGCCGCTTGACCAGGGCGAGCTGGCCAGTTGCTATGTGACCACGACGCGTGCAGTCAGCCCCGTCGAGCTGGGCGAGCTGTACGCCTCCGCCTATGCCGATGAGCCGTTCGTGGAGGTCATCGACGTTCCGCCCGGCACGCGCGACGTGCTCCAGACCAACTACTGCCGCCTGTTCGCCGCCGCCGACGCCCACACCGGCAAGGTGGTCGTGCTATCGGCGATCGACAACCTGTGGAAGGGGACCTCATCTCAGGCGGTGCAGAACCTGAACGTCATGTTCGACCTCGACGAGACGGCGGGCCTCTTGTGAGCGCGGGCAACGACGTGTGGGGAGACCGGACCTCGGGCGGCCCGCCGCGGCCGTTCTTCGGCTCGCGCTGGACGCCCATGCCCGCGCACGTGCGCGAACTGGATCCCGGCTCGGGCCTGCCGGCGGGCTTCAGGGCAGCCGGCGTCGCGGCCGCCATCAAGCCCAGCGGCAACCCCGATGTTGGCCTGCTCATATGCGATTCTCCCCAGCCGGTCAGCGCGGCTCGCTTCACCGCAACCGCCACGCCGGCGGCGCCCGTGCTGGTCAGCCGTGAGCGCTGCCGACTGGATGCGCTGCGCGCCGTGCTCGCCAACTCGGGCTGCGCCAACGCCGCCACCGGACGGCGCGGCCTGGACGATGCCGCCAAGACGCAGGGCGCCGCGGCGATGGCGCTGGGAGTTGCTCCAGAGGAGGTCGCGCTCGGCTCCACCGGGGGGATCAGCTGGTATCTGCCCGTCGACTCGATGCTCAAAGGCATCCTCGCCGCCAGCTCCCAACTGAGCCCCGATGGCGATGCGGCCTTCCAGCAAGCGATCCAGACGACCGACGCCTTCGAGAAGCGCGCCAACCTGGAGGTGGAGCTGGCGTCGGGGACCGTGCGGCTAACCGCCCAGTGCAAGGGCGCCGGGATGATCTCGCCGAACTTCGCCACGATGCTGTGCTTCGTGCAGACCGACGCAGCGCTCGCGCCCGACACGGCGGACCTCCTGTTGGGCGTGTGTATCAAGCGCTCGTTTGACCGCTGCTCGGTCGACGGGCAGCTATCCACCAACGACACGGCGCTGTTGATGTGCTCGGGATCGAGCGGCGTGAGCGTTGCGCCCGAGAGCGAGGACGAGCTGCGCTTTGGCGAGGCGCTGGACGCGCTGCTGCGCACGCTGGCGATCATGATGGTCGCCGACGGCGAGGGCGCCCGGCGGATCGGACGAGTGCTCGTGCGCGGGGGGCACGCCGAGGGCGTGGAGCTGGTCGCCCGCGCGATTGCCAACTCGCCCCTGGTCAAGACCGCGCTGCATAGCGCCGACCCCAACTGGGGACGCATCGTCCAGGCGGCCGGCGGCGCCCTCTCCTCGCCCGCCACGCGCGACTGGTTTGTCACGCCACTGGCGGTCGACCTGTCGATCGAGGGTATCCAGGTGTGCTCCGCCGGCGCCGCGATCCCTCATGATGAGGACGCGCTCGCCCAAGCCGTGGCGCGGACGGAGGTCGAGTTCGAGATCACCCTGCCGGGCGAGGGCGCCGAGACCGAGGTCTTCTTCTCCGACCTCTCGCACGAGTACGTGACCGTCAACGCGGACTACACCACGTGAGGACACGGGCGCGCATGGCGGCGCTGGACGGCGTCCTCGGTCGCTCGCGTGCTAATTCCGCACGCCACGCTCCCTGCGTCCTTGTCCAGCTTGCCCTGCGCGCCCGTGTCGGCGCTTCTGAGCTAGGAGGTGTGTTGTGATGCGTGATCTCGGCACGCTGCTGGAGGCGCTTCCCTACATCAGGGAGTTTCACGGCAAGACGGTGGTGATCAAGTACGGCGGCGCCGCGATGGAGGACTCAGAGCTGCGCGAGGAGTTCGCCCGCGACGTGGTGCTGCTCAAGTACGTCGGGCTCAACCCGATCGTCGTGCACGGCGGCGGGCCGGAGATCACCGCCTACATGAAGCGCCTCGATCTGCCGGTGGAGTTCGTCGGCGGCCTGCGCGTGTCCGACGCCGACACGGTGGAGGTCGCCAAGATGGTGCTCGTCGGCAAGGTCAACAAGGAGATCGTGCTGCGCCTAAACCGCCACGGACAGCCGGCGGTGGGGCTGTGCGGCGATGACGGCTCGCTGTTTCGCGTGGAGCGGCGGACGGCACCGGGTGGCGAGGACATCGGCTTCGTCGGGCGGATCGAGCGGGTCAACGCGGGCGTGATCGAGCACGTGGCCCGCGACTACATCCCCGTGATCGCCTCGGTGGGCGCCGACCGCTACGGGCGCTCCTACAACGTCAACGCCGACGAGGCAGCCGGCGCGGTCGCGTCCGAGCTGGGCGCCTTCAAGGTGATCTTCCTGACCGACGTGCCAGGCTGGCTGGCCGACCCGGCTGATCCCGCCAGCCTGATCGGCCAGGCGACGTCCGAGCAGGTGCGCCAGACGCTGCCGACGCTGGCCGGCGGCATGCGCCCCAAGCTTGAGGCGTGCGTGCAGGCGATCGACGGGGGCGTCACTGCCGCGCACATCCTCGACGGGCGCGTCGCCCACTCGCTGCTCTTGGAGCTGTTCACCGACGCCGGGATCGGCACCAAGATCGAGGCGTCGTCGTGAGCCTGGCCGAGCTGCAGGAGCTCGAGCGCTCCAGCGTAATCGCAAGTTACGCGCGCCTGCCGGTCGAGTTCGTGCGCGGCGAGGGGGCGCGTCTGTGGGATGACGAGGGCAACGAGTACCTGGACTTCCTGTGTGGCATTTCGGTGACCAACATCGGCCACTGCCATCCCCATGTCGTGCAGGCCGTGCGCGACCAGGTGGGGCGGCTGATGCACACCAGCAACCTCTACTACACCGAGCCCGCGATGCGCCTGGCTCAGCGCCTGTCGCTGTCGAGCCTGGGGGGCAAGGTGTTCTTCTGCAACTCCGGCGCGGAGGCCAGCGAGGCGGCGATCAAGCTCGCGCGCAAGGCGCGTGCTGGCGGTGACGTGGTGGTGGTGTACGGCGCTTTTCACGGGCGCACCTACGGCGCCCTATCGGCCACGCCGCAGGAGTCAAAGCAGGCGCCGTTCGCGCCGCTGGTGCCCGGCTTTCGTGCGGTGGCCCCTGAGCCCGACGCGCTGGCCGGCGCCGTCGACGAACGCACAGCGGCGGTGCTGGTCGAGCCGATCCAGGGCGAGAGCGGCGTGCATGTGCTGTCAAACGACACGCTCGCGGCCGCGCGCGCAGCCTGCGACGAGCACGGCGCGGCGCTGATCTTCGACGAAGTCCAGTGCGGGATGGGACGCACGGGCACCCTGTGGGCGTACGAGCAGACGGGCGTGCGCCCGGACGCGATGACGGTCGCCAAGGCGCTCGGCGGCGGGCTGCCGATCGGCGCGCTCATCACCGGCGAGCGCCTGGCCGACGTGCTGACGCCAGGCGACCACGGCTCGACGTTCGCCGGGGGACCGGTCGTGGCAGCGGCCGCGCTGGCCGCGCTGGAGGTCACCGACGAGCAGCCGCTGCTGGGGCGGGTGCGCGAGCTCGGGCAGCGGCTGATGGCCGGGCTGCGCGAGCTGCCCCACGTGGTATCGGTGCGCGGGCGCGGACTGATGCTCGCGTGCGAGCTCGACGTGCCGGCACCAGAGGTCGTCAGTCGCGCCCTGCTGGCGCAGCGCCTGATCGTCAACGCGACCGGGCCGACCACCGTGCGCCTGCTGCCGCCGCTGACGATCGAGCGCGAGCAAGTCGACGATGCGCTGGCCCGCCTGGCGGGCGCGCTGGAAGGCTGACGGGCCGTGCAGCGCGCGCTCGGCGACGGCTATGAGCTCGACGACGATCCTGCCCGGATCGACCTGGATGCCGTGCACGCGTTCATCAACGGGGAGTCCTACTGGGGCGCCGGGCGCTCGCGCGAGTTGATGCACAGCGCGATCCGCGGCTCCAGCCGGGTGCTCGGGCTCTACCGAGAATTAGACCAGGTGGGCTTCGCGCGCTCGATATCCGATGGCGCCCTGATCGCCTACCTGGCAGACGTGTACGTGCTGCCCGACCATCGCGGCCGCGGGCTCGGCTTCGAGCTCGTGCAGGAGATGCTGCGCGGCGGCGCGGTCCGCTCTGGCGGTCGCTGCCCAAACGTGCGCTGGCTGCTGCACACGGCCGACGCACAGGGTCTATACGCACGCTTCGGCTTCACCGACGCGCCCTCGCCGTATCCACTGATGGAACGTCCGCGCGAAGGCACCGCCGCCAGCATGGACGCTCGCAGGCCAAGGCCCCAGTAGCCTTCGCGCCGATGAGCAGCGAGCACACGATCCCGACCACGCGGACGGCCTCCTACGAGGCCGATCCCGAGCAGGTGCACCGCGTGCTGCTGCTGTACTCGGGCGGGCTGGACACGAGCGTGATGCTCAAGTGGATTCAGGACTCCTACGGCGCCGAGGTGGTCTGTCTGACGGTCAACCTCGGCCAGCCGGGCGAGGACTACGAGGTGATCAAGGGCAAGGCGCTCGCGCTCGGCGCACTGGAGTGCCACGTGGTCGACGCCCGCGAGCAGTTCGCGCGCGACTACCTGACGCCGGCGATCAAGGCGAACGCCCTGTATGGCGGCGGCTATCCACTGTTCACCGCGTTGGGGCGGCCGCTGATCGCCAAGCTGGCCGTCGAGCACGCGCGCACCAGCGGCTGTGACACGATCGCCCACGGCTGCACCGGCAAGGGCAACGACCAGGTGCGCATCGAGGCCACCGTGGCCACGCTCGCACCCGAGCTGAAGGTGATCGCGCCCGTGCGCTCATGGCAGATGGGACGCGAGGAGGAGATCGCCTACGCGCGTGAGCACGGTATCCCGATCAAAGGCGGCAGCGAGGCCACGCCGTACTCGATCGACGACAACCTGTGGGGGCGCTCCTCGGAGGGCCGCTGGATCGAGGATCTCGACCATGCGCCAGAGGACGACGTCTTCCAGCTCGTCACGCGCCCGGAGCTCGCGCCCGACGAGCCGCAGCTGATCGAGCTGAGCTTCGAGCGGGGCGTGCCCGTGGCGCTTGACGGCGAGCGCATGGGGCTCGTGGAGCTGATCGAACGCACGGCGCAGATCGCCGCGCGCCACGGCGTGGGGATCATCGACCACATCGAGGACCGCATCGTCGGCCTGAAGGTGCGAGACATCTACGAGGCGCCCGCCGCCGCGGTGGTGCTGGGCGCCCACCAGGAGCTCGAGCGGCTCGTCTGCACGATCCACCAGAACCAGTTCAAGCCCCAGCTCGACCGCCAGTGGGCATACCTGGTCTACGCGGGGCTGTGGTGGGAGCCGCTGCGCGGGGATCTGGACGCCTACATGGACGAGGTCAACAAGCAGGTCACCGGCACGATCGCCATGAAGCTCTACAAGGGCCACGCCCGCGTGGTCACGCGGTCCTCGCCCAACGCGGTCTATGACGCCAGCCTGGCGTCGTTCTCGCAGTCCGGCGGCCTGTTCTCACAGGCCGCGTCGCCCGGGTTCATCGAGCTGTGGTCGCTGCAGTCACGCATGGCCTGGCGCCTGCGCAACGAGCGCGACGCATGACGGGCGCACCATGCGGGTAGCATGCCCGCAGTGGCGCAGACGAGCGGCGATCCCTATCGACTCCTGGGCTACGTGGTCTGGCGGGGCGCCAGGTGGTATCTGCGCAGGAGCCTGCCCGCGACGCGCAAGTTGGCTGTCGGCGGCCTCGCCGCGGCGGGCGCGCTGGCGCTAGCCGCCGTGGCCGCCAAGCGCTTGAGCGCCTGACGCTCCCGTCCGCCGCTGGCCTTACCGTCCCTTCCACAGTGATGGCAGAGGGAAGCGAGACGCCGGGTGGCGACGCAGGGGCGGGGCCTCAGGGGCGCAGGCCGCCGGGCCGCAGCGAGGGCGACCTGCTGTCTGAACGGCGCGCCCGCCGCGCGGCCGAGACGGGCGAGGCGGCGCTCATGCTGCGCGCGGAGGCGGCCGAAGCGACGGTGCAGACACTCGAACGCCACGTGTCCAGCCTGCAGGCGCGACTGCGCGAGGCGGAGGAGGAACGTCGTGGATTGTCAGAGCTGCTGGAGGCCGAGAAGGTCCTGGCACTAGAGCGCGAACACGAGCTGCGGCGAGTCAAGCAGCGCGAGTACGCAGAGCAGCAGTTGCGCGTCGAAGCGGAGGAGCGCGTCGTCGGCGTCGAGCGCGACAGCCAGGCGGAGATCGAGCGATTGAGCGCCCGCGTGCAGGCGGGCGAGGATGACTTGCGCGAGCTCGCGCACAGCCTCGAGGACCTGCAGCGTCAGCTCGCCCAGGCCGAGCGCCTGGCCGTGGCCGAGCGCGCCAGCGGCCTTGCCGAGTTGCGGGCCGTGGTCGAGCGCGAGCTGCAGGCGCGCATGGCAGACCTCGAGCGCCGCGTCGCCGAGACCCAGGTCGGGCTCGAGCGCGAGCGCAGCGCGCGCGAACGCTCCGAGCGGCTGCTGGAGAGCATGCGTGCCGGCCACCTGCAGATGGGCGAGCTGATCGGCGAGATGAAGGGCATCGTCGAGCGGCTGCTCGGCTTTGTGGCGCACGCCGGGCCCCCAAGCGGCGCCATCGCGCCGGGCGTCGGCGCACACGCAGACCTGCCATCGGGGGCTCAAGCGACCGCGCCCGCGCATGCGCCGGCGGATGTGATCGCGCAGGCTCGCGGCGCGGAGATGACCGACGCCCTGGCGGCGGCCGTCGAGCGTCTGCGCACGCGTGCGCAGGCCGTCGCGCCGGCGCCCGAGCCGCCGCCGGTCGCGCCCCCGGCGCTGCCGCGATACAAGCACAGCATGTCCTGGCTGGCGCGGCGCAGGATCAAGCGCAAACAGCGGCGCGCGCGTTGAGCATGGCGCCCTGGTTGTCCGTGTCGGCCTCATAGCATGCAGTGGCTGTGAACAGCCCCTCCTGCGCCCATCTGCACGTGCACTCCGAGTACTCGCTGCTCGACGGCGCGTGCAAGATCGACGCCCTGGCCCAGCGCGCGGCGCAGTTCGGCCAGCCGGCTCTCGGCCTGACCGACCACGGCGTGATGAACGGCGCGGTCGAGCTCTATAAGGCGTGCAAGAAGCACGGCGTCAAGCCGATCGTCGGCTGTGAGATCTACCTGGTGGACGACCACGCGGCGGCCAGCGCGCCGCGTCAGAACGGCGTGGCCGCCAAGAGCGAGCGCAACCACCTGACGCTGCTCGCGGCAGACGACGCCGGCTATCGCAACCTCGTCAAGCTGTCCTCGGCCGGGTTCCTGGAGGGCCTGCAGAGGGGCAAGCCGACCGTCGACCTGGCCCAGCTGGAGCACTACTCGCACGGCGTGATCGCGCTGACTGGCTGCCTGGCCTCGCGCTTTTGCCAGCGCCTGCTCGAGGATCGCCCGGCCGATGCCCGCGCTCACGCCGATGACCTGCTGCGCATCTACGGCGCCGAGAACGTCTACTTCGAGCTGCAGAAGAACGGCCTGGAGGCCCAGGAGAAGTGCAACGAGGGCATCGTCAAGATCGCCCACGAGGTGGGCGGTCGCCTGGTGGGCACCGGCGACGTGCATTACCTGCGCCGCGAGGACTACGACCACCACACCGCGCTGCTGTGCGTGCAGACCAAGAGCACGATCGCCCAGCCGAAGATGACCTTTGAGACCAACGAGTTCTACCTGCGCGACAGCGAGGAGATGTGCGCCAAGTTCGCGCAGTGGCCGGAGGCAATCGCAAGCACGCTGGAGATCGCCGAGCGCTGCTCTGTGGAGCTCGAGCTGGGCAAGCAACTGATCCCGCGCTTCCAGACGCCCGACGGCAACGGCGAGCGCGAGTACCTGCGCGAGCGGGTACAGGAGGGCCTGCGCCTGCGCTATGGCGACCCGCCGCCGGGGGAGGCCGTGGAGCGCATGGACATGGAGCTCGAGGTGATCGACCGGATGGGCTTCAACGCCTACTTCTTGATCGTCTGGGACTTCGTCAAGTACGCCAAGGAGCACGGCATCGCTGTGGGCCCGGGCCGCGGCTCGGCGGCAGGCTCGATCGTCGCCTACTGCCTGGCCATCACCGACGTCGATCCCCTCTCCTACGACCTGCTGTTCGAGCGCTTCTTGAACCCCGAGCGCGTGTCCATGCCAGACATCGACATCGACTTCTCGGTGCGTGGGCGCGAGCAGGTGATGCGCTACGTGACCGACAAGTACGGGCGCGAGTCGGTCGCCCAGATCGTCACCTTCGGCAAGATGTTCCCGCGCGCGGCCACGCGCGACGCCGCACGCGTGCTGGGCTTTGACTACGGCACCGGCGATAGGCTGGCCAAGCTGATCCCCGACCCGATCATGGGCCGCGCGCCCTCCTTCGAGGAATGCTTGAAGTCTGGCCAGCCGCTGCGCAAGGCCTATGACGAGGAGCCCGACGCGCGGCGCATCGTCGACGTCGCCAAGGGCTTGGAGGGGATCGTGCGCAACTCCTCAATCCACGCCGCCGCGGTCGTCATCGCCGACCGGCCGCTCACCGACATCGTCCCCCTACAGCTCGCCGATGCGGGCGCCGACGAGGGCGGCGAACGGGCGTATCGCACCGTCACCCAGTTCTCGATGAAGCCGATCGAGGAAATCGGCATCCTCAAGATGGACTTCCTGGGGCTGCGCAATCTCGACGTGATCGAGGACGCCCTGGACATCATCGAGCGCTCGACCGGCGCACGGCCCGATATGACCACGCTGCCGCTCGACGACCCCAAGACCTATGAGATGCTCGCCAGCGGCGACTCCACCGGGGTCTTCCAGTTCGAGTCCGAGGGCATGCGCGAGGCGCTCAAGAAGGTGCGCCCGGACGAATTCAACGATCTCGTCGCGCTCAACGCGCTGTACCGCCCCGGCGCGATGGATCAGATCCCCGTGTACGCCCAGGGCAAGCACAACCCGCAGGCGATCTCCTATCCCGACGAGCGCCTGCGAGCGATCCTGGAGTCCTCCAAGGGGGTCATCCTCTACCAGGAGCAGGCGATGCAGATCTCCAAGGAGCTCGCCGGCTTCTCGGGCGCCAAGGCGGACGACCTGCGCAAGGCGATTGGCAAGAAGAACCGCGCTGCGATGGCCGCGCTGAAGCCGGAGTTCGTCGAGGGCTGTCGCGCGTCGGGCACCAAGCCGGAGGTGATCGAGTTCTTGTGGCAGACCAACGAAAAGTCCGCCGACTACTCGTTTAACAAGTCCCACGCCGCTTGCTACGGCCTGATCGCCTATCGCACGGCCTGGCTGAAGGCCAACTACACCGCCGAGTACATGGCCGCGCTGATCTCCTCGGTGATGTCAACCAAGGACAAGGTGCCGTTCTTTGTGGCGCGCTGCGAGGAGATGGGCATCGAGATCCTGCCGCCCGACGTCAACCTGTCAGACCACGAGTTCACCGTCGGGGCACACGACTCCGACAGTCGGGTCGGCAACATCCGGTTCGGCCTGGACGCGGTCAAGGGAGTCGGCTACCAGGCGGTTGAGGCGATCAAGCGCGCCCGCGAGGAGGGTGGAGAGTTCGTGTCCCTGTGGGACTTCTGCGAGCGCGTTGACAACCGCACCGTCAACAAGAAGGCGATCGAGGCGCTGATCAAGTGCGGTGCGCTGGGCTCCACGGGCGCCAGTCGCAAGGGGATGCTCGAGGTGCTCGAGCTCGCCCAGGCCAACGGCCAGAAAATCCAGCAGGACGCACAGACCGGGCAGGGCTCGATCTTCGACCTGCAAGACGAAGGACCATCCGCCCCGTCGGCCGACGGGGCGCCGACACCCCTCGCCAACGCGTTCGCTGCCCCGGTGCACCCGCCGATCCCCGCTGAGGAGTTCGACCAGGCCGAGCTGCTTGCCGCCGAGAAGGAGGCGATCGGGCTATTCGTGTCGGCGCATCCGCTCAAGCCACTGCGCGACGTCCTGCGCGCGAGGGTCGACTGCCCGATCGCCGCGCTAGCCGATCGTCGCGACAAGGACCTGGTGACGGTCGGCGGAATCATCACCGAGACCAAGCGCATCCGCACCCGCAACGGCGATCCGATGATGTTCGCCACCCTCGACGATCTCGCCGGAGCGGTCGAGATCCTCGTCTTCGGCAAGGCGCTGGCCGAGCACGAGGCGGCGCTGGCGGTCGACTCGGTGGTGCTTATCAAGGGCCGCGTGGATCACAAGGAAGCCGGCAAGACCTGTCTGGTCGTTCAGGCGGTGCAGCCGTTCGCGCCCGCGCAGGAGGAGATAGAGCAAGCCAGGGCACACGCGCGCGCGGCCGACCGCACGGCAGCCGCGCTGGCCAAACCCGTACATCTGCGCGTTGCCGCGGCGGATCTGTGTGCGAGCGTGCTCGACGACCTCAGGCAGGCGATCGAGGACTTCTCCGGGCCGGCCCCGGTGCTCGTCCAGATCGAGAGCAGCGACGGCTCCAGCTATGTGGCGCGCCTGGGCGCCGATCACGGCGTGCAGAACACGCCGGCGGCCAGATCGGTGCTCAGCGAAGCGCTCAACCGTGCGCGAGGCGCCCACCCGGTTGCGTCCGGCCCGCTCGCCGCGGCTGCCAGCGCCGCCGGGTAGCGTCGGCCCTTCTCGGTCCTTCGCCCAGCCTCCGGCTCCCCGCCCATATCAGCGTCGCTTGCGCGCAGCCACCCCGCGGTCGTGCAGTTCGTTGGCGTAGGCGACTTCCTCGCGCGAGGGCCCTTCGCGGTTGGCGCCCGGGGTCTCAAGCAGACACGGCAGGCGCTGCAGGCCGGGCGCCGACAGGAACGCCATGCAGCCCTCCTCGCCCAGCTCGCCGGCGCCGACGTTGGCATGCCTGTCGCGGTTTGACCCCAGCGGCGTCTGCGAGTCGTTGAGGTGCAGCGAGCGCACCCGTCCGCGCCCCAGCGCCCGGTTGCACTGGCGCAGGACGCTCGCCATGGCAGCGGGGCTGCGGATGTCATAGCCGGAGGCGAGCAGGTGGCAGGAGTCCAGGCAGACGCCCAGGCGCTGCGACGCGCCGGCGCCCTCCAGCAGCCGCGCGAGCTCGTTGAAGGAGCGTCCCAGCGTCCCGCCCGCGCCGGCGGTGTTCTCCAGGTGCAGCTCGCAGCCCTCGCTCTCGGCCAGGGCCTCTCCGATCGTCTCGCCCGCCCGCGCGATCGCCGCGCCGATCTCCCCAGTCTTGGCCGAGCCGGGGTGCAGCACCACGCCGCTTGCCCCGATCGCGCTGCCCACGCGCAGCGAGTGGGTCAGAGACATCAGCGATTTGCGCCGGATGTCGCTGTCTTCGCTTGCGCAGTTGAGCAGATAGACGGCGTGGATGAGCACCGCGTCGATGGGGCTGTCGGCCATCGCCTGCCTGAAGGCCGCGAAGTCCTCGTCGCGGTAGGCCGTCGGTTTCCACATCCGCGGCGACTGGTTGAAGATCTGGATCGCGCGGCAGCCGCGCGCCACGCCCCGCTCGATCGCCTTGGGCAGGCCGCCCGCCGGCGAGACGTGCGCTCCGATCAGCACCGCGTGTACAAACAGCTGGCTGGCACTAGCATGCGCCGCATCCTATGAAGGTTCGCTTCGCGCCATCACCCACGGGAGCGCTGCACATCGGCGGTGCCCGCACGGCCCTGTTCAACTGGCTGCTCGCCCGCCACGCAGGCGGCCAGCTGCTGCTGCGCATCGAGGACACAGACCGCGAGCGCTCGACCCCCGAGAACGTGGCGCAGATCATCGACGCGCTGCGCTGGATGGAACTCGACTGGGACGAGGGGCCGGTGTTCCAGACGCAGCGCTCGCAGCGCCACCGCGAGGCCCTGGAGGCGCTGCTGGCCTCGGGTCACGCCTACCGCTCGCGCGCGACCACCGACGACGTCAAGGCCTTTAAGCAGCTCTACGGCGCCGACCGTGGCTTTCGCGCCAAGGCCGACCCGGATGGCGCGGTGCGCCTGCACGTGCCCGACGAGGGCGCGACCGTCGTGCACGACGTGATCCGCGGCGAGACGCGCTTTGAGCACGTGCACCTGGACGACCCCGTGATCGCCCGTGCGGACGGATCGGTGCTGTACAACTTCGCGGTCGCGATTGACGACCTCGACGCGGGCATCACCCACGTGGTCCGCGGCGAGGATCACCTGTCGAACACGCCCAAGCAGCTGCTCGTGCTGGAAGCCGCCAGCGCCGCCGGGCTCGGCAGCGCGGGCAGCGAGCAGGGGGCCGGCGTGCCGCTGTACGCGCACCTGCCGCT
Organism: uncultured Solirubrobacteraceae bacterium; assembly: GCA_963745375.1. GTDB lineage: Bacteria > Actinomycetota > Thermoleophilia > Solirubrobacterales > Solirubrobacteraceae > Palsa-744. The sequence goes on along the minus strand of CAVUXA010000002.1, from coordinate 82,409 downwards.
GCTGCACGGGCCCGACGGTAAGAAGCTGTCAAAGCGCCACGGCGCCGCCTCCGTGCAGGAGCTGCGTGACGCCGGCTACCTTCCTGAAGCTGTGCGCAACTACCTGGCGCTGCTCGGCTGGGGGGCCGGCGACGACCAGACGGTCCTGTCCACGCAGGAGCTCGTCGAGCGCTTCACCCTCGAGCGCGTCAGTCGCAACCCCGCGCGCTTTGACGAGACCAAGCTGAAGTGGCTCAACGGCCTGTACATACGCCAGCTGCCGGTTGCCGAGCTGACCCACCAGCTGGAGCAGTTCACAGGCCAGCAAGGGCTTGAAGACCTCGCCAGGATCAGCCAGGAGAAGATCCACACGCTCGCCGACTTCTGGCCGTTGGCCGGCGCGCTGCGCGAGGGCCCCGTCGACGATCCCAAAGCGCGCGAGCGCTGGCTGACCGACGACGGCCGCGCGGCGCTGGCCGACGTGCGTGCCGCTCTGGCCCAGACACAGAGCTTTGACGAGGTCGCCGTGGGCGAGGCGCTGTCGGCGGTCGTCGCGCAGCGAGCGGCCAAGCCGCGCGAGGTCTACCAGCCCCTGCGCGTGGCCATCTCCGGTGCGACGGTCTCGCCCGGGATCTTCGAGAGCGTCGCGCTGCTCGGCCGCGAGGAGACGCTGCGGCGCGTCGATCAGGCGCTGCTTGCGCACTGATCGCCGCCCTTCTCGCTGCAAACCGACAGAAACCGCCAGCCTGCGCTCAACCGGCGGCCGGCGGCTGCCGATAGGGACAAAACACGGATAGCGCCGGTCCGCACGACCGGAAACCCAAGGAAGGGGTCTTGAATCGAAATGCAGGCTACCGCTGCAGCTAAGAAGCCGAACCCGGCCAGCAAGCTGAAGGACACCAAGGCGCGCCTTGCGGCCGCGCCCGCTACGCGTGCCAACGCGCCCGGTGCTCCCGTAGGCGAGCGACACCAGAACGAGGGCCATGGCCGTCGTCTGACGATGGCCTTCGAAGCGCTCGAGGGCTTTCCCGCGCTGGCTGAGTCGCGCGACCGCCTGCTGGCGGTCATCTCGCGCGATCACGTGGCCACCGCAGACGTGGTCACCGCGGTCGAGTCCGACGTGGCCCTGATCATTGCCGTCCTGCGCCTCGCCAACCGCGCGGGGGACGCTCGCAAGCGTATCGACACCGCCGTGGGAGCCGTCGAGCTGCTCAGCCCGCACACGGTGCAGGCGGTGGCCAGCCGCGTGCGCACCTTCGACTTCTTCGAGCGCGCAAGCGTGTGGGACGCCGCGCCCGAGCGCTTCCGCCTGCACGCGCTCGCCACCCAGCACGCCGCCGACCGACTGGCAGCCGAGGTGGGCTATGAGAACCGCGATCGCCTGACCGTCACCAGCCTGCTGCACGACATCGGCAAGCTGGTTTTGCTGCACGCGTACCCCGGCTACCCCTCCCAGGTCCACCGCGGCGCGCGCACCCCCGAGGAGCGCATTCACCAGGAGCGGCGCGAGCTCGGCGTCGACCACGCCCTAGTCGGCGGGGTGCTGATCCGTCGCTGGGGCCTACCCGTCACGGTCGCAACCCCGATCGAGCGGCACCATAACCCTGATGTAGAGGGTGAGGCTGCGTTCATCCGCCTGGCGGACATGCTCGCCCACTACGAGCAGGGTGGACGGGTGTCGCCGAGCGAGATGCTGCAGACGGCGCGCAGCGTCGGCCTCGGCCCCGAAGAGCTGCGCCGCGTGATGTACGAACTGCCCAACTCCACCAGCCAGCGCCAGCGTCACGTCGATCCCTGCCCGCTGTCAGGGCGCGAGCTGGGCGTGTTGCAGAGGCTCGCTGAGGGCAAGGTCTACAAGCAGATCGCCCACGAGCTGACGTTGTCGACCAGCACCGTGCGCACGCACCTGCACAACATCTACCGCAAGCTCGGTGCCGTCGACCGCGCCCAAGCGGTGCTCATCGCCACCGAGCGCGGCTGGCTGTAGGCGTTAGCATCGCGCGCAGTGAAGGCGCGATGATCTCGATCACGAGCAAGTCTCCCTATGCGGTGCTCGCGCTGGCCGAGCTCGGTCGCAGCGCGGGCTCGGGCCCCGTGCCGATCGGGGAACTGGCGCGCAGGCGCGATGTGCCGGTGCAGTTCCTCGAGCAGCTGTTCGCCGTGCTGCGGCGGGCGGGGATCGTCAGCTCCCAGCGCGGCGTCAAGGGCGGCTATCGCTTCGCGCGTGAGCCGGCCGCCATCAGCGTGCTGGAGATCGTCGAGCTGCTCGACGGTCCGCTGGGGCGCGACGCGCAGGGCGTATTCGCGGATGCCGCCGAGGCGGCGCGGCAGGTGCTCAAAGACACCACCATCGCCGATGTGATCGAGCGAGAGGCGCGCGAGGCGGGCGCGAGCATGTACCACATCTGACCAAGCGATCAAGCCCGGCCTTGGCCACCTGACCAAGATTATTGGCGCTCTCCGGCTTCGCCTTGACTTAGTGATGAGCCTGTGTAGCCTTTGTGCACGACACGGGTGGCCGGACGCGGGGGCTGGGGTGTCGAATGGGATGGTCACGCGGGCGCTCGCGCGCACCCGCCAAAATTTCAGTACACGCGACTACGGAGGGTTGCCCATGCCGCGAGACGCTGCGCAGGGATTGCGAGGAAGAATCTGATGGGTGACCGGACCGCGCTGTCAGTACGGACGGCGGCGATCCCGTGGAGGCTCGCCGCGTATGCGGCAGCGATCTCGCTCGCGCTCGGAGCGCTGCTGGCATACGCGCTCACCGGCCCACGCGCATCGTCGGTCGCCGCTGGGGCGCATGCGCCGAGCGTGTCGCGCACACTGCTGTCGAGCCTGCCGTTGACCGCCCTGGCCCCTGTTTCCACGACGCTCGGCGCGGCCGATCAGAGCTACCGCGTGCTTCCCTTCGCCGGCGGCGGATTCAGCGCACACAACCCGGCCCAGCGGCTGGACGTAAGCTTCCAGGCCGCCCGCGTGCTGCTCAGCTCGGGCGCCACGCGCGTTGGGTTGGGCCTGCACGGTCTCGGCCTCGGCCGTTCGCCGGGCGTCACCGGCCAGGCGCGTGTGAGCTCGCAGGCCGATCGCGTGCTCTACGCGCGCTCGGGCCTGAGCGAGTGGTATGCCAATGGACCGCTCGGACTCGAGCAGGGCTTTACGGTTTCGCGGGCGCCCGCGGGACAGGTGAGCGCGCCCCTGACACTCTCGCTGGCCGTCTCGGGCGATGCACGCGCGACGCTCGGCGGCGGGGGCAGGAGCATCGTCTTCACCAGTCACGGCGGCCCGTCGCTGCGCTATGGCGACATGGTCGCCAGCGACGCGCGCGGGCGCACCCTGCACAGCTGGCTCGAACTGCAGGGTCAGCGGCTCCTGCTGCGCGTTGATGCGCAAGGCGCTCGCTACCCGCTGCGCATCGACCCGTTGGTCCAGCAGCAGAAGTTGGTGGGCGCGGGAGGCTCCGGCGAAGGCCTGTTCGGCTACAGCGTGGCGCTGTCTGGCGACGGCAGCAGCGCGATCATCGGCGCGCCCCGGAGCTCTGGGGGCGTATGGGCATTCGTGCGTGAAGGCGCCAAGTGGTCCTCGCAGCAGCTTGCCGGCGGTGAAGCTCCCAGCGGCAACGAAACGTGCCCGGCGGAAGATCCCGGTGAAATCAGCGGGTGCGGCATCGGTCGCAGCGTGGCCCTGTCGGCCGACGGGAACACCGCCCTGGTCGGCGCGCCGCGCGCCAACGAAGGCGCGGGCGAAGCACGCGTTTACATCCGCGAAGGCGCCACATGGACGGCTGGCACAGCGCTGGTCCCCGCGATCATCGCGCCGTCTGGCCACTTCGGCAAGAGCGTCGCGCTGTCGGCGGACGGCCAAACGGCGCTCGTCGGGGCTGCCGCAGCTCGTTCAAGCGCGGGTGCGGCCTGGGTGTTCACGCGCCAGCAAGGCACGAGCTGGGGCAAAGCCGAAGAGCTGACGGGCGGCTCGGAAAGCAGCGAAGGCCACTTCGGCCTGAGCGTGGCGCTGTCTGAAAACGGCGACACGGCGCTGATCGGCGGGCCCACTGTCGTAGGAGTCACCTGGAACGCGGGAGTGGCGGCGCCGACCGTCAACGCGGGCGCGGCCTGGGTGTTCACGCGCCCGACCGCTGGCCAGTCGTTCATCCAGCCGGGCGTGAAACTGACCGTGCATGGTGAACACGAAGACGAACAGGAGATTGGCGAAGGCCGCTTTGGCTACAGCGTCGCGCTGTCGGGCGATGGCAACACCGCGCTCGTAGGAGCCCGGGGCGACAGCGAAGGCGCGGGCGCAGCCTGGATCTTCACGCGCTTGGGCGGAGTCGTGTGGACGCAAGGGCCCAAGCTCACCGCGGGCGGGGAAGGTGGCCAGGTGGACTTCGGCTACAGCGTGGCGCTGTCCACAGACGGCAGCGCCGCCCTGGTCGGCAGCCCCAAAGCTGGTGCGGGCAACGGCGCGGCGTGGCTGTTCAGCGGCTCGGGCTCGAGCTGGAGCGAGCAACAGGAGCTCACGGTCGGCGAAGAGAGAGGCCAGGGCCTGTTCGGCGCGAGCGTTGCCGTCTCAGCCAACGGCGAACGCGCGCTCGTCGGCGCCCCGACTGACGGCGGCGGTGTTGGTGCGGCCTGGCCGTTCAGGCCGCCGCCAGGGCCGTCGCCCCTGGTAACGAGCGTGAGCCCGGAAACGGGCCCCTCGGCGGGTGGCACCGAAGTCATGATCAGCGGCGCCAACTTCGACGAAGTCGAAGAAGTCAAGTTCGCCTCGCGCGCGGCCAAAGTCGTCGCTGTGAACCCCGCGGGGACTGCGATCACCATAATCGACCCGCCGGGATCGAACACCGTGTCCGTGACGGTCAGGACCGCGTCGGGCAACGACACGTTGAACGGCGCGTTCACCTATCAGTCCTCGGGTAAACCCAACCCGCCGTCCCCGGTGATCGAAAGCGTATCGCCCGCTGAAGGGCCCGCCAGCGGAGGGACCACAGTGACCATCGCAGGCAGCCATTTCGAAGAAGTCGAAGCGGTGGACTTTGGGTCGGTGGCGGCGACGAACGTCAAAGTGAACTCGGCCGGTTCGATCACGGCAGTTTCACCAGCCGAGGCGCCTGGCACCGTCGTCGACGTGAGGGTGACGACTGCGGCGGGGATGAGCACGCTCAAGCGCCCCAAGGACGAGTTCACCTTCTCTGCGGTGCCGCCTGGCGGTGTGTCAGTTAGCGGATCAAGCTCCACAGAGACCTCCGCCAACAACGCCGTCCTCGGCTTCGGGCCCACCGTGAGGGCCAGCTGCGCGGTGGCGCTGCTCAGCAGGGGCATTGCCGTCGCCGCGCACAAGCGCGCGACCGTCAGGCTGAGCTCGACGGGGCTGGCGTTCTCGGGCCTGTGCACGGGCGCGCTGACGATCGAGGTCAAGGTCAGGCTCAAGACCAAGAAGGGTCATAAGCAGCGCTTCGGAGCCAAGGCGATCGGAACCGCCAGCTTCTCCATCCCGTCGGGCCGCAACGCCACGGTGACCGTCAAGCTCAATAACGCTGGCCGCGCGCTGCTGGCCTCCCATCACGGGCGCCTCAGTGCCAAACTGGTGATCCTGCCGGTGCTCCCCGGCCTGACAAGGGCGCACAGCGCGATCGTCCATCTCGCGCTGGCCAAGAGCCCTCCCGCCAAGCCCAAGCCGGGCAAGTAGCAGCCGGCGCGCGGGGCGTTTGGTCCCCTGCACTATTGTCGTGGGCCGGTGGCCCGAATCCCGATCAACATTGCCGAACTGGTCGGCAACACCCCGCTGGTCGGGCTTTCGCGCATGCTGGAGGGCACTCCGGCGGCAGATAACGACGTCCAGCTGTTCGCCAAGCTCGAGTCGTTTAACCCAGGTGGCAGCGTCAAGGATCGCATCGGCGTGGCGATGATCGAGGCGGCTGAGGCGGAGGGCAGGATCGAGCCGGGCCGCACCACGATCGTGGAGGCCACCAGCGGCAATACGGGGATCGCGCTCGCGTTCGTGTGCGCCGCCAAGGGCTATGACCTGGTGCTCACGCTGCCCCAGGGGATGAGCCGCGAGCGCGAGAGCCTGCTGCGCCTGTATGGGGCGCGCGTGCAGATCACCGAGTCGCTGGGCGGCATGGATGAGGCGGTGCAGGCCGCCCGAGCGGTGGCCCGCCAAGCGGACGTGTTCCTGCCCGACCAGTTCTCCAATCCCGCCAATCCGCAGGCGCACCGGCGCACCACCGGCCCGGAGATCGAGTGCGCGCTGGACGGCAACGTCGACGTGCTGGTCGCCGGTGTGGGCACGGGCGGGACGATCACCGGCACAGGGGAGTACCTGCGCGAGCACACCAACCCGAAGCTGCGCGTGGTCGGGGTCGAGCCGCGCAACTCGGCGGTGCTGTCGGGCGGGCGCCCGGGGCCGCACCGCATCCAGGGCATCGGCGCGGGCTTCGTGCCGCCGGTGCTCAACCGGGATCTGCTCGACGAGGTGATCCCCGTGTCTGACGACGACGCGATCAGCACCGCCTGGCGTTGTGCCAAGCGCGCGGGCCTGCTCGCCGGGATCTCCTGCGGTGCCGCGCTGTGGGCCGCCCTGCAGGTCGCCGCGCGCCCGGAATCCAAGGGCCAGCGGATTGTGGTCGTCATGCCCGACTCGGGCGAGCGCTACATCTCGCAGGCTTTCTTCGCGCCCGACTGACGACCGATTTGATGGACGCCCCTTCGGGGCGGGGACGTGTCGCGCGCTGGTGGAAAATACGGTTGCACGGTCAACGTTCGCGCCGTTGCCCGCTACGCTGTAGCCATGCCCGGCTCCAACGCGTTCGCGCGGGTGGTCAGCGAGGTTCGCTGCGATGTACGCGCCGCCCGCGACCGCGACCCGGCCGCTCGCGGCGTGGCGCCGGCGGAGGTGCTCGCCACCTGGCCGGGGATCCACGCGCTGCTGTCCCACCGTGTCGCGCACGCGCTGTACGACGCCGGGGTGCCGGTGATCCCGCGCCTGCTGGCGACGCTCACCCGCGCGCTCACCGGGATCGAGATCCATCCCGCGGCGAGCATCGGCTGCGGGTTGTTCATCGACCACGGCACGGGCGTGGTGATCGGCGAGACCGCCGACATCGGCAAGGACGTGACCCTCTATCAGGGGGTGACGCTCGGCGGCACGGGCTTTGCGACCGGCAAGCGCCACCCGACCGTGCAGGACAACGTGACGATCGGCTCGGGCGCCAAGCTGCTGGGCCCGATCACCGTCGGCCACGGCGCCAAGATCGGCGCCAACAGCGTGGTCATCACCGACGTGCCCGCCAACTCCACCGTGGTCGGCAACCCCGGCCACGTGGTGCGCGTGGAAGGACGCAGCGTGGAGGGGCCCGACGCCGACTGGATCCACCTGCCCGACCCGATCGCCGAGGCGATCCAGGCGCTGTCAGCGCGCATCGGCGCCCTGGAACGGATGGTCGGCGAGCTCTCAGATGCAGAGCCCCAGGCGATCGCCGAGGTCAGACCGCTGCGCACAGTCAAGGGCCCCAACCCCGCCGGAGGCTGACGGCCGCTCGTCGTCCCCGGCGGCGTCCTACCGATCGGGGATCGACGGGACCCCCGATCGGCCAGCACGCGTGCCAAGCACGCCACGCGGGGTGGGCGGGCATTTCGATCCTGGCCAGGAACGACGATCGATCCGTCAGTTGGGCGACTCGTCTCGCCCGAGGGCGCATCTATGCTGGGGATTGGATGGCAGCCAACCCCCACGCAGAGCATCTCCAGGAGCTGCTGGAAGGACTCAACGAGCCCCAGCGCGAGGCGGTCACGCACGGCGAGGGGCCGCTGCTGATCCTGGCGGGCGCGGGCAGCGGCAAGACGCGCGTGCTCACGCACCGGATCGCGTTCCTGATCTACACAGACCAGGCGCAGGCGGGCGAGATCCTGGCGATCACGTTCACCAACAAGGCCGCCAACGAGATGCGCGAGCGCGTCGAGCGCCTGCTCGGCCACAGCACGCGCGGGATGTGGGTGATGACGTTCCACTCCGCGTGCGCGCGGATCCTGCGCGCGGAGGCCGACCGCCTCGGCTACACGCGCCAGTTCACGATCTACGATCAGGCCGACGCGCGGCGGCTGACCAAGCGCAGCGCCGACGCGGTGGGCGTCGACCCCAAGCGCTACACGCCCGCCGCCATCCACAACCAGATCTCTGCGGCCAAGAACCGCCTGATCGACGCCGAGTCCTATCGCCAGCAGGTGGGCTCGCCCTTCGAGGAGATAATCGCCGACGTGTACGACATCTACGAGCGCGACCTGCACCGTATGAACGCGATGGACTTCGACGACCTGCTGTTCCGGGTCGTCAACCTGCTGGAGCTGTTCGAGGACGTGCGCGAGCGCTACCGCAACACGTTCCGCCACGTGCTCGTCGACGAGTACCAGGACACCAACCACGCCCAGTACCGGCTGCTGCAGCTGCTCGTCGGCGGCGGGCGACCGCCGCAGCGCGGTGAGGCACAACCCGGAGATCGCCCCACCTACAGCGGTCCCGTCGGGCATCGCAACCTGGCGGTCGTAGGCGACGATGCGCAATCGATCTACAGCTTCAGGCAAGCCGACATCAGGAACATCCTCGACTTCCAGGAAGACTTCCCCGACGCGCGCGTGGTCAAGCTCGAGCAGAACTACCGCTCGACCGAGACGATCCTGCGCGCGGCCAACGCGGTGATCGCCAACAACCGCGGCGGCATCGCCAAGCGGCTGTGGAGCGAGCTGGGGCAGGGCGATCAGATCCAGCTGCGCGTGCTCGACGACGAGTACGCGGAGGCGCGGTTCGTCATCGGCGAGATCCAGCGCCTGCTCGACGACGGCGCCTCACGTGCGGAGATCGCGGTGCTGTACCGCACGAACGCGCTGTCGCGCGTGCTCGAGGAAACGCTCACGCCGCGAGGACATCGCCTACCAGGTGATCGGCGGCACCAAGTTCTTCGAACGCGCGGAGATCAAGGACGCGATCGCCTACCTATCGCTGATCGCCAACCCCGCCGACGTGGTGAGCTTCACGCGCGTGGTCAACTCGCCGCGGAGGGGGATCGGGCAGACCTCGCTCGCGCGGGTACTCGCCAACGCGGATGCGCTGGGTATCCCGGTATGGGAGGCGGCCGCGCAACCCGATCAGGTTCCCGGTCTCGGCGCCGCGGCCGTGAAGGCGCTGCGCCGCTTCATGGACACGATGGAGGATCTGCGCGAGCTGGCAGGCATGCCGGCTGTCGGCTCCAGTCAGGCAGCGGCCGAGCAGGACGGCGAGCTCGGCGCCGCCGAGCAAGGCGTGCCGGTGGTGGATTTGCTCGAGGCGCTGTTGTCACAGACGGGCTACATCGAGGCGCTGGAGGCCGAGCGCACGATCGAGGCGCAGGGGCGCATCGAGAACCTCGAGCAGCTGGTGGAGGGGGCACGCACGTTCGACGCGCAGGCCGCCGCCGACCAGGACACGCTCGCCGCCTACCTACAGGAGATAGCGCTCGTGGCAGATGCCGACAGCCGCAGCGACGAGGGCCTGGTGACGCTGATGACGCTGCACAACGCCAAGGGCCTGGAGTATCCGATCGTGTTCATCAGCGGCTGCGAGGACGGCGTCTTTCCCCACTCACGCGCGATCGACGAGGGTGGGCTGGAGGAGGAGCGCCGACTGTTCTACGTGGGCATCACGCGCGCCATGCGCCAGCTGTACCTGACCCATGCGCGCCGGCGCGCGGTATTCGGCGCTCAGTCATACGGGCTGCGCAGCCGCTTCCTCGACGAGATCCCCGCCGAGTTGCTCGACGAGCCACGTCAGGCGCTCTTCCGGGCGAGCTCGCTGTCGGCCGGGCTTGCCGTCGCCGGTCGGCGACGGCCCGGTCGCGCCAGGCTGGGGCACGGCGCTTCCGTCGGCGCGCGCGGCTCCCACGCGCCGGTCGAGGGCTGGCCGACGGCTCATCGCGGCGGCGATGCGGCGGCAGGTCGCGGGGGAGAGGCAGACGCCGCCGCCGTCAGCTTCCGTTTGGGTGAGGACGTGGTGCACGCGGCCTTCGGCGACGGTGTCGTCACGGGCGTGGAGCCCGACGGGGTGATCGTCGTTCGCTTCGCCGACGACGGCTCCGAGCGCAAGCTGATGGCCGAGTACGCGCCAGTCACGCGACGCTGAGGGTCCCGCACATCGCGCTCCAGCGCATAGCATCTGCACGATGAGCGCCACGATCATCGACGGCAAGGCGATCGCCGCGCGCGTGCGCGCCCAGGTGGCAGGCGAGGTCGACGAGTTCGTCGGCCAGGTCGGCCGCCCGCCGGGGCTGGCCACCGTGCTGGTAGGCGAGGACCCCGCCTCGGCCGTGTACGTGGGCGGTAAGCAGCGCGCCTGCCAGGAGGTCGGGATGGCCGCTCTCGACAGGCGCCTGGGAGCCGGCGCGTCCTTCGAGGAGGTCGCTGAGGAGCTCGAGCGGCTCAACGGTGACCGGGCGGTCAGCGGCGTGCTGCTGCAGCTGCCCGTGCCCGCGCAGCTGGACGGGCCAGCGCTCACCGCCATGATCCTCCCCGAGAAGGACGTTGACGGGCTGACGCCAGTCAACGCCGGGCTGTTGTCGCTCGGGCGTCCAGGCCTGCGCCCGTGCACCCCGCTGGGCGTGATGGAGCTGCTCGCAGACGCCAACGTCGACCCCAAGGGCGCCGAGGCGGTCGTTGTCGGGCGCTCCAACCTGTTCGGCAAGCCCATGGCCCAGCTGCTGCTCGCCGCCAACGCCACGGTGACCGTCTGCCATTCGCGCACCCGCGACCTGCGCGCGGTGTGCGCCCGCGCGGACATCCTGATCGCGGCGGTTGGGCGCGCGCGACTGATCGAGTCCGACTACGTCAAGCATGGCGCTGTGGTGATCGACGTCGGCATGAACCGCCTGACGCCCGAGCAGGCCGGCAACAAGAGCGGGCTCGTCGGCGACGTCGACTTCGCCGCCGTCAAGGACGTCGCGTCGGCGATAACGCCGGTGCCCGGCGGGGTCGGTCCGATGACCATCGCCATGCTGCTGCGCAACACCCTGCAGGCCGCCCGCTATCAGGAGAGCGTCCACGCGCTGCTCTCCGAGGTCGCCCCCGATGCCATCTGAGGCCCGCACCGCGGCCGAGGTTCGCGCCCCAGCCGAGGGACGCGCTACAAACACGATCCGCGCCGTGATGCGGGCGGGGGCGCGTCGGCGATGAACCTACGCCAGATCCGCGCGGGTGAGCTGCTGGCGCTGGCGGGCGCAGGCTGCGTGATCGCGTCGCTGTTTACGTTCTGGTACGAAAGCCCGGCCGGCAGCCTGGACGCCTGGAACACGTTCGGGCCATCCGTCGCCCTGCTGATCGCCGCCGCGTGCGCCGCGCTGATGGTGGTCGTCACCGCGCTGACCGAGCGCAGCACCGCGCTGCCGGTCTCCGCCGCTGTGTGGTGCGTGGCACTTGGTTTGGCGGGAGTCATCGCCGCGGTCGTGCGGGTGCTGGAGCGTCCCGACCACGCCACCGCGCTGTGCATCGGCCCCTGGCTTGCGCTGGTCGGCGCCGTCGCGATCCTGTTCGGGGCTTGGCTGGCGCTGCGCGACGAACGCAGCTCGCTGTACCCGCCCGCCTCGCCGCAGCGACGTCCGGCTCCCTGAGCACAATTGCAGCGATGGGCCTGGACCCAAGAACCAGCCGCCTGCGTCGTTGCGATCGGGTGATCGGCGCCGGCGCCCTCGCGCTGCTCGTCATCATGTTCTTGTTCAAGTGGTACGGAGTCAGCTCCCACGCGTCGGTGGGCGGCGTGAGCTTCAGCACGAGCGCCAACGGCTGGCACACGTTCACCAACAGCCGCTGGCTGTGGCTGGTCACGATCGTCGTCGCCCTGGCCGCCGTGTGGGTTCAGCTCGACCAGCACGGGCTGGCGCTGCCCGGGCGACCCGGCGAGCTGGTGGGCGGGCTGGGCGCGCTGTCGATGATCTTCATTCTCTACCGCATCATCAACCACCCGACCGCCACCGTCAGCACGACCGTCGCGGGCGTCCACTACACGGCTTCCTCGGGCATCAAGATCGGCATCTGGCTCGGTCTCATCGCCGCCGCGGCGATCACCTACGGCGGCTATCTGGAGATGCAGGAACGCGGCCGCTTGCCCGTGCAGGTGCACGACCCGACCGGCGAGGCGGGCGCCGCCTTCAGCGGGCTGCTCGGCTCGACCACGCCGCCCGCCGCAAAGACGGGCTCGACAGATGAGCCGCCCGCCGGCGCCCCGTAGAATCCCGCCCTGTGATCGGACGCGAGGAGGTCTTGCACGTCGCCCGGCTCGCTCGCCTGGCGCTCAGCGAGGATGAGATCGAGCCGATGGCGCGCGAGCTGTCAGCTGTGCTTGACCACGTCGCCAAAATCGGCGAGCTGAACCTCGAGGACGTCGCGCCCACCTCGCATGTCGTCGATGTCACCGGCGCACTGCGCGCCGGACGAACCGCGGGAGTGTCTGCCGCGCGAGGTCGCCCTCGCGCAGGCGCCAGCCGTCAGCGAAGACGGATTCCTGGTCCCGAGCCCCCAAGCATGAGCGCGACCGACATGTTGGCGCTGTCGGCCGCGCGGGCCGCGGACGCGATCGCCGCGGGGTCGCTGTCGGCCGGCGAGCTGTTCGAGGCCTACCGCTCGCGTGCGGCTGACGATCGCGCCGCGGGCGAGGACGGGCTGAACTGCTTCACGTGGGTCGCCGAGCAGGCGCCCGAGGGTATTGCGGGCGCAGCGCTCGGCGGCGTGCCGCTGGCGGTCAAGGACCTGTTCTGCACCGAGGGCGTGCCCAGCCAGTCCGGATCGCGGGTCCTCGAGGGCTATCTGCCGCCGTACAGCGCGAGCGTCGTGCGGCGGCTACAGGATGCCGGCGCGAGCCTGCTCGCGAAGACCAACCAGGACGAGTTCGCGATGGGCTCCTCCAACGAGAACTCCGGCTTCGGGGCCGTGCGCAACCCATGGGATCGCGCGCGCGTACCCGGCGGCTCCTCCGGCGGGAGCGCCGCCGCGGTCGCCGCCGGCCTGGCGCCGTGGGCGCTGGGAACCGACACCGGCGGCTCGATCCGCCAGCCGGCCGCGCTGTGCGGGATCGTCGGCATGAAACCCACCTACGGCTCCGTCTCGCGCTACGGCATGATCGCGTTCGCCTCCTCGCTCGATCAGGCCGGGCCGCTCACCCGCGACGTGTGCGACGCCGCGCTGTTGCTGGGCCATATGGTCGGCCAGGACCCGTGCGATGCGACCTCATTGAGCTTCCCGCACGCGATTGAGCTGCCCAGCGCCCAGCGGCCTCGACGGCGTCAAGCTGGGCGTGCCCGAGGAGCTCACCGGCGAGGGCATCCAAGCGGGCGTGCTCGACGCCTTCCGCGCCGCGCTCGCCCAGGCAGAGGCGCTCGGCGCGCAGGTCGAGCGAGGTACGCCTGCCGCACGCGCCGCACGCGCTGTCCGCCTACTACGTGATCGCGCCCGCCGAGGCGTCCTCCAACCTCGCGCGCTTCGATGGCGTGCGCTACGGGCTGCGCGCTGATGACCCCAGCGACCTGCTGGACATGTACACGCGCACGCGCCACGACGGCTTCGGCGCGGAGGTCAAGCGGCGCATCATGCTCGGCACCTACGCGCTGTCGTCGGGTTACTACGACGCCTACTACGGCCGCGCCCAGCGGGTGCGCACGAAGATCTCAGAGGACTTCCGCAGCGCCTTCGATCAGGTCGACCTGATCGTCACGCCCACCGCGCCCTCGGTCGCGTTCAAGCTCGGCGAGAAGACCGCCGACCCGCTCGCGATGTACCTCAACGACTTCTGCACCGTGCCGATGTCGCTCGCCGGTATCCCCGCCATCTCGATCCCCTGCGGCCTGGCCGAAGGGCTGCCCGTGGGCCTACAGATCGCCGGCCCCGCATTCAGCGAGAACCGCGTGCTCGACGCCGCGTACGCGCTCGAGCAGAGCATCGGCTTCGCTGCAGCACAGGCCCATGTCTGAGCCAGCACGAACGCCATCCCAGCCGCCGGCAGGCGGCTCCCCTAAAAAGACGATCTCTACGAGCCCGTGATCGGTCTGGAGATCCATGTCCAGCTGGCCACCGCCACAAAGATGTTCTGCGGCTGTGAGCTGTCCTTCGGGCAGCCTCCCAACACGCGCACCTGCCCCGTCTGCCTGGGGCTGCCCGGCAGCCTGCCGGTGGCCAACGCGCGCGCGGTGCACTTCGGGCTGATGATCGGCCTCGCGCTCGGCTCGCAGCTCGCGCCGCGCTCGATCTTCCACCGCAAGAACTACTTCTACCCCGACCTGCCCAAGGGCTATCAGATCTCCCAGTACGACGAGCCGCTGTGCCTGGGCGGCAGTTTGGGCGACGTGCGCATCCACCGTGTGCACCTTGAGGAGGATGCCGCCAAGCTGATCCACGTGGGCGCCAGCGGGCGCATCCACGGCTCGGACGCCAGCATCGTCGACTTCAACCGGGGCGGCACGCCGCTCGCCGAGATCGTCACCGAGCCCGACGTGCGCTCCGCCGAGCAGGCAAGCGAGTGGCTGAAGCTCCTGCGCAGCACGCTGCGCGCGCTGGGCGTCTAGACGTCAACATGGAGGAGGGCTCGCTGCGCTGCGACGCCAACATCTCGCTGCGGCGGGCACACGGTCCGGAGGACCGGGTCGGCTCCCAAGAGCTGGGCGTCAAGACCGAGCTGAAGAACATGAACTCCTTCCGCTTCATCGAACGCGGCATCAAGGCCGAGATCGCCCGCCAGGACAAGATCCTGCGGGGCGGGGGCAGGTTGTCCAGGAGACCCTTCACTACGACCCCGCCTCGGGCGCCATCAGCTCGCTGCGCTCCAAGGAGGAGGCGCACGACTACCGCTACTTCCCCGAGCCCGACCTGCTGCCCGTAGCCATCGATCAGCAGATGATCGACGCTGCCCGCGCCGACATGTCAGAGCTACCCGCCGATCGCGCCCAGCGCCTGCAGCGCGACGCCGGCCTCAGCGCCGACAGCGCGCAACTGCTCGCCTTCCGCGCGGAGTTGGGCGACTACTTCGAGGCTGCGCTCGCCGCCGCATGCGATCCCGCGCCGCCGCAGCAGGCGCTGGCCAACTGGCTGTCCGGCGAGCTCTTGCCACGTCTTGACGACGGCGCTGGGGCGGGCGGGAATCCATTTTCCTCGCGCGTGCGCCCGGACGCGTTGGCCGAGCTCGTCGGACTCGTTTCCGCCAAGCAGATCAGCGTCGGCGCGGGACGGCAGGTGCTCGACACGCTCGTCGCCCACGGAGGCGTTCCCGCGCAGATCGTCGACGCGCAGGGACTTGCCGCAATGGACGGCGGCGATGAGCTCGGCGCGATCGTCGCCGCCGCGCTGGCGGCGAACGCCGACGCGGCCGAGCGCATGCGCCAGGGCAATGCCAAGGCGATCGGCCCGATCGTCGGGCACGTCATGCGCGAGACCAAAGGCAGGGCCGACGGGACCGAGGTGTCGCGCCTGATCCACGAGCAGCTGGGCATCACTTAGAAGACGAGCCCGTCTGAGATTTTGGACTGGCGGCCAAAGGCAGCAGGGCGATCGCACGCCAACATGCTTGCCATGAACCGGTCAGCAGCCAATACAAGCGTCTCACCTTCTCGGCGGTTCATCCTGCTGCCCGAGGAGACGGCGAGCGGGGCGCCGCACGGACCCCGTATACGTCGTTACACGCTAACCAGTGTCGGGCAGGGCGCGGGTCGCCAGCGCTCCCGCTCGAAGGCTTCCGATCCTGCGACGGCACGGAGCGCTCGCGGGCCCGGGCGGCTTGGTCGGGGCGTGTAGCGATCCGCACTCCCATCGACCGTACCGGCTTCCCTCGGCCGGTGCTTCCCCGGTGGTCGGCCGGGCAGGGTAGCGCTACCTGCCCGGCCGAACTACCGCTATCCTGCTGGATGAGATGAACGAATCTGCATCCAAGTCCCGTTCGATCGGCAAGACGGTGCTTGCCGGCTTGGTCGTGCTGATCGCCGCATGGGTGCTGCTGAAAGTCGTGATCGGCATCGCCATCGCGATCGCCAGCATTGCAGCCGTGATCCTCGCGATCGTCGCGATCATCTGGGCGTTGCGCGTCCTCCTGTAGGACTGTCGGCAGGGCGCCGCGATGGCCTATGTGATCATTGCCCTCTGCTTTGCCCTGTCGGGCGGTGTCGTGGGCAAGATCAAGGGCAGTTCCTTCTGGCTGTGGTTTCTGATCTCCGGGGCCGTGCCGTTCCTCGGCCTGATCGCCGCCATGGCCTACCGCTTCGAGCGCGACGAGCTGCGCCGGCGCTGCCCGCAGTGTGGGCGCGTGACCAAGATCTATGACGCGCTGTGCACTCGCTGCGGCAGCGAGCTGGACTTCCCCGACGTGGCCGTCGCGCCCGAATCGTGGGAGCGCGCCCCGAGCGCCTCCGCGCGCTGAGCGACTCGCCCGCGCCCCCGCTCCGCGTCCCCCGCGCGCCGGCCCGCGTATAAGGCAAGCCTAAGGCGACTTCGGCCGGCCTAAGCCGATCGCTGGCCTATCGTGGCCGCTGTGAGCGCGCAGGCCAAGACCGCCCCCCGCGGCGGGGATTCGCTGATCGACCGCTGGATTCGTCGCGCCGGCTTTACCGACGAGGGCGAATTCGTGCTGCGCGTGGTTCAGCCCGCGCTCGTGGGCATGATCGACGGCACCGTCTCCTCGCTGGCCCCCATCTTCGCCGCTGCGATCGCATCAAACTCGCACACCGCTCTGCTGGTCGGCTTCTCCACCGCGCTCGGCGCAGGGGTGAGCATGGGCTGGTCTGAGGCGCTGTCTGACACCGGCGAACAGACCGGACGCGGCTCCGCGGTCGTGCGTGGCGCGATCACCGGCGGGATGACCACGGTCGGCGGCATCTTCCACACGCTGCCCTTCCTCATCGCCAACGTCCACAAAGCGTTGATCGTCGCCGGCATCGTGGTCGCCGTAGAGCTGTTCGCGATCGCCTGGATCCGCAACCGCTTCCTGGACGTGTCGCTGCGCTCCTCGCTGCTGGTCGTCACTGTCGGCGGGGCGATCGTGCTGGCTATTGGAGTCGGAATCGGGTCCTCCTGAACGGGATCCGCGCGATAAACACTCGCGCTGGCGTTACAAGAGAGGGTGTAAACCCACTGGTACACTGGCATTTCTGGCAGGTGTGAGCCAGGAATAAACACATTCGAGCAGGAAGGGAGGTCGGCGTTATGCGGGCTGTTGATGCCTTGATGGAATGTTTGAAGGCGGAGGGCGTGGACGTCGTCTTCGGCCTGCCCGGGGGCGCGAACCTCCCCACCTACGACGCGTTCGTAAACGGCGGCATCCGCCATATCCTCGTCCGCCACGAGGCCGGCGGCGGGCACGCGGCGGAGGGCTATGCCAAGGCCACCGGCAAGGTCGGCGTGGCGTTCGCGACGAGCGGTCCGGGCGCCACCAACCTGATCACGCCGATGTGCGACGCGATGATGGACTCGGTGCCGGTGGTGTTCATCACCGGCCAGGTGCGCACCGATCTGCTCGGCACCGACGGCTTCCAGGAGGCGGACACGATCGGGATCACGATGCCGGTGGTCAAGCACTCGTTCATGATCCAGCACCCCCAGGAGCTGCCCCGCGCGATCCATGAGGCCTTCCACATCGCGCGCACCGGCCGGCCTGGGCCTGTGCTGATCGACATCCCCCAAGACCTGTCGCGCGCGGAGATCGACTACGAGCCGGTGTCCGATGTGCGCCTGCCCGGCTATCAGCCGAAGATCGAGGGCAACCAGAAGCAGATCCGCCAGGCCGCCAAGGCGCTCGCAGCAGCGCAACGGCCCGTCATCTACGCGGGCGGCGGCGTGGTCAACGCCAACGCATCCGCCGAGCTGACCGAGTTCGCCACCTGCGATCGCTTCCCGGTCACGTGCACGCTGATGGGCCTCGGTTCGTTCCCGGCCCGGGTGGACGGCACGGCTCATCCCCAGTGGCTGGGCATGCTCGGGATGCACGGCACGCGCACAGCCAACTACACGATGGATGAGGCCGACCTGATCTGCGCGGTCGGTGCTCGCTTCGACGACCGCATCACGGGCAAGCTGTCCGAGTTCGCGCCGCGGGCGAAGTTCATCCACATCGACGTCGACCCCGCCGAGATCTCCAAGAACGTGCCCGCGCACATCCCCATCGTCGGCGATGCCCGCAACGTGCTCGCCAAGCTGGCGATCGAGTACCGTGCGATCGGCGCCGATCCGGGGCGCTTGAGCGCATGGTGGAGCAGGATCGAAGGCTGGCGCGCCAAGCACCCGCTCGGCTACGAGGACAGCGCCGACTCGGAGATAAAGCCGCAGTACATGATCCAGGCGCTGCACGAGGCCACCGGCGGCGAGGCGATCGTCACCAGCGACGTCGGCCAGCACCAGATGTGGGCGGCCCAGTACTACGACTTCCCCGCGCCGCGCCGCTGGATCAACTCGGGCGGGCTGGGCACGATGGGCTTTGGCCTGCCCGCCGCGATGGGCGCCGCGGTCGGCTGCCCCGACCGCGTGGTCTGCTGCATCGCAGGCGACGGCTCGGTGCAGATGAACGCGCAGGAGCTTGCCACCTGCGCGCAGAACGAGATCCCGATCAAGGTGTTCATCATGAACAACGGCTACCTGGGCATGGTCCGCCAGTGGCAGGAGCTGTTCTGGGACGGCAAATACAGCCACGTCGACATGGGCGAGTTCCCCGACTTCGTCAAGCTCGCCGAGGCCTACGGCGTGACCGGCATGCGCTTCACCGACAAGAGCACGCTGGTGGATGACATGAAGCGGGCGATCGCCACCGAGGGACCGGTGCTGGTGGACGTGCGCGTGACGCGCGAGGAGAACACCTACCCGATGATCCCCGCCGGCCAGGCCGCACGCGAGATGGTGGGGTGATGAAGACCATCATGGGTGAACCAGGAACCAAGGAGCCGCTCAGCCTCGAGGAGCTGCATGCGGCGACCAACATGCGCACGGGCCGCAAGCACGTGCTGTCGATCCTCGTGGAAAACAAGTCCGGCGTCCTCACGCGCATCGCCGGCCTGTTCGCGAGGCGCGGCTTCAACATCTCCACGCTGACGGTCGGGCCGACCGAGGACGTGCAGATCTCGCGCGTCACGCTCACGGTCGACGGTGCGCTGCATCCGATCGACCAGGTGACCAAGCAGCTGCACAAGCTCGTCAACGTGCTCAAGATCCGCGATCTGGAGCCAGCCGAGACGGTCGCGCGCGAGCTGGCCCTGTTCAAGGTCACCGCCGACGGCGTCCAGCGCGGCGAGCTGCTGCAGATAGCCGAGATCTTCCGTGGCAAGGTCGTCGACGTGACGAAACGGGCGATTATCATCGAGGTAACCGGCACGACCGAGAAGATCGAGGCGTTCGAGACGATGGTCCGCCCATTCGGTCTGATCGAGATGATGCGCACGGGCGAGATAGCGATCTCGCGGGGGCGTACCGAGACGTAGTGGCGCGGCTCGCCGACCGCTCGCCGACCGACCACCGACAGCCCGTTCGCGCTGCAGTGCCCAGGACCGCGAGCGGCTGGCCGCGCGCGCTGCGATCTGGCGGTCAGGCGCGCGCGGCGCGGGGGCGGCGAGGTGCTCGTCTCGATCTCATTGGCGCTGTCGAGCGACGTTGACCCCTCGGCGGTCGTGTGCGCCTCGCGGCGCCCGGGCGAGCAGTGGTTCGTGTTCGAGCAGCCCGACAGGGTCCGCATGGCGCTGGCCGCGCTGGGGCAAGCGACGAGCCTGCACGCATCCGGCGCCATGCGCTTCGCCGGCGTCGCCGACCGCTGGCGCGCGCTGGCCGCCGCCGCGGTCGCCGACAGCGCCGACGAGCCCGCCGGCGTCGGGGCGGGGCCCGATCGCCGTGGGGGGCTTCGCCTTCGCGCCCGACGGCGGCGCCGCGCCGCACTGGCGCGGCTTCCAGCCGGCCTCGCTGACGGTCCCCGAGGTCGCGCTGACGCGCAGCGAACGCGGCGGGCGCCCCATGGTGGGGCTCACCCTGTGTGCGCTCGCGCGTCCCGACGACGTTCCCGAGGAGCTGCTCGCGCGCCTGCAGCAGCGCGTGGCGCAGCTGCGCCAGGCGCCGCTGCCCCTGCTCGATCCGGCGCCCACGGGACGCTTTGAAGTGTCCAGCGCGATGCCGCCCGAGCACTACGAGGCGGCCGTCGCGCGCGCCACCGAGCTGATCGACGCAGGCAGGCTGGAGAAGATCGTGCTCGCGCGCGAAGTGCAGGTGCACGCGGGGGGGAGCTCGCGCCTATGACCCGACGGCCGTGTTCGGCGTGCTTCGCGATGAGTTCCCCTCGTGCTTCGTGTTCTGCGTCGGGCGCGGCTCCTCGACGCTGATCGCCGCGAGCCCCGAGCTGCTCGTGCGGCGCGAGGGCCACCGCGTCAGCACCCTCGCGCTCGCCGGCTCGACCCGGCGCAGCGCCGACCCCGCCGTCGACGCGCACCTCGGCGAGCAGTTGCTGCGCGACGCCAGCTATCGCGAGGAGCACGCGATCGTCGCGCGGCGGATCGAGCGCATGCTGCGCCCGCACTCGATCTGGGTGACGGCGGCGGGCGAGCCCGAGCTCGTGCGGATCGCCAACATCCAACACCTTGCCACCCCGATCCGCGCGCAGCTGGCTGCGCCGATGGAGGCGCTCGAACTGGCCGAGCTGATGCACCCCACGCCCGCCGTCGGCGGTGAGCCGCTGTCCAGCGCCCGGCCGCTGATCCCGGCGCTGGAGGGCCTCGACCGCGGCTGGTACACGGGCCCCGTCGGCTGGACCGACGCCACCGGCGACGGGGAGTTCTGCGTGGCGCTGCGGTGTGCGCTGCTGCACGACAACGTCGCCCGCTGCTATGCCGGCAACGGCATTGTGCGCGGCTCAGACCCACAGGCCGAGTTGGCCGAGACCGAGGTCAAGCTGCAAGCGCTGCTGCCGCTGCTGGCGGGATGATCTGTCCGTGAGCACGATTGAGCAGTGGTGGTCGCAGGGCGAGCACGCGCAGGTGACGCTCGGCGGCGTCCAGCGCTCGATCTTCTGCCGGCGCGAGGGAGCCGGCCCGCCGATGACGCTGTTGCACGGCTTTCCCAGCTCGTCCTATGACTGGGCCAGGGTCCTGCCCGAGCTCGCCGCACAGCGCACGCTGCTGCTGTTCGACTTCCTCGGCTTCGGTGCCTCGGACAAGCCTGCCGACCACGACTACTCGATCGGCGAGCAGGCCGACCTGGTCGAGGCGATGTGGGCGCGCGAGGGCATCGCAGAGACGGCGCTCGTGGCACACGACTACGCGGTGTCGGTCGCGCAGGAGCTGCTAGCGCGCCGCGCGGCGGGCGCCCTGGCGGTCGATCTCGTCTCGGTGCATCTGCTCAACGGCGGCCTGTATCCCGACGTCTACCGCCCGCAGCCCGGCCAGCTGGCGCTGCTCGATCCCGAGCAGGGGCCACAGATCAGCGCGCAGATCACGCAGGAGCTGTGGACGCTGGCGCTTGCGCCCACCTTCGCCGAGGATTTCGACGCTGAGGCCGACAGCGCCGACATCTGGCACGCGATGAGCCGCGAGGACGGGCACCGGCTCACGCACCGGCTGATTCAGTACATGAAAGACCGCGAGGTCAATCAGGAGCGCTGGGTCGGCGCGCTGGAGCGCACCGATGTGCCGCTGAGCTTTGTGTGGGGGATGCTCGACCCGATCTCCGGCGCGCACATGGCTCAGCGCATCCGCGAGCGCCTGCCCGATGCGCCACTGCTGGCGCTCGACGACGTCGCGCACTGGCCTGCGCTTGAAGCGCCCGAGCGGGTGGCCGGGGCCGTGCTGGCGAAATAGTGTTTGGGCGGATGCCGGGGCGGCTCAGCTCGGCGTGCTGAGGCCGGGACTGGGTTACCGATCAGCTGCAACGGCCCGGTGCTCGCGCGCCCAGCCTACGATCGCGCCGGACCCCGTTATCACCTGGCCGTCGTCGAGCACGAGGATCGGCACCGCGCGCTGGCCGCTGAGCGTGTGCACCTCAGCACGGTCCCGCGCCCGCGAGGGCCACGTCCAGATCTTGCCCGTGCCCCCCTTGACCTGCTTGATCTCATACGCGTGCCCCGCGTCGTCGAGCGCCTTCGCGGCGCGGCCGCACGGATGCGCGATCGGCGCTGGCAATCCGCCGAAGGACTTGGCGTGCACGCACGTGTACAGGACCATCGACGAAACCTACCCCAGGCACGCCTCATGTGCACGCCTACATCTGCGACAGCGCCTGCGACACTCGCTCCCAGACCCGTGCGTGCAGGTCGACGTTGGCGGCTCGCTCGGTGCGTGCGTGCACGAGCGTCGAGCCCGCCTGTGGCGAAAGCGCTGGCTCGAGTGCGTCGCGCAGCGCTCCAGGCGAGTCCACGCGCTCGTATGCGAGGTCATACAGCGCGGCCGCTCTGGCGAAGTCCAGGCCGGTGGGGGTGGCGATGTGGCGCGTGAAGATGTCGTCGTCCTCCTCGCGGGACGGCAGCGAGGCACGCTGGGCGCCGGCGTCGGCCTGGCGAGCGACGCGGGCGCGGGCTACGGGCAGGAAGTCGAATATCCCACCGCCGCAGTTGTCGATCAGCACGATCGTCAGCTTCAGCTGCAGGCGGCCGCTTGCGAGCAGCCCGCCCAGGTCGTGCGCGAGCGCCACGTCGCCGATCAGCAGCACCACCGGGCCTCCAGAGGATTCGCGGGCGTGCGCGGTCGCGCCGAACGCTGACGAGACCGTGCCGTCGATGCCATTGGCTCCCCTGTTGCACAGCACACGCGGCGGATCGGGCCGCGCTGGCCAGAACGTCTCGATGTCGCGCACCGGCATCGATGACGCGACGAACAGGGTCGCCTCCGCGGGTAGCAGCACGCCAAGCTCCCGTGCTATCGCAGGCTCGGACAGCGTCTCGTCGCCGAGCGCTCCGAGGATCGCCTCGGCGGCGCGCTCGTCGGCGCTGCGCCAGCTCGCCAGCCACTCCTGCTCTGCGTCCGAACGTGGCTCCACGGCCTGTCCGTGCGCAGCGGCCGCCTGGCGCAGAATCGCTGCGGGCTCTGACGCCAACGAGTCGCTGAGGACCGACGCTGGATCCTGCCACGCGCCGTCCGGGTCAAGCGCGACCTGTGGCACGTCGTTGAGCCTGGCCAGCCATGTGCGCAGCGGCTTTGACACCGGCAGGTCGCCCACGCGCAGCACGAGGTCGGGGGTGGTGGCCGCGAAGCGTTGATCGCGCAGCAGCGCGTCGTAGTGGGCGATTGCGCCTTCGCCGCGGCGGGCACCCGAGAGCGGGTCGGCCAGCAGCGGCCAGCCGAACGCTGTCGCGAACTCGGCCGCGGCCGCGCCAAGGCCGTCCTGGCGCTCGTAACGCCCGGCTACCACAACGCCGCGGCGCGAGCCGGCGATGAGCTGCCCGAGTGCCTCCTCGACCTGGCCCGCCGCTCGATCTGCCGCTGCGGCGGCCGGCGCAGGGTTGCGCTGGGAAGGCGCCGTGCTGCGCTGCACGTATGGCTGACCGTTGTCTCGGCCGGTCGGGTCGGGCGGAAGGTCTGCGTCGGTGATCAGCGGCTCGCGCAAGGGGAAGTTCAAGTGGACCGCGCCAGGCGGGCCTTCAAGTGCGGTCCAGTAGGCGCGGCAGGCGAGCGTGCGCACCCAGCGCAGATGCTCGGCGTCGGCCTGCTGCACGTCCACCTCGAAGAACCACTTGGCGGCGCTGCCGAACAGCTTGAGCTGGTCGATCGCCTGGCCGGCGCCGTTCTCGCGCAGCTCGGGCGGGCGGTCGGCGGTGAGCAGCAACAGCGGTACGCGCGCCTCGCGCGCCTCGATCGCGGCGGGCAGCAGCTCGGCGGCAGCGGTGCCGGAGGTGCACGTGACCGCGACAGGCAGCCCGGACGCCTTGGCCAGGCCCAGCGCGAAGAACCCCGCGCAGCGCTCGTCCACGTGGGAGAAGCAGCTCAGACGCTTCTCGCTGGCCAGCGTCAGCACCAGCGGCGCGCAGCGCGAGCCAGGGGAGGTGCACGCGGCGCGCATCCCGCAGCGGGCGAGCTCGTCGACGAATGCCCGCAGGAGTGAGTAGGTCACTGTGGCGGGCTCGGTGGGATGGCGGGCCATACGATGGGGTCGTGCCGGAGAGCATCGTCCTGCTGCACGGGTTCAGCGGCACGCACCGCGCCTGGGACGGGGTGCGCCAGCGCTTGGACGGCGAACGCTATCGAGTGCTGGCGCTCGACCTGCCCGGCCACGGCGCCGCGGCCGACGCCGAGCGCCCGATCACGTTCGCGGGCTGCGTCGAGCACGTGCTCGCGCGCTCGCCCAAGCGCTTTGCGCTGTGCGGCTACTCGCTCGGAGGACGGGTGGCGCTGCACGTGGCGCTGGCGGCGCCCGAGCGGGTCGCGCGGCTCGTGCTGGTGTCGTGCAGTGCGGGCATCGAGGATCCGACAGAGCGAGCCGCGCGCAGGGAGGCCGATCGGCGCTTGGCCGACGAGCTGGAAGAGATGCCCTTCGAGGACTGCATCGAACGCTGGCGCAGCCAGCCGCTGTTTGCGGACGAGCCGACGCAGGTGCGACGGCTCGCGCGCGAGGATCAGCGGCGCAACCGGCCCGATGCGCTCGCGGCCGTCCTGCGCGGGATCGGCACGGGGGAGATGCAGCCGCTGTGGGACCGTCTGGGCGAGCTTACGATGCCGGTTGCGATCGTGGTCGGCGAGCGCGACGCCAAGTACCGCGCGCTCGGGGCGCGGATGGCCGGGCTGCTGGCAGACGGCGAGCTGGTCGTCGTGCCCGGCGGGCATGGGCTGTTGCTGGAGAATCCCCAGGCGATCGCTGACAGGCTGGGTTCATGACCATGGGCGACGCTGATGTGCGAGCCTGACCGCCAATGTCCTTCGTTGCTCCGCCCCCAACCGCGGCTTGGCAGCACCAAGGAGCCCGCTCAGGCTTCGAGGTCGCGTACTTTGGCCGGCTTGATGACGGCTGGCATATCGAAGGCTGCACTACTGCCATCGAGAATCACCAGAGCTGGGTCCTCGACTACGCGATCCGACTGGATGAGACCTGGACGACACGCGGCGCGCGCATTTCCGGGGCGGTCCGCCGCGGGGACACGTTCGAGCGTCCTACAGACCGACGGCGCTGGCCATTGGCTGGTCGATGGTGAGCCCGCGCCGAGTCTGGACGGCTGCCTCGACGTGGACCTAGAGTCCTCCGCTATGACCAACGCCTTCCCTGTGCATCGCATGTGCCTAGCGATCGGAGACAGAACGAGCTGCCCTGCGGCGTATATACGCGCCGTTGATCTAGCCGTCGAACGGCTCGAGCAAACCTATGTGCGCATCCCCGACGTTATCGCTCACCAGCGCTATGAATACACCGCTCCGGCCTTCGGGTTCGCGTGTTGCTTGGCCTACGACGAGTCGGGCCTTGTTCTTGAGTATCCCGCGATTGCAGTCCGCGCCTCCATCGAGCTCCCCTGAGAGCCGATGTCGCGTGGGACTAGCCCATGGGACACGCGATGAGTGGACATCCGACGTCGCGGTGCGGGACGAGTATTTTGTCGTGCGGGAGGCCCCGGGACGAAAGGCACATGATGGGCGATGACGTGCTGTGCATCAGCCTCCTCGGGGCTTTCTCAATCACGGTGGGTGGCGATGTCATTCCCGACGAGGCTTGGCGGCTGCGCAAGGCGAAGACCCTAATCAAGCTGCTCGCGCTCGCGCCCGAACGTCGCCTGCACGCCGACCGGGCGGCCGAGCTGCTGTGGGCGGGGCGCGATCAGGCCTCCGCTCGGAACAACCTGCACCAGGTGATCTTCGCGGCGCGGCGGGCGTTCGAGTCGGCTGGGCTCGAGGGCCGCGACCGCCTGGAGCTGCACGAGGACGTGATCGCCCTGTGTCCCGACGATCGTGTGCGGATCGACGTACTTGCGTTTGAGGAGGCTGCTGCGACAGCGCGGGAGGAACGTAACCCCGCCGCCTACCGGGACGTCCTCGATTCCTACGAGGGCGAACTGCTGCCCGAGGATCGCTACGAGGAATGGACGGCATCTCGGCGCGACGCCGTCCACGAGCTTCGCCTCGCTCTTGGGATCGAGCTGGCCGAGCTCGAGGGGCCGGAGGACTCCGCTGCGGCGATCGAGCGCCTGCGATCCGTATTGGTCGACGCGCCACTCCACGAGCCCGCCCATCGGGCTCTGATGCGTCTCTACTCGGGGGGCGGGCGACGGCAGGAGGCGCTGGCGCAGTTCCAGGAGCTGAAGCTCGCCCTTCGGCGCGAGTTCGAGGACGAGCCCGACGACGAGACGCGCCACCTCTACCGGGAGATACTCACGCGCGGCGCGGGGGAGGAGAGGAGGGCGCGCCCACCCACTGCGGCCGCGGTGCGATCGCCGGCCGAGAGCCCGAACAACCTGCCGCGACAGCTGAGCAGCTTCATCGGCCGGGAGCGAGAGTTGGCCGAGGCCGCCGTGCTCCTGCGCAACTCGCGGCTGTTGACGCTGACCGGGGCGGGTGGCTGCGGCAAGACGAGGCTCGCTCTGGAGCTGGCCGGGCAGCGGTCCGGCGATTTCGCCGACGGTGTCTGGCCGGTGGAGCTGGCAGCGCTCGGGGAGCCCGAGCTGATCGGGCCGGCGATCGCCCAGGCTCTGGACACGCGGCTTGCCTCTGACCGTGCCCCGGAGGTCGCGCTCGCCGGGCACATCGGCGATCGCCAGCAGCTGCTTGTGCTCGACAACTGCGAGCACCTGGTGGAGCCGGTCGCGCATCTCGTCGAGGCGCTGCTGAGGCACTGTCCCCGCGTCACCGTGCTGGCGACCAGCCGCGAGCCGCTTCGCGTTCCCGGCGAGGTGACCTGGCGGGTCCCGTCCCTCTCCCTCCCGGGGCTGGTCGACCACTCCCCTTTGGAAGGGTCGCTGGAGGCGGAGGCGGTGCGGCTGTTCACCGTTCGGGCCGCTCAGGCCGCCCCCGGCTTTGAGCTGGACGACGAGAACGCGGTCGCGATCTCGTCCCTCTGCCATCGGCTCGACGGGATGCCGTTGGCAATCGAGCTCGCGGCGGCCCGGGTCGGCGCCCTGACCCCCGCACAGATCGTCGGGCGTCTCGACGACTCCCTCGACCTGCTCTCGGGGGGGAGCCGCACGGCGATGACCCGGCAGCAGACGCTGCGGGCGACGCTCGCCTGGAGCTTTGATCTGCTCGATGCCGACGAGCAGATCCTCCTGCGGCGCCTCGCGGTGTTCGCCGGGAGCTTCGGCCTGGAGGCGGCCGAGGACATCTGCGCGGAGGATCCGTTGCAGCGCCAGGAGGCGGTCGCTCTCCTTGGCCGCCTGATCGACAAGTCGCTCGTCCACGTCGAGGAGGGCCCCGGCGATCGCCGCTACCGCCTGCTGGAGACCGTGCGGCAGTACGCCGCGGAGCGGCTCGAGGAGGCCGGTGAGCGGGGTGCCTTCGAGCGCCGCCATCGCGATTGGTACATCGAGCTCGCCGAGAGCGACCCGACGCCGATCGGCGACCTCCCGACGAGGGACCGCCTCCGGCGGCTGGATCTGGAGCGCGACAACCTCCGCGCCGCTCTCGCCTCGGCCCTCGCCGGCGATCCCCAGGTCGCCCTCCGCCTCACCGTCGCCCTCTGGCGCTTCTGGCTGATGCGCGGCTACCTCGCCGAGGGCTACCGCTGGCTCGACGCCTCCCTGGCGGCCGCGCCTGAGCACACGGCAGATCGCGCCCGCGCCCTGCTCGCCGCCTGCCTCGTGGGCCTGCGGCGCGGCGTCCACGGCCGCCTGCGCGAGTTCGGCGACGAAAGCGTCGCGATCTTCCGCGAGCTTGGCGACCACGCCGGGGTGCTCGACGCGGTTGAGGTATCGACGGCCTACCACGCGATCTTCAGCGCCAGGGGGGATGTCGAGTCGCGCGTCGCCGAGCACGAGGGGCTGGCCATCGACGATCTTCCCGCTGCCCGCCCGCCGGTGTGGGCCGCGCATACCCGTGGCATCGCCGCCTGGTTCCGGCGCGAGTACCCACAGGCCCGCGAACAGCTCGAGCTCGCGCTGGGCCGCGCCGGTGAGCTGGCCGCCGACCCGCGCCCGGCGCTCTGGCCCCTCAGCTATGGGCTGATCTCGGTCGAGCACGAGACCGATTACCCGCTCTACCTGCATGAGGACACCGCGCTCGTCGGGCGCCGGGTCGACGGCGCGGCCGCCGCCGCCCACATCCTGGTCAACCTGGCCGCGGTCGATAGGGCGGAGGGGGATTTCGCCCGCGCCGGCGAGCTGATCGAGGAGAGCGTCGAGCGCTTCCAACGGCTCGCGGACGTGCAGGGGGAGGCGCTGGCGCTCAACGCGCTCGGCAACCTGGCCCGCTCGAGCGGTGACTTCGAGCGCGGCCGGGCGCTGCTCGACAGCAGCCTCGCCCTGCGCCAGGAGGTCGGCGACAGGCGCGGCACGGGACTCACGCTCGGCTGCCTGGCGGTGCTCGCCGCCCGCTCGGGAGACCCCGCGGGGGGCCGGGCCGCGGCCGCCCAGAGCCGCACCTGGTTCGCCGAGAACGACGACCTGATCGGGCTCAGCGCGGCCGAGCTGAGCCTGGCCAACGTCGCGCTCGCCGAGGAGGACAGGGCAAGCGCCCGCGCGCACCTCGAGGCGGCTGTCGCCGTGCTCGGTCGGATCGTGTCCACCCACCAGGAGGGCTGGGTGCTGGCCGTGCTCGCCGCGATGTCCGCCGAGGACGGCGACCCGGCGACCGCGCGTCGCTGGCTCGACCGGGCGACCCGGCAGTTCGACTTGCTGGGCGGCGGCGCCGGCATGGCCTACTGCCGGGAGGTGGAGCGCGGGCCAGGAGTCGCCGCGGGAAGCGCGATAGCCGAGTAACCCGACTTAGAGGAGCCCTAAGACATTGCAAAGTCGTCGTTAAGAGGCTGACCGTAGCCTCGCTGAGCGTCGTCGAAACGCGACGTCAAACAACCGAACTGAGAAGGGGGCCCGGCATGGCTACGCAAGGAGTGCTTGGAGCAGCAACGCTGAAGGAGTTCCAGGACGGGCTGCACGGAGAACTGATCCGGCCCGGCGACAGCGCCTACGACGAGGCTCGTTCGATCTGGAACGGCGCCCATGACGCCCGCCCGGCGGTGATCGCTCGCTGTGCCGACTCGTCCGACGTGCGCCATGCAATCGGCTTCGCGCGCAGCGAGGGGCTCGACGTTGCCGTGCGCGGCGGTAGCCACAGCATTCCCGGCTTCTCGACCTGCGACGACGGCATCGTCATCGACCTCTCGCCAATGAAGGGCATCACGGTGGATGTGAGCGGCCGCACCGCCACCGCCGAGGGCGGCCTCACCTGGGGGGAGTTCGACGCCGCCACCCAGGAGCACGGCCTTGCCACCACCGGGGGCCTGATCTCGACCACCGGCGTCGCCGGGTTCACGCTGGGTGGCGGGATCGGCTGGCTGATGCGCAAGCACGGTCTGGCCTGCGACAACCTGCGCTCGGCTGAGGTGGTCACCGCCGACGGCCAGATCCTCATCGCGAGCGCGACGGAGAACCCCGACCTCTTCTGGGGCCTGCGCGGGGGAGGAGGCAACTTCGGCATCGTCACCGCTTTCGAGTTCGACCTGCACCCGGTCGGCCCGACCGTGGCCGCCGGCCCGGTCTTCTATCCGGGCGACCGCGCCGAGGAGATCATGCGCTTCTACCGCGATTTCGCGCGCGATCTGCCGGATGAGCTGAGCACCTTGGTCAATCTGATCACTGCGCCGCCCGCCCCTTTCCTGCCCGAAGATTGGCACGGTAAGAAGCTCGTCGCCCTGGTCGGCTGCTACTCAGGCGACCCCGAGGAGGGGATGAAGACGATTCAGCCGATCCGCGACCTGGGCGACCCCGTCGCCGACCTGGTCGGCCCGATGCCTTACGTGCAGATGCAAAGTCTGCTCGACGCGCTCTGGCCGAAGGGCACCAAGGCCTACATGAAGGCGGGTTACTTCCGCGAGCTCGATGACCACGCGATCGAGACGATGGCCCGCTTTCATCAGAATGCGACCTCCCCGTCCTCGGAGATCCACATCCAGCACTTCGGCGGCGCGATCGCCCGTGTCGGTGAGGACGAGACTGCCCAAGGCGAGCGCCAGGCGCCCTTCGTGCTCAACGCGATCGCCACTACGCACGAGCCGGGCGGGGGTCTGGAGGCCCACGTCGATTGGGCGCAGCGTTTCTATGCCGAGATCGAGCCCTCGCTGACCGGCGGTGCCTACATCAATTTCCTCTCCTCCGAGGGCGAGGATCGAGTGCAGGCGGCCTACGGGACCGAGAAGTTTGCCCGGCTTCGCGCGCTCAAGGACCGCTACGACCCGACCAACCTGTTTCATCTGAACCAGAACATTCCACCATCGCGAGTCGGGATGCTCTGATCGTCACGACTCGCCGGCGCCCCTCCGGGCAGTTTTCCACCCCAAGCCTGGCTAGCGCTCAGCTAAGGCGTAGCATCCAACCCATGCCGCGCCGTCACCACATCTCCGCGGATATGTACGCGTAGGGGACTGAGCCTTGGCTGGGACGAGCGCCTGCCCGGGCTGCGGCGAGTTGGGTGACGCCGCGCAACGCTTCTGCGGCCACTGCGGGGCTGCCCTCGCCCAGTCGTGCGCGGCGTGTGGTGAGGACAATCCGCCTGGCTTTCGTTTCTGCGGAGCATGCGGCGCCGCATGCGACGCCGGGGGTTCCTCGCCGCCGGACACCACCGAGCGCATCGATGGGGAGCGGCGCTGGGTGACCGTCCTATTCGCCGACCTGTCTGGGTTCACGGCGCTGTCGGAGCGCTCTGACCCGGAGGAGATCCGCTCCATGGTGGACGGCTGCATGAGAGAGATGGGGGAGGTTGTGCAGAGCTATGGCGGCTACGTGGACAAGGTCATAGGCGACGCGCTGATGGCGGTGTTCGGGGCGCCGGTCGCTCACGAGGACGATCCCGAGCGGGCGGTTCGGGCGGCGCTCGATATTCAGCGGCGTGCGTCCGAGGAGGCCGCCGTCTTCGGTGGGCTGTGCGTCCGTATCGGCGTCAATACGGGGGAGGTGATGTTCGCCCCCGTAGGCCCGGACGGGCGTAGAGAGTTCACGGTTATGGGAGACACGGTCAACACCGCCGCCAGGCTGCAGGCCGCCGCTCCGCCGGAGGGGGTGCTGCTTGGCGAACAGACCCACGCCACGTGCGCGCACGCGATCGCGTGCGAAGCGATGGAGCCGATTGTCGCGAAGGGTAAGCAGTCCCCCTTGCGTGGGTGGCTCGCTCGCGGGGTCACGTCAGCTCCGGCTGACCGCCCGCTGTCCGCGGCGCCATTCATCGGCCGCGACGCGGAGCTCGAGCTCCTGGTGAGGGCCTGGACTCGAACCTCGGGCGAGCTACATCCGCAGCTCGTCACCCTCGTGGGTCCGCCGGGGATCGGCAAGACCCGGTTGACGCTGGAGTTCGCCGCGCGTGTGCAGAGCGCGGGAGGACGGATACTCCGTGGCCGCCCGCTCCCTTACGGTGAATCCGCCGCTTACTGGGCGTTTGGGGCGGTCATCAGAGAGGCGTGCGGGATCTTCGCGACCGACTCGGCTGACGCCGCAGCGCACAAGCTCGGCGAGCGTACGGCATCGCTGCTGCCCTCACCCGAGGCGCACGAGCTGGCGAGGAACCTTTCGATCCTCGCCCGCCTCGCCGACGATACGGTCGATGACAGGCAGGTTCTGTTCGCCTCCGCTCAGCGATTTCTCGAGGCGCTTGCGCGCGAGCAGCCCACTCTGGTGGTGCTCGAGGACTTGCACTGGGCCGACGACAGCCTCGTGGAGCTGATCGAGACGCTCTCGATGCGCCTTGCGAGCGTTCCGCTGCTCCTGCTCGCAGTTGCCAGGCCAGAGTTCCTCGACGCACGAGGAATTTGGGCGCGGCTCCCGACCAACGTCACCGTGCAGATTCAGGCTCTCACTGACTCCTGCGCACACGATCTGGTGCGTCAACTGCTCGCTGGCTCGGCCGATCAGGAGGCGGTCGCCAAGCGCGTCGAGGTGGCGGCGGGCGGCAATCCGCTGTTCATCGAGGAATTGGCCGCATGGCTGTCGGAGGGCGGTGCTGGCGCTCGCGGGCTCCCAGTAAACCTCAAGGCGATCATCGCCGCACGAGTCGATCAGCTGCCCCCGTCTGAGCGGCAAGTGATCCTCGATGCATCCGTAGTCGGCGACTCCTTCTGGCTCGGCAGCCTGCAAGCACTCGGCGGCAATGGCACCCTCGCGGGCACATTGCAGTCGCTCGAGCGCCGGGACCTGCTCCGCCTCAGCCCATCATCGCGGATCGCAGGTGATCAGGAAATGGCCTTCAAGCACGGGCTGATCCGCGAGGTCGCCTATGCGACGCTGCCGAAGGCCGTCCGCCGCGAGCGCCACGGGATCGTCGCACGTTTCATCGAGAACGCGGCAGGCGATCCAGCGGCCTACGCAGCGATCCTCGCCCACCACTGGCGCGAGGCTGGCGACGGCGTCCGTGCGGCCGACTACCTGCTCATTGCCGCCCAGCAGGCCAACATCGGCTGGGCCCACCACGAGGCCGTAAAACTCTGTAACCAGGCACTCGAGCTGATTCCAGAGGGAGACGAGGTGCGTCGTCGCCGCGCGCGGCTGCGCCGGGGCATGGCCGCGCAGGCGGGGTGGCACGCAAACTTCGACCTCGCAGCGAGCGATCAGTCGAAGTCCTCGGGGGAGATGTCGCCGCCGATCTCGTAGATTCCCTTGACCGTGTGGTCACCAAGCCGCTCAGCATGCTCCCGGATGAGCTCCGTGTTAGGCGAGGTATAGACACAGAAGGACTTCAGCTGACCGTCCTCGTCCATGACCATATGACTGTGCTCCCATACGACGGCGGAGAACTGCTCATTTTCCGTGAGGATGCGCTTCGAGAGAGAACCCTTGCTCGCCATCTCCTCCTCCTCCAACGCAGTCCAGGCCCTCTCGATTAGATAGCGCGGCATGTCTTTCCTGACTCTCGACGTCGATCGGTCAATCCTACTCCACCGTCAGTAACGCTTTGTGATTTGCGGTAATTCGTCCGGCTTGCGATTGGGTGTGCGGTCACAAATCTCTGCCAGGCGCAAAATGTAACGAGACGGAGCGGTCCCTGTGACCGGCGTACGCACTACCGTGTGTGGCTCGCCACCCGCTCGGCTGACCTGGCGCTGGCGACGTGGCGGACCGTCTCCAGGAACGCTGTGACTGTTGGACTGACGCCTCCCTGTCGCCAGGCGAGTGCCACGACCGCCGGGTCGGCGTCTGCGACAGGTACGTAGGTGACGTCTGGGCGTCGGTAGTGGTGTGCAACCGCGGATGGCACGAGGCAAACGCAGCGGCCGGCCGCTACCAGGGTGAGGATCTCGGCGATGCCGGTGCTGCGTGTTGCGACGCGTCCGGGCAGGCCGTTGCGCCGCTGCTCAGCCAGCCAGCGGGCGGGCCGAGTACCGTCAGACCGTTGGACTGGATTGGTGATGAAGCTCTCCTCGCGTAGGTCGGTGAACGTCAGCGACGCGCGGCCGACCAGGCGATGGGCATGGGGGAGAGCGACGAGCCGCGGCTCTTGCGCGAGCACCTCGACCTCCAGCTCGGTTTGGCCGGGCAGCAGGCGCGTGAAAGCGATGTCGACCTCGCCCCCCAGGATGTCGTCGAGGCTTCCCAGCGGTAGTTCGCGCACCGACACGGCGAGTGACGGGTATCGGCCGCTGAACGCGCGCAGCGCGTCCGGGAGCAGCGCACTGGCGGCAGAACCGTAGAAGCCAACGGTGAGACTGGGGGCGCCGGCGGCACGGGTGGCCCGGATCGTGCTGTGGGCTTGGCTGAGGGTCTTGCGGCCTTCGCGCAGGAACGCGTCGCCGGCGTCCGTGAGCTCGACGCGTCGGCTGTTGCGCCGCAGCAGCGTGACGCCGAGTTGCGCCTCGAGGCGGCGTATCTGCTGGCTGAGCGAGGGCTGCGCGATGTGCAGCCGCTCGGCCGCGCGGCCGAAGTGCAGCTCCTCGGCGACCGCGACGAAGTACTCGACGAGGCGGAGGTCGAGCCGTTCCACAGGCGCCCGCCATGATCGCACGCACAGCTGCTCCCGGAGGTCTCGCCGTCGAATAGGCGTCGCCTATCGATCCGCAGCCGATCGGTCTTGGACATCGCGACCCCGCTGGCCCATGCTTGTCAAACTGAGACATTCCGCGCTGCGTGCATCGACGACGCAGCGGGGTACAAGCAATCGGAGAGGTCAGGAGGTCGACATGCCAGGAGCAAGCGCTGCATTCGCGACCCGCCTAAGCCTGTCGGCTGTGCAGGCGCGGCTGATGGTCGACGTGGCTATTGCCGAAGCGAATGCGATGTCCGTGCCGGTGACCGTGGCGGTGGTCGACGAGTCGGGGGTCATCAAGGAGACGCTGCGGATGGACGGCGCGCCGTTGGTGAGCGTCGAGACCGCGATCAACAAGGCCTACGCCGCGGCTGCGATCGGGATGCCGCCCGACGACTTCTACGCGGCGATCGAGTCCGACGGCGCCGCCGTCGCAGAGTTCGCGACGCGGCCTGGTCTCGCGCTGATCGCCGGTGGGCTTCCCGTGATCGCCGACGGGCGCGTGGCGGGTGCGATCGGCGTGGCCGGCGCGATGACTGGCGCCGAGGATCGGCGCATCGCCGAGGTTGCGGTCGCCAAGGTCACCGGGTGAAGCTCCTGGCGATCATGCGCCCCCGGGAGGGCACGCTGTCGGAGCTTCCACTGCTTGCGCAGCGGATCATGTCGCTGGAGCTGATCGAGCTGCGACCGTTCGGTGCGATCGCGATGCTCTTCGACGCCTCCGACGGGCGATGAGCGCGGTCACCGGCGTCGCGGCAGACGCGCGCGAGCTGATGGCGCGCTGCGATGCGCTGCGGGCTCACTGCGAGGCGCTGGCCGGCGCGACGCAGGACGCGGCGACGAGGGCAAGGCTCGCGCGCGTTGCCGGGCGTCTGAGCTCCTCAGTCGTGCGGCCGTTGAGCGCCGCGCTCGAAGTCGCCCCCGATCCGCTCACGCCTGACGCGCCGACGGGCGACCGCGACCTCGCGCACGAGCTCCACGCTCTCGCCGTGGACGCCACCCGCCTGCGCGTGCGCGCGGCCGGCGCGCCCGCGCTCCAGGAGGCCACCGCGGCGCTGCAGGACCTCGCCTGCCAAGCGGTGGCAGATGACAGCGAGCGCCTCCAAGCGCGCCAGAGCGAGCTGTCGGCGCTGCTGGCCGGGTTGCCCCCGACGATCCAGTCGGCGCCAAATGGTCCTTATCTGCTGACCAACGTCAGCAATGTGACCGATTGGCTGGGGGTCTC
This sequence comes from uncultured Solirubrobacteraceae bacterium, assembly GCA_963745375.1. Classification (GTDB taxonomy): domain Bacteria; phylum Actinomycetota; class Thermoleophilia; order Solirubrobacterales; family Solirubrobacteraceae; genus Palsa-744. The sequence continues at coordinate 47,130 of CAVUXA010000002.1, read as the reverse complement.
ACTCGACCCGACCCCGCAAGCGGCACTGTGCCGCTGCGGCCAGTCGATGATCAAGCCGTGGTGCGACGGCTCGCACGCCCAGGTTGGTTGGGACGACGCCAAATCCGACGACCGCGTGCCCAATCGACTCGATCGCTACCAGGGCCTTGGCGTGGCGATCGCCGACAACCGCGGCACCTGCGCGCACTCCGGCTTTTGCAGTGACCGTATCCCCGCTGTCTTTCGGACCGACGGGGAGCCGTTCGTCGCGCCCGCCGGCGGCCGCGTCGACGAGGTCATTCGTGCAGGCCGCGACTGCCCCTCGGGAGCGCTGAGTGCCGGTGTCGGAGATGGCGATCCCGTTGGGCGATCGGACTCGGCACGCGAGCCCGCGATCGAGGTCTCAAAGGACGGCCCGTACCGCGTGGTCGGGTCGATCGAGCTGCTCGCCGCCGGGGGCGACCCCGAGACTCGCAACGACGGCGCCTCGCTCGAGCACTACAGCCTGTGCCGGTGCGGCAAGTCTCAGAACAAGCCGTTCTGCAGCGGCATGCACTGGTACGCGGACTTCCACGACCCGCCCGCACCCGAGCAGGCCACGCTGTTCCAGTGGGCCGGTGGGTTCCCGGCACTGTTGCGGCTCACGCGCCGCTTCTACGAGGTCCACGTGCCCGAGGACCCGCTGCTGTCCGGGCTGTTCTCGCAGATGTCACCCGATCATCCCCAGCGCGTGGCCTCCTGGCTGGGCCAGGTGTTCGGCGGACCCCCCGCCTACAGCGACCGCTATGGCGAATACGACCGAATGATCAGCCAGCATCTCGACAAGGCGCTCACCCCCGAGCAACGCGCGCGCTGGGTGCTGCTGCTGGCGCGCAGCGCCGACGAGGTGGGGCTTCCCGCCGACGCCGAGTTTCGCGCCGCCTTCACCGCCTACCTCGAGTGGGGGTCGCGGATCGCACTAGAGAACTCCCAGCCTGGCGTGCATCCCCCACCGCACATGCCCGTCCCACGCTGGTGGTGGGTCTGCGACGCCTACCCCTGGTCGCGACCCCACGCCACCCCGGATGCGCTTCCCGAGGAACAGCCACCCGAGATCCCTGACGCCGACACGCAGCTTTCATACGAGGCGCACATCAAGCCGCTGTTCCGTGCGCGCGACCGCGACTCGATGCGCTTCGCGTTCGACCTGTGGTCGCACGAGGACGTCAGCGCCCACGCCGACGCGATCCTCGAGCGTCTGCAAGCCGCAACGATGCCGTGCGACGGCGCGTGGCCACCCGAGCGGATGGCCGTCTTCGAGCGCTGGTCGGCCGCCGGCAGGCCTGCCTAGCGGCCTGCCCTCTTCCTTTCAGCCCTCGATCACGTTGTGCACCTGAGAGACCATCGGCTGCCCCGGATCGACGCCGAGTCCGGACATGATCGGGATGAGGGTCGCCCCGAATGCCTCGAATGCTGCCTGCGACTCCCAGATGTCGAACACCTGGATCTCGCCGTTTGTCTCGAGGGCAACATGGTAGGAGCGCCCCGCGGGCGCTCCCGCACCGGCTGCCTCGAGCTGGCTGATCGCTTCGTCATACTTCTCCGGGGTGAAACCGGCGGGTGTGAAGTAGAGCCCCAGCGCCATTTGGTCCATCCTTTCCGCGCTGCTCGCGCGGTCGCTTGTCAAGAGATGCGCGCCGACTGTACAGCGTCAAGACAGCGTTGGTCGGGCGAGGGCTGTGGCGGGCCGTTGTTGGTCGATCGGTCACAGAATCGCGCGGTCGGGGTTAACCATGCATGGACCCAGGCGAAGTCAGCGACGGCGAGCTGTTGGCGGCGAGCGGCACGCAACCGGACGCGTTTGCTGCCTTCTACGACCGCTATGAGACAGCGGTGGTCGGCTACTTCACGCGTCGCACCGGAGATCCCGAGGTGGCAGCCGATCTGACCGCCGAGGTGTTCGCGGCGGCCCTCGGCGCGGCGCATCGCTACCGGCCCGAGGCTCCCACGGCCGCGGGCTGGCTGTTCACGATCGCTCGCAACACGCTGTCCAAGAGCCTTCGCCGCGGCCGGGTGGAGGCCCGTGCTCGACGCACCGCTGGTATTCGCGAGGCGGTTTCCTTCTCCGGCGACGAGCTCGAGCGAGTGGAGCACGCGGCCAGCGCAGGCGGCTGGGTGACCGACCTGCTCGAGCGGCTGCCCGCCGAGCAGCGCGAGGCCGTGCGTGCGCGCATCCTCGACGAGCGCTCCTATCCGGACATCGCCGGCGAGCTTGAGACCTCCGAGCTCGTCATCCGCAAGCGCGTCAGCCGCGGCCTGTCGAACCTGAGAGCCGAATTGGAGAAGCCGTCATGACCCTGCTGCCCGGAGTCCGCACCCAGCTGTACGCCGCCGCCGAGCGCCAGTCGCAAAGCCGCCGAACCAGCCTGCTGAGCAGGTTCACAGGCTCGCGCCTGCCGGGCCGCTGGCGGCGCGCGCCGCTGATCGCGCTCGCTATCGTCCTGGTACTCGTGGCGGGCTCGTTCGGCGCGGGCCTGATCCAGCTAGGCGCGCCCGCCAAGTTGCCGTTCTCGCTGCTGCGCAACTCCCACGAAGGCTACGGTGCCCTGGTCCCGGGTACCGTGCGGATGCTCCCGATCGCCGCCCCCGACCCGGCCGGGGGCCCTGACTGGGGAATGCGCGTGCTCAGCACCACGCGCGGACAGGGCTGCATCCAGATCGGTCGTCTCCTCGATGGCAAACTCGGGGCACTCGGACAAGACGACGCGTTTGCCAACGACGGGCGCTTTCACGAACTGCCGGTCAGCGCCGCCTTCGACATCAACGGCTGTGGCCTGCTCGACGGCAAGGGCCGCCTGTTCACCAACGTGACCGCCGACGAGCGGCCGGCCAGCGCCTGGATAGGGACCGGCGAGCGCCTCGGCGGCTGCGTGCCCGCAACCGCCGGACCGTATGAAAAGGGCCTGCGCCTGACGCGCCAGGAAAGGGAAATGGGGCTCAAGCCCGTCCCGATCTGCCCGCAGTCGGACCTGCGCAACATCTACTACGGGCTGCTCGGCCCCGAGGCGCAGAGCATCACCTACGTACTCGACGGCCAACGACACACGCTGGCGACCGTGGGCTCCAACGGCGCCTACATGTTCGTCACCAGGGCGTCGGCTCACCAACTGCTGAACTTCGCCAACGCCGGCACCGCCGACATCGTCCCCGTCGACGGCCCGATCAAGGAAATCCACTACCGCGACGGCTCCACCTGCCATCTGACCAGCAAGAGCTGGATCGGCGGTGCCTACGCCTGTACGCCATCGCTGTCAGAGCCGGTCGGATATGTGCCGGTCGGCAAAGAGTTCACGCACGCGCAAGTCGCCACATCAATCCACACCCGCCTGGAGCGCCGGCGCCAGGGCCGCTACTCGATCACGATCAGCTTCACCGCTCGCGCGGGCGTCACCGACGCGCGGCGGCTGTACAGCGTGCGCTGGCGCGAACCGGGCATGCCGTCGGGTGCCTACGGCGGCACCGGCAGCAACTCGAACATCGCGCCCGGGCAGACCCTCACGTTCACGATCGGCCGCTTTGGTCCGCGCATCCGGGCCGGCGTCGTCACTGGCACCGTCAGTCTGCTCCAGACGCTGGGCGCGGGCGGCATCGAAGGCCCCGGCAGCGTCAGCGTGCTCGTCGGCAGCTTTGCCGTGCGCGTGCCTTGAGCACACCGTCAACTGTGCGGCCCGTCACCGGCCCGGCGTCCTTCGTGCTGGGCCGGTGACGGCGCGAGTACGCCAGTCAGGCGGCGGCCCTGGCCCAAGCCTGCGCTGCGAAGGCGTCATCGAGCGGAGCATCGCTGATGTTGTGCGTGAGGTCGGCGAGCGTCGTGAAGCCGACCTGCGCGACGACCTCCAACAGCGCACCGCTCGAGTAGCCCGCGTCCAGCAGCGCCTGAACCTCGCTGTCGCTGATGTGGCCCCTGTTCGCCACGAGCTCGCGGGCGAAGCGGTACAGCGCGCCGAGCCTGGCGTCGTCGGGTGCGTTGCCGGCGCGCGCCGCGGCAACCGCGCCCGCGTCTGCCTCCTGCATCAGGGCGAACGTCGAGTGGGCGGCTATGCAGTAGTTGCAGTCGTTCTCGATGCTCGTCGCGAGAGCCACGATCTCGCGCTCGACGCCAGTCAGCTCTCCGTCCGCGAGTGTCTTGCGCAGGTCGACAAAGCCGCACACCAGCGCCGGCGACTCGGCCATGGTCGCGGCGAGATTCGGCACGAACCCAAGTCCCTGCTGCAGTGCGCCCAGCGCTGCGGTCGAGCGCGCCGGCGCAGAGTCGATTGTGTGGATCTCGAACTTGCTCATTGGTCTCCTTGTGACTGGTTTTGCCCCCGGCTTGCCCGGATGGCCTGCGAGCATCCTGCGGGGGCGAGGGTGCGGTCTCAATTCCCTGCCAGGGAATCGCCGCGCGCCTGACCGCGCCTAGACTCAGATCGTGGCCGCGTCCCGAACAGCACCTGCGGGCCAGGCTCAAGCCAGCCCGGTGGGGGAGCTGCTGCGTCACTGGCGAGCGACCCGCCGCCTCAGCCAGATGGCGCTTGCTCTCCAGGCTTCCACGACAGCGCGCCATCTCAGCTTCATCGAGAGCGGGCGCTCGCAGCCGAGCCCCGAGATGGTGCTGCGCCTGGCGCGCGCGCTGGACGTGCCGCTCCGCGAGCGCAACCAACTCCTGCTCGCCGCCGGCTACGCACCCCGCTACCGCGAGTCCGGCCTGGAGGGCGCGCACGCAGCGCAGGTGCGCGCGGCGCTGGAGCGCATGCTCGCCGCCCACGAGCCCTTCCCTGCGGTCGTCATGGATCGCCACTGGAACGTTCTCAGCGCCAACGCAGCTGCGGATGCGTTCTTTACCTGGCTGCTCGGCGAGCGCGACCTAGAGGGACCAGCCAATGTGATCCGCCTGATGTTCGATCCCGACGGCCTGCGTCCGTTCGTCGCTAACTGGGAGGCGACCGCCGAGGCGTTGATCGGGCGCGTCCACCGTGAGGCCGTGGGTGGCGTTCCCGATCCGCAGACGCTCGCCCTGCTCGCCCAGGCTCTTGCCTACCCGGGCGTGCCGTCTGAGTGGCTGTCCCCCGACTTTCGAACGCCGCCGCTGCCGATCGTCCCGGTGCAGTTCAACAAGGACGGGCTCGCGCTGAGCTACTTCTCGACCGTCACCACGCTCGGTACGCCACAGGACGCGATGCTCCAGGAGATCCGCCTGGAGAGCTTCTTCCCCGCGGACGAGACCACTGCCGCCCACGCCTGGTCAGCACGAGGCGCTAGAGTTGTCTGACCGGTCGAGCGTCCGTTCGACGACGTAGTACCCGCGTTTTCCGCGGCCACTTGCAGCGCCTCCACGTTCGTCGTACACCTGCCTGGAGGTCAACACGGATCGCCACGCGGACCATTCGTGGTCCAACGACGACCGGGGCTGCCGATTCCAACACACACGACGACCCCGGCGAGGACGCGCTCGGAACTCCACGACAAGGGACGGACAGACATGGCCTCAAGCGGCAAGAAGAAGACCACGATGGCAAAGCTCACGCGTGAAAGCAGGCTGCGCGAGCGTCGGCTGGACAAGCAGGCCAGGAAGGACGCGCGCAAGCGGGCGTCTGCGCTTAGCCCAGATGGGCTTGACCCGGACGGGCTCGGCGACCCACTGAACGCAACGACCGGTGAGTCGGCCCAGCCGGATGCCGGCCTGACTGCTGTCGCCGCTATCGCCCCGGCGCTCGGGGACGCCTGAGCCGCACGACCGATGTCGAAGCGGCCGCTGATTCGCCAGGCGTTGCCGGGCGAGCGGTCCGGGGTAGTGGCGACAGTTGCTGCAGCCTTCGCCGACGACCCGGGATGGGCGTTCATCTTCGCCGGCGATTACGAGCTACTGGCAGGCCATTTCGTCACGGCGCTGTTCGATGTGAGAGTGGCCTCGCAAGACGTGTGGGTCAGCGACGACCTGGCCGCGGTGGCGATGTGGGATTCCCCCGGCAACAGCGAGCGCGCGCCGGCACACGCCGAGAGCGTCTGGGCCCGCTATCGCGCCATTGCCGGTGAGGACGTGGGCAGACGTCTGTCCAGCTACAACGAGGCCGTTGGCGCTGTCTCGCCGGCACAGCCGTACTGGTATCTCGGGGTGCTGGCCACGCATCCCCAACGCCAGCGCGAGGGCCTGGCGACCGCGCTGCTGGAGCCGATCCTCGACCAGGCCGACCGACACGCAATCGCGTGTTGCCTGGAGACGTCGACCAGCGAGAATCGTCGCTTCTACGAACGCCGGGGCTTCACGCAGGCAACAGACATCGTCCTGCCGGGTGGGCCGCCCACCTGGTGGCTGCGCCGGGCTCCGACGCAAGACCCACTCAACGAAGGGACACGCCGATGACAGCGCAAGCGCACCGCACTGAGTCCGCCACCGCGCCTGCGGAGCCGGTTTCAACGCAGACGCCGTACGTCGCAAGAACGCGACACCATCTCGCCAAGGCCGTTCGCCTCAGCCCGTCTGAAATCAGGCACGCGATGAGCGAGGTCGAGGGCTTCAACGCCAAGCTCGCCGTCATCATCACTCACGCGGTCGGGTCAATGGCGATGGCGTACGTCTTCTGCCTGATCGCCCTCACGAGCCTTCCGGCCATCCTCATCGAGGCGGGCGTCCTGACCAGCGGCGACGTGCCCAAGTTCCTGACCAAGCCGGGGCTGATCCTGATCGTGGCGTGGATCGCGCAGACCTTCATCCAGCTCGTGCTGCTGTCGATCATCATGGTCGGCCAGGACGTGCAGTCGATCGCGTCCGACGCTCGTGCGGAAAACACTTTCAAGGACGCCCAGGCGATCCTCGATGCGCTGAACACGGAAACCCAGGGCGGCCTGAGGACAATCCTCGAAGCGATCCAAGCGCAGGCCAAGCCCGTTCAGCAATAGGACTTCGGGAGGGTCGTCGCGGGCTCCGGGGAGGTCGCCGCCGTCCAACGGACCTTCAGAACGGCTCTACGCCCAACCCCGCGCCCATCGGCAGCGCGATCGCCCCTTCGCGCACGGGCAGCTGATCGTCAAGGCCTGCGAACAGGCTGAGCGTGGCCAGGCCGCAGTGGGGCATCGGCCCACGCGATGCGAGCGCCGCGGCCGCGTGTACCGCCGCCGCCACCCCCAGCGGGCCGTCCAGCGTGGAGGCCAGGTACACCTCCGCGCCCGACGCGCGCACCAGCGCCGCCGCCGCCACGAGCCCGCCGATGCCGCCGCAGCGCGAGATCTTCAGGCAGACCGCGTCGGCCACGCCTGCGCCCAGCGCGCCGTGCTCGGCGGCCGTCTCGTCAATCGCCACCCTTACCGCCACGCGCTCGCGCACCTCGCGCACTGCCTGCAGGCCGTGCGTGGGCTCCTCCACGAGCTCCAGGCCGGCGGGAGACAGCGCCTCGATCGCCCGGACCGCCTGCTCCACGCTCCATGCGCCGTTGGCGTCCAAGCGCAGCGCGATCTGCGGGCCGGCCGCCGCGCGCGCTGCCGCCACGCGACCCGCGTCGTCGCCCACGCCCACCTTCAGCTTGATCGCGCCATAGCCCTCGCGCGCTGCCGCCGCGGCCTGCTCGGCCACGCCGGCGCGGTCGAGCGCGGTGAGCGTCGCGTTGACCTGCACCAGCTCGGCGGGCATATCCGTGAGCAGCGCCGCGATCGGCTTGCCCGCCCGCCTGCCCGCCCTGTCCCATAGCGCCATGTCGATTGCCGCCAGCGCCTGGGGCAGGTCTGCCACGCGACGGCACGCGTCGACGATCTGCGCGCCGTTCATGTCGCTCCGCCCCCGCAAGCACGGCCACATAGCCCTCAAGCGCGCGCTGCACCATGGCAAGGCTCACGCCGTCATAGCTCTCCATCGGCGCTGCCTCGCCGTAGCCGATCGTGCCGTCCGCCGCGGTGACCTGCACGAGCACGAGCTCGCGCTCGGAAATCTCTCCATGTGCGCTGCGCAGCGGACTTGCCAGCGTCAGCGTGCGCCGCGCCAGCTCCAGCTTCACGAGCTCACGCCGCCGCTCGCCAGGATGCCCGCCGCGAACAGCAGGCAGAAGAGCAGTTGCGTGGCGCCCGTGCCCGCCAGCGCGCCGTTTAGCGCCGGGCCGTCCGTGCGCGTGCGCACCACCTTGACCAGGCGCACCGCCAGCGGGGTCACCGCCCAGGGCAGCAGCAGCCACGCGCTCATCGACCCAAACAGCCACGGCAGCGGCGCGCACACAAACGCCAACGCCATCATCGCCGTGTACAGCGTGCGCGTGCGCGCCCGGCCCAGGCGCACGGCCAGCGTGCGCTTGCCCGCGCGACGGTCGGTCTCCAGGTCGCGCACGTTGTTGACCACCAGGATCGCGCTCGCCAACAGGCCCACCGGGACCGCACACACGAACGCCTGCCACGGCAGTTGCTGGACCTGTACGAAGTAGGAGCCCGCTACTGCCACCACCCCGAAGAACAGAAACACGAACACCTCTCCCAATCCCTCATATCCATACGGACGCGGACCTCCCGTGTACAGCACGCCCGCGAGGATCGAAGCTGCCCCCACGGCCAGCAGCTCCGGTCCCGCCACCGCCACCAGGTAGGCGCCGCACGCGACCGCCAGCCCGAACGTCACATACGTCGCCAGCAGCACCTGGCTGGGCGGCACCAGCCCGCCCGCGGTCACGCGCACGGGCCCCAGCCGGTCCTCGGTGTCGGCGCCCCTGCGTGCGTCGGAGTAGTCGTTTGACAGGTTGGTGCCCACCTGGATGAACACCGCGCCCAGCAGCGCCGCAACGAACGCCAGCGGGTGAAAGTGGCCCGCGCCGAGCGCCAGCGAGGTGCCCACCAGCACCGGCGCCACCGCCGCCGGCAGCGTGCGTACGCGCGCGGCCATCACCCAGATGCGGACCGCGCTGACCGAGCCCGCGCTCACCGAACCCGCAGTCACGCCGCTAGGCCCGCTTGGGGAAGCGCGTGAAGTCAGGTTTGCGCTTCTCCCGGTAGGCGTCGCGCCCCTCCTGGGCCTCCTCGCTGGCGTAGAACAGCAGGTTGGCATCGTGGGCCAGCTGCTGGATCCCCGCCAGCCCGTCCTCGGCCGCGTTGAAGCTCGCCTTCAACAGGCGCAGCGCAAACGGCGACAGCGCGAGCATCTCCCGACACCAGGCCAGCGTCTCCTCTTCCAGGCGCTCCAGCGGCACCACCGTGTTCACCAGCCCCATCTCAAGCGCCTGCTGGGCCGAGTACTGCCTGCACAAAAACCAGATCTCCTTGGCCTTCTTCGGCCCCACCATGTTCGCCAACAGACCCGCGCCGAAGCCGCCGTCGAAGGAGCCCACCTTCGGGCCCACCTGGCCGAAGCGGGCGTTGTCGGCCGCGATCGTCAAATCGCACACGAGGTGCAGCACGTGCCCGCCGCCGATCGCATAGCCCGCCACCATCGCCACCACCGGCTTGGGCAGTCGGCGCATCTGCACGTGCAGGTCGGTCACGTGAAAGCGTCCGACCTTGGCCAGGCCGTCGCCCTCGTCCTGCAGGTAGCCCGAGTCGCCGCGCACGCGCTGGTCGCCGCCCGAGCAGAACGCCTCGGGTCCCTCGCCCGTTAGCACGATCACGCCAACATCGGTGTCCTCGCGCGCGTCCTCCATCGCCCTGGAGATCTCGATCACGGTGCGCGGACGAAACGCGTTTCTCACCTCCGGGCGGGCGATCGTGATCTTCGCGATGCCGGATGAGGACCCGCCCTCCCCCGCGGACTTCTCATAGCGGATGTCTGAAAGCTCGCTCGCGGCCGGGTGTTCGGAGGCAATCCAGGTGGTGGGCATGGCGGAAGGCTAGCCTGTGGGCAATGGTGGTCGAGGGTTGGCTTGCGCGCGCCGCGATGGTGCGGGGGGATCACACGGCGCTTGACGCGCCCGACGGCAGCTGCAACTACGCGCAGCTGTACGCCGCCGCTCGCCTCGGCGCCGACGAGCTCATCGCCGCCGGCGCCCGTCCCGGGGCCCACGTCGCGATCGTGCTGCCGGGTGGCCTGGCCTTTGCCCAGGCGCTGCACGCATGTCTGCTGCTTGGCGCCGTCGCCGTGCCCGTCGACCTGCGCCTGTCGCCGGGCGAGCGCGAGGCGATCACAGGCCGCGCCGACGTGATCGTGGCCGAACCGCTCGGGCAGGCGACGGAGGGGCGGCGTTCGTCACAGCCGTCCGTGCAGGCGCCGCGGGCAGACGCTCTCGCCGGCGGGCACGACCTCGACGCCACCGCCGTAGTGATCCACACGTCGGGCACCACGTCTGCGCCGCGGCCGGTGGCGCTGACCTACGGCAACCTGCTGTGGAGCGCGCTCGGATCGGCCGTCGCGCTCGGCCTCGATCCAGACGAGCGCTGGCTGTGCGCGCTGCCGCTCTCACACGTCGGCGGCCTATCGATCCTGGTGCGCAGCGCCATCTACGCGACGACCGCCGTCGTGCACGAGCGCTTCGAGACCGACCGCGTCGTGCACGCGCTGGGCACCGGCCAGATCACGCTCGTGAGCCTCGTCGCCACCACCCTCGCCCGCCTGCTCGATGCCGGCCTGCAACGCCCACCCGCTTTGCGCTGCGCGCTCACCGGAGGCGGCCCCGTCCCCGCGGCGCTCGTGCGTGGCGCCCACGCCGCCGGCGTCCCCGTCAGCCTCACCTATGGGCTCACCGAGGCCTGCTCGCAGGTAACCACCACGCCTGTCGCCGCAATCCACGACAGCGGGCCCGACGCGCCGACTCCCGGGCCGCCGCTGTTCTGCACGCGCGTGCGCATCGACCCCGAGGGGGACGGCGGGGAGGGCGAGATCCTCGTCGCCGGCCCTACGGTCGCCCCTGGCGCGCTTGCGGACGATGGCTGGCTGCACACCGGCGACCTCGGTCGCCTGGACGAGCGCGGCTGCCTGCACGTGACCGGGCGCAAGGCCGACACGATCGTCAGCGGCGGCGAGAACGTCGCGCCGGCAGAGGTCGAGGCGGTGCTCGAGGCCCACCCGGACGTGCTCGAGGCGGCGGTCGTCGCCCGCGCCGATCCGCACTGGGGCGAGGCGGTCACCGCGATCGTGCTGCCGCGCCCGGGCGCGTCGATCGACGTGCATGCGCTGCGTGCCCACTGTGCGAGCGCCCTCGCCTCCTACAAGGTGCCCAAGCACGTCCTGACCGCGTCCGCGCCGCTGCCGCGCACGCGCTCGGGCAAGCTGCTTCGCCGCGAGCTTGCCCTATGAGCGCCGAAGAGCCACAGCCGGCCGGCGGCGACGGGGCCGGCTTCGACGCCAACGCCCATCGCGCGGCCAGCCTCGACAACTGGGAAGAGGCCGCCTCGGGTTGGGCGCGCCGCCAGGAGATGCTGCGCGAGTTCGCCGCCCCGGTCTCGCATTGGATGATCCAGGCGATCTCCCCTCAGCCCGGCCAGCGGGTGCTCGAGCTGGCCGCCGGGATGGGGGAGACCGGCATGCTGGCCGCGGAGCTGGTCGCGCCGCACGGCGGCGTGATCGTCTCAGACCAGGCCGAGGCGATGCTCGAGGGAGCTCGCGCACGGGGGGTGCAATTGGGCCTCAGCAACATCGAGTTCCAGGTGCTCAACGCCGAATGGATCGACCTGCCGGTGGCCAGCGTCGACGCGGTCCTGTGCCGCTGGGGCTACATGCTGATGGCCGACCCCGTGGCCGCGCTGCGCGAGACCCGCCGCGTGCTCGTGTCCGGCGGACGGCTGGCGCTGGCCGCCTGGGATGAGATCGCCCACAACCCCTGGGCGCTGCTGCCCGCCCAGGAGCTGATCGAGCGCGGTCTTGCTGGAGCGCCCGACGCGTCCACGCGCGAGCCGCCCGGGCCGTTCGCGCTGGGCAAGCCAGGGATGCTGGCCGAGGCGATCGAGCAGGCCGGCTTCGCCGACGTTGAGATCCACGCCATCGAGCTGCCCCGCCGCCACACCGACTTCCAAGAGATGTGGGACACCACGCTCGACCTCTCCAGGAGCTTCCATGACACGGTCCTCTCGCGGCCCGAGCGCGAGATCGAGCAGATCAAGGCCTCGCTGGCGCGGCGCTTCGCGCCCTACACCTCGCCCGACGGCGCCCTGGAGATACCCGGGCGCACGCTCGTCGCCTCCGCGAGCGCTTGACTCGGATAGCCTGCCGCCCATGATCTACGACGACGACGCAGACCTCACGCTCCTCGACGGCAAGACCGTCGCGATCATCGGCTACGGCTCCCAGGGCCACGCCCACGCACTGAACCTGAAGGACTCCGGCGTCAAAGTCGTCGTCGGGCTGCGCCCCGACTCGGACTCGGTCGCCAAGGCGCGCGAGGCGGGTCTTGAGGTGCTGCCGGTGGTCGAGGCCGCCAGCCGCGGCGACCTCGTGATGATCCTGCTGCCCGACGAGCGCCACCACGACATCTGGGAGCAGGAGATCCGCGACGGCATCGCCGAGGGCAACATGATCCTGTTCGGCCACGGCTTCTCGATCCACTACAAGGAGATCGAGCCTCCGGCGGGCGTCGACGTGGGCATGGTCGCCCCCAAGGGCCCTGGCCACCTGGTGCGCCGCCAGTTCACCGAAGGCAGCGGCGTGCCGGGCCTGATCGCGGTCGAGCAGGACGCCACCGGCAACGCGCGCGCGCTTGCCCTCGCCTACGCCAAGGGCATCGGCTGCACGCGCGGCGGCGTGATCGAGACGACCTTCAAGGACGAGACCGAGACAGACCTGTTCGGCGAGCAGGCCGTGCTGTGCGGCGGCGCCTCAGAGCTCGTCCAGGCCGGCTTCCAGACGCTCGTCGACGCCGGCTATGACCCGGAGATGGCCTACTTCGAGTGCCTGCACGAGCTCAAGCTGATCGCCGACCTGATGTACGAGAAGGGCCTTGCGGGGATGCGCTTCTCGATCTCCAACACGGCGGAGTACGGCGACTACACGCGCGGCAAACGCGTGATCACCGAGGAAACGCGCGCGAACATGAAGAAGATCCTGCAGGAGATCCAGTCAGGCGACTTCGCGCGCGAGTGGATCGCCGAGAACCGCGCCGGCCAGGAGAACTTCAAGCGCATGCGCGCCGAGCAGGCCGACACCCAGGTCGAGCACGTGGGCAGCGAGCTGCGCTCGCACATGGACTGGATCAAGCCCTCCTTCTAGGGAGGCCACCCGCTCGTCAACCCGCCCGAGCATGCTTGCCTATCTCTCCTGGCATCGCCCCGCGGCAGGCGTCGACGCGGCTGCCTACGAGAGCGCGCTCGAGGGCTTTCATCGCTCCCTCGCCCACCGGCCGCCGAGCGGCTTTGAGGGCTCCTGCGCATTTCGCACAGCCGAGCTGCCGTGGCTTGCGCCCGTCGCGCAGGACCCGCTGGGCTCGCGCGCCGGCTATGAGGACTGGTACCTGCTCGACGACTGGGCGGCCCTGGGCGTGCTGGAGGAGGCGGCGGTCGCGCACGGGCACGTCAGCCTGCACGACAGGGTGGCCTCGCTGTCGGGAGTCGCGACCAGCGCCGTCTACCGTCTGATCGAGGGCTGCTCAGACGTCGCCAAGGCGACCGTCGCGGTGTGGGTGTCGCGTCCGCCAGGCCACGATCATCCCTCGCTGGCGGCCCTGCTGGGCGACGGTATGGATCCCGCCGCGGGTGGTCTGTGGCGTCGCTGTGTGGGACTCGGCCCCGCCCCCGAGCTGTGCCTGCTCGCCCGCGAAGCGCCCGCAGGCGTTGGCGCCGGGCGCCTGCCGCACGGCTGGACAGCCAGCGCGTTCGAGCGCGCGGCGCTGTGGCAGCGCTGACGCGGTCAGGCTCTCCCGCGCCAGCCACGTTCGCTACACTCGCCTGCATCGTCGCGACTGGCGCTCATGGTGGAAGCGACCACCGGGAAGCGACGAGGCAGCACCGCCGCGCGCCTGGGCAACCTCCGATCATCGACATCCCTCGAGGTCCGACAGCGAGGAGCCCGAAATGCCTTCCAGCACCACCGAGCAGGAAACACGACTCGACATTCCCGCCGAGCTGAAGCCCGTCGACGGGCGCTTCGGCTGCGGGCCCTCCAAGGTGCGGCCCGAGGCGCTTGCGCGCCTGGCCGGCGAGGGCGCCGCGCTGATGGGCACCTCCCATCGCCAGAAGCCCGTCAAGGCGCTCGTGGGCGAGATCCGCACGGGCCTGCGCGAGCTGTTCTCCCTCCCCGACGGCTATGAGATCGCGCTCGGCAACGGCGGTGCCACCGCCTTCTGGGACGCCGCTGCGTTCGGCCTCGTGTCCGACCGTGCGCTGCACCTGACCTTCGGCGAGTTCTCGCAGAAGTTCGCCACCGTGACCAAGGGCGCGCCGTTCCTGGGCGAGCCGATCGTCGTCGCCGCCGAGCCCGGCGACGCCCCCGACCCCGCGACCGTCGGAACGCAGGCGAGCGAGGGGGGCTGTGACCTGATCGCGTGGGCGCACAACGAGACCTCCACCGGGGTGATGGCGCCCGTGCTGAGACCACCCGCTGGTCATGGCGACGGTGCGCTCGTCGCGATCGACGCCACCTCCGGCGCGGGCGGGCTGCCGGTGGACGTGTCGCAGGTCGACGCCTACTACTTCGCGCCGCAGAAGTGCTTCGCGGCCGACGGCGGGCTGTGGGTCGCGCTGCTCAGCCCCGCCGCGCAGGAGCGGATCGCCGCGCTGCACGGCTCCGCTCGCTGGATCCCCGAGTTCCTCTCGCTGCACACCGCGCTGGAGAACTCGCGCAAAGACCAGACCTACAACACGCCCGCCGTCGCCACGCTGTTCCTGCTGGCCGACCAGGTCCGCTGGATGCTCGACGGCGGCGGGCTGGACTGGTGTGTGGCACGCACGCGCGCCTCCTCCGAGCATCTCTACGGCTGGGCCGAGGGCGTCGCCTACGCAACACCGTTCGTGACCGACCCGGCCAAGCGCTCGCTGGTGGTCGGCACGATCGACTTCGACGATTCGATCGACGCTGCGGCGGTCGCCGCCACTCTGCGCGCCAACGGGATCGTCGACGTAGAGCCCTACCGCAAGCTCGGGCGCAACCAGTTGCGCGTCGGCATGTTCCCGGCCGTCGACACCGCCGACGTGCAGGCGCTGACCGCGTGCATCGACTTCGTCGTCGACAGGGGCCAGCGATGAGCGCGGCCGCGGCGGACACCGCAACCAAGCCCGGCGCCAACGGCGCGCGCCCGCGCGTGCTCGTCAAGGAGAAGATCGGCGACTCGGGCGTGGCGCTGCTGCGCGAGCGCTTCGACGTAGAGCTCGGCACCGACTGGAGCGACGAGGAGCTGGCAGCGCGGATCGGCGACTACGACGGAATCCTGATCCGCTCGGCGACCAAGATGACCGCCGAGCTGATCGAGCGCGCCGGGCGCCTGCGCGTGATCGGCCGCGCCGGCGTGGGCGTCGACAACGTCGACGTGGCCGCCGCCACCAAGCGCGGCATCGTGGTGGCCAATGCGCCCGAGTCAAACGTGGTGACCGCCGCGGAGCACACGATGGCTCTGCTGCTCGCGCTCGCACGCAACATCCCCCAGGCCAACCGCTCGCTGAGCGAAGGCAAATGGGACCGCTCCAAGTACTCCGGGGTGGAGCTGTACGAGAAGACGCTCGGGATCCTCGGCTTCGGGCGCATCGGCCAGCTCGTCGCCCAGCGCGCGCGTGGCTTTGGCATGCGCGTGCTCGCGTTCGACCCGTTCGTCAGCGCCGAGCGCTACCGCGATCTGGGGGTGGACAAGGCCGACGGCCCCGACGACATCTACGCCCAGGCCGACTTCATCACCATTCACCTGCCAAAGACGCCCGAGACCGAAGGCTTCCTCGACGCGGCCGCGTTCGCCAAGATGCGCCCAGGCGTGCGCATCCTCAACGTCGCCCGCGGCGGCCTGGTCGACGAAGCCGCGCTCAAAGACGCGCTTGACTCCGGTCAGGTGGCGGGCGCCGCGCTCGACGTGTTCCCGAGCGAGCCGATGACCGAGAACCCGCTGTTCGCCTACCCCAACGTGGTCGCCACACCGCACCTGGGCGCGTCCACCGCTGAGGCGACCGACCGCGCCGGCTACCAGAGCGCCGAGCAGGTCGTCGCCGCGCTGGCCGGCGGGGTGGTCTCCACGGCCGTCAACATCCCCGCGGTTGGGGCCGAGGACATGCAGGTGCTCGGGCCGTTCCTGCCGCTCGCCACCAAGCTCGGGCGCCTGGCCATGGAGCTCGCCGAGGGAAGCTCGGTGGAGCGCATAGAGGCGGCCTTTCTCGGGCGGATCGCCGACTTCGACACGCGCCTGCTCGGCCTGGCGGTGATCGTCGGGGCGCTGCAGGGCCGCACCGAGGAGCAGGTCAATCTGGTCAACGCCCCCACCATGGCTCAGCAGCGCGGGATCGTCTTCGAGGAGAAGGCCGTCTCGGAGGCCGAGGACTTCAACGAGCTGATCCGCGTGACCGTGATCGCGGGCGACCAGCGCGTGGCGGTCGCCGGTACTGGCATCGGGCCAAACCAGCTGCCCCATCTGGTCGAGGTGCAGGGGCGCCGGCTGACGATCGAGCTCGAGCGCTACGTCACCGTGTTCCGCTACGAGGACGTGCCCGGCATGATCGGCCGTGTGGGCACCGCCTTCGGGGCGCACGGGATCAACATCTCCTCCGCCGCCGTCGGACACACGCCGGATGAGAGGCCCACCCACCCTGACGGAGCCGACCGGCGCCTGGCCGCGATGGTCGTCACCACCGATGCGCCCGTCTCCAACGAGGTCGTCCTCGAGATCGTCGCCTCGGACGAGTTTGTCGACGGCTGGTCTGTGGATCTAGGCTGAGCCGTCGTTTTGGCTGCTTGGCCAGTCCTTCGCCTGTGATCCGATAGGCTCGCCGCGAATGCGCGCGGTCATCCTCACCAAGCACGGCGGTCCGGGAGCCCTGCAGGTGCAGGAGCGTCCCGACCCCATCCTCGGGCCGGGCGAGGTGCGCATCGACGTGGCCGCAGCGGGCGTCAACTTCGCCGACGTGATGGCCACCCAGGGGCTCTATGCGGACGCGCCGAAGCCGCCGTGCGTGGTCGGCTATGAGGTGGCCGGCACGATTCTCGAGCTGGGGGACGGGGCGTCGAACGGCGCCGCCCAACCGCTCAGCGTCGGCCAGCGCGTGCTGGCCGGCACCAAGTTCGGCGGCTATGCCTCCCAGGTCGTCGTGCCTGCCGCCGACGCCGTGCCGCTCGCCGAGCAGCTCAGCTTCGAGCAGGGCGCCGCGATCCCCGTCAACTACGGCACTGCCTGGGCCGGGTTGATCGGCTATGGCAGCCTCCAGGCCGGCGAGCGCGTGCTGATCCATTCGGCGGGCGGCGGGGTGGGCATCGCCGCCACGCAGATCGCCAAGCACTACGACGCCGAGGTCTACGGCACGGCCTCGCCCTCAAAGCACGCGCAGATCACGGGCTTCGGTGTCGATCATGCGCTCGACTACACCCGCTCGGGCTGGGAGCGCGGCCTGCCCAAGTTCGATGTGATCCTGGACGCGGTCGGCGGGCACAGCTTCCGCACCAGCTACTCGCTGCTGCGCCCCGGCGGGCGGCTGGTCGCCTTCGGGGCCTCGGCGGTCGTCTCCGGCAAGCGGCGCAACCTGGTCACCGCGCTGCGCACCGTCGTGCGCATGCCGCGCTTCAACATGATCAAGCAGATGTCCGAATCCAAGGCCGTGATCGGCCTGAACATGCTCAGCCTGTGGAAGGATCGCGGCACGCTGGAGCCATGGATCACGCCGCTTGCAGCGATGATCGACGACGGCACCGTCAAACCCGTCGTCGCCGGCGCCTTTGGCTTCGACGACGCCGCTGCTGCGCACACCATGATCATCGAGCGGCGTAACGTCGGCAAGGTCGTCCTCACACCCTGAGGCGCCTCAGCCGGCTGACTGCACAATCGGGGCGCGACCGGTGCTAACCTCGACTCAGATGTCGTTTCGCAAATCGCTTCTCTTCCTTCTTCTGCTCCCCCCTCGGGGGGAATAGCGCGTGGCGGCCGCGTAGCCGCATACCCAGCAGAGAGGAACGGCAAGCGATTTAGAGAAGGAGCACGAACGACATGAGCAAGAATGAGGCAGACCGCGTACTGATCTTCGACACGACGCTGCGCGACGGCGAGCAGTCGCCGGGGATCTCACTGAACAGGCAGGAAAAGCTGGAGATCGCCCACCAGCTGGCGCGGCTGGGCGTGGACGTGATCGAGGCCGGCTTTCCGATCACGTCGCCGGGTGACTTCGAGTCGGTGCAGGCGATCGCGCGCGAGGTCGAAGGCCCGGTCATCTGCGGCCTGGCGCGCACGTCAAAGCAGGACATCGAGGCGGCGTGGCAGGCGGTGAAAGACTCGCAGCGCCCGCGCATCCACACGTTCATCGCGACCAGCGACATCCACATCGAGCGCAAGTTGCAGACCACGCGCGAGGACGTCAAGGGCCAGGTGCGCGCGGCGGTCGCACAGGCGCGCGAGTACACAGACGACGTCGAGTTCTCCCCCGAGGACGGCTCGCGCTCGGACGTGCAATACATGGCTGAGGTGATCCAGATCGCGCTGGACGAGGGCGCAACCACGATCAACGTGCCCGACACCGTCGGCTACACCATGCCGACCGAGTACGCGGCGATGTTCGCAGAGCTCTACCGCCTGGTTCCGGGCCTGCGCGACGTGGTTGTGTCGGTCCATTGCCACGACGACCTGGGGCTGGCGGTTGCCAACTCGCTGGCGGGCCTGGAAGCGGGCTGTCGCCAGGTGGAGTGCGCGGTCAACGGCATTGGCGAGCGCGCAGGCAACGCGTCGTTGGAGGAGATCGTGATGCTGCTGCGCACGCGTGAGCCCAGCCTGGGCCTGTGGACGGGCGCGGTCACGACCGAGATCGCGCGTACCAGCCGGCTTGTCTCGCGCCTGACCGGCTACCCGGTGCAGCCCAACAAGGCAATCGTGGGGCGCAACGCGTTTGCGCACGAGGCGGGCATCCACCAGGACGGCGTGCTCAAGGAGCGCACTACCTACGAGATCATGGACGCCACTACGGTGGGCCTGCGCAGCAACTCGATCGTGCTCGGCAAGCACTCCGGCCGCCACGCGCTCAGCAAAGCGCTGGGTGAGATGGGCTTCGAGCTGGACGGCGCCGCGCTGAACACCGCGTTCAAGCGCTTCAAGGAGATCGCCGATCGCAAGAAGCAGGTCACGGCGATGGACTTGGAGGCGCTGGTCACCGACGAGCTGCGCGAGGAGATCTCAGGCTATGCGCTCGAGTGGTTTGAGGTCGAAGACCACTCGCAGCGCTCGCCGCATGCCAAGGTGTCGGTGACGTTGCCCGAGGGCGGCTCGGTCACCGGCTCGTTCACCGGCGACGGCCCGATCGACGCGGTCTTCCAGGCGATCAACGCCGCCACCGGTACCGCGCCCACGCTCAGCGAGTTCACGATCGGCGCGGTCACCGAGGGCCAGGACGCCCTCGGCGAGGTCTCGGTGGTGGTCGAGCTGGGCGGTTTCACCGGTGCCGGCCAGGGCGTGTCCACCGACATCATCGACGCGGCCGCACGTGCGTACGTGCGCGCGCTGTCGGTCGCGAGCGCACACGCCAAGGCGGGCGAGGCGATCGGGCTGCCGGAGACGGCGTAGTGCCGGAGGCGCTGACGAGCCTCACCACCGTGGGCAGCGAAGCCGAGGCCGAGATGGTGTGCGATCGCCTGCTGGCGCAAGGCATTCACGCCATCTCCCAGCGCACCATCGGTGGGCCCGAATGGGGCTATTCTGGAGCCCGCGCAGTGATGGTCGATGCACGGGATCTCGACCGGGCGCGGGCGGTGCTCGCCTCAGAAGAGGGAGCGTTCAGCGACGAGGAGCTCGCCCGCCTGAGCGATGAAGCTGGACGGAAGGCCGGGGAGTCGTGAAGCGTCAGCCTTGACAGCGGCGACCGGCAGCTCGATGTAGGAGAGCGCGCTACGAGCAGTCGGTCGCCGTCCGTGATAACGTACATTTGTATGACGCCTGACGCTGCAACCCTGGACATGCCGCCCGACCACGCCGCTGCGCTGTCGCCTGTCGTGATCGGCGCGCGCGTGAAGGCGCTGCGCGAGTCCGCGGGGCTGTCGCTGCGCGACCTGTCAGAGCGCAGCGGCGTGAGCGCGCCGATGCTCTCGCAGGTCGAGCGCGGCGAGACGAGCCCCACGCTGACGGTTGCGGCGCGCATCGCCGCGGGCCTGGATCTGCGCCTGTCACAACTGCTGCGTCTGGACGAGAGCGGCGCTGTGACCGTCGTGCGCGCGGGCGACCGGACGCGCGGAGGCAGCAAGCGGCGCGGGCACGTCTTCGAGGTGCTCACGTCGGCCCAGCCCGGGCAGCGCGCCGAGCTGTCGCGCCACACACTGGCGCCGGGCGGTGCGACCGGCGCGCCCGACGATCCGCCCATGCACGAGCCCGGCAGCCGCGAGACGGCGCTCGTCGAGAAGGGCTCGGTGGTGCTCGTATGCGACGGCCAGTGCTACGAGCTCGTCGAGGGCGACTGCGTCACCTTCGACGCGGACCTGCCACACCACTTCGAGAACCCCAAGGAGCACGACGCGGAGGCCGAGTTCCTCGCGGTCGTCTCCGCCGGACTAAGGAGAAGCTGATGCCAAAGACGCTGTTCGAGAAGATCTGGGAGGCCCACGAGGTAGCGGACGGGCTGCTGTACATCGACCTGCACCTCGTGCACGAGGTGACCAGCCCGCAGGCCTTCGACGGGCTGCGCCTGGCCGAGCGCACGGTGCGCCGTCCCGATCACACGCTGGCGACGGCCGACCACAACACGCCAACCGACGGCACGCCGGTGGCGGCGCGCATCAAGGACGAGCTCTCGCGGGTGCAGGTGGAAACACTGGAGCGCAACTGCGCTGAGTTCGGCGTTCCCGTCTACTCGCTGGGCTCTGACCGCCAGGGCATCGTGCACGTGATCGGCCCCGAGCTGGGCGTGACCCAGCCGGGCATGACGATCGTGTGCGGCGACTCGCACACGTCCACCCATGGCGCGTTCGGTGCGCTGGCCTTCGGCATCGGCACGTCAGAGGTCGAGCACGTGCTGGCCACGCAGTCCATGGTCCAGCACAAACCGCGCTCAATGCGCGTGCTGTACGAGGGCTCGCTCGGCTTCGGCGTGACCGCCAAGGACCTGATCCTCGGCACGCTCGGGCAGCTGGGCGTGGGGGGCATGACCGGCCACGCGGTCGAGTACGCCGGCCCGGCCATCGAGGCGCTGTCGATGGAGGGTCGCATGACCGTGTGCAACATGACGATCGAGGGCGGCGGGCGCGCGGGCATGATCGCCCCGGACGACACGACGTTCAAATGGTTTACCGACTTTGGGCGCCCGGGTGCGCCCCCCGCCGGAGCGCAGCTGGAGCGCGCGATCGCGCAGTGGTCTGAGCTGGGCAGCGACGAGGGCGCGTCCTTCGACAACGACGTGGCGATCGACGCGTCGGCCATCTCTCCGCAGGTCACCTGGGGCACGAACCCGGGCATGGTGCGTGCGGTCACCGACAGGGTGCCCGCGCCGGAGGAGTTCGACAGCCCCGCCGACCGCGAGTCCACCGAGCGGGCGCTTGCCTACATGGCCCTGGAGCCTGGAACGCCGATCGATCAGATCGCTGTGGACCGGGTGTTCATCGGCTCGTGCACCAACTCGCGCATCGGCGACCTGCGCGCGGCCGCGGAGGTGGTCGCCGGCAGGAAGGTGTCGCCGAGCGTCAACGCGATGGTCGTGCCGGGCTCTCAGCAGGTTCAGGCCCAGGCGGAGGCCGAGGGCCTGGACAAGGTGTTCCGCGATGCCGGCTTCGATTGGCGCGTGGCCGGCTGCTCGATGTGCCTGGGCATGAACCCCGACATCCTCGCGCCGGGCGAGCGCTGCGCGTCCACCTCCAACCGCAACTTCGAGGGGCGCCAGGGCCGCGGCGGAAGGACGCACCTCGTCTCGCCGCAGATGGCCGCGGCGGCGGCAATCGAGGGGCACTTCGTGGACATCAGGGAGTGGTCGTGAGCGCGGGCGGGGCAGCCTCGATCACGCCCGGCGCCCACTGGCAGCAAGAGGAGCTCGCCGCCAGCTTCGCCGAGCGCCGGCGGATCCTGATCCCGCTGCTTGAGCTGCAGGAGGATGTCATCGAGCGCCTGTTCAGCCGCAGCGAGCGTCCGCTGGAGCGCTTTCTCGACATCGGCGCGGGTGCCGGCGCCATGAGCGAACTGATGCTCCGCGCGGGCGGGAAGGGCTCCGCATCCCATGCTGTGCTCGTCGACTTCTCCGAGCCGATGCTCGCCCGCGCTGGCGCCAACCTCGCCGGTTACGACGGGCGCTGGCAGGCGGTGACCGGCGATCTGAACGAGCCCTCCTGGCGCGATGCGCTGCCCGGCGGGCGCTACGACGCGGTCGTATCCGGGCTCGCGATCCACCACCTACCGCCGGAGCGCAAGCCGGCTCTGTTCGCGGAGATCCTCGAGCTGCTCGAGCCCGGCGGCATGTTCGTGAACATGGACTATGTCGCCATCGACGGCCCGCTGCGCGGACTGTTCGACGAGGAGATGCGCGCCAACGCCATGCGCGCGGCATCGTCCCCGGAGGGGGAGCGCGAGAGCGGTGGCACCCGCCACGAGCACGCATCGTCCCCCGAGGGGGAGGTCGACCTCGAGGACGACGACGACCGGCCGGACACGGTGCAGGACCAGCTGCGCTGGCTGGCCGACGCCGGCTTCGAGCAGTGCGAAGTGCACTTCAAGTGGGCCGAGGCCGCCGTGTTCGGCGGGGTCAGGCCAGCGAAAGGAGACGAGTGATGGAGCCCATCAAGGTCATCGCCGGCAAGGTCAGCCACCTGGACCGCGCCGACGTGGACACCGACCAGATCATGCCTAAGCAGTTCCTCAAGCGCGTGGAGCGCTCGGGCTTCGGGCAGTTCCTGTTTTACGACTGGGCCAAGGAGCCCGGCTGGGACCTGCCTGCCAACCCGATCCTGGTCGCCGGCGAGAACTTCGGCTGCGGCTCCTCGCGCGAGCACGCCCCGTGGGGGTTGCAGGACTACGGCTTTCAGGCGATCGTCGCGCCGTCGTTCGCGGACATCTTCTACTCCAACTGCACCAAGATCGGGTTGTTGCCGGTGGTGCTCAGCGCCGAGGACTGCCACTCGCTCGCGCGCGCCGGCGAAGGGGAGGTCGACCTGGAGGCCCAGGAGGTGCGCTTCGCCGGTGAGAGCGTGCCGTTCGCGATCGATCACGAGATCCGCCACCGGCTGCTTGGGGGACTCGACGACATCGCGATGACGCTGCAGCAGGCCGACGCTATCGACGCCTACGAGGCACAGCGCGAGCAGCGCAGCCCAGCGGTTCCGGTCACGACCGCGCTGTGACCTGCGCACCGGCATCCCCCGGCATCGCGCATGCATCCGCGACCGCGCCATGACCGCTGCGCAGCTCATCCAGACAGAGGCCAGGCGGCTGGCGCAAGAGTGGATCGAGGCGTGGAACTCGCACGACCTCGACGTCATCATGCGGTTGTACGCGCCCGACGTGGTCTTTCAGACGCCCACCATCATCGACACGCTGGGTATCCCCGATGGGTGCGTGCGCGGCGGCGAGCGCCTGCGCGAGCACTTCGCCCGTGGCCTGGCACGACTGCCCGACCTGCGCTTTGACCTGGAGGCCGTCTACACGGGGGTGCGTGCAATCGCGATCACATATCGCTGGGCGGACGGAACGCCGGTGTGCGAGCTGCACGAGTACGACGACAGCACGCTGATCGAGCGGGTGCAGGCGTTGTATCGCGGACTGTCCTGGTAGCGTCGCGCGCCGTGGCCCACCACATCGTCACCCTCCCCGGCGACGGGATCGGCCCGGAGATCATGGCCCCAACATTGGCGTTGCTGCAGTGCGTGGGCGACTTCGACTTCGAGGAGCACGTCTTCGGCGGCGCGTCCATCGATGCGCACGGCGTCGCGCTCACAGACGAGGTGCTGGACGCCTGCCGCCGCGCGGACGCGGTGCTTCTGGCGGCGGTCGGCGGCCCCAAGTGGGACACCACCGACCCCAAGGCCCCAAGGCCCGAGCAGGGCCTGTTGGGTCTGCGCAAGGGCCTGGGGCTGTACGCCAACCTGCGCCCGGTCAAGCCGCTGCCCGCGCTGTATGACGCCTCGCCGCTGCGGCGCGAGCGCATCGAAGGCACCGACCTGCTGGTCGTGCGCGAGCTCACCGGCGGGATCTACTTCGGCGAGAAGACTCGCACCGAGACGTCGGCCTCGGACGTGTGCTCCTACACGACCGCAGAGATCGAGCGCATCGCCCGCACGGCCTTCCGCGCCGCGCGCTCGAGGGTCTCAAGCGTGGACAAGGCCAACGTCCTGGAGACCTCGCGGCTGTGGCGCGAGGTCGTCAGCGCGCTGCACTCGCGCGAGTTTCCCCACGTCGAGCTGGAGCACGTGCTGGTCGACAACGCGGCCATGCAGCTCGTGTCCGCGCCACGCCATTTCGACGTGATCCTCACCGAGAACATGTTCGGAGACATCCTCTCCGACGAGGCCGCCATGCTCACCGGCTCGATCGGCATGCTGCCAAGCGCGTCCCTCGGCGATCTGAGCCCGCCACCCGCCCCCTCCATCCCTGGACTGTTCGAGCCAGTGCACGGCTCCGCTCCGGACATCGCCGGACAGGGCATTGCAAACCCGCTTGCCATGTTCCTCTCGGCCGCGCTGCTGCTCAGGCACGGGCTGGGCTTGGAAAGCGAGGCTGCGGCTGTAGAATCCGCGGTACAGGGCGCGCTGGATGTGGGTCTACGCACGATCGATCTGGGAGGAAAGGCGGACACCGCGCAGGCCACACAAGCAGTGCTTGAAAGACTCTAGGTCGGCTTCCGATCCGCTCCAGGCATAGCTTCAGGCACCAGGCGGGGGCGTCTGGTGTCGAGGCAGATCGCGCTGCCTCTCCGCGAACGCCGCCGCGAACATCTCGCCAGTGGGCGGCACTCCAATGTCCAGCGAGTGGGCACGAAGCTGATCGCCAGTGGGCACCGTGGTGACCTCGCGGTATCCGTTTTCTGCGGGGTTGCGGTGAACGACCACGCACCGCCGCTCAAGGTCCACGACCCAGTACTCGTCGACCGCCTGAGCGTACACCGCGGGCTTGACACGCAGATTGCGGTCCGCAGAGCTGACAGCGACCTCGATCACGAGCAGCGCGCGTGTCGGGTGCTCGAGCGTCGGCTCGGCTCGTTCGATGATCGCGATGTCCGGTTCGGGCTCGGAGGAGCCGATCGTCAGCGGAGCCGAAACCATGTGCTGGTATCGCGTGTGGTCGAGGCGACCGACCAGCCAGTCGATCAGCCATCGCACGGCATTCTCGTGCTGGGGGGTCTTGGGACTCATGTCGACGATCAGGCCGTCGATCAGCTCGACCCGCGTGTCCTGCGCGAACCCTCCGCAGGCCACGATCCGGTGGTATTCCTCGATCGAGAGCTGATGCAGCTCGAGCGGTTGGACGGAGGTGGACACACCGACGATTCTAGGTCGTTCTCCAAGATAGGAGCGGCGCCGGACGGGCTGGGGAGGCATGCCACGGGGACGCGCCTGGAAATCCAAGTCGGCGGCTGTAGAATCGTGCCTTGAATGCGCCTCGCGCCGAGGCTGCGCGCGCCTGACCTGGACGGTCGGGATGGCAGCGCGAAGCGAACAAAGGCAATGCTCGAAAACGTCGAATAGGAGTGCCGTGAAAGTGGACCCCACCGACCTCATCTGGATGAACGGAGAATTCGTCGCCTGGGAGGACGCCAAGGTCCACGTCCTGACGCACGGACTGCACTACGGCACCGGCGTGTTCGAGGGTGTTCGCTGCTACGACACCGAGCTCGGGCCCGCGGTGTTCCGTAACGCCGAGCACGTCGAGCGCCTGATCAAGTCGGCCAAGCTCTACTACATGGACGTGCCGTACTCCGCCGAGGAGCTGCGCGCGGCCACGCTGGAGCTGGTCGCGCGCAACGGCCTCAGCGCCTGCTACATCCGCCCGATCGTCTACCGCGGCTACGGCACGATGGGCCTGAACCCCGTGGACGCGAGCGTAGACGTGACGATCGCCTGCTGGGAGTGGGGCGTGTACCTGGGCGAGGAGGGCGCCAAGAAGGGCGTGCGCGCGAAGGTGTCCTCCTGGCGTCGTATCAGCCCCGACTCGCTGATTCCGCATGCAAAGGCGTCCGGCCAGTACCTCAACAGCGTGCTCGCCAAGATCGAGTCGCTGAACACCGGCTATGACGAGGCGATCCTGCTAGACGACCACGGCCACGTGTGCGAGGGAACCGGCGAGAACATCTACATCGTGCGCGACGGCGAGATCGCCACGCCCGGCCAGCACAGCTCGATCCTCGACGGCATCACCCGTCGCTCGGTCATGCAGATCGCGGGCGACCTCGGCTACAAGGTGGTCGAGCGCAACATCGCCCGCGCCGAGATGTACCTCGCCGATGAGGTGTTCTTGTCGGGTACAGCCGCCGAGATCGTGCCCGTGCGTGAAGTGGACGACCACGTGATCGGCGCGGGCGAGCCCGGCGAGATCACGCGCGTGCTGCAGGCCGCCTTCGACGATGCCATCCACGGGCGCAGCGAGCGCTACCGCGAGTGGCTGGACGCGGTGCGCCCGCGCGACCTGGAGACGCCCGCGGGCGACGCGGCGGCGAGCACGGAGCGAATTACCGGGGCGACAGGTTAAGGGTCCCACCCACCCGGTGCGCCTGCGGCCGGTCGCTTCGCACACGCCTCCACGCCGAAAGGACTTCCCATGAGCACCGCTTCCAACCGCATCGAGTTGTACGACGCCACACTGCGCGACGGCATGGGCGGCGGCGGCCTGAGCCTGACCGCCCAGGAGAAGCTGCGCGTCGTCCACGCCCTCGACGAACTGGGCGTGGGGATGATCGAGGCGGGCTTTCCCGCGTCCAACCCCAAGGAGCAGGAGCTGTTCGCGCTGCTCGCCAGCGAGCATCTCGACAAGTCTGAGATCGTCGCCTTCGGCATGACACGCAGGCGCGACGTGCCCGCGTCCGACGACGACGGCCTGCGTGTCCTGGCCGACTGCTTTGCGCCGGTGTGCACGATCGTGGGCAAGGCCTCGGTGCTGCACGTCGAGAAGGTCGTGCGCGTGTCACGCGAGGAGAACCTCGCGATGATCGCCGACTCGGTCGCCTTCCTGGTTGGCGCGGGCAAGCGCGTGCTGCTCGACGCCGAGCACTTCTTCGACGGCTTTGCCCTCGACCCGGGCTATGCGCTGGACTGCCTGCGCGCGGGCGCCGAGGCGGGCGCGGAGCGGGTGGTCTTGTGCGACACCAACGGCGGCTCGCTGCCGCCACACATCCGCACGGCGTTGGCGGTCGTTTCCGAAGCGCTGCCAGGCTATCCGCTGGGAATCCACTGCCACGACGACTCCGGCTGTGCTGTCGCCAACACGCTCACCGCGGTGGAA
This sequence comes from uncultured Solirubrobacteraceae bacterium, assembly GCA_963745375.1. Lineage (GTDB taxonomy): Bacteria > Actinomycetota > Thermoleophilia > Solirubrobacterales > Solirubrobacteraceae > Palsa-744. Next base: position 19,738 of record CAVUXA010000002.1, on the reverse strand, counting down.
GCTGGCGCCACCCACGTGCAGGGCACGATCAACGGCATCGGCGAGCGCACCGGCAACGCCAACCTGATCACCATCATCGCCGACCTGCAATTGAAGATGGGCGCTCGGCTGCTGTCCAGCGAGCGCCTCGCGCGCTTGACTGACACGGCCCATCTGCTCGACGAGCTGCTCAACCGCTCATCCAATCCCGCCCAACCCTACGTCGGCAAGCACGCCTTCGCGCACAAGGCGGGGCTGCACGCTGCCGGCATTCAGGCCGACTCGCGCACCTTCGAGCACATCGACCCGGCCGTCGTGGGCAACAGCCGCGACGTGCTCATCTCCGAGCTGTCCGGCCGTGGCACGATCGTCGAGAAGGCGCGCCAAGCTCACATCGTCGCCGACGAGGACTTCGCCCAGCGCGTGGTCGACCGCGTCAAGGACCTCGAGCACAAAGGCTTTCAGTTCGAGGCCGCCGACGGCTCCTTCGAGCTGCTGATGCGCAAGGAGGCCGGCGAGTACGAGCCGCTGTTTCGCCTGGAGTCCTGGCGCGTGCTCGTGGAGAAGCGCGCCGACGGCAAGGTCGAGACCGAGGCCACCATCAAGATCTGGCTGGGCGGCGAGCGCTACGTGCGCACCGCCGAGGGCAACGGGCCGGTCAACGCGCTGGACAACGCGCTGCGCGAGGCCATCGGCGAGATCCATCCGCACCTGCGCGACATCGAGCTGGTCAACTTCAAGGTGCGCATCCTCGACGAGAGCAAGGGCACCACAGCGATCACGCGGGTGCTGATCGACGCCTCCGACGGGCACGACGTATGGGGCACGATCGGCGTGTCCGAGAACGTGATCGCGGCATCCTGGGACGCGCTGGTGGACTCGATCGAGTACGGCATGCAGCCCGGCAAGCGGCCCGCGCCGGCGGCCCAAGCGGTGCGTGGACGCTGAGCCGATCCCGCTCGCCGGGGCGCGCGCCGAGGCAGGCGAGTCGCAGTCGGGCCCGTCCCCCGTGCCTGTCGGCGACGTGATCCCGCTGGCTCGGCCTGTGCTCGGCGAGGCCGAGGAGCGAGCAGTGATCGAGGTGCTGCGCTCGGGCCAGCTGTCGCTCGGGCCGCGCCTGGCGCAGTTCGAGGGCGCGTTTGCCGCGCGGGTGGGCGCGCGGCTGGCGAGCGCGGTCAGCAGCGGCACCGCCGGCCTGCACCTCGCGCTGCGCGCGGCCGGTGTGGGCGACGGCGATGAGGTGATCACCAGTCCCTTCTCGTTCGTCGCATCGGCCAACGCCGCGCTGTACGAGCGCGCGCGGCCCGTGTTCGCGGACATCGACCCGGTGACGCTCAACCTCGACCCCGCCGCCACGCAGGCCGCGATTACCTCGCGCACGCGCGCGATCCTGCCGGTGCACATCTTCGGCTACCCCGCCGACATGCCCGCTTTCGAGGCGATCGCAGCCGAGCACGGCCTGGCGATCGTCGAGGACGCCTGCGAGGCGCTAGGCGCCAGACACGCCGACGGCGCGCCGGTCGGCGGGCGGGGTCACCCGGCGGTGTTCGGCTTCTACGCCAACAAGCAGCTGACCACCGGCGAGGGGGGGATGATCACCATGGCCGACCCAGCGGTCAAGCAGCGCATCGACTCCGAGCGAAACCAGGGGCGCGCGCGTGACATGGGCTGGCTGGATCACGATCGGCTGGGATTCAACTACCGGCTGTCCGACGTGGCCTGCGCCCTGGGGATCGCCCAGCTGGCGCGCCTGGATGAGATGCTCGCCGCGCGCGCCCGGGTCGCGGCGTCCTACCGACAGGCGCTTGCGGGGATCGAGGGATTGGAGCTGCCGTGCGAGGACCGCGGCGGCGACGTGCGCGGATGGTTCGTGTTCGTCGTGCAATTGCCGCCCGGCGTGGATCGAGATCAGACAGTCCGGGCCCTCTCCGCCAGGGGAATCCAGTGCAAGCCATACCTGCCTGCGATTCACCTGCTGAGCTTCTACCGCGAGCAGTTCGGCTTTCGCAAGGGACAATTCCCCGTATGCGAGGACGTGGCAGCTCGTTCGCTGGCGCTGCCGTTCTTTCCGGCGATGAGCGAGCAGCAGGTGGGCCGTGTCGCGGCGGAGCTGCGCGGCGCCCGATCGTCTCTTTGACGGTTTCACTGCTTGGCTCAACCAGACCGGCGGTACTTGGCTGGTCAGCCAGCTTCGATCATTCTGAATTTACTCTTGACAAACCCATCGTGTGAACGATAGATTGCGTTTTGAGGAGACGGATACGCTAGGGATGGCTCCAAGATGACTGTCCGGGCGCAAGGCGCTCGGTAGCTGGGGCCGGCACGAGGGGGTCTCTGCATTAACCTGTGAGTGTCCTCGAGTCGGCGATCAATCGACATAGACCGAAGCCAGGGAGGCGACCGCCGTCGAAATCGTTGGTGTCAATTCTCGGCGCAAGCCTTCACGTAGAGCACGCTCGCCGGCTCACGCGAGTACGCCAGATCTGTCATCCAAAGCCCGAGTCCGTGTGGCGGTTGGTCGTTCAACACGTCTGGCATCCGTCGACAAGCGGCAATATTCTCGTTCAAGACATACGGGGGGAACGGTGCGCTATGTTCAACACGATCGACAATCCGCCAAAGGAAGCACCCTCCAGCGTCACTCTCGTGGCCTGGAGGCCAAGTCGGGAGTTGGATTTTCCCGAGTGGGCTGCTGTTGGCCGCCGTCTCGGGGCTATGGGCCGTTGTTGCCAGTGGACTATCGGTGATTGGATTCGCTACGGCCACGCAAAGTTCGGCGAGCGATACGCCCCGGCTGCGCGCATCACCGGGTACGACGTGCAGACCCTCATGAACATGGTTCACGTCGCCTCGCGATTTGAGGTCTCCCGACGTCGGAAGGGTCTGTCGTGGAGCCACCATGAGACCGTTGCATCACTTGAGCCAGATCAGCAGGATCATTGGCTTGACCGGGCAGCCGCCGAGAAATTCTCCGTTGCCGATCTTCGGCTCGAGCTGCGCAGCAGTCGGCGCAAGCAGGCACAGATGCTCGCGGTCTCGCCGAGCGGACCGCCGATCTACATCCAAGCCCCGAAGGTGATGGTGACCTGTCCGAGTTGTGGGGGGCAATTCCCTGCGCCGGCAAACCTGGGCGTAGTATCGCGCTAGCTGAACATGAGCCTCAAGCGGACGAGTTCGTCGCGCTTGCGCCTCCAGGCGAGGTGGAGGGCGTAAGGAGCAAGCGCGCGAAGCCACTAGGCCTCACGCGCTCGCTCTCAATGGAATGAATCCAAGCGACTAGGCGAACAACACCCTTAATTCTAATGATGGCATTTTGACTTTTAATGTGCCTATCAGGACAGAGCGAAACGGGAACGTACCGCCGCCAAGACCGTTGATTTCGGCCTGTAGCCTCTCGCTTGGCCCTCCTTCAAGCGATTCGAATTCCTGGGTGGAACCTGTCGCATTGAACGTCTCTGTCGCCGTCGTCGACGCCTTGGTGTTGACGGGTGAAAGTTCGCCGATCACGGCGCCCTCCGTTGCGATTGTGTTGGCGCCGCACCTGAATTCGGCAGAGACACCGCCACCTTCAGCGCCGACAGCTTCACCCGCGCCGGTGCCGCCGCTGATCGTGCCGAGCACGCCGTCCAGGGTTTTCGTGACGATCTGACCGGCTTTGGCTTTCGCGCCGCCGGTACATTGTTCGCCGGCTGCGCTGCATTCTTCAAACGTCACGACCAGTTCTGTCGTCGTTGCGGTCGCTTTGCCCTTGCCTTTGCTTTTATTGCACGTGACAGGGGGCAGTTCGGCCCCTTCCGGCGTGAACGACTTCAACGTGGCTTCTCCGCTGGTTGTGGTGAATGCTTGTGCTTTTGCTACTGGCACCCACACAAATTCTTTTTTCGCTCCCCCTTTGGCGCCGGGTTCGGTACATCTGGCGTTCAGGTATTCGCCCGCGCCTTTTTTGGCCGCCTTGCACAGCCCGCGTTCTACCGGTGCTGCCATAGCGGAGGTCGCCGCGATCGCGCTGATCGCGAAGACCACCAGCAGGGCTGCCCCGAGTAAGGTGATCGGTAATCTCATCGCGCTGGTCCTTTCTGTTTGCTTGAGGGCGTCGAAGAGCAGCGCCGCGAGCCGGCTTGCGGTCTGCCGATGCCTGCGCCCCGTGTTTGCCACTGCGCTTTGCGTCAGCCAGTGGTCCGACAGCTGTGACCTTGGCGAAAAGTCCCGTCGGAGTCAAAGTCAAGGTCAGCCGCAATCCGGCGCCGGCGCCTCAGCGGCGTGTGGGTGCAACGGTGGGCGCGAACGGAGGAGCCGGTGCACGCGCTGCCGCGCGAGTGCCGACCCTTCCGACGTCGGAAGAGCCTAGCTGGGGCGTGTGTTGGTCAGGATCTCAGCCTGCGAGATTGCCGAGATGGTTCAAGCAGCGTCGCTGTACGTCCGGGCCGGGAGGCCAAGGCGCCCGAGCGGGGCGGTACGGGCCACACCATGCGACCTGCTGGTCGTCGGCGCCGGCGCCAAGGGCACCGCGATCGCGATGAAGGCCAGCGTGCTCAACAGCGTCGGCGTGGGGCCGATCAGAACGACAGTCGTGGATGCGACTGGCCCGGCGGCTGCGTGGATGGACGGCAACGGCGTCGCATCCAGCCGAGAGGTGCTTGCGATCAGCCCGTCCAAGGATGTGGGGTTTCCCTATAGCAGCGCGTCGGCCTTCGGCGAGCTCGGCGGGATCATCGATGAGACTGCGCTGCGCTTCTCGTGGCAGCGCTACGTGGTCGAGCGGGGTTGCTATGACCGCTGGGTGGACGCCGGCTCGCCTCCTGTGCAGCGCCGCGTCTACGGCGCATACCTCTCCTGGGTGCTGGCGCGTGCCACGGAGGGAGTCAGCTTCGTGCGCGGCCGCGTCACTTGCGTGTCGCTGCACTCACGCGGCGACCGCTGGGTGGTCGACATTGAGAGCGAGGCGGGACTGCTGCGGTACACATGCCGGGCGTTCGTGCTGACGGGACCGGGCGTACACCGTACGATCGCTCACGATCTCGAGGCCGCGCCGCGGGTGCTGGACTGCGACAGCGGACGCACGCGGATCGCCCCCGTGCCAGCTGAGCTGAGCGCCGATATCGCGATCGTCGGTGGCGGCGAGAGCGCGCTCAGCTGCATGGAGTTCCTACGCACGATCAGGCCCGACGCCCAGCTGACGATCTATACGCCCGACCTACCCATGAGCCGGGTGGAGAGCTTTGTGGAGAACCGTATCTTCTCCAACCCCGACTCGGTCGACTGGCCGTCGCTCAGCCTCCAGACCCGCCGAGACTTCATCAGGCGCAGCGACAGAGGCGTGTTCGGCCCTGAGCGCCTGGCGGCCTTTGGCTATGACGAGCGCTGTCGCTTCGTGGCCGGTCGCGTCGTGCACGCCGCCGCGGCCCGCGCGGCCCGCGCGGGCCGCGCGGTGCGTGTCGAGTACGCCTGCGAGTCCGGCGTTATGAGCAACGAGCACGACTACCTGATCAACTGCACCGGCTTTGACCTGCTCGAGCAGTTGCGCGTCCTTCTCTCAGCGGACGCGCGGGCTGAGGTCGAGCGCCGCGTCGGCCCCGTCTGGCATCGCCCGGGCGGTGGCGATCTCGCGATCGGTCGCTTCCTGGAGCTGGAGGGCATGCAGCCGAAGCTGCACCTGCCGGGCCTGGCCGGATTGAGCCAGGGACCAGGCTTCGCGAACCTCGGCTCGTTGGGCATCCTCGCCGACAGGGTTCTGCAACCGTTCTGCCTCGCCGAGAGAGCGCCTGGCCGACCGATGAGACGACTGCTGGCCAATGCCCACGCTTGAACAGGAAGCATCCCCAGCGGGCAAACGTCGAGCCTTGCTCGACAGGGTCCCGAAGGCTGGCCGGCTCGCGGCGGCGGCACTCACCATCTTGGTAGTCGTGGGTGTGGCGTTGGTGTCGCTGAGATCGTCGGCGGGGGGGAGTCCGCGGCTCACGGGCTCGGGCTACCCGAATGTGAACACGTCCAACACCCGCTACGTCGGCGGGCCGATCGACAGCGCCACGGTCTCCAAGCTCCAAGTGGCATGGACGATGCCGCTGATCGCCAAAAGTGAGTACGGCAGCTACTCCTCGCTGCCGATTGTCAGCGACGGCGTGATCTTCTCTCAGGACCTCGACTCAAACGTCCAGGCGATCGACCTGAAGACGGGCAGGATCCTGTGGACCGAGACCTACGAATCGCCCGACCAGGGGCCCAATGGTCTAGTGGTTGCTGGAGGCGAGGTGTTCGGCGCAACCCAGGCGGCTGCGTTTGCGCTCGACGAGAAGACCGGCAGGCAGATCTGGTCGGTCACGCTCGTGCGCGACCGGCATGAGGGAATCGACATGGCGCCCGGCTACCACCACGGAATCGTCTACCTGTCGACCGTGCCCGGCACTGTCGAACAGTTCTACGGCGGCGGCGCGGTCGGCATTCTGTGGGCGCTGGATGCCAAGACCGGCCGCAGGCTGTGGCACTTCGACACCGCGCCGCAAGACCTGTGGTCCCCTGCAAGCGCCAGCATCAACTCCGGTGGAGGCCTGTGGTACCCGCCTGCATTCGACCAACAGGGCTATATGTACATCGGCACCGGCAATCCGGCGCCGTTCCCGGGAACGAGCCAGTTCCCATGGGGATCGAGCAGGCCCGGCCGGAACCTGTACACGGACTCCATCGTCAAGCTCAACGCGACCACCGGTAGGCTGGCGTGGTACTACCAGCTGACTCCTCACGACCTGTATGACCGCGATCTGCAGGACCCGCCGATCCTTGCCGAGGTCGGTGGCAGACGCGTGGTCATCGCGGCTGGCAAGGCGGGCGTCGTGCTGGCCTTGGATGCAGCAAGCGGGAACCTGTTGTGGAAGCGCTCGGTGGGAATCCACAACGGCCACGACAACGACGGCCTCTACGCGATGAAACACGAATACTCCAGGCTGAGGACGCCCGAGACGGTCTATCCCGGACTGCTGGGCGGCGTGATCGCCCCGATGGCGATGAGCGGCTCGACGGTATTCGTGCCTGTCGTCAATCATCCCGTGACGATCGTCACGCCCTCCGAACCTCAGGAACCAGGCCCGTCGACTGGTGAACTGGCCGCATTGAACGTTGCGACCGGGGCGGTCGAGTGGGAGCGAAAGCTCCCCTCGCCGGCCTTCGGCGCGGTCACGACGGTCAACGATCTCGTGTTCGCGACCACGTTCGCCGGCAAGCTGTACGCGTTTGACGCGAGCAGCGGAAGCGTTGTCTGGGAAAGCCAGCTGCCGGCCGGTACCAACACCGGCGTGACCGTCGCCGGCGACACCCTGATCGCGCCTGCTGGAGCCGAGCTCGAAAGCTCACAGACGCCCGAAATAACCGCCTACCGGCTTGAGATCGGGGGCTAGCGCCCGAGCAGGCCGCGCACGAACGCGTGAGCGCAGTCGGCCAGCGAGTCCAGCGCATAGCCGCCCTCCTGGACGATGCAGATCGGCAGTCGCGCGCCGGCGAGCAGCCGCCCGACCTCGACGAAGATCTCCGGTGAGAACTGCCAACAGCCGTGCGGGTCACCCCCCACGGTGTCGTAGCCGAGCGAGAGGACGATCGTGGCGGCGGACCTGGCGAGCAGGTCGATCGACTCGGCAAGCTCGCCGAGGTAGTGATCTTCAGCGGGCGCCCGCCTGAACTCGACAATCCGCTCGCGCTCGGTGCGCGGCTGGGCCGACTGTGACGCGACGTTCACCACTGGCCAGCAATGCAGCGAATGCAGCCGCGTATCGTCTAAGCGCTCTGCGATGGCTGCGGTGCCGTTGGGGTAGTGGATGTCGAGATCGAGGATCGCGACCGGCCGGACGCCGCGGTCTCGCAGCGTTTGTGCGGCCGCGGCAGCGTTGTTCAACAAGCAGCAGCCGCCGAGCCACCCCGGGCCGGCATGGTGGCCTGGTGGGCGGCATAGCGCGTATGCGAATCGCTCCCCGCTCGCGACAGCCTTGGCCGCGCCGATCGCCGTGCGCACGCCCTCGTATGCGGCCTTGGCCACGCCGGCGCACACGGGAGTGTCGGGCGCCATGCCAGGGGCCGCGAACTGGGCCATCAGAACGGGCTCCTCGCAGCGGACACCGGCCAGTGCGCGCAGGTATGCGCGATCGTGCAGCGCGCCGAGCGCGAGCTGCACCTCTGCGGTGCTCGCCTGCCGCGCCGCCGCCGATCGCACGGCCGGGTGGCGCGCCAATCCCGCTCGCAGCTGAGATAGGCGTCCGTCGTGGTCGGGCCCCTCAAGCCTTACGCCCGACCTGCTGAGTAGCCACGGTTGAACGGCTGGCGTGTTCGGTTGCTGCTCGATCATCAGCAGTCCGCTCACGACCCGCACTCGACGATCCACGCGTCGCGCGCAGCGCTGGCGGTAACCGTCTGGGCGATCGCCGCCATCGGCGCTTGCGCCTTGAGCAGAAGCTCTTGGAACTCCTGCTCGGGATCGGACTGCATCACGATCGCGCCACCCGCGCCGATCGTGGTGCGACCCGGTCGCATCACGATCGTGCGTATGACGATGCTCAGGTCGACGCTGCCGTCGAGGCCGAAGTAGCCGAGGGCTCCGGAGTACACGCCGCGCGCCTCGCGCTCGATGTCGTCGATGATCTCCATCGTGCGCAACTTCGGCGCGCCGGTCATCGACCCGCCGGGGAAGCACGCGCGTACGCAATCGACCGGCGTGCGTCCCTTGGCGAGCGCGCCGACGATCGTCGACGTGAGTTGATGCACCGTGCTGTAGCGCTCGCCCGCCATGAACTCCGACACGCGCACGCTGCCCACCTCGCAGACCCGTCCCATGTCGTTGCGCAGCAGGTCGACGATCATCAGGTGCTCGGCGAAGGTCTTTTCGTCGTGCAGGAGCTCCTCCAGTGCCGCCTCGTCGCGGACGGGGTCCGGCGAACGCGACGCGGTGCCCTTGATCGGCCGTGCCTGTACGCGACGCTCGCGGTCGATCGACAGGAAGCGCTCGGGGGAAGAGCTGACGATCACGATCTCGCCCAGCTTCAGGTAAGCGGCGAAGGGCGCCGGGTTGGTACGTCGCAGAACGCGATACAGCTCAAACGGCTCTGGGCTCTCGACCGTCGAGATCTGGTCGGTCAGGCACACCTCGTAGGACTCGCCCGCCCCAAGCGCGCCCTGCACCCGGGCGATGTCCGCCAGGTACTGGCGATGCCCGCGTTCACAGCGAAACCGCACCGGCTCGACCGGAGTGTCCCCATCGGCGAGCGCTGCTTGTGGCGAGGTCAGCGACGGTGGTTCCTCGAGCACCTCGTGCACAACTGCCTGCGCATCATCGAGCCAGCGCTCGGCGAGCGATTCGTCGTCCGCGCCAAGAGCAATCAGGTGGGTGAGCTTGTGCACGTGATCGATCGCGACGACGCGGTTGGCGAGCATCATCGTCGCGTCCGGAAGGGCGGAGCGATGGACGTTGGGCGAGCCGCAGTCGGCCTTGCACTCATAGCCCAGGTAGCCGACAAAGCCGCCGAGCAGGCCGCTCGTCACTGTTGCGGGCGGCTCGATCGCATTGCCGGCCATTTCACGGTCGAGCACGTGGAAGATCGAGCAGTGCTCCACCGCGGTGGAGTTCGCGCGGCGTATGGTGACCGCGCTGCGCTCGACGTCGTATTCGAGCACGCAGCTGTCGGCGCCTGCGCTGGTGCCCATGTAGGAGCACTGGGCCAGACGCGTCGGTGCGTCGGCGCTGTCCAGCCAGAAGGCATGGTCGGCCTCGCCGAACAGCCTCTCGAACACGAGCTCACTCGACGGCTCTCCCTCGATGGTGCGCATGGACAAGGGCTGGCGCGGGGTGGTATGGGACGGTTCGGGTTGGCGCTGGGCGGGCGTGACCAGGCGCCGAGAGCCGGGTGAGCGCGCAGGCTTGCTTGCACGCGCGAGCGCATAGAAGTTCTCGACCAGCGCGCGGCCGTACTCGGTCGAGAAGGACTCCGGATGGAACTGCACTCCCCAGATCGGGCGGCGACGGTGCTCGATCCCCATCACCACGCCCTCGTCGGTCCACGCGGTTACGCGACCCTCCGGGCCGATGCGGCCGGTGACAGCGAGCGAGTGGTAGCGCACCACCGAGAAGCCCTGGGGAATGCCTGCGAACAGGCCGCTGGCGACGTGGCGCACGGGGCTGAGCCGGCCGTGCATCGCCCGTGGCGCCGCGCCGACCATCCCGTCGAGCAGGCGTCCGAGCCCTTGATGGCCCAGACAGATGCCCAGGATCGGCACCTCGCTCCAGCGCAGGATATCGCTGCACACGCCAAAGTCGTGCCAACGATCGGGGTGCCCCGGTCCCGGCGAGATCACGATCGCATCGAAGTCCCAGCGTGAGAGCGCCCCCCACGACAAGGTGTCGTTCTTGATCACGATCGGCTCCTCGCCCGATACGTCCGCGAGGATGTGAAACACGTTGTACGTGTATGAGTCATAGTTGTCGATGAGGAGCGTTGTCATCGAATTTGCTCCAGGCCGATCCCGCGCGCGCCACGGTCGAGCAGCGTGTGGACCACGCGCCGCACCGATTCACTGCGATCCCGCTCCAGATACCAGCGCGCAAGGTGGGTCACGTAGCGAGCGAGCGGGCCGGCGTCGAGGTGGTGCACGGCCAGGCGCAGGTGACGACGGTGAAGCTCGGACTGCACGACCGCGAAGCGGTAGTCGGGATCGTCGGCACGCCGAACGGTCCGCGCGGGTGGCCGACCCGCATGCGCTCGCGCCTGTACAAGACCCCAACAGGGGTTCGCGCGCGTGTCGAGCAGCTTCTCCGCCTGGAAGTCGACACGTGAGGCGACAGGTTGTCCCACGAAGTACCCGAGCGCCACCTGTCCCGCGACCCGCTCTGCCGAGCCAAGCCGCCCCAGCACCTCCTCGGCGCAAGCGTCTCGCTCGATCTGATCCTCCAACCACTCGGTCAGCTGGTCGATCAGCAGCGCGCCCTCCTCGCTGGAGGCGACCGCCCGCTTCTGGCGGGAGACCATCCCGTGGAAGATGTCGCTGCTCGGGTGCATTTCCACCCCGCCGTTAGGCATCAGCCGGTCCATCAGCTGGCGTCGGCAGATGACATGTGAGACCCACTCTGCTCCGCACACTTGCACGGAGATCATGTCGTCGAGCCCCGGTGCCGCCATCCAGTAGGCGAGTGCGCGCATGTGCTGGGTGGGCAGGTCGTCGGCACGCACGAGCGGAAATTCATCGAAGTCTCTGCGCCCTGTTGGGTAGACGACCACGCCGTCCTCGCGTCTGTGCAGCAGGCCGTCGCGCAGCCCGCACGCCGTCAGCTCGGCGGCCACAGAGAGAAAGTCCGACTCGAAGAACACTCGGTCGAAGGCGATCCCAAGCCGTTGCAGGGTCTTGCGCTGGCCCGCGATCGCCCAAGCGCGCGTCTTGTACCAAAGCTCTAGCGCCTCACGGTCACCGGACAGCACGCGCCGCAGCAGCTCGTCGGCATCGTCATTTCGCATCGTGAGCTCTCGTGTCAGCGAGTCCTCCGGGTGCTCGCCCGCCTTCCCCTTAAACGACCTGCCAGCGGCCACGTAATCCGCATAGCAGCAGCCTACGAAGTGGTCGCTCTTCTCATCACGCTCTGGCCAGGCCTGTGCGTGACGGCCGCTCTTCATCACGCCTGCCATGGCCTCGCCCATGCTGCGCCCCGCGTCTGAGATCAGCGCCCGCCGCTCGACCTGTGCGCCGGCCTGGGTGAGCGCCGCCGCAACGGCGTTGCCGATCGCCAGGTTGCGCAGATGCCCGACGTGCAGGGCCTTGGTCGCATTGGCATCCCAGAACTGCACGCAGAAGCGCCCGTCCTGTGCGAGATCCGAAAGATGCTTCTCGCAGGGATCGCCTTCCTCGAAGGCGTTGCCGATCCTTTCGATCCAACCGTCCTCCAAGCGCAACTCGATGCCGGCGCCGTTGTGCTGCAAACTGGCTACCCACGACTCGCGCTCGAGGCGCTCCAGGGTCTGGAGCGCGGAGTTGTCCTGGCGCCAGTCTGGGGAGCGCGGCACGAGCTTCAGGTCAAAGTGATCGCTTGGGCGCAGCGGCGTGCGAGCCGCCCAGCGACCGCCCGCCCCACCGAGCTCGGCGGCGGCCTCGAAGTAGTCGAACAGGTTGAGGGTAAGCATGAATGCAGGGAAAGGCGTGAGCTGTCGATGCACCAGCCGGGTCTCGAACCCGGATCAGCGGCGTTTAAGGCCGCTCCTTTAACCGATTAAGGCACTGGTGCGTGAACCCCGGTCTCATCCGCTCTCACCGTGATTGCGCAGTGTGATTGGATTGTCGAGCCGGGACGCGTCACCATACGACTCGTGGTGAGTAAACGCATCTTCTCAACGCCGCATGCCCGTAACAGCTTCACCCAGCGGCGAGATGGGCCCTGACGCCAAGACACACGTCGCTTTGCCGCCGGGGCCGCGGATGCACCGCTCACTTCAGGCGGCCGGCTGGGCGCTGCGCCCACTGTCATTCATGGAAAGCTCGCGGCGCCGCTACGGTGACACTTTCACCTTGCGCATCCGAGATGAGCGGCCGTGGATCTTTGTGAGCGACCCCGAGGATGTGGGCAGGGTGCTCACGATCGCCCCGCATCTCGTGCGCGCAGGCGCAGGTGAAGCGAACCCCGTGCTCATACCATTGCTGGGTTCGCGCTCGGTGATGCTCCTGGACGAGCCCGAGCACATGACCCACCGGCGGTTCATGCTGCCTGCTTTTCACGCTGCACGGATGCAGGGCTACGGGGAGATGATGGTGCAGGTGACTCGCCGCGAGATCACGCGCTGGCCTGTGGGGGAGCCATTCGCCCTGTGGCCGCGTATGCAGGCGATCAGCAACGAGGTGGTAATGCGGGCGACGTTCGGCAGCACTGAGGGTGAGAACATGGAGCGCCTGCGGGGGCTGCTAAAGCGCCTGACAGACTGGCTCAACCAAACCTCGCGCTTGGCTCTGCTGGCCACGTTCGGTTCGCGCTGGCTTGTGCACAGCGCTCGCTTTCGAGAGGTGATAGCGCCCGTGGAAGCGGTCCTGCTCGACGAGGTGCGCCGCCGGCGCGCGGCGCCTCGTCGGCCACAGGACGAGGGCATCCTCTCGATGCTCGAGCAGGCCCATGACGAGCATGGCTTGCCGATGACCGAGCAGGAGCTGCGCGACGAACTGATCACCCTGCTCTCAGATGGGCCGACCGCGACCTCGCTGGCGTGGGCGTTTGTGTGCCTGCTGCACCATCCCGACAAGATCGCCCGCCTGCGCGAAGAGGTGCTAGCGGGCGCGTGCGAGGTCTACATGGACGCAGTGGTCAAAGAGATCCTGCGCCTGTGTCCAGCGGTGCCGCTGGTGATGCGCGGCCTGGTCGAGCCGATGTGCCTCGGCGGCTATGAGATCGCGGCCGGCACGACGGTGGCTGCTTGCATCCACCTGGTTCACCATCGCGATGACGTGTATCCACACTCCTTCAGCTTCATGCCCGAGCGCTTTCTCGCCCGCCCGCCCGGTAACTACACATGGATACCCTTCGGCAGCGGCGTCCGTCGCTGCGTCGCCGCTGCGTTCGCTCAGCTGGAGATGAAGCGGGTGATGCAGACAGTGCTACAGGAGGTGGAACTTGGTATGGCAAGGAAGTGCCCACGCGGGTCGAGGGCAACCCGGAGCTCTGTTGCATTCGCTCCTCATGATGGAGCCCAGGTAATCGTTACGCGCCGCCTTGGCGCTCATGTACAAACCACGACGCGTTCGTCGAGGCTCGGGCAAGCCACTGACTCCTGGCCTGTCGGCTGCGCCAGCGACCGCTGACCGATCACCGACATTCATCTCGAGTCCGTGATGATCTCCCGACGTCGGGAGGAGCCCCCGGTGCGATAAGACCCTACACCATGTCGATGGACTGTAGAGATTTCGTGCAGGGCGTTAAAGGTGATGTACTGCCACAAGCAGATCGTCGTATGTCTCAATAGGGAGGAATGCACACGCGGGGAGAATCGCGTGCGGCCGACTGACAGGGCCATACGTCAGCGAGATGGCATGCGCGTAGAAAGGCCGAGTTGAATCGGAGGGTTGAGCAAGGGGGGCCGCGCCGTGCGTAGACTGATCGCTCGTGTCTCGCTTCCAGGAGCCCCAGCACCCCGATTTCCAGCGTCTGAACTCCTCGATCGCCTTCGACAGGCGCCTGTGGCCCCAGGACGTTGCGCAGTCTCGCGCCCACGCCAGGATGCTGGCCGAGCGCGGCATCATCTCCACGGGCGACCGCGATGCGCTGCTGGCGGGTCTGGACGAGGTCGAGCACGAGCTACGCGAGGAGCGCTTCGCGTTTGCGGCGGACGACGAGGACATCCACATGGCGATCGAGCGGCGCCTGACCGAGATCGCAGGGCCGGTCGGCGGCAGGCTGCACGCGGCCCGCTCGCGCAACGACCAGGTGGTGACCGACCTGGCCATGTACACGCGCGAGCGCTGCGTGGCCGCGCAGGAGGCGATCGCTGCGTTGATGGCCGCGCTGCTGGCGCGCGCGCAGGAGCACGTCGACTGGCCGATGCCCGGCTACACGCATCTGCAGCGCGCCCAGCCGGTGTATCTCGGCCATCACCTGTTGGCGTACTTCTGGATGCTCGCGCGCGACCGCTCGCGCTTTGCGTTCGCCGAGATCGAGTGCCGGCGCTTGCCGCTGGGCGCGGGCGCGCTGGCGGGCGTCAACTTCGACACCGACCGCCGTCAGGTGGCCAGCGAGCTCGGCTTCTCAGACGTAGTCGCAAACTCGATCGACGCGGTCTCCGGGCGGGACTTCGTCCTGGACTTCCTCAGTGCGGCAGCGACCTGCGCCACCCATCTGTCGCGGCTGGGGTCAGAGCTCGTCCTGTGGTCAAGCGCCGAGTTCGGTTTCTGCGAGCTGCCCGACGCGTGGAGCTCGGGCTCGTCGATCATGCCCCAGAAGAAGAACCCCGACGCGGCTGAGCTGCTGCGTGCCAAGGCCCCTCGCGTGGTCGGCCATCTGTCGGCACTGCACGGCGTCATGCATGCCCTGCCGCTTACCTACAACAAGGATCTGCAAGAGGACAAGGAGCACTTGTTCGACACCGTCGACACGCTCGATCTGGAGCTCGCTGCGGCCACGGGCATGATCGCGGGCGTGCGCTTCGATCGCGCGCGCCTGAGCGAAGCGGCAGCCGACGAGATGATTGCCGCGACCGATATCGCCGATCTGCTGGTGCGCTTGGACGTGCCCTTCCGCGAGGCCCACGGCGTCGTTGCTGGCCTGGTGCGCACGGCGCTCGATGCCGGCCAGGCCCTGTCGCAGCTCACGCGCGAGCAGCTCGCCGCGCACAGCCAGGTGCTGGCCGACCGCGAGGACGAGTACCGCAGCGCGCTCGTGCAGACGTCGTGGCTGGAGTCGAAGGTCTCCGAGGGGGGCACCTCGCTGGCGCGCGTGCGCGAGCAGCTCGACCTCGCCCGCGCTGAGCTCGAGGGGGGCACCGGTTCGTGAGCGCGCCGGTCCTGTCGCCGGCGGCCGGCGCGGCCGCTGTGAGGGATGCGCTGCCCGCCGATTTCTACGCGCGCCCGGTGCTCGACGTGGCCCGCGACCTGATCGGCTGCACGGTCGAGCACGGCGGCGCCAGTGGGGTGATCGTCGAGACGGAGGCCTACCACGACAGCGAGCCCGCCTGTCACGCCTTCGTAGGCGTGACGCCGCGCACGCGCACGCTTTTCGGCCCGCCCGGACGCGCCTACGTGTACCGCTCCTACGGCATCCATGCACTGCTCAACGCGGTGTGCGAGCCCGAAGGCGTGGGCGCGGCGGTGTTGATACGCGCGCTTCAGCCGCTGGCGGGCATCGCGGCGATGGCGGATCGTCGCGCGCGCGACGGCACGGCGAGCGTACGCGAGAGCGAGCTGTGCTCGGGTCCGGGCAAGCTCACGCAGGCGCTGGGCGTCTCTCTGGAGCACAACGACAGCAGCCTGCGGAGCGGGCCGGTGCGCATCAGCGCGCGCACAGGGGAGTGGCTGTCGCCGCGGATCGTGACCGGCGCGCGCATCGGCATCAGCCGCGCGGTGGAGCTGCCATGGCGCTTCTGCGCAGCGGACAACGAGCACGTGTCGCGCCCGCGCCCGCCTGCGGGCTGAGCCCGTGAGACCCCGGGATGGGCCTCACGGGCTCTGTCTGGTGTCGTCCGCTCAGATGCGTGACCCGAATTTGCTGCAGGTCGCCTTGAACGACGGGTTGGGGCTCTGGCTGAGCTGGTTGAGCACGTTTTGCAGCGACGGCGAGTCCCAGTTCATGCCGATGTGCTCGGTCGGGTCGGTGGGGCACTGTTCTTGGATCGTGACGTTGGACACTCCTTGGCCGTGCAGGAACGCGTTGGTGTAGGGCGTGACGACCTCGTCGTGCGTGGACTCGATCACCACGTAGCGCACGCCCGGCACCAGCGGTTCGCCGGAGCCGAACAGCTTGTGCATGAAGGTCGAGCCTTCCCCCTGCTGCACCAGAGAAGGCACGCCGACGACTTCGAGCAGGCCGTCCAGCTGTGCGGCAAAGGGCAGTTCCTTGAGCAGCGTCAGGAACCCGTCGAGGGTCGTGCCATGGTTGCTGGGCGCCAATCCGACCAGCTCGTTGACCTTGCCGGCGCCGCCCAGGAACTTGAGGTAGTAGTTGGGCATCATGCCGCCCTGCGAGTGGCCGACGAGGTCGACCTTCGCCGCTCCGGTCAGCAACAGCACGGCGTTGACGAAGCTGGACAGTTCTTCGGCTGAGCGTTCGATGAAGTTCAGCCCGTCGACGCGCCCGCCGAGCGACAGGCCGGTTTCGCCGTAGTTGAACGCGAACACGCAGTAACCGTTGTTGGCCAGCAGCGGAGCCAGCGTCACCCAGTTGGAGCCCTCGTCCTCGACGGTGCCGTGCACAAGCACGACCGGATATGGGTGTGCAGCGCTGGGCCTGCAGAAGATGTTGTTGGCGCCAGCCACCTGCGTCGGCGTGTTGATCTCGGCGTTCACCAAGTCGGCCAGCGCTTCGTTGCCGTACGGCACGTGCAACTGCGCGCTCGCGCTCACCGGTGCGGCCAGGGCGAGCATGCCTGTGGCGGCGATGCCCAGGGCGACGGTCTTGAGCTTGGACATTCCCTCTCTCCTTGTCTCCCTCGAATTGGCGTGTCATGCCAACCGTACTCGCTGGGCACAGCTGTGCATCGGCATCGCGCCAAGCTTTGGCTGTGCGCTTGTGGCTGTTGCACAACAGCCGTCGGCGACGACCGTCAGCCGCCTGGGCTGACGCCGCCCGTCGGCGAGCTGCTCGGCGGCGCTGGAGACGCAGAGGATGGCGCCTGCGGCGCCGACGCTGCGGGGGCAGACGGCGTGGCGGGTTCTTCGTGCGCGGGTGCTGGGGCTGACGGCACGACGGGCGCTTGTTCTGGCGCGGCTGCGCCCTGCGGCGCGCCGGCGGGTTCGTTGCCGGCGTTGCCGCCGCCCGGCGTTGAGGGATTGCCGTTGGCCTTGCCCGCGGCCGCCGGCTGCTGGCCGTGGGCGGGGGTGGCGCTCGTTGTCGACCGCGCGCTCGATTCGGACGTGCCGGTGGTGCTCGACGTGCCCGTTTTGCCTCCCGTGCCTTCCTTCTTGGTCTTCGCTGCTGCTGCCGCTTCTTCGGCGCGCGTCTTGTCGATCTGCAGCGCCGAGGTCATGAAGTCGTGCCATACCAGCGCCGGATAGGTGCCGCCGAGGACCGGCCCCCCGTCGAAGTCGCTGGTCATGGGGATCAGCTTGTTGGGGAAGCCGACCCACACGGCGACCGTGTACTTGGAGTCCCAGCCCACGAACCACGCGTCGCCGTAGTTGGACGTGGTGCCCGTCTTACCAGCCGCGAACTGGCCGAGGGCGGCAGCTTTCCCGGTGCCGTACTGGAGCACCGTTTCCAGCATGGAGGTCTCGGTGGAGGCCACTTCGGGGGGGAGCACCGGCAGCGTCTTGACCGCGTTGACATCGTGACGAGAGCCGTCCGGCAGCGGCGCCCCGCCCGCTTCGACTTCCTGGATCCCGACCGGCTCCCAGTCTTCGGCCATCGTGCCGCTGACGCGCCGGCCACCATGCGCGATCGTCTCATACGCGTGGGCCATGTCCAGCGGCGTCACGCCCACCGTCAACCCGCCGATCGTCATCGCCGGGTTGGTCGACAGCGGCGTGGTTATCCCCATCCGGTGGGCCAGGTCTGCGATGCGCCGGGTTCCCACCTTCAGGCCCACTTCGGCATATATCGAATTGTCCGAGTAGGCGGTCGCGTTGATCAGCGTGTTCTCGCCGGTGTAGTTGCCTTCGTCGTTGTGCACCACGAAGTGTTCGTGGCCGCCGGTGTGGGGGACGATGAATTCCTTCTGCTTGGACGTCCACACCGACGAGGGCGAGATGCCGTCCTCCAGAGCGGCCGCCAGGTCGAACGCCTTGAACGACGAGCCCGGCTGGCGCTCGCCCTCGGTGGCCAGGTTGAAGGGGCTTTCGTCGTAGTTGCGCCCGCCGACCATCGCGCGCACCTCGCCGGTCGAGTTTTCGATGGCGACCAGCGACGCGGTCGGGCCTTCCGCGTAGGCCAGGTAGTTGTTGACCGCCTGTTCGCCCGCGCGCTGCAGTTCCAGGTCGAGCGTCGTACGGACCTTCAGCCCGCCGTTGAACGCGCGCGTGCCGTAGCGTTCGATCACCTGCTGCTGGACCCAGCTGGTGAAGTAGCCCACGTCTACGCCTTCGACGGTCTGCTCCTGGGGGGACTGGATCTCGCGAGGCGAGGGCAGCGCCTGGTTGACGCTTTCGTCGTACACCGGTCGCGTCAGGTAGCCCTGATCGAGCATCTGGCGCAGGACCACGTCGCGCCGCTCCTTGGCCAGCGCGGGATGGATGGCCGGGTTGTATTCGCTGGGCGACTGGATGATGCCGGCCAGCAGCGCCGCCTCCCATGGCTGCAGCTGTTGGACGCACAGCTCGTGTCCGGGCGTGCCGCAGTCCACGTGGTTGACTTCGTGACCGAAGTAGGTCTGAGCTGCCGCCTCGATCCCATAGGCGCCGTTGCCGAAGTAGATCGTGTTCAGGTAGGCGGTGATGATCTTTTCCTTGGACCACTTGTGCGACAGCTGGTAGGCCAGCGCGGTCTCGCGCAGCTTCTCGAAGATCGTGCGGTGCGACTGCGCCTGCAGGGCGTTCTTGATGAACTGCTGCTCGATGGTGGAGGCGCCCTGCACGACGCCCTTGTGCTCGATGTCGTCAACGAACGCGCGCGCGATGCCGCGGATGTCGATCCCGCTGTTGGTCTGGAAGCGCTTGTCCTCGATCGAGATTACGGCCTCCTTGACCAATTGAGGGATCTGATCGGCGGTCACGATCACCCGGTTCTGCTGGGTGAGCACGCCGATCGGGTGGCCGAGGTCGTCGTACAGGTAGGAGCTGCGTGCGTTCTTGTACTGCGAGAAGCGCGTGAGCGAAGGCAGGTCCGATGCGATCGACACGAACATGCCGAACACGAAGGACACGAGGCCGAGCAACAGCACGGCCATGACGATCAGCAAAAAGCGCAGCCTCTTCAAGCGCGGCCGGCTGCTGGACCGCGCCCGCGGGGCGGGGGCGGGCGGTGCGACGAGCTCCACGGGGGGCGGGAGTCTAGCATTGGCCTGCGATGGCCAACCCCGATCCAGCGCCCACACAGCCGCGACGGCTGGGTTCGGCTGAGCGCCCCGTCGCTGAGGACGATGACGCCGCGCGGCTCGCCCGCGGTCTGGCGACAAACGCG
>CAVUXA010000001.1:0-48605 GCA_963745375.1 uncultured Solirubrobacteraceae bacterium | reverse complement strand
TCTTACACTATCCAATCCAATGGTGGATTTTTTACTGTAGATAGCACTGGTCAGGTTATTGCTACAAACGTTACTGCAAGTTTAGCAGGTAACGCCTCGACATCAACAACCGCATCGTGGGCACCACCATTCATTTCATTTGGACCGGGGTTTAGCTATCCAACGGGTTCATCGGGACTAACATTGGCATTTGCAGGAACGGGAAGTAATTTCTGGCCCATCCATGACAATGTATATCTTGGTGTCCAGCCTTATAAAATCGAAGGTAGTCAAAAAACCCCAAGTGGACAGGCTCAATTTGGAGTTATAAATCCGTTCACTGTCCAAGAGAGCCATGCATTTATTTCGTTCTCTTACAATCCAAACATCAGCGAGCTGCTGAGCAAACTGGCGGGCAACGAGCTGGCGGGCTTCATCCTCGTGCTAGCCCGCGTCACGCCGCTGTTTGTGATCGCACCGCTGTTCTCCTCGAACATGATTCCCGCGCGCGTGCGCGGGATGATCGCGGTGGGCCTCGCGATCGGCCTGACGCCGATCGCGATGCACGGCCAGCACGTACCCAGCGACGCGGTCCTGCTCGCGGGTCTGGTCATCGAGGGGCTGCTCGTGGGGCTGAGCTTCGCCTTCGCGCTCGCCGTCCTGATGGCAGCGGTCGAATCGGCCGGCTCGATCGTTGACGTCATCTCGGGCTTCTCCTACGGCCAGCTGATCAACCCCATGAACGGGCAGGAAGGCGCGGTGATGTCGCGCTTTTACTCGCTCGTGGGCACGCTCGTCTTCCTGGTCATCGGTGGCGACGCGTGGACGCTGCGCGGCCTGGACCGCACGTTCACGCTGGTGCCCCTCACCAGCGGGCCACAGCTCGCCTCGCTGGTGGGCGGCGTCGAGCAGGTGTTCGGCACCGTATTCGCGGCCGCGTTGGAGGTGGCAGCGCCGGTGCTGATCGCGCTGCTGATCACCGACGTTGCCTTCGGCGTGGTCTCGCGCGTGGTCCCGCAGATGAACATCTTCGCGGTCGGCTTTCCCACCAAGGTGGCTGTGGCCATGCTCGTGGTGGCCGCAGCGCTCCCCTTTACAGCCAACTGGATTTCCGAGCAGCTCTCGGTCAGCGTCGCCGCCGGGCTGGGCGCGCTGCACGTCGCGTAAGCCATGGCACAGGACGACCGCACCGAGAAGGCCACACCCAAGCACCGCAAACGCGCGCGTGACAAGGGGCAGGTGGCGCGCAGCCCCGACCTGGGCGGCTCAGTGGTGCTGATGGCGGGCATCTTCGCGCTCAGCATGATGGGCTCGCGCATCGTGTCGGCCGGCGCGTCCTCGTTTCGCGAAACCCTGCGCCTGATACCCAACTCCGCCCAGGCCACCAGCGCGGCGGGGCTGAACGGCTTGATGCACTCGGCGCTGTCGACGATCGCGTTGACGGTCATACCGATCGCCGGCACGTGCATGCTCGTGGGCGTGCTCGCTGGTGTGGCGCAGGTCGGCGGGATCCCCCACCCGCAGGCGCTCAAACCGGACTTCCGCCGCATCAACCCCGCCATGGGGCTGCGCAACCTGCTCGGGCCCAACCTCGTCTTCGAGGCTCTCAAGGCGGTCGCCAAGGTGGCCGTGGTCGCGGGCGTGGCAGCGCTGGCGATCCTGCCCGGCCTGACGGTGCTCGCGTCCTATGTCGGCATCACCCCCGGGGCGCTCGGCGGAGTCTTTCGCCAGCAGGCCCTCGGGGTGGCCGAGCACGCCACTTTCGCCTACCTGGCGATCGGCGTGCTCGACTACGCCTGGAAGCGCCGGCGCCACGAGCGCCAGCTGCGCATGACCAAGCAGGAGGTCAAGGACGAGGTGCGCCAGTATGGCGTCTCGGCCGAGGTCAAAGCGGCGCTGCGCCGCCGCCAGATGCAGGCCGCGCGCGCACGCATGATGGCAGCGGTGCCCAAGGCGGACGCGGTCGTGACCAACCCCACCCACTACGCCGTCGCGCTGCGCTACGACGGCTCGCGTACCGCCCCCGAGGTGGTCGCCAAGGGCAAGGACCTGATCGCCGCGCAGATCAGGCGTATAGCCGAAGAACACGACGTGCCGGTCGTGGCCGACCCGCCGCTGGCGCGCGCCCTGCACTCCTCAGTTGAGATTGGCCAGGTGATCCCGCAGGAGCTCTACGCGGCGGTCGCAAGCGTGCTCGCGTTCGTCTACCGGATGGCTGGCCGGCGCTCGATGATCGCCGGGGGCGGCGGATCGGCGCGCCCGGGCGGGGCCGCATCCGGGCCGCTGCCGCCCGCTAGGAGGCTCGCGTCGTGAACGCCAACGCGACAGGCCTGCGCAGGATGCTGCGCCACACCGACATGCTCGCTGCCGTGTCGGTGGTGCTGGTCGTGACGATGCTCGTCGTGCCGCTGCCCTCGGCGCTGCTGAGCCTGATGATCACCGTCAACATCGCCGCCGCGCTGACGATCGTGTCGACCACGATGTACCTGGGCAAGGCGCTGGACTTCTCCTCCTTCCCCAGCTTGCTGCTGCTGACGACGATGTTCCGCCTGGCGATCAACGTGTCAGTGACGCGCCTAATCCTCACGTCGGGCGACGCGGGCAGCGTGGTCAAGGCGTTCGGCGAATTCGTGGTCGGTGGCAACGTGGTCGTGGGCCTGGTCATCTTCTTGATCCTCGTGGTGATCCAGTTCGTGGTCGTCACCAACGGCGCCGGGCGCGTGGCCGAGGTGGGCGCGCGCTTCACTCTGGACGCGATGCCGGGCAAGCAGATGGCGATCGACGCCGATCTGAATGCCGGCCTGATCACCGACCAGCAGGCGCGCGAACGGCGCGCGGAGATTGCCCAGGAGGCCGACTTCTACGGCGCCATGGACGGCGCGTCCAAGTTCGTCAAAGGCGACGCCATGGCCGCGGTGATCATCACCGCGATCAACCTCGTCGGCGGGATCATCGTGGGCGTGGCCCAGCGCCACCTCGGTTTCAGCGAAGCCACCCACCAGTACTCGCTGCTGACCGTCGGCGACGGCCTGTCCGCGCAGATCCCCGCGCTGCTGATCTCGGTGGCCACCGGCATCATCGTCACCCGCGCGGCGTCCGACCGCGACCTCGGCTCGGACATCGCCAACCAGATCCTGCGCCAGCGCAAGGCCCCGCTCGTGGCCGCCGGGGCGATCGGCGTGTTCGCGCTGATCCCCGGGCTGCCCAAGCTGCCGTTCTTGGTCATCGCCGCGATCTTCGGCGCGATCGCCTGGGCGGTACGCAACGGCCTGCCCGCCGCCAAGGACGCCGACGCGGAGGCCCGTGCGGCCGCCAGGGCGGCGCTGCCTGCACCAGCCGCCGAGGACGCGCTCGGCGAAGTGGGCGTGGACGCGCTCGAGCTCGCCATCGGCTTCGGCCTCGTCCCGCTTGTTGAGGGGGGTTCCGGTTCACCCGGTTCACCCGGCTCCGGGTCGGGCGGCTCGTCGCTGCTGCGCCGCGTGAGCATGATCCGCCGCCAGATCGCAACCGACCTGGGCGTCCTCATCCCGCCTGTGCGCATCCACGACGAGCTGGGCATGGAATCGCACGAGTACGTGGTCAAGGTGCGCGGCTCGGAGGTTACGCGCGGGCGCATCATGCCGGGGCACCTGCTGGCGATGGACCCCGGCGACGCAAGCGGGAAACTGCAGGGCATCCCCACGCGCGAGCCGGCCTTCGGGCTGGAGGCGGTGTGGGTGCACGAGTCCTCGCGCGCGGAGGCAGAGGCGCTCGGCTACACGGTGGTGGACCCGGAGTCGGTGATCATCACCCACATGACCGAGACCATCCGCGCGCACGCGGCCGAGCTGCTCACGCGCCAGGACGTGCGCGCGCTGCTGGACAAGCTCAAGGAGACCAACGCGGCGGTCGTCGAAGAGGTCGTGCCCGACGCGCTGTCGCTCGGCGAGATCCAGCGCGTGCTGCAATCGCTTTTGTCTGAAGGCGTGCCGATCCGCGATCTGGGCACGATCGTGGAGGCGATCGGCGACAAGGCTCGAACAACACGTGACACGAGCCTGCTATCGGAGTACGCTCGCCAGGCGCTGGGCCGGGCGATCACGGCTCCCCATCTGGACGAGCACTTGCGCCTGCAAGCCATCACCCTGGACCCATCGATCGAGCAGGAGGTTTCCACGTCGATCACCCAGACAACGGACGGGGAGTACCTGGCGATGGAACCGTCGCGCGCGCAGGCGATCGTGACCGCCCTGCGCACCCAGGTCGAGCACGCGGCCGCCCGCGACGCGGGCGGCGGGCGCACGCCGATAATCCTCTGCTCCGCACGTATCCGCCGTCACCTACGCCGCCTGATCGCCCAGGCCCAGCCGCACCTGGCGGTGTGCTCCTACAACGAGATCGCGCCCGGGATTGACGTCGAAACAATCGGTGTCATACATGCATGAGCACGCATGGCTGCGCTGGATCGGCGTCCTCGGTCGCTCGCGTACTAATAAGCACGCCACGCTCCCTGCGTTCTTGCCCAGCTTGCCCTGCGTGCCCATGCAGATGGTGAGGGAAGCATGAGCACGCCCGCCGAGCTGATGAGGGCGCTGGGCCGCGAGGCGCGCGCGAGCATGCGCAACGGCACGTCCGAGGACCACTCGATCCGCACCTTCCGCGGTCGCTCGGTCGAGGACATCATCCCGCAGATCCAGCGCGAGCTGGGCGCGGATGCGATCATCGTGCGCCGCCGCGACGGCTTGGCGGGCGGCGTGCTGGGCTTCTTCCAGCACCCGTATGTGGAGATCGAGGCGATGTCCGGCCCCGAGGGCATCGACGTGTACGACGACGACGAGCCCGTCGGCCCGCCTTATGCCCCTGCGCCGCCGCAGGCCGAGCTCGAAGCCACCGCCGGCCATCTCTCCGCTTCCCCCGCCGGCGCCTCCGCCGCCACAGACGCCCGCGCCCCCCGTGCAGCGGCCGGCCGCGCAGTACGGCAGCTCGTATGTGAGCGCGCGCCTGGCCGCACTGGCCAAGGCCGCGCCGGCCGAAGGCGGATTCCGCTCCCCCCCAGCGCCCCCGGCGTTCCCGCCAGCTGACTTCGAAGAGCCGGCGAGGACGGTCCCGTCTGTGCCGCCTGGAGCCGCCGAGCAACCCCCACCCGCACCGACACCTCCCCCTGTCCTAGCGGAGCAGCCCCCGCCCGTGCCCACGGCTCCTGCGCAGCCGGCAGGCGAGCCGTTCGTCGCGGGCGTGGACTTCCACGAGCTGATCGCGCGCGAGGAGCCCCGGCCGTACGCACAAGCGGACGTGGAGGAAGATGCTGCGCTCTCCGAGTACGCGCCGGCGCCCGAATACGCGCCGCCACGCCGCCGTCCCGTCCCCGCGCGCGAGCGCCGCGCGGTGGCGCCGGGGTCTCAGACGCGGGCGCGCGCAGGCGTGGAGAAGGGTCTGCGCCGCGTGGGAATCAGCCCAGAGCTTGCCAGGCAGCTGGTTGACGGCGCGGCTGCGCATGTGCTGCCGTTGGCGCCCCGCGCGGGGCTGGCGCAGGCAGTGCGCACGACGATCGCCCAGCGGATACCCGTGGCGCCGCCGCTGCCGACGCGTGGCGCGGCGATCGTGGTGGTGGGCGCAGGCGGCACCGGCAAGACGACCTGCTGCGCGGCCCTGCTTGCGGCCTACCGTACCGGCAGCACCCTGCCGGCGAGCTTTGCGACGCTCACCCGCGGCGCTCAGCGCGACGACCTGCGGCTGATACTCGCCCCCCGGATCGTCAAGCCGATGGCGGCGGGCACGCCGCGGGCGCTGGGCGCGCTGCGCAGGGCCAAGGACAACGGCCTGGCGGTGGTGGACACCCCGCGCATGTCGCCAGCGGACAAAGCTGGCATACGAACACTCGCGCAGCTGCTCGGCGAGTTCAAACCCGAGCGGATCGTGGTCGCGCTGCCGGCGACGCTGGGCGCGCAGGCGGCTGCGCAGCTGCTGACCGCGCTGCGCCCGCTGGGCGCGAACGCGATGGCAGTCACCCACGCGGACGAGACCGACCAGATCGGCGTGGCCATCGAGGCTGCGTGCGCCTTCGGCCTGGCGCCCGAGTACCTGCTCGATTGCGCGCCATCGGGCGCCTGGCGCCTGCGCGGCGTCGATCCGGTGGAACTGGCGGGCAGGTTGTTGCCATGAGGCTCGGACGCGGCAAACCCGACGCGTCCAAGCCGGTCGCGCTGCCCGGCCACGGCGACCTGCTGACGCTTGCCATGAGCTCGGGCGAACGGCTCCCCGCGCGCGTGCTGGAGCGTGGAGTGAACACGCTGCTGGTGGCCATCACGGTGGCCACCCAGCCGCTCAGCGACGGCCAGCTCGAGGGCCTGGTGGTGGAGTTCACAGCGCCCCACGGGCGGGTCCGCCTGCGGGCACCGTCAAGCTCGAGGATCCCGCCGAGCCCGATGTCCTACGCATGGACGCGCCGCGCTCGGTCGAGGTGCTCCAGGAGCGCGAGTACGTGCGCATCAACGCCGCCCGGCCGGTGCTCGTGTATGCCGGCAGCGACCTGCTGGAGATCCAGAGCTACACCGTTGACCTCAGCGGCGGCGGCTTCTTGCTAGCCGGGCCGGACACGCTGCAGATCGGCGAGGAGCTCAGCTTCCAGCTGTCGCTCAACCACGACGTGATGCCGATAAGCGGCAGGGCCAGGGTCGTGCGCGTCGACCGTCAGGGGCGCCGCGCGGCGGTCTTCCACGAGATCACAGACCTCGATCGCAGGCGCCTGGTCCGCTTCATCTTCGAGTGCCAGCGCACCGAACGCCAGCGCGGCCTGCGGGAGGAGAACGATGGCAACTGACGCTGCCACATCCAAGCAGGCCGACAAGGCCAAGAAGGGCTCCAAGAAGGCAGCAGCCAAGGGCGCCGCGACCGATACCTCGGGGGCGCCGAGCGTGGCAGCCCACCCGCGGGCTGCGCGAGCGGTCGCCCGCGCCAAGGGCTGGGGCGCCCTGGCCGGCTTCCTGCTCGGCGGCTACCTGTCGCTGCCGACCAACACGCTCGCGATGGCCGGCCTGCGGGCGCTGGCGGCGGGCGTGATCTGCTATGTGGCGGTGTGGGCCGGCGCGGTCTTCTTGTGGCGGCGGCTGGTGATGCTCGAGATCAAGGGTCGCCAGCAGAAGCTGCTGTCTGCGCGCCAATCGGAGGGCAGGTAGCCGACGGTGGACCCGATCCTGCCGATCACGTCGGGCCCGCCCGCGGTGTCGCGGACTGAGCGTCCACCGGTGGAGCGCCTGGAGCGGATCTCGCGCGAGCGCGATCGGCCCAAGGACCCGCGCGAGCGCAGGCGTCGCGAGGCGGCGCAGTCGCGCGAGTCCGAGCACGACGGGCTCGACGACGACGGGCCGGCGTCGCGCATCGACGTGCGCGCCTGACGTATCTTTCGAGTTGCGCCTGACGCGTTGCTCAAGTTTCCGTCTGCCGCGACGATAAAGGGCGTGGGCCTGACACGGAGTCGGCTCGGGACCAAGCAAACCCACGTCATCAAGGAGATGAACGCATGTCCCTGACGATCAACACCAACCTGGAGGCGATGAACTCCGCCAGGAACCTGAACAACACCGAGAACATGCTGTCGGGCACGATGCAGCGTTTGTCCTCGGGTCTTCGCGTCAACACGGCTGCCGACGACGTCGCCGGTTACGCGATCAGCCAGAGCCTGCAGAGCCAGGTCAACGGGCTGAACCAGGCCGGCCAGAACATCCAGGACGCGGTTGCGCTTGCGCAGACGGCGCAGGGTGCGTTGAACAACATCAACACGATGCTTCAGCGTGTTCGCGAGCTTGGTGTGGAGTACGCCAACGGCACGACCTCCAAAGAAGACCAGGAAGCGATCTCCGCAGAGACCGAACAGCTGGTCGAAGAGATCAAGCGTGTCGGTGAAACGACCCAGTTCAACGGTGTGAGCCTGCTCAACGGCAAAGAAGAAATCGCGTTCCAGGTGGGCGCCAACGACAAAGAAACGATCGGCGTCAAAGCCGTCGAACTCTACAAAGAAATCGAAAAAATTAAAGGCGTCCTCGCCGGCGGTAAAGAACCGCTGAAAGAAATCGACGAAGCGATCGCCAAAGTGTCGACGCTTGCTGGTGAATTCGGTTCGGTGCAGAACCGTATCCAGTTCACCCAGTCGAACCTGGAAGTTTACAGCCAGAACCTGACTTCGGCTGTGAGCGCGATCACCGACGTGAACATGGCCACTGAAATGACCAACTTCACCAAGGACCAGGTTCTCCAGCAGGCCGGCGTGTCGATCCTGGCGCAGGCCAACCACCTGCCCAACGCGACGCTCAAGCTGCTCGAATAGCAGTCAGTCGGTCACATCTTCCTGCGCGGTGGCGCCTAGAGGACGCCACCGCAGCAGTGAAGCCCGCCTGAAACGTCGCGCCGGCCGAACACTCCGATCGGCCTCTGCGACCCGGCGGGTACATAACGCTTCGGCGGTCACGACACGGGCCGGCGCAGCCACATACCGCCGCTTCATCGAGGGAACGGTGGTCGAGAGGGGCGGCTTTTGCCGCCCCTCTCGCCGTAATAGTTGCCCGCCCGCCCCGGTTCTGCCGCCCGTCCTTCTATTAAGGCCCCTCCGGGCATTTGCCGCCCTTCTCACCTTAATGTTTGCTCACACACCCCCGGCTTTTGGCCGCCATCTCGCGCTATAGCCAGTCCTCGCCGTTGGTCAGGTCGTCATCTCCAGGACGTGCCGCGAGCTTCTCCTCCAGGGCAGTGACGAGCCTCCCCGTATCGGCCCGGGTGCGAGGGTAGCCTCCGGGAATGAAGATCATGCCGTGATCGCCTGCGCCCCCCGGCGTGATCGCCTCGTAATGCAGGGGCCGCATGTCGACGAGGTTGTCGGTGACGATCACACGACGCTCATCGCGTGCGAGCTCGACGACCCGACGGTCATCGAACGAGCACCACTCGGGGTGCTCTTGGATCGCCTGCACATCGTGACCACGTGTGCGCAGCTCCCGCGCAATCGCGGCAGACAGCATCTCGTCGAGCAGCAGTCTCAATCGCCGAAAGCGTTGCGCGCCGCGAGGAAAGCGCCGTGGGCATCGTCAGCCTCGCGGCGATTGCGCTCGACACGCTCGTCAATCTCCTGTGGGTAGGCCGCGTAGTACGAGGCGGCAGCCTGCACAAGGCCCAGCGGGAGCTCCAGATACGCCACGGTCTCGGCGAGGTCGCCGTTGTTGTCACGTGCGACGGCTACCACCTCCCACACATCCGGACCGCCGACCAGCCGCGCGCGCCGACCCGAGGGGCCGTCCGCGAAGCGGACCAGCGGGTGCTCGTCCATGCGCAGGCCCTCCTCGACGTAGCGCTGCGCGAGCGTGCGCGAGGGCATGTTCGAGCGGTCGGCGCGGTCGGCGAGCCGACCGACGGTCTGTTCGGGGAGGCGGATACTGATGGGTATGGCAGCCATCTGTACTGCATGGTAACACCACACAGTACGCAGACTACGCTCGTGCGCGACAGAACCAGATCGCCCCGACCGCGGTGGCTCAGGTCGGCCCCCGCTCTGTAGCGGTCTCAATTGTGGGAGCCGGCGGCCGATT
Source organism: uncultured Solirubrobacteraceae bacterium (assembly GCA_963745375.1). Taxonomy (GTDB): domain Bacteria; phylum Actinomycetota; class Thermoleophilia; order Solirubrobacterales; family Solirubrobacteraceae; genus Palsa-744. Next base: position 39,072 of record CAVUXA010000001.1, on the reverse strand, counting down.
ATCAGGGAGATGTCCATCGAAGCGACGCTCGCACGCGTTTCCGCGATCAAGCAGGCGTTCGCCGATCCAGCCATGCTGGTCGGCTCCGGTGGCGTGTCGACAGGCGGCGCCGAAGCGCCGGCCACGCCCACCGTGGGCGCCCCCTCGTCGTTCGCCAGCGCGCTCGCACAGGCCAGCAGCCCCCAGGCCGCCGCACAAGAGCCGCCGGGCGCGGCTGCTTCTGCGGTCGCCGACACCCCGACAGCGCTCGCCGGTGCACCGGCGTTGTCGCCGCTGGAAGCGGCCGGCCAGAGCTCGCCCGGCGCGCGCATCGTGGCGATTGCAGAAAGCCAGCTTGGTCAGGCCGAGCAGCCGCCCGGATCCAACGAATCGCCTGCTATCGCCCAATACCGCACCGCGACCGCTGGCGCGATCCCGGGCGCGCCGTGGTGTGCGTACTTCGCCTCATGGGTCGCCCGCCAGGCTGGCGAGCCGATGGGCGAAGGCGGCCAGGGCGCGGGCGGGGTGTCCGAGGTGTGGTCGTGGGCGCAGAGCAGCGGCCGAGCGATCCCAAACGGGCCCGGCGTGGTGCCTGCGCCTGGCGACCTGATCGTGTTCGGCGACGAACACGTGGGGATCGTTCGCGACGTGCTGCCCAATGGGCAGATCCAGACGATCGAGGGCAACTACGAAAACAAGGTGGCGGCCAACGTGCGCAGCCCGACAGAAGCGACCGGCTACGTCAACATGAGCTGAGGCGACAGGAAGCCGAGCGTCCGGCGGCGCCCGCTCGGGGGCCCTCGCGCCGGATACGATCAACGGCTTGACGCCGTCACAGCCACCCAAGACCGACGCGGCGCCTGGCGCAGACGCGCTCGCATCTGCCCGCGTGCCCGAGCGCCCCTCGCTGGAGGGCCTGGAGGCGAAGTGGGGCGAGGTGTGGGAGCGCGAGGGCACCTACCGCTTCGATCGCTCCGCCCCGCGCGAGCGGGTCTACTCGATCGACACGCCGCCGCCGACGGTCAGCGGCTCGCTGCACGTCGGTCACGTGTTCTCGTTCACGCACACCGACACCGTGGCGCGCTATCAGCGCATGCGCGGCAAAGAGGTGTTCTACCCGATGGGCTGGGACGACAACGGCCTGCCCACCGAGCGGCGCGTGCAGAACCACTATGGCGTGCGCTGTGACCCGTCGGTGCCATACAACCCAGACTTCCAGGCGCCTGTGGACGCGTCCGAGAAGGAGCCGGTGGCGGTGTCGCGGCCGAACTTCGTGCAGCTGTGCCTCACGCTGACCGAGAGCGACGAGCAGGCCTTCGAGGCGCTGTGGCGCACGCTCGGGCTGTCGGTGGACTGGTCGATGACCTACACCACCATCGGCCCGCTCGCCCAGCGCGTCTCCCAGCGCTCGTTCCTGGGGCTGCTCGCTCGCGGGCAGGCCTACCAGCTGGAGGCGCCCACGCTGTGGGACGTCGACTTCCAGACGGCCGTCGCGCAGGCCGAGCTGGAGGACCGCGAGCGCCCGGGCGCCATGCACCGCGTGCGCTTCGAGCCGGCCGGCGCCGACGGGGGCAACGGCGCGGGCGGGGACGGGGGCGGCGCGGGCGAGGCGTTGATCGAGACGACGCGGCCGGAGCTGATCGCGGCGTGTGTCGCCCTGTTGGCTCACCCCGAGGATGAGCGCCACCGCAACCTGGTGGGCAGCGACGTGCTGACGCCACTCTTCGGCACGAGAGTGCCGGTCTTGACTCATCATCAGGTCGAGCGCGACAAGGGCACCGGCCTGGTGATGGTGTGCACGTTCGGCGACCTCACAGACGTGACCTGGTGGCGCGAGCTGGGGCTGGGAGTGCGCGCGGTGCTCGGCCTCGATGGGCGGCTGTTGGACGTCCCCTGGGGAGCTCCCGGATGGGAGAGCGAGGACCTCGAGCGGGCGCGCGCGAGCTACGGCGAGCTGACGGGCAAGACGATCAACCAGGCGCGCAGGCGGATGGTCGAGCTGCTGGCCGCGTCGGGCGACCTGATCGGCGAGCCTCAGGAGGTCATCCGCGCGGTGAAGTTCTTCGAGAAGGGCGACCGGCCGGTGGAGATCGTGACCAGCCGCCAATGGTTCGTGCGCACGCTCGAGCATCGCGCCGCGTTGATCGAGCGGGGCAGCCAGCTGCGCTGGCATCCGCCATACATGCGCTCCCGCTTCGAGGATTGGGTGAACGGGCTCAACGGCGACTGGTGCATCAGCCGCCAGCGCTTCTTCGGCGTGCCCTTTCCGATCTGGTATCCGATCGACCACAGCGGCGCGATCCTGTATGACCAGCCGATCGCCGCCTCGCTGGACCGGTTGCCGGTCGATCCGTCGACGGATGTGCCCGACGGGTATGAGGCGGCCCAGCGCGGGCAGCCGGGGGGCTTTGCGGGTGACCCCGACGTGATGGACACGTGGGCCACCTCGTCGCTTACGCCGCAGATCGCTGGCGGGGCCGGCGAGGACGAAGAGCTGTTCGCGAAGGTGTTCCCGATGGACGTGCGCCCCCAAGCGCACGACATCATCAGGACGTGGCTGTTCACCACGATCTTGCGCTCGCACCTGGACCACGACGAGCTCCCGTGGGCGAACGCCGCCATCTCCGGCTGGGTCCTCGACCCGGACCGCAAGAAGATGTCCAAGTCCAAGGGCAACGTGGTCACGCCCATGCACCTGCTCGAAGAGCACGGCGCGGACGCCGCGCGGTACTGGGCGGCCAGCGGGCGACCGGGCACTGACACTGCGTTTGACGCCCAGCAGATGAAGGTGGGGAGGCGCCTGGCGGTCAAGCTGCTCAACGCGTCCAAGTTCGCCCTCGCCGACCTGCCGCTTCCGCCGGCCGGCGGCGACGAGGAGGGCCAGCTGGCCCATCCGCTCGACCGCGCGCTGGTCGCGCGGCTGGCGCGCGTGGTGAGCGATGCGACAGACAGCTTCGAGGACTACGACTACGCGCGCGCGCTGGAGCGCGCGGAGAGCTCGTTCTGGTGGTACTGCGACTACTACCTGGAGCTGGTCAAGGGCCGCCGTTATGACCCCGACCCGGACGTCAGCGCATCGGTGGGCCGCGCGTTGCGCATCTCGCTGTCGGTCTTCCAGCGGCTGTTCGCGCCGTTCTTGCCGTTCGTGTGCGAGGAGGTGTGGTCGTGGTGGCAGGACGGCTCGGTGCACCGCGCGCCGTGGCCGCAGGCGGATGTGCTGCTGGCGCCGGGCCCGGCGCAGACGGCTGGCGACGGTGCGGACAAGTCGGCGGCGAGCCGGGCGGACGCGAACGGGCGGGAGGAGCTGGCCCTGGAGGTGACCGCGGACGTCCTGCGCGAGGTGCGCAAGGCCAAGTCCCAAGCGCGCCAGCCGATGCGCGCGCCTGTACGCCGCGTGGTCGTGCGCGACAGCGCCGAGCGGTTGGCGGCGCTGGAGCTGGGGATCGGCGATCTGTGTCAGGCAGGCGCGATCGAGCTGCTGGAGCCGGTGGTCGACCACGAGTTCGCGGTTGAGGTGGAGCTGCAGCTCTAGCCGGACAGCGGCGTGCCGGCGATCGTCTTGGACCCGAAGTTCTTGTTGCGTACGAGGACTTCGTAGGGCTGGACGCTCAGGCCGGTGACGGTGTAGCTGCGCGCGCGCGCAGGCAGTAGAACCGTTTCGCCCCATTTGTTGTGCGCGCCCGCCGGCCGCCACTGCACTATCCACGTCTGCGGTTCTTCCCCGGCATGCCAGTTGACGGTGAGGTCATCGACTCCCGGCGTGACTTCGAGCTCGGGCGCGGGAGCGCTTTCGTCGATCAGCGCCAGGCTGTGGCTGCTGCCGGCCGAGATCGCGCTCACTTCGCTTATCTGCGGCACCTGCAGCGGCAGCGGCGAGACGGCGGGCCCTTCGTTGAGTTGACCGAGTTGGCGACGTTCGTCAGCGCCCCACGCGAACGACTTGCCGGCGCTGAGCGCCAGGCTGAAGCGAAACCCAGCCGAGATGGCGGTGACTTTGCTCAAGCCCACCGTCACGGGAACTCGGCTGCAGGGCTCATGGTTGCAGCGTTCGCGCACGGAGCTCACCCCGAGCTGGCCGAACTGGTCGTCGCCCCAGGTCATCACCGTGCCATTTTCAAGCAGCGCCATGTTGTGCGTGAGGTCGGCGGACACGGAGGTGACACCCGACAGGCCCTTGACGGGTACGGGCGTGACGCTGTCCTTGGCGGTGCTGTTGTTGCCAAGCTGGCCGGCGACGTTGCCGCCTACGGCCATCACGGTGCCGTTGTCGAGCAGCGCCAGCATGTGTCCGCCGATCGACGGGTTGCCGCCGATCGCCAAGGCCTTGACGCCAGCCAGGCCCTTGACCGGAGTGGGCAGGTCTTTTTCGAGGGTCGTGCCGTCGCCCAGCTGGCCTGCTTTGTTTTCGCCCCAAGCCTCCAAGGTGCCGTTGCTCAGCAGCGCCGCGTCATCGGCGCCGCCGGCGGCGATCGCCACCACGCCGCTCAGGCCGGGCACGAGCACGGGGTTGACTTCGCCGACTTCGCGTCCGCCACCGCCGGTGCCGTTGCCGAGCTGCCCATATGAGTTACCGCCCCACGTCATGACCGTGCCGTTGCTCAGCAGCGCCATTGCGTGCAGGCCTCCCGCGGCGATGGCGACCGCGCCGCTGACGCCCTTGACCTGCACCGGCACCGAGGAATTCTGGTGCGAGCCGGTGCCGAGCTCGCCGAAGGTGTTGTCGCCCCAGGCGTACACGGTGCCGTCTTCCATCAGCGCGTAGCTTGCGCCGGCGGCGACCACCTGGCGCGCGCCGGCGGGCACGAGCGTGGCGACGGGACCGTGTGCGGTGCCCTTGTAGCCGGCGCCGAGGCCGCCGCTGGAGTCTCTGCCCCATCCGACGACGGATGCGCGTGCGCCGGGCTGCTGCTGCGCGTCGCCACAGACCAGTTCGCCGCTGCAGCCTTGCGCGGCTGGCGCTGCGCCCGTGTTGGCGCCTTCGGCTTCCCCGGCGCCTTCGATTTGTTCAGCAGGCGCGAGGGGAGGCGCCGGCGCGGGGGACGCTTCGGGCGCGGGCCCTGTGGCTTGGGGCAGCTTGGGGGCGTGCGTGCCAGCCCCGCGCGCGAATGCGCTGCCAGGCAGCGCCCACAGGGAGCTGGCGGCGACGAGGACGGCCGTCAGAACACGCGAACCCAGCCTCCTACGTGAACGGGCGACGGTCAACATGGCGTTTCCTTTCATCGAGATCGCTCATGCATCGACCGCGCCGGCAAGCGACTTACACGGCGTGCGGTCACCTGGACGCCCAGGCTCGAACATGCGGCCAAGCCGACTCGGCGTGGTGGTAGGACGCGAGCAGAAGTCCGTCAGCGCGCGAGCGTGAAGCTGCGCGCGGCGGACACCGGTTTAGAGCCGGCAGGCGTGAAGGTGCCGAGCGCGGTCAGTTGCAGCGGCGCGTGGCGTGCGAGCGCGCGCCGTCCCAGCGGGGTGAGCGCAACCTCGACGGTGAGCCTGCGAGGGCCGGCAAAGCGTACCCGGCCGGCCGCGAGCAGTAAGCGCTGCGCCGGCCTGGTGGCTGCGTTGCCGACATCTCGTGGCGTCCCGTACCAGCGGATCGACACGACCCCCGCGGTGAGGGATTTGAAGCGGATTGGGCATGCGCCGCGGCGCAGCAGCGCGGTGACCGTGGTGGCCTGTGGCGGGGGCATCAGCTGGCCGGCGATCGACGCTGCGATCTGAGCGCTGTGAGCGCCGTCGGACGCTGCGGGCAGGCGCGCTGGCGCTTCGCTGTCGAGCGTATCGGGGCACCGTTCGGAGCAGCCCGCCGGCACCAGCCCGCTGTCTGCGGGCAGCGGCGTTTGCGGGGTTTCCAGCGCTACGCTCGGCAAGCTCGGCTGGGCTTCTTCGCGGCCTGCGCCGGCGCCCTGCGCTTCGGCCCAGCTGTAGTAGTAGTCGCTCGCCTGCGGGGTGAGCGCGATCAGCAGTGTGTAACCGGCCTGACCTTCGCCGTCTGCGCCCGCGGCTGCGCCCAGCGACAGCGACCCTCCCGATTCGCTGGACAAGGACGCGAGCACGTTCTGGCGATGGCCCCAGCAGCCGGGGGCGCCAGCGCTGGCACAGTCGCGGTTGGCGCTGGGATAGCCGTCGTCATACATCCATTCGAAATAGGCCTCGAGGACGTTTGCAAAGCCACCGGCCCAGTTGGACGCAAACCCCTCCACAGCGCCGCCCGACGACAGTTCGCCGGCGGGCAACGGGTCGTAGTCGCCCTGGGCGCCTTCGGCGGCGCTGGAGCTCAGTTGTGCGTTGAGTCCGGGCACGGGCGCCAGCCCGTAGGCGACGCGGTCGAGGTCTGTGAGGATCAGCAGCTGGCGGTCGGGAGATAGCGCGGTAAACCCAGCCGGGAGCAGGTATGGGCCGAGGCCAATGGCCGCACGCGCTCTGTCCAGCTCCTGGATGAGCGCGTTCTCGCAACCGGCCGCCAGCGGCGCTGCGAAACATTCGGAGGGGAGCGCCCCGAAGGTGATGTTTTCAGACGGGTTGGGCGTGGACGCCCACGCTCGGGCAGCGATCAGCGACGGGCTCCCCAGGCCCAGCGTTACGAGCACCGTGAGCGCGAGCGCAGCACGCCTCATGAGCGCGGGAAGGCTACCAGCGGGCGACAGCCGACGGGCGGGCATCTTCAGTCGCCTCGGCAATGCTTTCACATGGCTTTAGCGCCGGGCAGTACATTTCCAGACGATGATGGGGACAGATTGGCGGCGCCGTGCCTCGGCACTGCTCGCAGGGCTGACCGCCGCGGGTGCGCTGGTGGGATGCGGAGGGGGCTCGTCGACGGCGTCAACCCGGTTGCGCTCTTCTGCGACCACACCGGCCACAGGCGCCACCACGGCCGCGTCGCCCAAGGCTGTTTCCACGTCTCGGGTCGACGCGGTCGCGTCCGTGGCTGGCAGACCGATCTCCAAGTCGAGCTATGAGCACTGGCTGTCGGTGGAGCAGGCGCTGGGCGTGTCCGCGGGTGCGGGTCACAGGGCGCTCGGCTACCTGATCACCGCGGTGTGGTTGCAAGACGAAGCGGGCGCCCGAGGAGTGTCGGTGTCCCAGACGCAGGTCAGGCGGCGCCTGGCCGAGCTCGAGCGCAAGAGCTTCCCCAAGCCGGGCGCGTTGAACGCGTTCTTGGCCAGGTCGCGCGAGAGCGAAGCCGATCTGCTGGGTCGCGTGCGCGGCGAACTGCTGCAGTCTGGTATCTCTGCGCAGGTGGCCGGCTCTCGCTCCGGCGCGCAGCGAAGCAGCGTGCTGGCGAGCTTTCAGCAGGGCTTTCAGCAACGCTGGAAGGGCCGCACGACATGCGGGCATGCGTATGTGATGGAAGACTGCTCGGAGTACAAAGGCGCGCCCGAAGGCCAGGCGCTCACGAGCTCGGCGGGTGGCTCGGCGTCGTCGTCGACCGCCTCGCGACACGCTTCTTCTCCTCCTCCTCCTTCCTCCTCCTCGGGCGTCGCGGTCCAGCCCGGCGCAGACGGCATGACGATCACGAGCCCCGCGTTTGAACAAAGCGGGGCGATCGCGGCTCAGTACACCTGCGACGGCGCGAACGTGAGCCCGCCGCTGCAGTGGCATGGCATACCAGCGGGGGCTGGTGCTCTGGTGCTGTTCGTCATCGACGACAGCTCGACGGGGTCGGCGAGCGGTATCCGCTGGCTCGTGGGCGACATCAGCCCGGGTGCGAAGGGCGTGGCTGCGGGCGCGACGCCGGAAGGCGGGATCGTGGGCGCTGACACGCAGGGTCACGCAGGCTACGGCGGAATCTGTCCCGGGCACGGCAAGACGAGCACGATCGAGTTCGCGCTGTATGCCTTGCGCACGAGGATCCCGCTGACGCCGGGCTTTCAGCCGGCGCTGGCCGAGCACGAGTACGCCGCCGCCAAGGATCTACTCGGCCCGGCGGCGGTCACATACGCCGTCTATCACCGGCCGTAGCGGGCCGGGGCTGCTCGAGCCCGGCGGCCCCTCGGCTCAGCCTCGGATAGGGTCCCAGCCGTGACCCGCACGCTGACAGCGCAATTGCACGACAAGGTGGGCGAGCGCGTGACGGTGCGCGGCTGGGCGCATGCGATCCGCGACCAGAAGCGGATGCAGTTCGTGATCGTGCGCGACGAAACTGGCTTGGCCCAGGTGGTCGTGCCCAAGGAGGAGCCGCCGAGCGAGCTCAACGAGGCGGTGTCGGCGTTGACGGCGGAGTCGGCGGTGACGATGACGGGCACGGTGGTGGCGGACGAGCGCGTGAAATTGGGTGGCCTGGAGCTGAAGCTCGAGCAACTGCAGGTGGACTCGCTGGCCGAGCCGGAGGTGCCGATAGCGCCGGACTCGGCGCTGGACAAGCGGATTGACTGGCGCTACCTGGACCTGCGTCGCCCGGACAGGCGGCTGATCTTCGAGGTGCAGACGACGGCAGAGCACGCGATGCGCGAGCTCTGGCGCAAAGAGGGGTTCATCGAGCTGCACACGCCGAAGTTCATGGGCTCAGCGAGCGAGTCGGGCGCGGAGCTGTTCAAGGTGGAGTACTTCGAGCGCGAGGCCTACCTGGCGCAGTCGCCGCAGTTCTACAAGCAGATGGCGATGGCGGCGGGCTTTGGCAAGGTGTTCGAGGTCGGCCCGGTGTTCCGGGCGAACCCGTCGTTCACATCACGCCACGACACGGAGTTCACAAGCGTGGACGTGGAGATCTCGTGGATCGACTCGCACGAGGACGTGATGGCGTTCGAGGAGCGCTGGCTGGCGCACGTGCTGGCGGTGGTCAAGGAGACGCACGGCGAGCAGATCGAGGCTACGTTCGACACCGAGCTGGTGGTCCCGGCGCTGCCGTTCCCGAGGGTCACGCTGGAGGACGCCAAGGAGCTGCTGCGCGAGCACGGCCACCAAGCGCCGGGCGCTGAGCACGACCTGGATCCGCCGAGCGAGCGGGCGCTGTCGGCGATCGTCAAGGAGACGCACGGCCACGAGTTCGCGTTCGTGACTGATTACCCGACTACGGTGCGCCCCTTCTACCACATGCGCCACGCCGATCGGCCGACGCTGACCAAGAGCTTTGACCTGCTCTGGCGGGGCATCGAGCTGACGACGGGCGCCCAGCGCGAGCACCGCTACGAGCAACTGTTGGCGCAAGCCCAGGACAAGAAGGTGGACGTGGGCCCGATCCAGTACTACCTGGACTTCTTTCGCTTCGGCGCGCCGTCGCACGGCGGCTTCGGCTTCGGATTGACGCGCCTTTTGATGCAGATGCTCGGTCAGGACAACGTGCGCGAGGTCACCTTCCTGTACCGGGGTCCGCACCGGCTGGAGCCGTAGTCAACCCATGCTCCCTCGGGGAGCGACCCACACGCTCTCGAACGAGAGAGCGGTGTGCTGCTGGATGGTGTCGTAATCGTGGTCGTAGTGCAGCACTCCAAGGTCGTGCGCGGCGGCTATCGAGGCGATCAGCAGGTCGACGGGCATGACGCGGTGGGAGATGCCGGCAGCGGCCGCGAGGGCAGCCTGGGCGGTGAGCGCGGCTTGACCGGCGGACGCGCTCATCGGCGCATGGGGGAGCGCATCGAGTCGCTTGGCGACGAGCGCGAAGCCCTTCTCGTCCCGCGCGCTGTAGCGCATCTTCGAGCAATGTGGGCGGACACGTCCACAGCTCGTCGTCCGTCAACGCCTGCTCGAATCTCTTGCGGGCATCGCCGGCGAGTCGCCCGTCCAGGAGCCTGGCCCACGCGGAGTTGTCGAGCAGCAGCGGCCTGCCGTAGCCGCTCAATGCGTCCAGCCGCGCTCGCGCACCTCATATGCGGCATCCGCGTCGAGCCCCTCTCCGGTGCGCAACTGCTCGATAAGTTGGTGTCGAAGCTCGAGCTTATGGCGCTCCTCCTCGCGTGCTGCCTCCATCTCTTGCAGCCGCTCGCGTGCGCCGCGTATCACGAGGTCGTCGAGGCGCACTCGCTCGCCCCGATGGCGAAGTGCGTCCAACGCCTCGCGCACTCGAGGCGTCTCGGTGATCGAATGACGCGGATGACGGGTCGGCACGCAGGCCAGTGTAGCACTGGGTACAGCACCTACTCTCGGCCCTGCGCCCCCTGCTCGACGAAGTGCTTGCTGAGCATTGTCACTTGCCCCTGGTAATTGGAGCCGATGTCCTTGCCGTAGAGCACATCGGGCTGCTCGGCCATGCGCTCGAAGGCGAGCTTGCAGACGGGCTGGCGGTGCTCGACCATGAACGACACGTCGCGCGCGCGGACCTCGAGCGCGGCGCGGCTGCCGCGGGCGCTGGGATCGGCGGAGTGGCCGAAGCCGGGGTCGAAGAAGCCGGCGTAGTGCGTGCGCAGCTCGCCGGCGGTGGGGTCGTAGGCGAGCATCTCTGCGGCGTAGGAGGGCGGGATGCTGACGCCCTCCGCTGACAGCAGCAGGTAGAAGACCTCAGGCTCGAGCACGATCCGCCGGCCCTTCTCGGGGTGCACCGCCTCCCAGTAGTCACGCCATTTAAGCGCGCCCACACGGCTTAGGTCGATCGGAAGGCTGTTCTTCTTGGCGCGATAGCCGACGATGCTGTCGTCTGAGCCGGACACGTCGAGGCTGAGGAACAGCCCGTCGGAGAGCGACAGCTCGGATGCGTGCAGCGGCTGGGAGTCCAGGTACAGCAGAGGGGACTGGGTGTGCAGCGAAAGGAGCTCGTCGTCGTCCAGGCGCGCATTGCCGGACATCAGCCGGACCTGGTTGAGCGCCAGGCCGGTGCGCACGCGGATTGCGAACGTGCGCGGCACCACCTCCAGGTACAGCCTGCCCTGATAGCCGGCGCCGATCTCGTCGAAGCGGTGGCTGCGGTCGGTGAGCACGCGCGTGAACACGTCCAGGCGCCCTGTGGAGCTCTTGGGGTTGGCCTTGGCGCGGATGTCGTCGGGCAGGCGCAGCTCCTCGATCAACGGGACCAGATAGGGACGGTCGCGCTCCAGCGTGGCGCCGTCGCGCAGGTCGATCCGTTGGAAGGCCAGGTCCTCGATCTTCTGCTCGACGGTGGAGTCGCTGTCGGGCAAAAAGCTGCAGCGAAGTGCCCAGGCGTGCTCGCCGAGGCGCAGGTCGACGCTTGCCGGCTGCACCGACTCGGCAGGGATCCGCCAGGGTCCTGCGACCATCCATTCGCGGGCGATGGCTTCGCGCAAGCTCTGCGCGGGCAGCACGCCCGCGATTCGGCGGGGTTGGTCTGGCTGCGGGCCGCGCTGGACGCGGGAAGCGGGTGCAGCGCTCACGGCAGGCCTTGCTCTCCCATTGACCTGTGAGTGTATGGACCGACGTGACGAATGGGCCCGAGGCGGCGAGCCGACGGGGCGGTCTGCCGAATGCGCACACGGTTTCGCTGACCCGCTCGCACCCTGCATGGTGGGCATTGCAGCGGGTTGGAAACGCCCCTAGATGACGCCGCATAAGTGGAACTAGTGTCCTGCCTGGGCATCGCCCGAAACCGCATGTCGATCGTGGATGGCTCGACCGACGGCGGAAGGCTTGAGCATCGCCATCCTCTCCGGTGGTGCTTGGGAGAGATCGAGGCGTCCCCCCCGATGCCAGGTCTCCGCGGGCGTCGTGGTTCTCACCAGCCACGGCGTCCGTGAAGGCCTGGCGGCGCGTTCTGTTATCAGGTGGCGAAGATGTTGGCGGCTGTGATCGCCATGGCGCCTCGTGGGGTGCCGGTGAGGCGCTCACGTGCGCAGGCTGCGTAGAGCGGGTGTGGGGCGAGGCGCGGTAGCGCGGTAGCCTTGCGTTCGAGCTCACGCACGAGCCGCCCGGCGTCTGCGCGGCGCGCCCACTTGGCCTCCCCAAGCAGGACGGCTTCTTCGCGCAAGCCGGCCAGTGCAACGGCATCGATCTCGACGGTGGGATGCTCAGACCAAAATGTACCGACCCGCACAATATCGGGCACGAGCGCACCGTCGCTGGCGAGGCGTCGCAGGTGGGAGCGAAATGCGTCCTCCCAGGGGCTCCCCATGTGGTCGTCGAGCCGTTGGATCAGTGGCGAGAGGATGCTGGGGCCGAGACCGCGTTCGATCTCGGCCCGGTAGCTCTCGACGATTCCGAGCCAGAACGCGAGGAAGTTGTCGGCTATGCGGTAGCTGCGCCGGCGTGTGCGCGAGCCGGCTGTGGTGACGGGGACTACGCGCTCGACCAGGCGCAGCTCGATCAGACGCTTGAGCGTGCGTGAGGGCTCGGCGCGCACCGCGCGCTCGATCTCACCGTGCTTGGTACGCCCGGCGGCGATCGCGCGCAGCACCAGCTGGCCAAGGTCTCCGCTGTCGGCCTCGGTGGCCAGCACGAGCCGGCCCTCCTCCAGGAGCAGCCCCCCTGGGCGGCAGACGAGCTGTGCGAGGTTCTCGCGCACACTGCGTTGCTGATCCCACCAGCTCAGGTAGAGCGGAATGCCACCGACGAGGCCCCAGACGAGAGCACGATCGGACGGCGATAGCTTGGGCAGCATCGCGGCCGCCTCGTGCGGCGAGAAGGGATGGATCGGCAGCGATAGGTCGATCCGACCATACAGAGGCGCGCGCTCCTCCTGTATGGCCTGCATCGTGCGCACCGCAGAGCCGCACAGCAGGATCCGCAGGTGCGTGTACTCGTAGGTACGATCCCAGAACGCGCGCAGAACGCCTGGGAGCTCCGGTGAGGCGCGCAGAAGCTCGGGGAACTCATCCAATACGAGCAGCAGCGGCGCCTCAGAGGCAGCTGTGGCGAGGGTCTCAAACGCATCGTCCCAGTCAACGAAAGGTCGGGCACCGAGATCGCGCCGGCCAGTGGCGGGGATGTCGGCGGCAAGGGCGCTGAGGACCCGCAGCTCATCGTCGCGAGGACGCCCGGCGGCGGTGAAGAAGATCGTACGGCGAGACTGGGCGAACGCACCCACCAAGGCCGTCTTGCCAACGCGTCTGCGTCCCCATACGAGCGCAGTTCGTCCGTAGGCAGACGAATCCCACCAATCTGTAAGCGCCGCAAGCTCAGTAGAGCGGTTGACGAACATGCAACTAGTGTAACTGACATCAGACGTTACTTACATTCAATGTCAGAGTACTTGCCCCAGCGGGCGGCGCATCCGATCCCGTCCGCAGCCACGTCTACCTTCAGGCCATGCTCGTAAATGGGCTGACAGACGGCATGGAGATCGACCAGGTGCTCCTAGTCCGCGAGGCAGAGCGCAGGCAGCGCCGCGACGGTGGCGACTATCTGCGCCTGCAGCTCGGCGACCGCACCGGCGCGGTGACGTGCATGGTCTGGGAGGAGCTGATGGAGGCGCAGGAGCTGGCACGGGCGGGCATGCCAGTGCATGTCAGCGGCCGCTATACGGTCCATCCGCGCTTCGGAGCGCAGATCAACCTGCGCTCGCTCGCTGCGCCGGCGCCAGGCAGCTTCGACGCAAGGGATCTGCTGGATGGCCCCGCGCGCGAGGTTGTCCAGATGGAAGCGGAGGTCCGCGACCTCCTGGACACGATCCGCGAGCCACATCTGCGGTTGCTGCTGGAGGGCGTATTCGGCGAGGACTCGGAGCTGTGGGCTGGCTATCGCGTGGCGCCTGCGGCCAAGCACTACCACCAGGCCTACCGCCACGGCCTGCTCGAGCATTGCCTCGGGGTGGCCCAAGCGGTGAGCGCGATCAGCGCGACGTTCGCGGGTATCGACCGCGATGTGGCGGTGACGGGCGCGCTGCTGCACGACATCGGCAAGCTGGAGGCCTACTCGGATGATGGTGCGGAGGGCGGGGCGGGTGGGCTTCCATCCATCATCGACCTGACCGATGCGGGCAGGCTACATGGCGAGATCGCGCTGGGCTACTACCGCATCCGTCGCATGATCGAGGACATCGACGGCTTCCCGCCGGGGCTTGCGCAGGCGGTAGGGCACATCATCCTGTCCCACCACGGTACGCTCGAGCACGGCAGCCCAGTGGTGCCGTGCACCCGCGAGGCGACGCTGGTGCACATGATCGACAACCTCGGCGGGCGCCTTGGCAGCTTCGACCGCTTGGAGAAGGAGTTGGCTCCGGGCAGCAGCTGGTCGCAGTTCGACCGGGCAATTGGCGCAGGCGCGTTTTTCGCGGATTCCCGCGCGCCCGACGGCGAGGACGATCACATGGCGCCGGCCGAGCAGGCGCAGCCGGTGTCGGCGCCGGTGCGCGAAGCGGCGTAGCGCGCGCTGCGGGACGCGCCGCGCCTGCAAAGTCCGCAAATAGCGGCGCGGCGATCGGCCCGCGCTGCATTGGTCTCGCCGTCGGCTTCTAATCTCTCAGAAGTGGCAAAGGACACCGAGAAGCTGATCCGCCAGCTGTCGCTGATCTCGTACCTGATGGCCGAGCGACGTCCGGTGACGGCGCTTGAGATCAGGCGCGACGTGGAGGGCTACAGCGGCATGAACGAGGACGCTTTTGCGCGGCGCTTCTACGCGGACCGCTCCGAGCTCGAATCGCTGCGCATCCAGCTGACCGTCGACCGGCCGTCAGATGGGGCGGCCGAGCAGGAGAACTACTCGCTGCGCCCGGAGAACTTCCACCTTCCGCCGATCGCGTTCACCGACAAGGAGCTGGCGGCGCTACAGACGGCGCTGAGCCTGCTGGACGGAGAATTCGCCTACGCGGAGCCGCTGCGCCTGGCGCTGCAGCAGATCACGTGGGGGCGGCCCAGCCCGCTGCGGGCGCCGGAGCAGCGCTCGGTGGCTCTGGGCATAACGGCGTCGGCGGGCGGCCATGAGCTGTCGGCGCGCCTGGCCAAGGTGGAGACGGCGATCTTTCGCAACAAGACGATCGTGTTCGACTACTACACGATGCAGCGCGACGAGGTGGGCGCGAGGCGTGTGGATCCCTATCACCTCCTCTTCCAAGGCGGCCAGTTCTACCTGCTGGGCTACGCGCACGAGCGCGATGCGGTGCGCGTGTTTCGCCTTTCGCGCATCCGCGGCAAGGTGTCCTATGCGACCAAGGCCGAGCACGACTTCCACCGCCCGGCGGACTTCGATCCGCGTGCGTATGCCAACCGGGCGGACTGGCAGCTGGGTGACGAGCAGGGCGCGGCGGAGATCCTCATCTCTGAGCGGATCGCCTGGCAGGTGGAGCGCCACTTCGGTCGCTACGGGGAGATCCGCGAGCCCACCCAACTCGCCGAGCTGGGTGCACCCGATCGATCGCCCGAAGGCGTCGAGGCGGGGGACGGCGACAGGCTGTTCGTGACCGGCTATTCCGACCCGCGCGGGATCATCTCGTGGGTGTTGGGGCTGGGTGTGAACGCGCGCCTGCTGGGCCCTGACGAGCTCGCGGAGGAGCTCCAGCGCCGCCTCGAGCTGCTGGCAGAGCGCCACGACGAGACCCCGCCGACCAAGCCAAACGCAACCGCGCAAGACGGCGACAGCTCGTCGCGCGCGCGGATGTCGCCGCCGCCGCGCCCAGGACGCAGAGCCGCGAGCGAGGAGGAGGGCACAGGTCGTGGCGAGGCGGCAATACGTCCGGAGCGCTTTGCGCGCCTGGTGACGCTGGCGAGCATCCTCATCAAGGCCGGCCGCGAAGGCGCACAACCGGCGCGTCCAGGTCAGCCCGGGCGGCTTGGCAGGGTGGCGGTGGGCGAGGTGTGTGAGCGACTGCAGATCAGCGAGGAGGAGCTGCGCGAGGACGTCAACGTGTTGAACGTGGTCAACTTCGGCGGTGGCTCGTATGTGCTTTATGCGGAGTTCAACGATCAGGGTGAGATCGAGGTCGATCCGGAACCGTACAGCGACAACTTCGACCGCCCCGCTCGCCTGCTGCCGGTCGAGGCCAAGGCGCTGGTGGCGGCGATCGACCTGATCGGCGAGCACATCCCGGAGGGATCGCTTACGTCTGCGCGCGAGAAGATCGTGGCGGCGATGGGCGAGGACCCGATGGAGCAGGGCCTGCAGGTGGCGCAGACGGCCGGCGACGACTGGGGCGTGGCGCGAGAGGTGTCGCGTGCGATCGTCAAACGGCGGATGATCGAGCTCGAGTACTACAAGGAGAACGAGGATGAGATGTCGCTGCGGCGTGTGGAGCCGTATGCGCTGACCAATGGCCGCGAGGGCTGGTATGTGGCGTCGTTTGATCCTGAGCGCGACGGGGTGCGCCATTTCCGCCTGGATCGCATCAAGCGCGCGACGGTTACGGACGAGAAATTCGAGCCGCGCCCGGAGGTGGACCCGGCGGCTGAGGTGGATGGCTGGCTGCGCACGGGCGAGGTGCAGGCGTCGCGCAGCGCGCGGGTGTGGGTGTCGCCGGAGCGGGCGCGCTGGGCGCGCGAGGCGCGCAGGGTGGTCGAGGATTGGAGCGACGGCTCGGTGGTGGTGGAGCTGAGCTTTGCGGGTGTGGACTGGCTGGTACGCGAGATCCTCAAGGAAGCGGGCGACGCGACCGTGCTCGAGCCTCAGGACGCGCGCGAGGCGGTTAGCGCGGCGGTGGCGCGGCTGCGCGAGGCGAGCGCGGCACCGGCGCCGGTCTGAATCCTACAGAAGTGCTACGCTTGTAGTATGAGTATCGAGGTCGCATCCAGGGACTTGCGCAACAACACGGCGGAGCTTCTGCGCCGTGTTAGCGCCGGCGAGCAGATCGTGGTCACGACCCGTGGTAAGCCGGTGGCGTCGCTGATCCCGTTTGAACGCAGCCGACGGCGGTGGCTGCCGCGCGCCGAGCTCACAAGGCGTCTCAAGGTTGCGCAGGCAGATCCAGGGTTGCGCGAGGATCTCGCCCGCCTGGCGGGCGACACGACTGACGATCTTGGGCCGATTGCGTGAGCGAGGGGCCTGGCGCTGAGACGGCAGCCGGGTCCGCGGCAGACGATGCAGGCGACAGGCCGGGTCGGGGACTTCTCGACACGAGCGTGTTCATCGCTCGCGAGAGCGGACGGTCATTGGACGATGCGCTCCTTCCAGAGGAGTCGGCCATATCGGCGGTGACGGTGGGCGAGTTGCAGGCTGGCGTCCTTGCTGCGGGCGAGACGGATGTGCGTGCCCGCCGGCTGGCGACGCTGGAGGCTCTAAGCGATATCGAGGTTCTTGTGGTCGACGAGATGGTTGCTGCATCGTGGGCTCGGCTGCGCGTGCATCTCGCCGAGGCTGGGCGTCGCGTGAACGTTAACGACCTCTGGATCGCGGCGACGGCGCTCACCCATGGGATACCTGTTGTCACTCAGGATGAGGACTTCGATCCGGTGGAGGGCGTAGGCGGACTGTGCGTGGTACGGGTATGAGCCAGCTACCTGGCAGCAATATGCGCACGTCATCGCTGAGCTTCAGGCGATAAGGCCGCGGATGAGCAGGCGCGAGCAGATCAAGATGAGCGACGCGGAGGTCGCTGCGTTCCTGGAAGAGGAACGCACGGTGACGTGCGCGACGCTCGGCCCACGCGGCTGGCCGCACCTGATGCCGCTGTGGTACGTGCTGCGCCAGGCGCCCGCCGGGGAATCGAGCCCGCCCACCCCGCGTCTGTGGTCGTGGACATACGCGGTCTCGCAGAAGGTGCGAAACCTCGAGCGCGAAGCGCGCGCGACACTGCAGGTGGAGGCGGGTGAGCTCTACCAAGAGCTGCGTGGGGTGATGTTCGAGTGCGACCTGATGGTCCACCGCGATAGCGAGGTGGTCAAAGCGCTCGGGCACGAGATCTTCGCCCGCTACGCATCGCCGCGGGGTGAGCCGCCGGTAGGCGATCTGCCGGCAGAGGTTGGTGCGATGATCGACAAACAGGCGGCCAAGCGCGTGGCGCTGGAGTTCGTCGAGCGCCGCCGCGTGAGCTGGGACCACCGCAAGCTGGGCGGCACCTACTGAGCCGATAGGCTGCGCCAGCTATGCGGCCGCTGAAGGGACTTATCCTGTCTGGGGGCAAGGGCACGCGCCTGCGCCCGATCACGCACACGAGCGCCAAGCAGCTGGTGCCGGTGGCCAATAAGCCGGTGCTGTTCTACGGCATCGAGGCGATGGCTCAGGCGGGCATCGAGGAGGTGGGGATCATCATCGCACCGGACACCGGCCCGGAGATCGAAGCGGCGGCTGGCACGGGCGAGCGCTTCGGTCTGCGCATCACCTACATCGTGCAGCACGAGCCGCTCGGGCTGGCCCATGCGGTCCTAACGGCCGAGTCGTTCCTGGGCGACAGCCCGTTCGTGATGTACCTGGGCGACAACCTGCTGCAGGGCGGCATTACCGACCTGGTGGCTGCGTTTCGCGAACACGAGCCGGACGCGTTGATCCTGCTGACGCCGGTGCCAGACCCGGAGAACTACGGGGTGGCCGAGCTCGAAGTCGTCGCCGCCAGGCGAGGTTGGGCGGGTGGTGCGCCTGGTGGAGAAGCCGCCAAAGCCGGCCACGAACCTGGCGCTGGTGGGCGTGTACATGTTCACGGCGGCCGTCCACGAGGCGGCGCGTGCGATCGAGCCCTCGGCTCGGGGGGAGCTGGAGATCACCGACGCGATCCAGCACCTGGTGGACTCGGGGCTGCGCGTGGAGCCGCACATCGTGCGCGGTTGGTGGAAGGACACGGGGCGCCTGCAGGACATGCTGGAGGCCAACCGCCTGATCCTGGACAACCTGGTGGGCCGGGTGGAGGGCGAGCTGGTGGACTCGCAGGTGGACGGGCGGGTGGTGATCGAGCGGGGCGCGCGCCTGGAGCGCTCGACTGTACGCGGACCGGCGATCGTGGGAGCTGGCGCGCGCCTGAGCGACTGCTACGTGGGGCCGTATACGGCGATCGGCGAGGACTGTGAGATCTCGCGCTCTGAGGTCGAGCACTCGATCCTGCTGGCAGGCTGTGAGGTGTGCGACCTGGACGGACGCATGGAGTCGTCGCTGCTGGGGCGCAACGTGACCGTCCGCCGCGGCGATCGCCAGCCGCGCGCGTATCGCTTCATGGTGGGCGACAACTCGGACATCTCGATCCTGTGACCTTGTGAAGCTGCTCGTCACGGGTGCAGCAGGGATGCTCGGCTTTGACGTGCTGCGTGTGGGCGGCGCGGCGGGCCACGACCTGGTGGCGGTGGACGTGGGCGACTTCGACATCACCGACGCGGACGCGGTAGGCCAGGCGCTCGCGCGCATCGCGCCGGACGCGGTGCTCAACTGCGCGGCGTGGACGGATGTGGACGGCGCGGAGAGCCACCGCGAGCAGGCGCTTGCGGTCAACGCGCAGGGAGCGGGCAACCTGGCTCGCGCTGCTGCGCAGGCGTTGTTGCCGCTGCTGCACGTGTCCACCGATTACGTGTTCGACGGCGAGGCACGCGTCGATGCTAGGGGCGCCCCGCGCGCATACGTCGAGTCGGACCCCACGGGGCCGCGCTCGGTGTATGGACAGAGCAAGCTGGCGGGCGAGCGTGAGGTGCTCGACGCTTCGCCGCGCCACACGGTCGTGCGCAGTTCGTGGCTGTTCGGCGTGGGTGGTCGCAACTTCGCGGACACGATGCTCAGGCTGGCGGGCGAGCGCGATGCGGTGCAGGTGGTGACAGACCAGGTCGGCTGTCCCACGTGGACGGGGCATCTGGCGCCGGCGCTGATCGGCCTGATCGAGCGCGGCGTGAGCGGGCTGGTGCACCTGGCGGGCACCGGCCACACGTCCTGGAACGGCTTTACCGCGGAGATCTTTCGCCAGGCAGAGATCGATTGCCGCGTGGAGCCGGCGAGCACACAGCAGATGGCCCGCCCGGCGCCGCGCCCGGCGTGGTCGGTGCTGGAGTCAGAGCGCGACGACGTCCTGCCGCTGCCGCCCTGGCAGGATGGCCTGGCGGGCTATCTGGCGGCGCGTGCGGGGCTCACTCGGGCTTGAACGGGAAGAGGCTCGCCACACGTACTGCGAACCCGGGCAGCAGCTCGCTGCGCAGCGTATCTTCCTCACCGAGCACCTCGTCGGGCGTGGCGTTCGGCTGCACCCGCGTGAGGGTGTGCGCATCTGGGTCTACGAGCCATAGCTCGCGCACGCTGGAGGCCATGTACAGCTCGCGCTTGACGCCTTCGTCGTTGGCCCGGGTGGACGGTGAGAGAACCTCTACGACGAGGTCGGGTACGCCGCGCCTCATGCCCCATTTCAACGCCCCCGGCGGCTGGATGGGACGGTGCCCCGCACCACCGCTCCACCAGGATATGTCGGGCGCCAGGCGGTTCTTGCCCGGGGGCGCGACGAACACGTCCTGCAGCAGCACACCCGCGTCGGCGGTGTCATCCTGCCATCGGCGCAGTGCGAGATGCAGCTCGCCCTGGGCCATAGAGGCAGATTCGCCTATCGGGGGCACGAGCACGGCCTCGCCGGCGATGAGCTCGTAGTCCATGTCCCAGCCCCTGTTTTCCTGCAGCGCGTCGAATTCCCAGGTCTCGACGCGAGGATGCACGACGCTGGCCATACACACATGGTAGTCCCGCGTGGGGAGACGAGACCGCTGTGGAATGTCATCGTCCCATGCAACTGAGCGCTTGGGATGCAACGCTCTCGAGGCGGCGGCACGCTGGGTCCCCGCCTGGGATGATGTGTCCATGAAACTCCTCGTTTGCGGCGGCGCGGGCTTCATCGGCTCGACGTTCGCGCGCCGGCGTGTGCAGGAGCACGGCGACGAGGTGACGGTGCTGGACAAGCTGACGTACGCGGGCCGCGAGGAGAATCTCCAGGATCTCGCGGACGATCCCCGCTTCCGCTTCGTCCGCGGCGCGATCGAGGACCGCGAGGCGGTGGCGGGGGCGATCGAGGCGGGCTCGCCGGAGGCGATCGTGAACTTCGCGGCGGAGACGCACGTGGACCGCTCGATCGCAGAGCCGGACGCGTTCGTGTCGACGCACGCGCTTGGCACCTACGTTCTGCTGGAGGCGGCGCGCGAGCATGCGCTGCGCTACGTGCAGGTGTCGACGGACGAGGTGTACGGCTCGATCGAGGAGGGGACGTTCACCGAGCACAGCCCGCTGGCACCCTCGTCGCCGTACTCGGCGACGAAGGCGGGCGCGGACCTACTGGTGCAGAGCTACTTCCACACGTACGGCCTGCCCGCGCTGATCTGCCGCGGCTCGAACAACTACGGCCCCTACCAGTACCCCGAGAAGCTGATCCCGCTGATGATCCTCAACGCGCTGCACGGCGATGCGCTGCCGGTGTACGGCGACGGGATGCAGGTGCGCAACTGGATCCACGCCACAGATTTCGCGGCTGCGATCGGCCACGTGCTTGAGCACGGCCGGCCGGGCGAGGTCTACAACGCGGGCGGCCCCGACGAGGAGGCCAACATGACGGTGATCAGGCGCATCGTCGAGCTGACCGGAGCCCAGGAGTCCCAGATCGAGCACGTGACCGATCGCCCGGGCCACGACCGCCGCTATTCGCTGTCCTCGGAGAAGGTGCGCGCGCTGGGCTGGAGCCCGCGTGTGCGCTTCGACGAGGGCCTGCGGCAGACGGTTTCCTGGTATCGCGACAACGACTGGTGGTGGCAACCGATCCGCTCGGGCGACTACCGTGCGTACTACGAACGCCAGTACGGGCGCACCCTGCAACCCTGAGGCCGCCCAACGTCTTTAGAATTTGCAGACGATCATCGGTAGACACTTTGTCTGCCGCTGCGCGAGGCTGCACCACATGGAGAACATACGCCAGCAGTTCGGCCTCAACCTTCGCGGTCTTCGCAACCGCGC
Source organism: uncultured Solirubrobacteraceae bacterium (assembly GCA_963745375.1). Taxonomy (GTDB): domain Bacteria; phylum Actinomycetota; class Thermoleophilia; order Solirubrobacterales; family Solirubrobacteraceae; genus Palsa-744. The sequence continues at coordinate 17,457 of CAVUXA010000001.1, read as the reverse complement.
GGGGCTGTCTCAAGAAGAACTGGGTGAGCGCTGCGAACTGGATCGCACCGAGATCAGCCTGCTCGAGCGCGGCCTGCGCTTCCCCCGTCTGGATACGGTGGTCAAGCTGGCTCGCGCGCTGGAGCTGGAGTCGCCGGGCGAACTGCTCGACGAGATCCACTGACGCTCGCGGTCGCTCGCGTGCGGGCCCGCGCGCCCGGGCGCCGCGCCCTATTCGGGCGGCCAGTCGATCCCCTCGGCGAGCTCAGACGCGCTCAGGTCGATCAACTGGCTGCGGTCCACAGGCTGGTACTCGCCCTCGCCCAGGGCCATCCAAGTGACCGACCGGGTGGCCGGGTCGACGAACAGCAGCTCGTCGACCCCTCGTTCGGCATAGAAGGGCAGCTTCTGCCATGCCTCGTCGGTGGGCGAGAGGATCTCGACGACGATCGCAGCCGTGGGAATCCACACTCCAGGACGACGCTCACGGTGGACGCCGAGGTCGGGCACCCGGAAGTTGTCCTTGTGGAGGCCGACATTGAACTCCATCCCAACGCGCATGCCGGCGGTGCGCGCGGGCGCGTCGAGCAGCACTGCAAGCTGCTGCGCGACAAAGGAATGCGGTGCGTTGGGCCCAGGGACCATGTGGTAGACGCCCTCCCAAACCTCGTCGTGCCGGTCTCCGCCCATCCGGCGACGCTGTTCGAGGAGCTCTTCCAGCCCGGCGGGCGGTGGGTCCAGGATCAGTGTGGGCATATCGCCGAACAAGCCTAGCGCGGACATCCAACCACCTGCTTGGGATGCAACGCTCGGCCCGGCGTCAGCCAGCTGCGCTCAGGCCCGGCGCCTCAGCCTCGGCCCGGCGTCAGCCAAGCGCGGAGATCTTCCACTTGCCGCCTTCCTTGACCAGGGAGACGGTGCTTTCGGTGTGCTTGCCGGAGTGGATGCTCTTGACCCTGGCGCTGGCGGTCGCGAGGCCGCCCGCGCCGCGCTTGCCGGCCCCGCGAGGCTTGCTGCCGCCCCCAGGCTTGCCGGCGTTCAACGTGACCGACTGGACACTGACTTCGAGGTTGTCGACCTGGTCGAGCTGGCTTTTGATGGCGGCTTCGCAGCGGCTGGTGCCGCCGAGGCGCGCGACGACGGCGCTGGCGAGGTCGTTGGCGCAGATCTTCTTGTCTTCGCCGGCGGTGGCGTCGGTCTGCAGGTTGGCGATGGTTTGGGCGATTTCGTGCTGTTCGCCTTTGAAGGCGGACGTGGACACGGTGGTGGCGCAGGCGCTCAGGCCGACCCCGAGCAGGGGCCAGCAGAGCAGGACGAGGGCGCGGCGCATGGCCGCAAGGCTATTAGCTTTGCTCGTCGGCGCGCCGGTAGCCGAGGCGGGCGGAGATGCGATCGGCGGTGGAGACGAGGTGCGGGCCGAGCGCGTCGACCATCTCCTCGAGGGAGATCATGGAGCTGTGCGCGGACAGGCTGACGGCGGCGACGACCTCTCGGGCCTCGTTGCGCACAGGCGCGGCGATGGCGTAGAGCCCGGCGGCGAGCTCTTCGTCGTTGACGGCGAAGCCGGCGTCGAGCACCTCGTCGAGCTCCTCGCGCAGCGCTTTCTTGCTGGTGATCGTGTTTGGCCCACGTTTGCTGGGTTTGATCGAGGCGATCAGGTCGCGCTGCTCGGCCTCTGGCAGGTTGGCGAGCAGTAGCTTGCCCATGGCGGTGCAGTAGGCGGGCAGACGCGAGCCGGGGTGCAGGTCGAGCTCGGCTTTGCCGTGCCCGCGGCGGAAGCTGCGCACGCGGTCGACGTAGAGGATGTCGGCGCCGTCGAGCGTGGCGAGGCTGGCGGTGTAGGAGGTGCGCTGGCGCAGCTCCTCGAGGTAGGGGTGGGCGTGCTCGCGCAGGCCGGTGGAGTTGAGCGCGGACATCCCCAGGTCGGTGACGCGCAGCCCCAGGCGGTACTTGCGCGAGGCGCCCTGCTCGAGGTAGCCGAGCGCGACGAGCGTGATCACGTAGCGGTGCGTGGTGGAGCGGCTCATGCCGAGCTCGTCGGCTATGTCTGCGATGCCCAGGACAGGGCGCTTGGGCGTGAAGCAGCCAAGGATGGCCAAGCCGCGCTCGAGCGACTGGGAGTAGCGCGGTTCGCGCAGGCTGGGGATCGACCAGGCGGGGTCGGCTCCGTTTGAGCCTTTGGCGGCGCTTGAACTCGTTCTAGGCATTGGCATCTGGTCCCTGTGGTCGCGCTGGCATGGTCCCTCGTACGGAGGATCCCCTAATTGATAGAGGACCGTAACTTGGTATAGCAGCGATAGCAATCATAAACACTAGAGTTTCAAGTAGGCCAAGGGTTCGTCTCTCTCTTGTTTACAACCCCATGGATTCAGGCAATACTATGTGTTTCAGCATTTGGTTTCCAGATAGCTGGCTATCTGGTCACAAACGCGACGTTACATCGTGCTCAAGGGGCCAACGCGGCCTGCAGTGCGTGTGGTAGACCGCTGGGAGTACGCTGTCGATCGCCTCTAGGCGAGCGCACTGGGCGCCTTGATCGATACGCGTGATCTACAGCGCGGCGGGACTAGGCGGCGCGGGCGCGGGCGCGGGCTGCGACTGCGTGGGCTGCGACGGGGTGGCCAGCTGCTGGGGCTCGAACAGCCATGGTGCGCGCTGTCCGATGACGGCACCCTGGAAGCGCTTGTGCCGGCCGTATACGACCCAGGTGGTGTCGACGGCGCCGTAGTACTCGACGAGTCGCAGCTCGTGGGGGTGTTCGGCGGCGTGGTGGACGTGCGTGAGGCCGGCGTGATAGCGCCCGGCGAGCAGGTTGGCGGCGACGACGGGCTTGGAGGGCTCGTCGATGATGGTGTCCCAGGGCGACAGGTCGAGGTAGCCGCGCGTGGCGGACACGATGCCAAGGCTCTTGGGCTCGTCTACGTCGGTGCGCACGAGCAGTCCGAGCTCCTTGGTGGGGTAGATGAAGGTGTCGATGACGAACACGTGGTTGTGGTAGCGCTCGGTGACGAGGTGCACCTGCACGTGGGCGCTGCACTGCACCAAGTAGGTGTTGGGCCGGTCGCGAACCTGGACGATGGCGGCGAGCAGGTCGGGGACGAGGAGGGTGTCGAATGAGGTGATGCCCTGGAAGTCGAGGTAGTGCAGCAACGCGTTCTCGTGGCAGGTGCCGGAGGGTCCGAGGGTGATGAAGGTGGGGCGGGTCATGCGGCGCCTCCGTCGATCAGCTCGTCCTCGAGCTTGCAGGTGGCGCCGATGAGCAGCTCGAACAGCTGGGCGCTGAAGTCGGCGGGCAGATCGACGTCGGCCCCGCGCGCGAGATAACGCTGGCGCACCTGGGCGACGCGGTCTGGCTGCATCATCGGGATCTGGTGCTCGCGCTTGTACAGGGCGACCTGCCGGCAGATGTCGAACCGCTCGCCGAGCAGCTGCGCGATCTGGTCGTCGAGCTGGTCGAGCCGCTTGCGGAAGGGCTGGAGGCCGCTGGCGGGCGACTCCTGGGCGCTCATCGCGATGGCCCTCGATCAGACGACGGCGGTGTTGAGCTCACGCGAGCACCCTTCGCATGCGCGGCCCGTGCGCCTGGAAGCCGTTACGCGCATAGAACGCGGTGGTGGCGTCGATCGCGGCGAAGCCGTCGCGTGGCAGTCCAACTTCGAGTCGTGCGATCCCGGCTTGACGGGCAAGCGCGACGAGCGCGGCGATGAGTGCGGCGCCGACGTGGTTGCTGCGCGAGGAGGGATGCACCCATAGATCTTGGATGAGGGCGTAGCGGCCGGGGATGTGGATGGCCGTTTGCAGGCTGGCGGCGAGCACACCGACGAGCCCGGTGTGGCCGTCGACGACGAGCACGACGCCGGCGTCGGGATCGTCAAGAAGCGTCAGCGTGGCGGCGTGCATGGCGTCCCGGTCGGGCGGCGTGGCGCCGAGCTCGACCAGCAGCTCGGCGACAGCGTCGACGACGGGCCCGACGTCGGTGGGCGCGGCTGGTCGAACCGTCCACGCGGGCGCGTGCATCTCGCTGCGGGGCGCAGCTGTGGGATCGCTGGGTGTGGCGGCTTCCACGGTGATCGAGGATAACCTGCGATCTGGTGGTTGGGTGCATCGCACGGGCGGGTGTTTCTGACCAACCGCGACACGTCAAGCAGGTGTTGATGACGGCGCAGCCGACCTAAAGCTCGACCCCGCGCTGTCCCAGCCAAGCGAGGTAGCTGTCAACGAGCCCCGGCAGGTGCCGAAGCAGCAGGGCCTGCCGGCGCACCTCGTCGGCCTCGATGTCTGGCGAGGCGTGTTGCAGTCGATTGCGTGTGCGATATAGGTCGGTGAACGTCTTGGCCTGTCCGCTCGTGAAGCCGCCGTCCGCGCGGATCGCGTCGATGAGCCCGGGAAGCCCAGGCGCGCTTGTTTGGTGCGTCCACGGTCTCGCGCGGTCCGTCTGTCAACGCTCGTCCGCGAGCAGCTCGCGGATCGAGGCGCGAGCGCGACGGCGCCTGATCTCCCGTAGGCGCCGCGCCCGGCGAGCGATCTCGCTGCGGCGCGCCAGCAGGCCGCTCCACTCGCGGTCCCGGTCGAGCCACTGTGTGAAGTATAGGGTTTCGTATGACCGTTCCGGGGTGCGCGCTAGCCTCATCCCAGGTGCCTCTCTCAAGCTTCAGTCCCCGCACGCGCGCGTGGTTCGAGCAGGCGTTCGCCGCGCCGACGCCGGCCCAGGCGCAGGCGTGGCCGGCGATCGCGAAGGGCGAGCATGTGCTGGTGTCGGCGCCGACGGGCTCGGGCAAGACGCTGGCGGCGTTCCTGTGGGCGCTTGACCGCCTGAGCGGCGAGGGGGGCGCACCTGGCACGCGCGTGGTGTACGTGAGCCCGCTGAAGGCGCTGGCGTACGACATCGAGCGCAACCTGCGCGCGCCCCTGCGTGGCATTGGCGCACAGGACGTGCGCGTGGGCATCCGCACGGGCGACACGCCCCAGCGCGAGCGGGCGGCGATGCTGCGCAACCCGCCGGACATCCTGGTGACGACGCCGGAGTCGCTGTACCTGCTGTTGACGTCGCAGGCACGCAGGACGCTGATGGGCGTGGAGGCGGTGATCGTGGATGAGATCCACGCGGTGGCGCAGTCCAAGCGCGGCTCGCACCTGGCGCTGACGCTGGAGCGCCTGCAGGCGCTGGTCGACGGCGGCCCCGCCCGCCCGCGCGAGATCCAGCGCATCGGCTTGAGCGCGACGCAGAACCCGCTGGAGGAGGTCGGCCGCTTCCTGGTTGGACCGACGCGCGAGGTGACGATCGTGGACGCGGGGGTCAGGAAGCAGCTGGACCTGCGCATCGAGGTGCCGGTGGAGTCGATGACCGAACCAGTGGTCCCAGCGGACGGCGCCGAGCACGACCCCCTCCAACCTCTGAGGGCACCGCGGGCGGAGCCCGTGGTCGGCGAGTCGACGCGCGGGTCAATCTGGCCGGCGATCTACCCCGAGCTCCTCAGGCTCGTGCGCGCCCACAACTCGACGATCGTGTTCGTGAACAACCGTCGCTCGGCGGAGCGGGTGGCGCTGCGCATGAACGAGCTGGCGGCCCAGGAGCACGCGCAGGACGACAACGACGATGACAAGGCCGCCTCCGGCGGCATGGACGGGTCGCGCAATGGCCATCAAGGCGCGGCCCGGATGGAGATCGCGTTGGCCCACCACGGCTCGCTGGCGCGCGAGGAGCGAACGAGGGTGGAGGAGCTGCTGAAGGCGGGCGAGCTGCGCTGCATCGTGGCGACGAGCTCGCTGGAGCTGGGCATCGACATGGGGGCGGTTGACCTGGTGTTGCAGATCGAGTCGCCGAAGTCGGTGGCGGCGGGCCTGCAGCGCATCGGCCGGGCGGGCCACGGCGTGGACCAGGTGAGCCGCGGGCGCATCTTCCCGAAGTTCCGCGGCGACTTGTTGGAGTGCGCGGTGGTGGCGAGGCGCATGCACGAGGGCCTGATCGAGCAGACGGTGGTCCCGCGCAACGCCCTGGACGTGCTCGCCCAGCAGATCGTGGCGATCGCGGTGTCGGCGGAGCCGGCGCAGGCGGGTCCGTCCACGCAGGCCAGTCCGCCTGAGCAACAGGACGCGGGGGAGGGAGTGTCGGTGGACGACCTCCACGCGCTGGTCACGCGCACCCACTCCTACGCCGAGTTGTCCCGCGAGCTGCTGGAGAACGTGCTGGACATGCTGGACGGGCGTTATCCGTCGCGCGAGTTCGGCGACCTGCGCGCGCGCATCGTGTGGGATCGCGTGGCGGGCACGATCCGTCCGCGCAAGGGGTCGCGCCAGCTGGCGATAGCGAACGCGGGCACGATCCCGGACCGCGGCCTGTACGCGGTGACGCTGCCGGACGGGCGGCGCGTGGGGGAGCTGGACGAGGAGATGGTGTATGAGGCGCGCCCGGGCCAGGTGTTCCTGCTGGGCGCGTCGACGTGGCGCATCGAGGAGATCGGCCGCGACCGCGTGATCGTGACGCCGGCGCCGGGCGCGCCGGGCGCGGTGCCGTTCTGGAAGGGCGACTCGGTGGGGCGCCCGAAGGAGCTGGGTCGGGCGATCGGTGAGTTCTCGCGCTGGGCGGTCGAGCAGGAGCCCCAGGCGCTGGAGCGCGACTACGACCTGGACGAGCGCGCGGCACGCAACCTGATCGCCTACCTGCGCGAGCAGCTGGCGGCGACGCGGGTGCTGCCGAGCGACCGCACAATCGTGCTGGAGCGCTTCCGCGACGAGATCGGCGACTGGCGCGTGTGCCTGCTGTCGCCCTACGGCGGGCGCATCCACGCGGCGTGGGGCCTGGCGCTATCGGCGCGCATCCACGAGCGCTTTGGCGTGCAGGCGGACGCGATCTGGTCAGACGACGGCATCGTGTTGCACCTTCCTGACCTCGATGGGGACCTCGACGACGACAGCTCCACCCTCGCCGGCACCGCCCTGCCGTCGGCGGCGGACCTGGTGCTGCTCGATCCCGACGAGGTGCAGGACGCGGTGACGGCGGAGCTTGGCGACTCGGCGCTGTTCGGCGCGCGCTTTCGCGAGAACGCGTCGCGAGCGCTGCTGATCCCGCGCGCGTACCCGGGCAGGCGCACGCCGCTGTGGCAGCAGCGTCTGAAGGCCCAGAGCCTGCTGGAGGTGGCGCGCCGCTACGACGACTTCCCGATCGTGCTGGAGACCTACAGGGAGTGCCTGCGCGACGTGCTGGACGTGCCGGGCCTGCAGGAGATCCTGCGCGGCCTGCACACCCGCGAGATCTCGCTGGTGGAGGTGGACACTCAGACCCCGTCGCCGTTTGCGTCGTCGCTGCTGTTCGACTACGTGGCGACGTACATGTATGAGGGTGACACGCCGAGCGCGGAGCGCCGTGCGGCGGCCCTGTCGCTGGACCGCGAGCTGCTGCGCGAGCTGCTCGGCCAGGAGGAGCTGCGCGAGCTGATCGACCCGAGCGCGCTGGCGCGCCTGGAGGACGACCTGCAGCGCCGCAGCGACCTGACCCGCGCGACCGACCGCGACGGCCTGCACGACGTGTTGCGCCAATTGGGCGACCTCAACCCTGATGAGATCGCCGAGCGCGTGTTCGACGGCGTGGACGCGCCAGCCCTGCTGGCGGCCCTGCAGCGAGAGCGCCGCGCGATCCGCCTGCGCGTGGGCGGCGAGGAGCGCTGGGTGGCGGCGGACGAGGCGGGCCTGTATCGCGACGCGCTGGGCGCGATGCCGCCGGGCGGCCTGCCTGACACCTTTCTGGCGAACGTCCCGGACGCGCTGCGCCAGCTGGTGGCTCGCTACGCACGCACGCACGGCCCGTTCACGGGCGAGGAGGTGCGCGCGCGCTACGGCGTGGACGTGGGCGCGGTGCTGCGCGAGCTGGAGCGCGACGGCGAGCTAGTTCGCGGTGAGCTCAGGCCCGCGGGCAACGACCGCGAGTGGTGTGACGTCGAGGTCCTGCGCCGCCTGCGCCGCGCGTCGCTGGCGGCCCTGCGCAAGGAGATCGAGCCGACGGACAGCACGCGCCTGGCGGCGTTCCTGCCGTCCTGGCAGGGCGTGGACCGCCACACGCGCGCGGGCGCGGGCATCGACCGCCTGCGCGAGGTGCTCGTGCCGCTGCAGGGCCTCGCGCTGCCGGCCCAGATCTGGGAGCGCGACGTGCTGCCGCGCCGCACGGGCGCCTACTCGCAGACGTGGCTGGACGCGCTGTGCGCGAGCGGCGAGGTCGTGTGGGTGGGCGCGGGGGCGCTGGGACGCTCTGGCCGCGTTGCTCTCTACTTCCGCGAGGACGCCCCCGCGATCGGCCCGCCGCCGGGCACTGCCCGCGCCGGCGCCGCGCGCGATTCCGCCGCGGCTGGTGCTGCGATGCCCAGTGCGCCTGTCGGCGAGCGGCGCCGGCCCACCGATCGAAGATCGGCCAGCGGCCCGGTCGAGCACGAGCTCCTGCGCGCCCGCCTGGCCGAGGGCCCGTGCTTCTTCAGCGACCTGCTGGCCGAACTGGACGCCCCCGCGGAGGCGCTGCGCGAGGCGCTGTGGGACCTGGTGTGGTCCGGTGAGGTGACCAACGACGCGTGGGCGCCACTACGCGCGCCGATCTCCGATCGGTCGCACCTGACGCTCGCGCGGGGCGAGCGCTCCACCAACGCCCCCTCCGGGCGGACGCCGGCCGCCGGCGCCAACCCGGCCGTGTCCCGCCGCTCGCGCTTCGCCGCCCGGCGCATGCGCGCGCATCGCTCTGAGGTGGGCCAGCAGGTCCAGGGCCGCTGGTCGCTGACGACGCCCATCTTCGTCGGCGGCCCCGAGGGCACCGCCGGCGCGCCCGAGCGGCGGCGCACGCTGGCTGAGCTTTTGCTTGAGCGCTACGGCATCGTCACCCGCGAGCAGGTGCTCGCCGAGCGCGTTCCCGGCGGCTTTGCGCTGCTGTACGACACCTTCGCCAAGTTGGAGACATTGGGCATCTGTCGCCGCGGCTACTTCATCGAGGGCATGGGCGGAGCCCAGTTCGCGCTGCCCGGCGCCGTCGAGCGCCTGCGCACCGCCGGTTCTGGTGGTGCGCGGGTCGGCTCCAGCCACGACGGCGGCCCCCGCACCCTCGTGATCGCCGCCGGCGACCCTGCCCAGCCCTACGGCGCCGCGCTGCCCTGGCCCAGGCGTGACGGCCAGGAGCGAGCCGGGCGCCCGTCACGCGTGGCGGGCGCGTACGTGGTCCTGGTCGACGACGAGCCCGTCCTGTTCGTCGAGCGCGGGGGGCGCAGCCTGCTCACGCTCGCCGGTGACTCGTCGGTGGGCCACGTCTCTGCGACCGGGCCCGGCTGGCCCGACCCGGCGGCGCCAACCCGGTTGCTGCGCGCCGCCCTAGTCGCGCTCGCGGACGCCGTCCGCGCGGGTCACGTGGGCAAGCTCGCACTTCGAGCGCATCGACGGCCAGCCGGCGACCGCATGGGATGATTTTGCGCAGACGCTCGTGGAGCTCGGTTTCCAGCCCGGGCCGCGCAGGTTTACGCTGTCCGCCTAGCGGGCAAGTACGGCCAGTCAGACACGTTCCCAGGAGTCGATCCCGCAGTCACCGAGCGTTTTCATTCGTCTGTCCGAATACCTTTGTCCGTCAGACGAATGGACCTGTTGGAGACAGTGGTGGAATGGTCCGAACTGTCCTGTTATTAAAGCGGAAACAAGGGTTGCACTCGGTCTTCAAATCATCTATATTCTAGAACCGTGGGGATGAGTCAAACCAAGGGGAAGGTCTCACCGTTGTACAGACGACTGCCGCATGGGCCGAACGGCATGAGGCGGGACGAGGTCGCCTGCAACCAGCGGGCGCGCCTGTACGGCGGGATGATCGAGTCGATCAGCCAGCGCGGTTACAAGGCGACCACGGTCGCCCATGTGATCGCGCTGGCCGGCGTGTCCAGGCGCGCCTTCTACGAGCAGTTCCAGTGCAAGGAGGCGTGCTTCTTGGCGACCTACGACATCGTGATCGCCAGGGCGCGCAAGCGCATGATCGACGCATGGCTGGGCGAGCGCGGCTGGGCCAACCGCGTGCACGCGGCGACCAAGTCGTTGCTGGACGACGTCGCCGAGAACCCCAAGGGGCCGCGCCTGGTGCTCGTCGACGCGCTGGGCATCGGCCCGAAGGCGCGCGAGCGCATGCAGTTGGCCGGCTTCACGTTCGAGCGACTCATCACGGGGGCCTTCCGCGCGGCGCCAGACGGCGGCGAGCTGCCGCCGCTGGCTGCCCGCGCGGTGGTGGCGGGCGTGCGCCACGTGGCGTTCACGCGCATGCTCGAGCAGCGCGAGCGCGAGCTGTACACGCTGACCGACGAAGTGCTCGACTGGGTCGAGTCGTATCGCTCGCCGGTCATCGGCCGCCTGGCGTCTGGGCTGGCCACGCCGCCGCAGGTAGCGCCGCTGCCCGCGAACTTCCTGGCTGGTGACGACAAGCGCGCGCGGGTGCTCGGCTCGGTCATCCACCTGACGCTCGACGAGGGCTATGCCGAACTGACCGACCCGCAGATCGCCCAGTTCGCGGGCGTGTCGACCGAGGCCTTCCACAAGCAGTTCCCCAGCAAGGAAGAGTGCTTTTTGGCGGTCATTGACGAGTTCGTGGGCGAACTGCTCGACTGGGTGCGCCCGCGCCAGCAGAGCGCGTCGACCTGGGAGCAGTCGGTCTGTCAGGCGATGGCCGCGCTGACCGAATACCTGGTCAGCCACCAGGCGCTGCTGAAAATCGCGTTCGTGGACGTCTTCGAAGTCGGCCCCGGCATGATCGGCCGGTTGAATAAGGCCGTCGAAGAGTTCACCAAGCTGCTCGCCGTCGAGGCGCCCGAGCCACGCCGCGGTCCGGCGCTGGCGCGCGAAGCGGTCACCGGCGCGATCTGGGGCATCGTGTCCAGCTACGTAGCGAACGACCGCCTCCAGCGCCTGCCCGGCCTGGTCGAGCAGCTCAGCTACGTCATGCTCGCGCCCTACATCGGGCCCAAAGAGGCCGTCGAAGCGATCCAGGCCGCGCGCAAACCGCTGCGCGCCGTCTGAGCCAGCCGAGCGCCCAGCAGCCCGCGAGCTCGTCGCGTCCCCCGCACCCGGCGTCGCGCCTGTCGCTGTGCGATCGTGGGCGGCGATGATCGAGTCGTCATCGCCCAGGCGCCCGCGCAGGGTGGGCCACAAGGGTGCCGCCCACATCGAGCCGGGCAACACGCTGGCCAGCTTCGACGCAGCACTGCGCCACGACGTGGACATGATCGAGCTCGATGTCCTTTCTGAGCGTCCCGACGGCAGCGGGCCGCTGCTGGTCGCCCACGACTACCAGGACATGCGCGCACGGACGCCGCTGCGCTTCGAGCAGGCGCTCGAGCACCTCTCCGGACCGGCCTTCGCCGGTCTGGACCTCGACGTGGACGTCAAGCTGCCGGGCTATGAGCTGCGCGTGCTGGAGGCCCTGCGCGAGCACGACCTGGTGGCGCGCACGCTGGTCAGCGGCATGTTCCCCGCGGGCCTGGACGCGATCCGCGCGGCAGAGCCGACGCTGCGCCTGGGCTGGTCGGTGCCGCGCGTTCGCCGCGACTACACCACCGACATGCTCACCGCGATCCCCGCGCTGGCGATGCTCAGCGGCTACCGCGCCACGCTGCCGCGCCGCGTGCGCACTGCGCTGCGGGCCGGACGCTTCGATGCGGTGATGGCACACTGGCGCGTGGTCACCGCCGGGCTCGTCCGCGCCGTGGCCGAGGGCGGCGGCGAGCTGTATGTGTGGACGGTCGACGACGCGCGCATGATCGCCAAGCTGACAGCGATGGGCGTAGACGGCATCATCACCAACGACCCGCGTTTGTTCGCCACCAGCGTCAGCTGATCACGCACGTACTACACAGGCCTTGTAGTACGCAGGCCTTGTAGTACGCAGGCCGTGCGGTTCAGCTGATCACGCAGGTAGCCGCGCTGAAGCCCTTCGGGTCTGCCCCCGCCAGGCTCTTGCGCCCGGCCGTGGTAGGGCGCGCGGCGGACGCCAGCACGGTGCCGCCACGGCGCCACTGAAAGTCCACGACCCCCCGCAGCGTGGCCGGCGCCTTGCCGGGGACCAGCTGGAAGCTCTGTCCATCCTGCCGCGCCGCTCCGCCGCCGCCCACCGGCACGAACGCGGGCGTTGAGCCGCTGACGAGGTCGACCCAGCGTTTGTTGGTCGTGTCCATGTACTGCAGGCGAAAGCTCATGAACATCTTGTCGTGCGCCACGCCGTTGCCCGGCATCGACCCGCGCACGCCCACAGTGTGGGGCTGGTTGTGGGGGCTGCACACGTCGATTGTCGCCCACAGTTCGTGCGAGTCCAGCAGCGGGCGGCCGCTCAAGGGCTTTTCCTTTGCCGGTGCACTCGCCTTCGGTTCGCCCGTCTTGCCTTCGCCCGTGGTCGCTGGGGCGCTGGACGATGCACCGAGCGCCGGCGCGGCGCACAGCACGACCAGCAGGGCCGCCACGGCTGTCACGCGCCTGTGAACGTGCATGCGTTAGACGATAGCGTCGGTCGCAGCGGCGGCTGCCACCGCCGTGTGGTATTCCCTGGCCAATGGCCGCTGCGCGCTCAGGGGAGGTTGTGGAGCTGCTCGGGCGGGTGCCGGTGTTCTCCACGCTCGAGCCGGCTGACCTGGAGCGGATCGCCGACCTGGCAGTCCCACGCAGCTTCGAGCCCGGGCAGGCGGTCTTTCGCGAGGGCGACGCCAGCGACACCTGCTACGTCGTGCGCGATGGGCACGCGCGGGCGGTGCGCACCAACCGTGACGGGCGCACGATTACGCTGGCGCAGTTCGGCCCGGGCGACATCTTCGGCGAGCTGGCGATGTTCGAGGACGAGTTGCGCTCGGCCACCGTCGAGGCGATCGAGCCGATGAGCGTGGTGGCCGTGCTCGGCCCCGACATGCGCAGGCTGATGAGCGAGCATCCGCAGATCGCCATGCGCCTGGTGATCGCCCTGGGCAGGCGCTTGCGCGAGATGAACGAGCGCCTCTCGCGCCAGTCCTTCCAGACCGTCCAGAGCCGTGTGGCGTCGGTGCTCAGCGAGCTCGCCGCCCAGGAGGTGGCGGCCGGCCAGAATCCCGCGGGCGTACTCATAACCGCCACCCAGGCCGACCTTGCCCAGCTGGCCGGCTCCTCGCGCGAGTCCGCCAGCCGCTTCCTGGCCGTCTTGGAGCGCGCCGGCGTTATTTCTCAGGGCCGCGGGCGTCTGGTCGTCCACCGCCCGCAGGCGCTGGAGCAGTATGTCTTCTGACCGGCGCCTCGCGGGGGGACGGCGTGTCGCCTAAGGCCTCCCGGGGACGGGCGCGCGAGCGCGAGCTGTCGGCCGGCGGGGTGGTCGTGCGCGACTGCCAGGTCGTGGTCATCGTCCCCACCCGCCGGGCCGCTGACGGCTCATCCGTGCTCGCGCTGCCCAAGGGGCACGTGGATCCCGGCGAGAGTGCGATCGAGGCGGCCACGCGCGAGGTGCGCGAGGAGACGGGGATCGTCGCGGAGCCCGTCTGCGAGCTCGGCCAGTCGCGCTACTGGTACCGCCGCGACGGGCGCACGGTGTCGAAGACCGTCCACTTCTACCTCTTCTCCTACCTGGAGGGCGATACGGCAGACCACGACGATGAGGTCGAGCAGGCGCGCTGGATCGGCCTGGCAGAGGCCCAGCGGCAGCTCACATACCCGGCCGAGCGCGACATGGTCGCCCGCGCCCTCGATCGCCTGGAGCAGAGCCCCGACACCCCTGGCGGGGAGCGCGTCTCTCCGGACGCTCGCAAAGACCGATAGCCTCCCACCACCATGCAGGTCCTCAACTTCTACTCGACGATCTTCGCCGATGAGCTCAAGCGTGGTCGCAAGACCGCCACGATTCGTCTGGGCGACAAGTCGGGCAAGTACCGCAAGAACCAGGCCGTGCTGGTGACGATCGGCTACCAGTACTCGCCGCGCGAACGCATCTTCGAAGCGGTCATCGACCAGGTCGAGGTCATGCGCCTGTCCGAGCTGTCCCCGCGCGACATCAAGCACGACAACCCCGAGTTCCGCCGCCACGAGGAACTCATCAACTTCCTCGAACAGATCTACGGGCGCTCGGTATCGATGGATGACGTGGTCACGGTCGTGCGCTTCTCCCAGATCATCGACAACCCAAGCGGCATGACGCAGGCGATGAAGGGCTTCGGCGGCGCGCAGAACTAAAGAATTGGCAGTCTCGGGTGCCGACTGCCAATTTTCTTGGGTTCGCCGACGAAAGTCCTATATATTGAGGATGTCGTTGGCACTCTCGCCCCGAGAGTGCCAGAGGGGGCGGCCCCGCCCGGCGACGAGGCGGCGGGCCGCCAGAAGCATCTCTAAACGGAGGTTGTTGAACATGAAGCTAAAGCCCCTGGGCGATCGGCTGATCGTGCGGGCGATCGAGGAGGAAGAGAAGACTGCCAGTGGCATCGTCCTCCCCGACACCGCCAAGGAGAAGCCGCAGAAGGGAAAGGTCCTGGCCGTCGGCGACGGCAGGATCGACGACGCCGGCAAGCGCATCCCGCTGGACGTCAAGAAGGACGACGAGGTCCTCTACAGCAAGTACGGCGGGACTGAGATCAAAGACCCCGACACCGGTGAGGACCTGCTCGTGCTGCGCGAGTCCGACGTCCTGGCCAAGGTCGCGTAAGGAGAGACATGGCTCACAAGGAACTGAAGTACAACGGAGAAGCGCGCAAAGCGCTGGAGGCGGGCGTTGACGCGGTTGCAAACGCGGTCAAGGTCACGCTCGGCCCCAAGGGCCGTTATGTGGTTCTCGACAAGAAGTTCGGCGCGCCCACGATCACCAACGACGGCGTGACGATCGCCAGGGAGATCGAGGTCGAGGACGTCTTCGAGAACCAGGGCGCCCAGCTGGTGCGCGAGGTCGCCACGGCGACCAACGACGTGGCCGGCGACGGCACCACCACGGCCACCGTGCTGGCTCAGGCGATCGTTCGCCAGGGCCTGAAGAACGTGGCGGCTGGCGCCAACCCGCTGGCGCTCAAGCGCGGCATCGAGAAGGCCGTCGAGGAGGTCGTCAAGAACATCGCCTCGCAGTCCAAGGAGGTCTCAGGCAAGGATCAGATCGCGCGCGTTGCCACCATCTCGGCCGGCGACGAGGAGATCGGCGACGTGATCGCCGACGCGATCGAGAAGGTCGGCAAGGACGGCGTGGTCAACGTCGAGGAGGGCCAGACGTTCGGTATGGACCTCGAATTCACCGAGGGCATGCAGTTCGACAAGGGCTACATCTCGCCCTACATGGTGACCGACCAGGACCGCATGGAGGCGACCCTGGAGGACCCCTACATCCTGATCGCAAACCAGAAGATCGGCTCGGTCCGCGACGTGCTGCCGGTGCTCGAGCAGGTGATCCAGTCGGGCAAGCCGATCCTGATCATCGCCGAGGACGTCGAGGGCGAGTCCCTTGCCACGCTCGTGGTCAACAAGCTGCGCGGGACGTTCACCGGCGTGGCCGTCAAGGCCCCCGGCTTCGGCGATCGTCGCAAGCGCATGCTCGAGGACATCGCGATCCTGACCGGCGGTGAGGTGATCACCGAGGAGATGGGCCTGAAGCTGGAGAACACCCAGCTTTCCCAGCTCGGCCGCGCGCGTCGCGTGGTGGTGGCCAAGGACACGACCACGATCGTCGACGGCGCCGGTGACGCAGCGGCGATCAAGGGCCGCATCAACCAGATCAAAGCGGAAATCGAGAACACCGACTCGGACTTCGACCGCGAGAAGCTGCAGGAGCGCCTGGCAAAGCTCTCCGGCGGCGTGGCCGTGGTCAAGGTGGGCGCGGCGACCGAGACGGAGATGAAGGAGAAGAAGCACCGCGTCGAGGACGCGTTGCAGGCAACGCGGGCGGCGCTGGAGGAGGGCATCGTGCCGGGTGGCGGCGTCGCGCTGCTGCAGGCCTCCTCAGCGGTGACCATCGGCACCAACGGTGCCTCAGCGGACGGATCGGACGATGAGCGCACGGGTGCGCGGATCGTGCTGCGCGCGCTGGAGGAGCCGCTGCGCCAGCTGGCCGAGAACGCGGGCCTGGAGGGCTCGGTCGTGGTCAACGACGTGCGCAAGGCCAAGAAAGGCCAGGGCCTCAACGCAGCCACCAACGAGATCGTCGATCTCGTCGCCGCGGGCATCATCGACCCGGCCATGGTCACGCGCTCTGCGCTGCAGAACGCGGCGTCGATCGCCAAGAACATTCTCACCACCGAGGCGATCGTCGCCGAGGTGCCCGAGAAGGAAGGCATGGGCGGCGGCGGTGGCGGCATGCCCGACATGAGCGGGATGATGTAGCCAGCAGCTAGATCGAGCGTTGAGCGTGGGCCGTCTGGGCTCACGCTGCGCTCGGCGCAGGCCGATACGAACGCAGCAGGGGACCTGGCATGAGGCCGGGTCCTCTGTGGGTAACGGCTTGGCTATTGATCACGGGCCGCTTATGAGCCCATATCTTGGAATCATTCTGGGCTAGAAACACTGCTTGCAGCTGGCTACCAGGCCTTCTAGGTTAGTCCCGCAGTTCTCTGCTGGCAAAACCAGAAAGAAGGTGGGATTCGTGACGAAGTATCTCGTCCGTACGCCTGAGCCTCTGTGTCGCCGTCGCGGCAGTCGCGATGTTGGCGCTGACCTCATCCGCTTATGCGGTCGAACATCACCCCAAAGGGGAATACGCGGCATTCAACGAATGTCCGCTCAGTAATCCGGCAGTGACGACCTGTATCGTCGCCAAGAGCGAAAAAGGGTCGTTCACAATCGGCTCAGAAAAAGTGCCGATCGTCAAAACCATCACGCTGCAGGGAGGGGTGAACAAGTTCCTCACCGGTGAAGAAGAATTCTTCGGGGCGGAAAACGGGAACACGTTGACGAAAGTGCCTCAAAAAGTCCCCGGTGGGCTTGCTGGGCTCGTGAAGTGCAATGAAATCAGCAACTTCCTCGAGCGGTTGGCTTGCGAAGCGATATTCGAAAACGGCCTGACCGGCGTCAACGCGACGACCGAACTCGCCGCGCCTGCAAGCTCGATCAAAGTCAACGTGATTGCCCTTGTCTCTCAGTCGGGCAACGCGCTGACGCTGCCGCTGAAGATCCACCTCGAAAACCCGCTGCTGGGCAGCAGCTGCTACATCGGCTCCAACTCCGCCCCGATCGTGATCGGATTCACCTCGGGCACCACGAGCCCCCCGAAACCGAACGTACCGATCACGGGCAAACCCGGGACCACCACATTCAACGAAGCTGGGACGATCGTTACGAACACAGGCAACGAAATCGTCAACAACTCCTACGCAGCGCCAGGGGCGGAAGGGTGCGGAGGCATCTTCTCCTTCCTGATCGACCCGATCCTCGACGCCAAACTCAGCCTTCCTTCGACCGCCGGCCACAACACGGCGATCCTCGCGGGCACGCTGCTGGCTGGCAACGCGGAAGCGGTGAAAGCGAGCGAATAGCGTTGGTCGCAGTAGTACGCAAGCAGCTCTGAAG